>NZ_JAATOP010000010.1 GCF_011806565.1 Marivivens donghaensis
GCGGGGTGGAGCAGCCCGGTAGCTCGTCAGGCTCATAACCTGAAGGTCGTAGGTTCAAATCCTACCCCCGCAACCAATATTCAATGACTATCCGTACATCGTCCTGCAACCCGCGGGGTTCTTTGCGTTTGATGCCGCTATCCCCTTGGGCCACCGTTCCGATGGCCCAAAAGGCGCGTCAATCAGGCCGTCGCAGCACTCAAACCCTGATCAAGATCCGCGATGATGTCCTGCAAATCCTCAATCCCGATCGAAATCCGCACAACGTTCGGACCAGCTCCAGCCTTAACCTGCTGCTCTTCGTCCAGCTGACGGTGCGGCGCTATCGACGAAGTCCGCTATTTTGAAAGCGTGATTGCGTCGTACACCTTCAGCACATTTTGCACGGCTTCTACTAAAGCTTCATCGAAGTACTTCGCGGTCAAATTTGGCAGATACTGCGAAAGAAGCGGCTCGGGAATAGTTCGACCAGCGAAACGGGCTTTGAGGGCCTTAACAGCTTCAGATGCGTCCTTGGTCGGCCAATAATAGCGAATGCGGTCAGAATAGCTGAAGTGGCGCTGGAAGAAGAGTTCCTCGGCAGAGCCTTCGTAGTATTTCGCCCAGTTTTCGGGGCTTTCGAGCATCGTGTTTTCCAATGCCGACATGAGCCGGTTCTTCGGTGCGTGTCCATCCATGACGTCAGCAATCGCATCCAGGCCATAGAGCGCTTCGCGCAGAGCGAAGGTCAGCCAAGGGCCGACTTTCAGGATGCAGAAGCCGCCCTGTACCAGAGCTGCTAGAGCTTCTTTGCTTTGGTAGTCGGTCGAGTGCGCTTCGAAAACGATCGTCGGGATGAACTTTAAGTAGGATGTCAGACCGGACGCTTTGGCTGGGACGAATTCGATGACGTCCGAGTGGCCAAACTCTACACCAGGCTGCACGACCATGCCGATGACGCGGTCGAAGGCACTTTGCTGATTTCGCTCTGCGAACGCAGCCTCATGGACCGCATAGGTTTCTGATACCGCGTCGGCGGTCGTCACAGCCAGATCGTGTAGCTCTTCAAGTGCACCGCCGGGTACGGGGACTTCGGTGCCGATCACGTACACTGGGTCCATGTCCGTTTTGTTGGCTTCGGCCACGGTGGCAAGTCTAGCTGCGCGCGACGCCGTTGTCTCGTCATCCAAAGCGACGGGTTCACCTGCGCAGCCCATCGAGCAATCGAGGTGAAGTTTTGTAAAGCCCGCCGCAGAGAATGCCGCAATCATGGCTTCGGCTTTCGCCATGGCTTCTTCGGCAGGTAGCGATTTCCACGGGTTCGGCCCCAAGTGGTCGCCACCGAGGATTACGTTATCCATGGCGATGCCGACCTTTTGCGCGATCTCCATGACAAAGGTCCGGAAGTCGGATGGCGTCATGCCCGTGTAGCCGCCCTCGTGATTGACTTGGTTGCATGTCGCCTCGACGAGGGCAGGGCGGCCCGTTTCTTTTGCCAGCGACAGTGCTGCCTCAATGACAACAGGATGTGCCGAGCAAACGGACGTGATGCCAAGCGGCTTTCCAGAATGGAAGGCAGCGGGGATCGAACGGAGAGGATGGGTCATACGGCTCTCTCTTTGGATTTCATAAATTCGATAAGGGTTTCATAGCTCGCGGCACCTTCCATCGGGCCCCGTTTGGTCACAGCATGGGCGCCTGCTGCTGCGGCAACGTTCAGGGCATCGGTAACGTCCGTTCCAGCGTACCACAGGGCGACGAAGGTACCGCCAAAGCAGTCGCCCGCGCCAGTCGGGTCCACCTCGTCGACGATATAGGGCGCGATGAATTTGCTTGTGTTGGCATCATAGTACTGCACCCCCTTTGCGCCCATCTTGTGGACGATGACTTTGATGCCGAGCGCCAGGAGCTCCGCGACCGCGTCCAAGTCGTTTTGCGCCTTTGTCAGCAAGGTCAGTTCGGCGCCCGAGGGAAGAAAGACGTCTGTCAGCGCGACGAACTCTTTCATCGCTTCAGCCATGCCGGGGGATAAAAGGATCTCCTTGCGAAGGTTTGGATCGAACGAGATTGTGCCACCGCGCTGCTTCACCGCTCGCGCCGCTTTCAAGTTCATCATCACGAAGGCCGGGCTTGAAAGCGACGAGCCCATGACGTGGAGGTGCGTTGCGTCAACTAGAACGCGTTGAGCGGCTTCACTCTCGGGCAACAGCCCGCTGGCTGAATGACGGATGTTGAACAGGAAGTCCCTTGACCCATCACTGCGATATCTGACGAAGGCCGAACCGGTCGGGCGGTCCTGATCGACCGCTATTCCTGAGATATCCACACCGTCTGAAGCCAACCGCTCGATATTGAGACGGCCGAAATCATCGTCGCCGACCGTGGAAACAATGGCGCACTCTGCGCCCATGCGTGCCACTTGGTCGATAAAAATGGCTGGCGCGCCGGACGGATAGGGGCCCGTCATCGCGATGGCTTCGTTAAACCCATTGCCGATGGAGTCAGCCATGATCTCAACGAGAATTTCGCCAATAACCACGATTTTACTCATACCCGACCCTTCCTCGCGCTCAACGGTGGCGCGAATGCGCTGGCGGATCTTAACCGTGTTGGTGCCATCCAGCGGTATCACAGTTAATCAAAAATTTTACGCGCGTAAATAAAATGTTCCGACTTGCGGCCCGTCATGGCAATCTTTGTCTACTTGCGGCAAGTAAATGGTCCCGCTCAAGGAAAGGGATTGAAGATGGAAGAGAAGAAAATCCGCAATATGGACGAGCTCGCTACAGTGATTGGTATCTCCCGTCCGACCCTCTCGAAATATTTCAACGACCCGACGAAGGTCCGGAGCGCGACCCGCGAGCGCATCGAGGCTGCTCTCGACCAATATGACTACCGCCCGAATATGTTTGCGATGAACCAGAACCGCCGGTCCACGCGAAATATCGGGATCGTCGTGCCGACCATCGCCGACCCATTTTTTTCGGAAGTCGTGCGCCATGTGGAAATGCGCTGCACTGCTGCGGGATACTGGCCGATCGTTATTCCGTCGCACGGCGCGACAGAGCAGGAACTGGCTGCGCTGGACACCTTGCGCACGTTGAAGCTGGCTGGTGCGGTGATTGCGCCATTGGGAGAGACGAGCGACGTCGAGCGCTTGCGCCAGTTCGCGGATGAGACCCCAACTGTGCTGTTTGATAGCTACCTCGATGTTGGGCAAACCTTTGTCGGAAATGACAATTTCAACTCGATAGGACTGATGGTCGATTACCTTTGCCGCACTGGCCAGCCGCCTTGTTTCCTCGATATGCCTGCTGTCAATCTGAACGCTTCGGAGCGGCGGGACGCCTATACCGCCTCGATGGAGCGTCTCGGCCATGAGCCGTATGTTGTGCCGATCTCGCGGTCCAACTGGAACTTTGAAGAGCTCGGCTACGAGGAAGGTGTGCGGCTGATTTCGAACCGGGAATTCCCTTCCGGCACTGTCTTGTGCGCAAATGACCGTATGGCGATCGGGCTGCTGGCTGCGGCGTACTCTAAAGGATTGCGGGTCGGGCGCGGGTCTGGCTGTGCCATGCGTATTGCTGGTCATGACGACCACCCGCTGGCGCGCTTTACCTGCCCGCCGCTGACCACGGTCGCGCAGGACTACACGGCGATTGCAGAGCGGAGCGTTGAGTCTCTATTTGCGCTCATCGATGGAAATAGTGGTGCTGCCGTGCCAGCAATCCAGAAGCTGGAGGCACGACTAATCATACGGGACTCGGCCTGATAGGTCGCGTAAGGAAAAAATTACCGCGCGTAAAATACTATCGAAGCGACATGGGGGATGCTCCTCAATTCCCACCGGTGTCTTCCAGCATCTAAGGATGAAATGGATAATATCCGCATTGGTATCCGTGGCGACATTGGCGCGCCGCTGGAGGCACTCGATGCCATCGGCGCAATCGGGCCGTATATCGGCGCGCTGGTGACTCATCGCTACTGGCGGCGGTGAGAAAGGGTGCAAAGACTGCGGGGAGCCTGAAAATTCAGGTGCAGGACCACTATGCCCGGCGCAAATCCTACCCGTGCATCACGTTGGCATAGCCGTCGTGGATGACTTGGCTCATCGCTTCTCGTGCCTCCGTCGGAGCGCCCGAAGCGATGGCCGAGACAATGGCGCGGTGACGCTTGGCGACGGTCTCGCGGCGATCAGAGAAGTCGCCGATATGCTCCGCCATGAACAGCGAGTAGAGCGCCGTCTGCACGAGGTCGCCAAGCGACTGTAGGAAGCGGTTTCCGGACAGGCGCAGGACCTGTTTGTGGAACTCGTAGTCGGCCAGTGCGAAATCGGTGCGACTTCCCGCGGTCGCCAAGCGGTCGCAGAGAGCGTGCAATTCATCCAGATCGACCTGATTAACCCGGCCCGCCGCTTGCGCGGCAGCTGCGGGCTCGAAGATCATCCGGATTTCGTACAGCTCTTCATAGAACCGCGTCGGATTGCGGGCCGTGGCGTGCCAGCGCAGGACGTCCTCATCGAACATGTTCCAGTCATCGGCGCGGCGCACGTGGGTGCCGACCTTGGCCTTCGACTGGATCATCCCTTTGGCGATTAGCGTCTTCTTCGCCTCGCGCACCACCGTGCGTGACACGCCGAACATCTCGCACAGGTCCGGATCGAGCGGGATCATCGTTTCCGCCGGATATTCGCCTGCGACGATGGCGCGACCGATCTGGTCCACCACGAAGGCCGTGTGGTTCGACGCACGCTCCGCCACGCCTCCGGATTGGATGAGTGTCATGAATGAGCGGCGAAGCCAGTAGCTTTCTTTCGTTTTGCCTGCCCCGCTTTTGCCTGCGTCGCCCACATCAATCCTTTCTGTAGGAGGATGAATGCAAACAGCAGCCCTCCGATGACGATTTTCGTCCACCAACTCGACAGGGTGCCGTCGAAGACGATGTACGTCTGAATAAGTCCCATGATGAGGATGCCGAAAAACGTCCCCGCGACAAAACCATATCCACCAGTCAAAAGCGTGCCGCCGATGACGACCGCTGCAATTGCGTCGAGTTCAACGCCCACAGTCGCTAACGAATAGCCGGCCGATGTATAGAGCGAGAAGACGATCCCTGAAAGCCCCGCGAGCCCTCCGGACAAGGCATAAATGCCGATCGTGGTCTGCGCGACAGGAACGCCCATCAGCTTTGCAGCCTGTTCACCGCCGCCGAGCGCATAGACGTTCTGACCGAAGCGGGTGCGGTGCGCGATGAGGATGCCCGCGATGAACGTGAGGACCATCACGCCACCAATCAGGCGGAAGCGGGCGCCGTCGACTTTCCAATACAGACCTTGCAGCGTGTCGTAGAATTCATGCGTAATTGGGACGCTTTCGGTCGACAGAACGTAAGCCGCGCCGCGCGCGAGGAACATGCCAGCCAAGGTCACGATGAAGGGCGGCATTTCGAGGTAGTGGATCGTGGCGCCCATCGCAGCACCGAAGCAGGTGGTCAGTGCCAGAACGATGGCAAAGGCGACCAGCGGGTGCAGCGAGGTATCCCGTAGGATGACGGCGAGGAAAACGCCTGTGAAGGCGATAATCGAACCGATCGACAGGTCGATGCCGCCTGACAGGATGACAAACGTCATACCGACGGCTGCGATGCCGATAAATGCATTGTCCGTCAGCAGGTTCGCGATCACCCGCGTCGAGAGCATCGCAGGGTAGGCGTAGCCGCACAGGGCATAGGCCAGAACGAATGTCCCGAGTGTGACCAAGAGCGGAAGATGGGTCGCGCGGATCATTGGGTAGCCTCTTTCTTGGGACGTGCTCGGGTGGCTTCGGGCTGGGGTTGCGGACCGGTGGCGCGGATCAGATAGATCAAGTTCCCCATACGCGGCGACTGGATCACGAGGATGGTCAGGATCAGTGCGGCCTTGATGACAAGATTGAATTCCGGCGGCATTCCCGAAAGCAAGATTACCGAATTGATAGACTGGATGATCAGCGCACCAAGCAGCGACGCGACGATAGAGAACCGCCCGCCAAGGAGCGAGTTGCCTCCGATGACCACCGCGAGGATCGCATCCAGTTCCAGCCAAAGCCCCGCGTTATTGGCGTCCGCGCCCTTGATGTCGGCGGCAACGATGACACCGGCGAGAGCAGCGCACAGGCCGGTCAAAAGGTAGACGCAGACCAGCAACACGCGGCTGTTGATACCGGCCAAGCGGGACGAGCGTTCGTTGATGCCGATGGCCTCGATCAGCATTCCAAGCGCAGAGCGGCGGACGACGAATGTCACTAATGCTCCCAATACGACCCAGATCAGGATCGGTGTGGGCAAGCCGAATACCGTGCCGGAACCGAGTTGGATCAGACCCTCGTTTGAGAAGGTCAGGATCTTGCCTTCGGTTACCAACTGCGCAATCCCGCGTCCGGCCACCATCAGCACAAGCGTCGCGACGATCGGCTGGATGCGCAGCACCGCCACGAGGAACCCGTTCCACAGCCCGCAGAGGCCGCCCGCAAGCAGTGCGGCCAGTAGCGCTGTGCCCCAGCCGTGGCCCTCAACCACAGTCGATGCAGCCACTGCGCCCGAGATCGCCATGACCGCGCCGACCGACAGGTCGATGCCCTTGGTCGCGATGACGAGCGTCATACCGATACACAGCAATGCGACAGGTGCGCCGCGGTTCAGAACGTCGATGAGGTTGCCGAAAAGTCGGCCATTGCGGAAGTCGATCTGGAAGAAGTCCGGAAAGACGATCACATTCAGCAAAAGAGCCGCCGCGAGGATGATAAGCTGCGGCAGGATCCGTTTCAAAAGCGAAGGTTTCGGTCCCATCAGGCGTCCTCTTTTTCGTCTGCGATGGCGCGCACGATGTTGTCCGGCGTGATTTCGTCGCCGTTTAACTCGCCAACCTGTTTACGGTCGCGCAGAACGATGACGCGGGTGGAGTAGGCGACCAGTTCCTCGAGTTCGGACGACGCCACGAGCAGCGCCATCCCATCCGCGCGAAGCTGGTCGATGAGCGCGATGATCTCTGCGTGCGCCCCGACATCAATGCCGCGCGTGGGTTCATCAAGGATCAGGAAATCTGGGTTCGTCGCCAGCCAGCGGGCGAGGAGCGCCTTCTGCTGGTTGCCGCCAGACAGAAGGCGGATCGGCATGTCCAATGAGGCCAAACGGATGTCCAACGCCCGCACGTAGCGTTCGGCGATCTCCTGAACCTTGGCGCGGGGGATCGGCTTCATCCAGCCTTGGCGGGCCTGAAGGGCGATGATGATATTATCGCGCACCGACAGATCGCCAACGATACCGTCGACCTTGCGATCCTCGGGGCAGAGGGCAAAGCGCTGCGCCACAGCATCTCGAGGACGGTTGATCGACACGGGCTGGCCCCGCAGGTGCGTTTCACCTTCGTCTGCAGCGACAACGCCGAAAATCAGATTGCAGGTCTCTGACCGACCGGAGCCGAGGAGACCAGCGAGCCCGACGACTTCGCCTTCGTGGACGGTCAGATCGAACGGCTCGATCATCCCGCGCTTGGTCAGCCCCTTGAACTCGACCAGCGCCTTACCAGCCGGAGCGACCGTTTTGCGCTCGACCCGCGATTCAAGCTGGCGGCCCAGCATCATCGTGACCACATCCCGCTGCGTGACATCGCGGATGATGCAGCTATCCACGATCCGACCATTGCGCAGGATCGTCGCGCGGTCCGAAATCTCGAACACCTGGTCGAGGAAGTGAGTGACGAACACGACGGCCAGACCACGCGCGGTCAATTGACGGATCACGCCGAACAACAAGGCGACTTCATCGCGATCCAAACTCGCGGTTGGCTCGTCGAGGATCAGAACTTTGCCAGACATCTCGACCGCACGGGCGATGGCCACGACCTGCTGGATCGCGACCGAGTAGGCCGAAAGCGGCTCTGCGGGGTCTATGTCCAACCCGTAGCTCGCCAGCACGTCGCGCGCTTCCGCATTCATTTTACGGCGCGCCAGAAAAGGCCCGCGCATCGGCTGCCGACCGAGGAACAGGTTCTCGGCCACGGTCAGGTTCGGCAGCAGGTTGACCTCTTGATAGACGGTGCCGATGCCAAGTTTCTGGCTGGCCGCAGTGGACTCCGGCGCGACCTCTGCACCGTCGAGGATAATGACGCCGCCGTCGCGCCTGTAAGCGCCGGTCAGGCATTTGATCAGCGTGGATTTTCCCGCGCCGTTCTCACCCAGCAGGGCATGAACTTCGCCAGCGTGCAGAACCAGTTCCACATCGTCCAGAGCAATGGTGCCGGGGAAAAATTTAGAGATACCTCGTGCGTGCAGCATCGGTGCCGCGAGCGATGGCGTCATGTCGTTCATACGGAAATCCTAGAGGCTGACCGGTCTTCTTCTGACGAAAATACTGACCGGCCCGATGGGAAAGGCCGGTCAGCAGTTGGGTGCTAACGCACCTCCGGGAGAGCCTTAGTAACCAAGGTCTTTCTTCATTTCGTAGATCGCTTGGTTGTCGTCAGCTGCAGTGAACAGCTTGGATTCCGTCTGGATCCACTTCGCAGGCTCGGTGCCGTCAGCGAAATAGGCCTCGAGTGCGTCCAGAGCCGGACCCGCCATGTTCGGCGTCAGTTCGATGGTTGCGTTCATCTCGCCGTTGGCAATGGCAAGGTGCGCATCCGGAACGGCGTCGATGGCGACGATCTTGATGTCTTCACCCGGGGTCAGACCGGCCTCTTTGATCGCTTGGATCGCGCCGACGGCCATGTCATCGTTGTGGGCGTAAAGCGCGCAAATGTTCTCTCCGCCCTCTGCCTTTAGGAAGCTTTCCATGACGACCTTGCCCTGCGCGCGGGTGAAGTCACCGGTCTGCGAGCGGACAATTTCGAGGTTGTCGTGTCCGGCGATTCCTTGCTCGAAACCGTTTTTACGGTCGATGGCGGGCGAGGAGCCAGTCGTGCCCTGAAGTTCGACGATACGGCAATCCGCGCCGTCCATTTCGGTTGCAAGCCATTCACCGGCAACCTGTCCTTCGTGAACGAGGTCGGACGTCACGGCGGTCAGATAGAGAGACTCGTCCGCGTCCACTGTGCGGTCGAGCAGAACGACCGGAATTTCGGCATCCTGCGCTTCTTCGAGTACCTCGTCCCAGCCAGTCGCGACGACAGGGGCAATCAAGATCGCATCGACGCCCTGAGCAATGAAGCTACGGATCGCCTTGATCTGGTTCTCCTGCTTCTGCTGCGCATCGGCGAATTTGAGTTCGATGCCGCGCTCTTCAGCCTCAAGACGGGTCACGGTGGTTTCGGCAGCACGCCAACCGGATTCCGAGCCGATCTGGCTGAAACCGATCGTCATATCCGCGGCAGTCGCGGCGATGGGCGCAGAGGCAATAGCGGTCGCTAAAAGTACAGTTTTAAGTTTCATAAATTCCTCCCTTGGAGCCTTCTCCTAACTCCGTGAAAGCTATTAAGTATTATTTTATTAGTTTTGGCAATCTTAGCGTGTGTTGCGAGGAGGAGTGTGATTGTAGTAGTAATATCAATGACTTGCAGATTGTATTTGCCATGTGATCCAATGACCTCCCGATGGGGCGGCCTTCAAAAACGCACCTCATGCGGGCAAAATTCAAGCCACGATTCGCCTCTGTCGGACGCTGCGCTGCGCACCAGATCTCACGCGACATCCGCCTGATTGAAGATCGTTACTTGGTGAGCAAACACCCAATTGCCGACCGCCCCGCACTTCATTGACAATCCCTCTGGACTTGTCAGTCTGGCACCCTTTTCAGAAGGTGCCCCAGATGTCGAAAAGCGTTAACCGAGTTCAAGAAGCAGCCAAATCACTGGGGCTCGATGTCGAGGTTGTCCGGATGCCGGATAGCACGCGAACGGCGGCCGACGCCGCGAAGGCCTGCGGATGCGAAGTTGGCCAAATCGTCAAATCGATGATCTTCGAAGGCGTGGAAAGCGGTGATTTGAAACTGCTGCTTGTCAGCGGCGCGCACGACGTCGACCTCACGACGATCAGCGATCATGTGGGCGAGGGGCTGACACGTGCCGATCCGAAGCGCGTTCGCGAAGAAACCGGCTTTGCCATTGGTGGCGTGTCCCCGATCGGGCATCTCGCGCCAATCGCGACATGGATGGATGACACGCTGCTCTCATATCAAGAGGTCTGGGCGGCCGCTGGGGCGCCGAATGCGGTCTTCCGCGTTGCGCCGGACGATTTGAAGGCCAAGATCGGAGCGAAGGCTCTGCCGCTGAACAGCGCGTAAGTGCCGCTGACAAGTCAGAAATATCCGGTCTTGTGATGCTCTCGAGCGCGGGGTCGATGCATGATGCGTTCAAGCTCTGAGGAAAAATCGCTGTCCCTCGAAGATCCGCTCAATGGTTGAAAACGTTACCAGTCTGGCACGCGAAACATATTGATTGGACAATGGTTAACAGCCAATCTCATCGTCACAGTTTTCCTATTTTGCCTAAGTTTTGTTCACCATTTACATAGGATGTTTCCCAATGACTGTTGAAGTTACGCTCACCGACCTGAACGGTTTGGTCGAATACACTTTTGACGATGTCGATTTGCTTTTCTTTGCTGGCGGCGGCGCCGAGTTCGATTTTAGCTATCTCGATGCCAATCAGCTCACCGGATTGGCGGAAATGACCCCCGCTACGATTATGCCCGAGAATACGTTCCGGCTGACCTATTACAGCGATATTACGGGATCGGTTACGGCCGATCTGGTTGGTGACTGGCCTGAGCCGCTACAGCTTTTCCAGATCGGAAATAGCGATGCGTGGGTGGAGAGCACCGCGAATATCCAGATCGACGAAATCACCGTTATCGCGCCGCACTCCTACAAGATCGTTATCGATTTCAACGGCGAAGGCCCGACGGTCAAAGAGTTCGTCGAAACTTGGACTGAAGCGGACCTTGCTGCGCTGAACCCGCTTGTGAATGGTGAATTCGCCACCCAGGACGGATGGTCGGGAACCAGCGGCAAGGACAAATACAACGGCACCGCGCAGGACGACGTGATCGAGGGCCTTGGGGGGAAAGACACCCTCAAAGGTGGCCGCGGCGACGATGAAATCTTTGGCGGCAGCGGTAACGACAAACTGGTGGGCCAAGCCGGAAACGACACGCTTGATGGTGGCGCGGGCAATGACAAACTGTCTGGCGGCGGCGGGCGTGACCACCTGAGCGGCGGTGAGGGCAAGGATAAACTGATCGGCGGTGGCGGCCGTGACAGCCTTGCCGGTGATGGCGGAAACGACGTTCTCTCGGGTGGCGGCGGAAATGACCTGCTTCAGGGCGGCACCGGCAATGATCGTCTGACTGGCGGGGGCGGGAATGACACGCTCTCCGGTGGTGACGGCAAGGACACCTTCATCGACGGTGGTGGCGACGACTACATGTACGGCGGCGGTCATGCGGACGTTTTCATCTTTGAAAAGAAGAGCGCTGGCGGAGACGATTTCGTTTCAATGGAGCGGTTCGGCGGCGACGTGATCCGTCTGGAGGGGTATGGCGTGAATGTCGACACCTCCACAGCCAGCGCCTCCGAAATCGAAGCAGCAATGTCCAATCGCGGAATTACCATCACTCAGGAAACAGCAGGTGGCGAATTCGTTGTCCACTTCGCGAAGTCCGGCGATACCATCACGATGAGCTTCGACCAAGCGGTCCTCATGCCTCAAGTCTGGGACTACTTCGAGTTCGGCTGACGTCAGTGATTTAACGCAGAAGCGTCCCGACCGGTGAGGGCGGGGCGCTTGTCTGGTGCTAGTGCCGGCGCCGATCCGACCCCCTGATCCGATTGCGATAGGCGCTCGGGGTTTCAGACCGCGTCCGCAGGAAGTGGCGGTTGAAGTTCGCCTGAGAGGAATAGCCGACGTCCTGCGAGATGATCCTGACAGGCAGGTTTGTCGCCGCAAGCCGGGCACACGCTTCACCGATCCTGAGGTTGATGAGGTAACTCGACAGGCTGACGCCCACATGCCGGATGAACATCCGGTGCAGCCCCGAAGGACTGAGCGCCGCGATTGCCGCCAGAGCCTCGACGGTAATCGGCTGATCGTAGTGCTGGTGGACATGATCGAGGACGCGGTTCATCCGGTCGGAGTAGCCTTCGGATTTCTGGAGGAAGCCGATCGATGACAGCGTGGTCGCTCCATCGTCTCTCGACAGAAGCAGCAGCAGTTCCAGCAGCGTCGTGATCCCCTCGCGGACTGGCAGATCGAACAGGCGCTCGACAAGGGGGCGGGCTTGCGATTGCGTTGCCTGTGAAAACTGTAGCCCGCGCTGGGCGCGATCACAGAACGACGTGAGAGCCGAAAACTCTGGCGCGGACCGCCCTATGGCTTTCAGCCACTCCGCGTCGAACCATATGACCTTGGCGAGGAACGGCTGTGACAGGTCGATCCGATCCTGTGACGCCCACGTGTGGGGCAGGTTCGAGCCGACCAGAGCGAGGTCGCCGTCCACGAAACCGGACACATGATCGCCGACAAAACGTTGCCCGACGCAGTTCAGCGTCAACGTCAGTTCCATCTCAGAATGGTGGTGCCAGTTGAACGGAATGCCCTGTTCCAGACGACGGTCGAGCCGCTGCCACGACACATCGCCGCGTTGGGGCAATACCTCGCGGCTTGCGCTCTTGAGCATGTAATCCGGCGACATAACGCCAGAATAGGATTGGAAATTGCCAGAAGTCGACAACAATCGGCAACCGTGCGGCGCATGATCGGAGGGACTTACCAAGAGGGAGAACCACCATGTCAGAAGCCACCGAGCGCGATCATCACCCGACCACGTCCCAAACGACGCCGCTGCACCTTATCGAAAAACAGCTTCCGCTGCGTGTCCTGTCGCAGAGCGAGTGGGAGCATTGGATCACGAAAGGCTACGTCATCGTGCGTCAGGTCGTGCCGCAAGCGAACGTCGAGCGACTGGCAAATCTGCTGTGGGAGTTCGACGAAAAGGACCCGAACGACCCATCGACGTGGTACGCCCCGCAAAGGCGAGAGCACAAAATGAAGGAACTCAACAACACCGGAATGCTGGAGATCTACAATCACCAGTACCTCTGGGATAACCGTATGGAGCAGCGGGTCTATGACGTGTTCGTCGATATCTGGGATCGCACCGACCTTTGGGTGACCATCGACCGCGCTAACCTCAATCCGCCGAAAAAGGTCAAAGGCAACCCTGACGGGTTCATCCACTGGGATGTGGACACCTCGCTCGATCCACTGCCGATTGGCGTGCAAGGCGTCCTGAGCCTCATGCCGCAAGATCACGAGACGGGCGGGTTCCAGTGTGTGCCGTACCTCTTTGAAAAGTTTTACGAATGGAAGGCCACGCAGCCCGCCGACCGTGACCCGATGCACCCCGATATGACGGGACTGGAGCGCGAGAATATCGAAATGGCGCCAGGTGATCTGTTGATCTTCAACTCGCTGTTGGCCCACGGGGTGCGCCCCAACCACTCGGAGAACCGTCACCGCATGGCGCAGTACATCGCTATGCATCCCGCCGAGCCGCAAAATGTCGCGGAACGTGACGAACGCATCCGGCTCTGGCGCGAACAGGACCACCCGCAGCGTGATGCATTTCCGGGCGACCCGCGTGAGTGGGAAAAGGGCCATGGAAAGGTGGCTGAGTTGAGCGAACTGGGCGAGAAACTTCTCGGGCTACAGCCGTGGTGAGTTGGCTTTAGGTGGGGAGCTTGGGTTTTCGGCCTCACTGAAGCCCAAAAGATCACAACGGCAAAAGTCGACGTGTCGGTCACGTCGAAGACAGCATGATCACGCCACCGATCAGGACTGCGCAGCCGATCAATCGCCATTTGCCGACCGCTTCGCGCAGGATCAACATGCCCATCAGCGCGCCGACCATCATCGACATCTCCCGCATGGGGGCGACGAGGCTCAGCGGTGCGCCCATGCTGAGTGCGGTCAGGACGAGGATGTAGGAGAGGGGGGACAGCAATCCCACCCCCGCAGCCGTCCACCAGTGCCCGCGCATCGCGGTCAGCGCACGGCGAGGATTGGCGAGCACCAGCGGCAGCAACAGCAGCAGGCGAAGGACGCTCGAAAACCAGTCGAGGACCACGGGCGCGATGCCGAGCGCTTTAACCTCGTAGGCGTCGACAACCGTGTAGCTGGCGATAAGCCCGCCTGTCGCCGTGCCCCATCTGATGCCCGCTTGGCCGCCGGGCTGGGTGAAGGCGGACAGTCGCCCTTGGGTCGCGATCAGCAGGATGCCGGCGACGATCAGCACCAGGCCGACCACGCCCAAAGCAGTTGGTGTTTCGCCAAGGATCAGGAACGCTCCGATTGTCGACAGCAGCGGGCCGGTGCCGCGCGCCACCGGATAGACGACCGAAAGATCGGCCACCTGATAGCCGCGCTGCAAACACAGGCTGTAGGCCAGATGGATTAGGCCGCTTAACACGACAAATCCGACCTTTAACCACGTCCAGTCGATGGTGCCTTGCAAAAGCAGATAGACCACCCAAGGTGCGTAAACGATGACGCCTATCACGTTGTAAAAAAATACGAATACAGCGCCGACCGATGCGGCCCGCTTGGCCAGTAGGTTCCATGTGGCGTGGCAGATGGATGCGAGAACGACGAGCAGTAACGAGGAAAGCGTCATTGAGACCTCCTGATGCGCAGTTGGCGTGGTTGATCTCGACGTCTCCTCCCCTGGGCTTTTGTCCCTTGGGTGCAGCCAGAGAACTCCCCCGGTCTCTGCAACGCTCGGTCCTGCGGCGTGTCGCCCGGAACCCTAGTTGCCACTCAGTCGATGGGCCGATGCTAATCATGGACGATCTCGGGCCGCAAGGGCGTGGCCTAGTAACTCATGAGGAACTTGGCTTCCGCGTCCTTGGTGAACTCGGCCAGCAAATCAATAAAGACGCGAACGGCAGGCACGCTGGCGCGGCGCGGCGGGAGGCAGGCAAAACCTTCGATCAAAGGGCCGGAGTGGCGCGGCAGGGCGCGCACGCAGATGCCCGACCGGACGAGCAGATCACCCAAGATGGCGGGGAGGAGGCCGACGCCGTTGCCGCTCCGCAAGATGCCCAGAACAACCGCGGGATCGCCGACGCTCGCGAGGGGGGGGAGCTCATGGAAACCGCGCTGCCGTCGTCCGCGCGCAGCACCCAGTCTTCCGGAACACCGGGGGCCTGAATGACGACGCGGCCGAGCGCTTCGATGGACATGGGGTCTTCCACGTCGATCTGATCGGCCTTCGCGGCGGGGATGTACAGGTGGAGCGGCGAGCGCATGATGCGCCGCACGACGAGGTAATCTTCGGTCGGTTGGCCGATGCGCAGCATGACGTCGATGTCCTCAACCAACGGATTGGGCGCGCTGCCCGTCACGATCACCTCGGCGCGGACCGAAGGGTGACGGCGGTGCAATTCGCCCAGCACGGGCCCCAGCACCAACTGCGCCACGATGGCCTCCGCCGCGATCCTGAGCGGCCCTTGGGGCGTCTCGTGCGCGGCGCGCAGAACGGCCTCTGCCTCTTTCGCGATAGAAGCGGTGCCTGCGGCGACCGATGCCAGCGCAGCGCCCGTACGGGTCAGGCGGAAACCTTGTCCCATACGGTCAAACAGAGGCGTGCCCGCAGACTGCTCCAGCCGCGCAAGGGCACGTGACAGGGTTGCCTTGGACGCGCGGGATCTGCGGGCGGCGGCGCTGATGCCGCCTTCTGTTGCAATCAGGTGAAAGACCCTGAGGTCATCGAGGCTCACATCATCCATGGGATCGCCGTTTCAAAATTGGAACGCCTGTCATCAGATGCGGTCATTTTCGAGACGGCGCAATTCGTTAGATTGCCAAGCAACATTGCAGGACTCGACGATATGAATAACGCCAAAGCTTCGAACCCGACCGAAAGCACGAACGCCATAGACCCGCTGGGGGTTGTCGGACACCCCGAACCGAGCGAAACGCCGGATCAGCCCGCCCCCGAGGCTCCCACCTAAACCGCACCGCCCAAACGCGGGGGCGCAAAAAGTTCATCCTCCTCGCTGTGGCCTGTGTCGCGCTGGCGCTTGCAGTGCGGCAGGGCGAGCACTGGTGGACCGTGGGCCGCTTTATCGAGGAAACCGAGGACGCCTACCTTCAGGCGGACATCGTTTCGGTTTCCGCGCTGGTTGAAGGCACGGTGCAGGAACTGCCGGTATCCGACAACGCGCAAGTCAGTGCAGGCGACGTGCGACCACCTACGAGGCGCGGCTCCAATCTGCGCAGGCAGCCGAGCGTCTTGCCCGCATTGATCTGGACAACACCACAATCGTTGCGCCGCGTGACGGTATCGCGGGCAATATCGGTGTCGCGGTCGGTGAATACCTCCGTCCCAGCAGGCGCTTCATGAGCCTCGTTCCCACGGGCGATGACATCTACATCACCGCCAATTTCAAGGAAACGCAAGTCGCCGCCTTCCATCCCGGAATGCCGGTCGAGATCGCGGTCGACATGCTCCACGGTGAGAAGCTGCACGGCACCATCGAAAGCCTCGCCCCCGCCACGGGTAGCGAATTTTCGGTGCTGCCGACGGATAACGCCACCGGCACCTTCACCAAGATCGTCCAACGTATCCCCGTCCGGATCAAACTGACCGAGATGGGCGAGCAGCCGCTGCGGGCAGGGGCCTCGGTCGTCGTTAGCGTCGACACACGCGGAGGCCACCAGTGACCGACGACGACGACTTCAAACCGAAAGGAGGAACCTTCGGGTTCTTCCTGATGGTCTGCGGCATGTTCATGGCGATCCTCGACATCCAGATCGTCGCCGCGTCCCTGCCTGACATCCAGTCGGGCGTTGCCGCGTCGATGGACGAGGTGACATGGGTCCAGAACGCCTACCTCGTGGCAGAGGTCGTGATGATCCCGCTGTCGGGCTGGCTGGCGCGGGTGATGTCGACACGGTGGCTGTTCGCGGCGTCTTCCTTCGGTTTCACCCTGATGTCGCTGGCCTGCGGCTTTGCGTGGGACATCAATTCGCTGATCGTTTTCCGTGCGCTACAGGGCTTCCTTGGGTCGCTGGAATTCGTGCTGGACGAAGGTCCGCGCGAGGACTCGTTCGACAGCCACGAGATCATGCTCTTCGCCGTCATCTCGGCCATTTCCGGCATCCTGCTGTTCTGGCGGGCTTTCACGATCAGAGAGCCGATTTTCACCTTCGGCGCGTTCAAGAACCGCAACTTCACCGTCGGCTGCATTCTGACCTTCGTGCTGGGCATCTGCCTTTTCGGGCAGAGCTTCATCCTCCCGCAGGTCCTCAGCCGAGTGCGCGGGTTCAATTCGTTCCAGATCGGGCAGGTCATGTGGGTGACGGGAGCGGCGATGTTCTTCACAGCCCCGCTGGTAGGCCGCCTGAACGGGCCGCTGGACCCGCGCGCGATGCTCGCCATCGGCTTTCCGAGGACCGCTGTTGGGATGTGGCTCAATTCGCAGATGACGGGGCAGGTCGGGTTCGAGCAGCTCTTCTGGGCGCAGTCCATCCGCGGCGCGGGATTGGTGATCTGCATCGTGCCGTTTACGCAGGCCGCGTTGGGGACGCTGCCGCTGTCCGAGGTTGGCACGGGCTCGGGGCTGTTCAACCTGTTCCGCAACATGGGCGGCGCGCTTGGTCTTGCGATGATGAACACGCAGTGGGACGGGCGATACGACCGCCATTACTGGTGGCTGGCCGAACGGCTGAGCAACACCGACGCCGATGTCGAGGCCCGTCTGGCAGGCATTTCGGGGGCGATGAACGGGCAGGGTGTTCTGCTGGGTGATCCCGACCAGATGGCGCTGCAACAACTGGCGTTCAGCGTGTCGGGACAGTCGAACATCATGGCGTGGAACGATGTGTTCTGGATGCTGGCCGTGGTTTCGATCTGCTCGACCTCGCTTGTGCCTCTGCTGGCAAAACCGAGAAAAGAGCAGATCGCCGCGCACTGAGCACTTGTTTGCCCGCACGCCAGATCAAGCGTGCGGGCAAATTTTTAGCTGGGCAGATACTCGCGGCTCCAGCTTTCGCTGATGGCGCCGCTGGCGATCATTTCGTCGATCTGCTCGCCCGAATAGCCAAGCTCTTGCAGGATCACGCGGGTGGAGGCACCGAACTTCTCGGTCGGCTCCAGCGCATAGATCGAGCCGTGCTGCGGGCGGATCGCGAAGGGATCGAGCTGCGTGATGACATGGCCGCTCGGGTGGTCCTCGTAGACCGAGAACGAATAGCTCCCGTTGTCAGTGCCCGGAGTGCCGTCGGCAGGGCGGCTGTTATAGGTGCGCAGCGCTTCGATATTCTCGCAGACGGTGGCCCCGATGTCGGCGGCAACCAGACGCTCCGCCCAATCCTCTGCACGGGCCTGCATGAAGGCACTAGCAAGGAACGCGGCACGCTCGTCCTCGGGCACGTCGATGATGCCTTCCAGCCCTTCGACAGTGTTCAGCTTGGGCAGATCAGCCTCGTACGCCGACAGCAGGATGAAACGATCCGAGGCAGTGTAGTAGAACCGCTCCAGCGGACCAGTGCCGTTCGCTTCGCGGCCAGAGGGTTCATCGAACAGACCCCGCCGTTCGTAGTCGTAGCAGAACGGAATTTGCGCGAGGCCCGCCAGCGCGGACAGCGAGGTTTGCGGGCGACCAATCCTGCCGAACTTGAGCTTCTGATAGAGCGCGGCCGCAATCCCCAGCGACGCCCCGAAGCCGCACATGACGTCGATCGTGCCGACGTGCGCGTGCTCTTCGGGCGTGTGCATACTGCCGCCGAAACGCAGCATGATGCCCGTGGTCGCCTGCACGAGGTCGTCATACCCGAGGTAATCGGTGCGCGGCCCACGGCGGACACCGCTGAAACAGTCGAGCTGACAGAAGATCACCTCGGGGTTCAGCTTACGCAGCGCTTCGACGTCGAGGCCCTTCGCCTTCACCTGACGGTCGGGCGCGTTCCAGACGACAACGTCGACCTCGGCCACCAGCTTCTCGAAAATCTCGCGGCCCTCGGGGGTCGAGATATCCGCAAGGATCGAGCGTTTCCCGCGCCCATGCGAGAGGCTGAAAATCACGGTGTTCCAGCAATCGTAGTTCGGAACGGCGGGGTCGATCTTGATCACCTCCGCCCCGAAACGGGACAGGTAGGACACCGAATGCGGACCCGCGATGACGTTGCACATATCGAGGATACGTACGCCATCCAGCCAGCCCGCCGTTTCCTGATTGCGCTTCGGACGCGGCAGTTTCGTCGGCAGCTTGCGCAGTTGCTTCAGCGCGGCCTCCACCGTGTCCCAACGGCGCGGGGCGGGGGAGAGCATCTCTTCGCCGCTTTCGGTCAGCCAGACCATCGGACCGGGTTGGGTCATGGGGCCGAACTCCGGATCATCGACCTCGACCATCAGGCCCGAGGTCTCAGCATGGTCGTCGTTGATCCATTCCTGAAGCCAGCGCTGCGGCGCACCGGGGAATTTCCCGCGACCGAAGATCTTCTCCCATTCCTTCGCGGTGCGGGTGATGAAAACCTCTTTCATCCGCGCAGCGATCTTGTCGGCCCAGTGTTTCGGCAGCGGGTAGACGCCGAGCGACACTTCGGATTTCCATTCGGCAACGGGCAGATAGGTGTCCTCTTCCTCCGTCAGGCCTTCGGCCACGAGGTCGTCGTAGATGCCCAGCACCTTGAGGCAGCGTTTGGCGTGCTGCTTGTGGCTGGGGCAGACAACGTAGAACATCCGCCCGTCCTTGCATTCGTAGGAGCGATAGAACGGGTCGAGGAATTCCTGCAATTCCTCGTAGGTTACGTTCATCGGCAGACCCTCGGTGCGGCGGCGTTCGATCTCCATCTCGCGCTGGGTCTTGTAGCGTTCGGGGTAGTCCTGAATGTGGATAGAGTTGTACGACAGCCCCTCCATCACGGCGGCGGCCAACGGCACTTCAATCGCATCGCCGTAGCCCGTGCGTTCCCGCGATTGCAGCGCGAGCACAACCGCCGAGGCGGCCAGCATGGTCCCGTAAGCGGACGACAGCGGCAGCGGAGAGAACGACGGATTAACGCCCATAAGCACGCGGTTGAGGCCCATATCGGTAAACACGCCCGAGCTTGCCGCAATGATGCTTTCGAACGCCCGCCAGTCACGGCGGAGCGTGTCGTTCGACGCAAATCCGGGGATCGAGAGGGCGATGAGTTCGGGGCGTTCCTCGCGCAGCGCGGCAAAGTCGATGCCGAGGCGCTTCATCACACCGGGGCGGAAGCTTTCGACCACGATGTCGACTTCGGCGATCAGCTCCAACGCTTGCTCCAGCCCCTCGGGTGTCTTGAGGTCGATGGTCACGATGGTTTTGTTGCGGTTCAGCGTGGCATTCGCGGGGCTCTGCCACATCGGACCGTTGGGCGGGTCGACATGGATCACGGTCGCGCCAAGGTCGGCGAGGATCATCGCAACGGCGGGGCCCGCGATATACTGGCCGAAGTCGAGCACTTTGACGCCCTTGAGCGGCAGGAGCGAAGGCTGGGGATTGGTCATGTCTTAATCCATCAAAAACATGGTGTGAGTTGTGGCTCAGACGCCCGCTTGGATCCAGCGTGCGGCTTTCTCGGCGATCATCAGGGTCGGCGCATTGGTGTTGCCGCTCGTGATTTCGGGCATGACGCTGGCGTCGACGACGCGCAGACCTTCGATGCCGCGCACGCGCAGGTGCGAGTCAACGACTGCGGTAGGATCATCGTCGCGGCCCATTTTCACGGTCCCTGCGGGGTGGAAAATCGTGCTGGCGATATCGCCCGCGAGGGTCGCAAGCTCTTTGTCCGACTGGAACTGCACGCCCGGTTTGAATTCGACCGGTTTGTATTTCTGCATAGCGGGCTTCGCCATGATCTCCCGCACTTGGCGGAGGCTCTGGGCTGCGATCAGGCGGTCTTCTTCGGTCGACAGATAGTTCGGCTGGATCACCGGCGCATCCTCGGCCTTGTTCGAGGTGATGCGCACATGCCCGCGCGATGTCGGGTTGAGGTTACACACGCTCGCCGTCATGGCAGGGAACGGATGCAGATCGTCGCCGAATGCCTCAAGGCTTAGCGGCTGCACGTGGTATTCGAGGTTCGCGTGCGGGCGATCGGGGCTGGAGCGGGTGAATGCGCCAAGCTGGCTGGGCGACATGCTCATCGGGCCGGAGCGTTTCAGCGCATATTCAAGCCCGATCTTCGCCTTGCCGAACATCGAATTGGCCAGCGTGTTCATCGTCTTGGCATTCTCGACCTTATAGACCGCGCGGATTTGCAGGTGGTCCTGAAGGTTCTCGCCCACGCTCGGCATGTCCTGCACAACGTGGATGCCGTGGGATTTCAGCAGAGACGCCGACCCGATGCCCGACAGTTGCAGGATTTGCGGTGAGCCGATGGCTCCAGCGGAGAGGATCACCTCGCCCTTCGCTCGGACGGTGACTGGCTTGCCGCCACGACGGACCGAGGCACCGACGCAGCGTTTCGCACCGCTGCCCGTGGTCGTGAAAATCAGCCGTTCGACGTGGCTTTCGGTCCAGACAGTGAGGTTCTTGCGGTCCTTGATCGGACGCAGGAAAGCCTTGGCCCCGTTCCAGCGCCAGCCGGATTTCTGCGTGACCTCGAAATAGCCGACGCCCGCGTTGTCGCCACTGTTGAAGTCGTCGGTGCTCTCGATACCCGCTTCGTTCGCGGCCTTGGCAAAGGATTCCAGAATGTCCCAACGGAGGCGCTGCTTTTCGATCCGCAACTCGCCGCCGCCGCCATGAAGGTCCGAAAAACGGCTGTTGCTGCCCGTTGCAGGGTCCGCGCCGCCATCGAGTTTGTAATGGTGTTCGTGCGCTTTGAAGTCGGGCAGCGACTTCTCCCACGACCAGTTGTCGTCGCCGGTCAGTTTGGCCCAGTTGTCATAGTCACGCGCCTGACCGCGCATGTAGATCATGCCGTTGATCGACGAACACCCGCCGAGCGTCTTGCCGCGCGGATAGCGCAGCGTGCGGCCGTTCAGACCCGGCGTCGCCTCGGTGTTGTACATCCAGTCGGTGCGCGGATTGCCGATGCAGTAGAGGTACCCGACGGGCACGTGGATCCAGATGTAGTTGTCGCGCTTGCCCGCTTCGAGGAGCAGCACATTCTTGGTCGGATCGGCGCTGAGGCGGTTGGCCAGAAGGCACCCTGCGGTGCCCGCGCCGACAACAATATAGTCGAATTGATCGGTAGACATCGGCGGCTCCTTCTCAGCGGCGGGAGGACAGGAAGCGCGTCGCGGCGCGCGGGTTGCGCTTATATTGCCCAAGGTTCGAATGTGTCATTGCGGTCCTCCCAGTCCTCTTGGACATGAATAACTGCTGGCGCGAGCGGATTTCCAATGACTAATGATACAGAACATTATAAGTTGGATTTATATGGAGCAACTCACTGACCTTCGGACCCTGCGGTCTTTCGTGACGGTTGCGCGCGAGGGGAATGTCTCTCGCGCGGCAGATGTGCTGGGCCTGACGCAGCCCGCGATCAGCTTGCAGATGAAGCGCCTTGCAGAACGGACCGAACTGACGCTGTTCGTGCGCACGGCCAAGGGCGTCGATCTGACGCCAGACGGCGCCGCGCTGCTGGTGAAGGCAGAGCAGGTGCTCGGCGCGCTGGAGGACTTTCGCCAGACCGCCCGCCGGATGAAGGGGACTGTGCGCGGGACGCTGAAGCTCGGCACCGTGATCGACCCCGACTTCATCCGCCTCGGCCAGTTCCTGCACGAGATGATCGCCGTTGCGCCCGACCTGCGCACGCAGCTGACCCACGGGATGAGCGGCGATGTTCCCGTGCGTCTGCTGCGCGGAGAGATCGACGCGGGTTATTTCCTTGGCGATCCTGCCGATGGCGGCTGGTGGTCAGGGCAGGAGCCCGATCCCTCTGCCTTCCACCACACCGTCCTGACCAAGTTCAAATACCGCGTCGTTGCGCCCGCAGGATGGCGCAACCGCACGAGCGGCCTTGATTGGAGCGGGCTTGCCTCGCTGCCATGGATCGCCACGCCGCCTGCATCGGTCCACCGCCGCCTGCTCGACGCGCAATTCGACGCGCTGGGGGTCAGGCAGAACGAGGTTGCGGTGGTCGATCAGGAATCTTCGATGCTCGCGATGGTCCGTTCGGGCGTCGGCCTGTGCCTCTGCCGCGAGTCCCTCGCGCTTTACGAAGAACAGGCCCACGGCATCGTCATCGTGGACGGGGCAGAGGTCGAAACGACGCTGGGGTTCATGTCGCTCGCCAATCGGCAGGCGGAGCCGAGCATCGGTCTGGCGTTCGACCTTGTCGGCAAAATCTGGAACCTGTGACGGCTTTCCTTTCGGCGCGGCGTCCCCCTATGGTGGGCCATTCGACTTAAGGAATTCACCATGGTGTTTGAGACCAACCTGCCGCTCATTCACTCGCGGCCTTTGTCGTTGCCGCCAGTCCCGGCCCTGCGACGCTCACGATTGCCGGAACGTCAATGAACGCAGGCCGCAAAGCGGGCCTCTGCCTGTCGCCTCGGGCATCTTCGTCGGCTCGCTCATGTGGTCGGTTGCGGCGGCGCTAGGCCTCAGCACGATCATGCTCGCCCATGCGTGGATATTCGAAGCCATCCGCTACGGCGGCGCGGCCTATTTGATGTACCTCGCGTACAAGTCCGCGCGCTCGGCCTTGTCGGCCAAGGACGCGAAGATGACGTCGATGACGGGCAGCACGCGGGCGTTGTTCTCCAAAGGGCTGATGCTTCACCTGACGAACCCAAAGGCCGTGCTGTTCTTCGGCTCGCTCTATTCGCTCGGCGTGCCTGCGGATTCCTCGGCGTCCAGCCTCATTACGGTCATCGTGGCGGTCGGCGCGCAGAGCTTCCTGATCTTCCACGGCTACGCGCTGCTCTTTTCCAGCAAGGCCATGGCGCGGCTTTACCAGCGCCTGCGCCGCGCGTTCGAGAGCGTGTTTGCCGTCTGGTTCGCAGCCGCAAGCGTGAAGGTTTTCACCGCGAAGTTGCAATAAGGACTTCGCAAAGTAGGCAGTTATTAGCATTCGATATCAAAGTTATCGCGACTGGGCGGATTATCTCATCAATCGGAGCGGTTAGAGTGTCCTGACATTTGGCCGAAATTAAACGGGAGCGATATCCTCCGTGACTGCACACCGCGAACCGGCGTCGATCCGGACATTGGCGACGCTTGCGATCCTTCTGGGCTTCGCTTCGATCTCGACCGACCTGTTCCTGCCAGCGCTTCCGTCGATGGCGGCGGACCTGAAGGCGCCGCAGGGGCAGCTTGAACTTGTGGTGTCGACCTACCTGTTCGGGTTTGGCTTCGGGCAGCTCCTCTGGGGGCCGGTCAGCGACCGCTTCGGGCGGCGTGGGCCGATCCTGATCGGGGTCTTGGTGTTCGTCCTCGGCTCCGCCGGATGTGCGCTGGCGACCGAGGCGTGGCATGTGATCCTCTGGCGCATTGTTCAGGCATTGGGGGCGAGCGCGGGAGTGGCCTTGGCCCGCGCGATGGTCCGCGACCTCTACGAGCGGGACCGCGCGGCCAAGGTGATGTCGGGCCTGATGATGGTGATGGCCATCGCGCCGCTCGTCGGGCCAACGGTCGGGGCGCAGATCCTCGCGTTCGCGTCGTGGCAGGCGATCTTCTGGACGCTGGTCGCGCTGGGCATCGGCGTGGTCATGGCGGTGGCCGTCCTTCCTGAAAGCCTACCCGCCGAACAGCGGTCCGAGGGCGCGATCTGGCGGGCGTTCCTCGACTACGGACAGCACTTCCGAAACCGCGCGCTGCTTTTGCCCGCTGCGGCTTTGGGCTTCTACTACATGGGTGCATTCGGCGGCATCGCGGGCGCGCCGTTTGCGTTCATCGAGTACTACGGACTGTCACCGCAAGCCTATGCGCTGGTGTTTGCGTCGGGTGTCTTCGGGCTTTTGCTCACCAACGCTATCAACGTGCGACTGGTGGTGCATCTGGGCAGCCAGCGGATGTTGCTGATCGGAGCCATCGGCGCGGCGCTATCAGGCGCCTTGTTTTTCGTCGTGACGCTAACGGGGTGGCAAGGCGCGATCGGCCTGATCGCGGCGAGCTTCCTGTTCATGGCGATGAACGGGCTGATCACTGCGAACGCCGTTGCAGGCGCTTTGGCGGGCGTGCGGCAAGGCGCGGGCAGTGCTTCTGCGGTCGTCGGAGCAATCCAGTACGGCAGCGGCATGGTCGGCGCGGCGTTGGTCAGCGGCATGGCCAACGGAACGCCTGTGCCGATGGGCGTGGTCACTGTGCTGTCCGGCATCGGCTGCCTGATCTGCGCGTGGCTGGCGCGCAAATGACGAACGGGCCGCAAAACGCGGCCCGCAAAGGCAGGTCATTAGCCCGCGTAGTCCTCGTCCGAGACCTTCTCCATCCACGTCACAGCCGTGCCGTCGATAGCCTCCTGAACAGCGATGTGGCTCATCGCGGTGTCCTCGGCAGCGCCGTGCCAGTGCTTTTCACCGGCGGGGAACCAGACAACGTCACCTTGGCTGATCTCTTCCACGGGGCCGCCCTCGCGCTGCACACGGCCGCGGCCGAAGGTGACGATCAGGGTCTGACCAGCGGGGTGGGTGTGCCACGCGGTGCGCGCGCCGGGCTCAAATGTGACATGGCTACCTGCCACGCGGCCAGGATCTTCTGCCTGAAACATCGGGTCGATGCGGACGGTGCCGGTGAACCAGTCGGCGGGGCCTTGAACGGAAGCGGTGCTTCCCGAGCGGGTGATTTTCATCGCTGAATCCTTTGTCAGTTACTTGCCAGAGTAGACGGGGAACATCGACGCGTCGCCATAATCCTTGGCGGTGATCGATTTCAGGGTGTCCATGTCCTCGGCGGAGATATCGAAACCGAGGTCTGCGTTCGATTTCATATGCGCAGGCGTTGCAGTTTTCGGCAGGGCGAGCATTCCCAGTTGCAGGATGTAGCGGATGCACAGCTGCGGGACCGAGACCTCGTATTTGTCAGCAATCGCCTTGATATCCTCGTTTTCGAGGATCTTGCCATGGCCGATGGGCGAGTAGGCTTCGACCAGCATGTCCTTGCTCGTCGCATAGTCGATCAGCTCGAACGGCGTGTTGCCGACGTGTGCGAGCAGTTGCAGGATCATCGGCTTGACCGAGGCGTTTTCGATCAGATTGTCGAGGTCGGGCTTCTGGAAGTTCGACACACCGATGGCGCGCAGTTTGCCTGCGGCGACGGCTTCTTCCATCGCCTTCCAAGCGGCGAGGTTACCTTCGAAATAGCGGTCATCGGTGCCCCATTCTGCCCACGGCTGCGGGCTGTGGATGATGAAGAGGTCGATATAATCAAGGCCCATCGTCTCGAGCGACTGGTCAATGGCAGCCTTCGCGCCTTCGTTATCCTTGACCTCGGCGGCCAGTTTGGACTGCACGAACAGCTCCTCGCGGGGAACGCCGCAGGTGCGGATCGCTTCGCCCACGCCGCGCTCGTTGCCGTAGGCTTGGGCAGTGTCGATGTGGCGATAGCCGATTTCGATGGCGGTGCGGACGGCATCGGCGACCACGTCGTCCTCGATCATCCACGTCCCCAGCGCGAGTTTGGGAATGGTGACGCCGTTCGGCAGTTTTGCGGTTTCTGCAATGTTCATTTTCATCTCCTTCGTCGCGGTAATGGTCCGCGTTCGGGAGGGAGATAGGCCCAGACACTCGTGTGGATAATCGGCGGAATGTGACTAGGACTTATGACTGTGGTTCATGAAACTATCAAAGGCGGCTTGGATCGCCCCAAGCCGCCCCTACGATCAAGCCTTCTCGGTTTCTTCCACCGTCTCAGCGAACGATGCAAAGAATTGGGCCGAGAGCTTCTTGGCCGTGCCTTGGATCAGGCGGCTGCCGAGTTGCGCGAGTTTTCCGCCGATATCGACCTTCGCGGTGTAGCGCAGCAGCGTCTCCTCGCCGCGATCTTCCAAATGCACGTCCGCGCCGCCCTTGGCGAAACCTGCGGCACCGCCCGAGCCTTCTCCCGTGAGGCTGAACGCCTCGGGTGGGTTGTCGGGGGACAGCGTGACCTTGCCACTGAAACGCGCCTTCACTGGGCCGACTTTCAGAACGACTTTGGCTTCGAGGTCGGTATCGCTGTGCTTGATCAGCTCTTCGCAGCCCGGAATGCACTGGCGCAGCACTTCGGGGTCTTGCAGCGCGGCGTAGACGACATCGCGGGGGGCATTGATGACAATTTCATCGGTCAGATCCATTTCGGAGTCCTTTTAGCAGCATGGAAATTTAACGGTGGCGAGGATGGTCGCCTGTTCGTCCTTCAGGGGCGGGAACAGGCGCCGGAAAGCGCGGGTTATGAGGCCTCTCTCCCGCTGGGGGGCTGAGGGCGGCGGCGGAATGCCACGATTTCAGCCATGATGGAGAGGGCGATTTCCTCGGAGGTGATCGCGTGAATATCGAGGCCTGCTGGCGCTTTGACGCGGTCGATGCGGGCAGGGGCGATGCCCTCGGCGATTAGCGCGTCGCGCAGCGTCGCGAACTTTTTGCGGCTCCCGACAAAGGCAATGTAGCCCGCGTCCGACATGACAGCGGCGCGGAGGGCGTCCTTATCGCCGCGCCCTTGGGTGGCGACGACGACCGTTGTGGTGGGGCTGGCGTCGATCGCGGCGTCGGTCAGCAGGTCTTCGACACGGGGCATGTCGGCGGCCTCGGGGGCGAAAACGCTGCGGCGGAAATCGAAGCGGCCCGCTTGGTCCAGCAGCGCCCGCGCCACGGGGCTGTCGCCGTAAACCACGAGGCGGGGCATGGGCAGGACGGGTTCGATGAAGATGTCCATCGACCCCTTGGACGGGCAGCCGTTGCGGGCAAAGCGGATGCCGTCGACCTCTTCGCCGGCGGCATGACCTTCGTCGGCGAGCACCTCTTCGGGCTTCAGCGATACGAACTGCGGCTTGCCAATTTCCACGGCTGTGCGGGCGGCGCGGCCCACGGCGCCCCTTGCGCAGCCGCCGCCGATCCAGCCCTCGATGATCTCTCCATTCGCGCCGATCAGCGCCTTGTCACCCGGTTTGGCGGATGTCGCATTCACGGTGCGGACAATCGTCGCCACGGCATAGGCAACGCCCTGCGCCTGTAGCTTTTCGGCCTCCTGTTCCAGCCGGAGGGTCGTGTGCATGGACATGGTCATAAACGGGTCAGCTCCTTTTCCAGAGAGGCGAGGTCCGCCAGCGTGTTCGCGGCGGCAAAGAGGTCGAGGTGGGGCAGCGCCGCCGCCATCCCTCGGGCAACGGGCTCGTAGCCGGTCCAACCCTTGAGCGGGTTGAGCCAGATGATGCGACAGCCGCGGCGGGACAGGCGTTGCAGCGCCTCGGAGATCAGCTCGGGGTCCGCGCTGTCATAGCCATCGGACAGGACCATCAGCACGGTCCGGCCATCGACGAAGCGCCGCGCGTAGGTGCGCGAGAACTGGTCGAGTGACCCGCCAATCCGCGAGCCGCCACCGAAGCCGTCAGCCAGCAGCGTGATGCGGTTCAAAGCGCGCATTGGATCGTCATCGCGCAGGGCCTCGGTGATCCGCACGAGGCGGGTGTGGAACAGGTAGGCGTCCGCATCGTGATCGGCACGCATGAGGCCAGCCAGAAACGCCAGAAACGGCCGCGCATAGAGCGTCATTGATCCCGACACATCGCAAAGCGCGGCGATGCGGAGCGGACGGTCGAGTGGTTTACGACGGATGATGTGTAGCGGCTCTCCGCCCGACGCCAGACTGCGGCGGATGGTGCGGCGGAAATCCACGCCGGAACACTTGGCGGCAATGCGCGCGCGGCGGCTGCGCTTGCGGCGGATGGCGGCACCCAGACGGCGGGCGATGGCCTCGGCCTCGCGGATATCGTCGGGGGAAACCACCTCGCGCAGGTCTTTCTTCATCAGGTTATTGAGGTCGGAGGCGACGAGCTTGCCCGTCCCCTCGGCATAGGTGTCGGCCTCACCATCAGGACCGTCCTCGGGGCTGTCGGCGGTGCCGGTGCTGTCGCTCTGTTCCGCCCCCTTGCGGGTGGTGCGTGTGTGTTCGAGCGACGAGGCAGCGGAGTTCACGATCTTTTCGCGCACCCGCCCATTGTTCATCCAATAAGCGGTGAACAGCTCGGGAAAACGGTCACGCTCTTCGCGGCACCCGCAGAGCACGGTTTGTAGGGCGAGGCGGGTGGTCTCCGGCTCGATCATCACGCGGGACAGGGCGTCGACCGACAGGCGGGTCTCCTCCGGACCAACGCGGAAGCCATTCGCCCGCAGGTGCGCGACAAATCCGGCGATGCGCGTGGCCGGACCATCGTCACGCGCAGAGAAACGCGTCACGCGGGTCATGCCGCTTTCCCCGCGAGGCGTGCGGCGACTTCGGGCGGGATCGCCGCGCGGTCGCTGCGGGTTTTCAGGAGCGTCGCCAGCGTGACCGACAGCACCGCCGGATCGCTGTTCAGGTCATTGACGCCAAGGCCCGCAACAGCAGCGGCGAAGTCCAGCATCTCTGCCACGCCGGGTTTCTTTTCGAGCTCCTCGCGGCGGACCGCCTGCACGAACCCGACGATCTGCGCGGCAAGGCGCGGCTCGACCTCGGGGTGGCGGCGCGTCAGAATGGCGCGTTCGGTGGCGGGATCGGGGTAGTCGACATAGGCATAGAGGCAGCGGCGGCGCAGCGCGTCGGACAGATCGCGGGTGCCGTTGGCCGTCAGGATTACCATGGGCCGCGAGGTTGCGGTGATGGTGCCGAGTTCGGGAATGGTGATCTGGAAATCGGATAGGATTTCGAGCAGGAACGCCTCGAATTCCTCGTCCGCGCGGTCGATCTCGTCGATCAGCAGAACGGGCGGAGTAGGCTGGCGGATCGCGCGCAGCAGGGGGCGTTCGAGCAGATAGTCTTCGGAGAACAGACGGTCCTCAGCCCCGCGCTCGCCCGCCTCAGAGGCGGCGCGGATTGCAAGAAGCTGGCGCTGGTAATTCCATTCATAGATCGCCTGCGCTGCGTCCAGCCCTTCGTAGCATTGCAAGCGGATCAGATCGCATCCCTTGGCGGCGGAGAGGGCGCGGGCAAGTTCTGTTTTGCCCACGCCAGCCTCGCCCTCGAGAAGCAGAGGTCGTCCCAGTTCCAGCGAGAGGTGCAGCGCCATCGCAAGATCCGGCGCGGCCACATACCCGTCTTGTTCAAGATCGTTCTGAAGGTCTGTCCAGTCGCTCATATCTGCCTCGGTCAGGAGAGGGCGGGGCGGCGCGAACCGCCCCGTTTTGGATCAGGCGTGCAGGCCCAGATCGCTCGCGATCTTCCAGATGCGCCAGTGATCGTGGGGCATGTGCGACTGACGCAGGCCGAACGCGCGGAACGCGTCGTGCACTGCGTTCGAGAACGCCGGAACACCGCCCACGTTCGGGCTTTCGCCGACACCCTTGGCACCGATGGGATGGTGCGGAGAGGGCGTGACGGTATGGTCGGTCGTGTAGTTCGGCACTTCCCACGCGGTCGGCAGGAAGAAGTCCATCAGCGTGCCGGTTTTCACGTTGCCCATATCGTCGTAGGCAATCTCCTGACCCATCGCGATGGCGAGGGCTTCGGTGACGCCGCCGTGGACCTGACCGTCGATGACCATCGGGTTGATGCGCGTGCCGCAGTCGTCCAGCGCGTAGAACTGGCGGATGTCCCACTGGCCCGTGTCCACGTCGACTTCCATGACGCAGATGTAGGCACCGAAGGGATAGGTCATGTTCGGCGGATCGTAGTAGCTGACCGCTTCGAGACCCGGCTCCAGACCCGGAATGGCCTGATTGTAGGCCGCATAGGCGATTTCCTTCATGGTCTTGAAGCGCTCGGGTGCGCCCTTGACCGAGAAGCGATCCACGTCCCATTCCACGTCGTCGTCATGCACTTCGAGCAGGTAAGCTGCGATCATCTGCGCCTTTGCGCGGATTTTGCGACCTGCCAGCGCGGTTGCCGCACCCGCCACAGGCGTCGAGCGCGAACCATACGTGCCGAGGCCATACGGCGCGGTGTCCGTGTCGCCTTCCTCGATCGTGATGCTGTCGGCGGGAATGCCCGTTTCGGTCGCAAGGATCTGCGCAAAGGTCGTGGCGTGCGCTTGGCCTTGCGAGATCGTACCCAAACGGGCAATCGCGGAACCCGTCGGGTGGATGCGGATTTCGCAGCTATCGAACATACCCATCCCGAGGATGTCGCAGTTCTTGACCGGCCCCGCGCCGACGATCTCGGTGAAGTGGGTGAGACCGATGCCGAGCAGCTTGCGGGTCTTGCCAGCCTTGAAGTCCTCGATGCGCTGGGCCTGCTCTTTGCGCAGCCCTTCGTAGTCGACCGCCTTCAGCGCCTTGTCCCAAGCGGTGTGGTAATCGCCGGAGTCGTATTCCCAACCCAGTGCGGACTGGTAGGGGAACTGGTCGGCGCGGATGAAGTTGATCCGCCGCAGCTCTGCCGCGTCCATGTTCAGCTCGATGGCCAGCACTTCGATCATCCGTTCGATGAAATACGCGGCTTCGGTCACGCGGAACGAACAGCGATAAGCCACACCGCCAGGTGCCTTGTTGGTGTAGACGCCGTCGACTTTCACGAATGCGGCGGGGATGTCGTAGGAGCCCGTGCAGATGTGGAAGAACCCAGCGGGGAACTTCGTGGGGTCGGCGCAGGCGTCGAACGCACCGTGGTCGGCGGTTACGTGGCAATGCAGGCCGGTGATTTTGCCGTCCTTGGTGGCCGAGATCCGGCCCTTCATCCAGTAGTCACGCGCGAAAGCGGTGGCCATCAGGTTGTCCATGCGGTCTTCGATCCACTTCACCGGCTTGCCCGTCACGATGCTGGCGACGATGGCGCAGATGTAACCGGGGTAGACGCCGACCTTGTTGCCGAAGCCGCCGCCGATGTCGGGCGAGATGACGCGGATGTTGTGCTCTTCGATGCCCGACAGCAGCGAAGCCACGGTGCGGACCACGTGAGGCGCTTGGAACGTGCCCCAGACGGTCAGCTTGCCCGTCACCTTGTCCATCGACGCGACCGTGCCGCAGGTTTCCAGCGGGCAGGGGTGTGTGCGGTGGTAGTAGACCATTTCTTCGGCCACGACCTCTGCACTGTCGATCGCCTGTTCGGTGGCGGCCTCGTTGCCTTCGGTCCATGTGAAGATGTGGTTGTGATGGTTGCGGGGGCCATGCGCGCCCGAGGTTTCGTCCTTGATGTCTTCGCGCAAGACCACGTCGGACTTCAGCGCCTCGAACGGGTTCACGATGACGGGCAGTTCCTCGTAGTCCACCTCGACCAGTTCCACCGCATCAGCGGCGGCGTAGCGGTCACTGGCAACGACGAAGGCAACCTCCTGCCCTTGGAACAGCACCTTGCCGTCGGCCAGCACCATCTGCTTGTCACCGGCCAGCGTCGGCATCCAGTGGAGGCTCAGCGGCTCGAGGTCTTTGGCGGTCAACACAGCGACCACGCCGGGGACCTTCATCGCCTCTTCGATGTTGATGGATTTGACGCGGGCGTGGGCGTAGGGCGAACGGACGAAGTCACCGAAAAGCATCCCGTCGAGCTTGATATCGTCGACGTAGTTGCCCTTGCCTTGGGTAAAGCGGACGTCTTCCACGCGCTTACGGGACGTGCCCATTCCTTTGAGTTTGGCGGCGCGTTCGATCTGGTCTTCTGTCAGGTCTTTCATTCTGCGGCCTCCTTCGCGGTGTTCATCTCGGCGGCGGCGGCCATGATGGATTTCACGATGTTCTGGTAACCCGTGCAGCGGCAGAGGTTGCCGGCCATGCCGAAGCGAACCTCTTCTTCGGTCGGGTTTGGGTTTTCCTGAAGCAGGCGGTAGGCGCGGGTGATCATGCCCGGCGTACAGAACCCGCACTGGAGCCCGTGGTGTTCGCGGAACTTGTCCTGAAGGACGTGCAGACCGTCGGGGCCAGCAAAACCTTCGATGGTCTTGATCTCCGCGCCGTTGGCTTGGGCCGCGAAAACGGTGCATGCTTTCACAGACTTGCCGTTCAGATCGACGGTGCAGGCTCCGCAGTGGGAGGTCTCGCAGCCGATGTGCGGGCCGGTGATGTTCAGCCGTTCGCGCAGTGTGTGAATCAGCAGCTCACGCGGCTCGGCCAGCATCTCGTGCTCTTGGCCGTTCACGGTCAGCTTGATGTGCATCTTGCTCATTGTCGTCCTCCCTTATGCCCGCGACCAAGCGCGCTCGATCGCGCGGCGGAGCATGGTTGCAGCCACATGGCGTTTGAATTCGATGGGGCCGCGGTTGTCCTCGTTCGGCAGGATGTCGGCCTGCATCGCGGCAATCGCGGAGCTGATGGCTGCGGCATCGCAGGCCGTGCCGACCAGCGCGTCACCTGCACCTGTCGAATGGATCGGTGTATCGCTGAGGTTGGTCATCGCGATAGAGGCGCTCGTCACCTTGCCGCCCGACTGTTCGATCAGCACGGCGGCAGCGGCGGTGGCATAGTCACCGATCTTGCGCTTCTGCTTTTCGTAGGCGTAACCGGCGGTGGTCGCCTTGATCTTGATGTGGGTCAGGATTTCATTGTCGGCGCGGGCGGTCATGTAGGCCGCTTCGTAGAACTCGCGCGCATCGACTTCGCGCTCACCGTCCGAACCGTAGAGGACATAGGTCGCACCCAGGCACTGCATCAGCCCCGGCATGTCGTTGCCCGGATCGCCGTTGGCCACGTTGCCGCCGACCGTGCCGACGTACCGCACCTGCGGGTCGGCGATCTGAAGCGCGGCCTCGCGCAGGATCGGAGCCGCTTTGGCGAGCGCGTCGTTGCTAATCAACTCGGCCTGCGTGACCATCGCCCCGATGGTAACGGTATCGCCAGCAACCGAGACTTCTTTCAGGCTCGCGACGTCCTGAAGGTCAATTAGATGGGACAGATCGGCCATGCGCAGTTTCATCATCGGAATGATGCTGTGCCCGCCCGCGAGAACGCGCGCCTCGTCGCCGTGTTCGTCCAGAATTTTGACCGCTGTCGGTAGGTCCGACGGCCGGTGGTATTCGAAACCGGATGGTATCATGAGTTCCTCCCTTGGCCCGATGGGCTGGGAAAAACGCTATGACGAGTTTCGAAAGGCAGGTGGGCAATGGCCCGAAAACAGCCCGAAATCCCATGAAATGCGCCGTTTGCGCACGAACGGCGTACGCAGGCGCAGAAAAATCATGCTGCGCTGCGCTAAAGGCCGAGCTTCTCGCGCACCTCACTGATGCGGGCGCGGGCGACAGGCACCTTGGGCAGAGACTCGATGCCGTCGAAATAGCAGACACCGGTGTCTTTGCGGCGGTCGAAAGCGGTCACAAAACGGGTGTTCACGAGGTAGCTGCGGTGCGTGCGGATGATGTCGGGATGGTGGATGCGGTTCTCTGCCTCCGAAATCGACCACGGGCAGAACAGCCGCTCGGCTTCGTGGTAGAGGACCGTGTAATGCCCCTCGGCACGGATGGCGGCGACATCGTTGAAGTCGACGAAGTGGGTCTTGCCCTCTTTCTCGTAGGGGATGCGGTTGGTCTGGCTGACGATCTGCGTCTCGGGTGCGTCCTCGACGATAGGCTCTTCGGCCATCGGCTCTGGAGCGGCGACGTTGATACCTGTCAGGAGGAACGCGCCGAGGATCACGAAGGCCACCAATGTGACCGCGAACGCCAATGATGCGTTCGAAATCCACGGCCCGCTGGCCGAGCTGTCCACCGCCACGAAACCCGTACCCGCCATCGCGACGAAGTGCACCGCAAAAACCGCGACCCCGAAGCCGAGCGAGCCGAGCAGGATGTTCCGTGTCCGCCGTCTGTCGTAGGCGATCCAGAACGCGAAACACGACAGCGCTGTTGATGCGATCCCTGCAAAGAGGATGCCCATCGGGGTGTAAACAGGACGGCACAACTCCATCCCCGACATGCCCGTGTAGTGCATGACCGCGATCCCGACGCCCATGACGGCACCTGCGGCCAAGACACGTCCTCGGGTTCGTTTGCCGAAGTGGACGATGATCAGCGACACGCCCGTGATCAGGATCGCGATCAGCGCAGAGATCAGCGTGGTCAGCGCGTCATAGAAATAGAGCACGGGCAGGTTCAGGCCGAGCATCGCGACGAAGTGCATCGACCAAATGCCGCCGCCCAGTGCGACAGCCGCCATCGCGACCACGGCCTTGCGTTTGCCGATGGGCAATGCGGACGCGCCGCGGGTCAGGCTGAGACCTGTGAAGCCCGCGATCAGGGCAATCGCAAGCGACGCCAGAACCATCCAGTGGTTATGGGTATACTCGAGCACCTAGGTTTCCTCCCCGACACCTGGCTTGCCCCACCATAGCCCAGCCAAGGGGGAGGCAGGCAATTGTTTTGTCAGGTGCCGGAAGGTTGGGCGTCAGATATCCTTCATCAGACGCAGCGCATCGTAAATCGCGGCATGGGTATTGCGCGCCGACACCGCGTCGCCGATGCGAAACAGCTGGAATGTGCCCTCGGGGTTGCGGGTGATGGTCTGCGGCTTGCCTTTGATGAGTGCGTCCTGATCCACCGCACCTTCGTTCGACGACAGCGGTTTGAGGTCGAAATAGAGGTCGGCGAGGGGCAGGGTGCCGTAGTTCACGACAATCTGGTCATAGGTCTTTTCGGTGATCAGATCGCTATAGTCCGTCCCGATCTTCGCCTTCAGACGGTTGCCGTCGCGCTCCACATCCTTGAGGCGGCGAGTGACGGTGAAGGTCACGTCCTTGTCCTGAAGGTTACGCATATAAGGGACAAGGTTCATCGCCATGATGTCGGGCGCGAATGTGCGGTCTGGGGTCATCACCTCGACCTTGCAGCCCGCCTTGGCCGCGACTTCTGCCGCCATGAGGGCAGGGTGATCGCCGCTTTCGTCATAGATCAGAATGCTGCCTTCGGGCTTCACATCGCCGGTAATCATGTCCCACGTCGTGACGACGAGGTCTTGTTCCTTCTTGCTCTCGAACAACTCCACATTGGGCAGGCCGCCTGTGGCGACGATCACCACATCGGGTTTCAGGGCGGTGACGTCCTCGGCCTCTGCCCAGAGGTTAAAGCGGAACTCCACATCGCGGGCGGCGCACTGGGCCATGCGCCAGTCAATGATGGAGATCATCTCGCGCCGACGGTCGTTCAGCGCAGTGAGGCGCACCTGACCACCGGGGTCTTTCTGCGCCTCCAGCACCGTCACATCATGCCCTCGTTCGGCAGCCACGCGCGCGGCCTCGAGGCCCGCCGGACCTGCGCCGACGATCATCACCTTCTTGCGCTGGGCGGCAGGGGTGATGGCGTGCGGCATGGTCAACTCGCGGCCCGTTGCGGCGTTGTGGATGCAGAGCGCATCGCCCGCCTGATAAATCCGGTCGAGGCAGTAGGTCGCGCCGACGCAAGGACGGATATCATCCTCGCGGCCTTCGATGATCTTCTTCACGATATGCGGGTCGGCCATGTGGGCGCGCGTCATCCCGACCATATCCAAGAGGCCCGCAGACACAGCATGGCGCGCGGTCGCCACATCGGGGATCTTGGCGGCGTGGAAGGTCGGCATTCCGGTTGCCTTGCGAACTTCGCCCGCGAAATCGAGGTGCGGTGCGTTTCGCATGCCTTGAATGGGGATGAGGTCGGTCATCGCGGGGTCTGTATGGATGCGGCCCTTCACGACGTTGAGGAAGTCGACCAGCCCGCCTTTCGCGAGGCGCTTGGAAATCTCGATCCCTTCGTTGAAATCAATGCCGCCCTTTTCGACCTCGTCGGCGGTGTAGCGGATGCCGACGATAAATTGGTCACCGACCCGCTTGCGGATGCCCGTGAGCACATCGTTCAGCAGTTTCATCCGGCTGTCGAGCGTCTGCGGACCGTACTCACCGTCCAGATCATTGGTCAGCGGCGACCAGAACTGATCTAGCAGGTGGCCGTAGACCTGCAATTCGATCCCGTCCATGCCGCCTTCCTTCATCCGCTCGGTCGCGTCGGCGAAGTCGCTGATGATCCGCTCGATGTCCCAATCCTCGGCCAGCTTGGGGAAGGCACGGTGCGCAGGCTCGCGGTGCTTGGAGGACGACACGGACGGCAGCCAGTCGCCCTTGTTCCAAGCTGTGCGGCGGCCAAGGTGCGTGAGCTGGATCATCGCGGCGCAGCCGTGTTCGTGCAGCCCGTCCGTCAGGTGTTTGATCCACGGCACGACCTCGTCTTTATACGCGAGGATGTTATTGAACACGGGCGGGCTGTCCTTGGACACCGCAGCAGATCCCGCTGTCATCGCCAGCGCCACGCCCGCCTTCGCACGTTCGGCGTGGTAGGCGATATAGCGGTCCTTCGGCATCCCGTCTTCGGGGTAGGCTGGCTCATGGCTCGTGGTCATGATGCGGTTGCGCAGGGTCAGATGCTTGAGCTGATAGGGCTGCAAGAGGGGATCGTTGGACATGCGTCGCTCCGGCTGATGGCAGGGCCATCCTTGTTCAAGTTGTTTGCGCTGGGAAGGCTATCTGTTCAGTACCATGCGTCCGGCATCGATGCTTTGTGCTGGGCGATGAAGTCCTTGAGCGCGCCGTCGATTGCGGGGTCAAGGTAGGGCGCCTCGAACTCTTGCAGGATCTTCTTCCACCGCTTGTTGGCACGTAGCGCGCTGTCTTCCTTGCCTTGCTCGGCCCACGTCTCCCACGGCTGGTCGTCGTTCATGCCGCTGTCCCAATATGCGGTCTGGTAGTGGCGCAGGGTGTGGTCGGTGGCAAAGAGGTGCTCCCCCGGTCCGAACTGGGCCAGCGCGTCAAAGGCGAGCGTGTCCTCGTTGACCTCCATCCCCTTCATATACGCATGAAGAGCGCCGCACATGTCACTGTCCAAAATGAATTTTTCGTAGGACATGGACAGAAGGCCGTCGAGGAATCCGGCCGAGTGGAGGATGTAGTTCGCGCCGCCCTGAATGGCCGACATCATCGACATCATCGCCTGCTGCATGGCCTGACCGTCGGGCATTTTCGAGGTGCTGAAGTTACCTGCGCAGCGCAGTGGCAGGTTTATGCGGCGGGCAAGCTGTCCCATCACCAGCGAGCCGAGCGCGGGCTCCGGCGTGCCGAAGGTGGGCGATCCGGTGCGCAGCGACATCGACGACAGGAACCCTGCGAGGACGGCAGGCGCGCCCGGACGGACAAGCTGGGTCAGCGCGCAGGACGACATCGACTCCGCGAGGCACTGCGCCACTGATCCCGCCATGGTCAGCGGGGACACAGCGCCGCCCAGAAGGAACGGCAGATGGATCGAGCCCTGACCGGCAGCGGCATAGGTCCGGATGCCCGCCGCCGTCACGCCGTCGAGCACCAGCGGCGAGGTCGTGTTGAAGTTACCCATGATCACGCAGTGCTGGTCGACAAACTCCGCACCGAACAGAATGCGGCACATCTCGATACTGTCGGCGGCACGTTCGGGTGCGGTGATGGAGCCGAGGAACCCGCGATCGGAATAGCGCATGTGGGCGTAGACCATATCGAGGTGACGCTTGTTCACGGGCACGTCCGTCGGCTCGCAGATGGTGCCGCCCGAATGGTGCAGCCACGGCGAGGACTGGCCCAGCTTCACGAGGTTCTCGAAATCCAGAATGGTCCCGTAGCGGCGCGTCCCGTCAGCATCCAGAATAAACGGAGAGCCGTAGGAGGGCGCGAAGACCGCAGCCTTTCCGCCGATCTGCACGTTGTTGGCGGGGTTGCGGGCGTGCTGGGTGAACTCGGCGGGCGCGGTTTGCAGGATTTCGCGGATCATGCCCGGCTCGAATTTGACGCGCCATGCTTTGGCCGCCGTTTCGGTGACGCTCGCGCCGGCCTCGCGGTAGAGGCGCACGGTTTCTTCGTCCTCGCGTACTTCGATCCCGATCTCGGCAAGGATGCGGTCGGCGGTCGCTTCGATTTTCTCCAGCGAACCCTCGTCCAGCAGATCGTAGGTCGGGATGTTGCGGGTGATAAAGGGCACGCGCAGGTGCAGGTTCTGACCCGGCTCGCTGCTCCGCTCCGTATGGCCGGAACCGCGACGCTTGCGACGTCCTGATTTTGCGGGGGGTACTGCATCATGGATCATCGCGCGTCTCCTGTTTTTCGCAGGAAAACTTTTCGACCTGACAGGCTGATTGGCAATTGCAGAAAAAGTAATCTTGGAATTAGCTGAAGTAACCTGAGAATAGTGAAGGCGCATCTATTGCGCGTTTTTCGCTCCTTAACCATGAGGTCAGCTTGGTCAAACGGCCCTACAACCTTCCGCAGATGAGCGCGCTCGTCGCGTTCGAGGCCGCCGCGCGTCATGTCAGTTTCCGCTCTGCCGCTCAGGAGCTGAACGTGACACCCGCCGCGATCAGCCATCAGGTCAAAGCGCTGGAGGCCGAACTGCGCTGTTCGCTCTTCTCCCGCCACCATCGCGGCGTCGCTCTGACGGAGGCAGGGGCGTATTTGCTCGTCGCCCTCCAGCGCGGGTTTGAAACGATGGCTGACGCGACCGACCAGCTTCGCCAGCGGACCGACCGCGCAGCTGTGACCATCGGTGTGTCGACGGCTGTCAGTTCACTCTGGCTCACCCCGAAGCTTGCGCGGTTCTGGCGCGAACACGGAGACGTCTCGGTCGCGCAGATCGTCAGCGACAGCAGCCAGCAACCGCAGGACTGTGACCTCAGCATTCATTACGGCGATATCAGCCGCGAAAAGGGCGCCTGCGATGTCCTGTTCCAAGATCAGGTGCAGGCTCTCGCCAGTCCATCGTATGCCGAAAAGCACCCCGCACAAACCACCGCCGACCTCGCTCAGCTTTCGCTGATCCACATCGACGTGAATGAGACCGGCTGGGTCGACTGGACCCGTTGGCTCGCCAGTGCGGGCTATTCAGGCAAAATGCGCCCAGGCCACCGCGTAAACAACTACGTCATCGCGCTGCAAGCGGCAGAGGATGACATGGGCGTGGTCCTTGGCTGGACGAGCCTCACCCACAGTTACCTCGACACGGGGCGACTGGTGACGATGCTGCCGCACCGGATGGAAGCGACCGAGGTGTTCTACATCAAACTGCATCCGAATGCCTCAAACCGCGCGAAACTGGTCTACGACTGGCTGCTGAGCGGCGAATAAAGCCTCGCGAAACACTCTGCGATCTGCCCCCTGAGCCACCGATGGCCGGGGGCATTATCGGAGCGGCGGTTCCACAGCATCATCAGCGGAATATCGGCTCGGTCCACCGGCAGGGGATGGCGCGTGATGCCGTGATGCGGGCCGAGGCGGTCGATCAGGTGTGAGGGCATGGTGCCGATCACCTCGCTCCCCTTCACTGTAGCGAGCACGGCGGAAAAAGTCGGCAGAGTTGCGATGATGTTCCGCTTGCGGCCCATCTTGGTGAGGATCAGGTCCATATCGTCCAGCGTGCGGCCGTCGGGTGAAAAATGGACGTGCGAGAGGTCGCAGGTCAGACCCAGCGGGATCTGCTCGCCATCAGCAATGCCCGCCGAGGTCAGACGCTTGTTGCCGGTTCGCGCAATGAACTCAAATCGTGTGGTGACCAAGTGCTGACGGTTTACCCATTTGGGCATGTCCAGATCGGGCCAGAACGCGATGTCGACCGTGCCGTTTTCCAGCGCGTCGAGCGTGGTGCCGAACACGCGGTCCACCATGATGATTTGCAGGTTCGGGGCTGAGAGGCGGATGTTCTCCAGCAGGCGCGGCATCATCAGTTCGGAAAAGAAGTCCGACCCCGACAGCCAGATCCGTTCGTTCAATCGCGCAGGGTCAAGGTCGGTACCGTAGTCAAGCAGACCCGATATCGCGGTCAGCGCCTTTTCGACCTCGGGCCGCAATTCCAAGGCCACGGCGGTCGGCGTCAGCTTGTGGCCCGCGCGAACGAACAGCGGGTCACCCAGCGCGTCGCGCAACTTTCGCAAAGACGTCGACGCGGCGGGTTGCGACACGCCCAGACGCTCCGCCGCTTTGGTGACGGAGCCCTCCGCGAACAGTGCAGCAAAGACTTTGAGAAGGTTCAGGTCGAACGACTGAATATTCATTTCATTTATGTACGATATAACATCCAGAATATTCAATTATGATCGCACTCGGCGTAGGGTACATCCACGCAATTTAATTACAAACGGAGGTTTCAGAACTGAACGGGATGCCCGAAGGCACCCCGCTGGGAACCTGTATCTTCAAGGGGGGGCATTATGGAACGAACCGAAGAGGTGAGCTGGAACAACGTCAGCTACCGCACCATCCTGACCAAAGAGGCAACGAACGGCGCGATGTCGATCGTGGACTCCACGACACCGGCAGGCGAAGGGCCGCCACGCCATGTTCACGCCGCCGAGGACGAAGTGTTCATCGTCCTCACCGGAGAGATCGAGATCTGGGTCGAGGGCGACCTGCGCCGTTTGGGACCGGGCGAAAGCGTGTTCATCCCGCGCGGCAAAGAGCACACCTTCCGCGTCTGCTCCGACACGCCGTCACGCCATCTGGTCATCCTGACTCCCGGCGGTTTCGAGGGCTTTTTCTACGAGGCCGCAGATCGGGATCTGAGCATTCCGATGGACATGCCCGCCATCATCGAGGCGGGCAGCCGCTTCAATCTGACATTCACCGGCCCACCGCTGGGCGCCTGACAAAAGAGAAGACAGCTATGAACTCTGTATCACAACGGTTTTTCGCGTTCGGCGCACTTTGCGCGCTGATTGGTATGGCTTGGGGGATCGTGATGTCCGCCACGGGGGACCACAGCCTTTCGCCAGCCCACGGACATCTCAACCTCATCGGTTTTGTCGCTTCGTCGGTGTTTGGCGCGTACTACGCGCTCAGTCCCTCGGCTGCGGCGTCGAAACTGTCGAACGTCCATTTCTGGCTGGCGGTCCTATCGGTCATCGTCATCGTGCCGGGTATCGTGATGGCATTGACCGAGCAGGGCGAGACATTGGCAAAGGTCGGTTCGATCCTGACCATCCTGTCGATGCTGCTGTTCTTCGTGACAGTGCTGCGCAACCGAGTCGGCGGTTAATAGGGTCAGGAATCCTCTAGGTTGCCAAGCCGCACCCAGCGCTTTACGCTCGGGTCATTGGTCAAGGATTTCACAACGGGAGGGCAAGAGCTGAACATGCGTATCATCCGCCGACTTCAGCATGGTCCCCGTGTTGCCCTGCAAATCTGTTTGCAGGGCTGACCGACGATTTCCATCAAAGGTCTGCCCAGAGCCGCATTGCGGCAAAATTTCTGTGACCCGAGATATCTATGACCATTATCAATACCAATGCGCTGGGCGTGACCCTTGGCGACCCGCTTTTCTCTGACCTCAACCTGACTGTTTCCAAATCCGACCGCATCGGCCTCGTCGCCGCGAACGGGCGGGGGAAGACGACGCTGCTCGATTGCCTCGCGGGTGAGCACGATCCGACGACGGGCGACATCACCTATGCCCGCGGTCTCCGTGTCGGCTATGTGGAGCAATACGTGCCTGACGAGGCGCTGGGCGTAACCCTCTATGACTGGGTACTGGCCGCGCTGCCGCCCGAGCAGGTGGACTTCGAAAGCTGGCGCGTAGACGTGGTGCTGGACGAGCTGTCGGTGCCCGACGAGATGCAGCACAAGACGCTCGGCGAACTCAGCGGCGGCTGGCAGCGGACGGCGATGCTGGCGTCGGTCTGGGTGAAGGAACCCGATGTCCTGCTGCTGGACGAGCCTACCAACCACCTCGACCTCGAACGTGTGGCGTTGCTGGAGGCGTGGCTGGGCAACCTGCCGCGTGAGACACCGGTGATCCTGACTTCCCACGACCGCGCGTTTCTGGACGCCACGACGAACCGCACCCTGTTCCTGCGGGCCGAAAATTCGCGCGTGTTCAACCTGCCGTTCTCGGCTGCCCGCGCTGCACTCGACGAGTCCGACGCGGCGGACGAACGCCAGCTGGCGAACGACATGAACAAGGCCAAGCAGCTGCGCCGTCAGGCGGCCAAGCTCAAGAATGTCGGCATCAACTCCGGCTCCGACCTGCTGCTGACCAAGACCAAGCAACTGACCGAACGCGCCGACAAGCTCGAGGCCGCCGCTCGTCCCGTCCACCGCGAACGGTCGGCGGGTGACATCAAACTGGTGAACAGCGGCACCCATTCCAAGGCGCTCGTCACGCTGGAGGATATCGAGGTTCAAACGCCCGATGGCCGCGTTCTCTATAAGACCGGCCAAAAGTGGATTTCGCGCGGCGACCGTGTGGTTCTGCTGGGCGCCAATGGCACGGGCAAAACCCAGCTCGTCAGCCTGATCCAGAAGGCACTGATGGGCGAAGATGACACCGTGAAGTGCGCTGCCTCGATCGTACCTGCGTTTTCCGATCAGCACCTGAGTATGCTTAGCGCCGCGGACACGCCAATCAGCGCCGTCACCAGCAACTTCAGCATCGGCGACGAACGCGCGCGGGCGTCACTGGCGGGCGCTGGCATCAATTTCCAGATGCAGAGCACGAACATCGACGCGCTGTCCGGCGGGCAGAAAGCGCGCCTCGCCATGCTGCTCCTGCGGCTGAGGAACCCGAACTTCTACCTCCTCGACGAGCCGACAAATCACCTCGACATCGAAGGGCAGGAAGCACTTGAGGCCGAGCTGATCGACAACGACGTCTCCTGCCTGCTCGTCAGCCACGACCGCACATTCCTGCGCAACGTCGGCAACCGCTTCTGGTGGATCAAGGGCAAGCGGCTGGTCGAAATCGACGATCCCGAGGAATTTCTGAGGGGGGAGATGGCCCGAGGTTAGCCCTTTGAGGCGGCGGCCGCGATTGCCGCCGCCTCTGACAAACTGCCAGCGACCAGCCGCATAAATTGTCCCAATTTGCAAAGCTCTGTGTTACGCTCGCAATTGTTAATGCTGTTTTATTTGTTTTTTGGTTTTCGGGGTCTGTATGTTTGTTCCCATCGAGAAGGCGCGATATCAGCTCGCGACCATCTGGTTTGCTGCTTTCGGCCTGATTTTTCTCTGCCTGATCGTGATGACGTCCACGCCCCGTTTGGGGGCGGAAAGCGCGCGTATCTGGAACTGGGCGCTCCCGAATTTCGTCCCGACGCTCGGCTTGATGACGAGTGTCCTCGGTGCAAGCGCGATCCAGTCCAAGAGATCCAAAGAGCAGAAAGTCCGCAGAGCATTCTGTCGTCTCGCTGTCGGGATCTCCGTGTTCTACGTGCTGGTTTTGCTTCTGGTGCTTCTTATGCCGAGCATCAATTGGTGGATGGGAGTTGAAACACCGACCGGCCCGAAGATCGTGAGCCATCTAGAGAATTCCACGATCTTCATGGGTCCACTTCAAGGTATCGTCATCGCCGCGATGGGCTTTTTGTTCTTCGTAAGAGAAGACAGCGATGCTTGAGACGCTGCGACGAACTCTCGGAGTGCTCTTTGCATTGCTGCTTTTCGCGTGCTCGGAGGGTGCAGAAAGTCCCTCGGATGAGGGGGAAATCTCCGCAAAGCCGCCCACACTATTTCCGATGCCCGCACCGCGACCTTCGCGAGACGTGGTGCTGAGCGTAGCTCGCCTCAAAGACCAGTTCGGCCCTGTTGAAACACTTGCAGATGCCGAGCTTGCATTGCGTGATGCGTTGCGTTCGGCAGGCTATCACAGCTTCGGCTCGCTCCGTACTCCGGGTGGAGGATTCGCGCTTTTGACGCCGGTTGAGCAGATCTATTCGGACGGGGCGATCATCGACGGGCCGGAGCGTTGGTATGAGGATTTTGACCGCATAACCTGCGGTTCCAATTTTCTGTCGTGCATTCTCAACGGTCTGTTTTCGTTGCCAGTTGGGTACTACCGTGTCCTGGCCATCGTGGTGACTGACGAAGAGCTCAAGATCAATCAGAACGTCCAGTTCAGCCGCGATGAAATCGACCGTCAGCTTGGCGCAGGTCGGCGCGATCCGGACGCTGCATTGAAGGACATAGCGATCAACAAAGAGCACGATGTCTGGTTCCTCGTTTATGAATTCAGGTTGGACGAGACGGATATCGAAACGCCCATACCTGTCCTGCCGCAGATTGCCATACCAGCAGCGAACCATCTGGTAGCGGTGGATTTCGCGAGGTTCCAATAGTTTTGTTAAGTGGTTATTTCTATGCAGGAAATCTTTGATCGCGATAGCGATGGGACACCCGTATTTGTCATTGGCCTGACGATGGCCGGCGCGATTTCTGCTGGTGCTTATACCGCGGGTGTTGTCGATTATCTGATGCGGGCGATGTATTCGCATAATGCGCGCGTCGGCCAACCGGGCGGGCCGAAGCACAAGGTGATGCTCAAGGCGATTTCGGGCGCATCGGCGGGCGGGATGTGTGCCGGACTGATCGCGACGAACCTGCTCGCGGTCGGACGCAATGGCGAGCCGGATTGGAGCGCGCCGCAGGACCTTTCGTACCCCGCGTGTGGCAACGGCGAAGTCTCGGGCAAGCTGGTGCTGAAGCGCATTTTCGACACGTGGGTCAACAACGTCCGTATGTGGGACGAAGGTTTGAAAACGGGCCTGCTCGCGATGGAGGATCTGGAGACCGATCGCAAAACACTCGATCAGGAAGCTGCTGGTATCGACGCGACTGGCGCGATTTCGGTGTTGAACGGGCATCACCTCGATGACGTTGCGCGGCAGGCTCTGGTTGGGATCAATGCGTGGACAGGGTCCGAAAAGGGCTACGATTTCATCTCGTCCCAGCTGGACCTGTTCCTAACCACGACCGCGATCAATCCGACGGTTTATCAGGTGACGTTCGGCGGCGGCGATCCGTTCCTGATGTCCCAGCACGGCATCGTGCGGCACTTCCGGTTCAACGGATTGGGCGAAGGGCCCGCGCTGCCGTCGCCATGGCTTGATGCGTGGGGCGATGATGGTGTGCAGCTTGATCCGCGGCAAAGCCAGTCGCCGCTTCCGCTGGATCGCTCGGATGGCGGGAACTGGACAAAACTGACGGTGGCGAGCCTTGCGACAGGGGCGTTTCCGTTGGCGCTGGCGCCGCGCGTCGTCGACACTTCGCCGTGGGAAATGGGTGCGCTCGACAGCAATGCGCGGGCGCAAGGCGGGGCGTTGCCGTATGACCTCGACCCGAAACAGACCGCGCGTCCGTTCTTTGGCGAGACGGCATATCAGACGCAGACGCCCTACATCGCGCTTGATGGCGGCGCGATTGATAACGAACCCTTCGCCCATGCCCGTTACGCGATCCGTCAGGCCGCAAAAGAAACCGAGGACGGCCCGCTGCTGCGGCCCAATCCACGCAAAGCAAGGATGGCGCACCGCGCCGTGCTGATGGTCGATCCGTTCCCAGAGGGTGAGAGCTTTGCCGTTTTGCCCGCTGGTAAGCTGCACAAGATGCTCGGCATCGCGGCGATCGCCAAGAAACTGCAAAAGACGTTCACGGGGCAGGCGCGCTTCAAACCGGCGGAGCTTTTGCAGGCGCAGGACCCCGATGTGCATTCGCGTTTCCTGATCACCCCGTCGCGTAGCAAGAACGGAAAAACGCTCGGTGTTGGCGCAAGTGCGATTGCCTGTGGCCTGCTCGGCGGTTTCGGAGGGTTTCTGGACCGCGGTTTCCGTCAGCACGACTTCGTCCTTGGTCAACGCAATTGCCAGCGGTTCCTGCAAAAACACTTCGTTCTCGACCCCGCGAACCCGCTGCTGGGGCTAAGTGAGGCAGATCAGCAAGCCGGCGCACCAGTGCCGATCATCTCGCACGATTTTATCGATCCCCAGTTTGCCAAGGTCGAACTGCATGACTGGATGCGCGCGCCAAAGCAGTCACTGAACGAAATGTCGGCCCAGCTTGATCGCCGTCTGAAACGGCTCGGGAAGGTGGAGATCGACAAGCTCGGCCTCGGCGGCTGGGTCATCGGGCCCGCACTGAAATTCGTTTGGACCAATGGGCTGGGCGTCAATGTCCGCTCTGCCGTGATGCAGGCAGCCCGGCGCGCCGTGCTATCCGATCTGGTGCTGCGCGATCAACATGCGGAGTTCGCGGGACTGTCCATGGCTGAACGCGTGATGGTGGTGGGCCTGATCCGTTGCGGCACCAAGGGCGTCTCGGCGGAGGAACTGCGCGACTTCGTTTTCGATGCCCAGCATAGCGAGGAATTGACGAGCAAACTACCGCTCGCTGATCTCCCGCCTGTGGGCGAGATTAAATCGCTGCTCAAGCGGCTCGAAGCGCAGGGCTATGCCAAGCGGACCCTGCGCTCGATCATTGGAAAGCCGAGATACATGGCGACCGTCTAGCCGTTCACCAGCCGCCACCAGTCCGTTGCGTAAGCGGCAAGGCGGCTGTCCTCGGGCGGGGTGACGCGGGTGGTCTCTGGCGCTTTAGCGTCCGGAATGCACAGCATTGCCGCGCCGACGCTGGTGCCTGTGGCGGAGGCCGCGACCTCGACACCGTCGGGCCTGATCGCGGCAAGCATGGCGAGGAAGTCGGTGTTCTTGGCGAACGGACCTTCGATCACGGTCGGGCCTTTGGCGCGGATCAGGTCAAGGCACGTGTGCGTCATCAGGGCGAGGTAGTAGGACAGGGCGACCAGTTCTTCGCCTTCGGTGCGGGCAAGCCCGACACATGACGCGGCGCGGCCCGCAAAGGGGCCGGTGTTCGGCTCCACCGCTGGCAGCAGATAGATCCCGCCGAGTATGCTGTCGCGGTCAGCATCGGTTGCCTGCCAGTCGCGGGCTTTGCGGATGATTTCGAACTCGCGCCCTCCCATGAAGCGTGAGGTCGGGACCGCTTGGCCCAGTGCGTTTACGTTCATCAGCGTATCGCGGTTCGGGTCTAGTCGCTGCGCGCTGCCGCCCATCGCCATGCAGATCACCCATGTCCCTGTCGAGACGACCGAGAACGCGCCCTCACGGCCAAGCAGATGCGGGTAGAGCGAGGCGTTGGAGTCGTGGATGCCGACCATCACGGGCGTGCCGGACGGGATGCCGGTAGCCTTTGCGATGACATCGGTGATTGTGCCAAGCACGTCGGATGATTTACGGGCAGGGGCCATGAGGCCCGCGATCCCCAGACTGTCGACAAGCGCCGAGAAACGTTCATTTTGCGGCTCCCACAGGTCGGTGTGACAGCCAAGACTGGTGACGTCGGTCGCCAGCTCTCCGGTAAGGCGATAGCCCCAGTATTGCGGGTAAGTGACGATCGCTTTGACCTGATTGCGCAGGTCGGGGTGCGCATCGAACAGCCAATGCAACTGAGCGCCGACGTTGAGACCGAGCGGCAACCTCGGCGAGCCGGTGGCATCGAAAGACGGCCTCAGCGCGTCATAGCCGTCGGCGCTATCTGGCCCGCTAAATTCGTAGTCCAGCATGGGCAGCGCAGCACCGTCGTGATCGATCAGAGTAGCAGACGCCCCGTGCGTCGTGATGCTGATCGCGTCGATGCCGTAGGCGGTCTGAAACTCGGCCAAAACCTCCATAAAGAAGGCGAAATGACCATCCAGATCGAAGTGCGGGTAGGGACCGTCCGTCAGCACCACGTTGGGCCGCGTCCGCACAGCGATTTCTTCCAAAGTCGCGGCATCGACCAGCGCCAGCTTGGCGTTGGTCTTGCCGACGTCGATAACGGCGATGTGCTTCATGGCATGTGGAACACGTTCGTCAGCGGGGTCGCGACGGGTTCGTTGTTCGGGTGCGTTTCCATGATGTCGGCCATATGCGCCCACCATTTCTGCATCACAGGATGCTTCGGCAGATCCTCCATGCCGTGATCGTCCGTTCGCCAGAGGACACCGAAGAGGATCCCCGTCTCCTCGTCCAGATGGATCGAGTAATCCGATATGCCCGCGTCTTTCAACAGCGCGACCAGTTCGGGCCAGATCTCGTCATGGCGGCGCTTGTATTCTCCGAGCTGCCCGTCGTGCAGCTTCATTTTGAAGGCATATTTCTGCATCACTTCCTCCACATCGCCCAGAGGCGCGGCAGGGCGATTACGCCGATCAGCAGCGCACCGATGAAGATCGACATCACGATACCCGGCACGTTCAGCAGGCCAAGGCCGAAGGTCACGAGGCCCATGACGAAGGCTGCGATGACGACGCCCGGAATGGAGCCCGAACCGCCTAAGATGTTGACACCGCCGAGGACGACCATCGTGACGACCTCAAGCTCCATGCCAAGCCCGATGGACGGGCGGGTGGAGCCGAGGCGCGAGGTCAGGCAGACCGCTGCGACGCCTGACATCAGGCCGGTGAGCATGAACAGGATGAACTTCACACGGCCCACGCGGATGCCCGAAAACAGCGCGCCCGTGGCGTTGTTGCCGATGGCGTAGACCGCGCGCCCGAAGTTGGTTTTGTGCAGCAGGATGCCATAGATCACGGCGAGCACGAGGAAGAGCACGAACTCGAAACTAATGACCCACCAGACGTAGCCCTGACCGAAGAAGGCGAAATCGCGCGGGTAGCCGCGGTAGGCTTGGTCGCCGAGGACGATGTAGCTGATGCCGCGGAACAGGCTCATGGTACCGATAGTCACCACGATCGATGGTAGGCCCATGACCGTCACGAGGACCGCGTTGAACGCGCCGCAAGCGGTGCCGACGGCGAGGCCGGTGAGCACGATGGTCAGCGTGGATACATCGAACTGCGCCACAGCCCCCATCGCGGTCGACGCCAGCGCGATGATCGACGCGACCGAGAGGTCGATCTCGCCCGCGATGATCAATAGAGCCATCGCAAATGCGATCATCGCCTTTTCGGTGAAGTTGAACGTCGCGTCCGACAGGTTCCAAGCGTTCAGGAAGTACGGCGAGGCGAACGAGTTCGCGATGAAAATCCCGATGGCGACGGCGAGCAGCAGCGTCTCCCAGCTTTTCAGGTTCTTCTGGAGCGGGGACTGGAGGCGGTCGGGAATGATGCGGTCGGTATGGCTCATTGCGCGGCCTCCGCTTTCTTGAGGATGATGCGGCCTTTGGTGCGGCCAGCGCGGGTGTTGACGGCGATGGCGATGATGATCGCGCTACCCGAGATGGCCATTTGCCAGAACGGGCTGACGTTGATGACGGGCAGGGCGTTCTTGATCACGCCAAGGAACAGCGCGCCGAGGACCGCTCCGCCGATGGACCCGATCCCGCCCGAGATCGCGATGCCTCCGATCACACAGGCGGCGACCACGTCGAGCTCGAACCCCAGCGCGATATCCACGTAAGCGACCGCGTAGCGCGACACCCAGAGGTAGCCGACGAGGCCAGCAAGCGCGCCCGAAAAGGTGAAGGCCCAGAACTGGGTCTTGCCCACGTCGATGCCCGTATAGACCGCCGCATGAGGGTTGCCGCCGACAGCGTAGAATGCGCGGCCCAGTGTGGTGCGGGTCATGATGACAAAGAAGACAATGGTCAGGATGATCGCGATCCACGACAGCATCGGCAGTCCGAGCAGAACGGCGCGGGGGAATGCCTTGAACGCGCCGGACATTTCATGACTGTTGACCCATTTCCCGTCTGAAATCAGGAAGATAATGCCGCGATAGATGGTCATCGTGCCGAGCGTCACCACGATGGGCGGGATGTCCAGCTTCCACACCAGCACGCCGTTGAACATGCCGAGCAAAGCGCCAAGCGCGATAGCGACGATCAGGATGACGACCACCGGCGTTCCGGGCGCTGCGACGTTGATCATCGCGCAGACCATCCCCGTCAGCGCGAGGTTCGCCGCCACCGACAGGTCGATACACTTGGTCAGGATCACGATCATCTGGCCGATCGCCAGCAGGATCAGCGGCGAGGTGTCATTGAACACGGCGGCGAGGTTCGATGGCGCGACAAACGCGGGGAAACGGGTCGCGATGAGGATCACCAGAACGACAATCGCGCCTGTCAGGATCATCTCGCGGGATTTGAGGATGCTCATTTATGCCTCCGCGATGCCCGCAGCGTGGCGGACCAGAGTTTCGGGGGTCATGTCATCGCCGCTGACTTCTGCAACGATCTTGCCTTCGCGCATGACGATCACGCGGTCGGACATGCCGAGGACTTCGGGGATTTCGGAACTGACCATGATGACGGCGAGGCCCTGCGCGGCAAGTTCGGCCATAAAGTCGTGGACGGCAGCTTTCGAGCCGATGTCGATGCCCTTGGTCGGCTCATCAAGGATGATGACCTTCGGCTTCGTCGCCAGCCATTTCGCGATGACAACTTTCTGCTGGTTGCCGCCCGACAGATTGCCGACAGGCGTATCGAGCGATGCCGCCCGCAGGTCGAGGCGCTGGGTGTATTCGCGGGCGAGGGCGAATTCCTCGGCCAGCCGGATGAACCCGTCCTTCGACGTGCGTTTCAGCGAGGCGAGCGACACGTTCTGGAAAATCGGCATGGGGCGGATCGCGCCTTGCAGGCCGCGGTCCTCGGGCACGTAGACGATACCCGCCTCGACCGCCGCAGCAGGAGACCGGATGACCGTGATCTGTTCGTCAATTTTGGTCACGCCCTTGGACGGTTTGGTGATGCCGAAGAGCGATTGCATAAACTCTGACCGGCCCGCACCGACAAGGCCATAAAACCCAAGGATTTCGCCACGATGCAGGGTGAAGTTGATGCCCTCGAACTCCGTCGGATGGTCGTAACCGACGACCTGAAGAACCTCGGTCCCCAAGAGCGGCTCGCGTTTCGGGAACACCTGATCGACGGAACGGCCGACCATCATCTGGACCAGCTCGCCTTCGCTAATTTCCGAAATCAAGCCGTCCGCCACGAACTGCCCGTCGCGGAACACGGTGTAGCGGTCGGCGATGCGGAAGATCTCGTCGAACTTGTGGCTGATAAACAGGATCGCCTTGCCCTGCGCCTTGAGCTTATCCACCAGCTCGTACAGTTCGTGGATTTCCTTGTGCGACAGCGAAGCGGTCGGCTCGTCCATGATTACGACCTGCGCATCGATGGACAGCGCGCGTGAAATGGCGACGAGGTGCTTGGACGCGATGCCGAGGTCGCGCAAACGAGCCTGCGGGTCGATCTCGGCCCCGATGCCCCGCAGGATTTCGGCGGCCTTGCGGGTCTGGGTGCGGGTGTCGATCAGGCCCCATTTGGTCTTGGGCGCGTGACCGAGAAAGATGTTTTCTGCTACGGTGAGGTCGTCGAACAGCACCGTTTCTTGGTGGATGGCCGTGATACCGTGCGCCGCCGCGTCCTGCGCGGTCGGGAAATTCACTTCGGTGTCGCCGACATAGATCGCGCCGCCGTCGGGCTGGTAAATGCCCGTCAGGATCTTCACGAGCGTCGACTTGCCTGCGCCGTTTTCGCCGACAAGCGCAGTCACCTGACCCGGATAGAGGCCCAGCTGCACGTTATCGAGCGCTTTGACGCCCGGAAATGTCTTGGTGATCCGGTCGAGCCTGAGAGCGGGCCCGTCCGACTGATGAAGAGATTGCATAAAACCCCCGAAAAGAAGACCGGCGCGCGGTCTGACGCGCGCCGGTCTGTGGGATGCTTAGAAAATGTTGACGAAGTCGGCGATGTTCGATGCGTCGTAGACGAACGGATCGGCCATGGCGCCCGAGTTAGTGTCGTCGAGGGTCACTTCGCCCATGCGGCCCATCGGGATCGATGCACCCGGCTCTGCGGTGGCTTCACCGGTTGCCAGTGCGTGCGCGATCATGGTTGCCGAGTAACCGAGGTCGATCGGGTTCCAGATGGCGAACGACTGCGATGCGCCGGACTCGATCGCGCCAGCCATTTCCGACGGCAGGCCCAGACCGGTGACGTTGATCTCGCCCGCCTTGCCAGCGTCCGCGACAGCCTGAGCGGCAGCCACGATACCAACCGAGGTCGGCGCGATGATGGCGTCGAGGTCCGGATAGGACTGCATCAGGCCCTGCGCTTCGCGGTAGGACTTGTCGGCGAGGTCGTCACCATAAACGGTCGCGACGACTTCGATTCCGGGGTAGTTGCCCATCACCTTGTTCATCTCTTCGATCCAGATGTTCTGGTTCGTCGCGGTGGCCGATGCCGAGAGAACGGCGACCTGACCGCCTTCGGGCAGGTGGTCGGCGGCCAGCTTGATGATCATGTTACCGATCAGCGGGTTCGACGACGGGTTCAGGTGCATCTGGCGGCCTTCTTCGGCAACGCCCGAGTCCCACGAGATGACGGTGATGCCGCGCTGCATGGCGCGGGCGAGGGCAGGCGCGACCGCGTCAGGGTCGTTGGCCGAAATCGCGATGGCGTCGACGCCCTGCGCGATAAGAGAGTTGATCACTTCGATCTGACCTTCAGCGGTGGTGTCGGTCGGACCGGTGTAGATGATTTCGACGTCGCCAAGCTCTGCGGCGGCCTCTTCGGCACCTTTGGCGGCAGCTTCGAAGAAGCCGATACCCAGTGCTTTCACGACCAGAGCGATGCGCATGTCCTCGGCCTGAGCGGCCGAGCCGGTAAACGCAGCGGCGATCGCTGCGGTCGACAAGATCTTCTTCATTACACTCATGATTTCCTCCCTAAAGTGCAACTGGCGGATTTAAGTTACCGCCTCCTTCGCTTCCGCGCCCTCAACTGGGGCTACGATGAGCTTGACCTCCGCTGCTTCGAGCATGGCGGCCGTTTTGTCCGTGATCCCTTCATCGGTGATCACGATATCGATCCGGTCGAGACCGCACAGAACGAGGCTGCTGCGGTGCTCGAATTTCGAACTGTCGACCAGAACGACGAGTTCGTCGGCCTGTCCGATCAGTTTCTGTTCGGCCTGGATCAGAAGCGGGTCTGCCTCCATCAGACCCAGCGGGCCGATACCTTGCGCCCCCATGAACATGCGGCGCGCGTAGAAATTGCGCGTCACGTCGTTCTCGAACGGGGAGAGCACGATGTTCTGTTCGCGGTAGATGACACCGCCCGACAGCATGATCGTGTTCTTGGAGTTCTTCAGCAGATGCGCCGCGATGGGGAACGAGTTGGTGAACACCTGCATCCGCTTGGACGCGAGCGGGTGGACCATCTGGAACGTCGTCGTGCCGCCGTTGATGATGATGGGATCGCCATCCTCGCACAATTCGACGGCAGCGCGTGCGACTGCTTGTTTCTGCTTGATGTTGATCGTTTCGTTGATTGAAAACGGACGGCCGGCCAACCCGACCACTTGCGGCGGGGTCAGAGCCTCGGCACCGCCACGCACGCGGCGCAGCTTCTTGCGCTCATGAAGCGTGCCGATATCCCTGCGAATAGTGGCTTCCGAGGCTCCGGTCAGGCCACATAGGTCAATCACCGTCACGACCGGCCGGTCCTGAACAGCGGATAGAATGACCCTATGACGCTCGGTTTCGTGCATTGAATACTCCCTTGGAATGAGATGTTGCGAGAGAATCCGCCAATCTGTCAATCACAAAAAGTCAAAAACAATCATGCTGCACATGCAAACGATCATTTATGATTGTTTATGATTGACATTGCGCCGCACCCCCGACAGTTTTGCATCAAAGGGTATTATCGCGTTTTGCGCGCGAAGGGAGGATATGATGTCGAATTCCGGTGCAGATCAGCGCCTTGTTAACGGGTGGGACGACGCAAAAGCCGCCAGCATGAGCGAGTCGGAAAAGCTGCTTTACCGCTCGAACCTGCTCGGTTCTGACAAGCGGATCACCAATTACGGGGGCGGCAACACCTCGGCCAAGGTCATGGAGAAAGATCCGCTGACCGGTGAGGAGGTCGAGGTTCTCTGGGTCAAAGGCTCGGGCGGTGACGTCGGTTCGATCAAGATGGACGGTTTCGCCACGCTCTACATGGACAAACTCCGCGCGCTTAAAGGCATCTATCGCGGGGTGGAGTTCGAGGACGAAATGGTCGGCTACCTGCCGCACTGCACTTGGAACCTGAACCCGCGCGCCGCGTCGATTGATACCCCCCTTCATGCCTACGTTCCGCGCAAGCACGTCGATCACATGCACCCCGACGCGATCATCGCTATTGCTGCGTCGAAGAATTCCAAGGAACTGACGCAAGAGATCTTCGGCTCCGACATCGGCTGGTTGCCGTGGAAAAAACCGGGTTATGAACTGGGTCTTTGGCTGGAAAAGTTCTGTCTGGAGAACCCCGATGCAAAGGGCGTCGTGCTGGAATCGCATGGCCTGTTCACCTGGGATGACGATGCGAAGGCGTGTTATGAGTTGACGCTGGAAATCATCCAGAAAGCGATGGACTGGTTCGCGGCCAAGACCGAAGGGCAGGCGGCATTCGGCGGCGCGGTTCACACCTCTCTTGATGGTGACGCCCGTCGCGCTGTCGCGGCCCGCCTGATGCCTGCGATCCGCGGCATGGTCTCGGGCGCGCAGCACATGGTCGGACATTTCGACGATCAGGATGCCGTACTTGAGTTCGTCAATTCCAAGAATATGGAGCCGCTTGCCGCGCTCGGCACCTCGTGCCCCGACCACTTCCTGCGCACAAAAATCCGTCCGCTGGTCGTTGCTTTCGATCCCGCGAAGAACAACGTGGACGAGGTGCTGGAAGGGCTGCCCGCGCAGGTCGCAGCCTACCGCGATGACTACGCAGCCTACTACAACCGCTGCAAAAAAGATAACTCGCCCGCGCTGCGCGATCCCAACGCCGTGGTCTATCTGGTCCCCGGTGTCGGCATGATTACCTTCGCCAAGGACAAGGCCACGGCGCGGATCTCGGGCGAGTTCTACGTCAACGCGATCAACGTGATGCGCGGTTCGTCGGCGGTGTCGGAATACTGCGGCCTGCCCGAACAGGAAGCTTTCGACATCGAATACTGGCTGCTCGAAGAGGCGAAACTCCAGCGGATGCCGAAGCCGAAATCCATGGCGGGCCGCGTCGCGCTGATCACGGGCGGGGCTGGCGGCATCGGTGCGGCGACCGCGCATCGCTACCTGACCGAAGGCGCCTGCGTCATGCTGGCCGACATCAACGCAGGCTCGCTCGAAGAAGTCCGCGCAGGTTTCGCCAAGCAGTTCGGCGCGGACGTCGTGCGCACAGTCGAAATGAACGTGACCGACGAGCAGGCGATCATCGACGCTTACGCCTATACCGCTGTCGAATTCGGCGGGGTCGATGTCCTCGTGTCGAACGCGGGCATCGCGTCCTCGGCGCCGATCGAGAAAACGACGCTCGACCTGTGGAACAAGAACATGGACATCCTGTCCACAGGCTACTTCCTCGTGAGCCGCGAAGCGTTCAAAGTCATGCGCCAGCAGAGCATCGGCGGTTCTATCGTGTTCGTTGCCTCGAAAAACGGCCTCGCCGCATCGCCGAACGCATCGGCCTATTGCACCGCAAAGGCCGCTGAAATCCATCTCGCCCGCTGCCTCGCGCTGGAAGGCGCAGAGGCGGGTATCCGCGTCAATGTGGTGAACCCCGATGCCGTACTGCGCGGCTCGAAAATCTGGGAAGGCGAGTGGCTGGAACAGCGCGCTGGCACCTACGGCACCGACAAGGAAGGGCTGGAGGAGATGTACCGCAACCGCTCCATGCTGAAGCGTTCGGTCCTGCCCGAAGATATCGCGGAAGCCGCCTATTTCCTCGCGTCCGAAGCTTCGGCAAAGTCGACGGGCAATATCATCAATGTCGATGCTGGCAACGTCCAAGCGTTCACGCGGTAAGGTGCTGTTATGAAAACTGTTATTCAGAACGAAAACGAAAAACGCATTGCCGATCTTCAGCGTGATTACGATGCGCTGGGTGAGCAGCTTGACCGCCGCAGTATCGACATCGCGGCCATCAAGGACCGTGCGAAGGGCTTCGGCGTCGCGGTCCCGTCGTGGGGTACCGGCACGGGCGGCACCCGTTTTGCGCGCTTCCCCGGAAAGGGAGAGCCACGCGATATCTTCGACAAGCTCGACGATTGCGGCGTGATCCACGGGCTGACGGACGCGACGCCCAAGGTCTCGCTCCATATCCCGTGGGACAAGGCCGATCCGGCAGAGATGAAGGCGAAGGCCGCCGAGTACGGCCTCGGGTTCGATGCCATGAACTCGAACACGTTTCAGGATCAGCCCGATCAGGCGCATTCCTACAAGTTCGGCTCGCTCAGCCATGTGGACGGCGCGACCCGCCAGCAGGCCATCGACCACAATATCGAGTGTATCGAGATCGGCCAGAAGCTCGGTTCCACCGCGCTGACGGTGTGGATCGGGGATGGCGCGAACTTCCCAGGACAGACGCATATGGGTCGCCAGTTCGACCGCTACATGCAGTCGATGTCCGCCATCTATGACAAGCTGCCTGACGACTGGCAGATTTTCAGCGAGCACAAAATCTACGAGCCCGCGTTCTATTCGACCGTGGTTCAGGACTGGGGCACATCGCTGATGATCGCGCAGGAGCTGGGCGAGAAGGCCAAGTGCCTCGTCGACCTTGGCCACCATGCGCCGAACGTGAACATCGAGATGATCGTCTCGCGCCTCATCCGCGCGGGCAAGCTGGGCGGCTTCCACTTCAACGACTCCAAATACGGGGACGACGATCTGGATAGCGGCACCATCGAGCCGTACCGTCTGTTCCTCGTCTGGAACGAACTGGTGGATGCCGAAAGCCCCGATCTGAACCTCGCGCATATGATCGACCAGTCGCACAACGTGACCGATCCCATCGAGAGCCTGATGATCTCGGCCATCGAAATCCAGCGCGCCTATGTGCAGGCGTCCATCGTCGACCGCGAGGCTCTGGGTGGCTATCAGGCGGATAACGATGCGCTCATGGCCTCTGCCACGCTGCGCCGCGCATTCCGCACGGATGTCGAACCGATCCTGCAAATGGCGCGCTTCGAGGCCGGAGCCGCGATTGATCCCGTCATGACCTACCGCGCATCTGGCTACCGCGCCAAGGTCGGCGCAGAGCGTCCCGAAGTGAGCGGGGCAGGCGGCGGCATCGTCTGATCGGCGTTCCAGACCGCAAAAGCGCCCTCTGCCGAAAGGCGGAGGGCGTTTGCTTTTGCCTGATCGAAGCCGAGGCTTCTACACCTTTAGTAGAAGGCCGAAACGGCTCTCGCCCTTAAAAAACGCCATTCTCCGTTTTTTTGACATTTGCATTACTACCATTGTGCAATTTTTCGCGAGCTTTCTTTGAGCCGATGATGATCGCGGATCGAGCCACTTGCGGGAGGGAGCGGCGGCGCGGTTGCAAAACAGCATCCGAGGGAGGATTAAGATGAACCGTTTTATCATGGCCGCATGTGCCATGGTCACAAGCGCCGCAATGGCGACCGGTCCCGTGTGGGCCGAGGTGACCGAAGAAGATCTGGCCAACGACGCCGCATCGACGGGCGACGTGCTGACCAACGGCATGGGCCGCGATCTCCAGCGTTTCAGCCCGCTGACCACGCTCAACCGCGACAACGTCGATAACCTCGTTCCGGTCTGGGCATTCAGCTTTGGCGGTGAAAAGCAGCGCGGTCAGGAAACCCAGCCGCTTATCCACGACGGGATGATGTATGTCACCGCGTCGTATTCGCGTATCTACGCAATCGACCTCGAAACCGGCAAGGAAGTCTGGCAGTACGACGCCCGCCTTCCCGAAGGTATTCTGCCGTGCTGTGACGTGATCAACCGCGGCGGCGCGATCTACGGCAACAACGTCTACTTCGGTACACTCGACGCCCGCATCGTGGCGCTCGATCTGAAGACCGGCGATGTCGTCTGGAACAAGAAGATCGCCGACTACAAGGAAGGCTACAGCTACACTGCTGCTCCGCTCATCGTGGATGGTCTGGTCATCACCGGTAACTCGGGCGGTGAATTCGGCATTGTCGGCGAAGTTCAGGCACGCGACGCCGAAACCGGCGAAACCGTGTGGACCCGTCCGGTGATCGAAGGCCACATGGGCACGCTTAACGGCGAAGAGAGTACCATGACCGGCACGCTGAATGCCTCTTGGCCGGGCGATATGTGGAAGACCGGCGGCGGCGCGACGTGGCTTGGCGGCTCGTACGATGCCGACACCGACACGCTCGTCTTTGGTGCTGGTAACCCCGCACCGTGGAACTCGCACCTCCGCAATGCTGGTGCGCCGACCGAAGGCAACGCGGGTGACAACCTCTATGCGGCCTCGCGTCTTGGCATCGATCCGGCAACGGGCGAGATCAAGTGGCACTTCCAGACCACCCCGCGCGAAGGCTGGGACTATGACGGCGTGAACGAAGTCATCGCCTTCACCGATGCAGATGGCAACATGAAGTACGCCACTGCCGACCGTAACGGCTTCTTCTACGTTCTGAACCGCGAAGACGGTGCGTTCATCGACGCGTTCCCGTTCGTCAAGGACATCACGTGGGCCGAGGGCATCGACGAGAACGGTCGCCCGATCTTCAACGAAGACAACCGTCCGGGTAATCCCGCCGACTCCGTCGATGGCGCACGCGGCGAGATGGTCTTTGCCTCGCCGTCGTTCCTCGGCGGTAAGAACTGGATGCCGATGGCCTACAGCCAGAACACCGGCCTGTTCTACGTTCCGTCGAACGAGTGGGGCATGGATATCTGGGACGAGCCCGTCACCTACAAGGCAGGCGCGGCCTATCTCGGCGCTGGCTTCACTATCAAGCCCAACTACGAAGACCACATCGGCAGCCTGAAGGCGATCGACCCGCAAACTGGCGAATGGATGTGGGAGTACCAGAACGAAGCTCCGCTCTGGGGCGGCGTTATGACCACCGCTGGCGGTCTGGTGTTCTTCGGCACGCCCGAAGGCGAGTTCATCGCGCTCGACGACACCACTGGCGAGAAGCTGTGGTCGTTCCAGACCGGCTCGGGCATCGTCGGCCAGCCTGTCACTTGGGAAGCTGACGGCGAGCAGTATGTCTCGGTCGTATCGGGCTGGGGCGGCGCTGTTCCGCTCTGGGGCGGCGAGGTTGCCAAGAAGGTCAACTACCTGAACCAGGGTGGCACCGTCTGGACTTTCAAACTGCCCGAAGCACTTGCCATGGCGAACTGACCCCCTCCGGTCATCGTCCGCAAGGCGCGCCATCCGAAAGGGTGGCGCGTTTTGTTTGGGGATTTGATATTTGGGTGGTCGGCACGGATCAAAAAGCCCCGCTCGGTAGCGGGGCTTTCGTTTGTTAGGATCAGCCCTTGCGGGACTGGACGCCTCTGGCCGGATCGTAGCCCCAGACCGCGACGCCGGCGAAGGCAACCAGTGCAAGGAGCGTCCATCCAAGGGCGGGGAGGTTGGGTTGACCGTAGAGCGCGAAACGGATCATCTCGACCGCTTGGGTGAACGGATTGACCGCGCAGAGGTCGGCCAGAAGCGGGCTCACCTCGCGCATCTTCCACAGCGGGTAGAGCGCCGATGACATGAAGAACATCGGGAAGATGACGAAGTTCATCACCCCCGCGAAGTTCTCCAACTGGCGGATGACGGACGATAGCATCAGGCCGAGTGCGCCCAGCATCAGGCCGGTGACCAGCAGCGCGGGCAGCACGGCGAAATAGCCGACGACGGGCGGGCGGATACCCCAGATCGCCGCGATGCCGAGGAAGATCATGCACTGGAGGATCGACACCAGAGTGCCCGCCAGCAGCTTTGCCATCAGCAGCCACCAGCGCGGTAGCGGCGAGGTCAGAAGGAGCCGCATCGACCCCATCTCGCGGTCGTAAACCAGTGAAAGAGAGGACTGCATCCCGTTGAAAAGGCATATCATTCCGAGAAGTCCGGGGATGATGTAGGTCTCGTAGGTGATGTAGGTCTGATAGGGCGGCGTAATCGACAGGCCCAGCGCCGCACGAAAGCCAGCAGCGAAAATGAAGAGCCACACCAGCGGCCTGACTAGCGCCGCGACCAGCCGCCCGCGTTGGCCGACGAACCGCAGCGCCTCGCGGTGGAGTATGGCGCGAAGGGCGATGAACCAACTCATAGCGCGTCCTCTCCGGTCATTTGCAGGAAGCGGTCGGAGAGGGTCATGCCCCGACGGATTTCCTCCGCTGTGCCGCGTGCCAGAAGCTGCCCGCGATGCAGGATGGCCAGATCATCGGTGTCGCGCACCTCGTCCGTCAGGTGCGTCGCCCAGAGGACGGCCATCCCGTCGGCGGCAAGTTCATGCGCGTAGTCCGTGATCGCCGCCCGCGCCGCCGCATCAAGGCCGACGGTCGGCTCGTCCAGCAGCAGAACGGGAGGGCGGTGGATCAGTGCCCGCGCCAGTTCCATCCGCCTGCGATGACCGCCGTTCAATGCGCGAAGCTGCTCGCCCGCACGCTCCGCCATGTCGAGCCGTTCCAGCGCGGCACCAACCCGTGCATCCGCCTCCTTGCCCGCGAGCCCGTGCAAAGCCGCGAAATACATCAGGTTCCGCCGCACCGTCAGGTCGAGGTCCATAGTGGGTTGCTGGAACACCACGCCGATTTTCGCCAGCGCCTTGCGCGGTGATTGGGAAAGGTCGTGACTCGCCACGGTGATCTGGCCGCTCGGCGCCACGAAGAGCCGTGTCAGCAGCGAAAACAACGTGGATTTCCCCGCGCCGTTCGGCCCCAACAAAGCGCAAAACCGCCCCGAAGGGACGGTCAGCGTGAGGTCGTTCAGGGCCGTTTTCGGCCCGTAGCTGTAGCTTATGCCACGGATCGAAAGCCCGTCCGCCATGTGTCAGCCCTTATTCAATCGTGATTTCAACGCGCTGGGTGTCACCAGTCGAACCGGGGATCGCGAGGTGATAACGTCCTGGTTTGATGGCGATAAAGGACATCTCTAGAGTCCCTTCATCGTCGAACTCGAACGAGCTCAGGCCCATTGGCCGGATTTCGATGTCGTTGATGACCACCTCGTTCACCCAGATCGCACGAAAGAAACCCGCACCTTCGAGGGCAAGCTCGGCGCTCCCATCCGCTTCGATTTCGATGGTGTAATAGGTGCCGGAGGTCAGGTTCAGCGGCCCCTCGGACACCGGCACGCCCGATGACAGCGTCAGTGGCGGCAGGTCAACGCGGTTGGCCTTGGACAAGAGGCCGGCGGTTTGCGCATTGGCGCTGAGGGGCAGGGCGAGCAGGGCGGCGAGCAAAAGTGTTTTCATCTGGATTCCTCAGTTCGACGTGGGCCGCATCGCCGCGCCCCAAGGGAAGCGGCCGACCTTGATGGATTTGATGGCCTCCTCGCGCGCGACGTCGATCACGGTCACATCGCCTGAGACGCCGTTCGTGGTGAAAAGCTGGGTCTGGTCGGGCGAATAGGCCATGTGCCAGACACGGCGACCAACGAGGATGTATTTCTCGACCTCCAGCGTTTCGGCATTGACGACGGCCACGTGGTTCGAAGGGCCGAGCGCGACATAGACCTTGGTCTGATCGGGCGAGAATTTCATGCCGACGGGCTGGATCAGATCGTCGTTCACGCCCTGAATGGCAAAGCGGACTTTGCCGAGCTCGCTCTGATCCGCGACGTTGAAAACGGTGATCGTGCCGCCGATTTCAGAGCTGACCCAGACCTTCGTTCCGTCCTCGGTGAACTCCGCATGGCGGGGGCGGGCGCCGACGAGTGTGTTGGCGAAAAGCTCATGCGTCGAGGTGTCGATCCAGTGCGCCATGTTGGTCGTCTCGGACGTGGTGATGACGATCTTGCCGTCGGGACTGACGGCCATGCCTTCGGGCTCGATGCCGACGTTGATCTGGGCGACCACGCGGCGGTTTTCGGTGTCCACCACGGTCGTGACCGCATCATCCTCGTTCGCGATGTAGAGATGCCGGTTATCGGGGTGCAGGATGAACTGTTCGGGATCTTCGCCCGACGGCAGATCGCGCAGGATTTCACCCGTGTTCGGGTCCATCACCTGCACGGTGTCGCTGTCGGACGCGCAGATATAAAGTCGCGAATAGTCATGCGAGAACGTCACCCCGCGCGGGCGCTCGCCTGTCGGGTAGGTCTGCACGACCTCCAGCGTATCCACGTCGATCACGCTCACGGTGTCGTCCTTTTCGTTCGTCACCCAGATTTGGCCGTCCGCCATGGCGGTGGAGGCAAGCAGCGTGAAGGCAAGCGCTGAGATGCGGCGCATGGGTTACTCCTGAAATGCGGTGCAATCGCTCTCGGCCTCGTCGAGGCCAAGGCTATCGGTTTCGTTGCGGTGGTGCAGAAAACCCTCGACCGGAGCCAGCGTGACCAGTGCGCGGTCATTCACAACCGCAATGGGCTGGCGCATCTGGCCGTTCCAATGGCGGAAGGTCAGCGCGCGGCCCTTAAAGCCGTCGAGCTGGAAATCGTCCGACAGGAAGTAGTCGCGCAGCACAGCAGGATCGGTGCTGGAGGTGCGCGTGACGGCCTCTCCGATTGCTCGAACGGCGGTCCATGCGGCGTAGTCCTGCGAGCGCATGTTGCGGCCCGTGGCGTCCTCGAACCGGTTCTGAAGCTGCACGGCACCCCACGCTTCGATCACGCTAGCCCAGCTTTCGGCGCGAAGTCCGTGGGTGCCTGCAACGGGGCGCGGCAGCCATGTGTTGTGCAGCACGTAGCGCCCGAAATCGTCGGTCGGATCGGCAACCAGCAGCAGGTCGTGGTCGGGCATATCCTGCGTGAAGCGCGGGATCTCGGACATCGTGGACTCGCGCAGGTCCGTGTCAAATGTCCATACTTTCTCGGCTTTGAAGCGCATCCCAAACTTGCGGGCCGAATTGCGCAGCGCCTCGGCGAAACGTTCGTCATCCTCGCGCGGGCCGACGATCATCGCGAGGTCGGTCCACTGCCGCGCAACGAGCACCTGCATCAGCGCGTCGGTGCGCGCGGCGTCCTCTGGAATGGTGTGCAGCAGGTTCGCGCGGCAATCGGCGGAGCGCAGTCGCTGCTCGCCTGACGAGACATTGAAAACGACCGTTCCCGCAGCAGATGCAAGGTCGGCGGCGGTGATGAGATTGTCCGCGCTTCCTTCGACCAGAACAACGGGATAATTCGCGATGACCTCGGCGGCGGTGCCAGAAAAATCGCCATCGGGCGGGACGCTGATGTAGTCGAGTTGATAGGTCTGACCGAGGAACCGCCCCGTGGTCTGGTTGTCGCCCAGAGCGAGTTCCGCGCCTGCAATTCCGAGGTCATCCGGTATCGGATCGAGGTTCGACAGCACCGGCGGGTGGTCGATTTCCTGCCGGAGGTAAAGGATTGGAACGTCAAGAGAAGTTGCGTTCTGCGCGGACGCCATCGTGGCGGATTCCACCACCAGTAGCGAAGCCGCACCGATCAGAAACGTTGCCCGCATAGTCCTCTCTCCCTTGCCCTTCATGTTCGTTTTACGGGTGGGGCGGAGCTATTGGACAATGGTCGTAAGACGGCCCGAACTGCGACATTTTGGGACGAAAGTCCAATTTCTAGGGGGCCGATTGATCGCTTACCAAAGTTCGCATCTTAGGGAGGAAGATCAATGAACACCTTTACCCGCGGCCTTCTGGCTGCACTCGCTATCTCGGGCGTTTGCTCGACCGCTTTTGGCCACGGTGACGTTGCACCGCAGCCCGTCAACACAGATGCATTGCCGGATGTGGGTGAAGAATGGCTGACCGAAAACCCGTACCGCGCCGAAGCTGCGGGCGAGGACGTCTGGGCCGAAGCCATCATGATCGGTGACAGCGCATTCAACCAGAACTGTGCACGCTGCCACGGCCTCGGCGCTGTGTCGGGTGGCCTCGCGCCGGACCTTCGCTACCTCGAAGCCGAAGAGTACGGCGACGAATGGTACGTCGAGCGTTTCCAGCACGGCTACACTCAGGACGGCACTACGAAGATGCCTGCGTTCGGTGAAATCCTCGGCCAGAAAGCCGGCTGGGCGATCCGCACCTACATCGAAACCCGCCCCGACGACGGTGCGCTGGAAGAGTACACCGCACGCTTGACCGAAATCCGCGACACCCTTGCGGCGGGTGAAGGTGATCAGGATGCGCTCCGCACCGAGCTTGAGGAAATCTCGGCTCAGGTCGAAACCGCCTCGGGCGCACCGGTGTCCGACAGCGTGGTGCGCCGAGCGGTTCTGGCGCTCGACGGGTCGGAGACGGCGGCCAAGCACGCGGCCGACGCGCTGACCATCGGGCTTTCGGCAACGCACTAAGATGAACCGCCGGTTCATACTGACCGCAGTTCTGGCTGCGGGGGTTTCGACCTTCGCCGCCCAGCCCGTTCTGGCGCGGTGCGAAGGCATCGTTCCGGGGGAGCGACCGCAAAATACCGCACGTGACTACGTCGGTCAGACGATGGACGAGATCATCGAACGCGGCACGCTCAACATCGCGGTCTACGAAAATCTGCCGCCCTATAGCTGGCAGGAAGACGGCGAGCCGCGCGGCGTCGATATCGAGGTCGGGCGTATCCTTGCGGAGGCCCTCGGTGTCGAACCGGAGTTCCGCTTTGTCCAGCCTGCGGAGAACCTCCAAGGCGATCTGATGTCCTACATCTGGCGCGGAACGGTACAACGGGAACCCGTTTCGAACGTCATGCTCCGCGTGCCCTACGACAGCACGCTGACCTGCATGATTGAGCAGGTGGTCTTTACGGGGCAGTACGCCTCCGAGACCGTTGCCATTGCCTATCGTCAGGACGCCTATCCCGAAGCGGTTGCGGGCGATGACCCGCGGCACGAGGGCGCGCCGGTACCTGCGTATTTCAGGTTCGATAGCGTCGCGGTGGAAAACGACACCATCGCGGACTTCTACCTGACCTCGTTCCCCGGCGGTGATCTGGCCGCCAATGTCCACCGTTTCCGCACGATGGGCGCGGCGATGGAGGCACTGGGCAAGGGCGAGACGATGGCCGCGATGGGGCCGCGTGCACAGTTGGAATGGGGCGCGACAGATGGGGTCGCAATCCACCAGCCGCCGCTCGTGGGCTTCAGTCGCGCGACGTGGACCTTGGGCATCGGCGTGCATCAAAGCCACCGTGATCTGGGCTATGCGCTGGATGACGCGATTGCCGCTGCGCTGGGGGATGGCCGGATCGCGCAGGCCTACGCCGACTATGGTCTGACGTTCATTCCGCCGGAACGCTAACGCGCGAACGCAGGCGGGTCAGGTCACAACCGATAGACCCGCCTCGTTCTCTATCCAGACGCGGTGCAGGGTCGGCATGGTTGCGACCAGCGCCGTGATCTGCGGTTTCTCCATGAAAACCAGTCCCGTCGAAAGGCCGTCAGCAATGCCGGCGCTGTCCGCTTCGACCGCAATGGCTTTCCAGAGCGGGGCCTTGCCTTGGGGGTGCAGGATGTGCGTCTGCCCGCCGATGGTCATCGCGGCGGGACGGCTGATGGCGAGGGATGTGCCGCGGATCGTAGCCGCGCCAAGCGTATCGAGGCCGATCCGATACGGCCCGCCAAGCGCCGCGTATTCACCCATGTTGACCAGTGCGTCGGAGAACCCGCGCTCCGCCAGCCACGCTTTCACCAGATCGGCCGCGAAGCCCTGCGCGATGCCGTTGAGCGTGAGCGCCTGACCATGTCCGAGGCGGACTTGGTTACCCGAGAGCGTCACGCGCTCCCAACCAATCAACCCCTGCGCCGCGCCGATGTCGCCCCCATCCGCAATCGCCCGCCAGAGCGGCTGAACGGTGGGGTCGAACGCGCCGTGCGTGGCGGTGTGGATGTCACCACTCAAGCGGAGAGCCTCGGCCAGCCAATCGCTCACCTCGGCCTCGCCCGCGTTATTCACGCGCTGCAATTCGGACGCCCGAAACAGCGAGAACGTCTCCTCGATCCGGTCGATGAACGCGGGCAGCTCCCGCAGCGCATCACCTGCACCGCGCCCCTCCAGCGTGATCGCTACATCCGCTCCTAGCGCAATCCCGCTCCACGTTTCGGCCATCGCGCGTCCCGCCATCGCAGCGGAAACGGCGGAGATCGTCAGAAAACGGCGGCGCGTGATCATTGGCGGACCTCCTTGGCTTTGGGGATGTGCAGTTCCTTGCCGCGCGATTTCAGCACCAGCGGCACGCAGGTTTTCGGGTCGTTGTAGATCGACACGCAATCAAGACACTGGAAGCATTCCGAGTAGACGATATCGCCGCTCGGCTTGATGGCGCCGTAGTTGCAGCGGACCTTGCACAGCTGGCAGGGGCTTCCGCATTCCTTGCGGCGTTTGATCCAGTCGGGGCCGCGCAGCAGCCCTCCGATCGACATCAGCGCGCCGAGGGGACAGACGTAGCGGCAGAAGCCTTTGAACGTAAGCATGCCGAGCACTAGCCAGAACGCTGCGTAGACGACGCAATACCAGTTGCGGACAAAGAACGTGGTGATCGCGGTCTTGAACGGCTCGACCTCGACCAGCTTGTCGATCCTGTCGGGCGTCAGGAATACGGCCGCGACGAGGCCCGCCAGCAGCGCGTATTTCAGCATCTTGAGCCGCTCGTCCCATTTCGCCGACGGCTCCCACTTCGGCAGGCGGAGCAGGCGGCCGAGGTGGTGTGTGAACTCCTGCATCGCGCCGAACGGGCAGAGCCAGCCGCAGAACAGCCCGCGGCCCCAGAGCACGAAACCAATAATCGTCGCGACCCAGATCAGCAGTGAGAATGGATCGTAAAGCAGATAGGCGAACGCGCCGCCGTCGATTACGGTGCGTAGCACGGCGAGCGGGGTGACGATGGACAGCTGTCCTTGGCCCCACCAACCGATAAACCCGAGCACGGCGGCGAGGATCACCAACCTGATCGCGGTATAGCGCGGGTTATCGGCGAGGCGGTTCATACCGGGACCGAGCAGCAGAAACAGCAGCGGCAGAAAAATCGCCAGCGCGATCATGTCGCCCTGACGGTTATACAGCGCATCGACCCACGCGGGCCTCGGTTTCGCGATCTCGTCGCGGAGATAGAACCGTTCGGGCGCGGCGTAGGTGAGGGCGAAGGTCTCGTATCCCAGTTCGGGCTGGAACATACCGTGGGCGCGTACGGCTTTGACTTGCAGATCCCATTCGCGGGTCGGATCAAAGCCCAGACGGCGGTCCACACGCAGGATCATCGCGACCCCTTCAGGCACCTCGGGCAGCGTGTCGAAAATCATGTCCGCATCGCGCAGCTCGATCGGGAGGCCATCCTGAATGGCGCCCAGCAGGTCAGGCGCGGTGTTCCGCACGAAATCCTCGCTGACCAGTCCGTGCCGCGCGCGCTCGATCAAGAGGAGCGGTTCGGCGTCGGGCGTGACGGTCAGGAACCGTTCGAGGTCGGCCAATGCCTCGTCGTCCAGCACCGCCTTTGCAACGGACGGCGCGCCGATGTCGACGAGCCAGAGGTCGAGGTACAGTCCCTCCGGATCGGCGGCGGCTTCGGGATCGTCATGCGCCCAGATGGCGCCGGCAAACGCGGCCTCCAGCTCGGCATTCGTGACCACCAGATGCCGCGCGATGCCTTCCTCCAAAAGCTGCTGCCAAGTCATATCCTCGCTATAGTCGCGGTTCGGACGGGCAGGCGGCGAGGCTTGGATGCCTTGCATCTTCTCGCGGGCAACGGCGAGCGTCGCGGCCATGATGCTCTCGTGCGCGATACGAACAGATGCCGTCGCCTTCAAAACGCCATCGAGGTACGTGACCCCCGTGCCGCCCGCATCGTGACCGTAGGGGACGCCAACGACCATCGGTGTGTTGATCGACAGACCTTGGTACTGTTCGAGGAACGCGCGCAGGGGCGCTTCGCCAAGGCCGGAGACAAAGATCGGCTCGTTGTGCGAGATCAGTTTGATATCGATGAACCGCCCTTCGAGGTCGAGCATGACCATGATGTTGAGCGGTGCGCCAGAAAATCCGGGTAAGGGCGCTAAGGGTTCGGTTTCAAATACATATCCGGCCTCCGCGCCGCCGGAATTGAGCAGGCTCCAGACGCCATTTTCGTTCAGCGGCTCACCCAGCGCGTAGGGCGGGGTCACGAATTTCTCGATCTCCTCGCGGGGCAAGGGCTCGGCATGTACGAAGGTCGGACCCTGCAAAGCAAGGCCTATGAAAAAGGCGAAAAGAGCAATAATGAGGCGCATAGCAGACGGTAGGTCCGACCTGCGAAAAGCAGCAATAACACCAAAGTCTAGGGGGCGGGCGACGTGTCCGCAGCTAACGTACAGCCATGAAAGACCCCGCTCCATCCCGTCTGCCTGACAGGCTGATATTCGTGCTCTCGCTGGCCGCGTTCGTGGCCTTCTGGTGGGTGCTGTCGGCCCTAAAAGGCGAGCCGCGCGTGCTGCCCGCGCCGCCCGAAGTGCTGGCAGAGCTTTGGAACGAAGCGGCCTCGGGGCGGCTGACCAAGAACATCGGCGCGACGCTCACGCGGGTCGCGATTGCGTTTGGCCTGTCGATGGTCATCGGTTCGGTTCTGGGCATTCTCCTCGGGCGGATGCCGCGCCTCAATCGCTGGGCGAACCCTTGGGTGACGATCTTCCTTAACCTGCCTGCGCTGGTGCTGATCGTGCTGTGCTACCTCTGGATTGGCCTCAATGAGGTCGCCGCGATCACCGCCGTGACGCTCAACAAGACCGCGATGGTGCTGGTCACGCTGCGCGAAGGCGCGCGCGCGCTGTCGCCCGACCTCGGTGATCTGGCGCGTGTCTACAGGATGCCGAAGGGCGCGGTCCTGCGCCATGTGGTGCTGCCGCAGCTTGCGCCGTACTTTGCCATTTCCGCGCGGGCGGGCCTCGCGATCATCTGGAAAATCGTGCTCGTGGTCGAATTCCTCGGGCGGTCATCGGGAGTCGGGTTCCAGATCCACACCAAGTTCCAGATGTTCGATATTCCGGGCGTGCTGGCCTACGCGCTGAGCTTCGTCGCGATCATGCTGCTGATCGAAATCGCCCTGATCCAGCCGTTCGAGCGCCGCGCGAACCGCTGGCGCCGCGTGCCGGACGGAGCGCTCGCGGGCTGAGTACGCCCTTGGTCGGATTGCCGGAAAACGCGCCCCGCGCATAATGCGATGGCCGACTGACGGGGGGAGGTTCGGAATGTCCACAGCATCAGCAATGCACCATGCGCGTGTCGAACAGGCTTTGTCTGGCGGTCAGGCCGTGCGTTCCGCGCTTGTCGCGTCTTGGGCACGTTCGGCGAGCCTGCATGGCCTCGACCCCAGCCGCCGCCGTGATCCTTACCGTCTGACCGACGCCGAACTGCGCGTGGCAAAGGAAAAGAGCGATCCCGTCATAGCCCACGCGGCCCCGCACCTCGACCAGCTGTTCCAGATGGTTAACGGGCTTGGCGGGTGCGTTGTGCTGGCCGATACCGACGGCGTTGCGCTGGACCGCCGCGGGCATTCCGCAATGGACCGCGATTTCGAGGACGCCGGCCTGTGGACAGGCACTAACTGGTCGGAGGCGAGCGCGGGCACCAACGCGATCGGCACCTGCCTCGCCGAAGGGCGGGCGGTGACGATCCACCGCGACCAGCACTTCCTTGCCCGCAACATCGGGCTGAGCTGTTCGTCCGCACCCGTCTACGACGCCGAGGGGCGGCTGGCGGCGGTGTTCGATGTCTCCACCGCGCGCCCCGAATTGGCCGAGGCCGTGGCGACCCTGATCGCGCAGACTGTGCAGGAGGCCGCCCGCAAGACCGAAGCCGACATGTTCCACGCCGCATTCCCTCGTGCGCGTATCGTGATGATGCCGGGGCTGGAGCGTGGTCAGGGCGCGCTTCTCGCCGTTGACGCGGACGATCTGGTGATCGGCGCGACCCGTTCGGCGCGGATGCACATGCGCGTTCAGGGCGGTGCCAAGTTCGACCCGCGCCCGCTGGCCGACCTGCTGGACGTCGCGAGCCACGAAAATATGGAATCCGCCGCACGCGCCGTTCTCGCCCGTGCGATGGCCCGCGCGAACGGTAATGTCTCTGCCGCAGCGCGTTCGCTGGGCGTCAGCCGCGCCACGCTGCACCGCAAGCTCGGACGACAGTGATTTCCGGCCGGAACCTGTCGCAGATCTGCGACAGGTCGGCCCTCCCGCCTGCTTCCCCCATCATGACCGGCGCGCTATAGGCGGGCATCCTTCTGAGACCAGCCGCAGAGGAGCGGCCCACAGGAGGACAATCATGAACAAACAGACTCAAGCTGACTTCCGCGTCCAATCGCCGTTCAAGGACCGCTACGACAACTTCATCGGTGGCAAGTTCGTTGCTCCCGTTAGCGGCCGCTACATGGACAACATCACGCCGATCACCGGCCAGAAGGTTTGCGAAGTCGCCCGTTCGGGTGCAGCTGACGTAGAGCTCGCACTGGACGCCGCACACGCCGCGAAAGACGCATGGGGCAAGACCTCGGCTGCGCATCGCTCGAACATGCTGCTGAAGATCGCGGACCGCCTCGAAGAAAACCTCGACCTTCTCGCCGCTGCCGAAACCTGGGACAACGGCAAGCCGATCCGCGAAACCAGCCTCGCCGACATCCCGCTCGCCATCGATCACTTCCGCTACTTCGCAGGCGTCCTGCGCGGTCAGGAAGGCACCATGAGCGAGATCGACCACGACACCGTGGCCTACCACTTCCACGAACCGCTGGGCGTTGTCGGCCAGATCATTCCGTGGAACTTCTCGATCCTGATGGCGGCTTGGAAACTGGCTCCGGCACTGGCCGCGGGTAACTGCATCGTCATGAAGCCGGCAGAGCAGACCCCCGCCGCAATCATGGTTCTCATCGAACTGGTTGCCGACCTGTTGCCCGACGGCGTTCTGAACATCGTCAACGGCCTCGGCGCGGAAACCGGCGATGCGCTGGCCCGCTCGAACCGTATCGCCAAGATCGCATTCACCGGCTCGACCGCGACCGGCCGCAAGATCATGGAAGCCGCGACCGAAAACCTGATCCCCGTCACGCTGGAGCTCGGCGGCAAATCCCCGAACATCTTCTTCTCGGACGTCATGGCGCAGGACGACGCGTTCCTCGACAAGGCCGTCGAAGGCTTCGTTCTCTTTGCCTTCAATCAGGGTGAGGTCTGTACCTGCCCGAGCCGTGCGCTCATTCAGGAAGACATCTACGAAGAGTTCATCGCCCGCTGTATCGAGCGCGTGAAGGCCATCAAGCAGGGCGACCCGCGCGAGATGTCGACCATGGTCGGCGCACAGGCCAGTGCCCAGCAGCACGAAAAGATCATGTCCTATCTGACCATCGGCCGCGAAGAGGGCGCAGAGGTTCTGGTCGGCGGTGATGCTGCACGCTTCAACGGCGAGCTGTCGGACGGCTACTACATCCAGCCGACCATCCTGAAGGGCCACAACAAGATGCGCGTCTTCCAGGAAGAAATCTTCGGTCCGGTCGTTTCCGTGACTACCTTCAAGGACGAAGAAGAAGCTCTCGCGATCGCCAACGACACCATGTACGGCCTCGGCGCTGGCGTCTGGACCCGTGACGGCACCCGCGCATACCGCTTCGGCCGCGGCGTCGAAGCTGGCCGCGTATGGGTCAACAACTACCACGCCTATCCGGCACACGCCGCATTCGGTGGCTACAAGCAGTCGGGTATCGGCCGCGAGAACCACAAGATGATGCTCGACCACTACCAGCAGACCAAGAACATGCTGGTCAGCTACAACCCGAACAAGCTGGGCTTCTTCTAAGTCCTTCTGTTCGTTGAGAATCGGGCGGCGCGGGGAAACCTGCGCCGCTTTTCTTTTGTGCCGAAGGCTACGACCATTGGGCCATCGGTGCATGGGCCGACTTGGGGTACACTCCCGCCATCGTATCGCAATGACAGGGGGAGGTCGCGATGTCGAAGACCATATTGCTTTCGGCGCTTCTGGCCGCGCTCTTATCGGCAGCCCATGCCGAGGAGACAGACGAGCAGGGCACGCTCAATCCCGACGAGATGAGCCTCAGCCGCCAGCTGCGGAACGCGCAGGAGGGCGAGACCTCGATGACGATCTGCGCGTCGGGTTATCTGATGACGAAATCGGGCCGCCACGAGATGGCGCGAGAGTTGTTCCAGCGCTGCGTCGATGACGGCTACACGGGCGCGATGACGTGGATGAGCTACCTCGAAGACAACGGCTTCGGCGCGCCGATGGACCCCGACCGCGCCGCCGAATACGACCGAATGGCCGCCGAGGCGGGCGATCCCATCGGCATGTTCAACTACGGTCTCGATCTGATGCGCGGACGCGGTGCGCCGCTGGACGAGGAGGCCGGACGCGCGCTTGTCGATCAGGCGGCAGAGCTCGGGTTCGAGGATGCGCAGCGGCTTCAGGCGGCGGGCTACGACCTCGATGAGGTCACGCCGGATGCGGACAACTGGAAATACGCGCCGGTGTTCTAGGCGACGAGCCGCGCAGGCTGCCCGTCGAGACGCAGAATGCGGTTCGCCAAGCGGCTGGCCTCGTTCTCTGCGTGGGTGACGAGGACCGCGGCAAACCCGTGCCGCGCATGGAGCCGTTCGACCAGCGCCATCATCTCGTCCGCCGTTGCCGCATCGAGCGATACGAAGGGTTCGTCCATCAGGAGCAGGTCAGGCTTGGCCGCTACGGCGCGGGCGAGCGCAAGACGGCGCTGCTGGCCGAGTGACAACTCGTCAGGCAGGGCGCTGCCACGATCCCCGAGGCCCACATCCGTCAGCGCCTGCTGCGCCTGCGTTTCGTCGCAGCCTGCAAGCAGCGTGATGTTCTGAAGCGCCGTACGCCACGGCAGAAGGGTTGGCTCTTGCAGAACGATGGCGAGCTTGCCGCCTACATCGCATGTGCCAGAGTAATTCTTGTGCAGCCCCGCGATGATCCGCAGCAGCGTGCTTTTCCCGATACCCGACGGCCCGCAAACGGCAACAACTTCGGCTCTTGCGAGGCCGAAGCTGATCGGGCCGAGCACCTGACGGCCGACATAGGATGCCTCCGTCAGGTTCAGCGTGAGTATCGCGTCAGGTGTCACCAGAAGACGCCGTCCGGTAGAGTTTCCGCCTTGCCCACAAGCTCGTCGCCGCCGAGGTCGGCCATGATCTTGAACATCGCAGCAGCGGAGGCTTCATCGACCGGACCTTCATCCGGAATGCCTGCGCGGAAGCCTGCAATCAGCGCCTCGAACTGCGCGTCCGAGTTGGCGCGCATGATCGGGCGCAGGTCTTCCCATGCGCTATCGTCGGTCGCCAGAACGTCCTTGGCCGCGCGGCTGGCTGCGGCAAAGCTGGCGACGAGGTCGGGGTTCTCTGCGGCGAACTCGCCCGACACCACGTAACCCAGCAGCGGCGTGTCGGGATCAAGGCCGAGCGCTTTGCCAGCATCGGCCACGGTCATCAGCGGGCGCATCCCTGCGGCTTCCATCTTGGCGCCGAAGTGCCAGAAGTTGATCGCCGCATCGAGGTCGCCCGACAGCGCGGTTTCAAAGATCAGCGGCGGCGCACCGAAGACCTGCTCGGTCTCGCCCGCGAGGTCCATGCCCAGTTCCGATTGCGCATAGGCGCGCAGGATCAGCCAGCTTTTGTCGACCGGACCGCCTGCAATCCCGATCTGCGAGCCTTCGAGGTCGGCCAGCGTCTGGGCGCTGCTATCCTCGGGCACGTAGATCGCACCAACGGCGCGGCTGTAGGGGATGAATACGAAATCGCCGCCGTCCGCACGTTGACGCGCGACCCACAGCCAGTCCGACACGATCATATCGACTTCGCCTGCCAGCAGCGCGATCTGGCCCGCAGGTCCGGCAGTGACGTCATGCACGTCGAGCGTGAAACCGTTCTCCTGATCCAGCCCGCGTTCGCGGATGGTTGTGAGTTCCCAGTTCACGGTTCCGGTCAGCTGGGTCGCAATGCGCAGCGTGGCGTCTTCGGCATATGCGGCACCGGTGGCGAGTGTCGCGGACAGGACCACTGCGGCCCCCCGCAGATGGCGTGTGAATTTCGACATTGGCAGGCTCCTCCCTGAATGGCTCCATAGTAGACACGCCGGCGGGTCGGCATATGCGACCATTGGACGAAAATGCGCCCCGATGTCTACGACCAAAGCCGCAAATCGGGTGTGGGAATTAGCGCGACGCGCTGCGCATGGCGCGGAACGAGACGCCGAATTCCTGTTTGAACGCACGGGTGAGGGCGCTCGCGTTCTGGTAGCCGGATCTGTCGGCGATTTCCTCGACGCTAATGGTGGTGTGCTCGGCCAGTCGCCTTGCCTCGCGCAGCCGGATCGCCTGATAGAGCCGCCGCGGCCCGAAGCCGTAGGTGTCTGTGCAGGCTTTGTTAAACGCCTTGTCTGTCAGCCCGACCTGACGGGCGATTTCAGGCACGGAGAGCGGCGCTTCGATATTGCGGCGCATGATAGCGGTGGCCATGCGGACCTTGCCGGGGCGCGTACCACTGGGGCGGGCGTCGAGGATCGTTGCCTTTTCGCCGTACATAAAGAGCGAGCTGACTTCGAGCCCCAGCATCGGGCCGTGGTGTTCCTCAATCAGGCCGAGCACCAGTTCGAACGTGGTTGTGACGCCGCCGCAGGACAGGATATTCTCGTCCTTCACGGTGCGGTTCTCGACCACGTCGACCTCGGGGAATGTCTCCGCAAAGGGCACCAGTTCGTCCCAATGGATCGTCGCCCGCCGCCCGTCGAGCAGGCCAGCCGAGGCCAGAAGCCAGCTACCCATATCCATGCCGACCAGAGTGTCATAGCGCTTTGCCGCTGCACGCAACGCACGACTGCACTGGCCAGTCGCGTGCTGCCTGAAATTGTAGCTTGGCATGACAAACAGATAATCGCCGCCCCCGTGATCGCTGAGTGATAGCTCCGTCTGCACGGGCAGTCCGCTCGACGAATGAACTGTCCCGCCGCCGAGGCTCAGGAACTGCCAGTCGTAGAGCCGCTTACGCGCAAGGGTATTGGCGGCCCTCAGCGGCTCGACCGCATTGGCGAGGCAGTGGTTGGAGAACGCCTCGAACAGCAGAATGCCGACCGTCCGCGTAGTGTTCGAAGATTTCCAAATCTGCACGAAAATACTCCAAATTCGCACGATAGGTTTTTCGAACTTTACGCATTCTCGATCCAAACCGGCAAGGGAGAGGACGATGCATTTCGGTCTGAGTGATGAGCAGGACATGATCGTAAAGACCGTTCGGTCGTTCGTGGAAAAGGAAATCTATCCCCACGAGGCGCTGGTCGAACGCACGGGCCAAGTGCCGCGCGAGTTGGGCGAGGAGATCAAACAGAAGGTCATCGACCTCGGCTTTTACGCCTGTAATTTCCCCGAAGACGTCGGCGGCGCGGGCCTCTCGCACCTCGATTTCACGCTGGTCGAACGGGAGCTTGGACGCGGCTCGATGGCGCTCACTCACTTCTTTGGTCGCCCGCAGAATATTCTCATGGCGTGCGAGGGCGAGCAGCGTGAGAAGTACCTGCTCCCCGCCGTGCGCGGCGAACGGATGGACGCGCTGGCCATGACCGAACCCGACGCCGGATCAGACGTGCGCGGCATGAAATGTTCTGCCCAGCGCGATGGCGGCGACTGGGTGGTGAATGGATCGAAGCACTTCATCTCCGGCGCGGAACACGCTGAATTCTTTATCGTTTTCGTCGCGACCGGTGTCGATGAAACACCGAAAGGTCCGAAGAAGCGGATCACCTGTTTCCTCGTCGATCGCGGCACACCGGGGTTCGAAGTGCGCGAGGGCTACGCCTCGGTTTCGCATCGCGGGTACAAGAACTACGTCCTCTATTTCGACAACTGCCGCCTGCCTGACGCGCAGGTTCTGGGCGAGGTCGACGGTGGTTTCGCGGTGATGAACACGTGGCTCTACGCAACCCGCCTGACCGTCGCTGCGTTCTGCGTGGGCCGCGCGCGGCGCTGTTTCGACCACGCGCTCAGCTACGCCGCAGAGCGCAAGCAGTTCGGCCAGCAGATCGCGAAGTTCCAAGGCGTCAGCTTCCAGATCGCCGACATGATCACCGAGATCGACGCCGCCGACTGGCTGACCCTTTCGGGCGCGTGGCGTCTGGACGAAGGGCTGGAGGCGAACCGGGAGATCGCGAGCGCCAAACTCTATGCTTCCGAAATGCTGGCCCGCGTGACCGATGCCACCCTGCAAATCCACGGCGGGATGGGCCTCATGGACGATTTCCCGATCGAACGCTTCTGGCGCGATGCCCGTGTCGAGCGGATCTGGGACGGCACCAGCGAAATCCAGCGGCATATCATCAGCCGCGATCTGTTCCGTCCTCTCGGAGCCTGACATGCGGTCCTTGGACAGATTGATGCGCCCCCGAAGCATCGCCGTCATCGGCGGCGGCGCGTGGTGCGCGAACGTCATCCGCGAGTGCGAGAAGATCGGCTTTGCGGGCGACATCTGGGCCGTCCACCCGACCCGCGGCGAGGTCGCGGGGATAAGGGCGTACCCCTCCATCGCAGCCCTCCCGTCCGCGCCAGATGCCGCGTTCATCGGGGTGAACCGCGACACGACTATCGGCATCGTGGAGCAGTTATCTCGGGTGGGCGCGGGCGGGGCGGTGTGCTTCGCCTCCGGTTTCCGTGAGGCGTCGGCGGAGCTGGAGGACGGCAACAGCATTCAGGATAGCTTAGTCGCGGCGGCGGGCGATATGCCGATCCTCGGGCCGAACTGCTACGGCTTCGTCAATGCGCTGGACGGCGCGGCGCTCTGGCCGGACGTGCATGGCGCGGGACCATGCGAGACCGGCGTGGCCTTCATCGGCCAGTCATCGAACGTGGCGATCAACATCTCCATGCAGACGCGCGGGCTGCCGCTGGCCTATGTCGTCACCTGCGGTAACCAAGCGCAGATCGGCATGGCCGAGATCGGCGAGGCGCTGCTCTCCGATCCCCGCGTCACCGCGCTGGGGCTGCATATCGAGGGCGTGAACGACCTGCGGGCCTATGAGAAGCTCGCTTTCACGGCGACGCAGCTAGGCAAGCCGGTCGTTGTGATGAAGGTGGGAAGCTCGGATCAAGCGCAGCTGGCAACCGTCTCGCACACGGCCTCCCTCGCAGGCAGCGATGCCGGAGCGCGAGCGCTGATGCGCCGTTTGGGCTTCGCGCTCGCGGACGATCCCGCGTCGTTCGTGGAGACGCTGAAGGTGCTGCACGTCGCGGGCGGGCTGCTGTCGAACCGCATCCTGTCCATGTCCTGCTCTGGTGGCGAGGCGTCCCTGATGGCCGACCTCGGGCAGAGCCTCGGCGTCGCTTATCCGCCGCTCGCGCAGCCGCAGAAGGACGCCCTCCGCGCCGCGCTCGGGCCGAAGGTGGCGCTCGCGAACCCGCTCGATTACCACACCTACATCTGGGGCGACGAGGCCGCGCTGACGGCTTGTTTCTCCGCAGGCATGGCGGTCGGCGATCTGGCGCTCGGCTGCGTGGTGCTCGATTTTCCCCGTCAGGACAGGTTCGACGCTCCCGACTGGGCCAAGGTCGTCGACGCGGTGATTGCCACCCGCGAAGCCACGGGGCGTCCGATGGCCGTGCTTGCGTCCTTTGCCGAAGGGATGCCTGAAGGCGTGTCCGAGCGGCTGATACAGCACGGCGTGGTTCCGCTCTGCGGCATGTCCGACGGCCTCAAAGCCATCGCCGCCGCCGCTCAGGTGCGCCCGATGACTGGCGAACCGCTGCTTCTGCCGAACCAAGTCACAGGCGACGGCGAGACGCTGGACGAAAGCACCGCGAAGGCGATGCTGACCGAACATGGCCTCCGGATCTCGCAATCTCAGCGAACCGCGACAGCAGAAGCCGCCGCCGAAGCCGCTGATGCCATCGGCTATCCCGTTGTGCTCAAAGGCATGGGGTTTGCGCACAAGACCGAAGCGGGCGCGGTCCGCATCAACCTGACCTCGGCACATGAGGTCCAGACCGCCGCCGAGGCGATCCCCTGCAACGACTACCTCGTCGAGGAAATGGTCACCGATGCGGTGGCCGAGCTGTTGGTCGGCGTGCTGTGTGACCCTGTGCACGGCTTCGTGCTGACCATAGGGGCAGGAGGGGTGATGACCGAAATCCTGCAAGACACGGTCTCGCTCCTCCTGCCGTCCACGAAAGACGACATCACCGAGGCGCTGACCCGCCTGCGATGCTACCCGCTGCTCACCGGCTATCGCGGCAAACCCGCTGCGGACATCGGCGCGATTGTAGAGGCTGTCATGGCCGTGCAAGACTTCGTCACGGCGCATCAGGACAGCGTTCAGGAAATCGAAATCAATCCGCTGCTATGCTGCCCTGACAAGGCGGTCGCGGTGGACGCACTCATCCGCATGGGAGGACACCAATGACCCAGTCGCCGCTCAAAGTGACCCGCCACGGCGCGGTTCTGGAGGTCGTTCTGGACCGCCCCAAGGCCAACGCCATCGACCTCGCGACCAGTCGTCTGATGGGCGAGGTCTTCACTGAGTTCCGCGATGACGACAGCCTGCGCGTTGCGATCATTACCGGCGCGGGGGAGAGGTTCTTCTGCCCCGGTTGGGACCTCAAAGCTGCCGCTGGCGGCGATGCGGTGGACGGCGATTATGGCGTTGGCGGTTTCGGCGGTTTGCAGGAACTGCGCGGCCTGAACAAACCCGTGATCGCGGCGGTCAACGGCATCGCCTGCGGGGGCGGGCTGGAACTGGCGCTGAGCGCGGACCTGATACTCGCCGCCGATCACGCGACCTTTGCGCTGCCGGAGATCAAATCGGGCACCGTGGCGGACGCAGCTTCGATCAAACTGCCCAAGCGCATTCCGTACCACGTTGCGATGGACCTGCTGCTCACGGGGCGCTGGTTCGATGCCGAGGAGGCCGCGCACTGGGGTCTCGTGAGCCGCATTGTGCCCGCTGCGGACCTTATGACGGAGGCGCACAAGCTTGCCGCGCAGCTTGCGGACGGGCCACCGCTCGTCTTTGCCGCGATCAAGGAGATCGTGCGCGAGGCGGAGGACATGAAATTCCAGGACGCGATGAACCGGATCACCAAAAGCCAGTTCGCGACGGTGGAAAAGCTCTACCGATCCGAGGACCAGTTGGAGGGTGCGAAGGCATTCGCGGAAAAGCGCGATCCGGTGTGGAAGGGGCGGTAAGTCAGGCCGCTGATTTCAGCCAGTCCACGAACAGCTTCGCGTCCTGCGACGGCGAGGCGGTCGTGGACACGTAATACGCCGTGCCGAGGTCGAGCGCGCCTTCGGGCCATTGCTGCAACGTGCCTTCGTTCACCGCGCGCTCGGTGATCGACCGCCAGCCGAGCATCAGCCCGCGCCCGTCGATCACCGCCTGCATCGCCTGCACGTAGTTGTTGAAACTCTGCCCGCTGGAGCGGGGGCGGGTGATGCCTCTTGCGGTCAGATAATCCTCCCATCCCGCCCAATGATGGTTGTGCGGGCTGCGCACATGGATCAGCGGCGCGGCCTCCAGATCCGTGCCCTCGGCCAACAGTCGCGCAATGAGATCAGGGGCGCCGACGGGACAGACAACCTCGGCGAATAATTTCTCCGATCGGCCCTCCCGCCAGCCCCCTGTGCCATAGCGGAGCGCCACGTCGACACCGGGGACGAGGACGGGCAGGTCGGTCGCAGGGGCCTGCACGTTGACGGTGATATCGGGGTGGTCCTCGTAGAAGCCCGACAGGCGCGGCATCAGCCAGTAGGTCGCGACCCCCAGCGTGCAGGCGACCGTGATCTGCCGTTCGGCATTCGCCTGCATCGCCTTGATGTCCTCCAGTGTGGCCGAAATCCGGCCCAGCCCTTCGCGGACCGCGCGGGCGAGAAATTCGCCTTCTTCGGTCAGGCGCGACGGGCGGACGCTGCGGTCGATCAATGTAACCCCGACATGATCTTCGAGCTGTTTGATCGCTTGGCTCACAGCGGGCTGGGTCACGTTCAACCGCGCCGCCGCATCGCGCATGGAGCCATAGCGGGACAGCGCTTCGAAGGTAGACAGAAGGCGGAGGGGCGGGAAGGCGTTCATCGGCTCACAGCATAAGTATTCGGTTAAGTTAGTTTCACACCAATCGCGCTATCGTTCAAGCCGTTCCCGTGGGACGGTCGGCTCAAGCGAACACCTTACTTAGGGCCAAAGAAATGAACGAACTCAGCAGCACCATGATTGCGCCGCATGTCACCGACCTCTCCGAGAAAGGTCTGCACATCACGCTGTCAGACGGTATTTCGTATTACTTTAACTACTACTGGCTCCGCGATAACTGCCCGACGTCCTTCAGCCCGATCACCCGCGAGCGAAGCTTTGACATCTTCCACCTTGAGGACTCGCCCTGCGCCAGAACCGCCGAGGTCGAAGGGGACGCTTTGGTCATCGCATGGGAGGACGAGGGCCACGTCACCCGTATGCCGCTGGACTGGCTGGTGACATATGCGGGCGGAAACAGCCGCATCGATCCTGCCGACCTGACCCGCGTGGCATGGTACAGCGACCATTATCCGACCGTGCCGCGTTTCTCCCAGCCCGAGCTGGTCGCCGATAAGGACCAGCGTGCTGCTTGGATCAAGGCGATGCTGGTCCACGGCTTCACCATCGTGACCGACATGCCCGACAGCGACGAAGGGCTGACCCAGACCGCAGAGTTGATGGGCTTTGTCCGTCCGACGTTCTTCGGCACCTATTTCGACGTGCGCACGCATATCAATCCGACGAACACGGCGTACACATCTGCCGCGCTGGAGCTGCACACCGACACCCCCGCCGAAGAATTCGCACCCGGTATCCAGTTCCTCCATTGCCGCGCGAATACCGTGCAGGGCGGCCAGAGCCTTTATGCGGACGGCGTGGCGGTCGCGAATGATTTCCGCGCGCGCGATCCCGAGGGCTTCAAGCTGCTGTCCGAAATTTCCATTCCGTTCTTCTGCGAGCACGACACCTATGACGCCCGCTCGCGCCAGACCGTCATCGAACTGGACCAGCACGGCGAAGTGTCGGGCCTCACGATCAGTCAGCACATGGCGGATATCTTTGACCTCGATCAGGAGTTGCTGGACGACTACTACCCCGCGTTCTGCCGCTTCGGGCGGATGCTTCAGGAGGACAAATACATGATGCGGTTCCTGATGAAGGGCGGCGAGTGTATTGTGTTCGACAACCACCGCATCGTCCATGGCCGCGCCGCCTATTCGGCGACCAGCGGCGACCGCTACCTGCGCGGCTGTTATGTGGACCGCGGAGAGATGCGCTCGACCTACCGTGCGCTCGTCAGCGAAGGAAGGTTCAAGGGATGAACGCACCCGTCAATGCGCCCGATACCATAGCGGACCTGCGCCGCGATCTCGCGGACGCGTTCCGCATCACCCATGCGCTTGGTTGGAGCGAGAGTGTCGGCAACCATTTCAGCGCCGCTGTCTCGGCGGACGGGAATGCGTTTCTGCTGAACGCCAAATGGCAGCACTTCGCGACGATCAAGCCGGAGGATCTGCTGCTGCTCGACAGCCGCGATCAGGACGTTCTGACCCGCCCCGACGCGCCGGATGCCTCGGCGTGGTGCGTCCACGGCACGCTTCACCGCAAGCTGCCGGACGCCCGTGTCATCCTGCACGCGCACTCGCCATATGCCACCGCGTTGGCCTGCCTCAAGGACCCGACCGTTGTGCCAATCGACAACAACACCGCGCGGTTCTACGGGCGCACGGCCTACGATCTGTCCTTTGGCGGTATCGCCGACGCGGCAGAGGAGGGCGAGCGCATCGCGGAGAGCATGGGCGACAAGTCCGTGCTCGTCATGGGCAACCACGGTGTGACCATCATAGGCGAGACCGTCGCGGACGCATTCGAGGACCTCTATTTCTTTGAGAAGGCCGCGCAGACGATCATCCTCGCGCGCTCCTCTGGCCAGCCGCTCGCGGTGCTATCCGATGCCGTGGCGCAGAACACGGCGGACGGCTGGAAGCCCTATCGCGGCATGGCAGCCATGCACTTCGCCTACCTGCGGAGCGTTCACGGGCTGGGGTGAGGGCTCTTAGACCGAACGCAGGAGCGTGCCGACAGGCTTTGCCATGGCGAGGTCGGTGTCAGGCGAGATGATCAGCAGAGCCTTGCCGCTGATCGACGCGGTTTGCAGCGTCTCCACGAGGTCACCCACCGAAGTCTCGATGAACTCCGCGCGGGGGTTGGACACGTCGCTGGCAATGGTGATGCCGACGCGCTCTGCAAGGCCCTCTTCGATGATCGAATGCGCTAGTTTCTCGGCGCTCGCCACGCACATGTAGAACACCACGCGGGTGCCGGATTTGATGTGGCGCAGCAGGTCGCGCGGGTCTGCGTCTTCGGCAAAGGCTCCGGTGGCAAAGGTGACGGAGTCGTACTTGTTCCGCTCGGTCAAGCTGACCTGCATCTGGGCCGCGGCAGCGGTCGCGGCGGTGATACCAGGGACGACTTCGGTCTCGATGCCAGCCTCGCGGGCGGCGTCCAGTTCCTCGGTCATGCGGCCGAAAATGGTCGGATCGCCGGACTTCAGACGTACAACGCGGCGACCCTTCAGGGCCTCGGCGACGATCAGTTGGTTAATGCGGTCTTGGGGCAGGGCGTGCGCCCCGACGACCTTGCCGACGTAGACCCGCTCCGCATCGCGGCGGGCAAGTTCCAGAACCTCGGGGTCGACAAGCCGGTCATAGAAAATGACGTCCGCTTCCTGAAGGCGCTCCACGGCGCGGAGGGTAAGCAGATCGCGGGCACCGGGGCCAGCACCGACGAGGCAGATCGAACCTTGCGCGGCCGCATATTCACCTTCCGCCACGGCGGTTTTCAGCATCTCTGCCGCTTCGCGCTGCGCACCGCGTTTGAAGGTGGTCCAAGGCGCGTCGTTGAACGTCCAGCGCCAGAATTCGCGGCGGTTTTCACGCGGAATGCGGTGGGCAACAGCGCCGCGCAGACGTCCCGCAAGTGCGGCGAACGTGCCGATCTGCGGATCCAGCATCTGCTCGATCTGGGTTTTGATTCGGCGGCCCAGCACGGGCGCGGTGCCTTCGGTGCCGATGGCCACAACGACCGGATCGCGGTCCACGATGGACGGGGTGGTCGCGTCGCACAAATGCGGCTGGTCGACCACATTGACCAGAGCACCCGCGGCCTTGGCAACCGCGTGGATCGAGGCATCAACGGCAGGGCAGCCCGTGCCGATCAACACCATTGCGGTGTCCTCAAACAGGTCCGCCGAGATCGCGCCGTCAACGTGGCTGATGCGGCCCTTTGCCAGAAGTCCCGCAAGTTCGTCGTCCAGTTCAGGCGCCGCGACGATAATCTCGGCTTCCGTTTTCAGCATCAGGCGCGTTTTCTGTGCTGCCTGTTCGCCGCCGCCGACAATCACGACCTTCCGGCCTGCCATTTTGATGAACATCGGGAAGGACTGCATGGTCGGGCTCCGTTATTCGGCGGCTTCGCGGATCGCCGTTCGGGCGATGAGCTGGGCGATTTCGGGTTTGCAGGACCCGCAGTTTGTCCCTGCGGAGAGTGCTTTGCCGATAGCTTCGACGGTCATCAGGCCGTCCTTTTCCATCGCGGTCAAGATCGTATTCACGCCGACCGAGAAACACGAGCAGATGATCGGTCCTGCGTCGGGTTGGTCGGCTCCGGGACGACCAGCGAGCACCGCATCCGGCGCTTCGCCGAGGAGCGAGGCGAGGTGGCTGCGCGATACCGCGACAGGCTCTGGCCCCGCGAAGAGAGCGCCCAGCAGCTTGCCGTTGCGGGTAACGGCGATGCGGGCAATGCCGCGCGCGTCGTCGATCACGCTGGTGACGTCGCCCTTGCCGAAGAGCGAAATGGCGAACGCCTCCCAATCTGCAGGTTTCGCGCCCGCCAGTTCCATGCGCCACCCTGCATCCACGCGGGCCTTGGCCCAATAGGCGCAGTCGGGCTGCGGCTCGGCGGTCGAGACGGCAAAGGCGTAGAAGTCGGCAGCGAAGGGCTGCGCGTCGACACAGGTCGCTTTGCTTTCGGGCTGGCCCGAAACGGGGTCGGTGTAGCCGGTGACCAGCGCGTCGACGCGTCCGGCTGACGAATACTGGCCGGTCCAGTGGATCGGGACGAACACTTCGCGGCGGCGGACGCGGTCGGTGATCAGGGCGCGGACGATGGCTTTACCGTGGGGCGAGGTGACTTCGACCAGATGTGCGGGCTTGATGCCCAGACGCTCTGCCGTGGCGGGGTGGATTTCGATGAACGGCTCGGCAAGGTGCTGCGACAGGCGCGCGGCCTGACCCGTGCGGGTCATCGTGTGCCAGTGATCGCGCACGCGGCCCGAGTTCATGCGCAGCGGGAAGGCATCGGTCGGGGCGCTTTTCGGCGCGGTGTACTGGACGGGCAGCATCTTGGCGCGGCCATCGGCGTGGTAGAACCCGCCATTGCCGAAGTAGCGCTCCTTGCCCCAACGGGTCGGGGTCATGCAGTCATAGCCGATGTCCCAAGCCGAGATATCGAAGTCCTTGCCGAACTTACCGCCGAGCGACGAAAGCGCGGCGTATTCGCGGAAGATATCCTCGGGAGCGGTGTAGGCAAATGCTCTTTCCCAGCCCATGCGGCGACCGACTTCTGAGATGATGTCCCAGTCGTGTTTCGCCTGACCGACAGGCGCGAGGAACCTGCGCTGGCGGCTGATCGTGCGGTCGGAGTTGGTGACGGTGCCGTCCTTTTCGCTCCAACCCGTTGCGGGGAGGAGGACGTCGGCGGTCAGCGCGGTATCCGTGTCGCCGTACATGTCCGACACCACCACGAAATCGCAGTCTTCTAGCGCCGTGCGGACCTTGTCGGCCTCGGGCATGGAGACGACGGGGTTGGTGCACATGATCCAGATCGCCTTGATCCGGCCATCGGCTACGGCGTCGAACATCTCGACGGCCTTGAGGCCCGCTTGGTCCGGCATGGCGGGGGCGTGCCAGAAATCCTGTACGGCCTCGCGATGGTCCGCGTTCTCCAGATCGAGGTGGCAGGCGAGCATATTCGCCAGACCGCCAACCTCGCGGCCGCCCATGGCGTTGGGCTGGCCGGTGACGCTGAACGGACCCATGCCCGCATGACCGATACGGCCCGTGGCGAGGTGACAGTTGATGATCGCGTTGACCTTGTCCGAGCCGCTGCTCGATTGGTTGACGCCTTGGCTGTAGACGGTGACGACCTTTTCGGTGCCGGTCCACAGGTCGATGAACGCTTGCAGGTCCGCATCGCTGATGCCGAGGTCGGCTCGCGCTTCGTTCCGTGCGGCTTCAACGGCGGCGTCGAAGCCGTTTACGTGGGCGGCGACGTAGTCGTGATCCACATGACCGCTGTCCACGATCGCCAGCAGAAGGCGGTTGAAAAGCGTCACATCCGCACCGACTTCGATCTGCAAATGCAGGTCGGCAATGTCAGAGGTCGCGGTGCGGCGCGGGTCGATATTCACGACCTTCATTGCGGGGTTCGTGGTCTTGGCGGCGAGCAGACGCTGGTAGATGACCGGATGGCACCACGCGAGGTTGGAGCCCGTCAGAACGACCAGATCGGCTTGCTCAAGGTCTTCGTAGTTGCCCGGCACGGTGTCCGTGCCGAACGCACGGCGGTGGCCCGCGACGGAGGACGCCATGCACAGGCGGGAATTCGTGTCGATGTTCGCCGAGCCGATGAAGCCCTTCATCAGCTTGTTGGCGACATAGTAGTCTTCGGTCAGCAGCTGGCCCGACACATAGAACGCCACGCTATCGGGACCGTGCTCTGCGATGGTTTTCTGGAAACGCTTGGCGACAAGTTCGAGCGCCGTATCCCAGTCGGTTTTCACGCCGCCGATTTCAGGGCTGACCAAACGGCCGATGCTGCTAAGGGTGTCCGCGAGGGCCGACCCCTTGGAGCAGAGCCGACCATAGTTGGCCGGATGCTCGGGATCGCCCTTCACGGTGACTTCGCCTGCCGGACTTATCGTTGCAAGCACGCCGCACCCGACGCCGCAATAGGCGCAGGTGGTTTTGACGGTGTTGCCAAGCCCGAGGTCTTTCATGCCGCGCTCCGTGCCATCAGTTGGGTTGCGTCCAGATAGATGCGGCCCGCTTCGACCTTGGCCGTGAAAGTGCCGACCTGACCGTTGTCCGCGCCCTGTGCTTCGCCGGTGTTCATGTCGAACACCCAGTTGTGCAGCGGGCAGGTGACCTTGTGGCCGTGGACGATGCCTTCGGAGAGGGGGCCGCCCTTGTGGGGGCAGCGGTCTTCAAGCGCGAACACATGGTCATCCAGCGTGCGGAACACCGCGACGCAGCCCTGAGCTGTTTTGACCACCCGCGCACCTTGGCGCGGGATGTCGACAAGCGCGGCGATATCGATCCACTGCGTCATTCTGCGGCCTCCATCATGAGGTTTGCCATCGGGGTGTAGCGCGCCTGTTCCTTTTCGACGTGCTCTGCCCACGGGTCTTTTTGGTAGACGGACTGGGAAATCAGGAAGCGTTCGACCAGCGCCTTACGGTTCGCCTCGTCGGCAACCTGCTCCTTGACCCAGTCGAGCCCGACCTTGTTCACCCACTTGTAGATGCGGTCGAGGTACTTCGCGTTCTCACGGTAGAGCTGCATGACAGCCTGCACGTATTCCAGAACCTCTTCCTCGCTTGCCGCTTTGTGGAACGCTTCGGTTTCCTTCACGTCCATACCTGCGGCGCCCGCGATGCCGATCTCGTAGCCGCTGTCCACGCAGACGACGCCGATGTCCTTACAGGTGGCTTCGGCGCAGTTACGCGGGCAGCCAGACACGGCCAGCTTGACCTTGTGCGGCGTCCACGACCCCCAGAGCGCCTTTTCCAGATTGATGCCGAGACCGGTGCTATCCTGCGTGCCGAAGCGGCAGTGATCCTTGCCCACACAGGTTTTCACCGTGCGCAGACCTTTGGAGTAAGCGTGGCCCGACACCATGCCGGCCTTGTTCAGATCCGACCAGACTTCAGGCAGATCTTCGCCTTTGACGCCGAGAAGGTCGATCCGCTGGCCGCCCGTGACGTGGACGGTCGGGATCTTGAACTTGTCCACCACGTCCGCGATGGCGCGCAGCTCGTCCGAGGTGGTCATTCCGCCCCACATGCGCGGCACGACCGAGAAGGTGCCGTCCTTCTGGATGTTGGCGTGCTTGCGTTCGTTGATGAAACGCGACTGCGGATCGTCCTGATAATCTAGCGGCCAGTCGGCCAGCAGGTAGTAGTTCAGCGCCGGACGGCAGACGTGGCAGCCGTCGACGGTTTTCCATGCCAGTTCTTGGAACACGGCAGGCATGGATTTGAGTTCCTGCGCCTTGATCAGACGGCGGACGTCTTCGTGCGTGTGGTCCGAACATTTGCAGATCGGCTGGGAGGTCGGCATGACGAAATCTTCGCCCAGTGTGACCGCCAGAACCTGCTCTACCAGTCCGGTGCAGGTGCCGCAGGAGTTCGATGCCTTGGTGGTGGCGCGCACGCCGTCGAGGGTGGTGGCGCCACCGTTGATGGCGTCCACGATCTTGCCTTTACATACGCCGTTGCAGCCGCAGATTTCTGCGTCAGCCGGTAAGGCTGCAACGGCTGACAAAGGGTCCGCGGCGGCTCCGCCCTGATAGGCCGGACCGAAGATCAGCGTGTCGCGCATCTCTGCGACATCGGTGCCTTCCTTGATGTGATTGTAGAACCACGCGCCGTCTGCGGTGTCGCCGTACATGACAGCGCCGATGACCTTGTTGCCCTGAAGGATGAGGCGCTTGTAGACGCCGCGGGCCGGATCGCGGAACACGATGTCCTCGCGGCCTTCGCCTTCGGCAAAGTCGCCTGCGGAGAACAGATCGCAGCCCGTGACCTTCAGTTTGGTCGATACTTCCTTGTTTTTGAATGCATCTTCGATACCCATCAGGGTGTTCGCCAGAACGCGGGCCTGATCATAGAGCGGAGCCACGAGGCCGAAGATCGCGCCGTTATGTTCGACGCATTCGCCGAGCGACAGGATATCGGGGTCCGAAGTGACCATCTGGTCGTCGACGTGGATACCCTTGCCGACAGCGAGGCCGGCCTCTGCACCGAGCTTGGTGTTCGGGCGGATGCCGACAGCCATCACCAGGAGGTCACACGGCAGTTCGGTGCCGTCGTCCAGCAGCAGGGCGCGGACGTGGCCATTCTCGTCTGCAAGGATCTCTTTCGAGTTCGCCTTGCACATGACCTTGATGCCTTTTTCGCCCAGCGACTTGCGCAGCAGGTAGCCTGCGGCTTCGTCGAGCTGACGCTCCATCAGGTGACCCATGATGTGCACCACGGTGACCTCGACGCCGCGGGCAGCCATACCGGCAGCCGCTTCGAGACCGAGGAGACCGCCGCCGATGACCACAGCCTTAGAGCCCGGCTTTGCGCCAAGGTCCATCATCGACTGGGTGTCTTCGAGGTCGCGGTAAGGGATCACGCCCTTCAGGTCATGCCCCGGAAGCGGGATGATGAAGGGGTTCGAACCGGTGCCGATGACCAGCTTGTCATAGGCGACTTCGCCGTTCTCACCGATGACGACCTTGCGGTCGCGGTCGATGCCGGTGACCTTTTCGCCGAAGCGGCAGGTGACGCCGTTTTCCGCGTACCACGCGTCATCGTGGGTAACGATCTGCTCGTAGGTCTTTTCGCCCGACAGAACCGGCGAGAGCATCAGGCGGTTGTAGTTGCCGCGCGGCTCTGCGTTGAAGAGGGTGACATCGTAATCGGCGTTTGCTTCGAAAAGATGTTCGAGCATCCGGCCAGAGGCCATGCCGGCCCCGATGACAACGAGTTTCTTTTTCATGACATTCACTCCGCTGCGATAGCTTTGACCGGCTTGGATTTGGGCTTAGCCCCGTGTTCGTATTCCTCAAGGAAATCGAGCACTTCCTGCCGGTAGTGATAGTAATCAGGGTGTTCGAGCAGCGCCTTGCGGGTCCGCGGGCGCGGCAGGTCGACGTCGGTAATCTTGCCGATGGTGGCTTGCGGACCGTTGGTCATCATGACCACGCGGTCGGCCAGCAAGATCGCTTCGTCCACGTCGTGGGTGACGCAGATCGCGGTCACTTTGGTGCGGCTCCAGACCTCCATGAGAACCTCTTGCAGTTCCCAGCGGGTGAGGCTGTCGAGCATCCCGAAGGGTTCGTCCAGAAGCAGCAGCTTCGGCGACAGGGCGAAGGCGCGGGCGATGCCGACGCGCTGCTTCATGCCGTTGGACATCGAGTGCGCGGGACGGTCCATCGCATCGGCGAGGCCCACACGTTCGAGGTAGTATTCCACCACGTCCTGACGTTCCTGCTGCGATGCCTTGGGGTAGACCTTGTCCACACCGATCGACACGTTTTCCTTGGCAGACAGCCACGGGAACAGGTTGGGCGACTGGAACACCACGGCGCGTTCGGGGTCGGCGCCTTCGACGTGGCGACCGTCCAGTTTGATCGCGCCCTTGGAGATCGCGTTCAGACCCGCAGCCATCGTCAGAACCGTGGATTTACCACAGCCCGAGTGACCGATGAGGCTGATGAACTCGCCGCGGTTGACCTTGAGGTTGAAGTCCTCGACCACCGTGAGCGGGCCCTTGGGGGTCGGGTAGATCTTGTGGAGCTGCGAGAAGTCGAGGAAGCGCTCTTCGATCAGACCTTCCTGTGCTTTCGCAACCGCTGCCGGAATGCCGTGGATCGGGGTGACGTTCGGCAGCAGGCGGGTTTCCTCGGCTTTGCCCTGGATACCCACGTCCATCAGGTAGTTGGTGACCTGTGCGCGCAACTTGTGGAACGTGTCGTCGTTGTTCATCTCCATCCGGTCACGGGGACGGGGGATGGTGACGGTGACGGGCTCGCCCAGCGTGCCATCGGGATTCAGCGGGATGATGCGGTCCGCCAGAAGGATCGCTTCGTCCACGTCGTTGGTGATCAGGATGCAGGTCTTCTTGTCCTGTTCCCAGATGTCGAGGATCTCGTCCGCGAGGTTAGCGCGGGTCAGCGCATCAAGGGCCGAGAGCGGCTCGTCCAGCAGCAGCATTTCCGGCGACATGGCGAGCGCGCGGGCCACCGATACACGCTGGCGCATACCGCCCGACAGTTCCGCAGGACGGCGGCCGGCGGCGTGGCTGAGGCCGACCATGGCGATGTAGTGATCCGCTTTCGCATCCTTTTCGGCCTTGGACAGCTTGGGGAACACGGAGTCGATGGCGACCATGATGTTGCCCTTCACCGTGAGCCACGGCATCAGCGAGTAGCTCTGGAAGATCAGGCCGCGTTCGGGGCCGGGGCCGGTGATCGGCTTGCCTTTGAACGTGACGCTGCCGCTGTCGGGCATTTCCAGACCCGCGATGAGGTTCATCAGGGTGGACTTGCCGGTGCCGGAGAAGCCGAGGATCGCAATGAACTCGCCTTCTTCGATGTCGAGGTCGATATTCTTCAGAACTTCGGTGCGGTTGGTCCCCTGACCGAAGCCTTTGTTGACGTTCTGGAAGCTCAGGATGCTCATGACGATTACCGGTTTGCCGAGAAGGTGAAGAGCGACTGGAGGGCGTACATCACACGGTCGAGCAGGAAGCCGATGATACCGATGGTGAAGACAGCGACCATGATGCGGGCCAGCGACTGCGAAGAACCGTTCTGGAATTCATCCCACACGAATTTGCCGAGGCCGGGGTTCTGGGCGAGCATTTCGGCGGCGATCAGAACCATCCAGCCCACACCGAGCGACAGACGCAGACCGGTGAAGATGAGCGGCAGGGCCGAAGGCAGCACCAGTTTGGTGATCTTCTTCCATGTGCCCATTTTCAGAACCTTGGAGACCGAAACGAGGTCCTTGTCGATCGAGGCCACACCGAGAGCGGTGTTGATCAGCGTCGGCCACAGCGAACACAGGGTCACGGTGATGGCGGACACGAGGAACGATTTGGCGAGGAGGCCGTCATTGCTCGGAACAAGGGCCGAGATGATCATGGTGACGATCGGCAGCCAAGCGAGCGGGGAGACGGGCTTGAAAATCTGCACGAGCGGGTTGATCGCGGCGTTGGCGATGGGCGACAGGCCCGCGATGATGCCCAGCGGAATGGCGACGGCCGAAGCGATCAGGAAGCCGAAGAACACGGTGCCGATCGAGGTGCCGATCTGGTCGTAGTAGGACGGCGCGCCGGTGTAGGCCATTTCCTTGACCTCGTCACCGCGGCCCGCTTCGATCAGGCGCTGGTTCCGCTGGTCGACGCGGTCGTAGAACACGGCCTCTTTCTCGGCTTTTTCGATGGCGTCCTGATGGAGGTCGACGGCGCTCGCCCAGACCTGAGCCGGTCCCGGAATGGCACCCAGCGAGGTTTGCACCTTCGGCGCGAGGAAGCCCCACAGGGCGATGAAGCAGAGGATGGCCAGAACCGGAACGCCGAGCAGACGCCAGACTTCCTTCATCTGGGCGCGCGGGTTGTCACCTGCGGCGGCCTTCAGCATCGGGGTGATCCACCCCAGACCCAGCACGGTGAACCATGCGTCGGCCTTGTTGATGCGGGTGAAAAGGCGGGCGCGGCGTGCCTCGCGGTCGGCGGATTTTGCAAAATCGGGATCGGCGGTTGTCATCTGGCGGTCCTCGGGAAAGGGGTGATCGGGCGGCGGAAGACCGCCCGATAAGTTATTGATTAGCCTTGAACTTCGTTGCCGACGACGGTCTGTTCGGCTTTCAGACCGATGGACAGGCTGTCGATGTAGGCGTTCGGGGTGCGGCCATCGAAGGCAACGCCGTCGATGATGTCTTCAGCCGGAGTCGCGTCGCGGTAGCCGTCGCTATCGAACGGGAAGTCGGCAGCATCGGCCAGACCTTCGTCGACCAGCAGCTGGGCGGCTTCGAGGTAGATTTCCGGCTTGTAGACCGACTTGGCGACTTCGTCGTACCAGCTATCGGGCTTGGCTTCGGCGATCTGGCCCCAACGGCGCATCTGGGTCAGGTACCAGACAGCGTCCGAGTAGTAGGGATAGTTCGCGTAGTAGCGGAAGAACACGTTGAAGTCGGGAACGTCGCGGACATCGCCCGGTTCGTATTCGAAGGTACCGGTCATCGAGTTGTCGATCACGTCGGCATCTGCACCCACGTATTCGGGACGGGACAGGATCTCGACCGCTTCTGCGCGGTTGGCGTTCTCGTTCTCGTCCAGCCACATGGCGGCGCGGATCAGAGCCTTGGTGACGGCGAGGGTGGTGTTCGGGTTCTCTTCTGCGAATTCTGCAGTGATACCAAAGACTTTCTCGGGGTTGTTCTTCCAGATTTCATAGTCGGTGATGACCGGAACGCCGATGCCTTTGATGACGGCCTGCTGGTTCCACGGCTCACCAACGCAGTAGCCGTTGATGGTGCCGGCTTCGAGCGTTGCGGGCATCTGCGGCGGCGGGGTGACGGACAGGAAGACGTCAGCGCCGATCTGGCCAGTCACATCCTCGGGCGAATAGTAGCCCGGGTTGATGCCGCCCGATGCGAGCCAGTAGCGAAGCTCGTAGTTGTGGGTCGAAACGGGGAACACCATACCCATGTTGAAGGGCTTACCGTCGGCGTTGAACTGTTCGATCACCGGAACGAGCGCTTCTGCCGAAATCGGGTGCTGCGGGCGGCCGTCATCCATCGACGGGATGTGCGGGCGCATCATGTCCCAGACTTCGTTGGAAACGGTGATGCCGTTGCCGTTCAGGTCCATCGAGAACGGGGTGATGATGTGCGCTTCGGTGCCGTAGCCGATGGTGGCAGCCAGCGGCTGACCGGCCAGCATGTGCGCGCCGTCCAGAGTGCCGTCGATCACGCCGTCGAGCAGAACCTTCCAGTTCGCTTGCGCTTCGAGGGTCACGAAGAGGCCTTCGTCGAAGAAGTAGCCCTGTTCGTAGGCAACAGCCAGCGGAGCCATATCGGTCAGCTTGATGAAACCGAAGGTGAGTTCGTCTTTTTCAAGTTCCAGCATTTCGGCAAAGGCCGGAGTGCTCAGCATGGTCGTGGCTGCCAGAATGGCGGACAAATGCTTCATTTCCCTGTCGTTCCTTTGTTGTCTGTTAGTTGTCCCAGTGGGGAAAAACGAAAAAAGCCGCTGACGCTCTCTGCCAAGGGAGGAGGAAGGCAGAGGGTCGAGCGGCTTTGCTCAATCGCCCAAGTCGTTGGGCAAATCTCGTGGCGATCAACGCCATTGCTGATCTGGGTCCACTTTGCGCCTTTGGTGCGCGGGGAGAAATGAGCTTTGTGCAGATTTGCTGTGATGCAGCAAAATAATCGGCAGCACCGGCTAAGTTTTCATCAAGTGCCGCTGTTGCGTTCAAAAATGCGGCGATCGAAGAAGCCGAAAGGCTGGGCGGCCATGCCCTCGGCTGTGTCCGCACCGAAAGACTCACCCTCGGGGCGGTAATCTCTTTGCGGCAGTGCAGCGGACTCGGTTGAAAGCGCTTCGCGGTAGAGGTCGGTGCGGAACACCTCTGCCGCGCTGGTTTCGGCGGCACCGCGGTCCATGCCGACGCGGGACGCCAGTTGCGAGCCGATCCAAGCCGCCTGCGATTTCCACGGGAAGGTCGCGTTGTGGCCAAAGAAATCGACAAAGTTCCGTACGCGGCGTTCGTCGCCCGCGCGGTTCACGATAAGCTCGCCGTTGAGCGCACGGTCGATCACGTCGGACGAGACGTTGAGGTAGGCAGGCCGGGCGAGGATTTCGGAGGCCATGATACGGTTGCCCGGTTCGGCCAGCCAGCGGCCCGCCTTCCATACCGCGCGGATGAGGCGCAGCGCGGTCGCTTTTTCCTGCTCGGCCCAATCGTGACGGACGGCCAGCACCTTTTCGGGCGCACCCGCCCAGATCGCAGCGCCGGGAAGCAGCAGCTCGCCCACGCCGTTCTCGACCGAGATCGACCCCCACGGCTCGCCCACGCAGAACGCGTCGATCTCGCCCGCCGCAATCGCTTGCGCCATCAGCGGCGGCGGCACGGTGCGGATCTGAATGCCTTGCGGCGCGGGATGGCCGAGCGCGGAGAGCCAGTAATAGAGCAGCTCTGCGTGCATCGAGAACGGGAACGGCACGCCGATGCGGAAATCACCGCCCGTGGCCGCGATCAGCGCCTTGCCAGCGGCATAGGCGTCGGTGAAGGAGAAATCGAACCCGTTGGCGCGCATCTTTGCGGCCAGTTCGGTCGACACGCCCGTGACGTTGCCGTTGATGGACATCATCGACAGCACATCGAAACGGCTGGAATTGCCGATGCCGAGCGCCTGCGCCACAGGGATGGGGGCCAGCATGTGCGCCGCGTCGATCTGGCCGATGTTCAGCATATCGCGGAGCATCGACCACGACGGCGACTTGTGGAGCTCCAGCTCCAGCCCTTCACCAGCGGCAAAACCCAGTTCATGCGCCACGACCAGCGGCGCGCTATCGACGAGCGGGATGAACCCGACCCCGAGACGTGCGCCGCTCATGACAGTAGCTCCGATGCGGTGACGAGCGCCTGTGCGACCTCGACGACCTTTTTGCCCTGATCCATCGCGGTCTTGCGAAGCAGCGCGTAGGCGTCCTCTTCGCTCAGGCGGCGGGCTTTCATAAGGATACCCTTGGCGCGGTCGATCACCTTGCGCTCTTCCAGCGCGCGCTTGGTCGTCTCCAGTTCCTTGCGCATCCGCTGGAACATCTGGAAACGGGTCAGCGCTGCGTCGAGGATCGGCTTCAGGCGGTCGGGGCGCAGCCCGTCGACCACATAGGCGCTCAGGCCCGCCTCGATCGCGGCTTTGGTAAGGTTATCATCGCTCCGGTCCACGAACATCGCGACGGGACGGTCCAGCGGGCCGGACGCCAGCGCCAGTTCCTCCAGCGCGTCGCGGGACGGGTCGGCCATGTCGATCAGCACGACATCGGGCTTGTGACTGGCGATGGACCGCGACAGACCCGCGGTATCCTGAAGGATGTGAACGTCATAATCCCCCGCACCCGACAGAGCCTGCCTGATGGAGAGGGCGCGTTCAGCGTTCGCTTCGACGACGACAATGGAGAGACGATTAGCCATAGCTCTGGCTATGCCCGACTCCGGAATTGCGTCTATTCCGACATACGTATGCGGTGAGGGGTGCCCTAGGGCGGCGCTGAATTATCGGGCGATTGCCGAATGTATGCTCGTATTTTCAGCACATGAGAAACCGCCCCACGAAATGGCTCGCGGGGCGGACGGTGGAAAGACTCAGATCAGCATTCCACCGGAGATTTCAATGCGCTGCGCGTTGACCCAGCGGTTGTCCTCGGACAGCAGCGCTGCGATGGCGGGGCCAATATCGTCGGCTTCGCCCGCGCGGCCCAAGGCCGTCACCCCCGCAGCCCACTGGTTGACCTGCGCATTGTCGCGCACGCCGCCGCCGTTGAAGTCGGTCGCAATCGCACCCGGTGCGACGGTGTTGACCGCAATGCGGCGCTCGCCCAGTTCCTTGGCGAGGTAACGGGTCAGCACCTCGACCGCGCCTTTCATCGCCGCATAGGCTGACGCACCGGGCGCGGCAAAGCGGGCAAGGCCGGACGAGATGTTCACGATCCGCCCGCCGTCCGCCATCAGCGGCAGCAGCTTCTGGGTCAGGAAATAGACGCCTTTGAAGTGGATGTTCATCAGCGCATCGAACTCGTCCTCGGTGGTGTCGGTGAAGGCTTTATGCATGCCCGTACCGGCGTTGTTCACCAGATAATCAAAGGAGCTGCGCTGCCAGATTTCGGACAGGTGGGTGGTGACGGTTTCGGCAAAATCGGCAAAGCCGCCGGTGTCCGAGGTATCAAGCTGGATCATCACCGCGCGGGACCCGAGCGCCTCGATCTCTGCCTTGGTCTCTTCGGCGGCCTGCGCGTTTGTGTGGTAGGTGCCGATCACGTCGACGCCGCGACGGGCCAGAGCGATAGCGGCAGAGCGGCCAAGGCCACGGCTGGCACCGGTGATGATTGCGATTTTCTGTTCGGAGGTGGTCATAGGGGTTTCCTCTTCGTTGCTGTGCCCCTTATGTGTTTGTTTGCGGCCTGCGAATAAGCCGCATAATTTTGCAAACAGAATTCGGGAATGTCGGATAATGGACCGGATAGACGCCATGCGGATTTTCGTGCGGATCGTGGAGCGGCAGAGCTTTGCCCGCGCCGCCGAGGATCTGCGCCTGCCTGCCTCCACCGCGACGGATGCAGTCAAACGGCTGGAGCAACGGCTCGGCGTTCGCCTGCTGGAGCGCACCACGCGGCAAGTTCGCACCACGCTCGATGGTGAGGCGTACTATCAGCGCTGCCTGAATATCCTTGCAGAGATCGAAGAGGCAGAGGACGCGTTCAGCGGTGGTCAGCCGCGCGGCATCCTGCGGGTCAGCTCGCTCGGCTCGACCGTGCGGCAGCTCATCATGCCCACTTTGCCCGAGTTTCTCGAAAAGTACCCCGAGCTGAGCGTCCACTTCAACGAGGCCGATCGCTTTGTCGATCTGGTGCGCGAAGGCATCGACTGCGTGATCCGTGGCGGCAACCTCGGTGAAAGCGATCTGGTGGGGCGGCAGGTGGCTCTGCTGCCCGAAACGACGGTCGCGACGCCCGAATACTTCGCCCGCCACGGCACCCCCGAAAGCTGGGATAAACTGGACGGCCACCACATCGTCGGTTTCCATTCCAGCGCGCTCGGCGGGGTGATCCCGTTCGATTTCACGGTGGACGGCAAAAGCCGAGAGGTCACTTTGCCCGCCCGCGTGACGGTCGAAGGGGTGGAGACGATGCGCGCCGCAGCCCTCCGCGGCCTTGGCCTCGTCCAGTTGCCCCGTCCGTCGATCGCCAAGGAAATCGCGGAAGGGCGGCTGGTCGAAGTGCTCACCGACACGCCGCCATCGCCGACGCCGGTGCATATCCTGTACCCGCAGAACAGACAGCTGAACCTGCGGGTACGGGTGTTCGTGGATTGGGTCGTAGACTTATTCCGCGACGTCTCAATCCATTAGGCTTCGACCTCGACACGGCCGATGGGCTTGGAGCAGCAGGCCAGAATGTAGCCATCCTCCACGTCCTCGTCGGTGATACCGCCGTTGTGGACCATGTGCACCTGACCCGAGACCTTCTTGATCTTGCAAGTGCCGCAGACGCCAAAGGTACAGCCAGACGGGATGTTCAGGCCCGCCGCACGTGCGGTGGTGAGCAGCGTGTCGTTCTCGGTGCAGGTCTGCGTAACATCGGAGTGGGCAAACACCACCTCGGCGCTGACGGTCTCGTCGGGAATGACGTCATCTTCCATCGGCGCGACGTCGTCTTCCTCGGCAGGCTGGAAGCTTTCCTGATGGTAGCGTTCCATGTCGAAGCCAAGGCCCACGAGCGCCTCGCGCACCGAATGCATGAAGCTTTCGGGACCGCAGCAGAACACTTCGCGTTCCAGATAATCGGGCGTGATCTGGCTGAGCATCAGCTGGTTGAAACGGCCCTGATAGCCTGTCCACGGGCGGAACGGGTCGGTTTCCTTGACCACGAACTTCAGGTCGAGTTCGGGGAAACGGCTGGCCATATGTTCCAGGCGCTGGCGGAAGATGATCTCGGACGGGCGGCGGGCGCAGTTGATGAACATCACGTCCGCAGGGCGGCCGCTGTCGAACATCCATGTGGTCATCGACACCATCGGCGTGATGCCCGAACCGGCAGAGATAAAGAGGTACTTCTCCGACGGGTGGAAGTGGTTCGAGAACCGACCCGCAGGCCCCATCGCGGTGATCCGCATCCCCGGTTTCAGGTGATCCAGCATCCAGCGTGTGCCCATGCTGCCGTCCTGCGCCTTCACGGTGATCGTCAGCGTGATCGGGCGCGAGGGTGAGGAGGAGATGGTGTAGGTGCGATAAAGCGGCCCGCCCGGCACGGGCAGCTCCAACGTGACGAACTGACCCGGCACGTAGGAAAACAGCGCGCCCGAAGGTGCTTGGAAACAGAAGGTCGCGACGTTCGGCGCTTCGGGGATGACCGAGATACATTCGAGCGGCTCGGACGCGTCCCAGAACGTGACGGGCGTGGAGATGTTGGGCTGGTGGAGTGTCATTCTGCTGCTACCGCAAGGTCGGTGGTTTCATCGGAAAGGGTCGCGCAATACCAGTTCACGAACTGGTTCACGCCATCTTCGTGCGAGGCGGAGTAGGGACCGGGCTCGTAAGCGGGCGAGTTGATGCCCTGCTGGTTGTTCTCCACGACTTCGCGGTCTTCGTCGTTGGTGTGGGTCCAGACGTGGGTGAGCGTTTCGAGGTCGTAATCCACGCCCTCGACCGCATCCTTGTTCACGAGCCACGTCGTCTGCACTTCGGTCTGCTGCGGGCCGATCGGGGTCACGCGGAAGGTGATCGAGTGATCGGGCAGGAAGTGGTTCCACGTCGTCGGGTAGTGGAACATCAGCAGCGGGCCGGCATTGGCCACAGGCACGTTGCCGAGGAACTTCGACACCGCAGGCTTACCGTTCATCGTATAGCTGACCGCACCGTCGAGCAGCGGCATACGCGCCACGCGGTATTGGCCGTCATCCGACATGTGGAAGCGCGACGGGATACCTGCGGCTTCGTTCTGGCGGAAGTGGTTTTCGATCTTCTCGGGGAAGGAGCCATCAGCCGAAACGCCGGTGATGCTCGGGTCTTCGGGGTAGGTGCGGCACAGCGACGGGTGGTTGCCCGCGCAGTGGTAGCACTCGCGGTTGTTCTCCCACACGAGCTTCCAGTTGCCTTCCTCAATGATAGTCGACTGGAACGCGACCTTGGCGTTCGACAGATCGTGCGGCGCAAGGTAGGCGCCTGCCTTATTTGCAAAGGTGTCGAAGTCGGGCGCGTCCTCGGCGATGCAGATGAACACCAGGCCGTTGAGAACGCGGCAGTGGACAGGCTTCAGGCCGTGCTGGCGGGGATCGAACTCCGGTCCCATATCGCGGGCCCAAAGCAGTTTGCCGTCAAGGTCGTATGTCCACTGGTGATAGGGGCAGACCAGTTTCGCGACTTGGCCCGTCTTGCCCTTGCAGATGATCGAACCACGGTGACGGCAGGTGTTGTGGAACGCGCGGATTTCCTTGTCGGCACCGCGTACCACGGTGATCGAATAGCTTCCGATCTTCTGCGTGATGTAGCTGCCGGTCTTGGGCAGGGCGCAAGCGGGCGTGGCAAAGAGCCACTCGCGGGCAAAGATCTTTTCGATATCGAGATCGAAGATGCCCTGATCGTTATAGAAAGCCTGCGGCAGAGAATACCCCGGCTTGCGCTGGGCGATGAGTTCGCGTGCTGTCTGACTTGCGTCCATTTTGATCTCCGAAGCCTGTAACAAGGCCGAAATAGGTATGGGCAGACAGCAGGAGACAACCGGCACGCAGAGGAGTTGCGCGACGCTTCTCCGCCCCCACCGCCGCCCGCGGTTTGACGTAATTGTCCGGCTGGTTTCCGGGCTTGGACCTCAGAGTTGCAACGATGCCTTCCCGGGATGTCTCCTCCTCCCAGTGGCGTAATATCGTTACAATACAGTTCCTTACCGTTGCGGGGGCAGCGCCGGAATTACACCGGCTTCCCAATTATCGACCCCGCAATTGGCATAGCGAGACCGCACCTGACTTGAGGCTACCCTAGAAGAAGAGTGCTTCGAATCTGGTTCAATTCCGACTCTCGGATTGCAAAATGAGACGAAGGCGTCGCTGCGGTGCAGCTTTTTACGGTTTGCGGAACAGGCGGGCGGCTTCGAACACCTCGTCGAGTCTGTCGAAGCGGTCCTTGGTGCGCGGCCAGTTCTCTTCCTGCACCGCGCCGATCAGCGTCTCCAGCAGCATCATCGTGGACACGTTGGAGTCCCACGCCGAAGGGATCTCTACCCAACACTGGAACACGTAGTCCGCCACGCTCGCCACGGGAGAGGCCCACTGGTCGGTAATCAGGATCACCGTCAGTTCGCGTTCCTTGGCCAGTTCCGCAAGGCGCAGAAGGTTGGTCTCGTATCTGCGGATGTCGAACATCAACAGCGTGTCGCCCTTTTTCATGTCGAGCACATAGTGCGGCCATGTCGCGGAAGAGCTGGTCATATGGGTGACGCGCTCGCGGATCGCCTGGAAGTGGGTAAAGGCGTATTCCGCCAAGGCGCGGGTAATGCGGCCGCCCACGATATAGAGACGCCCAGAGGTGTCGGCCATCTCCTTGGCCGCTTCGTCGAACTTGTCGTGGTCGATGTTGGACAGCGTCTGGCTGAGGTTCCGCGTTACCGCCTGCGAGAAACGGTTGAGAAGATGGCTCTCCGGCGCTTCGGTCGCCCAGTTGGCGCGGCGCTGCGTGGGGCCTTGGACCTTGGCCTGTAGTTCAGACAGCAACGCCTGATGGAACTGGGGGAAGCCCTTGAAGCCCAGCTTGCCGACGGTCCGCGCCACGGTAGGCGTAGACACGCCCGCGTTCTGAGCCACCACGGTAATAGAGGCGATGCCCGCCGCCGGATAATTCTCCAGCAGGTGATTTGCGAACTTCTTTTCGGCGGTCGTCAGCACGCCGTACTGTTCGCGGATCAATTCGCGGACCGTGGTGTTCTGCTGTGTCAACGCAGCCCCCGTTTTTTCCAGTGCTCCGAATTTAGGCATGACGCTGCGGAAATGGAAAGGCGTCAAAGTCTACCAAAGTGCCAACGGAAAAATATTGACAGAATTACGAAGGCGTGGAAACAATTTTACAAAAGCTCAGGGACACCAATGCGCAATCAAAGCGAAACCACGCAGGATACGGCAGTCATCGTCGAAAACCCCATGGGGCAGGGCGGTGCGCTGATTCTGTGCGAGCACGCTTCGAACCATATCCCCGAACATCTGGATGGCTTGGGGCTAACCGAGACCGACCGCGTGAGCCACGCCGCTTGGGACCCCGGTGCGCTGCCAGTTGCCCGAATGTTGAGCACTGCGCTGGATGCGCCGCTCGTTGCCTCGGGGATTTCGCGGCTCGTCTACGACTGTAACCGTCCGCCCGAAGCGCTGAGCGCCATGCCCGAGAAATCCGAGGTGATCGAAGTGCCGGGGAACCGTGCGCTGAATCAGGCCGAGAGGGACGCCCGCACCAAGGCGTATTACGAACCCTTCGTTGAGGCTGTCGGCAACATGACAGAGGCCGCGCAGCCCAAAGCGATCATCACGATGCACACCTTCACGCCTGTCTACTACGGCGAGCCCCGTAAGACGGAGATCGGTATCCTCCACGACGCCGATACCCGCCTCGCGGATGCGATGCTGGCGGTGAAAACAGATCATCTTGTCGAGCGGAACCAGCCCTATGGCCCCGATGACGGGGTGACGCACTCGCTTCGTCTCCACGGGGTAGAGAAGGGCATCGCCAACGTGATGATCGAGGTCCGCAACGACCTTCTGAAAACCGAAGCGCAGCAGACCGCGATGGCAGAGACGCTCCTGCACATGCTGCGCCCCGCACTGGAACAACTGGAGGCACATGATGCCTAAAGTCATCAGGGGATACGTCCGTTTCGTGGACGCCATGAACCGCATCATCGGCCGCTTTGCCATGTACGGCATCTTCGCGCTGGTCGGCGTGCTGCTGTGGTCGTCGATCTCCAAGACGTTCTTCACGCCGTCCCTGTGGACGCTGGAGACCGCGCAATTCATCATGGTCGCCTATTACATCCTCGGCGGCCCATATTCGATCCAGATGGGTTCGAACGTGCGGATGGACCTGTTCTACGGCGGTTGGACCCCGAAACAGAAAGCGTGGATGGACGGCTTCACCGTGTTCTTCCTGCTCTTCTACCTTGGCGTTCTGCTCTACGGCGCGCTGGGCTCGCTGGCGTATTCCATCGGTTATTTCGGGATGGAGCCGCTCGTTTTCTACAAAGACCTTATCGTCAGCTTCTTCACCGGTGGCCCCGACGCCGCGGTCGAACAGATGGGATACCTCGAACGCAGCTCAACCGCGTGGCGTCCGTACATCTGGCCGATCAAGCTGACCCTCGCGCTGGGCGTCTTCCTGATGATCCTGCAAGTCCTTGCCGAATTCTTCCGTGATATCGGCCGTATCCGCGGAGTCGAACTCTGATGTCACATGAAATGATAGCTCTTCTGATGTTCAGCGGCATGATGCTGATGCTCTTTACGGGGCAGCGCGTCTTCGGCGCCATCGGATTTATCGGCGCTATTGCCGGTCTGCTCCTCTGGGGGACCGGAGGCGTGGACGTTCCGTTCTCGGCTGCGATGAAGCTGATGAAGTGGTATCCGATGCTCACGCTACCGATGTTCATCTTCATGGGCTACGTGCTGTCGGAATCCAAAATTGCCGACGACCTCTACAAGATGTTCCACGTCTGGATGGGGCCTGTGCGCGGCGGTCTGGCCATTGGCACCATCGGACTGATGGTCCTGATTTCTGCCATGAACGGTCTGTCGGTCGCGGGTATGGCCATTGGTGCCACCATCGCGCTCCCCGAACTGCTCAAGCGGAACTACGACAAGATCATGGTGACGGGGGTGATCCAAGCGGGGTCATCACTCGGCATCCTCGTGCCGCCCTCGGTCGTTCTGGTGCTCTATGCGATGATCGCCCGCCAGCCCGTCGGCCAGCTGTGGCTTGCGGGCGTGGTGCCGGGCCTGATGATGGCGGCGCTGTTCATCATCTACATCTACATCCGTTGCCGCATTAATCCCTCGCTGGGTCCGGTACTTCCCGAGGACGAACGTCAGGTCTCCCGCGCCGAAAAGCTCCGTTTGCTGCGCGCTGGTCTCCTGCCGCTGGTGATCTTCGCGACGATGATGGTGCCGTTCGTCAACGGCTGGACCTCGCTCGTCGAAAGCTCCGCCATCGGCGCGATGGCTGCCTTTGTCGCCGCCGTCATCAAGGGCCGCATGACCAAGGAGGTGTTCGAGACCTCCGTTCGTCAGACGCTCGGCATCTCGTGCATGTTCATGTTCATCATCCTTGCAGCATTGGGCTTCGGTGCGATATTCGACGGCCTCGGTGCTGTCCGCGCGATCGAGAACCTCTTCACCGAGCAGATGCACCTCAGCCCGTGGATGATCCTGATCCTCATGCAGCTCAGCTTCATCATCATGGGCACGTTCCTTGATGATACGGCGATGCTGGTGATCGTGGCGCCGCTCTATGTCCCGCTCGTGGACGCGCTGGGCTTCAACCTGATCTGGTACGGCGTGCTATACACGATCACGACCCAGATCGCCTATATGACGCCGCCCTTCGGCTATAACCTCTTCCTCATGCGCGCGATGGCACCGCCGGAAATCGGCCTGCGTGACATCTACCGCTCCATTATTCCGTTCGTCTTCCTGATGGTGCTGGCACTGGCTCTTGTGATGATCTTCCCCGACATCGCGATGTGGCTGCCGGACCTCGTTTACGGAAACTGATCATAACAGAGCCTGTGCCAAGCGGGCCGCCCCACCCACCAACAAGGAGTACTACCATGACGACAAGACGTAAGTTCCTTCAGACGGCTGGTGTCGGCGCAGTTGCCGCCCCCCTTGCTGCTCCCGCGATCGCCCAGTCGACGATCACGTGGCGTATGCAGACCTACGCCGGTCCCGCACTGGCAGAGCATGTGGTCAAACCGGCCATCGACATGTTCAACAAGATCGCCGGCGACCGGATGCAGATCGAACTGTATTTCGCCGACCAGCTGGTCCCGACGGGCGAGCTGTTCCGCGCGATGCAGCGCGGCACCATTGACGCTGTGCAGTCGGATGACGACTCGATGGCATCCCCGACCGAAGTCACCGTGTTCGGCGGCTACTTCCCGTTCGCCTCGCGCTACTCGCTCGACGTGCCGGTGCTGTTCAACCAGTACGGCCTGAACGAGATCTGGGACGAGGAATACTCCAAGGTCGGCGTAAAGCACATCTCCGCAGGTTCGTGGGACCCGTGCCACTTTGCCACCAAGGAACCGATCAACAGCCTCGCCGACCTTCAGGGCAAGCGCGTGTTCACGTTCCCGACCGCTGGCCGCTTCATGTCGCAGTTCGGCGTCGTGCCTGTGACCATTCCGTGGGAAGATGTCGAGGTTGCCATGCAGACCGGCGAACTTGACGGCATCGCATGGTCGGGCATCACCGAAGACTACACCGTGGGTTGGGCCGATGTGACCAACTACTTCCTGACCAACAACATCTCGGGCGCTTGGGCGGGTTCGTTCTTTGCCAACCAGAGCCGTTGGAACGAACTGCCCGAAGACCTCCAGACGCTGTTCCGCGTCTGCTGTGACCAGTCGCACTACTATCGTCAGTGGTGGTACTGGGGCGGCGAAGCCTCGCTGCGCGTCGACGGCACGAAGATGCAGCTCACCACGATCCCGGATGCGGAATGGGCGACGGTCGAAGCGAAGGCCATGGAGTTCTGGGACGAAATCGCTCAGGAGTCCGAAGTGAAGGCACGGGTCGTTTCGATCATCAAGAAGTACAACGAAGACATGATGAAAGCCGGTCGTCCGTACCGCTACAGCTAAGTCTGACTGCCCCGCCGGTGATAGCGCCGGCGGGGCGCCACAATACCGGAGGTTCCCGCAATGCTCTCTTTCGACGAGCTGAAATCACAGGTCGCATCGGGCGCGATCGACACCGTTCTGGCCTGCATCGTGGACATGCAGGGCCGTCTGATGGGCAAGCGGTTCCACGCACAGCACTTCGTGAACAGCGCATGGGAGGAAACCCATTGCTGTAACTACCTGCTGGCGACGGACCTCGAAATGTCCACGCCCGAAGGTTTTGCCGCGACCTCGTGGCAGAGCGGTTACGGCGACTACGTGATGAAGCCGGACCTGTCGACCATCCGCCCCGTGCCGTGGCTCGAAGGCACCGCAATGGTCATCTGCGACGTCATCGACCACCACACCCACGAAGAAGTCCCGCACTCGCCGCGCGCCATGCTGAAAAAGCAGGTGAAGCGGCTCGAAGCGCTCGGCTACACTGCCATGATGGCGACCGAGCTGGAGTTCTTCCTCTTTGCCAAGAGCTTTGACGAAGTGCGCCGCAGCGGGTTCCGCGATCTCGAACCGATCTCGGCCTACAACGAAGATTACCACATCTTCCAGACCACCAAAGAAGAGGGCGTGATGCGCCCGATCCGCAACCACCTCTATGCCGCAGGTATTCCGGTCGAGAACACCAAGGGCGAGGCGGAAGCAGGTCAGGAAGAGCTGAACATCAAATACGCCGACGCGATGAGCACGGCCGAATACCACACCATCGCCAAGCATGCGGTGAAGGAAATTGCGTGGCAGAACGGTCATGCGGCCAGCTTTATGGCCAAATACCGCGCTGACCGTGTAGGCTCGTCCAGCCACGTCCACCAGTCGCTCTGGCAGGACGGCAGCAACGCGTTCCACGATCCCGCCGACAAACGCGGCATGTCGGCAATCATGAAGTCCTACATGGCGGGCCTGATGAAATACGCGCCCGACTACACGTATTTCCTCGCGCCCTACATCAACAGCTACAAGCGTTTCCAGCGCGGCACATTTGCCCCGACCCGTATCATCTGGTCGGTCGATAACCGCACCGCCGGCTTCCGCCTCTGCGGCGAGAATTCCAAGGGCGTGCGCGTGGAATGCCGTATCGGCGGCTCGGACCTGAACCCGTATCTGGCCATGGCCGTGCAGCTTGCCGCAGGTATCGCAGGTATCGAAGAGGGGCTGACGCTTGAAGCGCCGTTCACCGGTGACGCCTACGAGGCTGAGGTTGGCGAAATCCCTGCCACCCTGCGCGATGCGCGCGTGACGCTGATGAAATCCGAGATGCTCCGCGAAGCCTTCGGCGACTGGACGATTGACCATTACGCCCGCGCAGCAGAAGTAGAAATCCAAGATTTCGACGCCGCCGTGACCGACTACGAGGTCGCGCGTGGTTTCGAACGTTCCTAAATTCCAAGAGGACACCATGACAGGGCAACTGAAGTGTATTTCGCCCATTGACGGCTCCGTTTTCGCGACCCGCGAAACGCTCTCCAAGGACGATGCGTTCGCCGCCGCCAAACGCGCGCGTGATGCACAGACCGCATGGGCCGCGCGCCCGCTGACAGAGCGTATCGAACTGGTGCTGGCCGGTGTCGCAGCCGTCGGCGCGATGAACGACGAGATCGTGCCGGAACTGGCGCACATGATGGGCCGTCCGACCCGCTACGGCGGTGAATTCGGCGGCTTCAACGAGCGCGCCAGCTACATGGCAGAGATCGCCGAAAGCAGCCTCGCCGATATCGAGGTGGGCGAGGACGCGACCTTCAAGCGTTACATCAAGCGCGTCCCGCACGGCGTCGTCTTCGTCGTCGCGCCGTGGAACTACCCCTACATGACCGCCATCAACACGGTCGCGCCCGCTCTGATCGCGGGGAACACCGTGGTGCTGAAGCACGCGACCCAGACCCTGCTGGTCGGTGAGCGTATGGCCAAGGCATTCCACTCCGCCGGCGTGCCCGAGGACGTATTCATCAACGTCTTCCTCGACCACGACACCACCAACGACCTGATCGCCGGCAATGCGTTCGATTTCGTCAACTTCACCGGCTCGGTCGGTGGCGGCAAGGCGATGGAGCAGGCGGCGGCAGGCACCTTCACCGGCGTTGGGCTGGAGCTTGGCGGTAAAGATCCGGGCTACGTCATGGAGGACGCCGATCTCGACGCGGCCGTCGCAACGCTCGTCGATGCGGCGATGTTCAACTCGGGCCAGTGCTGCTGCGGCATCGAACGCATCTACGTCCACGAAAGCCTCTTTGACGCCTTCGTCGAAAAGGCTGTGGAGACTGTGAACGGCTACAAACTCGGCAGCCCGCTCGACGCCGACACCACCATCGGCCCGATGGCCAACGTCCGCTTCGCCAAGGAAGTCCGCGAACAGATCGCAGAGGCCGTCGCAGCGGGTGCCAAGACCCACATCGACACCTTTGCCGAAGACGATGGCGCCGCCTACCTGACGCCGCAGATCCTCACCAACGTGTCCCACGACATGCGCGTGATGAAAGAAGAAAGCTTCGGCCCCGTTGTCGGCATCATGCCCGTCAAGAGCGATGAAGAAGCCATCGCGCTGATGAACGACAGCGAATACGGCCTGACGGTCTCGCTTTGGACGCAGGACGTGGACCGCGCGATTGCCGTGGGCGATCAACTCGAAACCGGCACTGTGTTCATGAACCGCGCCGACTATCTCGATCCGGCGCTGTGCTGGACGGGCTGCAAGAACACGGGGCGGGGCGGCGGCCTTTCGGTGATCGGCTATCAGAACCTCACCCGTCCGAAATCCTACCATCTCAAGAAGGTGACGAAATGAAAATCGTAGGAAACTGGTCCTATCCGACCGCTGTGAAATTCGGCGCTGGCCGGATCAAGGAACTCCCCGCCGCGCTGGCGCAGGCCGGTATCACCCGCCCGCTGCTGGTCACCGACCGCGGTCTGGCCGATATGGCGATCACCCAGTCGACGCTGGATATCCTTGAGGAATCCGGCTTTGGCCGCGCGATCTTTGCCGACGTTGATCCGAACCCGACCGAAGTGAACCTCGCCAAGGGCGTCGAGGTCTACAAGGCCGGCGGTCATGACGGCGTCATTGCATTCGGCGGCGGCTCGGGCCTCGATCTGGGCAAAATGGTTGCCTTCATGGCGGGCCAGACCCGCCCGATCTGGGATTTTGAGGATGTGGGCGACTGGTGGACCCGCGCCGATGCGGACGCCATCGCGCCGATCATCGCAGTGCCGACCACGGCGGGCACTGGCTCCGAAGTGGGCCGCGCCTCGGTCATCACCAACAGCGTTACCCACGTCAAAAAGATCATTTTCCACCCGAAGGTTCTGCCGACCGTGGTCATTGCCGACCCCGAACTGACCATGGGAATGCCGAAGTTCATCACCGCAGGCACCGGCCTTGATGCCTTCGCGCACTGCGTCGAAGCGTTCTCCAGCCCGTTCTATCACCCGATGAGCCAAGGCATCGCGCTCGAAGGGATGCGCCTCGTGATCGAGAACCTGCCGAAAGCCTACAACGACGGCACCGACCTTGAAGCACGCTCGAACATGATGGCTGCCGCCGCCATGGGCGCTGTGGCGTTCCAGAAGGGCCTTGGCGCGATCCACGCGCTGTCGCACCCGATTGGTGCGGTGTTCAACACCCACCACGGCACCACGAACGCTGTCTGTATGCCTGCGGTTCTGGAACTGAACGCCTCGGCCATTGCCGACCGTTTCGACCGCGCGGCGAGCTACATCGGCGTGGACGGCGGTTTCGATGGCTTCCGCAGCTTCGTGCAGGACTTCAACGACAGCTTCGCCATTCCGCGCAAACTGTCCGAAATGGGCGCGTCGCTGGACAAGATCGACGAACTGGTGCCCGCCGCGCTCGCCGACCCGTCCTGCGGTGGCAACCCGATCGAACTGACCGAGTCGAACGTCCGCGCGCTTTTCGAAGCCGTCATTTAAGGCGTTCGTTGCATTTTCAGGCGCTCCGCTGCGGCGGGGCGTCTTTTTCGTGCCCGCCTAATGGGCAAACTGCAGCAAATTGGGCACACATCAGGTGACAGTTTGCAAATTGGGATAGTCGTAATCTCGGAAGAGATTTGCCGGTCTCGAAAAATATTGCATCTTGGAATCAAGATTGGCGTGGCGCTGATCCGAAACGAACCGGTTCTCGGCAAGTTTGAGAAAGCCGCCTGACCCTCTGCCTTCCTCCTCCTCCCGGCAGAGCGCGTCGGCGGCTTTTTTCGTTTTTCCCAATCTATTCCGCGACATCTGCAAAGTTGACTATTTTTATAGGTATTGGCTTTACGATTTTCGACGTCTGAGTTACTGACTAAATCACTCAAGTAATTCCAGCCCAGAGCCAGCCATGCCCCAGACCGTCGATTTCGCCGCCGCTTTTCGCCTGATCGTGGACGCCGGACCGTCGATCTGGGCGCTCACCGCGCTGAGCATCGTGGCCGTGGCGCTGATCCTCTGGAAGATCAGCCAACTGGTTCGCCTCGGCGCGTGGAACGGGGGCAGGGCGACGCAGACCGCGCTCCGCCGGATGGAGCAGGGCGACCGCGAGGCGGCCCGCAAATTGCTCCTCGGTCGCCGGACGCTGCGCGCGCGGATCGTGTCCTACGCCATGACCACGCGGCTCTTTGGCGGGCTGCCCGAAAGCGCCGCGCGAGAGGACACTGAACGCTTCGCCGCCGCTTACCTCGAACGCACCCGTGCCGGTCTGCGCCCCTTGGAGCTCGTCGTGACGATCGCGCCGCTCCTCGGTTTGCTTGGCACCGTCCTCGGCATGATCGACGCGTTCCAAGCGCTCCAAGACAGCGGCGCTTCCGCCGATCCCTCGGACCTCGCGGGCGGTATTTGGGAGGCGCTTCTGACCACGGCCTACGGCATGGCCATCGCGATCCCGGCCTCCATCGCGCTGACGTGGTTCGAGGGCATCGCAGACCGCCTCCGCCACGAAATCGAGGACGGTGCGACCCGCGTGTTCGTCTATGCCAGCAAGGCCGGCCTCTGATCCATGTTCGACTTCGCCCCTGTCCGCAAACGGCGCAGGATCAGCCTGACGCCCATGATCGACGTGGTGTTCCTGCTGCTGATCTTCTTCATGCTGGTGTCGCGTTTCGGCACCGACATGCACGTCGCGCTCGGCCTCGCGTCGGGCAGCGGCGACAGCTATTCCGGCCCGCCGCGACTGGTCACGGTGCTGCCCGAGGGTGTCGAACTCAACGGTATCGCGGTCGATGACATCGCGGCAGAGGTCGCGCCGCTGACCGAAAGCGCGGATGACATCATCGTTCTCAAAGCTGCCGAGGCGACCGATCTGGGCCGTGTGGTCGCCGTCATGGACGATCTGCGCGGGGCAGGCTTTTCACATCTGGTGCTGCTGGAGTAGCCGATGAAATTCGCCGTTACCCACCGCAAACAGCCGCTGGAAAGCGTGATACCGATGATCAACGTGGTGTTCCTGCTGTTGATCTTCTTCCTCATGAGCGCCCGGATGTCCCCGCCCGAACCGGTCGAGGTCACGCCGCCGCAATCCAGCGCCGATGACCCCGCCGATCTCGACGCCGTGCTGTATGTCGGGGCGGACGGTGTGGCGGCCTATCGGGACGCCCGCGATGCAGAGGCGCTGACCGCCTACGCCGCTGCGCTGTGCGGTGGGGACTGTGACGGAGCCGCTGCGACCTTGCGCGCGGACACTGGCGCGCCAGCGGTGAAGATCGCCGCGCTTCTGACGCAACTCGCGGGCCTCGGCATTGCGGACGTCGAACTGGTGACGCAGCCATGAAGCGCGCGTTGGAAACAGCCCTCTGGGGCGTGATCGCGATTGGCCTACACGCGGGGGCGGTGTCGCTGTTCCTGAGCGACGAAGGTGCGGCAGAGAGCGCCGGATCGGGCGGCGAGGCGCAGCTGTCGCTCGTTGCCGCGAGTGCCTCGGTCGCTGCGATGGTGGACGAATGGGAACGCCCGCCCGAGGTACAAACCGCGCCCGCGATGACCGCCCCGACAGCGCCCGCCATGCCGCAAATGCCCGCGATGACGGCTCCCGTGATGGACTCCCCGATGGCGCCCGCGATGCCCTCCGCACCTGCCTTGCCAATGGCTTCGCCCCAGCCGCCGCAGATCGACACGGCTCCGGCAGAGCGTCAGCCCGACCAGATGCCAGAGATCGCCGAGGGCGCCTTCACCCGGCCGCCCGTGCGGCCCGCTGATCTATCGCCTCCCGCTCCGAAACAGGAACCCGTGCAGGCCCAGACGGCATCGGGCAGTGGTGGGTCGACCAACGCGGGGCAGGCCCAAGCCCGCGCCGAGGCGCAAGCGGCAGAGGCGCGACGTCAGTCGCTCGTCATGCAATGGGGCGCGCAGGTCGCGGCTGCTGTGGAGCGGCGTAAGCGCTATCCGTCGGCAGCGCGCGGCGCGGCGGGTAGGGTGACGGTGCGGATCACGGTGGCCGCCAACGGCGGGCTGCAATCCATCGCTGTGGTCTCGTCTTCCGGCAACGAGGCGCTGGACCAAGCGGCCATCCGCGCCGCCCAGACCGCCCGTTATCCGCCAGCGCCAAGCGGGCTGCCGGATCCGAGCTACAGCTTCAATCTGCCGATCAGTTTCCAGTAATCAGGCGATGGTGGCGAGGCGGGCGAAGGCTCCTCCGCGCTCCTTCAGTTCATCGTGGCCGCCCTGTTCGATCACGCGGCCTTCCTCCAGCACGACGACTTTATCGGCGCTGCGGATGGTGGACAGGCGGTGCGCGATGACCAGCGTGGTGCGGTCCTTGGACAGCTCGGTCAGCGACGCCTGAATGGCACGCTCGGTCTGCGGATCGAGCGCCGAAGTCGCCTCGTCGAGGATCAGGATCGGTGGATTGCGCAGGAAGG
>NZ_JAATOP010000011.1 GCF_011806565.1 Marivivens donghaensis
TCATCGTCATGCCAAGGTCGCGAAGGCCAACTGCGATGGAGTGGAATGTGAAGGCCATGGCTCCGAGTGCGCCATGGCAACGGTGCAATCGCCGCGGGATCGTCGCGCCGCTGGCCGAGTCTATGCGCCTTCAGCCACTCGAGCGAGATCCTACTGACTTCCTGCTCGTTCCACGTCAGGATAAGGTCGGCACCCTGGATCGCCGCCTGCTCTGGTGCGATGTCGAGCGAAACCGACGTCAGATCGAACGTCCGCTCGCCAGTCTACGGGTGAAACCCGCTCGGATCGGTGTCGCGAAGCCAGATGTATGGAAATTCGCCAAGTGTTTTGTCAGGCCAGCAAATTTGAAGGCCATCGTTAAGAGCGGTCAGTGTGGGCTGCATGTGTGCTCCAAATAAAGTCGTTGTCGTACGGTGACCTCATTCTGATTTGGGCGGAGGCCACCATTCGTGCACCTTCGCGTGCGGATGGCCGGGGCATCTTCCCAAAACGGTGCACACGATCGCTATCTCTGCTGTCAGGAACAGCAAGACACGGCGACTGCAAAGCTGGCAAGCGAATGATGAAGCTAACGCGAGATCCAAAAGTATCGGTCGCGCGGAAGACCGATACCATCAGTGAAGCGGCAGGTCGCCGATCTCTGCCATTTTTGCATCAAGAAGGGCCTTCATATCCACGAAAACATCACTGAATGCAGGGTTGTGCGCCTGATTGGTCAGCTCATGCGGGTCGTTCTCGCAGTCGAAGAGTTCCCACTCCGGTGGCTCGTCACCATCGTTCGCACCAATCTGGCCGAGCGCGTCGTTGTACCAGTAGATGAGTTTCCAGCGTGCAGTACGGATGCCGTAGTGGGCGAAAGCGTTGTGCACTTCGTCTTTGTGCATCCAATAGCGGTGATATGCCACGGTCTGCCAGTCTTTGGCAGTGTCATTGAACAGTGGGCGCAAAGACGTGCCCTGCATGTACGACGGGATCTGGATGCCTGCGAAGTCCAGAAAGGTCGGCGCAAAATCCACGTTCATTGCGATACGGTTCGACGTCGAGCCAGCTGCAATGCTCTTTGGGAACCGCACGAGGAATGGCATCTGAAGCGATTCTTCGTACATGAAGCGCTTGTCGAACCACCCATGGTCGCCAAGGAAGAACCCCTGATCCGAGGTGTAAATGACAATGGTGTTGTCCGTCAGCCCTTCGACATCCAGCCAGTCTAAAAGCCGACCGACGTTGTCGTCGATCCCCGCGATGGACCGTAGATATCGCTGCATGTAGCGCTGGTATTTAAATAGGTCGAGTTCGCGTTGGCTATCGAAGGTCAAGCGCTCTCCCGCCCGGCGATCAATCAGCACCAAGTCTTTGTAATCATGCGGAACCTTCCGGATTTCCTGATCGGGCCAGACGCGATCGCCGATGTTCCCGCCGCCCTCTGGCTGCACGAGGCCGAGGTCTTCGTAGAACATGTCCGCCCGTACTTTCATGTTGGCGGCAGACGCGGCAGCGGCGCGGTTCTCATAGTCGTCACCATAGGTGTCGGGGACCGGAAGCGGGTCGGTGTAGAGGTCATCATATCGCGGATGTGGGCCGAAGGGGCGATGCGGCGCCTTATGATGGCACATCAGGAAAAACGGCCGATCAGCGTTGCGGTGTTCAAGGAAGTCGATGCATTTGTCGGCAATCAAATCGCTGACATAACCTTTTTCGACAGACTGGCCCTTAGGGCCAATGAAGCGCGGATCGAAGTAGTCGCCTTGACCCGGCACGACTGACCATTCATCAAAACCGGTCGGCTCGTGCGCTTGGCCTTCGCCCAGATGCCACTTGCCGAAAATGGCGGTCTGATAGCCCGAAGCCTGCAAATGTTTAGCGACATTCGGCAGGCGGTTATCGAGGTGCGTATCCAGTGTCGTGACGCAGTTCACATGGTTATATGTTCCCGTCAGGATCGACGCGCGGCTCGGCGTGCAGATCGAATTTGTGACGTAGCACCGGTCGAGGCGCATCCCCTCATTGGCGATCCGGTCGATATTCGGCGTGTGCGCGACTTTCGAACTATAGGCCGAAATCGCACCGGCCGAGTGATCGTCGGACATGATGAACAGAATGTTGGGGCGGGCGTCTTTCGTCATTCTCCGGCACCTTTCAGGAATTCTCGGGTTCGCTCCGCCAATGGGTCGTTCACGGAACGCTGCCACGCGAAAAGGCTCTCAATAAGGTCCGAACGAACGTTTCGCAGATCCTGTTGTGCAATAAGGTTCGCCATCTCACACGGATCGGAATCGAGATCGAACAACTGCTCAGCGAAGCAGCCGCGGCTCGTCCGCCCGTTCGCAGACGGTCCCATGACCGGCTCGGGGTTCGGCAGGTAGGCGATGTATTTCCAACGCTCGGTGCGGACAGATCGCTGGCTGATCCCATGGACGCCGAACAGATGTTCGGTGTGTGTAGGGCCAATGAGGCTCGTGCCATCGGCCGCGTATTCGGACGGCACTCCTGCGATGTCGAGGATCGTCGCCGCGGTATCCGCGTGCCAGACGAGGTCTTCTCGGACAGTCGGCTTAAACCCGCGACCGTTGATCATCAACGGAACCTGAACCGAGTGCTGATACAGGTTCTGCTTGCCCATCAGCCCGTGCTGGCCAAGAGCGATGCCGTGGTCTGCGGTGTAGATGACCACAGTGTTTTCTCGCTGGCCCGTCTCATTAAGCGTATCGATAATTTTTCCGATCGCATGATCGAGGTGCTGCACCATGCCGTAGTAGTCGGCGATGTGCTGGCGGACGGCTTCAGGGTCGCGAGGGACGGCCTCTAGCAGTTCATCGCGTACCAGCATCTCTCCATTATCGAAGGAGTGCGCGGGAGCGAAGTTGGCGGGCAGCGTGACGGCTTTGGGCGACACCGCAACCTCGAGCGGCGGTGTGCGTGGATCGTGCGGCGCGGTGAACGCGACCTGCATGAAAAACGGCTGATCGTTGGCAGCCTCGCACAAGAATTCGTGAGCAGCCTCGCGGAACAGGTCGGTCGAGAAACCTTCGCCTATGACCGCGTTATTTTCGCTGTATTCACCCGTGGGGTCGAAGTCGTGCAGCGGTACGCGGTCATGGTCGCTCATCCCGCCGAACATGACCTTTGATGCGGACGAGAACGACCGCGCGAATGATGCGCGGTCGTTGTGCCATTTGCCGATAGCGTGCGTCCGGTAGCCTGCTTGCCGCAACAGCTGCGGCATGGTCTGCATATCCTCGGGGATCGCGAATGCTTTGCCGCCGAAATGCAGACCGCCGGGGTCCTGCGACGCGGCAAAGATGTTGCGTCCGGTGAGAAGCGATGCCCGTGACGGCGAACACACCGCCGGATGCATCCCGCCCTGACAATGCGCGCGCATGAAATGCGCGCCGCCGGCAGCCAAGGCATCGAGGTGCGGTGTCGCGATGCCTTCGCAGCCGCTGACCCCGAGCGTTTCAAACCTGTGGTCGTCGGCGATGAGCAGGATGATATTCGGACGCACGCTCGCCTCTTAGCTCTGGGGCGCGATGGTTTCGAGCGGCTCTTCGATGTGGCGATTTACCAGCCGGACACCATCCTCATGGCGCGTGACGCACCAGTGCGCGGCGTTTGCCAGCACCTGCCGGACTTCGGGCATGTAGTATATCGGGAATGCCTCATGGCCCGAGCCGAAGTAGAAGATGCGCCCGCGTCCACGGTGATAGCAACAACCCGAACGGAAGACTTCGCCGCCTTCGAACCAGCTGACAAAGACGAGATGGTCGGGCTGGGGAATGTCGAAGGGTTCGCCGTACATCTCTGATTGCGGGATGAGGATCGACGAGGGCACGCCCTGCGCAATCGGGTGGGCGGGGTCGATGGCCCAGATGCGCTCGCGCTCGCCGCCCGGATGTTCGCGCCAAGACAGGTTGGCATTGGTGCCCATCAGGCGTTTGAAAATCTTGGAGTGGTGGCCGGAATGCAGGACAACCAGCCCCATCCCGTCGAGAACGCGCGCTTGGATGCGGTCAACCAATTCGTCGGGGACCAGTTTGTGAATGCAGTGGCCCCACCAGAACAGCACGTCGGTATTGTCGAGGATGTCGCCACCAAGTCCGTGGTCGTCATCATCGTAAAACGTCGCGGTGCGGATTTCGAAGTCGTCGTTTTCAATCCCGTCGGCGATCACCTGATGGATGCCCGTCGGGTAGACCTCGCGGATGTGTGGGTGCTCACGCTCGTGGTGGCCTTCGTTCCAGATGGTAATGCGGATTTTGTCAGACATTTTCGTCCCTTAAATGCTTGAGGTCAGCGCCAACGCTGCGCTGTTCTGTTCGCTGGATTGTTTGGCGAGGTCCCAAAGTTCGGCGAGGTGAAGGCTTTGTTCGGCAGACGACGGGTTAGGTGCGCCGCCGATTACTTTGATGAAGCTGTCGAGCACAGCGCCGTCGGCCTCGCCGCCCGCATTGCGGATGGTCTGGTTGCCTTGGCGCAGTTCGGCCCACTTGCCCCAGATGTCGATCTTCACGATGGCGTTCTCGAAATAGAGCGTCAGCGCAGACTCGCAGCCTTGGGTCGTGTCACCGCAAAAGCTAAGCGTGACGGGAATATCGCCGTCGAGGCGGGCAAGAACGCCGCCGACGAGTTCGTAGTTTTTCCCGCGATTTCCGAGGTTGGCAGCCACCTGCGTGTAGCTGCGGCTGGTCGCTTGAAGAACGGCGTTGAAAAGGTGCGAGCCGGTGTCACAGATGAACCCGCCACCGGACAGTTCCGGCACCTGCTTCCAATTTCCGACGTAGCGCTCCTGCCAGTGTTCCCAGACCTCGCCGCTGACGGAGAGCAACTCACCGAACTCCCCCGCCGCGATGCGCTGGCGGTAGCTGTCGATGAGCGGGGAGAGCGACGATTGATAGGCCACGACGACGGTCCGACCAGACGCATCACGCGCGGTAAGGATTTCGCGCGCCTCGTCGGCAGTCAGCGCCATGGGCTTTTCCAGCAGGACGTGGAGGCCAGCCGCGAGCGCGGCCTTAGCATATGTCTGGTGGTAGATGTGCGGGGTCGAAATATAGACCGCGTCGATGTTGTCTTTCTCGGCGGCCAGCAGCGCCTCGGCGGTTTCATAGACCTTCGGTGCGTCCGCGCCGGACTGCACGACGATATCGCTGTAGCGCTTGATCGACGACGCGCTGGTGTCGGTCAGGGCCACGATCTGCGGCGCGTCGGCGCTGCCGGTCCACGTGCGGGCATAGCTGGCGGCCTTCAGACCGCAGCCGATAATACCAAGTCTAATGGACATGGTTTTCCTTTCAGTATGTCAGGCGGATTGCGAACGGATCGCCCTGCCGTCGTTATCGAAAATGTGGCAGGCCGACGGGTCCACGGCCAAACGGATGGGCGTGCCAGAGGGCAGCGAATGGTCCCCCGGAACCCGGGCAATGCCGGGCTCGCCGCCCGTTTCGAACGAGATGTACGTTTCCATGCCGAGCCGTTCGGACAGGACCGTGCGTGTCTCGATCTCAGCGGGTTCATGCGGCGCGGCGAGGGTGAGGCTTTCGGGGCGGATGCCAAGCTGCACAGGGCCAGCCCGAAGGCCCTCGATTGCAGGCAAGTCGATTGGCCATCCAGCGTCGGTGCGAATGCGGACAACATCGCCCGCAACGCTCTCAACCTTTGCAGGGAAAAGGTTCATCTTCGGCGAGCCGATGAACTGCGCGACGAACGTGTTTTCGGGCTCTTTATAGAGGCCGATGGGATCGTTGGTCTGCATGACCTGACCGTCTTTGAGAACGACGATCTGATCGGCGAGCGTCATGGCCTCCACCTGATCGTGGGTGACGTAGATGATCGTGGCGCCGGTGGAGCGGTGAAGCTCCTGAAGCTCGGCGCGCATCTGCACACGCAGCGCTGCGTCGAGGTTCGAAAGGGGTTCGTCGAACAGGATGACCGAAGGCTCCTTGATGATCGCGCGGCCAATGGCGACACGCTGGCGCTGGCCGCCGGAAAGGGCGCTTGGCTTGCGGTTCAGGTAGGGCGTCAGTTGCAGGCGCTCGGCGATCTCTCCGACGCGGCGTTTGATTTCAGCCTTGGGGGTCTTCTTCAGATCGAGAGAGAAGCCGATGTTCTCTGCCACCGTCATGTGCGGGTAGAGCGCGTAGGACTGGAACACCATCGCGATGTTCCGCTGCTCCGGCGACACGTCGTTCATGACCTTGCCGTCGAGTAGGAACTCCCCTCCCGAAATGTCCTCCAGCCCCGCGATCATCCGCAGGAGCGTGGACTTCCCGCAACCCGAAGGGCCAACGAAAACAGCGAATTGGCCGTCTTCGATCCGGATGTCCGCACCCTTTATGACCTCGTGGCCGCCGAAGGATTTGCGGACCTGATTGAGTACGATTGTGCCCATGATTTATCCTTTCAAACCGCCGCCGAACGTCTGGACAAGGAACCGGCGCGCGAGCACGAAAGCGATGATGGCGGGCGCGGTGTAGACGATGGCGATGGCGGCCAAGAGGCCGTAGTCGATCTCGTTTGCCCGAAGGAATGCGCTGAAAATACCGATCGGCAGCATCCGCAGTTCGGGCGAGGAAACGAAGGTGAGGGGAACGAGGAAATCGTCCCAGCAAGCGATGAAAGCAAAGAGCCCCGAGGCTGCCAGACCAGGCATCGCGAGCGGCAGAAGCACGCGGCGCAAGCGCTGGCCGAAGGTGGCACCGTCCATGACAGCGGCCTCTTCATACTCGGGCGAAACGCTGTCGAAGTAGGTCTTCATGATCCACAGCGCGAGCGGCAGGTGCATCGTAGCAAGCAGCAGGATGAGGCCCAGATACCCGTCGATGAAGCCGACGATCTGCATCACGTCGCGCATATGTTCACGCGGAACGACCTGAAGCACCAGCCAGCGCATCCCGTTGTTGAGCGCGAGCATGACTTGATACAGCGGCACGATCAGCGCGGGCGGCGGGATGACGCGGATCAGGATGATCGAGTAGAGAAACGGCCGCTTCCACCATGCGTTCGTCCGCGACAGGGCGTAGCCACCGAAGCCGGAGAGCAGCATGACGATCAGCGTCGCACCGCCGCAGACGATCAGTGAGTTGATCAGCCAGCGCAGCCCGTCCTCTTCGGCGAAGACTCGGTAAAAGTTGTTGAGCGATACGCTGTCAGGCGTTTCGAGGAAAAGCCCTGCATTAGTGTCGAATGCCGCGACCAGAAGCCAGACAAACGGCATCAGGCAGTAGATCGACAGGACGATCAGGACGCCGTAGCGGCCTGCCTCTGCTTTCGTGGATGTTTTCGAGAGAGCCATCAGACTTCCACCTTCAATGCGCGGACGTAGAACGTGCCGATGATGAGTGAGAAGATCAGCAGCACCACCGCAATCGCGGAGCCGTAGCCGAGCTGATATGAGCCGAACGACTGGTTATAGATGTAGATGCCCACGATCTCGGTCGCGCCGGCGGGGCCGCCGCGGGTGAGGGCGTAGATCAGAGCGAAGATCGCGATGGTCGTGACGGTCGATACCAGCAGGTAGAGGAAGATCGTCGGGACCAGCAGCGGCAGCGTGATCTTGCGGAATGCCTGCCATGTGGTCGCGCCGTCCATGCGGGCGGCTTCGTAAAGCTCTTCGGAAATCGCTGAAAGGCCGGAGTTCATCAGGATCATCGCAAAGCCGATGCCCCGCCAGATGTTGACCACGATGATCATCGACAGCGGGAACGTGACGAGCCAGCGCTGCGGATCGACGCCGAACCAAGCAACGATCTTGTTCAGTGTCCCATACTCGCCCGACGCCAACATCGAGGACCACATCAGCGCCGCCACTACGCCGGGAACGGCGTTCGGCATCAGGATGATCGCGTTGAAGAACGGGCGGAGTGCGAACTGCCGTTTCAGCAGGATGGCCGACAACAGACCTAGTACTAACTGGCCGATGATGGCCGAGAAAAGTACGAACCAGAAGGTGATGACGAGCGAGCGCCAGAATGTGTGGTCGGAGAAAAGCTTGGTGTAATTGTCGAACCCGATGAAGCGCGGGTTGAGCGCCGCCGGACCAGTGAGCGACAGGTTCGTCATGCTCGTGTAGATCGCGACGCCTGACGGATAGAGCACGAAGGCAAAGAGAAGGATCGCCGAGGGAAGCACGAGCATGCGGTTCCTCAACATCTCCCGACGTTGGTAGGTCGAAGGCATTCTTGGGAAGTCCCTGCGAGCGGAGAAGGGGGAGCGGCGCACGCGGCGCCGCTCTGTTGCTTGCGAGTGGGAGGGGGCGTTACTCGACCATGTCCTCGCCGAGAATGTTGCTCACATAATCAACGAGGATCTGCTGCGCGCCTGCCGCGTCGGCATTGCCGAGCAGGAGCGCTTCGGACCCGCGTCCGATACCTTCCATCACAGTCGAGAAACCGGGCGCAGTTGCGACCGAGCGGCCATCTTCGAGCTGGTCGAGCAGCGGGACGAGGGCGGTCAGTTGCTGGAAGCCGTCGGATTCGATCGCGTCGGCACGCGACGGCAGGTTGCCCGACTTCTGCGCGTAACTGGTCATCAGTTCGATCGAACCCATCGCAGCGAGCACTTTCTTCGACGCTTCGATGTCGACCGCAGAAGAGCTGACCATCCACGGGTGGTTCAGGTTGACCAGAACCGACGGCGCATCGCCGTTCACGTTGGGCACTTTCCACGTACCGACAGCGTTTTCGATATCGGGGATCGGGTTCTTGGACTCGGGGCCCCAGTCAAAGATGTAGCACCACGAGCCGCAGGTGGTCATGAGCAGCTCGCCAGCGGGGAACATCTCGTACTTGGGGATGACCCACGGATCGGGGCCGAGCAGCGGATCGACGGGGACGACTTCGGCTTCGATCATTTTCTGATAGAATTCGAAGACTTCGCGCACGCCATCGCTGGTCAGGTTGAATGTACCGTTTTCGGTGACCAGCTCGGGGGTCGAACTGTTGGCGAGCAGCAGGCGGAAGCTTTCGATATAGGTGCCGCCGCCCCACGTCACGCCCATCGGCATGAGCAGGGAATATTCGCCGGTCTTTTCCTTGGCTTCGATAGCGCGGTTGATCAGCGCATCCCAGTCGGCGGGCTGGTCGGTCGAAACGCCGGCTTCGGTGAGCACGTCATTGCGGAAATAGAACTGCTGCATCGCGAGCATGGTCGGCATCGTGTAGATAACGCCGTCGGTCTCGGCCAGCTCGCGGGCGATCGGGAACATGTTGTCCCAAGCGTCGGAGCCTTTCACCTCTGCGGTGACGTCGACCAGATAGCCTGCGGTCGAGAAGTCCACGATCTCGCCCGACGAGGGAAGAGAGAAGACGTCCGGACCAGTGCCTGCGCGCAGTTCGGTCAGCAGCTTGGAAATGTATTCTTTGTCGGGGCCGGGGTATTCGATGACTTCGATATCGATGCCGGTCTGCTCTTCGATCATCGGCACAACAGCGTTGAGCGCGTCGATACGGGCCTGTCGGTGTTCCGCGATCCGGACGGTATCCGCCCAGACGTTGGTTGCACCGAAGGATGCCAGTGCAATCGCACTGACCATCAATTTGGTCTTCATGATATTCCTCCCTTGAATGATGCCAAACGACTGGCGCCTCCACGCCACCCTTCAATCAAGGGGATGCTTCGCTTGACATTGCTCAATCAGGATATGCACGCTCGCCATGACGTGTCTTGGGAGGTGTTGATACGTTTATGGGTTTATTTGATCTGCCTGAGATTCCGGTCGTCACGCTCGAAGCGGAGATGGGGCCGTATAATTCGTTCCACATCAGCCGCCCGCTCGTGAAAAGCTCGCCGCCCGCGCTGCCGCATAAGCACGAATTCTACGAAGTCTTCTGGATCGCGACCGGCTGCTGCATCCACTTCATCAACAACCACCGCATCGATCTATCCGCTGGAGAATTGGTGTTCATCCGCCCTGACGACGTCCATGCCTTCCAAAATCGCGAAAAAACGCCCTGCCGGATGATCAACGTGGCCTTTTCCAGCCAGACCGCCGATCACCTGCTGGAACGGTATGGAGCCGAATTTCAGGGCCGGTACTTCTGGTCGAACGCTGAAATGCCCGTATCGGTCTCGCTGAACCAGCAGGGGCTGGACGAACTGGCACGGCTCGAAGCGGCGCTTGACCAAGGCGCGCGGTCACTCGCGCGGATCGAAGGTTTTTTGCTAAATTTGACGACCGGCTTGCTGCCGACGGAAAACAACGTGCCCTCCGCGACGCCGCAATGGCTTGCCCGTGCTTGCGAGGGCATGCGCGATCCAGACGCGCTGCGCGAGGGGGTTCCGCTGATGATCAAACGAACGGGGCGGAGCCATGAACATGTCTCCCGCACCTTCAAACGCGTCTTCGGTCAGACGCCGTCGTCGTGGGTCAACGGGCTGCGGATGGAGCTGGCAGCGCGGATGCTGGTCAGCGAGGATTGGCAAATTCCAGAGGTCGCGCTGGCCTGCGGAATCGAGGACCTCAGCCATTTCTATCGCCTCTTCCGCCAGACTTATGGCGTCAGTCCGATGAAGTATCGCAAGCGGGAAAAGGTTGATCTGGTCCACCCACTCCGCAGTCAGAAGCGGGCATGAAAAAGGGCGCTCGCGGCGCCCTTTTCGTTATCCATGGAGTGCTTCGATGGCTTCGGTCAAACTGACCACTCCGCCGAGGCTGCCATCCCGTTTCGTCACGCCAATCGTCTGGTCCGGCGCTTGGGCGAGCGGCTTCAGCGCGTCCTCCAGAACAGTCTCACCGTCGAGCGTCGGCCCTGCAAAGGATTCGACCGGACGGGCCAGCGCGCGGAGTTCGATGACCTTGGCGCGGTTGATGTCCTTGGTGAAGTCGGCGATGTAATCGTCGGCCGGCTGCATGACGATCTGCTGGGCATCGCCCTGCTGGATCATTGCACCGTCGCGCAGGATCGCGATGTTGTCGCCTAGGCGCAGCGCTTCGTCGAGGTCGTGCGTGATGAAGATGATCGTCTTGTTCAGCTCGTCCTGAAGCTGGAGCAGGATCGACTGCATATCAAAACGGATCAGCGGGTCGAGTGCCGAGAAAGCTTCGTCCATCAAGAGGATTTCAGGATCGGTCGCCAGAGCACGGGCAAGGCCCACACGCTGCTGCATCCCGCCCGAAAGCTGGCCCGGATAATGCTCTTCGTAGCCCGACAGACCAACGCGTTCGATCCAGTAGTTCGCGCGCTCACGTGCCTTTGCATCGTCGACGCCCTGAATTGACAGACCGTAGGCGACATTCTCGTGCACACGGCGGTGCGGCAACAGGCCGAATTTCTGGAACACCATCGCGGTCTTGGTGCGGCGCACCTGACGAAGTTGCTTTTCGTCCATCTTCAGGACGTTTTCGCCGTCGATCAGGATTTCGCCGTCCGTCGGCTCGATCAGGCGGTTGATGTGACGGATGAGGGTCGATTTGCCCGAACCCGACAGGCCCATAACCACCTGTATCTGCTTTTCGGGGATGTCGAGCGAAACGTTCTCGATCCCCAGAACATGCCCGTGTTGATCCAGAAGATCAGGCTTCGACATGCCGTTCTTGACCAGAGGCAGAACCTTTTGCGGGTTCTTGCCGAAGATCTTGTAGAGGTTTTTGATTTGTACCTTAGCGTCAGTCATTGCCGTGCCCTTTACGATAGGCTTGCAGACGCTTGCCGTAAGTTTGCGATACGCGGTCGAAGATGATGGCGAGCGCCACAATGGCGAGACCGTTCATCAGACCAAGTGCGAGGTACTGGTTCGAAATCGCGCGGAGCACCGGAACGCCAAGACCCTTCACGCCGATCATCGACGCGATAACAACCATCGACAGAGCCATCATGATGGTCTGGTTGATGCCCGCAAAGATGTTCGGCAGCGCCAGCGGGATCTGAACGCCGAGCATCTTCTGCTTCGGGCTCGCACCAAACGCATCGGCCGCTTCTAGGATATCCTTGTCGACGAGGCGAATGCCAAGGTTTGTCAGGCGTACGATCGGCGGGATGGCATAGATACAGACAGCCAGAAGGCCTGGGACTTTACCGATACCCAGCAGCATCACGACGGGGATCAGGTAAACGAAGGACGGGATCGTCTGCATGACGTCGAGCACGGGCGTAATGATGGCCTGCGCGCGGTCGGAGCGGGACATGAAAATCCCAATCGGAATGCCCAAGACGATACAAAGCAGTGTCGCGACAGAGATAATCGCGAGCGTTGCCATCGTGTCTTCCCACATACCGAGGTAGCCGATGGCGATAAAAGCGAGAACAGAACCAACGGTGATCTTGACCGAACGCGAACCGAGCCACGCCAGACCACCAACAATGATGAGAATAATCGGCCACGGGGTGGCAATCAGAAGCTTCTCGAACCAGACCAGAAACTTGAGCAGCGGGTCAAAGAAGTTTTCGAGTGCCTCACCGTAGGCGCGAGAGAAACCTTTGAAGGCTTCGTCGATCGTTTGTTTAAATTCGCTGAGAGGGCGGCGCCCAAGCGCGGGAAATTCTTCAAACATTTCCATTCATTTTCCGTTCGTAGTGACCGTGCGGCCGATGTGAAACGGGGGGCGCAAACGGCCCCCCGTAACATTGTGTCGATCGAATTCTTACAGTTCGCCGTTGATGGCTTCTGCTGCTTCGTCCGATACCCATTCGGTCCAGATTTCCGGATAGGTTTCGAGGAAGTGCCATGCAGCATCTTCACCGGTTGCCTGGTTGTCGTTCATGTAAACGAGCATCGTGTTCATGAGCGAACCCGGGAATACGCGGTTGCCGAGGTAGTCAACAGCAACGCCACCTTCGTTCATCAGGCGGTCGGTGATGACCGTGTGAACTTCGGACTCGGTGTACGAGGTCGGCTGCGGGTCGAGGCAGTCCTGCTCGGCAAGTGCGATACAGCCATCCCAGTTTTCCGAGCCGCCCCATTCGGACTCCCACTCGAGCAGTTCAAGGTCGTACTTGCCGATCAGTGCAGTCGGAGCCCAGTAGTAGCCGAACCATGCTTCGTCACGCTCGGACGCTTTGGCGATTGCGCCGTCCAGACCGGCAGCCGAACCCGGATCAACCAGAACCCAGCCTTTTTCTTCCATGTCGAAGGCGCGGAAGAGGTTGGCGTTGGTCAGCTGACAACCCCAGCCCGCCGGACAGCCCATGAACGCGCCTTTGGATTCGTCTTCGACATAGGGGAACAATTCCGGATGCTCGATCAGCTTTTCAACCGTGTCGAGATCGGGGTGATCTTCCGCAAACTTGCGGGTAACCCACCAGCCTTCGCCGAGGTCGGTGATCGGGCCCGCGATGACCGAATGCAGGCGACCTTCGTCCATTGCCTTTTCGAGCGGCTCACGAACAGCATTGATCCAGAGTTCGCCAGCAACGTCAGGCTCTGCCTTTTCGTTCATCGAAGCGAAGGTGGTGGTCGTTGCGCCGGGGATTAGTTCGACATCGCAGCCGTAGCCTTCTTCGAGAATGATCGCGTCAACGTTGGCCATGAGCTCGGCCGAAGCCCAGTTCATTTCAGCCATCGTGAGCGAGCCACATTCCTCCTGAGCGCTTGCAGCACCTGCGAGGCCGGTCGTCATTGCCAGAGCGGCGAAAACACTAATTTTCTTGAATTTCACTTGATCGTCTCCCTGTTGTTTTTTGTCCCCACTCACGCGGGGCTCAAGATCGCGTGTAGTCGAAAAACGACATAGTACGCGTCCCATTGTCGTAAACTGAACATAGCGAAAATTGGCTGTAAACAGTAACAGCCATTGTTTTTGGGTATATTAAACTTTCGCAATGCTTATACCACATCACGACCAGATTACAAAATCGCCACTATTTAAACGGCTTTTGCAGAGATAGCTTCGCAACGGGAGGCCGTCAGCCATGATGCAATTTTACAATGCTTGGTGTGGATAAGCGGTCGATTTCACAACGAAAAATCCCGTCAGAAGGGCGGGATGCAATCGACGATAAACTTATAGCTGTGCTGACTTAGTCGTCCTGCTTTTTGTTGAGCGAGAGCCAGACGCTCTCCAACTCATCAAGCAAAGTGCCCAAACGCGTCTCACCGAGTATGTCTTCGATTTCTTCGTAGACGGCGTTGCTGATCGGATCGACATTCTGAACGAAATGCAGACCATCGGCGGTGAGCTTCACGAGCGCGCGGCGACCATCGCTCGGATCGCGGCGAGTGGTGATGTAGCCCTTGGAGTCGAGCGTTTTCATGATGCGCGTTAGCGAAGGCGCCAGCAGGCACGCACGCGCTGCGAGGTCCGACGCATCGGTTTCGCCCGTCTCGTTAAGGACGCGCATCACGCGCCATTGTTGCTCGGTGACGTCGGACTCGACTAGCACCGGGCGAAAGCGCTCCATGACGGCTTCGCGAGCGCGAAGTAACGCCATGGGCAGCGTCCGCTGAACATCGGTCCGCTGCAACTTATCTTTGGTGAATTTCCCCGTCATTCACGCATTCCTCGGTCAATCCGTCTCGCTGTGGTCTAAAATACCTTACTTGACAACAATCAAATGTGTCTTCGTTTCACGATGAGAAAGAGTTTCTATAATTGCGCGTTCGAAGTCGACCGCCCCTTCGGTCAAGTTCTAGAGATGCGCGAGAAGTTGCAACCCGTTCGTGAGACAATTTTGAATTTAATAGAAATGCTGTCTATATTGCCCAATGGTTGTTTATATCACATTCCAGCAGGTGGTGCACTGCGTTGTCGCACGGTTCGACGAAGCGGACATGTTCGCGCGTTGCGACCGGATGGACCGTTTGGCTCTCCGATAATTGCGTGAGGGTTGGTCCGCTGTGAGGCTATTTTTTCTCGCAATTTACCGATTAAATTCGATATAATCTCAGCGTGAGCTCGGTTCTGCGCGATCAGCGAGCGCATGATTTCACAAGCTCATCCAGATTATCCCTTCTGCACATTAATAACCAATAGGTGATTGATTTAGTTACTCAATAGTAACTAATGAACTTCGCCAGAAGACACTCCGCCAAGGCTCCGCGAGAGATCCGCGGCTGAACTCGCAACGATCTTGCCGAGTTGTTCCATCCGCTCGTCGCTCATCCGTGCGGCCAAGCCACTGATAGATATGGCACAAGCGGCTTCACCTTGGGGTGACCACACCACTGCTGCAACGCAACGGAGGCCGGTCACATGCTCTTCATCGTCGTAGGCAAACCCCTTGTTGCGCACCTGCTGGATGTCTTCCAAAGCTGCCTCAATGGTCCGCAAACTGCGGGGGGTCATGGGGTGGAACCCGACGCGCTTTGCAAGCGCAATGATGTCTGAATCTTCCCATGTGGAAAGTATGGCTTTTCCCATGCCGGAACAGAAAACTGGCACCCGCCCACCTGGTGCGGAGATCGCGCGGGTGATTTCGCGGCTTTCGACTTGACTGACGGTCACCAATTCGTCGTGGTCGAGGATGCCGAGGTTGGCGGTTTCCTTTGTCTGATCTCTCAGCCGTCGTAGGAACGGCAGGGCGGGCGCGATGTAATTCTTCCGCTTTCCAAACGCCGCGCCCACCGCAAATGCCTCGCGCCCGACATGCCAGAGGGACGTGGCGCTGTTGAATTGGGCAAAGCCGTGCAGTTCGAGGGTGGTGAGCAACCGGTGCGTCGTCGACACCGCCAGCCCTGACTGTCGTGACAAATCGGACACACGTAGCCCTTCGTCCGATTGCCCGAGCCGCTTCAGAAGATCGAGCGCGCGCCCGACAGCCTGCACTCCGGTTTTTTCCGCCATCGCATAGCCTTTCCACATCGTGGAAAACTAAATTCGATTTCTGCCCCTTTGTCACCCGCTGCGCTACATCGTTGGCAAAGATGGAGGTTTCTCATGACCGAATATGTTGATCGCGCTGGCCTTTCCGTTGCCGCGCCGCTTGCAGAACTGATCGAAAACAACGTGTTGGCTGGCGTGTCCGCCGACAACTTCTGGGCGGGCTACGCAGCCATGCTCCGCGATCTGATGCCAAAAAACGAAGCGCTCCTTGCGAAGCGTGATGCGCTTCAGGCTAAGATCGATGAGTGGCACAAGGCGAATCCGTTCGACGCTGACGCCTACCGCGCGTTTCTGACCGACATTGGTTATCTGGTGGCAGAGCCCGAGGCGGTCGATATCGACGTCACCAATGTTGACCCCGAGATTGCCAAGCTCGCTGGTCCGCAGCTCGTCGTCCCGATCACCAATGCTCGTTTCGCGCTTAACGCCGCGAATGCGCGCTGGGGCTCGCTTTACGACGCGCTCTACGGCACCGACGCCATTCCTGGCGCGGCGTCCGGTAAGGGATATGACGAAGAGCGTGGCGCGAAAGTTATCGCTTGGGCGCGCAAGCACCTCGACAAAGTCGCGCCGCTCGCCGGCGGTTCGTGGGCCAATGTCGAGGCGATGGAAGTGCGCGGCGAGATGCTCTTGATCACCACTGGCGGCGATGAAACGGGCCTCGCCGATCCGTCGCAATTCGCCGGACATGCCGACGGCTCGGTGTTGCTGAAAGCCAACGGTCTGCTCATCGAGATCAAGCAGGATCGAATCTCACCTATCGGTAAGAATGATCCTGCGGACATTTCGGACGTCCGTCTGGAGACCGCGCTGACCGCGATCATGGACTGTGAGGACTCTGTCGCTTGCGTGGATGCCGAGGACAAGGTGCTGGCCTATTCCAACTGGCTCGGCCTGATGAAAGGCGACCTTGAGGCGACGTTCCGGAAGGGCGGGCAGACGATGACCCGCAAAATGGACGACGACCGCACCTTCATCGCGCCTGATCGTTCGACGTTCAATGTTCGTGGTCGCTCGCTGCTGCTCGTCCGTAACGTGGGCCACCTGATGACCACTGATGCGGTGATGTTGGACGGCAAGGAAACGCCCGAAGGTATCATGGACGCGCTGGTAACCGTTGCCGCCGCTATGCACGATCTGCAAAAGACTGAAGGTCCGAAGAATTCGCCGGCCGGTTCGGTCTACGTCGTGAAGCCGAAGATGCACGGCCCCGAGGAAGTTGCGTTTGCCAACGAGCTCTATGGCCGCGTCGAAGATATCCTCGGCCTGCCTCGTTACACCGTCAAACTGGGCGTCATGGACGAAGAGCGCCGCACCTCGGCAAACCTCGCCGCTTGTCTCGAGCAGGTGAAGAACCGTTGCGTGTTCATTAACACTGGCTTCCTCGACCGTACGGGCGACGAGATCCACACCTCCATGGCCGCCGGTCCTGTTATTCCGCGCGGCGAGATGGCGGCGACCCCGTGGCTCAAGGCTTACGAGGCGGGCAACGTCGATACCGGCCTTGCAGCTGGCCTGTCTGGGCAAGCGCAGATCGGCAAGGGCATGTGGGCGAAGCCCGACGCCATGTCCGAGATGCTGCAGGTCAAGATCGGCCATCCGAAGTCCGGTGCGAACACCGCTTGGGTGCCATCGCCGACCGCGGCAACGCTCCATGCCACGCATTACCACGTGGTCGATGTGTTCAAGGTACAGGGCGAACTGCGCAGCCGCGAAAAGGCGAGCAAGGTCGAACTGCTGACGCCGCCGATCATGTCGGGTCGCAATCTGTCGGACGATGAGGTCGTGCGCGAGCTGGACAACGCGTGTCAGTCGATCCTCGGCTACGTTGTGCGTTGGGTCGATCAGGGTATCGGTTGCTCCAAAGTGCCGGACATCAATGACGTGGGTCTGATGGAAGACCGCGCGACCCTGCGGATTTCGTCGCAATACCTCGCCAACTGGCTCAAGCACGGCATTTGCACCGCCAAGCAGGTCGAGGATTCGCTCCGCCGCATGGCTCCGAAGGTGGATGCGCAGAACGAAGGTGATGCCGCTTACACGCCAATGGCGCCGTCGTTCGATGGCGAGGCGTTCAATGCCGCCCGCGATCTGATCTTCAAAGGCGAAGCACAGCCGTCCGGCTATACCGAGCCGCTGCTTCACGCCGCGCGGCGCCGCGTCAAATCGGCCTAACCATTCGGCACGATTGAAAGAGAAACGCTCCTCCGATAAAAGTTTGATCAAATTGTCGGAGGAGTGATCATGGCAAGCGTTAAGGACAGCAATCGTTTCGAGTGGAGCGATCCGTTTCTTCTGGACCAGCAGCTGGGCGATGAGGAGCGGATGATCCGTGACACCGCGCACGCTTACTGTCAGGATAACCTCGCTCCGCGTGTCCGCGACGCGTACCGCAACGAGTCGACCGATCCTGCGATCTTCACCGAAATGGGCGAGCTGGGCCTGCTAGGTCTGACAGTCCCCGAGGAATACGGCGGGGCAGGGGCGTCCTATACGGCCTATGGCCTCGTGGCCCGAGAGGTCGAGCGCGTCGACTCCGGCTATCGCTCGATGATGTCGGTGCAATCGTCGCTCGTGATGTATCCGATCCACGCTTACGGCTCCGAAGAGCAGCGTCAGAAGTATCTGCCGAAGCTCGCGACCGGTGAGTACATCGGCTGCTTCGGTCTGACCGAGCCCGACGCAGGTTCCGATCCGGGCGGCATGAAAACCCGCGCGACCAAGACGGACGGCGGCTACGTGCTAAACGGCGCGAAAATGTGGATTTCAAACAGCCCCATCGCAGATGTGTTCGTGGTCTGGGCCAAGTCCGATGCCCATGATGGCAAGATCCGTGGCTTCGTGCTGGAAAAAGGCATGAAGGGCCTCTCCGCTCCCAAGATCGAAGGCAAGCTGTCGCTCCGCGCGTCGATCACTGGCGAGATCGTCATGGATAACGTCGAGGTCGGTGAGGACGCGCTGCTTCCGAACGCCGAGGGGCTCTCCGGTCCGTTCGGTTGCCTCAACCGTGCGCGCTACGGCATTGCGTGGGGTGTGATGGGCGCGGCAGAGGCGTGCTGGCACGCTGCGCGTCAGTACGGCCTTGATCGCAAGCAGTTCGGTCGCCCGCTGGCGAACACCCAGCTTTACCAAAAGAAGCTCGCCGATATGCAGACCGAGATTACCCTCGGCCTTCAGGCGGCGCTGCGCGTCGGTCAGCTGTTCGACGCGGGCCAGATGGCACCCGAGATGATCAGCCTCATCAAGCGCAATAACTGCGGCAAGGCTCTCGATATTGCGCGGATGTCGCGCGACATGCACGGCGGCAACGGCATCTCGGATTCGTTCCCCGTGATGCGCCACATGGTGAACCTTGAAACTGTGAACACTTACGAGGGCGCACACGACGTTCATGCCCTTATTTTGGGCCGCGCCCAGACTGGCTTGCAGGCGTTCTTCTGACCCCGTTCCCTTTGCGTCCCGAACCTGCTAATGGCGTTCGGGACCGAGGGAATGGAGACCGCTATGACGACCCGCATTGACGCCTGTTTTGAAAAGGCCCGCGCCGAAAATCGTCCTGTTCTGGTGACTTACACGATGGCAGGTGATCCGGATGCGGAAACCTCGCTGGCGGTTCTCAAGAACATCGTTGCTTCGGGCGCCGACATCGTCGAATTCGGCCTTCCGTTTACCGATCCGGTTGCTGACGGCCCCGCCATTCAGGCTGCGGGCCTCCGCGCGATCGACGCTGGTCAGACCGCGAGGAAAACGCTCGAACTGGTCAAGGAATTCCGCAAGGAATGCCCCGACACTCCGGTCATCCTGATGGGCTACTACAACCCGATCTACAGCTACGGCCCCGTCAAGTTCGTGGCCGATGCCAAGGACGCGGGCGTGGACGGTTTCATCGTGGTCGACGTTCCTGCCGAAGAAGATGACGAGCTGTGCCTGCCCGCAATGGAAGCCGGCCTTGCCTTCATCCGCCTCGTTCCGCCGACCGCCGATGACGAGCGCCTGCCTGTCATCCTCAAGAACTCGTCGGGCTTCGTTTACCACGTGTCGATCAACGGCATCACCGGTTCGGCCACGCCGGACTATTCGGTCGTCTCGAGCGCACTTGCCCGCATCCGCAAGTACACCGATCTGCCGATCGTCGTCGGCTTCGGCGTAAAAACCGGCGAGCACGCGGCCGCGCTGGGCGAACACGCTGACGGCGTTGTCGTTGGCACCGCGCTCGTGAACCAGATCGCGTCGACCTTTGCGGACGGCAACAAGGCCACTGACGCGACCGCAACTTCGGTCAATCATATGGTCGCCGATCTTGCCGCTGGTGTGCGCAAGGCGAAGAAGTCGTAAACTTCAGCCACCATTCTGCGCGAGAGCGCACAATTCTGCCTGTAGCCCACGGTCATTCCGTGGGCTATTTTGCTGCGCCTAACTGAAAGGGCTGTATCAATGGCACCGATTGTTAAGGTCAACGACCTTCGCAAAAGCTACGACTCTGGGTTCGAAGCCCTCAAAGGCGTAACTCTCGATATTGAAGAAGGCGAGATTATCGCCCTGCTCGGGCCGAACGGCGCGGGTAAAACCACACTTATTTCTACCATCTGCGGTATCACGCGCCCAACTTCCGGCACCGTTACCGTCAGTGGCCACGACATCATCAAAGATTACCGCCAGGCGCGTTCGCAGATCGGTCTGGTCCCGCAAGAACTCTCTCTCGAACAATTCGAGACCGTCATGAACGCCGTCCGCTTCTCGCGTGGTCTGTTCGGAAAGCCGAACGACGATGCGCTCGTGGAAAAGCTGCTCCGCCAGCTGGGTCTGCATGACAAAAAGGACTCGAAGATCATGGCGCTTTCGGGCGGTATGAAGCGCCGTGTCCTGATCGCCAAGGCGCTCGCCCACGAGCCGCGCGTTCTGTTCCTCGACGAGCCGACCGCCGGCGTGGACGTGGAACTCCGCAAGGATATGTGGCGCGTCGTGGATGAGCTGCGCAAAACCGGCGTGACGATCATCCTGACCACCCACTACATCGAAGAAGCCGAAGCGATGGCCGACCGTATTGCGGTGATCGAAAAGGGCCAGATCCGTCTGGTTCAGGGAAAGGTCGAACTGATGGCTCACCTCGGCAAGAAAGAGGCGATTATCCACCTGACGGCTCCGCTCGCCGAGGTGCCCGCATCGCTGGCTCACTACAACGTTGAATTGGTGAATAACGGCAGCGCGCTGCGCTACGTGTACGACGTGCGGGCAGAGCGGACGGGGATCACCTCGCTTCTGAACGATCTGCAAACTGCCGGACTGCAAATGTCCGATATCGAAACCCGTCAGAGCAGTCTCGAAGAGATCTTTGTCGGCCTCATCGAAGGAGACGCCGCATGAATTATCAGGCGATCCGTTCCATCTACTTCTTCGAAATGGCAAGGTTCTTCCGCACCTACCGCCAGAGCCTTCTGGCCCCTGTCATTTCGACGTCGCTCTATTTCGTGGTCTTCGGCGCGGCTATCGGCAGCCGCATCAACTCGGTCGAAGGCGTGCCCTACGGTGCGTTCATCGTGCCCGGCCTCATCATGCTCAGCGTGATGACACAGTCGACCTCGAACGCCTCGTTCGGGATATATTTTCCCAAGTTTACAGGGTCGATATACGAGCTCTTATCGGCGCCGGTGAACTTCTTCGAAGCGACCGTGGGCTACGTCGGCGCAGCGGCGACCAAGGCGCTGATCATTGGTCTAATCATCCTCGGCACGTCGTACTTCTTCGTCGATCTGACCATCGCGCATCCCTTTGCGATGGTGGCATTCCTGCTGCTGACGTGTCTGTCCTTCGCGCTGCTCGGTTTCATCATCGGTATCTGGGCGGGCAACTTCGAGCAGCTCAACCTGATCCCGATGCTGATCATCACGCCGCTCGTCTTCCTCGGCGGTAGCTTCTACTCGACCTCGATGCTGCCGCCCGTGTGGCAGGCGATCACCATGCTGAACCCCGTTCATTACCTGATTTCGGGCTTCCGCTGGGCGTTCTTCGAGCAAGCAGACGTGCCGGTCGGTATCTCGCTGGCGGCCATTGCGGTGTTCACGGGGCTTTGCCTTGCGGCAATTGCGTGGATTTTCCGGACGGGTTGGCGGATTAGGCAATAACGCCGCTTGTCCGCCCTCGCGGGTCCACCTATCTCAGATGACATGAGACGCTGGATACCGTTTATGAACAAAGATCCTGTAGTCGCCGTTGTGCGGCTACAGGGCACCATTGCCACCTCGGGCCGCAGCCTGAACGATGCTTCTCTGGCGTCGATCATCGAAAAGGCGTTCAGCGGCAAATCCGTTGCGGTGGCTCTGCAAATCAACTCGCCGGGCGGATCGCCCGTGCAGTCTTCGCTGATCGCTGCGCGCATCCGCCGGTTGGCCGAAGAAAAGAACATTCCCGTTTATGCGTTTGTCGAAGATGTGGCTGCCTCTGGCGGTTACTGGCTTGCCTGCGCTGCGGACGAGATCCTGATCGACCGCGGGTCGATCGTCGGCTCGATCGGTGTGATCTCCAGCGGCTTTGGCCTTTCGGACTTCATCAGCCGTCACGGCGTCGAGCGCCGCGTGCACACAGCCGGACAGTCCAAATCGCAGCTTGATCCGTTCAGGCCCGAAAAGCCCGAGGATGTCGAACGCCTCGAAGGCTGGCTCACGGACCTCCACGCGTATTTCATCGACTGGGTCAAATCGCGCCGTGGCAGTAAGCTTCCTGATGAGGATCTGTTCACCGGAGATATCTGGATCGGCGACCGCGCTGTGGAAAAGGGCCTTGTCGATGGCATCGGCCATCTCGTCCCCGAGATGAAGCTGCGCTTTGGCGACAAGGTGAAATTCCGCCGGTATTCGCAGAAGAAATCCATTCTTCGCCGCTTCGGAGCTGAAATTGCCTCCGACGCTATCGGCGGCATCGAGGAGCGGGCCGCCTACGCCCGCTTTGGTCTCTGATGCTTCTGAAAATCGTGGCCCTCTTCCTCGTCGGGATGATCGTCCTGTCGATGTTCGGGAAATGGAAATTTCCGGGCCAGCGAAAACTTGAATCCATGAAATGCCGTTCCTGCGGGCGCTACCGCATCGGCAAGGGGCCATGTCCCTGTAAACGAGGATAATATGATCTGGATAATGACGATCGCCGGCCTGATCCTTCTGGTTCTCGCCGGTGACGCCTTGGTCAAGGGCGCGGTCAATACATCGCTTCGCCTTGGCATCCCGCCGCTCATCGTTTCCCTGACCATCGTTGGCTTCGGCACCTCGGCGCCGGAGCTTTTGGTGTCGCTGCAATCCATGTTCGCCGGCGTGCCCGAGCTCGCGCTTGGTAACGTGGTTGGCTCGAACGTGGCGAACGTTCTGCTGATCCTTGGTGTTCCTGCGCTGATCAGTGTGATGCACACCAGCGAGGTACGCACGCGGAACAGCTACCTCCAGATGCTCGCCATGTCGGTGATCTTCATCGCGCTTTGCTGGGACGGTATGTTGAACCTGCTGGACGGGTTAATCCTCGCGGTGCTGATGCTGGTGTCGATCCTGCATTCGATCCGCGTCGCGCGCCGTTCGCGGTATAATCGCGATGAAGAAGAGGTCGAAGGCGCCGACGACAAGATGTCGTGGGCCAAGATCGCGTTCTTCCTCGTCGCTGGTATCGTTGGCCTTCCCCTTGGTGCGCAGTTTCTGATCAACGGTGCGACTGCGGTGGCAGAGCAGTTCGGCGTTCCGGAGGCGGTCATTGGCCTCACCCTCGTGGCACTGGGCACGTCGTTGCCCGAGCTTGCGACGACCGTGATGGCAGCGATCCGCAAGCAGGCAGATGTCGCGATCGGGAACGTCATAGGCTCCAACATGTTCAACATTGGCGCGATCCTTGGCATCACCGCGATGACCGGAAATATCCCCGTCTCCAAAGAGTTCATGCACTTTGATCTGTGGGTGATGCTGGCGGCGTCGCTTGTACTGATCCCGTTCGTGTTCATGCGCGTAGATATCGGAAGGGTCTGGGGCGCGGTGTTGACGGCGCTCTATGTGACCTACATCTGGGTTCTACTTTAAAGGAGGTTGGAGCAATGACGCGAGCTCTAGTTACCGGTGCCGGTGCCCGTCTGGGGCAGGCTATGGCGATCTATCTGGCCAAGCGCGGCTATGATGTGGCCGTGCACTACGCCTCCAGTTCTGACGGCGCCGAGAAAACGGCTGACGCTATCCGTGCCGAGGGCCGCAAAGCCGTCACGCTCCAAGCCGACCTGCTGGATGAGGACGCAACCGCGTCGCTTCTGCCGCGCGCGGCAGAGGCGCTCGGCGGTCCGATCACCTGTCTGATCAACAACGCGTCCATCTTCGAGTACGACAATATCTATACCGCGACCCGCGAACACTGGGATCGTCACATGGGGTCGAACCTGCGCGCGCCGTTCATCCTCATTCAAGCGATGGCGAAGCAAATCCCCGATCCAGAGATCGACGCGAACGGCGAACCCGTTGCCAAAGGTCTGGTGGTGAACATGGTCGACCAGCGCGTGGAGAAACTCACGCCGGAGTTTTCGACCTACACGCTGGCCAAGATGGGGCTGTGGACTTTGACCCAGACGGCAGCCCAAGGGCTGGCCCCGAAAATTCGCGTAAACGCGATCGGCCCCGGCCCGACACTGAAGGGCGCGCGCCAGTCCGAAGAGCACTTCCGCAACCAGCGTAGCAACACTGTGCTGGAGCGTGGATCGGACCCCGAAGACATCGTTGCGGCGCTGGGTTTTCTCATCGATTGCAAGGCTTACACGGGGCAGCTGCTCTGCGTTGACGGTGGCCAGCACCTCGGGTGGAAAACGCCGGATATCCAAGGCGTCGAGTGACAATCCCATACGGATATGTGACAACTTGTACACCGTGTCGGTATCTTGACGCTCTCAGGAGTGCAAAGGCGTGGAAAACCAGACGTTTACATTGTTGTAATAAATTTTGTATTTAAAAACAATGACTTGTTTTGGTGCTCAAAAAATGGGCAAACCGCTGAGGTGTCAGTAAAACAAGGATATTTTGCAGATGCCCATAGATAACACACAGACTTATCCACAGATTCCGTGGATGTAATATCCCTTGAAGGGAAGTTGTGGACGTGGCAGCGCCAATGCAGAATCAAAGGTCCGGTTTTGAGTGAAGAGCAAACAGAACAACTGACAGGCTACGAGCGGATCGCGGCATACCTGAAACTGCTGGATTCATCGCCCGGCGTGTACCGGATGCTCGATGCCGAAAGCCGTGTTCTTTACGTCGGCAAGGCGCGGAACCTGCGCAACCGCGTGTCCAATTATTCGCGTCCAGGTAATCACTCGGCCCGTATCGCGCGGATGATTTCCGAGACGGCATCCATGATGTTTCTCACCACGCGGACGGAAACCGAAGCGCTACTGCTCGAACAGAACCTCATCAAGCAGCTCAAGCCGCGCTACAACGTGCTGCTACGCGACGATAAGTCGTTTCCAAATGTGCTGGTGACCGACCACCCCTATCCGATGGTCAAAAAGCATCGTGGTGCGAAAAAGGAGAAGGGCGAATACTTCGGCCCCTTCGCCAGTGCGGGTGCAGTGAACCGGACGCTCAGCCAGCTTCAGCGCGTGTTCTTGCTGCGGAACTGTACGGACAGCGTGTTCGAAGCGCGCACCCGTCCTTGTCTTCAGTACCAGATCAAGCGCTGCACTGCGCCGTGTGTCGGCTACATCAGCGAGGCGGACTACGCCAAGTCGGTGAAGGACGCGGCCAATTTCCTATCCGGCAAGACCAAGGAAATTCAGGAGTCGCTGGCCGAGCAGATGATGGACGCGTCCGAAGCGATGGAGTTCGAACGCGCCGCTGCGATGCGTGACCGCATCAAAGCACTGACGCAGGTCCAGACCGCGCAAGGCATCAACCCGCGCACAGTGGCCGAGGCCGACGTTATCGGCCTGCACATCGAAAACGGTCAGGCTTGCGTGCAGGTGTTCTTTGTCCGCGCGAACCAGAACTGGGGCAACCACGATTTCTACCCGCGCATCAGCGGCGAAGAAGACGCGTCCGAAGTTATGGAGGCCTTTGTCGGCCAGTTTTATTCCGACCGTGAACCGCCCCGTCAGATCATCCTGTCGCATGGGCTCGATAACCCCGACCTGATGGCAGAGGCGCTGTGCGAGAAGGCAAAGCGCAAGGTCGAGGTCGTCGTGCCCCAGCGCGGGGAGAAGGCGGAACTGGTGGAAGGCGCGCTCCGCAACGCCAAGGAATCGCTCGCCCGCCGCATGTCGGAAAGCGCCACGCAGGCTAAACTGCTGCGCGGTATCGCGGAAGCTTTCGACCTTGATGAGGCCCCGCAGCGGATCGAAGTTTACGATAACTCGCACATCCAAGGCACCAACGCTGTCGGCGCGATGATCGTCGCCGGTGCCGAGGGGCTGATGAAATCGCAGTACCGCAAATTCAACATCAAGGGCGATGCGCTGACGCCGGGCGATGACTTCGGCATGATGAAGGAAGTGCTAACACGCCGCTTTAGCCGCCTGCTGAAAGAAGATCCCGAGCGGACGTCCGGCACATGGCCTGACCTGCTGCTGATCGACGGCGGTGCGGGGCAGGTCTCTGCCGTTCAGGAGATCCTCGACGAGCTTGGCGTCGAGGGCGTCGATATGGTCGGCGTCGCGAAGGGTGAATTCCGCGACCACGGTAAGGAAGAGTTCTACCGGACCGGCGAGAAGCCGTTCGCCCTGCAACGCAACGACCCTGTTCTCTATTTCATTCAGCGTCTCAGGGACGAAGCCCACCGCTTTGCCATCGGCACGCACCGCGCCAAACGGGCCAAAAGCTTTGTTGCGAACCCGCTGGACGAGATTGCTGGCATCGGTCCGACGCGCAAACGCGCTCTGCTCGCCCACTTTGGTAGTGCAAAGGCTGTGAGCCGTGCCAATCTTGCCGACCTGAAAGCGGTTGATGGCATCTCTGCCGCGATGGCAGAAACGATTTACGGGCATTTCCACGAGGGGCGCTAGATTACAGTGCAGCAACTTGTGGCGCTGCCACAGGCAAGGCGCTAAAGGTTTCATTATGACTTGGACATTACCGAATATTCTCACTGTATTGCGCCTGATCGCAGCCCCCGGCGTTGCGATCATGTTCCTGTATTTCGCTCGCCCGCTCGCGGACTGGTTCGCGCTCGTGCTATTTGTCGTGGCGGCTGTGACCGACTTCTTTGACGGTTATCTGGCGCGCGCATGGAAGCAGGAAAGCAAGATCGGCGCGATGCTTGATCCGATTGCCGACAAGGCGATGGTTGTGATCGCGCTGATGGTCATCACCGGCTTTTCCGGCATGGACCCGTGGTTCCTTCTGCCCGCGACGGTCATCATGTTCCGCGAAGTTTTTGTCTCCGGCCTGCGGGAATACCTCGGTGATACTGCGGGTCTGTTAAAGGTGACCAATTTGGCAAAGTGGAAGACCACCGCGCAGATGTTCGCCATCGCGATCCTCTTTTCGACCGGCGCCCTGCGCTATCACGCGATCAAGGCCCCGGCTTTCGAGACCTACGCCAGCGCATCGTGGTGGATCGGTGTCGTGCTGCTTTGGATCGCCGCTGCGCTCACTTTTGTGACCGGAATGGACTATTTCCGCAAAGCCATGCCGTATCTAAAGTGACCCCATGATTGATGTTCTTTACTTCGCATGGGTCCGTGAACGCATCGGTCTGCCGAAAGAGCAGGTCGAGACGTCGGCGGCAACTGTAGCCGAGCTGGTCGATGAACTCCGCCAGCGCGAAGAGCGCTATGCGCTGGCGTTTTCGGACCTTCGCGCACTACGCGTTGCGATCGACCAGGAACTGACCGAATTCGACGCCCCGCTGGCCGGCGCTAGGGAAGTCGCGTTCTTTCCGCCGATGACAGGTGGCTGATGACCGTCCGCGTTCAATCCGATGAATTCGACGCTGGTGCTGAACTGAACGCCTTCACCGGCGAGGTCGCAGGCGCTGGCGCGATTGTCAGTTTCACGGGCGTTGTTCGCGACGTGGATGGCGGTCTCACCGCGATGGAGATCGAGCACTATCCGGCAATGACCGAACGCGCGATCGCCAAGATCGTCGAGGAAGCGCAGAGCCGCTGGAGCCTCGCTGGTGCGCTGGTCATTCACCGCTACGGCCGTCTCGAGACCGGTGCGCAGATCATGATGGTCGCAACTGCCTCGCGCCATCGCGTTGATGCGTTTCAGGCTGCCGAGTTCCTGATGGATTACCTTAAATCCCGCGCGCCGTTCTGGAAGAAAGAGCTGACGAAGGACGGCGAGGCATGGGTCGAGGCCCGCGACGAAGACGAAGACGCGCTGGGCCGCTGGTAAACTACTTCGCATTTTAGGCACCCCGCCGATTTTTACCGACTGTTAGGCTGCCGCCCTCATCCTGCCCTCGATCCAGAGGACCCAGTGATGTCATTCCAAAGCCGCCAGCCCCAAAACCCACTCGAATACGTCAAGGCAGAGTGGGAGCGGGATATCCCGTCGATGGTTCGTTCCGCATTGGCGGAGAACAGGGCGCAGCTCGCGTTCCAGCGGATCGTGCCCGCGCACAACACAGGCGTAACCGCCTTCTTCGAAGGGCTCATCCGGATCAAAGACGGGCACGGCCACATGATCCCCGCGCGCCACTTCATGACCGACATTGAAGAAACCGCGCTCGGGAGGGACATCGACTGCGCATCCCTTCGCCTTGGGATCGAAATGCTCAGGCAGAACCCGACAACGCAAATCGCCATCAACATGTCGGCCCGTTCGCTGGCTGACGGCAAATGGCGCAATATCCTGATCCACGGGTTGCAAAACTACAAAGTCGGTCGCCGCCTGATTCTCGAGATCAGTGAGAGTTCCGCCATGTCGCTGCACGAAAACGTTGTTCGTTTCATCGAGGAGTGTCGGCCATATGGGGTCTGCTTTTCGCTCGACGATTTCGGTGCCGGGGAGATTGCGTTCCGCAGGCTCAAGGATTTCCATTTCGATATGGTGAAGATCGATAAATGCTTCATCCGCGACGTACATAATTCCGCCGACAATCAATCGTTTGTCAAAGCGCTGGTTTCGGTGGCGCACCAGTTCGATATGGTGGCAGTTGCCGAAGGTGTTGAGAGCAAAAATGAAGCGCAGTTTCTACAATCTGTTGGCGTAGACTGCCTGCAAGGGTATCTCTTTGGTGTACCGCGGCTGAAGCTCTGACAGTCGACTTGCGGCGCAAAGCTGCGGTGCAGCGAAATTTTGTTGCTTACTCGACCGCCGAACTTTAACACTTCGGACGAGCGGAGGAGGAGCCGCCGGCTGGCGCTCCGCCCCAGACCGTTAAAAGAGAGGAATTCCCATGACCAACGTCGTTATCGCCTCGGCTGCCCGTACGCCCGTCGGCAGCTTTCTTGGTTCGTTTGCGAACACCCCCGCCCATGATCTGGGTAAGGCCGTTATCGAAGCCGTCGTCGCACGCGCCGGTATCGAAAAGGCCGACGTCAGCGAAACGATCCTCGGTCAGGTTCTGACCGCAGGTCAGGGTCAGAACCCCGCCCGTCAGGCCCACATCAACGCCGGTCTTCCAATCGAGAGCGCGGCTTGGGGTATCAACCAAGTGTGTGGTTCGGGCCTTCGCGCCGTTGCGCTTGGTGCACAGCACATCCAGCTCGGCGATGCAGAGATCGTTGTCGCTGGCGGTCAGGAAAACATGTCGATGTCGACCCACTGCCAGAACCTGCGTTCGGGCCAGAAGATGGGCGACATGAAGCTGATCGACACCATGATCAAGGACGGCCTCTGGGACGCGTTCAACGGCTACCACATGGGTCAGACCGCAGAGAACGTCGCCGCCAAGTGGGAAATCAGCCGCGAGATGCAGGACGCATTCGCCGTTGCTTCGCAGAACAAAGCCGAAGCCGCGCAGAAGGCAGGCAAGTTTGTCGACGAAATCGCGCCTTTCACCATCGTAACCCGCAAGGGCGAGATCGTCGTCGACGCTGACGAATATATCCGTCATGGCGCAAGCATCGAGTCGATGCAGAAACTGCGTCCGGCCTTCACTAAGGACGGCACTGTCACTGCTGCGAACGCTTCGGGCCTGAACGACGGTGCGGCTGCAACCCTGCTGATGTCGGCCGACAACGCTGAAAAGCGCGGCATCGAGCCGCTCGCCCGCATCGTGTCTTACGCAACCGCCGGCCTCGACCCGACCATCATGGGCTGCGGCCCGATCCCCGCATCGCGCAAGGCGCTGGCCAAGGCTGGCTGGACCGTCGACGACCTGGACCTGGTCGAAGCCAACGAAGCCTTTGCCGCTCAGGCTTGTGCCGTCAATAAAGAGATGGGCTGGAACCCTGACATCGTCAACGTCAACGGCGGTGCCATCGCGATCGGTCACCCGATCGGCGCTTCGGGCTGCCGTGTTCTCAATACGCTGCTTTTTGAACTGAAACGCCGCGGCGGTAAGCGTGGACTTGCTACTCTTTGCATTGGTGGCGGTATGGGCGTTGCTATGTGTGTTGAACGGCTGTAACAAATTCGTTCTACTAAATGTTGAAAGGGGCTCGGACTTCCGAGCCCCTTTTTGATGCGGCATTGCGGCGCAATATTATTGCTAAAGGGTGTGGTATCGAGTAACAAGATTGCGAATTGATGGAAGGAGATATCTATGTCGCGCGTTGCATTGGTCACTGGTGGTTCCCGCGGAATCGGCGCAGCAATTTCGAAAGCACTGAAAGAGGCAGGTTACAGCGTTGCGGCGAATTACGCCGGTAACGACACCGCAGCAGCTGCATTCACCGAAGAAACCGGAATTCCGACCTACAAGTGGTCGGTCGCAGATTACGACGCTTGCGCTGAGGGTATCGCCAAGGTCGAAGCTGATCTGGGTCCGGTCGATGTGCTCGTGAACAACGCCGGTATTACCCGCGATGCGATGTTCCACAAGATGACCCGTGAGCAGTGGCAGGAAGTCATGGACACCAACCTGACCGGCCTGTTCAACATGACCCATCCTGTCTGGCCGGGAATGCGCAACCGCAAGTTTGGCCGCGTGATCAACATCTCGTCGATCAACGGTCAGAAGGGCCAAGCCGGTCAGGCGAACTACTCGTCTGCAAAGGCGGGCGACCTCGGCTTTACCAAGTCGCTGGCTCAGGAAGGTGCTCGCGCCGGTATCACAGTGAACGCGATTTGCCCGGGCTACATCGGTACCGAGATGGTTCGCGCGATTGACGAAAAGGTTCTGAACGAACGCATCATCCCGCAGATCCCCGTTGGTCGCCTTGGCGAGCCGGAAGAAATCGCGCGCTGCGTGGTGTTCCTTGCTGACGACAATGCCGGTTTTATCACCGGTTCGACGATCTCGGCTAACGGCGCGCAGTTCTTCGTCTAATCACTTGAGTATCCGCCGCTTTTAGGCACATTGGGCCGGTCAACTGACCGGCCCTTTTTCATGTCAAAGCGCACCTACACATCCATCGGCTTCATCGCGGTCCTGTTATGGGCGCTGCTCGCATTGTTCACGGTCGGCTCGTCGCCCGTTCCGCCAATCCAGCTCAACGCCATGACATTCGCGGTCGGCGGTCTCATCGGCGTGGTCTGGCTGCTCGCAACAGGATCGGTCGGGCAACTGAAGTCGGTGCCGCTGCACGTCTACGTCATCGGAACCTTCGGTCTTGCGGGCTACCATTTCCTATATTTCTCGGCCCTACGCATGGCACCTGCGGCGGAGGCAGGGCTGATCGCATACCTCTGGCCGCTCCTAATCGTATTGTTTTCGGGCATGTTGCCTGGGGAAAAACTGCGCCCGATGCACGTCCTTGGCGCGGTCATGGGGTTCGCAGGGGCGGCGACGATCATCGTGAGCGGCGCGACGTCTTTTGATAGCGCGGCACTTCCCGGATACGGGCTCGCTTTCATCGCGGCGCTGTTCTGGTCGGGCTATTCGGTGATCTCGCGCAGCTTCGGCAAAGTCCCCACGGCATCTGTCGTCGTCTTCTGCCTCGCGACCTCGATCCTGTCGGTGCCGCTGCACCTCTTGGTGGAGCAAACCATCTGGCCTGCCGATACGATCACTTGGGCGTCGATCGCGTTGCTTGGCATTGGCCCTGTGGGAATCGCATTCTTCGTCTGGGATGTGGGCGTCAAAAAAGGCGACATCCAACTGCTTGGTGTCGCCTCCTACGCTGCGCCGGTCCTTTCGACGGCTGTACTGATTCTGGCTGGGATAGCGGCCCCCTCGTGGACCCTTCTGGTTGCTGCGATTCTCATCACGTCGGGGGCCGCGCTGGCGGCAAGGGCCAGCACTACTTGAGGTCAGTGGGCGCCGAGGCGCGAAATTTCCTGTTTCAGGACAAGTTTTTGCTTTTTCATTCGACTTATTTCGAGAGCATCAACAGCCGGATTGCGTTGTGCATCCTCGACAGCTTGCGAGAGAGTCTGGTGCTTTTTTCGCAGTTCGGCGATGTGCGAAGTCAGGCTCATAGTCTTCTCCTCTGAATGAATATGACAGAGGTAGTGCACCACAGTTTTACAAATCTGTCACGAAAAACCGTACCTCTCGCAATATTCGGCAATTTTTGACCGATGCGGAGAAACTATCTTAAATTGTAACGGGAAGTGTGCCGGAAAACCGTAGGATTTCCGTTGCCATATTATTATAGTCGTCACGATCACTGCTGTGTTCAAGGCCGTCGTGCATAATGAATGGCGGGGACAGGCGGAATGCCGCACGGCCGTTCTTACGTGCCTGAAGAATGAACAGAGACGGCTCACGATTGAGGCGTGCGGCAATCGGGCGGACCACAAGCGAGCCAAGGCATTGATGCGCAGCGGCGAGCGACTCAGGCAGGCGGTCAATCCTTTGGATCATGGTCAGGTAACCTTTGGGCGCGAGCCGTTTGGCGCCGATGGTGATCCAGTCGGCTAGCGGCGTATCACCGCCACGCCCTGTATCCCGCCCATCGTCGAGCGCTTTTGACGAGGCGCTACGATCATAATAAGGCGGGTTCATAATGACATGGTCGAACTGCCGGTTGCGGATATCGGCAGGCAGGGCGCGGAGGTCAGCGTTGATGACCTCGAACGCAGTGTCATTCTTTGCCGCGTTCTTTTCGGCCAACTCTGCATATTCTGCCTGCAACTCGACACCGGTGAGTGAGAGCCCCTCAACCCGCGCGCCGAGGCACAGCGATGCCGGACCGGAGCCGCAACCGAACTCCAGCACGCGCTGGCCCGCTACAGCCGGAACGGCAGCCGCGAGAAGCACCGGATCAACACCTGCACGATACCCGTGTTTCGGCTGGTACAAACGTACGCGGCCGCCGAGGAAATCGTCACAAGTCAGTTGATCGTCGGCAAAACTCACAAACCCGGTTCCACCTCATTGTCGCGAAGAATGGCAGTTGCGATGAAATGATCGGCATCTGCCACCATCAAGCGGCGCGGCAATATGCCGACACCTCCATCGAGGACGCTCATATTTACGTCGAACTCGAAGCAAGTTATATCCTCGCCGGCGAGGAGCATTTTTGCATAAGCGATGACCGTCGGGTCCGTGGTGCGAAGAAGCTCTTTCATATCCAACAGGTAAGGCCGTTCCGCGTCTTTGCCAATAGACTCAACGGAGCCCGGCATGAGCCTTGATGTGACCGCGACCAAACCGCACGAGCGTCTCGCAAAGGCACTTTCCGCAGAGATGGACGCGGTCAATGTGATGATCCGCGACCGCATGTCCTCGGAACACGCGCCGCGCATTCCCGAAGTGACCGCTCACCTGATCGAAGCAGGCGGCAAGCGCCTCCGTCCGATGCTGACGCTCGCTGCGGCGAAGCTGTGCGGCTACGAGGGGCCTTACCACGTCCACCTCGCGACGACGGTGGAGTTCATCCACACCGCCACGCTGCTGCACGACGATGTTGTCGACGAAAGCGAACAGCGCCGTGGCCGCCCGACTGCCAACCTGCTCTGGGACAACCAATCGTCGGTTCTGGTGGGTGACTACCTGTTCTCCCGCTCGTTCCAGATCATGGTCGAAACCGGTTCGATCCGCGTGCTCGGCATTCTCGCCGATGCGTCCGCGACGATTGCAGAAGGCGAAGTCCTCCAGCTGACCGCTGCGCGCGACCTCAGCACTTCGGAAGACACCTACCTGAAGGTGATCCGCGGCAAGACCGCCGCGCTATTCTCTGCCGCGACTCAAGTCGGCGGCGTGATTGCGGGCGTCGACGAGAAGATCGAGAACGCACTTTATGCCTACGGTGATGCGCTTGGTATCGCGTTCCAGATGGTCGACGATCTGCTCGACTACGGCGGCACCGAGGCGATCGGCAAGAACATCGGTGACGATTTCCGCGAACGCAAACTGTCGCTGCCGCTCATCAAAGCTGTCGCGAAGTCCGACGCCGAAGAAATGGCGTTCTGGACCCGCGCGATTGCTAAAGGCAAGCAGCAGGACGAAGACCTGCAAACCGCGCTCGACATCATGCGCAAGCATGGCGCGCTTGACGCAGTGCGTGATGAGGCACTGGCGTGGGTGGAAAAGGCCAAGAGCCATTTGTCCGACCTGCCGGAGCACGAGATCCGCGATATGCTCTCGGATCTAGCAGACTACGTGGTCGCGCGGATTAGCTAAGCAGCGGGGTGGGAACGACCCACCAGCTTTGTTCCCTGATCTGGATGGCGCGCGCGACCTGACGCGCGACGCCCATGTCCTTGACCAGTGCGACACAAGTCGCGCCCGATCCCGACATGCCTGCCCACTGCACGGTAAGTTGCTGGTTCAGCATCTTCAGCGCGTGCGTAATCTCTGGCGCGACCTTTTCGGCAGGTGCTTGCAGGTCGTTGCGCTGACCTTTCAGCCATTCGAGAAACTCGGGCAACAGATACGTATCCGGCATGTCGGCCATCGGCGCGTTGCTCCGCTGCTCCAGTCCGGCAAAGGCTTGCGGGGTCGGCACTTCGACGCCCGGATTGACCAGCACCATCGCGGCGCGGGGCAGTTTGGGGCCCTCGTGCAAGTCCTCACCAATGCCGCGCATGCGGATCGGCTTGGGAGCACGGGCACAAACCGGTACGTCAGCACCGAGAGCCAAGACGGCGGGGTGATCGGGGCCCAGCGGCTCTACGTCCCAAAGCTCCGCCAGCAGTTTCAGCGTAGCCGCAGCGTCAGACGAGCCGCCGCCGATGCCTGCCGCGTGGGGCAGGTTCTTTTCAAGATGCAGGTGCGCACCCATCTTGACGCCGCGAACCTCGCGGAGAGTCTCGGCAGCCTTCATCATCAGGTTGCTGCTGTCGGTCGGAACGCCAACCGCGAACGGGCCGGAGACCGTCAGACGCATGTCCACGGCGCGGGTCGCGGTGATGTTGTCACCGACCTCGGCGAACACAACGAGCGAATCGAGTTCATGATAGCCGTCGTCGCGCTGCCCCGTCACATGGAGGGTCAGGTTGATTTTGGCGGGGGCGGTTGTCTTAATTGTTGTCACGATTGCCATGAAGCGGCGCTGCGCCTTCCTGTTCGAGCACGACATCAAGGCCAAGCTCCAACTTCAGGCGGATACGCTCTGCTTCCTCTTCTTCAGGGCTGAAAGATAGGGCGCGCTGCCACTGGAAACGGGCTTCGACCTTGCGGCCAATAGCCCAGAGCGCGTCGCCAAGGTGATCGGTCACAACCGGATCGGTCGCTTCGAGTTCGGTCGCACGTTCGAGATACTGCGCAGCCTCCTCGTATTGGCCGAGGCGGAACAGCGCCCAACCAAGGCTGTCGATTATCGCGCCGTTCGACGGCTGCATCGCCGCTGCGCGTTCGATCAGATCGAGCGCTTCGTCCAGCTTCATGCCTTTTTCAACCAGCGAATAGCCGAGGTAATTCAGCAGCGAAGGCTGGTTCGGATCTTGCGCCAGAGCCGTGCGGAAATCGGCCTCGGCTTCGTCCCACTTGTCCTGCCGCTCCAGCACGATACCGCGTGCGAAATAGACGAACCAAAGGTTCAGAGGCGTCTCGCCGTAGAGGTCGAGCGCTTTGGTGTAGGCAGCTTCCGCTTCGGCGTATTGACCGCCGGCGCGCAAGTAGTCGCCAAGGATCGTCGCTGGGTAGGGCTCTTCGGGGAAATGACGCGACAGTGCTTGAAGCACCTCGATTGCGGTCTCAAGCCGACCCGCAGCACGCAGCGACTCCGCGCGGCCCAGTTCGGCAGTCATGAAGTCTGCGCTTTGCGCGGGCACTTCGCTATAGACCTGCGTCGCAATCGCGTGCTGGCCCATCGATTCAAACAGACGCGCGGTGAGCAGGATGGCTTCAGTATTGCCTGGTGCCAGCTCTTGCGCCGCACGCGAATAGATCAGCGTGAGGGTCGGGCTGCCTTGATCTTCGATCAGGTAGCCGATCGTCAGAAACACTTCGGACATCGCATCTTCGGGCGAGGTCACGCGGTCGAACGTCAGGGTCTCGCCTGCGTTCAGGCGGCTGAGAAGCGACTGCACCTCGGCGTCGATCTGCGCGGGGTCCCAGCTGCGCAGCATGGCCACCGCCTCATCGTCGCGTCCGAGTTGGCTCAGGATCTGGGCGCGTGCCAGAACCGCGCTGCCGTTGCGCATGATGTCGGCGTTCGCTTCGTCGGACAGGACGGCCTCGGCGCCTTCGAAGTCGCCGACCATCGCGAGGGCCATAGCCTTCTGGTAGTTGCCGAAGCTGCCAAGGCTGCCGTCTTTCGACATCTCGTCGAACAGGGCGATTGCGTCGGTCATCTGGCCACGATCAACGGCCGCCCACGCCTCCAGCGCACCGTCGAGAAGCGGGCTGAGCGTCATGCCGTCGTTGAGTGCCGCAGTGATCTTTTCCCACTCGCCGTTCTTGATGGCGTTGACCACGAATACGACGGTCGAAATCTGGCTCGGATCGTTCTCGCCGATCATCCTGTCTGCGAGCGGAGCCGCTGCATCCCACTGGCCCGCACCGACGAGGCTCGCCAAGGCGTTTTCCATCAGGGCGATGTTGTCGGGGTCAGTTTCCAGCGTCCGCTGGTAGAACTCCGCCGCGCTGACGAAGTCGCCGTTCAGGCCCGCTTCGCGTGCTGCGAGGTAAGCGCCCGCGTTTACTTCCAGCCCTTCGAGAGGCTCGCCCGATTGCGCGGACACAAGACCCGGAGTGAGAAGGGCAAGGGCGCTGACCAGAGCTGAGGTGCGGAGATACTGGAAGTTCAATGCATTGATCCGAATGTGGGTTTTGTCCGCACCCTAGTAAAAGGACCCGCCGCCTGCAATCAGACGACGGGTCCTCTACGCGGTTTCCCGCAATCGTGAAGGCGGAGACCCGCCTTACATGTTCGGATAGTTCGGGCCGTCGCCACCCTGCGGGACAGTCCAGTTGATATTCTGGCTCGGGTCCTTGATGTCGCAGGTCTTGCAGTGGACGCAGTTCTGGAAGTTGATCTGGAACTTTGGTCCGTTCTCGCCCTCGAGCACTTCGTACACGCCTGCCGGACAGTAACGCTGCGCCGGTTCGTTGAACTTCGGCAGGTTCACGTCGATCGGAACCGACGGGTCCTTGAGTTTGAGGTGGCAGGGCTGCGATTCTTCGTGGTTGGTGAAGCTGTAAGACACGTTGGTCAGGCGGTCGAACGACAGCTTGCCGTCGGGCTTGGGGTAGTCGATCGGCTTGTGCTTGCTGGCTTCTTCGGTGCTGGCCGCGTCGGTCTTGCCGTGGCGCAGGGTGCCGAAGAACGATTTGCCGAACAGGTTGTTGGTCCACATATCCAGACCGCCGAGGCCCAGACCGCCGATAAGGCCGTACTTCGACCACATCGGTTTGACGTTGCGCACAGGCTTGAGGTCCTGACCGATGACGCCTTCACGGATGCGGGTGTCGTAGTCCTGAAGCACGTCGCCCGAACGGCCAGACTGGATCGCAGCGAACGCGCTTTCCGCCGCTTCGATGCCCGAGTGCATGGCGTTGTGGTTGCCCTTGATGCGCGGGACGTTGACGAGGCCCGCCGAGCAACCGAGCAGCGCACCACCGGGGAATGCGGTTTGCGGGATCGACTGGAAGCCGCCTTCGGAGATCGCGCGCGCGCCGTAAGCCACGCGCTTACCGCCCTTGAGCAGGTCAGCGATCATCGGGTGATGCTTGAAGCGCTGGAATTCCATGTACGGATACAGGTGAGGGTTCTTGTAGTTCAGGTGAACCACGAAACCGACAAACACCTGATTGTTGTCGAGGTGGTAGATGAACGCGCCACCGCCGGCCTGCTTGCCCAGCGGCCAACCCATGGTGTGGGTGACAGTGCCTTCTTTGTGCTTCTCGGGATCGATTTCCCAGATTTCTTTCATGCCGAGGCCGAACTTCTGCGGGCAGTGGCCCTTGGACAGTTCGTACTTCGCCATGACCTCTTTCGACAGCGAACCGCGGACGCCTTCCGACAGGAACACGTACTTGCCGTGCAGCTCCATGCCCGGCTCGGTGTCGGGACCGTAAGAGCCGTCGGCTTCGAGGCCGAAGACACCGGCGACGACGCCTTTGACTTCGCCGTTTTCGCCGTAGACCAGTTCGGACACCGACATGCCCGGGAAGATCTCGACGCCGAGCTCTTCGGCCTGTTCTGCCATCCAGCGGCAGACGTTTGCCATCGAGACGATGTACTTGCCGTGGTTGTTCATCAGCGGGGGCATCACGAAGTTCGGAATGCGGGTGCCGCCACCTTCGCCGAGCATGTAGAAGTTATCTTCCTTCACCTCGGTGGTGATCGGCGCGCCCATCGACTTCCATTCCGGAAGCAAGCGATCAAGGCCGCTGGTGTCCAGCACGGCACCCGACAGGATGTGCGCGCCAACTTCCGAGCCTTTTTCAAGCACAACGACATTCAGGTCAGCGTCGAGTTGCTTCAGACGGATCGCCGCCGAAAGCCCCGCAGGGCCGGCACCGACGATAACAACGTCGTATTCCATTGTTTCGCGTTCGATGTCGGTCATGTCCGTTCCCTTTATTCGCGTCTGGCCATTTGTTTGTAACAATCTTGCGTTCGGAGTTATTACATGACGAACGTTCAAGCAATCACGACACGGCGTAATATCGCTGCAATGCGACATAGGCACAGTTCACTTGAGCGCGACGTACGGTTTTCTGCCAAAACTTTAGTCGCCCCCTTTAACCGATCCAAACCACTGTACATTTGGGGGCTATTGACTTTTTATTCCCCGAATACGTTATGACGCGGACTACACAAGAAAAACGACGGAGGTCCCAATGGAAAAGATCCCGCTGACTCGGGCCGGTTTCGACAAGATCGATGCAGAGCTGAAAAACCTGAAATCCGTCGAGCGCCCTGCGATCATTCAGGCGATTGCCGAAGCTCGCGCGCTCGGTGACCTTTCGGAAAACGCCGAATATCACTCGGCCAAGGAAAAGCAGTCGTTCATCGAGGGCCGCATCAAGGAACTCGAAGGCGTGCTTTCGCTGGCAGAGGTCATCGACCCCAAGAAGCTGAACGGCACCATCAAATTCGGCGCGACCGTCGAACTGGTCGACGAAGACACCGATGAAGAGAAGACCTACCAGATCGTTGGCGAATACGAAGCCGACATCGAAAACGGTCGTCTGAACATCAAGTCGCCACTCGCTCGCGCTCTGATCGGTAAGGACGAAGGCGATAGCGTCGAAGTCCGTACGCCGGGCGGTGAACGCAGCTACGAGATCCTCAAAGTCTCCTTCATCTAAGGTCCGCCTGCGCGGAGGGTGCGATGCTATCCGACAAAGATCATTCGCTCCCTGTCGCGGGCGAGTCCCCCACCACTTCCGGCGCCGAACGCTTTGCCATAGCGATCGGCGCTTTGTGGTTCATCGGCGCCGGCGCGTATCTGGTGTTCGGTCCCGATACTGCCGAAGGCTTTGATCGCGCTGAGTTTTTGCTGACTGCGGTCACGCTGCTCACCCCACTTGCTGCGCTCTTTGTCGGCCTCGCCTCCGCGCGTTCGGCCCGCATTTACCGTTTCGAAGTTGCGGCCCTTCGCCAGTCGATCGAAGGATTGCGCAAAGAGGTCGCCGCCGACAGCGACGCCCGCGCGAAGATCAAACAGCCCGACATCGAGAAGAAACTCGACGCGCTCATGAAGGCCACGCAGAAGACCGAAGAGACGGTTCGCGCGACCTTCACTTCGGCCCGTGCGTCGGGGGCTCCAATTCTGCCGCTGGCCAAGGGCGGTCCCGAGGAAGCACAGCCGCTGCTCGCGCTGGGTACGCCGGTCGACGATCTGCACCCGCCGATTTCGAACAAAGACCTCATTCGCGCATTGAACTTCCCCGAGAGTGATTCCGACAAAGAGGGCATCGCCGCCATGCGTGCCGCGCTGAAGGACCGTCAGGCCCGTCAGGTCGTCCACGCGAGCCAGGATATCCTGACGCTTCTGTCGCACGACGGTATCTACATGGACGACATGCGTCCCGACCGCGCACGGCCCGAACTGTGGCGCCGTTTTGCCAAGGGTGAGCGCGGAAAGACCATCGCCGCGCTGGGCGGTATCCGTGACCGCTCGTCACTCGCTCTGACGTCGGCCCGTATGCGTAACGATGCGATCTTCCGTGATACAGCACATCACTTCCTGCGCCGCTTCGACCAGCTTCTGCAAAGTTTCGAAGAAACCGCGACCGATCAGGAAATCGCGTCACTCACCGAAACACGCACAGCAAGGGCGTTCATGCTGCTTGGCCGCGTCTCGGGGTCGTTCGACTGATTTGTGCGCTGACGCGGGGTTGCCAATGGCTGCGCGTCGGGCAAATGTCTGCCGGAACTTCGAACCAGCAGGCATTCCATGACATCCCCGATCCGCGCGGCCTACTTCGAAGGATTTCGAAGCGGCATCCCGTTCTTCCTCGTCATCATCCCGTTCGGGATGCTCTTTGGCGTCGTCGCATTGGATGCGGGCATGGCGCTCGGGCAGGCGATGGCGATGACGATGCTGGTGATTGCAGGCGCGTCGCAGTTCGCGGCGCTGCACATGATGGCAGATAACGCAGGCGTTGCGCTGGTCGTTTCGGCTGCGCTAGCGGTGAACCTGCGCATGGCAATGTATTCGGCAGCGCTGGTTCCGCACCTTGGCGCTGCGCCGCTGTGGCAGCGAGCGCTGGTGTCCTACGGCAACTTCGACCAGACCTACGCCGTATCGATCGCGAAATACGAAGAACGCCCCGACTGGACGCCGCGTGAAAAGTCCGCGTTTTTCCTCGGCGTGGCCACTCCGATCATTCCCGCGTGGGGCGCGGCCTCGCTGGTCGGTGCGTTGATCGGCTCGGGCATACCGGCCGACTGGGGCCTCGATTTCATGTTGCCGATCACCTTTATTTCGCTGATCGGCCCGATGCTACGGACGTTGCCGCAGGTGCTAACCGCGCTGGCATCGGTGATCTTCGGCCTCATCTTCAGCGGCCTTCCGTCGGGCACGGGGCTGCTTCTCGCAGGCATCATCGCGATGTTTGTCGGCGCACTCAGTGAAATGGCGATGGAGCGCCGCGCAGCATGATGAACGATCCCGCAAAAATCTGGCTGATCATCGCGCTTCTCGGCGTCGGCACCTACCTCATCCGCTTTTCGTTCCTCGGCCTCATCGGTGATCGCCCGATCCCGCCGTTCATCACGCGTCTGCTCCGCTTTACCCCTGTTGCGATCCTGCCGGCTATGGTGGCGCCGCTCGTCATCTGGCCGTCGGCTACAGGCGGGCAAACCGAGCCGGTCCGCCTGATCGCGGCACTGGTCACGGTCGTTGTGGGTCTCACAACGCGCAAAGTGATCCTGTCACTGGTGGTCGGTGCTGTGGTGTTCGAGCTCGGGCTCCACCTGCTTTAACGCTGGGGATTAACCACGATTTCGTTCAGGACGCCGCTGTTGTTGTCCGAGTCGCTCTCGCGATATTCGCGGGTGCGCACGCCCGGCACTTCGGCAAACTGCGCTGCAAGCTTTTCGGGGAACATCACGGGGCGGATGAACTCGAAACCCGGAAGCTGCTGAAGAATGCGACCGGTCGCGGTCGAACACTGCGTCTTCGGCACTGCGCCGTAGGCGTATGCCAACTGGAGCGCCTGTTCGGCGACTTCGAGCGGCACGTCGACTTCTTGGATCTCGGTGTAGAACGTCTCGCGCGAATGGTACGAGATGTAATACTGCTCGATCTGGGGCGTAACGCCGATGATGACGTCGTTCCGCTCGGGGATCGAGGGATGCTTGAACGAGCCCGCAGGGTCCCAGATGACCCGTTCGCGCGCGTTGATCATCAGCGCGGAGTGGGCACCTTTGCCGGAGCCCACATTGCGCATCGTCAGTAGCGTGAGGCGGGGCGGACCGTTGTGACGGTAGCGCATACGCTGCACAAGATCGTCCGGTGCCCAGACAGGTTCAGCCGCGCAAGCAGCCAGCGCCAGCGGCGCACCAAGTACGAAAAAGCGTCTGCGCATTGAGGCGCCCCCTGCCTCTGAAAGGATCAGCCGTTAACCAGCGTCAGCACGATCAGCGCGACGATGATCACAATGCCGGTGCGGGTCGCGAATTTGACGAAACCGTTGTAGGTTTTTTCCTGAGCGCTGTAGTCCATGGTGCCATGTTCGTGTTCGGCCATGATCGGATTCCTATCCCTGAATTCTGTTCGCTTGCGGTCAATAGACGATTCAATTGAACCTGTCATCCCGTACGATTGCCGCATCAGCTGCTTGTTGTGATTGATTTCATCAACTCGAACCCGATACGCGTCGGCTCTTCTTTTTCACTTTGTTTCGGCATGGCTTTGAGCATCATGCTTAGCTGACTGACGTGCTGGACAAGCTGCGTGCGCGCGCCGTCCGAAGTCTCGCCGTAGAAGGTCAGGATGTCAGGGTCGAAATAGCCCATGCCCTCGATCCGTAGCACGCCCGCGTCCGATCCGGCAAAGCCCATCGCGATCTCTTGGTCGGCGTTCAGCGTTTCTTCGAATTTCTTGATGTAGAGCGCGAGGCGTTCGTAGGCCCAGCGGGCAGGGCTCTTGGCCTCGCCTTGGCCCATGTTGGCAGGCACATCGGCGGTGGTGACCGATTTGGTCTCGCGCGCGTGCACTTCGTAGAGGGTCGGCAGAAACGCGTTCTCGGCAATTTCGGCAGAGGTGTCGATATCGGTCATGGGATCATTCATGCGCTGAACGATAGCGCGCGGAATGGCGAAGGCTAGACGGCACTCCACCACCAGACGCCGTTGTCATCCATTTGGCGCGTCGCGCGGCCCTGATACAGCAGGTGGTTTAAGTGGGCGACCGCCTCGACAAAGGCCAGCCCGTAGGTTTCCGGCCCGATAGTGCGTTTGAACAGCGGCGCGAAGCAGTCACCACCTTTGCGCGGCTCTGCGAGGTGTTTGACCAGCCGGTCGAGCGCGCTGTGATGGTTTTCCTCCATCTGGATGAGGCGCAGCGGCAGACCCGTATAGGGCAGCTTATGCCCGCCGAGGATCAACTGCGTGTCGGTCGCAAACTGGCCGAGCCGTTCACAGCTTTCGATCCATTCAGCCAGCGGATCGGCATCGGGTTCGGTCGGGTAGACCCCGATGTTCGGACTGATCGACGGCAAGAGCTGGTCGCCGCCAATGACGAGGTTGTCGTCACGGCTCCAGAACGTCGCGTGCTCCGGCGCGTGGCCGTTCCCCATGCGGATGTCCCACGTCCGGCCACCCATCGTGATCGTATCGCCTTCGGACAGGCGGGTGAACCCAAGGGGCAGCGGTGTGACGGCATCGGCAAAGTTGAAGGGCCGCTCTGCCGAGCGTTTCGCCAACACCTCTTCGTCCATACCGTTACGCTTGTAGAAATCCAGCGTGCGGGCAGGATAGGTGGGCTGCTCGTCCAGTGTCAGCATCCGCGCGGTGAGCCATGCGATGCGCGGCATCGCGAGCTCCGCGCCATTCTCCACAAACCAGCCAGCCAGACCCACGTGGTCGGGATGGTGGTGGGTGACAACGAGCCGATGCACGGGCTTCCCGCTCAGCGGGCCGCTCAGGATCTTGTCCCAAATGCCCCGCGTTTTGCGCGTATCGAGGCCGGTGTCGATCACCGTCCACCCGTCCCCATCATCGAGCGCGTAGACGTTCACATGGTCCAGCGCCATCGGCAGCGGAATCCGGAACCACAGAACGCCCTCGGCAACTTCGATGCATTCGCCCGAAGCTGGCGGCTCTTCGTGAGGATAACGGATCGGGGCGTGATCGCGCATCAAACGGCCAGATCGTCCGGCGTGATCGCCATCAGATCCGAAGCGCCTTCGCGAACATGGGCAAAGAGGCCGACGTGCTCGGGGAGCATCCGATTGATGTAGAACGACGCCAGACGCTTGCGCGCATCGTCGCCGGCCAGCGCGGCGGTCAGGTGGTAGTGGCCACCCAGAACGCGGGCGAAACCCTTGAGGAACGGCACGGCAACCGCAAAGCGCTCGGTGACGTCCTGCGCGACGAGCCACTCGATGGTCTCGCGTAGATCCTCGGCGGATTGCCAGACAGCTTCTGCCAGTTCGGGCATCTCGGTCTTGGCCTTGTCCGCACCTGCTTCGATTTCGTCGAGCAGACGGAACGCAGCCTCGCCGCCGTCCATCATCTTACGGGCTACGAGGTCCATTGCCTGAATGCCGTTGGTGCCTTCGTAGATCGCGGTGACGCGGACATCGCGGAGGTACTGCGCGGCGCCGGTCTCTTCGATAAAGCCCATGCCGCCGTGCACCTGAATGCCCGTGGTGGCGACTTCGATGCCGGTGTCGGTGCCGAACGCTTTGGCAATCGGGGTGAGCAGCGCGGCGCGTGCTTTCCATTTGTCGCTGCCGGTTGCGTTGCCCATGTCGATCGCAACGCCGCAAGCCAGAGCAATCGAGCGGGCCACAAAGATATCGGCCTTCATGGTCGCCAACATGCGCCGCACATCCGCATGTTCGATGATCGTGCCGGTGCCGCCAACGCGGCCCTGCTTGCGCTCCATCGCGTAGGCATAGGCGGCCTGATACGCGCCTTCAGCCGCACCGATGCCTTGGGTGCCGACGCCGAGGCGGGCGTTGTTCATCATTGTGAACATCGCGGCCATACCGCCATGCTCAGGCCCGACGAGCCAGCCGGTCGCACCCTCATAGCTCATGACGGCAGTCGGCGAGCCGTGGAGGCCGAGCTTGTGCTCGAGGCTCACCACGCGCAGCGAATTACGCTCGCCCAGCGTGCCGTCCTCGTTCGGAATGAACTTCGGGACCATGAACAGGCTAATGCCCTTCGTCCCCGGAACGCCATCAGGCAGACGGGCGAGGACGAGGTGGCAGATGTTTTCCGCAAAATCGTTGTCGGCCCAAGTGATGTAGATTTTTTGTCCCGTGATCGCGAAACTACCGTCGCCGTTCGGCTCTGCCTTGGTCGAAAGCGCACCGACGTCCGAACCGGCCTGCGGTTCGGTCAGGTTCATGGTGCCGGTCCATTCGCCCGAAATCAGTTTCGGCAGATAGGTCGCTTTGATCTCTTCGCTGGCGTGCGCCTCAATCGCTTCGATCTGCCCTTGGCTCATCAGTGGGTTCAGTTGCAGCGCGAGGCAGGCGCCCGACATCATGTCGTTGACGGCGGTCGCGATGGTCAGCGGAAGGCCCATGCCGCCCTCTTCTTCGGATGCGCAAATGCCGATCCAACCGCCTTCGGCGATGGCCTGATAACCCTGCGCGAAACCGGGCGACGTGCGGACATTGCCGTTCTCCAGCTTGGCAGGGTACAGATCGCCGCTGCGGTTCAGCGGAGCGATCTCGTTGTCGCAGAGCTTTCCGGCCTCATCCAGAATCGCATCCACCGTGTCCTTCGTCGCTTCGGCAAAGGCTTCGGTCTCGCTGACCTTGCTGTAGTCCACGACGTTTTCGAGGATGAAACGGAAATCGGCGACGGGGCTACGATATGGCATGGCGGACGGTCCTGATGGGGTGACGCCACGGGGCAGCGTCACGTCTATTTCACTTTTCGCCGCGACAGGGTATCCAAGCCCCCTGACCTCGCAACTGAAACGCCACGTCATGAATTCGATCAATACGCGCGTCCTATCACCACACTCCGAAGGTATTAGTGAGGCTGCCCGCATCCTTGCAGGTGGCGGGCTCGTGTCTTTCCCAACAGAGACGGTCTACGGCCTGTTCGCCAATGCGACGGACGATACCGCCGTTGCGCGGATCTACGAGGCCAAGGGGCGTCCGGCTTTCAATCCGTTGATCGTCCATGTGCCGGACATTGAAGCGGCCAAGAAATACGTCGAATTGAATGATGATGCCGAGCGTCTGGCAGCGGCCTTCTGGCCAGGAGCCATCACGCTGGTGCTGCCGCTAAAGGCCGACGCGGGCATTTCAAAGCTGGTGACGGCTGGCCTGTCGACTTTGGCGGTGCGGGTCCCTCATGGAGACGCCGCGCAAGCTGTCTTGCGTGAAAGTGGATTGCCGCTGTCAGGCCCGTCCGCGAATCCGTCGGGCCGTGTCAGTCCGACATCTGCGCAGCATGTCATCTCTGGTCTGTCGGGCCGTATCGAAGCGGTTGTGGACGGCGGCACCTGCGCAGTCGGCGTCGAATCAACGATCATCGGGTGCGTGGGCGAGCCGACCTTGCTCCGCGCTGGCGGAACACCTGTCGAAGTGATCGAGGACTGCCTTGGCCGCAAGTTGGGCGTTGCGGGCGAAGCAATCGTAGCGCCGGGACAATTGGCGTCACACTACGCGCCGCAGGGTGCCGTGCGGCTCAACGCGACCGATAAACGCGACGGCGAAACGCTGCTTGGCTTCGGGGAGGTTGTCGATGCCGACCTGAACCTGTCACCTTCGGGTGATCCGGTTGAGGCCGCGGCAAACCTCTTCGCCTGCCTGCATCAGCTGGACGCGATGAACGCTCAGAACATCGCGGTCTCGCCCATTCCCGAAATGGGTTTGGGGCAAGCGATTAACGACCGTCTGCGCCGCGCCGCTGCGCCGCGCTAATCAGTCCTGTTCGTGGCGCTGACGTAGCTCTGCCGCTTCCTGACGCGCATCGCGAAGGCCTTCCATTGCAGCGCGAAGCTCGGCCTCGGTCTGCGCCAGTTGGTTCGTCATGTCCGCTTCACGCTGCTGCATGTAGGTGATCGCCTGATCGCGGGTCTCCTCGGCTTCGTGCAGGGCCTGCGCCATGCGATCGAGTTCGCCGATGTCCGCGCGAGTCACGCGGGTGAAGCGGTTGACCAGCCAGCTTGCGAACCAGCCAAGAGCGAATGCCACGAAAAGGATGATGGCGGTTGCGAGAATGAGTTCTGTTCTGTTCACAGCGATCGTCCTTATTCGGCAGCCGCTTCGGGCTCGGCTGGTGTTTCTTCGGCGGTTGCGTCCGCGTCTTCTTCGGCAGTGGCTTCACCGTCTTCGGCGGCCTCATCCTCGGTCACAAGACGGAACTCGATGCGGCGGTTCGCCTCGCGGCCTTCTTCGGTGCCGTTGTCGGCAATCGGATCGGCCTCGCCGTAACCGATTGCATTGAAGCTGGAGGTCGGCACGCGGCGGGCACGCAGGGCGGACAGAACCGCTTCGGCGCGTTCCTGCGACAGAGCGAGGTTCATCTCTTCGCGGCCCTGGCTATCGGTATAACCCGCGATTTCGATGCTAAGGTCGATACACTGGCTGAGGATCTCGGCGATGTCGTTCATCGTCGCGCCAGCTTCGGCGGTCAGCGTGGCCGAACCCGGATCAAAGGTGATCTTACGATTCGCGGTTACGATGTTGATCTGCGACACGCACTGTTCCGGCGAGGGGCCCGCGACGACCAGATCGAGCTCCGGCAGATATTCGACGTTGATGCTGAAATCCGCGTCCGGTCCGAGCTTGTTCACAAGAAGGCCGGAGATGTCGGCGGATGCCTCTTCGTTGCCAGTGGTGCCTGACACGACGATGCTATCAGGCTCCACGGTCAGCGAACCTTCTTTCAGGCGAGAGAGAGCTTCGAGACCAGCCAGAATGCGGACCTGCCAGTCGGTCGGCAGGTTTTCGTCGGTGAGCGTACCCATCTCGACCTCGCTACCGGGGAAACGGGCTTGCGCGAAGTTCTCGACAAGCGTCGTCGTAAGATCGTTCGGGAGGCGTCCGGTCAGTGTCACACCGTCATCGTCGGTCAGCGCGGCAATGAACTGCGGCGGACCGGTCTCGGATTCGACTTCCGGCTCTGGCAGCGTGGCGCTGAGCGCGAATACTTCGGGAAGACGGTTTTCGAGGCGGCCAACGACTTCATCGAAAGTGTCCTGCGGGGTGTCGATCAGCGCTTCGATGGTCACATCGGCATCGCTCACCGTCAGGGTGCCGCCGCCGAGAGACGCAATCGCCTCGATCGACTGGGATACAACGTTGCCCCACTGGCGCGATGGGGAGCCGAGGCCGAGCGTACAGCCGCTGCGACCTTCGAAACCGGCGTTGGCTGCGGCTTGCAGGATTATGTCCTGCGCTTCGGCGGTGTCAGCGGTGCACGCTTCAAAGCGGGCGCCATTGGTGTCGAGGATAAAGCGGGTGATAAACGGGCTGACGACGGGGCGCGGCGCTGTGATATTCAGCTGCATCGCGACGCCTTCGGGCTTCATCGCACGAATCCGGCGTTCCAGTTGGGCACGTTGTTCAGGGCTGTCAGAGCTAGCTGTGATCTGGACCAGACCAGCCGATACCGAGATTTTCGAGCGGGGAAGGATATCCATCGCGCGGACGCCAAAGTGCATCGACGCGCGCCAACTGGACGGAACGGGGTAGTCCGCGGTTTCCAGCAGGTCGGTCACCGGATCACCTTCGGCCATGTCTTGCAGGTCGTCGGTCAGGCTTTCGCGATCGGTATCTGCGGGAATGAGGCCGATCAGGGATACGCCGCTTTCGTTGCGGAGCATCTCGATCGCAAAGTCAGGGGCTACGGCGCGGCTGGTGTCTTTGACGCTGGCGTTGTTGATCACGCGGCTCGCATCGACGACCCCGCCAGCAACAGTCACCGCGCGGAGGCGTGCGACTTCCGTCGGCGCTTCGCCCTCAATGACAATCTGGAGGCCGTCCGCAATCACGCGCGACCACGCCATGTTCGCGTCGATCAGCGCTTCCTGCACCGCCATGCCGGATCGTTTTTCAAGCAAACTGACAGAGGTGCTCGAGCCCACATAGGCGACGAGTGCCGCTGCGCCGAAAGTTGCGACGCGGATGAGAATAGAAGAAAGCCGCATGAATTGCCGTTCTTGAGTGTCCCGCAAGGTGTGTAGGACGCAACAGGCGGTAGTTCAATCAAATGAGCAGTGCGCAGGCGAAAAACAGCACAGGGATCAGTCCCGCATTCCGGTTCGAGCGGAAAAGCATGAGCAGACGGTCGTTATCTTCGGGAGCGAAGCGCGTGAGCTGCCACATCAGGTGCCACCCCAGCGCCCAAACGCCGCAAAGCGCGACCACCAGCGAAAGCGGGTTCCGGTCGAGCGTGGCCAGGATCGTCGCTGCCATCGCGAAGAGCACCGTAAGAACAAGGAAGCGGCGGAGCCACTGCGCGGACTGTTCGCCAAACAGGCGTGCCGTGGATTTCACGCCGATCAGCGCGTCGTCCTCGGTGTCTTGGTGCGCGTATATGGTGTCGTAGAATAGCGTCCACCAGATGCCCGCGAAGTAGAGGATCACGGGCGCCGCGCTCAGGCTGCCCGTATGCGCCGCCCATCCGACCAGAGCGCCCCAGTTGAACGCAATGCCGAGGAAGACCTGCGGCCACCATGTGAACCGCTTCGCAAACGGATAGATCGCCACGGGGCCGAGCGACAGGACGCCAAGCGCGATAGCGAACGGCGGGAAGGTCAGCAGGATACCGAGCGACACGAGCGACTGGATCGCCATCCACGCGGCCGCTTGCTTTGTCGTGACCTGCCCCGAGGGGATTGGTCGCGAACGGGTCCGCGCGACCTGCGCGTCGATCTTGCGGTCGGTGATGTCATTCCACGTACAACCCGCGCCGCGCATCAGGAACGCTCCGGCAGCGCAGCCGACAGCGATCCAGAGGTCATACCAGCTCGCCGTATTGGTGCTCAGCATGGCGAGCAGCAGGCTCCACCAGCATGGCAAAAGCAGCAGCCACGTCCCGATCGGGCGGTCGGCGCGGGACAGGCGCAGGTAAGGGCGGCTCCATGCCGGAGCGATGGTATCGACCCAGTTTCCCTTGACCGCATCCGCGACCGTGCCTTGCGGTGTTTGGCTCTGTTCCGACATCTGGATTGCCCCGTGACTGCGAAATTCGGTCCTATGTAGAGCAACCCCGCCGTGAAGAGCAAATCGTCAATGCTGCGCCATTGGCCTCTGGCAATCGGGGAGGGGCAAACATATTGTCCGGCTATGGCTTCGAAAGTACGTCTCTTTGTCGATTGCCCTCTGGCTGAGGGTCTGGATGTTCCGCTTGCGAAAGAGCAGGCGCATTACCTGTTCGGCGTCATGCGCCTCGATGTCGGGACGGTGATTTCACTGTTTAATGGCAAGGACGGCGAATGGGATGCCGAGGTCGTTCAGGCCGGAAAGAAAAGTGGGTCTCTGCGCTGCGTAGTGCAAACGAAGCCGCTGCAAATGCCGCCGGACCTGTGGTTCTATTTTGCGCCGATCAAGAAAGACCGCACCGACTTCATCGTCGAAAAAGCCGCAGAGATGGGCGCGGCAAAGATCATTCCCGTGCAGACCGAATTCACCAACTCCGCCCGCATCAATCAGGAACGCCTGCAAGCGCACGCTTTGGAAGCCGCCGAACAATGCGGCGGGACTTTTGTGCCTGAGGTGATGGAGTTGCAAAAGCTGCCCAAGGTGCTCGACCACTGGGATGCGAGCCGCCAGCTGATGTTCTGTGACGAAACGCTGGTCGGCGCCAAAGAGGCGCTGGGCAACGTGCCGCGCGGTCCTTGGGCGATACTCATCGGGCCGGAAGGCGGGTTCTCGGAAAGCGAACGCGAACGGCTGAAGCGTCAGCCCTATGCGCATTCGGTGAGCCTCGGCCCGCGTATCCTGCGTGCCGATACCGCTGCCGTTGCGGCGGTGACCGTCTGGCAACAGCACCTCGGTGACTGGGAATGAAGGCGACCGAAGCCGATGTGCCGGAGATCATTGCGTTTCTGAACCAAGCGCCGCATCGCGCCATGTTCCCGCTGTCCAACCTGTTCAATCACGGGATCGGTGCCGACGGGCCATATGGCACGCACTGCTATCTGGTGCGGAATGCAGCAGGCGAGATCACCGACCTCATCGCGCTCACGAACGAAGGCAACGCGATGCCGTGTTGCCCGACGGGTCCGAAGCCCGAACTGCTCGCCGGTAACACGGTCAAAGGCGTCCTCGCCCCGACCGATGAGGCCCGCCCGTTGATCGACGCGCTCGGGCTGGATAATCCGACCTTGGTCAGCCGCGATGAGCCGCATTTCCTGCTCGACCTCGACAAGGTGGTCACTCCAGACGGTGACACCCACGTGGTCCACATCAGCGAAGCGCCGAGCGAGGTCGCGGAGTGGTTCCCGCCCTACATGCAGGAAGTCCTTGGCCGCGATCCGGTCGATGCGATGGAGGAGGGGCGGCAGACCTACCTCAAGGCACTATCGGGCCGCGACTACATCGTGCTCATGGATGGTGAAACGCCTGTCGCGATGGCAAACCTCAACGCGCGACTGACGGATATCGTGCAGGTCGGCGGTGTGTTCACGCCGCACGCCCACCGTGGTCGCGGCTACGCCAAACGCGTGACGGCCCTCCTGATGGAACGGGCCCGCAACGAAGGTGTCCGCCACGGAACGCTGTTTGCCGCCAACGAGTCGGCGGCGCGCGCCTATCAGGCCATCGGGTTCGAACGCATCGGTGACTTCACCCTGTTCATCATGAAAGAGCCGCAAATTGTCTGAGTTTCTACGCCCCGAAGTCCGCGTCTTTCTCGCTCGATATGCACAGGCAATGTTCGGCTGCGCGATCGTGCTGTTCGGCGTTTGGTGGATCACGATCAGCTTCGGGATGATGCGCGGGCTTGGTGTGGCGATCGTGGTGGCCGGTTTCGGCCTCGCTGTCGAAGGGCTGCGCCGCGCGCGTCTGACGGGCAAGTCGACCGGAAAAGGCCCGGGCATCGTCGAAATCGACGAGCGGCGTATCACATGGATGTCGGGCCATTTCGGCGGCTCCATCGCGATGGACGCCCTTGCTACGGTGGACATTCAGATCACGCCCGAAGGCGAAGCGCTCTGGGTTTTCCTGCAAACCGACGGCGAACGTCTGGTGGTTCCGGCCAGCGCCAAGGGCGCGGAAAAGATCGTAGATGTGCTCTCCGCTCTCAAGGGGCTCGACTACGATGCGGCGCTGCGTGCTATGTCTTCTGACGAAGCGGGGCGTTTTCACCTGTGGCGTTCGCAGCAGAGGCAGCTCGATTAACGCTGGCGGTCGGGTTGACTTGGCCACCGTTTGACTACACCTGTTTGTTCCCGACACAGCCAACGATCGAGGCTTTCCATGTCTATTCCCCAATCCGGCGGCGGCCTCATCGAGCGTCACGAAGACCTCGCTGAGTACCTTGCATCCGGCTGCAAGCCCAAGTCCGACTGGCGGATCGGGACCGAGCACGAGAAGTTCGGCTACTGCAAAGACAACCTGCGCCCGCTGCCTTACGACGGCCCGCGCTCGATCAAGGCCGTGCTGGAGGCGCTTCAGTCCCGCTATGACTGGGATCCGGTTTTTGAAGGCGACAACATCATTGGCCTGACAAAGGACGGTGCGAACGTCAGCCTCGAACCAGGTGGACAGCTGGAACTGTCGGGCGCGCCTCTCGAAACCATTCACCAGACCTGCGACGAGGTGAACACCCACCTGCGCGAAGTCAAAAGCATCGCGGACGAGATCGGTGTCGAATTCATCGGCCTCGGCGCTGCGCCGATCTGGTCGCACGATGACATGCCGCGTATGCCCAAGGGCCGCTATGCCCTGATGACCGATTACATGGATCGCGTCGGCACCCACGGCAAACAGATGATGTACCGGACCAGCACGGTTCAGGTGAACCTCGACTTTTCGTCCGAAGCGGACATGATCCAGAAGATGCGCGTGTCGCTGGCACTTCAGCCGCTCGCAACTGCGCTGTTTGCGAATTCGCCGTTCCTCGACGGTAAGGTGAACGGTCACAAGTCGTGGCGCAGCCGTGTTTGGCGCGGCCTCGACGATTCCCGCACTGGTATGCTGCCGTTCGTGTTCGAAGAAGACTTCGGCTTCGAGCGTTACGTCGAATATGTGCTCGATGTGCCGATGTACTTCGTCTACCGCGACGGCAAATACATCGACGCGCTGGGCCAGTCGTTCCGCGACTTCCTCAAGGGCGAGCTTCCCGCGCTGCCGGGTGAAAAGCCGACGATGTCGGACTGGGCGGACCACTTGACCACTGTCTTCCCCGAGGTGCGCCTGAAGAAGTTCATCGAAATGCGCGGCGCCGATGGTGGCCCGTGGCGTCGCCTATGCGCGCTGCCTGCGTTCTGGGTTGGTCTCCTGTACGACCAGTCCGCTATGGATGCCGCTTGGGATATCGTCAAAGGCTGGGATGCCGAGACCCGCGAGACGCTGCGCGTTGCGGCGTCCGAACAGGGGCTTCAGGCGCAGGTCGGCGATATCAACATGCACGAATTGGCTCGCGAAGTCGTTTCGATCGCCGAAGGTGGCCTCAAGGCCCGCGCCCGTACCGGAGCGAACGGCCTGATCCCTGACGAGACCCACTTCCTTAACGCGCTGAAAGAAAGCGTGGAGAGCGGCAAGACACCTGCGGACGAACTGCTCGACCACTACAACGGTGACTGGGGCGGTGATCTGACAAAGATCTACGAAGCCTACCGCTACTAATGAAAAAGGGCACCTTCGGGTGCCCTTTCGTCTAGCCTTTGTTGCCGATCTTGCTTTCCTGACCGGAAAGAAGCCGCTCGATATTCGTCTTGTGCCGCACGTAAATCACGAGCGCGAGCAGGATGAACAGCAGCACCATCTGACCGAAGCCGAGGAAGTACGCGATGAACGGGGCCAGCGTGGCTGCCGCCAGCGCCGAAAGCGACGAGTAGCGGGTCACGACGGCGACGACGAGCCATGTCAGACAGACCAGCAGGCCAACGGGCCATGCAATCGCGAGCGCGATACCGATAAAGGTCGCGACGCCTTTGCCGCCTTTGAAGCCGATGTAGATCGGGAAGCAGTGACCGAGGAACGACGCAAATGCCGCGACTTGCGCAGCGCTGTCACCTGCCAGTTCACGCGCCAGAAGCACGGCAACGGCACCCTTGCCACCATCGAGGATCAGCGTTGCGAAGGCGGCTTTCTTATTGCCAGTACGCAGGACATTGGTTGCGCCGATGTTGCCCGACCCGATGCTCCGCAGATCGCCGAGGTTCATCAGTTTGGACAGGATCATCCCGAACGGGATCGACCCCAGAAGGTAGCCGACAACAGCCCAGAGGAGCAGAACAAGCGGCGCTTCGGTGAGGGTGGGCATTGATTACTCCTCGACGATGCGGCGACCCGCAACCCATGTTCCGGCGACAGTACCCTGCATGCGGGCCCCGTCAAACGGTGTGTTCTTGGATTTGGATTTCAGGTTCGCACGGTCGAGGATAAACGGCGCATCCGGATCGAACAGCACGAGGTCGGCAGGCGCACCTTCAAGCAGGCGACCACAGTCCAGACCCAGACGGCGCGCAGGGTTCAGCGACAAGGCGCGGAATAGCTTCGGCAGGGTCAGCTGTTCGTTGTGATAAAGGCGCAGCGCTGCGGGGAGGAGCGTCTCAAGACCAACGGCACCCGATGCGGCATCCTCGAACGGCAGGCGCTTGGACTCTTCGTCCTGCGGGGAGTGCATGGAGCAGATGATGTCGATCAGCCCGCTATCCACCGCGTCGATAACCGCCTGACGGTCGTCCTCGCTCCGCAGCGGCGGGGTCAGTTTGAAGAACGTGCGATAGTCGGCAACGTCGAACTCGTTGAGCGTCAGGTGATGGATGCTGACACCTGCGGTGATGTCGAGGCCATTGCGCTTTGCCCGTTCCAGCGCAGGCAGGGCGCGGGCGGTGGTGATCTGGTCAGCGTGATAGCGGGCGCCGGTCATCTCCAGCAGGGAAATGTCGCGGTCGAGGCCCATACGCTCTGCCATCGGGGAGACGGCAGGCAGGCCGCGGAGCGAGGCGAACTTGCCCGAGGTCACAGCCGCACCTTTCGACAGCACAGGCTCCTGCGGGTGACCGACCACCAGAGCGCCGAGGCTGCGGGCATAGGTCAGGGCGCGGGTCAGAACCTTGGTGTCGGTCGTGACATTATCGACGTCAGTAAAGGCGACAGCGCCGCCATCGAGGAGGAATCCGATCTCGGTCATCTCGCCGCCAGCGCGACCTTTGGTCAGCGCCGCCATGTGGAGCACGTTGACCTTGCAGTCCTGCTGCGCACGGCGGGCGACGAATTCCAGCGTTTCGGGGTTGTCGATGGGTTGCGACGTGTCGGGGCGTGTCACGATGGTGGTAACGCCGCCCGCAGCGGCCGCGCGTCCAGCAGAGCGGTAGGATTCCTTGTGGCGCTCACCGGGTTCGCAAACCTTCACGCCCATATCAACGATGCCCGGAGCGAGGCACATGCCGCCGCAGTCGATTACCTCGGTCGCGGTCACGTTGTCGGCTTCGTTTCCGCGATAAACGGCGGAAATCTTTCCATTCTTGACCGCAATCGAACCGCTCTCGTCGGTGAGAGTGACCGGATCGATGAGGCGTGCGTTCTTGAAGAGAATATCGTTCATGTCCAACCCCTCGGGCAGGCGGCCCGTTAGGCGGGGTCTAACGCTTATCGGCGGCAGTGAAAAGGTCGCAGAGGTGCCACGTCAGGACGCGGCGCGCTCGATTTCGGCTTTGGTCTCTGCGGGATCGGGGCGGTAGCGGATCAGAATCTTGTCGCCGGTGATGGTGACAACCTGCACGGCGGTCCAGATCACATTGACCGCTTTGATGTTGGACAGCGTCGTGCTGCGGTTCATCGGCCCCATAAGGCGGTAGTTGGTGAGAACCCACACGTCTTTGCGTTCGTCGGGGCCAAGGTACAGCGTCCGCACACCGATTGCGGCCATCGCGCCGACCACGCCCGTCCACCAGTACGCATTGCCGATACCGATCAGGATGCCGGCCGCGAGGATCGAAAAGAACAGCGCGATCCACGCCTGCGACCGCCAAAAGGTCATGGTGTCGGCCTGATAGCGGGCAAGCTCGACTTCGCCATCTTCGAGCGGGAGCGTCGGAACGAAAGTGCGGTTCATGCCCAGAACCGCATTGTGTTGGTGGTGCTGACGCTGGGCCATATTTTATCCTGCGATGAACACCATCAGGATAACCAGCAGAGCCATGACGGCAAGCGCGGCCATTGCGACCATTCCGCCTATCCGCGCGTCGGATTTGGGCTTCTTGGTGGTGTTAGGCGCGCTGACGCCGAACCCTTCGCTGTCGTGTTGACCGTCAATTGACGCCTGCACGGGCTTGGTTGGCTGGTTGTCGTAGCGGCCCACGAAATCCACCGGCGCTTTCGGATCGAAATCCAGCGGGCCATCACGGAGCGACGAGGAATAGATGATCAGCACAGGCTTGGTGATGGCATCGAGATTAGCGGCATCGGCAGCGACCTGTTCATGATGGAGGCCATTCGCCTCCGACAGATAGCGGCTCAGGCTGTATCCGGCGAGGTTCGCGGGATCGAACAACTCGATGAAATCCGTGTCGATGATCTGGCCGGTGGCGGCGTCGATTCCGCTGGCCTTGAAGGCGTCAAACTCGCTCTCCGGAATGTCGACCGTGAAAACCCAAGCGGTTCCGATGTGGCCATTCGGGATGTGGAGCGGGTTGTCGGTCATACCATCGTGTCCTGTTGCTCTGCCGCGCGGCGGGCGCGGAGGTTGCGAGCCAGCAAATCCATGGCGGCCATGCGGACGGCAACGCCCATCTCGACCTGCGTCTGGATCACGGAGTGGTTGATATCGTCAGCAATCGTGCCGTCGATTTCCACACCGCGGTTCATCGGCCCCGGATGCATGACGATAGCGTCTTCCTTGGCGTAGGCAAATTTCTCGGCATCGAGGCCGAAGCGGTGGAAATACTCGCGTTCCGACGGAATGAAGCCGCCGTCCATGCGTTCTTTCTGAAGGCGGAGCATCATGACGACGTCGACGTCCTTCAGACCTTCGCGCATGTCGTCGTACACCTCGACGCCGAATTCCTGCACGCCCGAGGGCATCAGGGTCGGCGGAGCGATCAGGCGGATGCGGTTCTCCATCTTGCCGAGCAGCAGAATGTTGGAACGGGCCACGCGGCTGTGGGCGATGTCACCGCAAATCGCGATGTTCAGGCGATGCAGGCGGCCTTTGGCGCGGCGGATGGTGAGCGCGTCAAGCAGCGCTTGCGTCGGATGCTCGTGACGGCCGTCACCGGCGTTCAGGACGGCACAGTTCACTTTCTGCGCCAGAAGGTCGACAGCGCCCGAGGAGCCGTGACGCACGACCAGCAGATCGGGGTGCATCGCGTTCAGCGTCAACGCGGTGTCAATCAGCGTCTCGCCCTTTTTGACCGAAGAAGTCGCCATCGACATGTTCATCACGTCCGCACCGAGGCGCTTGCCCGCAAGCTCGAAGCTCGACTGGGTGCGGGTCGAATTCTCGAAGAACATGTTCACTTGGGTCAGGCCCGCGAGCACGTCCTTGTGCGCGATGCCTGCACGGTTGTCGTTGGCGTAAGTGTCCGCCAGATCGAGCAAAGTCGTGATTTCCGTCGGGTGGAGGTGTTCGATTCCCAGAAGGTGGGCAGCGTTGAAAGTCATTTTGTCCTCCGATGGCGCGGCTGCCTGCTTATAGGAACAGGTCAACACGGCGGCAAGCGGCGCAGGCGCGTTTGCCTCTGCACATCGGTTCAAAAACCGAATAGTGTCGCCGCTATGGATTCTGCGGTTGATTATTGGACAGCACGGGCCCTGCTGGAATGGCAGGTCGAGCTTGGCGTGGACGAGGCTATTCTCGACGCGCCCGTTGACCGTTTCGAAAAGGTCGAAGAGCCTGTTGCCGTCGAGGCGAAGCCCAAAGGCCCGCCTGTTCCTCCGCAGCCCGTGGAGGTCGACCCCGCTCAGGAAGCCACTACTGCCGCATCCGCTGCCGTGTCCCGAGAAGCGCTGGGCGATGCGATGCAGGCGTTCGAACATTGTGAACTAAAGCTGGGGGCGAAGAACTTCGTCTTCTGCGACGGCAATCCCGATGCCCGCGTGATGATCATCGGCGAAGCGCCGGGCCGCGAGGAAGACCTCGCCGGTAAGCCGTTCGTTGGCCGCGCGGGTCATCTGCTGGACAAGATGTTCGGCTGCATCGGCCTCACGCGCAGTTCGCCCGATCCGGCAAAGTCGATCTACATCACCAACGTGATGCCGTGGCGCCCGCCTGCGAACCGCACGCCCGATGCCAAGGAAATCGCGATGATGCTGCCGTTCCTGAAGCGGCACGTTGAACTGGTGTCGCCCGACTTCATCGTCCTGATGGGCAATACGCCGTGTCAGGCGCTGCTCGGCAAGGGCGGGATCACCCGTATTCGCGGCAACTGGACCGAGGCGCTGGGCAAACCCGTGCTGCCGGTGTTCCACCCCGCTTATCTGCTCCGCCAACCGCTCGCCAAGCGCGAGGCTTGGGCGGACCTCCTCGATTTGAGTGCAAGACTGGAAGACTGACTATGAGCCGCATCGACCAAACCAAAGAGTTCATTCCGGTGCGGATCGCCGTTCTGACAGTCAGCGACACCCGCTCGCTCGCTGATGACCGTTCGGGCGATACGCTGGTGGAGCGCATTGCGGAGGCCGGTCATGTGCTGGCCGCTCGCAAGATCCTGCCCGATGAGCGCGACGCGATTGCCTCGCAGCTCCGTGCATGGTGCGTGGATGACGGCATCGACGTCGTCATTTCGACCGGTGGCACAGGTCTGACAGGCCGCGATGTGACCGTCGAAGCGCACCGCGATGTCTACGAGAAAGAAATCGACGCCTTCGGGACGGTGTTCACCATCGTCTCGATGCAGAAGATCGGAACAAGCGCTGTGCAGAGCCGTGCGACCGCTGGTGTGGCTCTGGGCACGTACCTCTTCGCACTGCCGGGAAGTCCGGGTGCCTGCCGCGATGCTTGGGATGAAATCTTGGTCAAACAGCTCGATTTCCGGCACCGCCCCTGTAACTTTGTCGAGATCATGCCGCGCCTCGATGAACATATGCGACGGAAATAACGTAAACCCGCGTATGTAGACTTGAGCTCGGCCGGTGACCTGTCACAGTCCCGCCGACGTCAGTGACGGGAACACTACATATGCGATTTCTACGCAGAAGCCTAACAGGCTTATTTCTACTGGGATTAACGCTTGCTCTATTGGTCTTGGCAGGCAACACGCTGCGGCTCGCCGTGGCCGAGAAAATGGCGCAGGAACCGCGATCGTTCGGTCAGCGCGAGAGGGTCGCGTCTGTTGATGTCGTGACCGTGACGCCTGAAACAATTGCTCCTGAAATGACGGTCTTCGGCGAAATTCGTGCGCTGCGGACACTGCTTTTGCGTAGTCCCGTGGCAGGCACAGTGATTGAAACCGATCCGGCGTTTGTTGAAGGCGGCAGCGTCGAGGCCGGTCAGTTGCTAGTCAAGATCGACCCTACCGATGCCGAGTCTGATCTGTTCCGCGCCGAGGCCGATCAGCGTGATGCCGAAGCCGAACTACGCGACGCTCAGAGCGCGCTGGAGATTGCCCGCGACAGCCTCACCGAAGCGCAGGGCCAGGCCGACCTTCGCCAAGCCGCGCTGGATCGCGCAAGGTCGCTGCGAGAGCGCGGCACGGCCACCGCTGCCGACGTTGAAACCGCCGAGCTTGCCGTGGCATCCGCCCAATCCACCGTCCTGTCGCAGCGCAATTCCGTCGCTCAGGCCGAGGCGCGCGTAGATCAGGCGATGACCTCGCTCGACCGTGTGAAGCTGACCGTCGAAGAGGCAGAGCGCACCGTCGCCGACACCGACATCAACGCGAATTTTGACGGCACGCTTTCGGGTGTCTCTGCGCTTCAAGGCGGCCGCGTCACAGCCAACGAACAGATTGCGGAACTCATTGACCCGTCCGCGCTTGAGGTCGCTTTCCGCGTTTCGACCGCCCAATACGTCCGTCTGCTAGGTGACGATGGCGATCTGCTTGATCTGCCAGTGACCGTTGCGCTTGAGGTCTCCGGCTTCTCGCTCGAAACGACGGGCCGTATCACACGCGAAAGCGCCACTGTCGGTGATGGCCAGACTGGCCGTTTGCTGTATGCGCAGCTTGATCCCGCGCCGGGCCTGCGTCCCGGTGACTTCGTTTCGGTCAAGATTACAGAACCCGATCTTACCAATGTGGCCAGCGTCCCGTCGACTGCTGTTGGTTCGGATGGCGGTGTTTTGGCCCTTGGCGAAGATAACCGTCTGGAATTCGTGATGATCGAGCTGCTCCGCCGTCAGGGCGATGACGTGATTATCTCCGTGTCCGACCTCGCGGGTCGCCAGATCGTCGTGACCCGCTCGCCGCTTCTTGGCTCCGGTATCAAAGTGGAGCCCGTTGGCGGCACAACCGAGGAAACCGCCGAAGCGACCGAGATGATCGATCTCGACGATGAGCGTCGCGCCAAGTTGGTTGCCTTCGTGACTGCTAGCCAGATGCCGGACGAGATGAAGTCGGGCATCCTCGCGCAGCTCGAACAACCGTCCGTCCCCGCCGCGACTGTAGAGCGGCTCGAAAGCCGGATGGGAGGCTGAGATGGCCAAAGGTTCCGATATCTGGGGGCGGGGTGCTGGCGGTATCCTGTCTTATTTCACGCGCCACCGGACTGCAGCCAACCTGTTGATGGTGCTCATGGTCGTGGCTGGCGCGTTCTCCTACCCGAACCTGCGGGCACAATTCTTTCCTGACGTTGTAACCGAATCCATTCGCGTGTCGGTCCAGTGGGACGGGGCAGGGGCCGAAGACGTCGACCGCGCTATTGTGCAGGTGCTTGATCCGGTCCTGCTCGCCGTCGACGGGGTGAGCGGCACCAGTTCCCGTTCTTCCGAAGGGTCTGCCCGCATCACGATGGAGTTCGAGCCGGGTTACGATCTGGACCAAGCCGAGAAAGACGTCGAAGCAGCACTGGCCTCGGTGTCCAACCTGCCGGACGAGGCCGAAGACCCGACGATTTACCAGTCTGCATGGCGTGACAGCGTGACGGACGTGGTCATCACCGGTCCTGTGGGTGTCGACCAACTGTCCCGCCTCGCGGACGAAATGGTCACGCGGCTCTTCGCCGCTGGCGTGACCCGCACCACTATCCAGGGTGTCGCTGCGCCCGAAACGGTGATCGAGGTTACCTCGTTATCGCTCATGCAGCACGACGTGACGCTGAGCGAGATTTCCAGCGCCATCGCGGCAGAAGTCAACGCCTCGCCAGTGGGTGATGTCGCCGGTGCAAGCCGTGTGCGGACAGGCGTTGAAAAACGCAGTGCCGAGGCAATTTCGGGCATCGTCCTGCGCTCCGAAGACGACAACAGCGAGCTGACCATCGGGGATGTGGCGACGATTACAGTTCAAGGCCCCGACCGTGACCGCGCTTTCTATGTCGGTGAGAATCCCGCTATCGAGATCGGCGTGGTCCGCACCGCACAAGGCGATGCCATCGGTCTGCAACACTCGGTCGAAGACGTGGCGGAGGCCATGCGCCCGACCCTTCCCGCAGGCGTCAGCATTGATCTGGTGAACACACGGGCGGAGCAGATCACGTCCCGCCTCGATATTCTGTTGGTGAACGGTGCCGAGGGTCTCGCGCTCGTAATCCTGCTGCTGTTCCTGTTCCTGAATGCCCGCACCGCGATCTGGGTTGCGATGGGTATTCCGGTGTCGATGCTGGCGGCGATTGCGCTGATGTATGTGGGCGGGCTGACGATCAATATGATCTCGCTTTTCGCGCTGATTATTACACTCGGCATCATTGTGGATGACGCGATTGTCGTGGGCGAACATGCCGATTTCCGTGCGCGCCACTTGGGCGAGCTGCCAGTCGTGGCCGCCGAGAACGCTGCGCGCCGCATGTTCAGCCCTGTGTTCTCCGCGACGATCACAACCAACATCGCGTTCTTCGGCCTGATGATCATCAGCGGCCGGTTCGGAGACCTGATTTCCGACATTCCGTTCACCGTGGTCGCCGTGCTTACCGCGAGTCTGTTCGAATGTTTTATCGTCCTGCCCCACCACCTGTCGCACAGCGTCGGTGGGCGCGAGCGGTGGTATGATCTGCCGTCGAAGTGGGTGAACGCGGGCTTTGGCTGGTTCCGCGAGAACGTGTTCCGCCGCATTATCACTGCCGTCATTACGGCCCGCTACGCTGTTATTGCGGGTGCGATTTTCCTGCTCGCCACGCAGATTGCGGTGTTCGTGCGCGGCGACGTGCAGTGGCGGTTCTTCTCCTCACCCGAGCAGGGTCAGGTCAGCGGCAATATCGCCATGCTCGCCGGTGCGACGCGTGAAGATACGCTTGATATGATTGCGGAGCTACAACGCGCGACCGATGCCGTCGCGGAGACCTACGAGGTCGAAACAGGCGTAGACCCGATCAAATACGTCATCGCGCAGGTTGGCGGGAACTCCGGTCGCGGTCTGACGGGGGCCGAGGACAAGGAAACCTGGCAGCTCGGCGCGATCACTATCGAACTGATCGGTCAGGACGAACGCCCCATGACGTCGAGCGAATTCGTCGCGGCGTTGCAGGCCGAGGTGCAGACCAGCCCGATGACCGAAACGCTCAGCTTCCGTTCGTGGGGCGCAGGGCCGGGGGGTAACTCGCTTGAGGTCGAACTGGGCGGCGCGGATGCCGACACGCTGAAGGCCGCTGCCGAAGCGCTGAAGACCGAACTTGGCCAGATCCCCGAAGTCTCGGGTCTTGAAGATTCGCTGTCCTACGACAAGGAGGAGCTGGTCCTGACGCTCACCCCGCAGGGGCAGGCGCTGGGCTTTACCATCGACCAGCTAGGTGCCGAACTGCGCCGCCGTCTGTCAGGCATCACTGCCGCGACCTATCCTGACGGGACACGCAGCGCACAGATTACGGTGCAACTGCCCGAGGACGAACTGACGGCAGACTTCCTTGACCGGATGATGATGCGTGCCTCGTCGGGTGACTACGTGCCGCTCGCGGATATCGTCACGGTCAGCCGCGAAACGGGTTTCAGCACCGTGCAGCGCGAGGACGGGATCATGCTGATCTCTGTCACCGGCGATCTGGATGACGAAAATCCGGACCGCGCGGTCGAGGTCAAACTGTCGATGAACGAGGACATCCTGCCCAAGCTGGAGACGAACTACGGCGTCACCGCGACGCTCGGCGGTCTGAGCGAGCAGGAAAACCGCTTCCTCAATGATGCGCGGCTCGGCCTGATCTTCGTCCTCTCGGGCATCTACCTGACCCTGTCGTGGATTTTCGCAAGCTGGACCCGTCCGCTCGTCGTGATGTCGGTTATCCCGTTTGCGCTTGTCGGCACGATCTGGGGACATAACCACTGGTCCGAGCCGATGAGTATGTTCACGGTCGTCGGCCTGCTCGGGATGGTGGGGATCGTGATTAACGACTCCATCGTTCTGGTGACGACGGTCGATGAATACGCCGAAGAAAGGGGCCTGTTCCCTGCCATCATCGACGGCGTGTCGGATCGTTTGCGTGCCGTGTTATTGACGACGGCGACGACTGTGCTTGGGCTCGCGCCGTTGCTCTATGAGCGGTCGAGCGATGCGCAGTTTCTCAAGCCCACGGTGATCACACTTGTCTACGGTCTGAGCTTCGGTCTGGTGATTGTGCTGCTTGTCGTGCCGTCGCTGATGGCGATCCAAGCGGATATCTCGCGGCAGATATCATCCTTCCGCCATGCGCTCCGCGCGCCGCGACGGATTTGGGTGCCGACGGTGCTTGGCGTCCTGCTGATGCTTGGTGCGCTTGGTGCGGTCGTCGTTCCGGCGATGCTGGGTGCACCACTTGCTGGGCTGCCGGCAAGTGTGGCAGCGTCCTTCGGACTGTTCGCTGCGATTTTGGGTGCCGGCCTGCTGGCGATCTACGCCATCTCGGCCATTGCGTTGGGGAGGAGGGCTTAACCGCCCACTCCCGCGCAGCCTTTGATGTCTACGGCACGTTCGCTGCCCAGAACGGTGAACCGCAGCCGCGAACGGTCGAGCGCAATCGGCTGTCCGCGCGGCGCAACGATATCCGCCTCTGCGACAAGGGTTTGGCCTTCACGCCAGCTTTCTGTCTCCGAAACCCAAAGCTGCGGATCGGGCGTTTCAATGACCACGACTTCTTCGCTGCCCGCCGAGGGCATCGGGATATGCGCGGTGACAGTGATGCCATCTTCGCTAGGCTCGGCCTCGCATTTCACGGGACCGACGTTCGCCCGCTGCGCGGGCATGGGGCGATCCATCAACGCGCCGGCGATAGCGGGCGTGGGCCGGTTGCCGTCAGGCAGAAGCGCATCGAAGCTGAGCTGCACGGGCATACAGATATCGTCGCAAACGCCCAGCTCGACCTGTCCCTTGAGGTGGACCTGACCGCCAGTTGCGCCAAGCTCCAGCGGGATGACGACCGAATCGTGGTAGCCGATGGTCTGCATTCCGTTCGAGTCGAACACGTCCGGCGTGGGCCAGTGGATCGAAACGCTGTCGAAGTTCTCCGACCCCGCCCAAGAGAAGAGTGGCGGGATTCCCGCATCCCCCGGCGCACGCCAGTAGGTTTTCCAGCCCTGCTGAAGGTTGATCCGGATACCGGTCATGTAAGTGCCAGTGCGGGTCGTCCAGCCGGGCAGCACTTCGATATGCGCAATCGGGTCGTCCGCATGGGCAGACGTCGCGAGCAGAATAGAAGTGATGAAGGAAAGAGCAGCGTTTCTCATGAGATGCAATTTACGCGGCGCGGCGAGCATGGAAAGTCACGTTGCAGCGAGACTAATTACAAGCCGCCCTTGATCGTGGCTCTTTCGCACCACATCATCAGGGTATGGAATTTGCTTCGACAAACCTTTCGGGAAAACTTCTCGTCGCCATGCCCGGTATGGGTGATCCGCGTTTTGAAAACGCTGTTGTGTATGTGTGTGCCCATACGGAAGAGGGCGCGATGGGACTTGTGGTGAACAAGCCCGCGCCTGAAATCCGGTTCAAAGACCTTCTCGGGCAATTGCAGATCGAGGCCGATGCGCCGCGTGATCTGCGCGTCCATATCGGCGGTCCCGTCGAGCACGGTCGGGGATTCGTCCTGCACTCGTCCGATTATCATTCGGAGCACGGCACGCTTGAGGTCGATGAAAACACCTCCATGACCGGCACGACCGATGTGCTGCGCGAACTGGCGCATGGCAACGGGCCGAAGGCGTCGCTACTGGCGCTGGGCTATTCCGGTTGGGGGCCGCTCCAGCTTGAGGAAGAGATCGGCCAGAACGGTTGGCTGACCTGCGATGCGCGCGACGACATCGTGTTCGGACGTGCGAATGACCTGAAATGGAGCGCCGCGCTCAAGCACATGGGGATCAACCCGCTCACGCTTTCCAGCGAAGCGGGTCACGCCTGATCAGTCGACCATTGCCTGAATGAGCGCCTTAGCTTCGGCGCTATTCCAGTCCGCGCCGCCAGTGAGGCGGGCGACTTCGTTGCCCTCTTTGTCGACAACAATCGTCACTGGCAGGCCAAGCACCGCCATCGAACGGGCGACCTTCATCGAATTGTCCATGTAGATCGGCAGACTATCGACGCCGATCTCTTCGAAGAAACGGTCGACGGCGGCGGGCGGGTTGCGTCCGGTCGCGATGGTGATGACTTCGAAATCCTCGCCCCCCATTTCATCCTGAAGCGCGGCCAGTGACGGCATCTCTTCGCGGCAGGGCGCGCACCACGTCGCCCAGAAGTTCACGACGAGTACTTTGCCCTCGTGATCGGCAAAAGTGGTCTCCGCGCCATCGCGGCTCTGGAAGGCCATATCGCTGAGCTCTCGCGGCTCGCTGTGCCAGTTCAGTGCGCTCATCTCGCCAGTCAGTTCTGCTGGCGGGGTGCTTTCTGCCAGCGCGCCGTTTGCAACAAGCGCGAGTGACGTATAAAGCAGCGCAGACACAAGTTTCCGCATGGGACCTCCGATTATGACCAAGACTTCGAACGCGATGTGGGGCGGGCGTTTCTCCGCCGGACCGGACGCCATCATGGAGGCGATCAACGCTTCCATCGATTTTGACAAGCGTCTGGCACGACAGGACATCGAGGGTTCCCGCGCCCACGCCGCGATGCTCGCCGCGCAGGGCATCATTACCGATAAAGATGCCGAAGCCATTCGGGAAGGCCTGCTCACCGTATTGTCAGAGATTGAAGCAGGTGATTTCCAGTTTTCAAAGGCGCTCGAAGACATTCACATGAATGTCGAAGCCCGCCTGAAAGAAATCATCGGCGAGCCTGCAGGTCGTCTTCACACTGCACGTAGCCGCAACGATCAGGTCGCCGTCGACTTCCGTCTGTGGGTTCGCGACCAGTGCGATGCCGTCGATGGCGCGCTCGAAGCCCTGATGAAGGCACTCATCGGTCAGGCCGAAGCCGCCGCTGATTGGGTGATGCCGGGCTTTACGCACCTGCAAACCGCGCAGCCCGTGACTTGGGGCCATCATATGCTGGCCTATGTCGAGATGTTGAACCGCGACCGTTCGCGTTTTGCCGATGCCCGCAAGCGCATGAACGAAAGCCCGCTGGGCGGGGCTGCGCTGGCAGGTACCGGTTTCAATATCGACCGCCACATGACCGCAGAGGCGCTGGGCTTCGACCGTCCGTCGGCCAACTCGCTCGATTCGACTTCGGATCGCGACTTCGCGCTCGAATTCCTCGCTGCCGCATCGATCTGCGCGATGCACCTCAGCCGTTTTGCCGAAGAGCTGGTCATCTGGTCCTCGGCCCAGTTCCGCTTTGTCGTGATGTCGGACCAGTGGTCGACCGGTTCGTCGATCATGCCGCAGAAGAAGAACCCCGATGCAGCCGAACTGATCCGCGCCAAAATCGGCCGTATCTTCGGTGCCAACGTCGCGCTGATGACCGTGATGAAGGGCCTTCCGCTGACCTATTCAAAGGACATGCAGGAAGACAAAGAGCAGGTCTTCGACGCCGCCGACAACCTGATGCTGTCGCTCGCCGCGATGACCGGCATGGTCGAAACCATGGCGCCGCAGCGTGAAAACCTGCGCAAGTCGGCGGCTTCGGGCTTCTCGACCGCGACCGACCTTGCCGACTGGCTGGTGCGCGAACTGGGCATGCCGTTCCGCGATGCCCACCACGTCACCGGCGCGCTTGTCGCGATGGCCGAGGGCAAGGGCTGCGACCTGCCTGACCTGACCATCGAAGACATGAAGTCCGTTCACGATAACATCAACGAAGGCGTCTTTGACGTTTTGACCGTTGAAGCATCGGTCATGTCGCGTCAAAGCTACGGCGGTACTTCACCTGTTCAGGTGAAAAAGCAGATCGCACGCTGGAAAGAGTTGCTCGCATGAAAACCGTTGTCGCTGTCCTGACCCTTGTCGCCCTCGCCGCTTGCGGTGCTGACGGTGCCCCGATCCGCCCTGTGGCGAACCTCGGGCTTACGGTGAACCAGAACGGACAGCTGGCCACTTCCTGCAACGTCGGCGGCACGAACGGTACCGTTTCGCTGAACGTGGCCTGCTGATGTCCCTGCTGCGCGGCATCTATATCGTCTTGGCTGTGTGGGGCGCGGTGCGTCCCATGCAGCACTTCATCACCTACATGCGCGAAAACCAAACCGGCCTCGGCGGTCTGATCGACGCATGGTATGTGAACGAGGCGACGACGGGCCTGACATGGGACCTGACGATTGCCGCGATTGCTCTGACGGTCTGGGTGCTGGCCGAGGTTTCGGTGCGACGCAACTGGTCCGCGCTGATCGCGATCCCCGCGACCTTCTGCATCGGTGTGAGCTGCGGCCTACCGCTCTACCTTTTCATGCGGACACGCCCTGTAAACTAAGGGCTTGGGGTTTCCGCCCGATTTGATATGAGACGTCCCGAAGCGCGGAGGGTCTCATGGATCATTTTATCTACCAGAATGGCGTGTTGCACGCCGAAGACGTTGCCATCACCGACATCGCCAAAGAGGTCGGAACGCCGTTCTACGTCTATTCCAAGGCCACACTTCTGCGTCATTTCCAGGTTTTCGATGAATCGCTCGAAGGCATGGAGCACCTCGTTTGCTTCGCGATGAAGTCGCTGTCGAACATCGCCGTGCTCAAGCTGCTCGGTCAGGCGGGGGCTGGCATCGACGTTGTGTCAATTGGCGAATACCTCCGCGCCAAGGCCGCCGGTATCTCGGGCGACAAGATCGTGTTTTCGGGCGTCGGCAAAACCCGCGAAGAAATGCGTATCGCCATCGAAGGCGGCATCCGTCAGTTCAACGTGGAATCCGAGCCGGAGATGGAAGCGCTGTCCGAAGTCGCCGTATCGCTCGGCGCTGTGGCTCCGATCACTATCCGCGTGAACCCCGACGTCGATGCGAAGACCCACGCCAAGATTGCGACCGGCAAGAAAGAGAACAAGTTCGGTATCCCGATCAGCCGCGCGCGCGAGGTCTACGCACGCGCCGCCGAGCTGGACGGTCTGAAGGTCGTCGGCATCGACGTGCACATCGGCTCGCAGTTGACCGACCTCGAACCGTTCCGTCTGGCCTATCGCAAAGTAGCCGAACTGACGGAAACGCTCCGCGCAGACGGTCACCAGATCACCCGCCTCGATCTGGGCGGCGGTCTGGGCATTCCCTACACCCGCTCGAACGAGGTGCCGCCGCTGCCGATGGACCTCGGTCAGGTCATCCGCGAAGAAGTCGGCCACCTCGGCTGCGAGGTCGAGATCGAACCGGGCCGACTTATCGCGGGTAACTCCGGTCTTCTGGTGTCCGAGGTTATCTACGTCAAGGAAGGCGAGGACCGCCGTTTCCTCATCATCGACGCAGCCATGAACGACCTGCTGCGCCCCGCGATGTACGATGCTCACCACGATATCGAGCCCGTTATCGAACCTGCTGCGGGTGCCGAGAAGACCAACTTCGATGTAGTCGGTCCGATCTGCGAGTCCGGCGATACCTTCGCCAAGGGCCGCGAGATGACCGACCTTAACCCCGGTGATCTGATCGCGTTCCGCTCTGCCGGTGCTTATGGCGCAGTGATGGCGAGCGAATATAACTCGCGTCCGCTGATACCCGAGGTGCTGGTCGACGGCGATAAATTTGCAGTTATCCGCCGACGCCCCACCTATGAAGAGATGATCGCTCGCGATATCGTTCCCGAGTGGCTCTGACGTGTTAAAGGTCGGAGCGAACCGACCGGAGTAAGCACACTGACCGATCCAACACGCAGTCTATCGCACTTGCGTCTACCAGTACTCGCAACCCGCATCGGCCTCTTGGCCGAGCGCATCGTGCGTTCGTACTGGCCGGTCTGGACGGTGGCTTTCTTCCTACTCGCGCCGCTGATGTTCGGCTGGCAGGATTTCCTGCCGCTGGAAGCGTTCTGGGCAATTATCGCCACAGGCATCGTGGCGCTCGCGGTGACGCTCTACCTCGGTTGGCGCAAATTCCATTTCCCGACCGAAGCCGAAGCCATCGCCCGCGTCGACGGTGCGCTCGAAGGCCGCCCGATTTCCGCGCTGAACGACGCGCAAGCGATCGGCAGCACCGACGAAGCGTCGAAAGCCGTCTGGGCCGTGCACCTCGAACGTATGCTCCACCGCACCCGCGACGCGCGGCCCGTGTCGCCTGACCTGCGGGTATCGGAGCGCGATCCGTTTGGCGTCCGCTATATGGCGCTGCTGTTTTTCCTCGTTGCTGTGATGTTCGGATCGGTCTGGCGCATCGGCACTGTGGCCGAGATTGCACAGAACGGCACGCCGACCGCTGCCGTGATGGGGCCGACGTGGGAGGGCTGGATCGAACCGCCCGCATATACCGGAATGCCGACGCTGTATCTTCCCGACCTGACGACCGACCGGATCGAAGTGCTCTCCGGCTCGAAAATCACCGTGAGGTTCTACGGCGATATCGGTGATCTGACGCTGGCCGAGACGGTCTCTGCCCGCGCAGGGTCCGACGTTCCGCCCGCGTCGCAACAGCAGCAATCGTTCAACGTCCAGCAGGGCGGGAAGATTGACATCACGGGGCAAGGTGGCCGCAGCTGGGACGTGACGCTTTTGCCCGACAATGCTCCTTCGGTGAGGTTGGATGGAGAGATAGAGGTCGACGCAAAGGGCGTCATGACCCAGCCGTTCCATGCCAGCGATGACTACGGTGTGGTCGGCGGGACCGCCACATTCACGCTCGATATGTCCCGTTTGGACCGCCACCACGGCCTGCTGACCGACCCCGATCCGCACGAGCCGCTGATTGTCGATATCCCGCTTCCGATTACAGGTGACCGCAGCGATTTCGACGCCTCGCTTGTCGAGGATTTCAGCGAAGAACCGATCGCCAACCTTCCCGTCGTGATGCAGATCGCGGCGGAAGATGCAGCTGGCAATGTCGCGACGAGCGAACCCCACGAAATCATCCTTCCCGGTCGCCGCTTCTTCGAACCTATCGCCAAGTCAGTGATCGAGATGCGCCGCGATCTGCTTTGGGCCAAGGCCAATGCTCCGCGTGTTACGCAAATCCTGCGCGCGCTGTCGGCCAAGCCCGAAGAACTGTTCACCGACATGGAGCCTTACGTCGCCATCCGCGATGCCATCGTGACGCTTGAAAACGGGATTGAGGCGGGCCTCAGCGATGAGGTCCAGAACGACGTGGCCGCGCAGCTGTGGGCGATTGCCGTCGATCTAGAGGAAGGCTCTCTGGCGAACGCGCTGGAGCGTCTGAACCGTGCCCGCGAGCGTTTGAATGAAGCGATGCGCAACGGCGCCAGCCCTGAGGAAATTCAGGAACTGATGGATGAACTGCGCGAGGCGACCGAAGCCTACACGCAGATGCTTGCCGATCAGGCCGGCGCGCCCGAAGACCAGACAGACAGTCCCGATCAAAGGCAGGGCAATTCGATGACGTTCACTCAGGACGAAATCAACGCTCTGATGGACCGCATTCAGGAGCTGATGTCCGAAGGCAAAATGGCCGAGGCGCAGGAGTTGATGCAGCAACTCAACGACCTCATCGACAATATGCAGGTCCAGCAGGGCCAAGGGCAGGACGGGCCGCGCACGCAGGGTGAGCGGTCGATGGAAGAGCTTGGCGATACCTTGCAGGAACAGCAGGAGCTGTCCGACGATGCCTTCCGCGACCTGCAAGAACAGTTCAATCCTGGCATGACACAGGACGGCGAGCCGCAGTTTGGTCAGGAAGAGGATGGCGGCGAGCAAGACGAAGGCCAAGGCGAACAGAGCCTTGCGGATCGCCAGCAGGCCCTCCGTAACATGCTCGAACGCCAGCGTCACAATCTGCCTGCGCTGACCGGCGAGGAAGCCGAGATTATGCGACGCTCGCTCGAAAATGCAGACCGTGCGATGGACGAGGCAGAACAGGCGCTCCGCGACAACAACATGTCCGAGGCGCTGGATCGTCAGGCCGAAGCGCTCGATAGTCTGCGCGAAGGGATGCGCAATCTTGGTCAGGCGTTGACCAACAATCGCGAGCGTGAAGAGGGCTCGGGCAATGACCGCGCAGGTGCGACGCGCGGCAGTGACCAACAGGCGCAGAACACCGATCCGCTGGGTCGCCAGCTGGGTCAGTCGGGCCGTTCGGATACCGACCGCGGGATGCTTCAGGACGAGGACGTTTACCGCCGTGCGGGCGAGTTGCTCGATGAAATCCGCCGCCGTGCAGGTGAGCTTAATCGTTCGGAAGACGAACGCAGCTATCTTGAGCGGCTACTCGATCAGTTCTGATCAGGCAGCTTCGGCAAGAAGCCCCTGCACCCATATATCAAGCGCATTGCGCAGGCCGTCGACCCACACAACGTAGCTGTCGAGGTAAGGCTCAGCCATCGGCAGCGACAACGCTATCTGCGCGGCAAGCACGTAGACGGTCACCGCGACAGCAGAGATCAGGATCATGCCGAAGAAGCCAGTACGGAAACCGCGACGGCGATCCTGAACGGCTTCGGTCGGCGACGGCTCGTTCTCTGCGCGGTCACTTGCTGGGCGCAGGGTCGAATTGATCTCTTCGATATCCGGCAGCAAATCACGGCGGGGCGTGTCAGGATCGGCCGGCTGCTCACCGCGAAGACGCGCCATTCTCGCGCGCGCTTCGGCAGCGCGGCGCTCTTCGAGCGAAGACGGCTCTTCGAGGCCAAGCTCGGTCTGGGTTTCAAAAAAACCTTCAGGTTCGGGATTGGCGGCGCGGCGTTCGGCCTCGCGTTCTGCCTCAGCCTTCAGGATTTCGGCGACATCGGGGTCGATCGACCGACGCGGACCGGAGGGCGCAACGAAATCGTCGTCATCATCCTCGTCTTCGTAGTCGTCGTATTCGGGCGCCACCGGAGGCGCGACAGGTGCGGCAGGCGCAGCACGTTCGGTGGCGCGGGGCGGAACGGGCGGCGGAGGAGCAACGGGCTCTTCGACTTCGACTTCGGGGATCGAAATACCAGCGTCGGACAATTCGAACGTCTCGGAATCGCCCGGCTTTTCGAACCAGGTGTGCGCACAGTTCGAACACTGGACGTCGCGGCCCCCATCGGGGATCACGTCATCGGGTACTTCGTATTGTGCTCCGCAATTCGGGCAAATCAGACGCATTACAGTTTCCCAATCTGCCGCGAGAACGCGGACGGTCTTGAATTCCTTCCATTACTAACAACCACAAAGCGCGGACAAAAGCAAAACCACGCCCAACCGATGTCGGGACAATTGAATTCGGCTGATCTTTTGGGCAGAAGACACAGGCACCGGGGCGAAAGGACCAATCTTTGATAGAACTCGACCGAGTCGCATACTCTTACGGCGGGGCTGAACTGTTTTCGAACGTGTCGCTTACACTTGCCCCCGGCTCATTCCAATTCCTCACCGGCCCGTCTGGCGCGGGCAAGACGACGTTGCTGAAGCTCTGCTACGGCGAGCTGGTCGCGACCGCTGGTCATGTGCGCCTGTTCGGGAAAAACGTGCGCGAATTGCAGCGTGACGATATCGCGCTCTCGCGCCGGAACATCGGGGTCGTCCATCAGGACTGCCAGTTCCTCGACCACCTGAGCGTTGCCGAGAACGTCGCGTTGCCGCTCACTGTTGCTGGCCGTGCGGATGAGGCGAGTGAATACCTTGAGGATCTGCTGAGCTGGGTGGGTCTGCGCAATCAGGCTGGCCAGCGTCCGCCAGAACTGTCCGGCGGTGAACGTCAGCGGGCGGCACTGGCCCGCGCGGTCATCATCTCGCCCGACGTCATCATCGCGGACGAGCCAACCGGCAATATCGACTGGGAAATGTCCCAGCGTCTGCTGAAGCTTCTTGTCGAGCTGAACCGCATGGGCAAAACGATCCTGCTGGCGACGCACGATCTGAACCTGATCCGTCAGGCGTCCAAGATGCAGGTGCAGGCCCGCGTTCTGCGCCTGATGAACCAGCGTCTGCATGTAGCTGGGGTCGATCTATGATCGCTGTCATCCGCCGTTATTTCTCGATGCTCGCAGGCGACCCGCTAGCTGACCGTTCGGTTCCGCCAACGGGTTTCACCGCGAACCTGACCGTTTTCACTTCGGGCGCGATGGCGTTCCTTGCGGTGTTTGCGCTGGCGCTTGGCCTAGCTGCTGGCCAGCTCGCGGACCGCTGGGCATCAGAGCTTGCTCGCACTTCGACGCTCCGTATTTCGGCGCCTGCCGATCAGCTGGATGCGCAGGTGGCGGCTGCGGTGAACCTGCTCGAAACGACTCCGGGCGTGGCGAGTGCCCGTGCATTGGACATGGCCGAGCAGCAGGCACTGCTGGAACCGTGGTTCGGTCCCGACTTGCCCATCGACACCCTGCCGATCCCGCGTCTGATCGAAGTTGTGGAGGAGGGCGCGGGCTATGATGCCACCGGCCTTCGTGCGCGTCTTCAGGCCGAAGTTCCGGGTGCGATCCTTGACGACCACACTCGTTGGCGGGAGCCGCTGGTTGCCGCTGCCGACCGCCTTCGCCTTCTGTCGATCCTGTCGATTGCGCTGATCGCAACAGCCACCGCTGCCATGATCACTCTGGCGGCAAATGCTGCGCTTGCTGCGAATGCGCAGGTGATCAAAGTGATGCGCCTCGTCGGCGCGCGCGACATCTACATCGCGGGTGCGTTCGTGCGCCGCTTCACCATTCGCGCGTTCGGTGGCTCTGCCATCGGTGCGCTGGCTGGCACGCTGGCCGTTCTACTCCTCCCAAGCAGTGACGTTGCGGGCGGCTTCCTGACGGGGCTGAGTTTCAGCGGTGCGTCGTGGTTCGCGCCTGCCTCCATTCCGCTGCTGGCTGCGGTCGTCGCGTTCCTCGCGACCCGTTCGGCTGCGCTTCGTACATTGAGGGCACTTTCATGAGCAACGCGATCCAGTGGGTTCGTTCCTTTATTTTCATCGTGATCGCCTATTTCCTGATGCTGGTCATCGCGATCGTCTTCCTGCCTTGGGCGCTCTTTGACCGTCGCGGCGCATTCGCTGCTGCCCACGCGTGGTGCAAATGGGTGCGGTGGTCCGCGCGGTGGATGGTGGGCCTCGACACCGAAATTCGCGGCACTCCGCCGACCGGAGAGGTGCTGATCGTCGGCAAGCACCAGTCGTTCCTCGATATCATCCTGATTTACTCGGCCGTTCCGCGCGGTAAGTTCATCATGAAAAAGGAACTGATATGGGCGCCGATCGTCGGTCAGTACGGCAAGATGATGGGCTGCATTGCCGTGGATCGCGGCAAGCGCGGCGCGGCGATCAAAAAGATGGTCGCCGAGGTCAACGCCGGTCGTCGAGATCCGGGCCAGCTGATCATCTTCCCGCAGGGCACCCGTGTGGAGCCAGGTGACAAGAAGCCGTACAAGATCGGTTCTGCGGTGCTCTACGGCGAAATGGGCACTGACTGCGTACCTGTGGCCTGCAATGTCGGGATGTTCTGGCCCGCCCACGGCATCATGCGCCGCAAGGGCACTGCGGTGATCGAGTTCCTGCCGACCATCAAACCGGGTCTGAGCACCAAGGAATTCATGGCGACGCTCGAAAACACCATCGAGACGCACTCCAACGCACTGATGGACGAAGCCCGCGCCCAACTTTCGCGCTGAAGCGTCCGGCACACGAAAAAGCCGCGCGGCCCATTCGGATCGCGCGGCTTTTTCGTGTCTGGAGTTGCTTAGGCGGCCAGGCCCTTGGCGCCCATGTTCAGGAATTTCTTGCGGCGGGCATCGCGGATCTCGGTGCCGTCCTTGCCGTTCATGTCTTTCAGCATCGAGGCGATGGTGTCTTTAACCGCGTTGATCGCAGCGTCCGCGTCGCGGTGTGCGCCGCCAAGCGGCTCTTTGATGATGCGGTCGATGATGCCCAGCTCATTGAGGTTCTGGGCGGTCAGGCGCAGCGCCTCGGCGGCTTCGCGCATCTTGTCCGAATCTTTCCAGAGGATCGACGCGCAGCCTTCCGGCGAGATGACTGAGTAGATCGCGTGCTCCAGCATCGCGACGCGGTTGGCGGTCGCGAAGGCGACAGCGCCGCCCGAACCACCTTCACCGATGATGATCGAAATCATCGGAACTTTGATCGACAGGCATTTTTCGGTCGAGCGGGCGATAGCTTCGGACTGGCCGCGCTCTTCAGCGCCCTTGCCCGGATATGCGCCAGCGGTGTCGACGAGCGTGATGACCGGCAGGCCGAAACGGTCCGCGAGGTCCATCAAGCGGATCGCTTTGCGGTAACCTTCGGGGCGGGCCATGCCGAAGTTGTGCTCGATGCGGCTCTTGGTGTCGTGGCCTTTTTCGTGGCCGATGACGACGACAGGCTGGCCGTTAAAGCGCGCGAGGCCGCCCATAACGGCAAGGTCGTCGGCAAAGTTACGGTCACCGGCGAGCGGGGTGTATTCGTCGAACAGCGCGTCGATGTAGTCGCGGCAGTGCGGGCGCTCGGGGTGACGGGCGACCTGACATTTGCGCCACGGGGTGAGCGAGCCATAAAGCTGTGCAAGCAGGTCGGACGCTTTCTTGTCCAGGCCGGCGGCTTCTTTTTCGACATCCATCTCGGGATTGTTGCGCGCCAGTGCGCGGAGTTCTTCGGCCTTGCCTTCGATTTCGGCGAGCGGTTTTTCAAACTCGAGGTAGATGGTCATCGGGTGCCTTCCGGACTGCTATAATGCGTTCGATATAATGGTGCATCGGTGGGGTTTGCAACTCGGCTACCGATAATGGGCATAAAGCCGAGGAACAAGTTGTTCCCGTAGGGGCAATTTGGCAGGCTTTCACCATACGGCAAGGGAGGACGTCATGAAACGTATCATCACCGGCGCGATTTGCTCGCTTATGCTTGGATCGCCCGTCTGGGCGCAGGGTAAGGTCGACTTCGGCAGCGACTCGAGCATGTTTGCGAACGATGGCGAATGTGACGACCCCCGCTTTGAAGGCACGGGCATGACGGCGACGCCTTTGCTTGATGACGATATCATGGCGGATGCGACTGACTGCCGGAACGCGTTCAACGCCGGAACGATCACGATAAAACCCGCTCCTGGCACCGACGAGCTGGCGGTCTACGAGATGATCGACGGTATCATCTTTGGCGATGACACCAGCGAGTGGGCCAAGGACGGGGAGTGCGACGACCGCCGCTTCTTCGGGCGCGGCATGGCGTCGGTTCTGGACTGGAGCAATGTTGGCATGGACCGCACCGACTGCCTAAACGCCTATGTCGACGGCAATCTGGAGCTTTGGAATGCGGAGCGGTCAATGCGGGCGACCAGCTGTGATGCGATCGATTTCGGCGACGACGAAGGGGAGTACCCCTTCGACAGCCAGTGCGACGATCCGCGGTTTGAGGGTCTGAGCGAGGCGATGTCGGTCGTGTCGGACACGATTGGTCACGACGCGACCGACTGCCAGCGGGCTTGTGTGTTCGGGACGGTGTCGCTCCGAAATTACTGAGCGGCGATCATTTCCGACTGACGGACGATGACTTCGGCCTGCTTGATCGACGCGATGTCGACGAGGCGGCCTTTGTAAACGGTCGCGCCTTCGCCGCGTGCTTTGGCGTCTTCCATCGCGGCGAGGATTTCGCGGGCCTCTGTGACGGCCTCATCCGACGGGGTGAAGACTTCGTTGGCGAGTGCGATCTGCTTGGGATGGATCGCCCATTTGCCGACCATGCCGAGCGTGGCCGAGCGGCGGGCCTGAGCGCGGTAACCTTCGTCGTCGGAGAAATCGCCGAACGGCCCGTCGACCGGCAGAACGCCGTGGGTGCGGCAAGCGGCAACAATGGCGGCCTGTGCCCAGTGCCAAGGGTCCGAGAAGTGGCGGTTCTCGCCGTGCTGCATGTAGTAGTTTTCCTGCGTGCCGCCGATGCCTGTGGTCTGCATTCCCATCGAGGCAGCGAAGTCGGCAGCGCCGAGGCTCATGGCCTGAAGGCGGGGGGAGGACGCTGCGATTTCTTCGACGTGCGCAATGCCCGCGGCGGATTCGATGATGACTTCGAAGCTGATCGGCTTGGTGCGGCCCTTGGCGCGCTCAATGGCGGTCACGAGGGCATCGACGGCGTAGACATCTGCCGCACATCCGACCTTGGGGATCATGATCTGATCGAGGCGGTCGCCGGCCTGCTCCATCAGGTCGACGACATCGCGGTACCAATATGGCGTATCAAGGCCGTTGATGCGAACGGACAGATATTTGTTGCCCCAGTCCACCGTGTTGATCGCTTCGATAGCGTTGGCGCGGGCCATATCCTTGTCAGAGGGCGCAACCGAATCCTCGAGGTCGATGTTGATGATGTCAGCGGCGCTCGCAGCCATTTTGGCGAACAGCTTCGTGTTCGAGGCGGGGCCAAATAGCTGGCAACGGTTCGGACGGGCGGGAGCAGCGGGCTGGATTCGGAAGGACATAAAATTCTCCGAGCAATGATGTTACTTAACAGTTCTGCTTTTGGTTATTAAATTGCCCGATGGTGTGCAAGGTCATTTTGCATTTGCAGCATAAATACGCAGCTAAGGACGCAAGCGGATAGGGGCCAATACTTTCGAGATGTGGAAAACGTAAAGAACAAGACCTTCTGGCAATAGGAGGCATATTATACGAGTGAAATATTAGAGCCGATATTTTTGAACCCTTGGATTTGCTAGAAATATAAGTGCTATGAGTACCACTTTTCGCGAGTTGTTGACCCGGGTCGATGGCCCGACGCTGCTGGAGAAACTCGATCTCGGGCCCAGCGAGGTTCTTGATGACCTATGTGCGCTCGCTTGTGATCTGACCGGCATGGACGCCGCCGCTGTCGCGATGGCGCTCGACAAAGACATTTCCGTGATCGGGCATCATAAGATGCCTGCCACCCGCTTCCGTCGTTCGATCTATAATTCGATCCAGTAAAAGAATTTCATCGAAACAAACGAGCCACTGAAGGTTTTCCCGAACGCGCCGCTGTTTGACGGCGAAATCGCTCGCTTTACTTACACCGCCCGCGCCCGCGTGATGGTCGAGGGCGAGATGGTCGGCGGGTTCTTTGTCTACAGCAACAGGCAGCAAAAGCTGCGTGATCGCGAACTGCAAATGACACTGACCGATTTCGCAGGGATTGCCGCCGAAGTCGTGCTGTCCAAAGCGAGCCTCAAGTTGATGCTCAAAGACGTTTTCTCATTGGCGAGTAGGTGAGTAGATGCCGTCGATTGTAATCAGGAACCTTCTTAGATCCACGGACTCGGTTCGTATTCTGCAAGGGCTGAACCTCGGTCGACGTGCCACGTTCGACCGGCTCGCATCACTCGCGTGTCGTGCCACGGGCCGTTCGCGGGCTGCGTTCTACCTCAACCTCCGCTCGGTCGAATTCGTCATTGGTGCGCATGGAGATATAGTGAAGGAGCAGTGGGAGCGCGAATTGCCGCCGCATATCCATGACGCGGAATTCTTCGACATTGCCGATGCCATGCTTGTGCTGGGCGATCTGGATAGCGTGAACGGTAATTATTCCGTCACGAAAGGTCTGACGCTGGTGGGCGTCATGCATGAGGGTGTGAAGCTGGGGAACCTCGTTGTCGCGGATAGCGAAAATGCCGGACCATTGACGGACGCCGAAAAGTCGAGCTTGCTGAAGATCGCAAAGATGGCGGGCGAGATGATCGACTACTATTCGCAGATCGCGCTGCTGGCGCAGGATGCGCGGAAGATCGTCACCGAAACTTCAGTCTATTCGGTGTTGCCGCCTCACGGGGCTTGACGGTGGGTCAGGGTTGCCCGATGACGCTAGGCGTCACTTTTATCGGAGGATCCCATGACCCGCACCGTCTATGTCAATGGCGAGTATGTGCCCGAAACGGAAGCCAAAGTATCGATCTTTGACCGAGCGTTTCTCATGGCGGATGGCGTCTATGAAGTAACCTCCGTCATCGACGGCAAGCTCGTTGATTTCGACGGCCACGCCAAACGTCTGGAGCGTTCGCTTTCCGAGCTGGAAATGCGCAACCCCGTCACCATGGACGAGCTGCTGGAAATTCACCGCGAGCTGGTCAAGCGCAACGACCTCGAAGAGGGCGGCATCTACCTTCAGATCACCCGCGGCGCACCGGCTGACCGTGATTTCGCATGGCCGGATCCGGACGAAGTACCGTCAGGCATCGTGCTGTTCACCTTCGCCAAAAAGCTCGTTGAAATGCCGTCGATCAAGACTGGCATCAAAGTCATCTCGATCCCCGACGAGCGCTGGTCGCGCCGCGATATCAAGACAACCCAACTGCTCTACCCGTCGTGGGGCAAGATGATGGCCAAGAAGAAGGGCTGTGATGACGCGTGGATGGTCGAGGAAGGCGTCGTGACCGAAGGCACCTCGAACAACGCGTACATCGTCAAGGGCAACACGATCATCACCCGTGCTCTGTCGAACGACATCCTGCACGGCATCACCCGCGCTGCCGTTCTGCGTTTCGCCGAAGAAGCCCAGTTCAAAGTCGAAGAGCGCGATTTCACCATTGCCGAAGCGCAAGAGGCCGACGAGGCGTTCATCACCTCGGCAACGACCTTCGTGCAGCCGGTGGTGGAGATCGACGGCGCGGCCATCGGCACGGGCAAACCCGGCGATGTGTCGCTGCGCCTGCGCGAGATTTACATTGAGGAAAGCCTCAAGACCGCCAAGTAAACGAGAGGCCGCCTTCGGGCGGCCTTTTTATTTGAAGGCCACGAGGGTGATGTTGTCCAAGGTGATGACGCCGCCTTCGATCGCGGCGAGGATCTGATCGCCGTTGTAGACGACGGTCGCGGCCCCTTCGGTCACGAGGCGGATGTCGGCGGTTTCAGGCGACTCCATCTCGATCATGAGGGTATCCTCGGCTGGGACGAAATCCTTGATCCACGCCGGATCATTTTGGACATCCTCGACGCAGAACACATCTGCGCCTTCGCCGCCAATGCCGATGGCGCCCATCAGGTGCAATACGTCGTCTCCCGCGCCGCCGCTCAGGGTCGACATCAGGCCGCCGCGCATCACATCATCGCCGTTGCCGCCAAACAGGTGATTCCGCCCGAACACGTCGAAAATCCGGTCGTCGCCATCATCGCCGTAGAGCCAATCATAGCCGCTGCCGCCGTAGATGATGTCGTCGCCGTTGTCTCCGTGGACAGTGTCGGCGTCCGTGCCGCCTTCGATAAAGTCGTTGCCGTCCCCGCCGGAGATGATGTCGTCCCCGCCGTCACCTGCGATGATATCATTGCCACCATCGCCGGCGATCACGTCTTCATCCGCGCCGCCGCTGATCGTGTCTTCGCCGTTGCCGCCGTAGAGCGTGTCGTTTCCGTTGCCGCCTGCAAGCATATCGTCGCCATCACCGCCCGTAGCAGTGTCATCGCCGTTGCCAAGAAAGAAGCTGTCCGCGAGCGAGGTGCCGACGTAGTTATCGTCGCCATCATTGTCGTTGGTTCCGGTCGAGCCGCCTTCGTTTCCGTCGTCCGTGTTATCATCGGTCGACGAATCCATGACGATTGCGCTCGAGAAGAGCGCAACGCCAAGTGAAGCCAATAACAACGTGAGCAGCATAGTTCGTTACCATGAATCTATTCTGGCAACGGTAACGGCGGCTCAATGGCCCATTTGAGTCCCGTTATGCAAAAAGAGGGCCAGAACTATCCATCCTGGCCTAAAATCATAAACTATTTTGCCGTGTCACCGACGTTGCGCGCGAAAGCCTCTTTGAATTCGGCTTGTTTGCCCGCGTCCGCTTCGGTCTGGTGCAGGTCGCGCCATTCCTCGAATGGCATTCCGTAGAAGATTTCTCGCGCTTGGGCCTTGTCCATTTCGATGCCGCGCTCGTTCGCGGCCTCTTGATACCAACGCGACAGGCAATTGCGGCAAAAGCCTGCGAGGTTCATCATGTCGATGTTCTGCACATCGGTGCGATTTTCCATCAGGTGTTCGCGCAGGGCGCGGAATGCTGCGGCTTCGAGTTCGATGCGCGTCTGGTCGTCCATGATTACTCCTCCTGAAATGCCTTTTGGCGGTCTGCCGCTTAAGGATAACGTTCGTGACACTCTGTAAGGTAGGGATTTGAGGTCACATCTCTAGGCGGGTGGTGTCATATTTTCGTAGGTTCGAATAGTCTAGTTGAGGCCGAAGAGCTTTTGCGCAATAAGGGGCGCAAATGGTGCGTTAGCGTTAACGGACCTTATCACACGGCAGATACGAGGACTTAGGGATGAAACGTCACCGCAACGTAAAGATCGTTGCTACGCTGGGCCCGGCTTCCAGCAGCTACGAAATGATCCGCGCACTTCATGAGGCAGGAGCCGACGTGTTCCGCCTGAACATGAGCCACGGTGAGCACAGCGAGATCCAAGCGCGCTACGATATCATCCGTCAGGTCGAGAAAGACTGCGGCGGCGCGATCGGCATTCTCGCCGACCTTCAGGGACCGAAGCTGCGCGTCGGCGTTTTCAAAAACGGCGAAGAGATGCTAGAAGTCGGTCAGGACTTCCGCCTCGACCTCAAGGACGAAGAAGGCGACAGCACCCGAGTCAAACTTCCGCACAAGGAAATCTTCGACGCTCTCGAGCCGGGTGCGAACCTGCTGGTGAACGACGGTAAAATCCGCCTCAAGGTCAAAGACTGCGGCCGTGATTTCGCTGATTGCGAAGTTACCGTCGGCGGCATTATCTCGAACCGCAAGGGCGTGAACGTTCCTGACGTCGTGCTGCCGGTTCCCGCACTGTCGGACAAGGACCGCAAGGACCTCGAGTTCGTTTGTGGCCTCGGCGTCGACTGGCTGGCTCTGTCGTTCGTTCAGCGTCCGTCGGACATGGAAGAAGCCCGCGCGCTGTGCAACGGTCGCGCTGCTATCCTCGCGAAAATCGAAAAGCCGGCCGCTGTCAAAGCATTCGACGACATTCTCGCAGTCTCCGACGGCATCATGGTTGCTCGTGGTGACCTTGGCGTCGAACTGCCGGTTGCCAACGTGCCGCCGATCCAGAAGCGCCTGATCCGCAAGTGCCGCGCTGCTGCCAAGCCGGTTATCGTTGCGACCCAGATGCTCGAATCGATGATCGAAAGCCCGATGCCGACCCGTGCGGAAGTTTCGGACGTTGCGACCGCGATTTACGAAGGCGCAGACGCGATCATGCTTTCGGCAGAATCGGCCGCTGGTCAGTTCCCGGTCGAAGCTGTGACCACCATGAACAACGTCGCCAATGAAGTGGAATCGGACCCGACCTACGTCGAGATCATCGAATCCCAGCGCCGTATCGCGCACGAGACCGTCGCCGACGGCATCGTTTCGGCGGCTCGCGAAATTGCTGAAAAGACCAAGATCGCCGCGATCTGCTGCTTCTCGCAGTCGGGTACCACGGCTCTGCTCGTGTCGCGTGAACGTCCGCGCGTTCCGATCATTGCCCTCACCACGTTCGAGCGCACCGCGCGCCGTCTGTGCCTGAGCTGGGGTGTGAACACCGCGATGACCGACAGCGTTGACCGCTTCAAGTCGGCCGTCATCGGTGCGATCCGTGCAGCCAAGGCCGAAGGCTTCGCCGAAGAGTCGGATAAGATCATCGTCACCGCCGGTGTTCCGTTCAACACGCCGGGTTCGACGAACATCCTGCGCGTCGCTCCGTGCGAAGAACGTTTGATCCACAGCGCCGATAATGAGTAAGGTATCCTTATTCATTAGGTAATGTGGATATGGACACAGATTTATTACTGGTAGTTGGCCTGATTTTGCTAGGCCTCGCGCTCCCACCCATTGTGGGGGCGCTTTCCGAAGGAAGAGCTCCGAAGGCTGCATCGATCATGGTGTTCGCCGGAGGATCGTTGGTCGTTCTTGCCCTGAACAACCACACATACAAGCTGGATGAAGTGCCCGAAGCTTTTATGCGGGTCGTGGCGCGTTTCATCCACTAACGCTCTTGCCAAAATCGCCGAGCAGCCCTATACGGCCCGCTCTAACCGTGTGACCGGCTCATGTGGCATGCCGAGTCGCGCGTAAACCGCACCTTCCGAAGGAGACGGAAATGCCCAAAATGAAGACTAAATCGAGCGCCAAAAAGCGCTTCAAAGTGACCGCGTCCGGCAAGGTCAAAGCTGGTCAGGCTGGCAAGCGCCACGGCATGATCAAACGCACCACGAAGTTCATCCGTGACGCTCGTGGCACCACGACGCTCTCCGCACCTGATGCGAAGATCGTCAAGTCCTACATGCCCTACGACCGCTAAGGAGGCCTGAACCATGTCGCGCACCAAAGGTGGTACCGTCACTCATCGTCGTCACAAGAAGGTCCTTGACGCGGCCAAAGGTTATTATGACCGCCGCTCCCGCACCTTCAAAGTCGCTCGTCAGGCCGTAGACAAGGCCAACCAATATGCGACCCGCGACCGTAAGACCCGCAAGCGTAATTTCCGCGCTCTGTGGATCCAGCGTATCAACGCTGCTGTCCGTGCATATGACGAATCGCTGACCTACTCGAAGTTCATCAACGGTCTGGCCAAAGCCGGTATCGAAGTTGACCGTAAGGTACTTGCTGATCTGGCCGTCCACGAGCCGGAAGCATTTAACGCCATCGCTGAAAAGGCACGCGCCGCTCTGGCCGCCTAATCACTCGCGTTAGCACACGATTGAAAAGGCCGTCCTGCGGGGCGGCCTTTTTCTTTGCCCGCAGCCCAGCTTAAGGCGCAATGCTTGTGCCTTCGGGGTAGGCGGGGTAATTGCAAGCCAAGCAAGTTGCAAAGGGCATGTCATGGACGACCTGAAAGCCAAATATCTGGACCTGATTGCCAATGCCTCGGACGAGGCGGCCATCGAAGAAGTCCGTCTTGCCGCCGTTGGCAAGAAGGGTGAAGTAAGCCTCAAGATGCGTGAGCTGGGCAAGATGACGCCCGAAGAACGGCAGGTCGCCGGTCCCGCTCTGAACGCGCTGAAGGACGAGATCAACGCCGCGCTGACCGCCAAGAAAACTGCGCTGGCCGATGCCGCGCTGGAAGAGCGTCTGAAGTCCGAATGGCTCGACGTCACGCTGCCGTCGCGCCACGCACGTCAAGGCACGGTCCACCCCATCAGCCAAGTGACCGAAGAGGTCATGGCGATCTTCGCGGACATGGGCTTCACCGTGGCCGAAGGCCCCCAGATCGAAAGCGACTGGTACAACTTCGACGCCCTGAACATCCCGAGCCACCACTCGGCCCGCGCTGAGATGGACACCTTCTATATGAAGACGCCGGAAGGTTCGAACGACGCGCCGCCGGTGCTGCGCACGCACACCTCGCCGGTACAGATCCGTGCGCTGGAAAAGAACGGCGCCCCGATCCGCGTGATCGCGCCGGGCCGCGTTTATCGCGCCGACTACGACCAGACCCATACCCCGATGTTCAATCAGGTCGAGGGCCTCGCCATCGGCAAGGACATCAGCATGGCGAACCTGAAGTGGGTGCTTGAGGAATTCCTCTCGGCCTTCTTCGGCAAGCGCGTGAAGACCCGTTTCCGCGCCTCGCACTTCCCGTTCACCGAGCCGTCGGCAGAAGTCGACGTGCAGTGCAAATGGGAAGACGGCAAGGTCACCGTTGGTGAGGGCGATGATTGGCTCGAAATCCTCGGCTCCGGCATGGTGCACCCGAAGGTTCTGGAAGCCGCCGGCGTCGATCCGAACGAAGGGCAGGGCTTTGCCTTCGGTATCGGCATCGACCGTATCGCCATGCTGAAGTACGGCATCCCCGATCTGCGCGCCTTCTTTGACAGCGATCTGCGCTGGCTGCGCCACTACGGTTTCTCTGCCCTCGACGTGCCGACCCTGCACGGCGGTCTGAGCCGCTAAGGAGATATTACGATGAAATTCACTCTTTCCTGGCTCAAGAAGCACCTCGATACTGATGCGTCGCTGACCGAAATCGAAGAAGCCCTGACCGATCTCGGCCTCGAAGTCGAAGGCGTCGAGAACCCCGCCGATGCGCTGAAAACCTTCACCATCGCCAAAGTCACCAGCGCAGAGCAGCACCCCGACGCCGACCGTCTGCGCGTCTGCAAGGTCGCTTCGGACGAAGGCGAAGTGCAGATCGTCTGCGGCGCACCAAACGCCCGCGAAGGCATCACTGTCGTTCTGGCCAAGCCGGGCGACTACGTTCCGGGTATCGACGTCACGCTCAGCGTCGGCAACATCCGCGGCGTCGAAAGCCGCGGCATGATGTGTTCCGAGCGCGAGCTGGAACTGTCGGACGAGCACAACGGCATCATCGAACTTTCCTCGGGCGAAGTCGGCCAGACCTTCGTTGACTGGCTTGCGCAGAACGACCCGTCGAAGATCGAACCGGTTATCGAGATCGCCATCACGCCGAACCGCGGTGACGCTCTTGGAGTTCGCGGCATCGCGCGCGACCTTGCTGCACGTGGTCTGGGCAAGCTCAAGCCGCTATCGGTCGAGCCGGTTCAGGCTTCGTTCAAATCGGAAATCGACGTCACCATCGACGACGACACGCTGGACGGCTGCCCGCTGTTCTGTGGTCGCCTGATCAAAGGCGTGAAGAACGGCCCGTCGCCGCAGTGGCTTCAGGACCGTCTGACCGCTATCGGCCTGCGCCCGATCTCGTTCCTCGTGGACGTGACGAACTTCTACACCTACGACCTGAACCGCCCGCTGCACGTCTTTGACGCGGACAAGGTAAACGGCAACCTGCGCGTTCACCGCGCTGCGGGTGGTGAAGAGATTATTGCGCTCGACGAAAAGAGCTACACCATTCCTGTCGGCACCATGATCATCTCCGATGACACCGGTGTTGAAAGCATCGCGGGCATCATGGGCGGCGAACTCACCGGCTGCACCGACGAGACGGTCAACGTCTTCGTCGAAAGCGCATGGTGGGATCCGATCCAGATCGCCTACGCGGGCCGTGCGCTGAAGATCAACTCCGACGCCCGCTACCGTTTCGAACGCGGCGTCGATCCGGAATTTACGCCCGAGGGCCTCGAACATGCGGTGCGCATGATCGTCGACATCGCGGGCGGTGAGGCGTCCGAACTGGTCCAAGCCGGTGCCGTTCCGGATCACAGCCGTGCCTACAAACTGGATTCGAAGCGCGTGCAGAGCCTCGTTGGCATGGACATCCCCGAAAGCGAACAGCGTCAGACGCTGACCGCGCTCGGTTTCCGTATGGAAAAGGATATGGCGCACGTGCCGTCGTGGCGTCCGGACGTTCAGGGCGAAGCTGACCTCGTCGAGGAAGTCGCCCGCATTGCGTCGCTGACGAAACTCGAAGGCAAGCCGCTATCGCGTGCCTCGGCAGGCGTGCCGAAGCCGGTTCTGACCCCGATGCAGGTGCGCACCTCGACTGGCCGCCGCACCGCTGCGTCGCTCGGTTACAACGAGTGCGTCACCTATTCGTTCATCGACGAAGCGGCCGACAAACTGTTCGGCGGCGGCACCGATGTGACCCGTCTGGAGAACCCGATCTCGTCCGACATGAGCCACATGCGTTCGGACCTGCTGCCGGGGCTGCTGCGTGCTGCTGCTCGCAATCAGGCGCGCGGTATTTCGGATCTGGCGCTGTTCGAGGTTGGCCATGTCTTCCAAGGCGTAGAGCCGAACCAACAGAACCTGCAAATTGCAGGTATCCTCGTTGGTCGCACTGGCCCCAAGGACGTCCACGGCGCATCGCGTCCGGTCGATCTTTATGACGCCAAGGCCGATGCCGAGGCGATCCTTGCGGCTATCGGCGCTCCGGCAAAGATGCAGATCATGCGCGGCGGTCCGGATTGGTTCCACCCCGGTCGTCACGGTCGCTTCTGCCTCGGTCCGAAGAAAACGCTCGGCATCTTCGGTGAGCTTCACCCGAAGATCATCAGCGAGTTCGATCTTAAGGGGCCGGTCGTGGCCTTCACGATCTTCCCGCAGGACATCCCGCTGCCGAAGAACGCGACCTCCAGCCGTCCGGCCATGGACATCTCCGAACTGCAAGCGGTCGAGCGTGATTTTGCGTTCATCGTCGATGCGGATGTCGAGGCGCTGACGCTGGTCAACGCCGCTGCCGGTGCCGACAAGGCGCTGATCGAAGAGGTTCGCGTGTTCGACGAATTCATCGGTGGCAGCCTCGGCGAAGGTAAGAAATCGCTTGCGATTACTGTCCGCCTCCAGCCCAAAGATGCGACGCTGAAGGACAAGGATATCGAGGCCGTAGGTGCCAAGATCATCGAGAAAGTGACTAAGGCGACGGGCGGCACGCTCCGAGGCTAAGACTAGAAAGGGCGGTTCAACGAGCCGCCCTTTTTCGTTATGACTGGGGCCGTTCGGCCCATCCGGCAAATATCTTCTCCAGCGCGACAACCGCGTAGTAGAGGAGTATGCCGAGCACCGCCAAGGCGATCAGGACGGCGAACATCAACGGATAGTTCGCGTTGGTTTCTCCCGACTTGAAGAGCGCACCGAGCCCGCGTCCGTGCGGGGATACAATCTCGACCAGATTGGTGCCGATGAAAGCCAGCGTGACCGCGACCTTCAGTGCGCCGAAGAATTCGGGCAGCGTTTTCGGCAGCGCGATTTTCCAGAAAATCGTCATTTTCGACGCGCCAAGCGCCCGTAGGATGTCGCGGTATTCGGGTTCCAGTGTCGACAGGCCAATGCCCACCGAGACGGCAATCGGGAAGAAGCTGATCAGGAACGCCATCAGCACCGTGTTGAAATCGTGCTGGCCAATGAAAATCAGCGCGATGACAGGGACGAGCGTCGCCTTGGGCACCGCGTTGAAGCCGACGAGCAGCGGGTAGAGCGCATCGCGGGCCGTTCGCGAAAAGCCCATGATCATGCCGATCAGCGTGCCCACGACGACCGCGATCAGCAGGCCGACGACCGTCCGCCAGAGCGTCTGCCAGCCCATGACAAGGAATAGCTTCCAGAAGCGGGCGTAAGCTTCGGGCAGGTCCGAGGGCGATGCCATGACGTAGTTCGGCCAGTCGTTGACCCAGACGATGAACTCCCACAGCAGCAGGAACACCACGATTGCGATAAGCGGAGTGAGGATCTTACGCATGTGTTTCCTCCCGCCCTTGAGCGATGCGGATCTGGTCGCGGAGCGTGTGCAGCATTTGGCCCGCCTGCTGTTCATAGAGCACATCAATGGTCCGGTCCGCAGGCAGCGTCACGTCGAGCACGTATTGGGTGCGGGCAGGGCGGCCCGACAGCACGACCACCTGATCACCGAGGAACACACTTTCGCGCAGGTCGTGGGTGATCAGCACGCATGTGAACGGTTCCTTGGCGCGAAGGTCACGCATTGTCTGCCACAGGTCTTCACGCGTGAAGTTGTCGAGCGCGCCGAAGGGTTCGTCCATGATCAACACTTGAGGCTTATGAACGATGGCACGGCAGAGCGAAGCGCGTTGGCGCATCCCGCCTGACAATTCGCTGGGGCGCTTATGCTCGAAACCGGCGAGGCCGACGAGCTCCAGCAGCTCCATAGCGCGCTTTTCGCGGTCGGCTTTTGACATCGACGGCGCAACGATTTCCAGCGGCAGCATGACGTTCTGCATGATCGTCCGCCACTCGAGCATAACGGGGTTCTGAAACGCCATCCCGACCGTCTTGCGCGGGGACTTTACCAGCTCGCCGTGGAGCCAGACCTCGCCGCTGTCGGGCTTCATGAGGCCGGTCACAAGGCGGGTGAGGGTGGACTTGCCGCAGCCGGAAGGTCCGACGACAGCGCAGAATTCGCCCTCCGGCACCGATAGATCGAGGCCGTCGAGCACGGGGAGCGGTCCATTCGCCGTTTGGTAGGCGTGATGGACGTCTTTGATTTCGATAAGGTTCGTCATTCAGGGGAGGCCCCCGCCGCGTGGACGGGGGCAACCATCTTATTCGAGCGAGAACCCGCCCTCAGGCAGGTAGCTGCTGTCGAAATACAGGCTCGCGTCGGGTTCGTTGGAGAACTCGTAGACGGTCTTGGTCTGTTCGATGGCGTTTGCCATGCGCTCGTCATCAATGCCGCCGAAGCCGTTTTCCTGCACATAGGCGGTGTTCACGTTGTCCGAGATCGCCATTTCGAGGCGCTCTTTTTCGAGGTCCGCGTCAGCCGCCGGATTGCGGGCGATCAGGGCTTCGATTGCTGCATCTGGGTCGGCGATGGCGTCTTTCCAGCCTTCACCGATCGCTTCAAGGAAGGCGGTCACCACATCAGGGTTTTCAGCAGCGAAGTCGGTGTTCACGATGATCGCGTTGCCGTAAAGGTCCACGCCATAGTCGGTCATCAGAAGGACCGACAGGTCATCCTCTGCCACGCCGAGGCGCTTGAGGTTGAGGGTCGACGAGAACGAGAAGCCGGTGACGGCAGCGACTTCACCAGCGGCTAGCATCGGCTCGCGGGTCGGGAAGCCCACCGGCTCCACGGTGATCGCGTCCATGTCGAGGCCGGTTTGCGCGGCGAAGATCGGGAACTGCGCCCATGCACCGTCGGGCGGTGGAGCGCCGAGAACTTTGCCAGCTAGGTCGGCGGGCTCTTCGATGCCAAGCGACTTGCGGCCAACGACTGCGAAGGGCGGCGCGTCATAGATCATCATGATCGCGGTGACCGGCGCGCCGGGGTTCTGGTCGAGGAAGCGCATCAGCGAGTTGATATCGGCAAAGCCGAGCGGGAACGCACCTGTGGCGACTTTCGGAATCGCGTCGAGCGAACCTGCGCCTTCGGAGATTTCCACCGACAGGTCCTTTTCAGCAAAGGTGCCGTTGTCGACTGCGAGGAAATAGGGTGCGGACGGGCCTTCGAATTTCCAATCGAGCGCGAAAGGAATGTTGGTTTCCGCGAACGCCGGAGCAGCCATGGCAGTCAGCGCGGCGAGTGAGATGATTGATTTCTGAAACACAGGAATCTCCGCTGTTGAACGTGATGGCTCAGCCTAGTCTTTTTGTTCGCACCCATGCCGATGGTCAGATTTGAACGGATGGTATAATTCGAACCTTATGCACTGATGCTAGGCTGATTCTCGTCATTGCGCTCTAATTCTGTGCAGCTTGGGTACAGCGCAGATGGGCAATGAACGGGCAATTGAGCGAGACGCGAGCACAATGGCGTTGAGTTGGGCAAATCGCCGTGGCAGAGATTTTCCATGATGTACCCTCTTTCCTTTGCCGGTGACGGCTTCGACCGCTCTGCCGAGGAGCGCGATCAGGCCGATGTGATTTATACCCAAGCCGAAACGCGCAGCATTGCTTTGTGGCGTGGTAAGCCGCTGGTAGAAGAGGACAGGCTGGTCCGTTTGCCAGTCGATCACGAGATTTTCGACGACAAAGGCGACTGCATCTATCTGGGCCGCCCCGAAGGGCAGCCGCTGTTCGCGACCGACATTTCCAGATGGGAACCTGCGGATATTGAGGATGCCGCCCTTGGCGCGTTCCTCGACGACTCGCGCCAGATCCACCCTCTACTGCCGAGCGAGCAGAGCTTTATCGACATGCGGGCAATGCTCACGGTGCTTGATCCATTCGAGGCAGATATCGCCGCGACGGCGAAGGCCGTGCTCGAATGGCAGCGGAGTCACGGGTATTGCGCCAAATGTGGAGACAAGACCGAAGCCGTCAAAGGCGGGTGGCAACGGAGCTGTAGCGCCTGCGGTGCCCAGCACTTCCCGCGCACCGATCCCGTCGTCATCATGATGGTCGAGCGCAACGACCGCGTGCTGGTCGGTCGCGGTGCGACGTGGCCCGAGCAGATGTATTCGGTCCTCGCCGGCTTTGTCGAACCAGGTGAAACCATCGAAGCTGCCGTCCGCCGCGAGGTGTTCGAGGAGACCGGTATCACGGTGGGCGAAGTCCACTATGCCGCCAGCCAATCGTGGCCGTTTCCGTCTTCGCTTATGATCGGCTGCACGGCTGTCGCGACGAGCGACGAGATCAGAATCGATCCCGAAGAACTGGCCGATGCCAAATGGTTAACGCGCGAAGAGCTAGCATTGGTGTTCTCCGGAGGGCACCCTGAGGTTGCCCCGCCACGCAAGGGACCTATCGCAGGTCGATTGCTGGCAAATTGGCTTGCGGCCACGCGCGATTAAGCACAATCTGCGCGAAATCTTGCAGTCCTAAAGAGAGGGTCTAGGGTGCGTTTCTCGACCAAAGAAGACATCGAAGCTCCGATCGCGCACGTCTACGAACGTGTCACCGATTTCCGGATGTTCGAACGGTCTATCCTGCGTCGGGGAATCGATCTGCGCCGCAACGACGATAGCGAGACTGTCGGCGTCGGGACTGCATGGGACGTGAAGTTCCGCTATCGCGGCAAGGAACGCGCTGCCCACATCGAAATGACCCGCCTTGATGCGCCTGCGCACATGGAAGCCAAATTCGAATCCGGCGGTATCGACGGTCAGACGACGCTCGAACTGGTGCCGTTGTCGCCGTCGCGCACGCGGATGATGCTTGTCGTGGATCTGTCGCCGCGCACGTTGGCGGCGCGTCTTCTGCTCCAGTCGCTGAAGCTGGCAAAGGGCAACCTGACCCACCGCTTCAAGAGCAAGGTTGCCGATGTGGCCGAGGACATCGAAACGGCCTACACCGGCATCTAATCCTTAGCTGCGCTCGTAGCGACGCGCGGCTGCGGGGAACACACCCATCAGTTTGATGTGGTCGGTGAAGTAGTCGAGCTCTTCCATCGCCAGTTGCACATTGCGATCGTCGGGGTGACCTTCGATCTCGGCGTAGAATTGCGTCGCGGTGAAATGGCCGTCGACCATGTAGCTTTCCAGCTTGGTCATGTTGACGCCATTCGTCGCGAAACCGCCCATCGCTTTGTACAAAGCTGCGGGGATGTTGCGGACGCGGAAGACAAAGCTGGTCATCATCCCGAACTTCCCGCGGCGGCGGAAGTCAGCGTCACGCGCCATGATCAGGAAGCGGGTGGTGTTGTTGGCCTGATCCTCGATGTGACGCGCAAGAACGTTCAAGCCGTAGATATCTGCGGCCAGTTCGCTGGCGAGCGCACCGCGGCTCACATCGCCGAGTTCCGCAACTTCGCGCGCGGCGCGGGCATTGTCGCTGCTGGCAACGGGCTTGATACCGTGCTCACGCAGGAAGCCTGCACACTGCGGGAGGATAACCGTGTGACCGTGGGCCTCGCGCACGTCTTCGACCTTGGCGCCTTTGACGCCAAGCAGGTTCACGTGAACGCGGACAAAGGCTTCGTCGATGATATGCAGGCCGCTTTTCGGCAGCAGATGGTGCACGTCAGCGACGCGGCCATAGGTCGAATTCTCGACCGCGACCATGCCAAGCTCGGCCTCGCCTTTGCGGACGGATTCGATCGTGTCCTCGAACGAAGTGCAGGGAAATGGTTCAAAATCGGGACGAGTCTCGACGCAGGCCTGATGGCCATAGGCGCCCAGTTCCCCCTGAAATGCGATACGTCCGGTCATTTGTGCACCTCCTCAGCCCCTCAATATTGTTTTTTGGGCAATAAGTCGCGGTTCTATTGCTTGCAAGAGTGGACAGGAACCATGTAGATAGCCCCGAAACTGCGAACAGAATGGAACGCGACATGTTCGACACAATGACGATGACCAAGGTTCTGGGCGGTGTATGTGGCGCCTGGCTTGTTTTTCTGCTGGGCGGCTGGGCCGCTGACGAAATCTACACCGCCAACGAAGGTGGCCATGGCGATCACGCGCAAGCGTATTTGATCGACACCGGTGCTTCGGATGAGCCGGTTGAAGAAGGTCCGTCGTTTGAAGAAGTCTTCGCAAGCGCCGACGCTGCTGCTGGCGAGAAGGTTTTCCGCAAGTGCTCATCGTGCCACAAGCTAGAAGAGGGCGTAAACGGCACCGGCCCGACCCTTTACGGCGTTGTTGGCCGTCCGGTCGACAGCATCGAAGGCTTCGCCTACTCGGGCGCGCTGGAAGAAGTCGTCGATGTCTGGACCCCGGAAAACCTGAGCCACTTCATCGAGAACCCGCGCGGCTTCGCACCGGGTACCGCAATGGGCTTTGCCGGTCTGCCGAAAATCCAGGACCGCGCCGACCTGATCGCGTACCTGTCGACCATCGGCCAGTAAGCTTTACTGCTGACAGAATTTACAAAGGCCGTCCTTCGGGGCGGCCTTTTGCTTTGCGTAGATCACGAATTGGTCAAATTCCATTCATCCACCGTGTCAAAATCCAATCATCGCTTGAAACGGATGTGTGACGGACCGTAGCCTGAGAGAAACGCCACTCTTCAAGGGATTACGTTTATGAAGCATCGCCGCGCCGCCAGTTCGATTGCACTTGCCAAACCAACTCAGAGCGGACATCTCATGCTTCTTGGCGGGGTCGTGCTCGCCGCCGGTGCATTTGCGAGCCAGGCCTTTGCGCAGGATGAGCGCATCATCACGCACGGCATCTCGACCTACGGCAATCTGGTCTATGACGACCCAGATTTCGAGCACCTCGACTACGTAAACCCCGATGCGCCCAAAGGCGGCGAGATCTCGGTCTGGATGGCCGGCGGTTTCGACAACATGAACCCCTACGCGACCCAAGAGGGCACCCCCGGCTATCTGTCGTCGATGATGTACGAGAGCATGTTGGTCGGCACTGCCGACGATCCGGATGGCGCTTATTGTTACCTCTGCACCACGATGGAATATCCGGAGAGCAAAGACTGGGTGATCTTCCACCTGCGTGATGATGTCGAGTTCTCTGACGGCACCCCGCTCACCGCTGCGGATATCGAATTCAGCTTCAACCTGCTGCTGGAGCAAGGCACCGAATCCTACCGCTACGGCGTGAGCAAGATGATCGACACTGTCGAGGTCATCGACGATCAAACGATCAAGTTCACCTTCAACCCCGATGCGCCGCGCAACGGTCTGATCGAACAGATGGGCGCGACCTCGATCTTTTCTAAGAAATGGTACGAAGAGACCGGCGCCCGCCTCGACGAGGCCCGTTTTGAAACGAGCCCCGGCACCGGCCCGTACACGGTTGGCAGCTACGAGGTGAACCACCAGATCATCTACGAACGTAACCGCGATTTCTGGGGCGAGGACGTGCCGCTGAACATCGGGCGCAATAACTTCGACAGTATCCGTGTCGAGTATTTCGCCGATACCAACGTTGCCTTCGAGGCGTTCAAGGCAGGTGAATTCACTTTCCGTCAGGAGAACTCTTCTCTGTCGTGGGCGACGGCTTACGACTTCCCCGCCATCAACAACGGCTGGGTGAAGAAGGAAGCGCTGGATAAGGGCAACGTTCCGAGCGCGACCGGTTTTGTGTTCAACCTGACCAAAGAGAAGTTCCAAGATCCGAAGGTCCGCGAAGCCATTTCGCTGATGTTCAACTTCACTTGGACCAATGACAACCTTCAGTACGGGCTGTTTTCGCAGCGTGAAAGCTTCTGGCAAGGCACCGACCTTCAGGCGAATGGCGTGCCGGAAGGCCGCGAGTTGGAAATCCTCGAGTCGGTGTCTGATCTGATCGAACCGTCGATCCTCACGGATGAAGTCACGACGCCGCATACTTCTGGCGACAGCCAGCTGGACCGCCGCAACCTGCGCCAAGCGCTCGCGCTGATGGAGGAGGCAGGCTACGTATCTGGCCCGAACGGGATGCTCGAAAAAGACGGCCAGCCGCTCACGCTCGAATTCCTTGGCTATGCGCCGACCATCGAACGTGTCGTAGCGCCGTTCATCGACAACCTGCGCCGCCTTGGCGTGGATGCTGAATGGAACCAGATCGACTCGGTCCAGTATATGGAGCGGACCCGTAGCTTCGACTTCGATATGACTCTCGACGGTTACAATGTCGGCCTGATCGAGGGTGAGAGCCTTGGCCAGCGCTTTGGTAGCGACGGTGCGGGCGACGTCTTTAACCCCGCGCACTACAGCAATCCGGCCGTCGACCAGATCATCGAGATCGTGAAGAATGCCGACAGCTACGATGAGATGACGGCTGGCGTGCGCGCTATCGACCGCATCATGCGCAAGGACCTCTATGTCGTGCCGGTCTGGTACCTGCCGAACTACTGGGTCGCCTACTACGACATGTACGAGCATCCCGATCCGCTGCCGCCGTATGATCTGGGCTACCTCGACTTCTGGTGGTACAACGCCGACAAAGGCCAAGCGCTGAAAGAGGCAGGCGCACTGCGGAACGGCCTGTAAGGCAGATCAATGGGCGCATATATTTTCCGACGGCTTTTGCTGATGATCCCGACGTTGCTCGGGATCATGGTACTCAACTTCGCCGTCATTCAGTTCCTTCCGGGTGGTCCGATCGAACAGAAGCTGGCCGAGCTTGAGGGTATGGGTGATGCGTTCGCCAATATCTCTGGCGGGTCCGCCGATTTTGAGATCGAGGCGACGGGTACAGCCGCAACGAGCGCCTATCCGGGCGCGCAGGGTATCGATCCCAAGTACATCGAAGAGCTCGAAATCCGCTACGGTTTCGACAAGCCTCCGCTTGAGCGGTTCCTCATCATGATGTGGGATTACATCCGCTTCGATTTTGGCGAGAGCTGGTCGCGCAAAATCTCGGTCGTCGATCTGGTGCTGGAAAAGATGCCTGTGTCCATCACGCTCGGCCTCTGGTCGACGCTGATCGCCTACTGCATTTCCATCCCGCTCGGGATCAAAAAAGCGGTGCGTGACGGCACGTCGTTCGATACGTGGACGTCGGGCATGATCATCGTCGCCTACGCGGTGCCGGGGTTCCTGTTTGCGATCCTGTTGATCGTGCTTTTCGCCGGTGGTTCGTATTTCAGCATCTTCCCACTGCGGGGCCTCACCAGTTCCAACTGGGAACAGCTAAGTCCTATCGGGAAAGCACTGGACTACCTGTGGCACATCACGCTGCCCGTTCTGGCCTCGACGATTTCCGCGTTCGCGACGCTCAGCCTGCTGACCAAGAACAGCTTCCTCGACGAGATCAAGAAGCAGTACGTCGTGACCGCGCGGGCCAAGGGCTTGGGCGAGCGGCGGGTGCTCTACGGGCACGTTTTTCGCAACGCGATGCTCATCGTGATCTCGGGTTTTCCGGCGCTGTTTATCTCGGTGTTTTTCGGTGGCTCGCTGATTATCGAAACGCTCTTCAGCCTCGATGGGCTCGGGCGTATGGGCTACGAGGCCACCCTGAACCGTGACTATCCAGTGGTATTCGCAACACTCTACGTGTTCTCGCTGATGGGCCTGCTGGTCGGGATCATCACCGACATCACCTACATCTTCATCGATCCGCGGATCGACTTCGAGTCGAGGGGCTAAAGGATGCGGCTTTCTCCTCTGAACCAACGCCGCTTGCGCAACTTCAAGCGCAATCGCCGTGCCCTGTGGTCGCTGATTATCCTCGGCACGCTGTTCTTCATCAGCCTGTTCGCCGAGTTTCTGGCCAACGACAAACCGATCCTCGTGTCCTATCGCGGCGAGTTACGTAGTCCCGTGCTGACCTTCTATTCGGAGCGTGACTTCAACGGCGACTTCCCGACCGAGGCTGTCTATTCGTCCCCCGAGGTAAAGTGCCTGATCGTTACCGGCGGCGCGGACGAGTGTTTCGACGATCCCGAAGGGATCTACGAAGAGGTCGAAGCAGGCGGCACGCCGGACGTCACCGACTTTTCCAAGGGTTGGATGATCTGGCCGCTTATCCCGTACAAGTACGACACCATTGTGGACACGCAAGGCGTAGCGCCGGCCCCGCCGAGCACGGACAACCTGCTGGGCACCGACGACACCAAGCGCGACGTGCTGGCGCGCGTGATCTACGGCTTCCGTCTGTCGATCAGCTTCGCGCTCGTTGTGGTGTCGATCTCGTCTGTCGTCGGCGTTCTGGCTGGTGCTGTGCAGGGCTATTTCGGCGGGTGGCTCGACCTGACCTTCCAGCGATTTATCGAGATCTGGGGCGGGATGCCGTCGCTCTATGTGATGATGATCCTCGTTGCGATCCTCGGCAAATCGTTCTGGCTGCTGGTCGTGATTACCGTGCTGTTCAGCTGGCCTGCTCTGGTCGGCGTGGTTCGCGCTGAATTCCTGCGTGCGCGGAACCTTGAATACGTGCGTGCCGCCCGCGCGCTTGGCGTGCGTGACCGGACGATCATGATTCGTCATGTCCTGCCGAATGCGATGGTTGCGACGCTCACCATGCTGCCGTTTCTGCTAACCGGCGCGATCGCGACGCTGGCGACGCTCGACTTCCTCGGCTTCGGTCTGCCCAGCTCTGCCCCTTCGCTCGGCCACCTCACGGTTCAGGCCAAGCGGTACCCGTGGGCGCCGTGGCTTGGCTTTACCGCCTTCTTTACCTTCGCATTCATGCTGTCGCTTCTGGTCTTCATCTTCGAAGGCGTCCGCGATGCGTTCGACCCGCGAAAGACGTTCAAATGACCCCGCTGCTCCGAGTTTCCGACCTTCGAATTGCTTTCCGTCAAGACGGCGAACTGCGTTCCGCCGTGCATGGCGTGTCGTTCGATATACAGCGCGGCGAAACCGTCGCTCTGGTTGGCGAGTCGGGATCGGGCAAGTCGGTGACCGCGCTATCTACCGTCGATCTGCTGCCCGACAACGCAGAGATCGAAGGTTCGATCCTGTACAAGGACAAGGAACTCGCGAAGGCCGACGAAAAGACTCTCCGTTCGGTTCGCGGTAACGACATCAGTTTCATCTTCCAAGAGCCGATGACTTCGCTCAACCCGCTGCACACTATCGAAAAGCAGCTGCGCGAGGTGATCGAACTCCACCAGGGAACGCGCGGGCCAGCGGTGCGTGAACGGATCATCGAACTGCTGACCCGCGTCGGTATCCGTGATGCGGAGTCGCGACTGAAGAGCTTCCCGCACGAACTGTCGGGCGGTCAGCGTCAGCGTGTGATGATCGCGATGGCACTGGCAAATGGTCCTGACCTGCTGATCGCGGACGAGCCGACAACGGCCCTCGATGTGACCATTCAGGCGCAGATCCTCGAGCTGATGGACGAGTTGAAGCGCGAGGAAGGCATGGCGATGCTCTTCATCACGCACGACCTGACCATCGTCCGCAAAATCGCCGACCGCGTCTGCGTGATGAAAGACGGCGAGATCGTCGAGCATGGAACGACTGCCGAAGTGTTCGGCAATCCGCAGCACCCCTATACGCAAATGCTCCTCGCTGCCGAGGCGCAGGGGCGGCCTGTACCGGTGCCGGACAATGCGCCAGTCATCGCAGAGACTGACGAACTGCGCATCTGGTTCCCGATCCGCCGCGGCCTTCTGCGTCGCACCGCTGGCTACGTGAAAGCGGTGAATAGTGCGTCCCTGACCGTGAGGGCAGGGGAGACGCTCGGCATCGTCGGCGAATCCGGGTCGGGCAAGACTACCCTCGCGCTCGCTGTCATGCGGCTGATCCAGTCGAAGGGGCGCATCGCGTTCGTTGGCAAGGATACGAACGGCCTCAGCCAACGCGAACTGCGCCCGCTCCGTGCCGATATGCAGATCGTTTTCCAAGACCCCTACGGCTCGCTATCGCCGCGCATGACGGTCGAACAAATCATTGCCGAGGGGCTAGGCATCCACAACATCGACCCGACCCGTAGCCGTACCGAAATGGTGGCGGAGATCATGACGGAGGTCGGCCTCGACCCCGCGATGATGAACCGGTACCCGCATGAGTTCTCGGGCGGTCAGCGCCAGCGTATCGCGATTGCGCGCGCGATGGTTCTGCGTCCGAAGCTTGTGGTGCTGGACGAGCCGACGTCGGCGCTCGACCGCACGGTTCAGGTGCAGATCGTCGATTTGCTGCGCGATCTACAGCGCAAGCACGGGCTGGCGTACCTGTTCATCTCGCACGATTTGACCGTCGTCCGCGCGCTGTCGCACCGGATTATGGTCATGCGTAACGGTGATGTTGTGGAAGCGGGTGAAGTGGATGCGGTATTCGATAACCCGCAAACCGACTACACCCGTGAATTGATGGCGGCCGCTTTTGACGGCCGCGCCACTTCTTATTCTGCCTGACCAACCATGAAGCAGGTCTGGTCGCGCGCCTGAAGGCGGCGGCAGGCCAGTTCGGCGCGCTCACGGGTCATGCCCATGAAGTTCGCGTCGAAGCCGCGCGGGCTTTGCACGACGCGGCGCACCGTGCCGTCGAGGCTGCTCATCTCGTTTAGAGCCACACGCACCAGAATGCGCTCAGCCTCATAGCGCGAGTTATAGCGGCCCACGTTGATGCCCCAATGCTGACCGCCCGACGTCGAAACGCGGGTCACGACGACCGGCTCTTCGGCGGCGACGGTGGTCGCTTGGGCAACGGCAGCGGCGATATCGGCTGGATCAGTGGCAACATCGGGTTCAACCGCAGCGACCTGGATCAGTTCCTCAGCTGGTACGATCTGCGCAGGACGCATCCGCGGCATCGGCGCTTCTTCGAGGCCGGCGACGACTGCTTCGATAACCGGTTCGATGACCGGTTCCAGCACAGGCTCGACGACTGCTTCGGCGATCTCGGTCGGAGCGGCAACCTCGGCCGTCACGGCCATCGCAGCGGCGAGCGCTTGGGCGACGGCTTGGGCTTCGTCCGGATCCATCGGCGTGTTCGGCATCGCGCGCCCGACGGGCCGTGCACTGGCGAGCACAGCGCCAGTGGTGCGGATGATCTTGCCAGCCGGAACGCTGACAGCCGCAGCGCCATTCGCGGTCACGATCGGCGCCGATCCGTTACCTGGTGAATAGGCGGGAAGGGGCGGACGAGCGATGCGGGCGTTATTCGGCGCGCGGGCAAAGCCGACATCCAGCAACTCGGCTGCTTTGGCGTTACGTGCCGGGGTCGAGGTCGAACCCATCACAACAGCGATGATGCGAACGTTGCCGCGCTGCGCCGAAGCGACGAGGTTGTAACCCGCAGCGTTCGTAAAGCCGGTCTTGATCCCGTCAGCACCGCGATAGGCACCGAGGAAGCGGCGGTTCGTGTTGTAAACGGTCGCCATGCCCGCGTCGGTCGAGGTGCGCGAGAAGATGTTATAATATTGCGGGAAGTCGTAGACGACGTGACGCCCCAGAACGGACATATCGCGAGCGGTCGACAGGTGGCCGGACTGCGTAAGGCCGTTTGCATTGCGGAAGGTCGTGCGGGTCATGCCCATCGACTGCGCCATGCGGTTCATGCGGGCGGCGAAGGCTTCTTCGGAACCCTCAAGCGCGATCCCGATCGCGGTGGCGGCGTCGTTGGCCGACTTCACAGCCGCAGCGCGGATCAGATAGCGGAAGCGAATCTGTTGGCCGGTACGCAGGCCGAGCTTGCTTGGCGGTTCCGACGACGCGGCGCTGGTGATGGTCACCGGCGTATCCGCCGTAATCTCACCACGCTCCATTGCCTGAAACGCGAGGTAGAGTGTCATCATCTTCGTCAGGGACGCCGGATGAAGCCGCGTATCGGAGTTGTAGGATTGGAAAACCTCGCCCGTGCGGGCGTCGATTACATAGTGCGCGTTAGGAACCGCACTCGCCTGTTGGGGCGCAAAGGACAAAAGCCACAATGCACCAAGAAATAATACCCCAATGAGGGTCCGGATATTCGGACGACCTGCCACGTCGCTCACCATTTTTTACTGCCTCTGGGTGCCGAGTTTTTTATGGCACCTCTGTAATTAACAGTGAGCGTAACACAGCGATCTCATTGCGCAAACTCCCCTTTTTCAGCGGCCTGCACGGCGCAATTGTAGCAGAATCGCAAATCTCGTTATTTTGCTAAGCATTGGCACAAGATGTGACAAAACGGCGAAATCGCGTCTGCAATCTATCCGAGCTTTGCTATCAGATCGGGTAGGTCGTTTAGGCTTCTGATTTTACAGAATCGGGAGTGATCGGGTTCGTCCGCTTTTTCGTATTCCCACGTTAATTCATGGGGCACATAGACGCCCCAGGCCCCCGCCTCGATGGCTGGAATCACATCAGATTTCAGCGAATTGCCGACCATCATCACGCGGGCCGTGTCGTGGCGAGCAAAAATCCGCTGATAGACCTCTGCGGTTTTGTCGCTGACGATTTCGACGGCGGAAAAGTGGTCGCCAAGGCCCGATTGGGCCACTTTGCGCTCCTGATCGAGCAGGTCACCCTTGGTAATCACCAGCAGATCGTAGTTCGCGGCGAGGCGGGGAATCGTCTCGGCCACGCCTTCCAGCAGTTCGATCGGGTGGCGCAGCATTTCCCGCCCGTTATCAAGGAGCTGCTGAATAACGTGTTGGGAAACGCGGCCTTCCGTCACTTCGAGCGCAGTTTCGATCATAGACAGGGTGAAGCCTTTGATCCCGAACCCGTAGAACGCGATGTTCTTGCGCTCCGCCGCGAGCAGGCGGTCATGCAGGTGGTCCGGCTCCACATAGTCGGAGAGCAGGTCCGCGAACCTCTTCTGGCTGAGTTTGAAGAACCGCTCGTTATGCCAGAGCGTGTCGTCGGCATCGAAAGCGATCGTCCATCTGTGGGCCATTTGAAAGTGTCCTGAATAACTGCGGGGTTTTCTTATGGGTACGTCTGACTATATACATCCGCAATGGCCCACCAGATAACGGTAGAACATGACAGCTGACATCTTGATGATGGCGCAGAATGGCGATGATGACGACGGCGATTTCGGCGTCAAACTTGACGTGCGCCCCAAGACGAAGCGTCCACCGCTCTACAAGGTTCTGATCCTGAACGACGACTATACTCCGATGGAGTTCGTTGTTCATGTGCTCGAACGGTTCTTCGGCATGACCCATGCCCAAGCGTTCGAACTGATGCTGACCGTGCATAAGAAAGGCGTCGCCGTTGCCGGTGTCTTCTCGCACGAGATTGCCGAAACCAAAGTTGCTCAGGTGATGGATTTTGCCCAACGGCACCAGCACCCGCTGCAATGCACCATGGAAAAAGAGTGACGCGCCTGCGTCCCGTAAGGTCCTGACGATATGTCCCGCTCCCGTTTGTCCACGGCCCTGACCGAGGGCCTTCTGTCGTTGCCGGAAGGCGACATCAAAATCATGCGCCCTGACGTCGACTATGACGTGGCCGAGCTGCCTCGCGAACGCGTCTTCATCGACACCGGTTTCAAACCCGCCGCCGAGGCGTGGGAAACCGCGGGCTACAAGCTCGGTGATGGTGCTGCCGCTGCGACTATCGTTGTCGTGCCGCGCGCCAAGGGTCTGGCCCGCGCGATGGTTGCCGAGGCGTCGAAGTCGGGATTGGTGATCGTCGACGGACAGAAAACCGACGGCATCGATAGTATATATAAAGAGTGCCGCAAGCGCCTCGGTGACCTGCCGACCGTCACCAAGGCCCACGGCCGCATGTTCTGGTTCGACGGCACCGAAGTTTTCGACGACTGGGCTGACACTGGCGCGCAGCAGGGTGAGCATGGTTTCTGGACCACGGCGGGTGCGTTCTCTGACGGTGCAATTGATCGCGGTTCGGCGCTGCTGGCCAAGGCGCTGCCTGAAAAGCTGCCGTCGCGCATGGCGGATTTCGGTGCGGGCTGGGGTTACCTCTCTGCCGAAGTGCTGAAGAGCCCGAACGTCCAGTCGCTTGATCTGATCGAGGCGGAAGCGCTGTCGCTGAATTGCGCCGAGATGAACATCACTGACGCCCGCGCGAATTTTCATTGGGCCGATGCCACCAAGTGGGCGGCGAGCCAACCCTACCAAGGCATCGTCATGAACCCGCCGTTCCACACTGGCCGCGAAGGTGATCCGAACCTCGGCAAAGCGTTCATCGCTGCCGCTGCGCGGAATCTCACGCCGTCCGGAAACCTTTGGATGGTTGCGAACCGTCACCTCCCCTACGAGGTCACGCTTCGCGAGAAATTCCGTAACGTCGAAGAGATTGGCGGCGACGGCGCTTTCAAGCTATTCCTTGCATCCAAGCCCATTCGCTAAGTTATTCAGGCTACCGGAGTTTTCAGATGTCCTTCTCTCTTGCAGGTAAGACCGCGATTGTGACCGGTGGCGCCAACGGCGTCGGTCTGGCTATCGGCCGTCATTTCGTCGAGCAGGGCGCGAACGTCATGTTCGCCGACATGGACGAAGAGGCGCTCCAGCGCGAAGTCATGTCCGACTTCGAACCCGATGGCCCTGCGCGCATCTTCGCAGGCGACCTGCGCAAGAAGCTGAATGTAAAGAACCTGCTGTCCGCCACGATGGACGCGTTCGACGGCATCGACATTCTGGTGAACGCATCGCGTCAGGTAATGCCGACCGATCCGCTGAGCCCTGATGATGACAGCGTGATGATGCTGCTCGAACAGAACATGCTCACCGCGCTCAAATTGAGCCAGGCTGTCGCTCGTAAGATGATCAAGCTGTCGGAAGACCGCGAGGACGAGACCGTCGGCACGATTATCAATCTGTCGTCGATTGCGGCCCGCCGCACACACCCCGATCTGATGGCTTATTCGATTTCGGCGGCTGCCTCCGACCAGATGACCCGTTCACTGGCGGTTGCTCTCGCGCCGAACCGTGTCCGTGTGAACGCCGTTGCTTTCGGCAGCGTCATGAGCGCTAGCCTCAAGGGCAAGCTTAAAGAGCACGACGATTATCGCGAAGACATCCTGCGCCACACCCCGCTCCAGCGGATTGCGAGCCCGCTCGAGGTTTGCGAGGCGGTGCAATACCTGGCCTGTGACGCGTCCGATTTCGTCACCGGCCAGATTATCACCGTAGATGGCGGGCGCACCCTTATTGATGCAGTGGGCTGTCCCGCCCACTGATCAGGTTTCGGGGTACTGCGCCTGACATTGAGCAATGGCGCTGCCCACGCTGGCCTGAAGCGCATCGCGACGCTCGATCAGCGATTCCAGCTTGGCCGTTTCGGCATTCAGGTCGATCGCAACCGGCACGTTGACGTCCTCGGTGATGACCTGCTGACACGGCACGCGGACGACCTCGCCGCTATCCAACTCGTCCGAACAGACGCGATTCACGGTGCGCACTTCCTGACGTTCCTCGATAGCGTAGCCGCGTTCAATGTTGCCACGCGTGACGGTAATCAGGTTGTTCACGACGTTGAGGTTACGCTGCGCTTGGCTGATGCAGCGTTCTTGCGGGCTGGCGCATGCGGCGAGACCGAGGGGGATGAGAAGCAGTAAGCGCTTCATGATGGAACTCCATAGCAGTAGTCGACATACGTTTTAATTGATATGGGCCGTTGATATTCAATATCGAACGGAGAATGAGGCGATGACCGACATGATGGAGCAGGAAAAAGCGACCGCAGCGGCATGGTTCCGGACCCTTCGCGACCAGATCGTAGCTGCGTTCGAGAATCTTGAGGACACCCAAGAGACCGGCCCATTCGCAGATCAGCCCGCCGGACGTTTTGAAGTGACCGAGACCAAGCGCACCGCTGATGACGGCTCTGACGCCGGTGGCGGCCTGATGAGCGTCATGCGCGGAGGCCGTGTTTTCGAAAAGGTCGGCGTCAATATCTCCGAAGTTTACGGCACCCTCGGTCCCGCTGCGCAACGTTCGATGGCAGCGCGCGGCGTTCCGGGAATCGCGGACGATCCGCGTTTCTGGGCTTCGGGCATTTCGCTGGTCGCTCACATGCAGAACCCGCACACCCCTGCGGTCCACATGAACACCCGTATGTTCTGGACCCCGAACGCATGGTGGTTCGGCGGCGGTTCGGACCTGAACCCGTGTATCGAGTATGACGAGGACACCGCACATTTCCATGCAGTGCAGAAACAGCACCTCGACCCGCATGGAGAGGACCTCTATCCGCGTTTGAAAGAGTGGGCGGACGAGTACTTCTACATTCCGCACCGCAATCGTGCGCGCGGCGTTGGCGGAATATTTATGGATGACCAATGCTCGGGCGACTGGCAGGCAGACTTTGCCCTGACGCAAGACATCGGCAAGGCGTTCCTGCCGGCCTTCGTTCCGGTCACCGAAAAGCGCCGTAATACTGAGTGGGATGATGCGGACAAGGAAACCCAGCTTCAGCACCGCGGGCTCTATGCCGAGTATAACCTCGTCTATGACCGCGGCACCAAATTCGGCCTCGCCACGGGGCATGACGCCAACGCGGTTCTGATGAGCCTGCCGCCGATGGCAAAATGGTACTGATGAGACAGGCGGCACTGGAAACGGTGCCGCCTTTTCGGTTTCGGAAATCCATAAGTTTTACCAATCGCTACGCATAGAAATTCAAAGTTATCATTATGGAGCGACTCGGCTACCGTCATCCCAGATTTTGAATTGATGATCCCTTGGGAGGACACAATGGACGGTAACGATACCCCAGCAGGCTGCCCCGTCATGCACGGCGCAAAGCACACCCGTCATTCCGGTCGTTCGAACCGTGACTGGTGGCCGAACCAGCTCAACCTGAAAATCCTGCACCAGAACGCACCCGCGTCCGACCCGCTGGCCGATTTCGATTATGCAGAAGCCTTCAACGCTCTCGACTACGATGCGCTGAAAAAAGACCTGCACGATCTGATGACGGACTCGAAAGAGTGGTGGCCTGCCGACTACGGTCACTACGGTCCGCTCTTTATCCGTATGGCGTGGCACAGCGCAGGCACCTACCGCACCGGTGATGGTCGCGGCGGCTCGACCTCGGGCACCCAACGTTTCGCGCCGCTGAACTCGTGGCCGGATAACGTGAACCTCGATAAAGCCCGCCGCCTGCTGTGGCCGATCAAACAGAAGTACGGCAACGCAATCAGCTGGGCCGACCTGATGATCCTGACGGGTAACGTCGCACTGGAATCGATGGGCTTCAAAACCTTCGGCTTCGGCGGTGGACGTGAAGACATCTTCGAGCCGGAAGAGGATATCTACTGGGGTTCGGAAACCGAGTGGCTCGCGCTGAGCGACAACGACAACAGCCGCTATTCGGGCGAGCGTGTGCTCGAAAACCCGCTGGCCGCTGTGCAGATGGGCCTGATCTACGTGAACCCCGAAGGTCCGGACGGCAATCCCGACGCCGTCGCTTCCGGTCGTGATATCCGCGACACCTTTGGCCGTATGGCTATGAACGATGAAGAAACCGTTGCTCTGGTCGCAGGCGGTCACACCTTCGGTAAGGCACACGGCGCGGGCGATGCCGCGCTCATCGGTCCCGATCCTGAAGGCTCGCCGATGGAGCACATGGGCCTCGGCTGGTCGAACGGCTTCGGCACCGGCGTCGGCGCACATGCGACGGGCTCGGGTATCGAAGGCGCTTGGAAGCCGAACCCGACGACTTGGGACATGGGCTACCTGAAGGTTCTCTTTAAGTACGATTGGGAACTGACCGAGTCGCCCGCCGGCGCAAAGCAGTGGCGCGCCAAGGACGTCGAGCCCGAAGACATGGTCGAAGACGCGCACGATCCGTCGAAAAAGCACGCGCCGATGATGACCACCGCCGATCTCGCGATGCGCTATGATCCGATCTACGAACCGATCGCTCGCCGTTTCGCCGAGAACCCGGACGAGTTCGCCGACGCTTTCGCGCGCGCTTGGTTCAAGCTGACCCACCGCGATATGGGGCCGAAGGTGCGCTATCTTGGTAAAGAAGTCCCGAGCGAAGACCTGATCTGGCAGGATCCCGTTCCTGCGGTTGACGCGCCGACGATTGATGGGTCGGATGTGGCTGACCTCAAGGCGCAGATCCTCGCATCGGGCATCTCGCAGCGCGAACTGATCTATACCGCATGGTCCTCGGCCTCGACCTTCCGCAACTCGGACAAGCGCGGCGGTGCCAATGGTGCCCGTATCCGTCTCGAACCGCAGAAGGGTTGGGACGTGAACGAGCCGGAACAGCTGGGCGGTGTGCTGAGTGCGCTCGAAGGTGTGCAGTCTGCGTTCAACGCGAAGGGCGATAAGAAGGTCTCGATGGCCGACCTGATCGTTCTGGGCGGTGCTGCCGCTGTCGAACAGGCTGCGAAGGCGGCAGGCGTTGATGTGACCGTTCCAGTTTCGGTCGGCCGCACCGATGCGACGCAAGAGCAGACCGATGCTGAGTCGTTCGAACCGCTCGAACCGAAAGCAGACGGCTTCCGCAACTACCTCGCCGCGGACTTCAGCGTCTCGGCAGAGGAACTGCTGGTGGACCGCGCCCAGCTTCTGGGGCTGTCGGCACCCGAGATGACCGTGCTGGTTGGTGGCCTCCGTGTGCTTGACGCCAACCACGGCCAGACGACTAAGGGTGTGCTGACAAAGAGCGTGGGTACTCTGACCAACGACTTCTTCAAGAACCTGCTCGACATGGGCATCGTCTGGAATCCGGTCGACGAAGACCAGAACCTGTTCGAGGGCCGCGCCCGCGAAGGGGGCGAGCTGAAATGGACTGCGACCCGCGTTGATCTGGTGTTCGGTTCGAACTCCCAGCTGCGCGCTCTGGCAGAGGTCTACGGACAGCACGATCTGACCAATAAGTTCGTCCATGACTTCGTCAAAGCATGGACGAAGGTCATGGATGCGGACCGCTTTGACCTGAAGTGAGTCCTTTTGGTCCGGAATCGACGCTTCGACAGGCGGCGATTCCGGTGATTCAGAGCACTGAAAGGCGCCGATCCTCGGATCAGCGCCTTTTTTGGTGAGTTTCGGGCGTGACGGAGTAGGTTAGGCCAAAGGCCTTTCAATAAATCTGGTCGCCCGAACGCCTTATTTTATAGGCCCTCGGAGAAAAGATGACAGAAATCCAACAAAAGTTTCGTTTTCGACTTGCGCCCATTCTGCAGTATCCGTAAAAGCCCCTTCACCGGCGGCGCTGAGGCGCGGCGGGGACGGACGGGGCGGCCACTGAGGCTAGCCGGTTCGGGAAATTTCGAGGCAGGACTGGCGAGGCGCGCCG
>NZ_JAATOP010000012.1 GCF_011806565.1 Marivivens donghaensis
TCGTATCCCTTCTCCAAAAGGAACTCGGCCAGATAAGAGCCGTCCTGCCCGGTAACGCCCGTGATAAGTGCTTTTTTCTTCATTAATTCAGTTTATCCATTTCAACGAATTCGACGTATTCGCGTAAACTCTGTTGGGCCTTTTTGGCCCTGTTCCGACCTACCGCGATTGTCGCGACTTTGCGTAGGAGAGTGCGTCTCGATAGTGTTTTGCGACCAAACTTTCATTCGGCAAGCCCTGTTGGGCTGACTTGATTTTGGTGGCCCATGCTGATGGCATCTGAACGATGTTCAACGCCTTTTCAGGGGACAGCAACAGATCCGACGCCATGACGGTTAGGAGAGTTTTCGCGTCAGGTTGCGTGCTCTCCAGCAGCGTTTCGACATTGAGACCTTCGACCGAAGGCACGTTTTTCCATGCAGCATCGGCGATCAGTTCGCGCAGTTTGTCGCGCAGATCAACGACGTTGTGGTTGCGGAATGCCACGTCGCGGGCTGTTTGGCCCAAGCTGTTGCGCAGTTCCGCCGAACCGAGCAATCGAAGAAGCGCTTCTTCAACCTTCGCGGGGCTTTGCTCGTCGACCGTAATGGCACCACCTGACTTGGACAGATAGTCAATTGTCGCGACTTCTTTGGGGCCATAGGCAAGGATCGCTGCACCCGAAGCAAGGCACTCGGGCATCTTGTTGGCCATGGAATATTGGACGTAGCGCAACGTTTCTTCGTCGAAATTATATGTCAACAGGACAGCATCTGCCCCTGCCAGCCATTCGCGATACGCTTCGGCGTCACGTGCAATTGTGTCGATAGTGGTCTGCTTCAAATCTGCGAAGAGATGAGCGCTATCGCGATGCCACCACGGCTGCGTACTGATTTCAAACGTGATGTCGTGTCCAGCTTGGCCGAGTTTTTCGACTGCTTTCGCGACGGTTAGAACGCTATCCAGCGTCATATTTGCAGCGAGGTTGCCCGAATAGCGGAGCTTCAATTGCTGGCCGTGATGGTGTTTCATCGCTGGCCATTGAACCGGATTCACACCATTCGCAAACGCGTGAAACTTGACGCCGTACCGGGCTTCGAACGCCGTAGACATTTTGTCGCAAATCGAAAGGTTCAGTGCCGCGGCATTGAGAAGGTCTGCAAAGTCATTGCAGAGTTCCTCGGAGTTCTCAGTCGGTTTGGTCTGAAGCTCAGCCGGCCAATCGTCCATGATCCAGGTCACAATCGGCGCTGTGCTTGCGCCGATAACGTCCATTGCAAACTCATGCAGGGCAGGCGTTTTCGGGACCGGACGGTAGAGAACGATGTCGGGCGCAAATTCTTCGATGGCGGACTTGGCTTCGTCGGCGGCGACGGTGGTAGTGTCATAGCCGCTCTCTTCGTTTGGAACCACTATGCCAAAACCGTTTTCGCCGACCTTAGCGACCTGCATGATACGGTCTTTGCTCCAGCCGTCGAAAAGCGTGGCTTTGAGGTCGCCCGTTGCCGTGCCGTTCCCCATAGCCGTCATGTCAAGAACGAGCAGCTTCGGGTACTTTTTGGCGTTCTGCTTTTCCTTGGCTTTCTCGACATCATCCGGAAGTTTGGCGTTCGGGAAGATATCATGGAAACTGCGTCGCTCGAATACTTCGAGCATTCCGCCCACCGTTGCATTGTAAATGGTCTGCGGTGTGCCTTCGAGCGTACGGCGTGCTTCCTCGTATGCCGCGACCATCATCTCTACCTGCGGGTCGTGCCACCGGAAACCCTTGCCGAAGTAATTGGGGTCGAAATGATTGGGATCGTCGGATTTCATGTCGAGGACACCGACAGAATAATCTTTGCCTTCCTGAGCGTCCTTCGGGATGTCGTAGCTGGCATCGACGCCAATAAGGTAGATTTCCTTGAAGCCCAGAAACGCCGCTATCTGCATCATCGAGAAGGTGACGGTGCAGCCTGTGTAGGTGATCTTGTCAGCTTCCATCGAGAAGTCGAACCCGTGCGGGTAACTCTTTCGCGGACGGTGATTGTAGAATATCGTATCTTCTGATTCCGGGAAGACATAGCCTAGATAGGCTGGGAACATCTTGATCGGACCCTTGAAGTCATTGACCCAATAAGCGCGATCTTCCGCCACCAGATGATCTTCGACGAGATAGAACGTCGGCTTCCAATCGAGTTCGCGTGCCTTCAGAAAGAAGCCGTTGACGGCAAAGGTGACTTCATCTTTCAGAACACTCAGATCGGTACGGTTCAGGCTCGGACCGTTGCCGATAAGAAAGCAGCGATCTTTGCCTTTAAACTGTTCTCTTAGCTCGCGCAGGCGGGGTCTGTACTTTTCGTCGAGGTCTTCTTTGTAGATCTTGCGCACGTGCTCGACGCCGGTGATCCGGTCGACCATACCAACACGTTCGGTCGGCAGGTAAATCGGCGCACGCGACGGTAGTCTTTTCAGTGCTTCGTCGTAAATGACCTCAAGTTCTTCCGGCGATTTGCTAAGAAGTTCGGCGCGGTTCAAAATCTCTGACAACCTGTAATCCTAATTAAGAAAGAAAGCTCGCGAGCTTTGTGATGGCTTCGTGGCTGGCTCGGATGACGGCGTCGACGGTGTTGGAGCCGTTGTGCGAGCCGAAGATGCAGCGCTCCATCGCGCGCAGGGGGCTGTCGGCGGGGAGGGGTTCGACCTCGAACACGTCGAGAGCGGCGGAGTGGACGTGGCCGGACTGCAGGGCCTCGATAAGGGCGGCTTCGTCGATCAGCGGGCCGCGGGCCACGTTGACGATGCGGATGCCTTCTTTGCACTGCGCCAGCACATCGGCGTTTAGCATGTGGAAGTTATGCTGGTTGAGCGAGCAGGTGAAGACGAGGAAGTCGAGGGTCTCGACCTGCTCTGGCCATGCGGCGCGTTCGAGGCCGGGGATACCCGCGTCACCTTCGACGCCGGGATCGTAGGCCACGACGTTCATGCCGAGCGCCTGCATACGGGTGGCGGTCTGGCGACCGATATCGCCGAGGCCGACGACACCCACGCGGCGACCGCCAAGGCTGATGCCGGCGGGCTTGGGCCAGTTGCCGGCGCGCACGCCACGGTCGATGACGAAGAGCTCGCGCGCGAGGCCGATGACAAAGCCGGTAGCGACGTCGGCGACTTCGGTGCCGAACATCATCGGGGTGTTGATGATCGGAATGCCGAGGTCCTTACAGGCTGCGAAGTCGACGTTGTCGACGCCGATGCCCCATTTGACGGCTGCGCTCAGGCGGCCGGTCTGGCCGGCTTCGAACACGGCGCGGGTCGCGGGGTCGTCACCGATGATCCAGCCGTCATAGTTCGGCAGCAGTTCGGACAGCTCTTCCTCGGTCATGATCTGGGTGACGTTGGCGCGGTGCAGACGCAGGCCCTTTTCTGCGGCGAAGTCGACGAACAGGTCGAATTGGCCGAGCATCGGCGGGCAGGTTACGAGGACGTCTTTCATTGTGCGGCTACCGTCTGGTTCTGGAGGATCATGGCAATGGCTTCGGTCAGCGCCCAGTCTTCGGGCGTGTCGATATCGGCGGCTTCCATCTTGTTCATCTCGAACAGGATCGGCTTTTTACCGATACGGGCGTCGGTCGCCTCGAAGCTGTCTTTGGTGAAAATAAAGAGGTTGGAATTTTCTTCGTACCACGGCTCCAGATCCTGCGTCTGGATCAGGTTGTCGGGGTCGTGGTTCACCGGGCTACCATCGGCGCGGTAGAAACGGGTCTGGATCTTGTTCACCGTGAACAGCGAGTCCGCAGTGCCCGCTGCAACGCCATTGTTGTAGGCGATCATCGCGTTGCGGATCGTGGTTTCCGACAGCATCGGATTTGTGGTGTGCGTCATCAGATAGGTGTCCGCAGGAACAGCCGCGATGTCGTCTTCGAGGATGCGGTTCATCGATACCAGATCGCCGCACAGCTCCGGCTTGCGGTCACGAATACGCACGCGGCCACCTTCGACAAGGCCGTTTTCGGCGAGGATGTCACGCGCGTCAGTGTTGATCACGACTTCATCAATGGTCTCGATCGCGAGCAGCGTGTCGAGGATCCATTTGAAGAGCGGCTTGCCGTGCAGCGGACGGAAGTTCTTGCCCTTAACCCTCTGACTGTTGGCTTTCATAGGGAGAAGTGCGACGCAGCGGTTTGAGCCATTCATCTTGATCAGCCTTTTTGGAAACAATTGGATAAAAGAAACGTTCTTTCGCTTGGCGCGATACAACAGCGTGTTCGTGGTTGCCTTTGTAGGAGCCGACGAACTGGTTCCAGCGGTAGCGGATCATGTCCGTCTTGCCGGTCGAGGTAATGCCATTGCGGCTCGCTGACCGCAGATCGCCCAGAGTGCTCACGGTAAAGAAACGGAGCACGTCGAAGCGCGAAAGCTGCACTTCGGGCATGATGGATTGCAGCGCGATCGCCTCGCGTTCGAACCGGCGGCGGACTTGCGCCCAGCTTTCCTGATGGTGATGGAACACGGTCGCATCGGCGACATAGCCGACCTTGTGACCGGCGATCACCATGCGCTTGGCCAGTTCCATGTCTTCGAGGCCGGTCAGCTCTTCGTCGAAACGGAACTCCGCCCAAGCGGCGCGGGACACGGCGGAATTGGCGTTGTTACAGAAGAAACCATCCTGCGGAATAGCGGAGGTCTCGGGGAAGTACTTCGCGAAAATCCGGCGTTCGGAGTAGTTGCTATCGTCGTCGCCGATCTGCCGCCCGTAGGTGTAGGACACGGTGCCTTTGTCCAGCGGGTCGCAGAGGTTGAACAGCCAGTTCTCGTCGGTCGGAATGCAGTGGCCCGAAATCATGACCAGCGCATCACCCTTGGCCGCTTCGCAACCGCGGTTCAGTGACCGCCCGAAGGAGAACTCCTGCTTGGTGATAGTGACGATCTTCGCGCCATTGCGCTGCGCGATGTCCACAGTGCCGTCGGTCGAACCGGAGTCGACCAGAACCACTTCGACCTCATGGCCCCGAACATCCTGCTTGGCGATCATCTCAAAAAGGTCGCCAAGATGGCGTGCCTCGTTCAGTGTTCTGATAACTATGCTGATGAGCACATTATTACCCTGTTTCGACTACGATTTACGCACAAAATGAACGCGGAAACTCTTTCTTCAAGACATCTACACACGCTTATAGGCTGCTCGCTTTCAGGGCAACTCACCTTTGCCGCCTTGCGGCATTCCGCCTAGACACCAATCGTTAACAAATTGCTAACGATATATATTTCTGGATAGTCATTGATCAATGACTATTGCACGCTATCGGAACGCTTGCGATGGCCCACGGGCACTGTATCCGGCATCTATGACGTTGCTTCACTGATCATTTTGTGGTCTGAAACGATCAATCCGGTTGCAGAGAATATGATGACGACACAGACACTTTCCCCGAATAACGCGAGTTCTACCCGCATTTTCATCCTGGGGACTGATAACTTATTTGATCACATTCGCACGAAAAACGTGTCCGAAAGTGAATTCGAATATACGTCTGATATCGATGGCGCTTTTGCAAATAGCTCGGCAACCGTCGTCATTCCCTTCGAATCGCCGCTTGTGCGTATGCGTGATGCCATCGCTTCGGGTACGTCTTCGCAGGATGCGCTGAAGGGGTGGACGGACGAGGCGAAAGCCGTCCTTGAAGCCATCCGCCAGAACCGCCGCCGCGCGACGCTCGTCGATGCGTCCCTGCTTGCTGCGGGTGATCAGGGATTGGTCGCTGCGCTGAGCGAACGACTCGGCGTCGAGATGACAGGCGAGGGCGAAAATGGCCGTCTCTCTGCGGAAGAACTGATCCCCCTCGGTGCGATCCTGAAATCCGACGAGGCGGCGTTGCAGATCGCGCAGGAACTCGAAGCGATGCACGTCGGTCCGGTGCAGATCCGCCTGCACGAACTGCTTACCGATGTTGAAGCGAGCGAAAGGCTTTTGCGGGGTATCGCCCGTCTGCAAGAACTGGAGACCGAGCGTCCTTTGCTCACCGAAAACATGGAGCTCTCGAGCACGCGGTTGGCCGAATACGGTCAGGAGCGCGAGCTTCTGGTGGAAAACATCCAGCTGCTGAACGAAGCGCTGCAAAGCGCCGAAAGCCTCGCGTCGGACGGCGAAAAGCGCATCCAGACCTTTAAAAACGAGGTCGAGCGCCAGCGTGCGCAGGCCAAGCTGCTGGAGGTCGAGGTCAAAAGCCTCAAGCAACGTCTCGACGAAGTCAAAGCCGATAAGAAACAGCGCGAGGCGGTCCTTGCCGTGTCGCTGGCTGAAGTTGATCGCGCCCGCATTGACGCCGAGAACCGTCTGCGCGATGTCCACGCCTCGACGTCGTGGTACGTGACCAAACCGCTGCGCTTCTTCCGCCGCCTGTTCGGCTAACTTCGTGCGCCGCCCCTACCTGTTCATCGATGTGCAGCACGGGCTGTGCAACCGTCTGCGCGCGCTCGCCTCGGCTGAGGCTCTGGCGGAGCAAACGGACCGTGAACTGGTCGTCATCTGGCGTACCGATGCGCATTGCGAAGCGCGGATCGGCGATCTGCTCGATTACTCTGGCATCGTGATAGAGACGGACGAGGCCACCGCGATCCGTCAGTCTTGCGAGGTCGAATACAACTATATGGAGGCGGAGGAGAATTCTTGTCACCTCGCTCCCGTTTTTACCGACGATACAAATGAACGCGACCGCGACGTTTATCTCCGTTCGGCCTATTCGCTGGTCAGTCCGAAATTATCATTTGATCTGGAGCAGGAAAAGCTGCGGGCATTGCGTCCATCCGGCGCCGTTCTCGATCTGATCGAACCAATTCGAAAGCTGAACGATATTGCGGTTCATATCCGTATGGCGGGCGGGCAGGGGTTCGAACACCTCGAATATGAATCGCCAAAGAATTGGCCTGCGCATCGCCACGAAGAATTGCAGAAATGGCGTCAACAGAGCAATCGCGAGAAATTTATTTCTAGAATTCGCGAATTAGAAAATAACAATTCTGTTAATTCCATTTTCCTTGCCGCCGATACACCTGAGACATATGCCGCGTTTGCCGATGAATTTGGCAATAAACTTGTGACTGTCGAACGGACGCTTTACGACCGTTCCGCTATTCAGATCCAATATGCACTGGCTGATTTATTGATGCTGACGACGGGTCGTTATTTCCTCGGCAGCCCGTGGAGTTCGTTTACCGACGTCGCCCAACGGCTCGCCGGTCCGGGACGGCCAATGGATATCAGTGGTCTGGATTTCTAAAGCCGGAGCCTGAAAAGCGGTCCCATTTTTGTTCCGCTTCGACGATCCGCGAATGCATGACAGGGCTGTCGAGCCACGCCCACGCATAGCTCGGACCTTGGTCCTTCAGCCTGTCCTTGAGCGCCGCGTATACGCTGTCAAACCCGTCCATGCCTGAAAGATAATGCGTTTCGTTTATCTCCAGATCGCGGCCGATGGACTTTTCGATGCAGGTCCAGAGCTCCGCCGCACCCTCGATAAATCGGTGGCGGAGGGCTTCCGGTAGCTCGGCATGAGCGCGCAGGATAACGTCTGCAAAGCGGCTGATCGTCGGGCCGAAATCACGCCAGCCTTCTTCGATCCCGCGGCGCAGGACGAGGCGGCAGACCTCAAGTGCGCGGAACGCGGCGGTGCCGGTTTCGGGCGAGCGGTCCTGTTGCAGCAGGCCGTGCGTGTCGAGCGTCGCGATCTCGGTGCAATAGCGGCGGGCCAGCAGGTCGAACCACAAATCGCCGTGACCGCCGAGGTGCTCGGGGTGCCATAACCCGTTGGAATCAATGAAATCTCGGCGATAAAGGCGCGCGCGGCTTGTGGCCAGTTTCGTCGGCTCGCCGCGCGGCTGGTCGGGCTTTTTGCCCTTGATTTTCAACGAGATGCGCTTCGCGATCCGTTCGACCAGCGACGGCATCAGCAATTCGCGGGGTAGGGCGTCGGCATAGGCGGAGCGGCCCTCGCAGATTTCGGCCGCGCTGAGGCGTGCGAGATTCAGGAGGGCGGCAAACAGACCGTCATCGGGCAGGTCATCGGGCGACAACATTGCGATATAGCGCGCGTCCGAACGATGGCGGCCCGTGCCGAGTGCGGTGGCGAAGGTGTCGTTGCTGGCGGGGACAACGCTCAGGCCGCTAACGTCTAGCAAGTCCGACAGTTTTTCGGGATGATCGCTCACCACGATAACGTTGATATCGGTGTCTATGACGCGCTCTGCGATGGTGCGCAGGCGGGTGGCGGTCGCCTGACGCGCGGGCAGGATCACGTCGAGCCGATCCGCGCGGCCTGCTACATCGGCCTGCTTGCGCAGCGCGTGCTGGGGAAGTTGCGCGATGGGAACCCAAGCGGCCTTGCCGATGCTGTTGGCCAAAGCGGCGGGCAGGTCGGACCACGCCTCTCCGATGAGCCAGTCGGGCATGACGGGCGCGAGGGCGCGTAGAATACCGGCCTCGGCCTGAGGGGCGGTCATTTTGACAAGCGTCGGGTGTAGGCTTGCCAGCAGGCTCGCGGGCAGCGTCATGATCTGCGCGGGCTCGAAGTTTTCGTCGTCGATGTCGGAGGCTTCAAGGTATCCATCGTTGACCTTGTGCCGCCGAAACGCGGTCAGCGTTGTTCGGCTATCGGCGTTGGCAGAAGTCAGCTGCTCGCCCGTTTCACCATCCAAGCCCCTGACCGCAAACGGTTTTGCGATGATGTTCGTCAGCTTGTGGCGCGCAATATTCTTCAGCAGCGCCTGATAGGCGTCCGCATCGGGCTCGAAACACCAAACGGTCCACTGCGGATAACGCAGCGCAAACGGCACGGCGAACGCGCCAAAGCCCGCGCCGATGTCGACCGCCACGCCCTCTGGCGGCAAGGTTTGCGAGGTAAGGAAGCGTTCGTAAATCGCCTTCACCCGCCAACGGCTGTCGCCGATCAGGTGAGCGGACGGGGGGACGTCCAGTTCGGGGCGGTAACCCGCAAAGGAAACGGTGACAGTCATAGCAGCGCCGCCATATCGCGTGCGTAATTCACGCCCGGAACACGGACGCCAAGCGCCAGCAAGTCCTCGCGCTTGAATTCGCGATACGTTTTGTCGAGCAGTAGCGTCATGCTCGTCGCCGCCTCAAGGTACTGTTTTTTATAAGGATATCCGACGTTGTGCTCGCACCATTCAATCAGTTTCATGCACGAACTGAAGACCGCACTGCGATAGAGCGGGGCATCCATCCAGCGGACCCGCGCCGCGTGGTCAAGCGTCAGGCGGCTCACCGCGATCACGTCATAGCGGCGGAGACCGGCGGTTGAGGTGATCTGCGAGCGGGCATAGCGCTTGTAGTAGGTGAAGGCGGGGAAATCGCTGATAGCGATCTTCTCGGCGGCGGCGAGTACGAGCGTGTGGAAATACACGTCCTCGAAAAAATGAGTGTCCGGAAAACCGATCCCGAAAGAGCGCAACAGCTCGGTGCGGATCACCTTGTTTGCCGACTGCGGCTCGATCAATTGCGCGAGCGACCAAACCTCTTCGGCGTTGGCATCACTGCGGTTGAAAACGCCGTTCTCGTTTTTTTCGAACAATTTGTCGAAATGCTGATCGTCAAAGAACGGATGCGGATTTCCGCGCTGACCTTGCAAAACACCGCGGCAGAAAAGCACGTCCGGATTGTGCAATTGCAGCAATTCGACAATTGCAGCGAAAGACCAGTCGGGACGGCTGTCGTCGGCATCGAGAAACGTCACGTATTCGCCCTTCGCGTGCCGCAACGCAGTATTGCGGGCGGAGGACAGCCCGTCATTCGATTGCCAGATAATCCGCACGCGCGGATCGTCGATTTGCGAAAGAAGCTGTGTTGTTTCCGCATCCGACCCGTCATTCACGATCAAATATTCGAAATCGGTAAAGCTCTGCCCCAATACCGAATTGATTGCCGTAAACAGCAATGGCCCGTCGTTATAGACGGTGGTGATGCAAGTCAGTTTCGGCATTCGGTGCGCGGTCTTCCCTTCGCGTTTCATTCAACCACTTCGGACGGATGTCCGAAAGTAAATTCAACCTGAACGAATTTAATTGCGAAAGTTAAACGGCAAAGGAAACGAGGCTCGGCAGATCGGTCCGCAGACCATGCGCCGCGCCGACGACAAAGAACTGGAGGTCGTCGATCTGGATGTGGAAATCGGCCTTCGGCATCCCGAACACAAGCGCCGCGTGACCCGGCTCGCCATAGGCCCGGTCACCGCCGAGGATCGTGTGCATCGCAACGTGCGTCGTAGTCTCCGGCGTCAGGCGGATCGCGTCCTTGAAGCGGGTGTCGCGCATCTCGCCGCGCACCATACGCAGGTGCGGCTGAAGCGTCGCGCCGGTTTTCGACGAGCCGCGCAACGACACGCCGAGCACATCGCCCTTGGCCAGTTGCGCGTGACCCAGTTCCAACCGCAGCACCACCCAACGCGGGCTGCCGGACACTTTCGCATTCAGCGATGCGATCTCGCCATGACCGGAATTGAACGACAAATCGACCGTGCCTTGCTGCGAGTCCAGATCGCAGAACAGGGGGCCATGCAAATTCGCATCGCCCGAGATTTTCCCGTCAAACGACACATCCCGCAAACCGCCGATACGCGCACTGGCGGAGGTCTGGATCGGGTGGAGAACAGCTGCGGTCATCGGGGTATTCCTTATGCGTTTGCGCAGAAGCTAGCGGTTTGATGGGCCGAGTTCTAGGTTGTTATCTGCTCGCTCCAACCGAAAATGCCGGCGGCGAGAAGCAGCCCGCCTCAACGCAGCGAGATGATGCAGTCCGCGAAATCGGTCTCTACTTTGCGATGAGACGCGGTGATGATGACTGCCTTCGGCAAAATTGCCCGAATATTGCTCAGAACTTTCAACGCTGTAGGCGTATCCAGCCCTTCTGTCGGCTCGTCGAGCAACAGGACCTGAGGATGCCGCAACAGAGCCCGCGCCAACGCGACGCGGCGCATTTGGCCACCCGACAAAGCCTCTCCGCCGATGCCGGTTTTCATGTCGAGCCCGCCACGGTCGGCGGTGACGGACGCGAGGTCCATCGCCTCCAGAACCGCGGTTAGATCGGCGTCTGAGGCATCGGGCGCGGCCAGCAGCAGGTTGTCCCTCAGCGTGCCGTCGATCAGCGCGGTGCGCTGCGGAACGAAGGTCACGATCTCGCGCAGGTCGTGTTCGGAGTAGGAGGCAACGGGCGCGCCGTTCACCATAATGTCGTCCGAAGGCAGCAGCCCCGCGATCTGCTGGAGGAGCGTCGATTTCCCCGCACCCGAGGGGCCGATGACAGCTGTCATCAAACCGGGTTTTGCCGAGAAAAGCGGCGTCTCGACCGATGGCGCGGATTGGGCGGGGAGGGGCTTCGCCTCCGGCTCCGGCGTTTGCAAGCGGGCGTCGATGCGGCGCGCGGCGAGGCGCATCCTGCCAAGCTCCGCCACCGTGCGGCGCAGCGGCGCGACGGTTTCGAACAGCGCGAGAGCGGCGAAAATGCCGAGCGCGGCGGTCGCGGTGGACATCTCTCCGGCGGCGAAAGTTGCGCCCGCCCAGATCGCTCCTGCCGTCACCAGCGCCGACAAAGCGGCCAATGCAAAGCCCGTCCGCCGCTCGATCCGGTCCAGTTTGCGGCGCGTTGCATGGCGGTCGCGGATCAGGCCGGACAGCGCTTCGGTCTGCGCTTTCATCTGGCCGTAGACCACCAGATCAATGCGCGCGCGGATCATGTCGACGATACCCGAACGGATCGCTTGGGCCTGCTCTTCCTCGCGGGCCGAATGCGCGGCTGCGACCCGCAACGCGATGGCCGAGATGACAGCCGCACCCACCAGAAGCCCGCCCGCGACGATCAGCGCGACGGTGAAATTGACCAGCCCCCAGAGCGCAAAGAACGCGACGAGCAGCGCCAGCGTCCCCGCCCCGACAGGCAGTACGAGCCGCAGCGGAATGCCGTCCAGCGCCTCGACGTCCGAGGTCAGTTGGTTCAGCGCCTGCGCCCCGCGCAGCTTTTGTTGTTCGCGGAAGGGCGCGAGGATCAGACGCCCCAGCAGTTCGACCCGCAGCGTGGCGATCACGCGCAGCGTTGCATCATGGCTCGCCAGACGTTCGCCATACCGCGCCGCCGTGCGCCCCAGCGCCAGTATCCGCACACCCGCCGAGGGGCCGAAGACGTTGAATGCAATCCCGATGCCCGCCATGCCAGCCGCAGCGGCAGCGGTGATGAACCAGCCCGACAGGCTCAGAAGACCGATGCCAGCAAGCAGCACGGCCAGCGCCAGCACGGCCCCGACGATCATCGACCGGCGCTGACGTTTCATCATCAGGGCAAAGATGCGGAGGAGCGCGGTCATGCGGCCTCCAACCGGATCACGCGGTCCATGCGGGCCGCCAATGTTTCGTCGTGCGTCGCGATCAGCAGCGCCGTGCCGCGCGATTGCAGCGCCAGCAGGCCGTCGGTCACGATCTTCGCCGTTTCCGCATCGAGGTCGGCGGTCGGCTCGTCGGCGAGCAGCAGGGCAGGGCGTGCGTGGATGGCGCGGGCCAGCGTGATCCGCCGCGCCTCGCCGCCCGACAGGCCGCCGCCGGTTTCGCCCAGCACGGTCGCGTCGCCTTCGGGCAGGGCCGCGACGACCTCCAGCACGCCCGCAGTGCGCAGCGCCTCTGTGATGTCGTCGTCCGAAAATGCCACGTTGCGGCGGAGCGTTTCGCCGAGGAAATGCGGGCGCTGGGGCATCCAGCCGAGCCGTTCGCGCCAAGCCTTCGCCGTGTCATCACCAAGCCGCAGCCCGTGCACCGTGATCCGCCCGTCCGACGGCTCCAAAAGGCCGGCAACAGCAGCGAGCAGCGTGGATTTCCCCACGCCCGACGGCCCGACGAGCGCCACCGATTGCCCCGCCGTCAGCCCGAAATCGGGGTAGGAAATGCGGGTTTCGCCGCGATTGATCGTGACGTTCGACAAAGCGAGGGACATGGCGCCAGCCAGCGGCGTGGAACCCTGACCGAGGATCGGCTGCACCTCTGCCGCGTCCCATTTCGCGAAATCCTTGGCCAATGCAGCGGCGGATGCGCGGTCGTGCCACGCAGCCGACATATCGCGGAGCGGTTGGTAGAATTCGGGCGCGAGGAGCAGCAGGAAGATGACCTCGAACGGGGTCACAGGATCGCCGGTGGCGCCGAAACTGATCTCTCCCAGCAGCGAAAATCCAAGGAACACAGCGATCGTCGCGATGCCGATAGCGGAGAAAAGTTCAAGCAGCGTGGACGACAGGAACGCGATGCGCAGCACCGCCATTGTCCGCGTGCGCAGGCTGTCGGCGCGGGTGGCAAAGTCGGCCTGCATCCGCTCTCCGGCATTCAGAAGACGCATATCGAGCAGCGCGTTCAGGCGGTCGTAAAGCAGGTCGTTCATCGACGCGACTTCATCCAGCTGTTTTTCACTCGCGGACTGCGCCGCCTTGCCGACAAGCGCCATAAACACAGGGATCAGCGGACCGGTGATCAGGAAAATCAGACCGACGACCCAGCTGTAATAAAACGCGATCGCGAGGATCACGATCGGCACCACCATCGTGCGTGCACGGGCGGGAAAGAACCGCGTCAGATAGGGCTGGAGGATGTCCAGTTTCTCGCCCGAAAGCGCAGCAATACTGCCCGCAGCGCCGTAATCGAGGGTGATCGCCTGTGCCTCGCGGGTCACGAGCTTGGTGCGTAGATTGCGGGTCAGGCGGTCGGCGGCCTCGAACGCGCGGCCCTCTCCGACGTAGCTGAGGCCAGCGCGGATCAGGCCCAGAACGGCGAACAGAATAGCGGCGGTGAGGGGGGCGATGCCAGCGAGCTCGGCGTCCAGCAAACCAGCGATGGTCCGCGCGATGACATAGCCCTGCGCGATCCACAAAAGGTTGCCCACAACGGCCAATCCTGCCGCTTGTTTCAGCAGCGGCGCGACCGGCGCGACAAGCGTATCGAGGCTGGATTTCGGACGTCTGGCCATGCGCAGGGACATATCTAGGAAGTTGCACGTGAACAACGGAATTTCGTGCAAATCCCGTGCGGCAAATGGGTCGCGGCCTTTCCAAACGGAGAACCCGACATACATTCACGTTCAAGCATGTGAATTTTGAAATGTCAGGAGTGATTATGACCAACCCGATCGTCCAACCATTTTGGGATAAACCGACCGGAAGCTGGCAGTATGTCTTCCACGACCCTGAAACGATGAAGGGCGCGATTGTCGATCCGGTGCTGGATTTCGACCCGCTCGCCGCTGCGACGGGGTTCTCGAATGCGCACCGTATCCTCGAATATATTCGCGCCGAGCGGATCGAGGTGGAATGGATCCTCGACACGCACCCTCACGCCGACCACTTCTCTGCCGCGCCGTATCTGGCGGATATCCTGAACGCCCCGCGCGGGATCGGAGAGAAAGTGCGCAAAGTTCAAGCCCTCTGGAAAGAGATCTATCACCTCCCCGATTTCCCAACCGATGGCTCGCAGTGGGACCGTCTGTTTGCCGATGGCGACCAGTTTATGGTGGGCAATCTGCCTGTGAAGGTCATGTTCTCGCCCGGTCACACGCTGGCCTCGGTCACCTACGTTTGCGGGAACGCGGCCTTTGTGCATGACACGTTGATGATGCCCGATGTCGGGTCGAGCCGCGCCGATTTCCCCGGTGGCAGCAGCGCCGCGCTTTACCACACCATCCAGCGCATCTTTGCTCTGCCTGAAAACACGCGGCTCTTCATCGGTCACGACTACGCACCCGATGGCCGCGAGGAGCAGTGCGAGGCGACGGTGGCGGAGCACAAGGCGCAGAACAAGCACTTCAAGGACAACCCGTCCGAAGCGGAATACCGCGAGGTGCGCGACGCGCGCGACGCCACGCTAGGCCTGCCCGAACGGATGCTCGCCGCGCTCCAGATCAACATCCGAGGTGGCCGGCTGCCAGAGCCCGAGGCCGATGACCGTTCGTATCTGAAGATCCCGCTGAACTACTTTGAATCGCGCGCATAACGCCGGTTGAAACTGCCGCCCGCTTCGATGAATGTCGCGCCATAGCGTCAGACCGGAGCGGGCCGCATGTCCCTCCCCAAACATTTCGAAGAGCCCCGCCACGAGGCGATTGCCGAACTGGTCGAGGCCGCGCCGCTTGCCGCGATTGTCGTGCAGACGGACGAGGGGCTGATCGCGAACCACATTCCGCTGCTCCGCGCGCCTGCGGGTCATTTCATCGGACACGTCGCGCTGGCGAACGTCATGCACAAACTGGTCGGCGATCAGGAGGTTCTGGCGATTTTCAAGCGGAGCGACGCTTACGTTTCGCCGAACTATTACCCCTCCAAGCACGAGCACCACAAACAGGTGCCGACGTGGAATTACGAGGTCGCGCACGTCTACGGCCGGATGGAATTCCAGCACGACACCCAGTCCAAACGCGCCGCCGTCGGTCTGCTCACCCGCCATCACGAGCGCAAGGTGAACGGCGATCAAGCGTGGAAAATGGCCGACGCGCCTGCCGACTATATGGAGCAGATGCTAGAAAATATCGTCGCGTTCCGCTTCGAGCCGACCCGCGTTCTTGCCAAGCGGAAACTGAACCAGAACAAGGACTTGCGCGACCGTGAAGGCGCGGCGGAGGGCCTCCGCGCCGCAGGGCACGACGATATCGCGGGTCGTATGCTCGATTAAGTCGTGCTGACGATCCAGCTGGGGCGGATGCCGCTGGCTTCGATGAACGGGGTCACGTCTTGGCCGCTGAACAGCCCATGGTCGGTGATCAGGATCGAACCGATGCCCGCCGCAGCGCCGCCCAGAACGTCTGTGTGGAGCGTGTCGCCGACCATCGCGATGCGGCTGCGGTCGATGCCGTTCAAGCGGGCGAGGGCGGTGCCGAATGCATTGCCGAAGGGCTTTCCATAGAAATCGGGCGTCACGCCGGTCTCTGCCGCGATGCGATGCGCGAAGGTGCCGGGTTCAATCGACAGGTCATGTTCGCGCGGCGCGACGAGGTCGGGGTTGGCGACGACCAGCGGGCGGGGATGGTCCTTGAGCGCGGCAATCAGGCGCTCGGTGTCGGCCTCTTGCCACCGTTCTGACGACAGCAGAATGAACCCGCCCGCTGTGTCATAAAGTGACGGGTCATCCAGCAACTGCCCCAAGCGGACACCCTCGGGCGCATCGCTGAAATCGTCAGCCTCGGTCGCGGCGGCGGCCCAATTGCCGGCAGGCAGCGCGGCAAAGGCGACGTCGCGGCTGGAGACGACTTCATCAGCAGTGAAATCAAAGCCCAGACGGTGGTATTTCGCCAGCACCTTTTCGCGGGTGTAGCTGGCAGCGTTGGTCAGCACGACGAGCCGCTTGCCTTTGGCCCGCAGTTCCGCAATCCGCTCTACCGCGCCTTCGATCGGCGTCTCGCCGCGGTTCAGAACACCGAAAGCATCGAGGATATAGGCGTCGAAATCATCCACCGTGTCCGACAAATCGCGGCCCGTTTTGGACGCTGCGGGAAAGCTGGCAGAGGGGAAACTGGCGCGGACGTTTTCGTACTGCGCAAAGGCCTGTTCGGTATTCATAAAACTCGGTCTGGTCATGGTTTCGGCGGGAGAGCAGATAGCCCTCCCGCCGATCCGTTAAAGTATCTTTTTGCGAAGGTAAGACGACACGACTTCGCCCAAGATCACAAGGGCCAGAATGGTCAGCAGCACCATCGACACCTCGGGCCAGTTGAACGTGTCGATCGCGCCCTGAAGGATCATCCCGATGCCCCCCGCACCCACAAGGCCGAGCACCGTGGATTCGCGCAGGTTGATGTCCCACCGCAGGATCGCCACGGCAAAGAACGTCGGCATCACTTGCGGCACGATGGCGTAGAGCACGATCTTGAACCGCGAGGCTCCGCAGGCTTCGAGCGCTTCGACGGGCTTGCGGTCGATCTCCTCGATCGCTTCGCCGAGCAGTTTGCCCAAGAAGCCGATGGAGCGGAACATGATCGCGACGATACCCGCAACGATACCGGGGCCGAAAATCGCAACGAACAGCAGCGCCCAGATGATCGTATTCACCGAGCGCGACGACACGAGGATGAAGCGGCCTACCCAGAGGAAGAACTTGTTCGGGGTGGTGTTCTGCGCGGCGATATAGGCGACCGGCAGCGATACGACGACCGCGATCAGGGTGGCGAGCGTGGCGATGTTCACCGTTTGCCAGATCGCTTCGAGGATCGACGGCAGGTTCTGCGGATCGGGCGGCATCATGCGGCCAAAGAGGTCGCCCATCTGCGACGGCGCATCCCAGACCCACGCCCAGATGACGTCGATCGAGCTGAGCGCCCAAGCAACGATCAGCGCGGTGAGGGCGAAGCCTCCGTACCGGATTAGGCGCTGTTTTGGGGTGAAGCGGGACCACTGGTCCAGTTGGCTATGAACTGAGGTATTCATTATGCGATCCGCTTTCTGACAACGCCGCTGACGGCTTCGGAGATGAGGATGACGCCGACGATGACGATGGTGATGGCCAGCGCGAAATCATAGTCGTAGCGGCCAAAGGCATTCGCCAGCGTCGCGCCGATCCCGCCCGCACCGACGATGCCGACCACGGCAGAGGCGCGCAGGTTACTGTCGAGCTGATAGATGCCCAGACCGACGAGGCGCGGCATGATCTGCGGGATGATTGCGTAAACCAGCGTCGGAATGAAGGCAGCACCGGCCGCACGCATCGCCTCGACCTGACCGAAGTCGATCTCCTCGATCCGTTCGGCCAGTAGCTTGGCGACGAAACCGACCGAATAGACGACCAGCGTCAGTGCACCCGCGAAGGGGCCGAAGCCGACGGCTTTGACGAAGATGATTGCGACGATCACGGGGTGGAAACTACGGGCGATGATGATGATCGCGCGGCCGAGGATATAGACCGGCTTCACCGCGATATTGCTCGCCGCCATGAACGCCAGCGGCACGGACAGCGCGATGCCGCCGACGGTGGCGAGGATGGCGATCTTCAGGCTCTCCATGAAGCCGTCGAACAGCAGCCCTGCACGGTCGAAGTTCGGCGGAAACGCACCGCTGAAAATGCGCTGCGCACGGGTCATGCCGTCCGAAACGCGGTCCCAGTCAATAGGCAGCGTGGCGAGGGTGAAGACCACGTAAACCGCCGTCACGATATAGAGGCCGTACCGCAAAACAGGGTTCGCGATGAACGGCGGCTTGCGCCAAGTGTCGGGCTGCGTGCTCATGCGGCGGCTCCGACGGCGGCGCGGTCCTGTGCGGGGACGCCGGCGTAGATTTCGTCCATCTCGGTCTTGGTGAGCTGCGCGGGCTTGTCATCGAAAATGATGCGGCCATAGCGCATCCCGACGATGCGGTCGGAGTATTCCTTGGCCTCGGTCACGTTGTGGATGTTGATGATGACGGGCAGTTTCAGTTCGCTCGCCAGATCGCGCAGCAGCGACATGATTTGTTCGGAAGTCTTGGGGTCGAGCGACGCGGTCGGCTCGTCGGCCAGCAGGATCTCGGGGCGCTGCATCAGCGCACGCACCACGCCGACACGCTGGCGTTCACCGCCCGACAGCTCGTCCGCACGCTTGTCCGCGTAGTGGGCGATGCCGACACGCTCCATCAGTTCGTAAGCGCGGCGGATGTCGTCCTTGGGGTAGCGGCGGGTCAGCGCGGGCCAGGGCGGAATGTAGCCCAGACGGCCCGACTGGACGTTTTCCATCACGGTCAGACGGTCGATAAGGTTAAAGCCCTGAAACACCATGCCGATACGGCGGCGGGCAGCGCGCAATTCGCTGCGTTTCAGGGTCGTGAATTCGGTCCCGTTGAGATTGATCGACCCCGAAGTCGGCTCGACCAGACGGTTGATGCAGCGCAGCAGGGTGCTTTTGCCAGCGCCCGACGATCCGATGACCGAGGTGATCTGGTCGCCCTCTACGGTCAGGTCCAGCCCTTTCAGAACGGGGTCGCCCGATCCGTAACGCTTTGTCAAATTGGTGATTTTTAGCATGAGTGCCTCTGGGACATAGCACGGCCATGCCCCTGCCGAATGTGCGTCCGGCAGAAACGTGGAGAAGCCGTGAAGCTGTCCGGTCGGCGAAATGACCGACCGGACGCCGATGGTGGGAGAAACTTAGTTTCCTGCGAGGCCCTGCGGCGTGTACTCGACGCCGTTGGACGCTTGGATCTGACGGATAACCGCCCACTGATCCTTGTAGGTGATCGGGATGAACTTGCTCACGCCTTCGAATTCGTCGCCAAGCGCGGTGCCTGCGAAATCAAAGGTGAAGAAGGCTTCCTTGATCTTCTCGGCCAGCTCGGGGTCGAGGTTATGCGCGAGGTTGAACGAGGTGGTCGGGAACGGATCGCTCTCCCAGATCATGCGGACGTCCGCCGGATCATAGAGGCCGCGTTCCGCCATGCGGTCGACGACTTCGGACGCAACCGGAGCCGCATCGTAGTCGCCCGCGACAACGCCCAGCATCGACTGGTCGTGCGAGCCCGAATAGATCACTTCGTAGTCCTCGTCCGGCACAACGCCGAGATCGGGGAACAGTGCGCGCGGTGCCTGATTGCCCGAGTTCGAAGTGGGCGAGGTGTGCGCCACGCGGCGACCAGCGAGGTCGGCGACCTCTTCGATGTCGCTGTCCGATTGGGTGAAGACTTGCAGCTTGTAGCCGAACTGGCCGTCCTCTGCGCCCATGATCGCGAAGGGCACCGCACCGGCGAGGTTCACCGCGAACGGGGTCGGACCGGTCGAGAAGCCCGCAACGTGCAGACGGCCCGAACGCATGGCCTCGACCTCGGCAGAGTTCGACTGGACCGCAAAGAACTGTACGTCCTTGCCGGTGGTTTCCGACAGGTGCTCGATGAACGGCTCCCAGATGTCGGCGTAAACGGCCGGATCTTCGACGGGGGTGTAGGCGAATACGAGCGTGTCGGGATCGCTCAGCTGCGCCGGATCGGTCGGCGTGTCGGCCACAAGGTCGCCGTTCGCGTCGCAATAAAGCGTGTCTAATGCACCCTGATTGGCACAATCCTGTGCCGAAGCTGCGAATGCGCTGATGCTGAGTGCGCCCAGTGCCGTCGCGGCACGGGTGATGAATTTGGTCATATAATTTCCTCCCTTGGACGCGGCGACCCGATCTTGTTCCTCGTGGGCCACCTGCGTTGGTAGGGCCACGATAAAAGCGCCCCGATCCCGATGGCGAGGCGTAGTGTGTTAACGAAAACCGCTCCAGACTGCCTTCGGGTTAACAATGTTACAAACAGGTTTGCTCTGCTTAAACTGGCCGGAAATCTGCGCTATCAACTCTGACCGGCCTCCATTCAGGCCGGACATAAGCCAAGCACGTAGCAGGAGGAGAGTTGCATGCAGGCCGGCAAGGGAGAGCCGACAATCGCCATCGTCGACGACGATCCGCACGTCCGTGAAACGCTGTCCGCGCTCATGGTCGAAAGCGGGTTCGGCGTCGTGACATGTGCCGACATTCCGAGCTTTCACGCGCTTGGCGACCCGCCGCCCGTGGACCTTGTGGTGATAGATTTGCGGCTGAGTGGCGAGTCCGGTCTGACGCTCGCGATGCACATCCGCGAACGCTACGAAATCCCGATTGTCATGCTGACGGGCGTTGGCAACGAAATCGACCGTATTATCGGACTGGAAACCAGTGCGGACGATTACCTGATCAAACCTTTCAATCCGCGCGAGCTTGTCGCCCGCATCCGTGCCGTCCTGCGCCGCTACGGACACAGCAGCGCCAAGCCCGCGACGAACGGTCAGACGATTGCCTTCGGCGCGAAGAAACTGGACCTCGAAAGCCGGCGGCTACTGGATGGTGAGAACGAGGAAATCCCGCTGACCAACGCCGAGTATCGTCTGCTCGAGTTCTTTGCCAAGAACCCCGAGCGGGTCATCACGCGGCCCGAACTGCTCGAAGAACTTGGCTCGGATATGGAGCGCTACGTGGACCGCACCATCGACGTTCTGATCCTGCGCCTGCGCCGCAAAATCGAGCCTGTTCCGTCCAAACCCGTGCATCTGCAAACCCGCCGGACCCGCGGCTACGTGTTCCAACTGTCGCCGGGTTGACGATGGATTTCATCCGCAACCTCAGTGTCCGTTTCCGCCTGTCAGCCGCCATCGCGGTGCTGTTCACGCTCATGCTGCTGGTCAGTCTGATCGGGATGCGCGTGCTGAACCGGACCGAATTGTGGATGAACGTGCTCCATCAGGACACGCTGACAGAGGTCTCCGCCGCGCTGACGCTTTCGCAGGAATCCTCCGATCTCGCGACCTCCGCGCCGTTCCTTTTCGCTCTGTTTGCCCCGTTCCAGCTTGAAAAAGAGGCGCAGAGCATCCGCGAGAACCTCCAGCGGATCGAAGAGCAATCGGTCGGTGATCCCGAACTGGAATTCCCAATTGCGCGGCTGCGGCTGGCGATTGATGATCTGACGAACGCGCTGCTACCCCAGACCGAACGCAAGGCCGCACTGGAAGCGATCGACCGCGAGATGGTACGCCTCAACAACCGCGTGCGCAGGCTGGCCAATGACGACACGCTGCCGCTGGAGGATCGCCAGCAATGGGCCGACCTGCAACAGCTCGCGATCAACGCGCTGGGGGCCGCACGTGCCGATGCGCTGATCGAACTGGGCGACTTCAGCCGTCTTTTTACCCAGCGACGCGCACAGATTGGCGACCTGTCGCCCGACCAACAGACAACGCTGGCCGAGCTGGACGACGCCATGCAGCGCGGTGGCGGGCTTTTTGTGCTGAAATACAATGATCTGGCGGCGCATCTTGATGCGGAAAACGCGCTATTCCGCATCCGTCAGGAAACCAGCCGCATCAGCACCTACGCCGAAACCAAGGTCACTTCCGCTCAGGAACGCCTCAGCCAAGCGCGGATGGACACGTCTCGGAACCTCGAACTGGCGAAGAAATCGTTCTTCGCCTTCATCCTCGCCAGTCTTCTGGTCGCCGTGAGCTCCGCCATCTACGTCTCCCGCTATGTCGCGAGGAACATTCAGGAAATCGCTGGCAAGATGCGCGAGCTTGCCGCCGGAAACCTGCGGGCGGACCTGCCGAACAAGGTGAACTCCGACGACGAGATCGGGCAGCTTTATGCGGCGTTCGATGTGTTCCGCGAAAACGCCCGCAATCTGGACCGGCGCACGGGACAGATCAGGCACCAGAACGCGCTCTTTTCCCGTGTTTTCAACAACATCAGGGACGGTGTTGCCGTGGCCTCGGCGAACGGACTGATCGAGGCGGAGAACGCCAATCTGCGCAAACTCCTTCGCCTGCCGCCTGACACCACGAGCGGCCCCAACCAGATGGAAGAACTGATTGCGCGGTCCCGTTTCTCCCGCCAACCCACCGCCCGCGAGGTGGATTTCGAAGAATACGCCGACCCCGACGGCAACATTGTCGAGATGCGGCAATCGCCCCTGCCGAGCGGCGGCACCGTCTGGCTGGTGTCCGAAACGACCGAGCGCAAAAAGGTCGAAGCGCGGCTCGAAGAAATCCGCCGAGTCGAGGCGCTCGGTAAGGTGTCGGGCGAGATCGCACATGACTTCGGCAACATCTTGTCGAGCATTTCCGGCAACCTGCACCTGATGGAAAAAGCCGACGCCGACCGAGCCCGCGCCCTGCGCCAGCGGATCGGGTCTGCGCTGGATCTCGGCGTTTCACTGACCGAACGGCTGCTCGCTTTTGCCCGCAAACAGCACCTCGCGCCACAGGTGACGGACATCGGCGAACTGGTCGAAGGCATGGCCGATCTGCTGGAAATCGCCGTCCCGAGCACGGTGGAGATCGCGATAACCGTCCCCGAGGCACCATCGCTCAGCCTCATCGATCCGGGGCAGCTCGAAAGCGCGATCCTGAACCTTTGTGTCAACGCGGGGCAGGCGATTGACGGGGCGGGGCGGATCGAGATCACCGTTGCGGCGGGCGATGGCACGACCGTGACCATCGCGGATAACGGGCGCGGAATGACGCCGGAAACGCTCCGCCAAGCGACCGAGCCGTTCTATACGGCGCGCGCTGACGGGCAAGGGACGGGCCTCGGGCTGTCGATGGTGGACGGGTTCGTGCACCAGTCGGGCGGCGATATGACGATCACCTCGGACACGAGCGCCGCCGCGCATGGCACCGTCATCACGATGACCTTCCCGCCGGTCGAGGCGGTCGCCGGACCACAGCCCATGACCACCGGCACCGCGCTCGTCATCGACGATGACCCTGCCTATCTGGCGTCCGTCGCGCAGAGCGCCGAGAAGGCGGGCTACACCGTGCGCCGCGCGCAGACTTTTGCCGAAGGGCTCGCGATGCTGGACGCCGAAGATTTTGCGCTCGTTATCAGTGACTTGAACCTCGATAGCGGGAATTCAGGGTGGGATATCCTCAGCGCCGCGCAGGCCCGAAACCCAGAAAGCCGCCTCATCATCATGTCCACCCGCGAAATCCGAGCAGGCGCGAACGGGCTACAGGCCGCGACGTTCAAGAAACCGTTTGCCGATGCCGACCTGCGGCGCGTCTTGATGTGAAAAAGGCCGGAGCGTGAACTCCGGCCTTTCCATTCAAAGCGTCCGCTGGACTTCTTCCATCCAATCGAGCCGCATTTCCGGCACTGATTTCAGCAGCTTGTCGGTGTAATCATCGAACGGCGGCGCGAGCACCTTCGACTTCGGACCGTAGCGCACCAGCTTGCCGAGGTGCATCACGGCGATGCTGTCGGCGATGGCGCGAACGGTGGCGATGTCGTGGGTGATGAACATGTAGGACACATGCTCGCGGTCCTGCAAATCCTTGAGAAGACGGAGGATTCCGTCAGCCACCAGCGGGTCGAGCGCGCTCGTCACCTCGTCACAGATGATCAGCTTGGGTTTGGCCGCAAGAGCACGGGCGATACAGACACGCTGCTTCTGGCCGCCCGAAAGCTCTGCCGGATAGCGGTCGATAAAGCCTGCGCCGAGTTCGATTTCGTCAAGCAATTCGACCACGCGGTTGCGCAGTTCCTTGCCCTTCATACCGAAATAGAACTGGAGCGGACGGCCGATGATCGTGCCAACGGTCTGACGCGGGTTCATCGCGACGTCCGCCATCTGGTAGATCATCTGCAATTCGCGCAGATCGTTGCGGCTGCGTCCCTTGAGGTCCCGCGACAGCTCGCGGTCTTCGAAGGTCACGCGGCCCTTGATCTGCGGCAGAAGCCCCGTGATCACGCGCGCCAGCGTGGATTTGCCCGAACCGGACTCCCCCACAACAGCCAGTGTGGTGCCGGGCTGGATCGCGATGTTGATGTCCGAAAGCACCTCGCGGTCCATGCCGGTGTAGCGGGCATGAAGGTTCGAGACTTCGAGCACCGGCTTGTCATCGCTGACCTTTTCGGTGTGATCCTTGGCCGTCACCGACACCAGCGCGGCGGTGTATTCCTCGCGCGGGGCGGTGATGATCTGCTCCGTGGTGCCGTATTCCACCGTCTTGCCGTGGCGCAGAACCATGATGTCGTCGGCGATCTGGGCCACGACGGCGAGGTCGTGCGTGATATAAAGCGCCGCAACGCCCTGATCACTGATCGCCGCCTTGATCGCGGCCAGAACGCCAAGCTGCGTGGTCACGTCGAGCGCGGTTGTCGGCTCGTCGAAGATCACCAGATCGGGCTGCGGACACAGCGCCATCGCGGTCATCGCGCGCTGAAGCTGACCACCCGACACTTGGTGCGGGTAGCGGTTGCCGAAGGTTTCGGGCTCGGGCAGGCCGAGCTTGCGGAACAGATCGACGGCACGCGCCTCGGCTTCGGCTTTGCTGGCCTTACCGTGGTAGAGCGTGGCCTCGATGACCTGCTCCATCAGCCGTTTGGCAGGGTTGAAGGCCGCAGCGGCGGATTGCGCCACATAGGTCACTTCGGCCCCGCGCAGCTTGCGCAGAACGCCGGACTTCGCGTTGCGGATGTCGCGACCGCTGAGGATGATCTCCCCCTCGGTCAGTTCGATCCCGCCGCGTCCGTAGCTCATGGCAGAAAGGCCGATGGTGGACTTGCCCGCACCGGATTCCCCGATGAGGCCAAGCACCTTGCCCTTTTCCAGCGCGAGCGACACCCCGTCCACGATGGTGATCCGCTTGGGCGGCTCGCCTGGCGGATAGCTGGTCGCCTCGATCTTGAGGTTGTTGATTTCCAGCAGGTTACCCATTGCGGCCTCCTTTCAGCGACGAGGTACGGTCGAGCACCCAGTCGGCGACGAGGTTAACGCTGATCGCCAGAGCGGCAATCGCGATGGCAGGCAGCAGGGCCGCCGGAATGCCGTAGACGATCCCGTCCTTGTTTTCCTTCACGATCCCGCCCCAGTCGGCTGCGGGAGGCTGAACGCCAAGGCCGAGGAACGACAGCGTGGACACGAACAGCACCATGAAGATGAAGCGCATCCCTGCCTCCGCAACGAGCGGCGACAAGGCGTTGGGAAGGATTTCGCGGAAGATGATCCATGTGCGGCCTTCGCCGCGCAGACGGGCCGCCTCGACGTAGTCCATGACTTCGATATCGCTGGCAACCGCACGCGACAGGCGGAACACACGGGTGGAGTCCAGAAGACCCATCACGAGGATCAGCACAGGTAGCGTCACCGGCATGACCGACAGCACGACGAGCGCGAAGATCAGCGTCGGGATCGCCATGATCAGATCGACGAAACGCGACAGAAGCTGGTCGATCCAGCCACCGATCACGGCAGCGAACAGACCCAGCACCGAGCCGGTGACGAAGCTGACGACAGTGGCTGCAATAGCGACGAAGATCGTCGTCTGGCCACCCCAGATCAGGCGCGACAGCAGGTCACGACCGATGTTGTCGGTGCCCAAAAGGTGCTCTGCCGACGCGGGCTCCCACACATCGCCGACGATTTCGCTGACGCTATAGGGGGCGACCCACTGCGCGAAGATCGCGCATAGAAGGAACAGCGTGGTGATAAAAAGCCCGATAAGGGCGGGGAATGGTACACGCCTCATTTCGGATGCCTCAGTCTCGGGTTTGCGAGGATCGAAACGATATCCGCAAACATATTCAGAAGGATGTAGACCGCCGCAAAAATCAGGCCGCACGCCTGCACGACAGGCACGTCACGCTTGGCTACGTGGTCCACAAGGTACTGGCCCATGCCGGGGTAGACGAAAACCACCTCGACGACGACCACACCGACAACGAGGTAGGCGAGGTTGAGCATGACCACGTTGACGATCGGCGCGATGGAGTTCGGGAATGCGTGGCGCCAGATCACCTGAAGCCGCGGGATGCCCTTGAGCTCTGCGGTCTCAATATAGGCCGATTGCATCACGTTCAGAAGCGCCGCTCGGGTCATGCGCATCATGTGTGCGAGGACCACGAAGACGAGCACTGCAACGGGGAGCGTGATAGCGTGGAGCTTGTCCCAAAAGCCCATGCTGCTGTTGAGCATCGCCACCGACGGCGCCCAGCCGAGCTTTACCGCGACGAAGTACATCAGGATGTAGCTCATCATGAATTCGGGGATCGAAATGGCCGAGAGCGTAACGGCAGAGATCAGCTTGTCGGGCCAGCGGCCACGGTAGAGAACCGAAATCAGGCCGAGCGTGATCGCGAGCGGAACGGAGATGACGGCAGCCCAAGCGGCAAGGAATAGTGTGTTGCCGAGGCGCTCACCGATCGAGGTCGCGATATCGCGCCCGTTCGTCAGCGAGGTGCCGAGGTCGCCCTGAAGGACACCGCCGAGCCACGAGAAATAGCGCTGGTAGGCAGGGACGTTGAGGCCAAGCTCTTCGCGCAGGTTCGCGAGCGATTCAGGCGTCGCCGTCTGACCGAGGATCGACTGTGCGACGTCCCCCGGAAGGATTTGCGTGCCGACAAAGATCAATATCGACACGAGGAAAATGAGGAGAAGGCCCAGCGAAATTCGCTGGACCAACAATTTAACCACAAGTGAGTTCATGCGGCCGGCCTCAGGCCAGCCAGCACTTGTGCGGTGCGAGACCGTTCATGACTTCCCAAACGCCGGACTTTTCCCAGCCCTGGACTTCGTCACGGACGCCTTCGACAAAGTCGTTGAACATCGGCAGGATCAGGCCGCCTTCGTCGCGCAGGATCTCGGCCATTTCCGAGTACTGTGCCTTGCGCGTGTCGACGTCGAGTTCGCCCTTCGCCTTCACGAGCAGCGCGTCGAACTCTTCGTTGTTGAAGCGGGTGTCGTTCCAGTCAGCGGACGAGAGATACGCGGTTGCGTACATCTGGTCCTGAACCGGACGGCCGCTCCAGTAGGATGCGCAGAACGGCTTCACGTTCCAGACTTCCGACCAGTAACCGTCAGCAGGCTCGCGCACGATTTCGAGCGGGATGCCACATGCCTTGGCGCTTTCCTGGAACAGCTGGGCTGCGTCGACGGCACCAGGGAAGGCGACTTCCGACACGCGCAGTTCGATCGGCGAGCCGTCGTGGCCCGACTTCTCGTAGTACTCGCGTGCTTTTTCCTGATCGTAGGTACGCTGCGGAATGCTGTCGTCGAACAGCGGATAGGCCGCGTTGATCGGGAAATCGTTGCCGATGCTGCCGTAACCCTGAAGGATCTTTTCGACCATCTCTTCGCGGTTGATCGCATACTTCAGCGCCATACGCAGGTCGGCGTTGTCGAACGGTGCGGTGTCGCAGTGCATGATGAACACGTAGTGACCACGGCCCGAGTCGGTTTTGATCGACAGACCCGGCGCACGGCCGAGCAGACCTGCAACCTTCGGCGCAACCTGGTTGATGATGTGCACCTGACCCGACTGGAGCGCCGCGTTACGGGCGGTCGGATCGTTGATGACAGCGATTTCGACGCGGTCGAAGTTACCGCGGGTCTGGTCCCAGCAATCTTCGAACTTCTCGAACGCATAACGCACGCCCGGCTCTGCTTCGACGACCTTGTAGGCTGCGGTACCGATACCGGCGGCGGGGTTGTCGCGGCCGCCGTTCGGCTGGATCACGAGGTGGTAGTCCGACATCAGGTAGGGAAGGTCGGCGTTGGCTTCGGACAGTTCGACGATGAAGTCGTTGCCGTCGACCGACATGTTCGCGATGCCCTGCATGATGCCCAGAGCGCCCGACTTCGAGTCTTCGTCCGAGTGGCGCAGCATGGTTTCCAGAACGTCGTTCGGGGTCAGCTCGCTACCGTCGTGGAACTTGACGCCGGTACGGATCTTGAAGGTCCAGGTCTTGGCGTCTTCGCTCGACGAGATGTCTTCGGCCAGACGCATGTCCAGCGTGCCGTCGGCGTTCACGTCGACGAGGGTTTCGCCGAAGGTACGGGTGACGTGGAACGCGACCTGCGCCAGCGCCAGTGCCGGATCGAGCGATTCAGTGCTCTCGCCGCCGCCGAGACCCAGCTTGAGCGTGCCGCCCTTGACTGCTTCCTGCGCAAGAGCAGAGCTGAACGGCATGTTCACAGCTGCAAATGCGCCAAAGCCGAGCACACTGGCCCGGCTCAGAAGTTCACGACGCGTCAGACCCTTTTTCGGGGCGAAACGCTGGTAGGTGCGCGGTTCGTGATTATGTTTTGTCATTCTAGATCCCTGTTTTTATTTCGTTATTCGGCCACCCGTTAATCGGGTTTCGGGGCCGCCCCCGGATGGGAGGGAACGGCCTCAGGTGACAGCGCCCTCCGGTGAAGGTGCCGCCGCCTGGCGCTGACCTACATGCCTGCCGTGGCCATCGGCGTCTTTGCCGGCATGTTCTTCAGCGTATGCAGCAACCGCCTTTGCCACGGCCTCTTCGGGCAGGCAGGTCCGGCGGGTATTCAAATCGGTGTGCAGGAGAAGCGTCTCGACGGTCGCAGCGAGAGACTCGCCGTTCCACAGACGGTGGAAGAGGTGCAGTTTCTTGCCCTCGCCGCCCATCACCTGGGTGGTGACAGTCAGTTTGTCACCTGCATGTACTTCGTCGAGATATCGGATGTGGGTTTCCACAGTGAAATAGCTTTTGCCCGATGCGATGTAACTCTCATCTGCCCCAACTATGGCCATAAAGCGATCCGTGGCAAGCGAAGACGCCTCGAGGTAGTGGGTTTCGTTCATGTGACCGTTGTAATCGGTCCAGCTTGCGGGAACCTGACGGCGTGCGGTGACGGGCAGGCCGTCCTTGGTCTCGTTGGTCAGCAGATTGGCATCGTGCGCGTTGACTACGCCGCCAGCGCCCGAGCCGCTGCGCTTGAGCGCACGTATCATGCCGACCACGTTGTCGTCGCGCAGACGTTCCAACTCGCGGATCGACATATGGCCCGACTGGTCATCCGACTGACCCGCGATGAGGTCCACGAGTTCGTCGGTGAACTCCGGCACGTCCATCAGCTTGGTCCACGGCCATTCCAGCGCGGGGCCGAACTGCGCCATGAAGTGCTTCATGCCAGCCTCGCCGCCCGCGATGCGGTAGGTCTCGAACAGACCCATCTGCGCCCAGCGGATGCCGAAGGCCATGCGGATCGCTTCGTCAATTTCCTCGGTCGTCGCGACGCCGTCTTTGACGAGCCACAGGCTCTCGCGCCACACGGCTTCGAGCAGGCGGTCAGCGATGTGCGCGTCGATTTCCTTGCGGAGGGTGAGCGGGAACATCCCGATGCCGCGCAGGATTTCCGCTGCCTTTTCAGTGCGTTCCGCTTCGCCGACCAGTTCGATCAGCGGCAGCAGATAGACAGGGTTGAACGGGTGGGCGACGATAGCGCGCGCGCCTTCCGCGTTCAGTTCGGACGGTTTGAATCCCGACGTGGACGAGCCGATGACAGCCGTCTCAGGCGCCAGATCGGACAGAGCGCCCAGAACCTTGTGCTTGAGGTCGAGCCGCTCGGGCACGCTTTCCTGCACCCAATCGACGTTCGCAACCGCTTGGCCCATGTCGGAGAAGAACTGCAGTTCCCCTTCGTCGGGCATCGCGTTGTCATAGAGCGCGGGCAGGGCGCGGCGGGCGTTCGAAAGCACCTCGCCGATCTTGCGTTCCGCTTCGGGATCGGGGTCGAATACGTTGACGTTCCAGCCGTTCAGCAGGAAACGCGCAGCCCAACCGCCGCCGATAACACCGCCACCGATGATTGCTGCGCTGCGGGTCATGCTTTCACCTGCGGAGAACGCTTGGTCAGACCGAGTTTCTCGCGGACTTCGGCGGGGCCGATCACGCGCGCACCGAGGTTCTCCGTGATGGTCACGGCGCGCTCAACAAGCTGCGCGTTGGTCGCCAGTTGGCCCTTGCCGAGCCACAGGTTGTCCTCAAGGCCGACACGCACGTTGCCGCCAGCCAGAACCGACGCAGCCACATACGGCATCTGTTCACGGCCAAGGCTGAACGCCGACCAGTTCCAGTCTGCGGGCACGTTGTTCACCATCGCCATAAACGTGTTCAGATCGTTCGGCGCGCCCCACGGAACGCCCATGCACAGCTGCACCAACGCCTGCGGCTCCAGTGTGCCTTCTTCGACCAGTTGCTTGGCAAACCAGAGGTGGCCGGTGTCGAAGGCTTCGATCTCGGGCTTCACGCCCAGTTTCGTCATCATCCCGCCCATAGCGCGCAGCATACCGGGGGTGTTGGTCATCACGTAGTCGGCTTCGGCAAAGTTCATCGTGCCGCAGTCGAGCGTACAAATCTCGGGCAGGCATTCGGCGACGTGCGCCATACGCTCGGTCGCGCCGACCATATCGGTGGCAGCTTCGTTGAGCGGGAACGGCGCTTCGGTCGAACCGAACACGATATCGCCGCCCATGCCTGCGGTCAGGTTCAGCACCACGTCGACCTCAGCGTCACGGATGCGGTCGGTGACTTCGCGATAGAGCGCGAGGTCGCGCGACGGCTTTCCGGTCTCGGGGTCGCGAACGTGGCAATGAACGATTGCAGCACCTGCCTTCGCCGCGTCGATCGCGCTTTCCGCGATCTGTGCCGGGCTACGCGGGACGTGCGGCGAGCGATCCTGTGTCGCTCCAGAGCCGGTCACCGCGCAGGTGATGAATACTTCTTTGTTCATGGCCAATGGCATCAAAAACTCCTGTGCCGTCTTGCGTCGTGCCTTATGGCGGTGCCGTCAATGTACAAGAGAATGTGCATCACGACCGCCATGACAGGGGATGCTAAGGGCAGACAAACGGCGCGCAATGTCATATCTTGCCATTAATTTGTCAAATACGGCCTATTTTCGATGCCCCACGTCCGGTTTCTGCTTTTCGACGGGTTCTCCAACATGGTGCTGTCGTGCCTGCTGGAACCGCTGCGCGCCGTGCGCGATCAGGGCAACGACGCCCTCAGCTGGGAAATTGCAACGCCCCACGGCCAGCCCGCCAAAAGCTCCAGCGGTTTAAGTATCGCGCCGGATGCGGACGCGGGAACAGGGCGCTTCGATCTGCTGGTCGTCATCAGCGGCTACAGCTACCGCGAGCACTCAAAGCCCGAAAATCTGGCGCTCGTCAGCCGCCTCGCTCGCCAGTCCGATCTGGTCATCGGCGCGGACACGGCCAGCTGGATACTCGCTTCCGCCGATCTCTTGGACGACGAGGTGGGCACGATCCACTGGGCCGTGATCGCCGACTTTACCGAGGAATTCCCACAGGTGAACGTCAGCTACGACCGCTTCGTGCGCAGCGGCAAATTCTGGACCTGCGGCGGGGCCTCCACCGCGCTGGAGATGATGCTGGCCTACATCGCCGAAACCTTCGGCCCCGCGAGCGCCTTCCTTGCGTCGACCATGTTCCTCCATGACGCCGAACGTCAGCAGATGGCGGGGCGGGGGCCGAACCGTTTGCAGGGCAGGGGGTCGTCGCGGCTGCGGCAGGTGATGAACCTGATGGTCGAGACGATCGAAACCCCGCTGAAGCTCGAAGACATCGCGGATCGTGCGGGCCTTACGGTGCGGACGTTGAACCGGATGTTCCAGTCCGAACTCTCGCTCTCCCCCGGTCAGTATTACCAGATGGTGCGTCTGTCACACGCGCGGGAACTGGCGTCGAATTCGGAATACGACCTGCGAGAGATCGCATTGCGCTGCGGGTATGCGGATGCCTCGGCGCTCAGCAAAGCGTTCCGCAAAGCGTTTGGTCATCCCGTCCGCAAATCCCACGGCAACAGGCCGACTAGCCGCCAAACGCACTGATTGCGTCGATGATCTGGGTAAAGCTGCCGCTTGCGTGATCGTTCACATTCCGCGCCCGCAGCCACCCGTGAACGAGGCCCATCTGCACCGTCACCTGCGCCCCCGTCCGCGTGGCAAACGCCTCGGCATCCGAACACAGAGGGTCACATTCGCAGGGAAACAGATGCGTCGGCGGCAAATCATCGAGCCGCCCTTTTGCAGGCACCAATCGCGGGTCTTCGGGGTCGCCGCCACGGACGCTGCCGTAGAACTCCAGATCGGCGGTCGTCAGCATCGGCGCATGGGCGTGGGTGTCGAAGCTGCCGCCGCTGCGCTGCATTCCGAGCATCGGATAGATCAGCACCTGCCCGAGGATCGGCAGATCGGGCCGCGTCCCCGTCAGCGTCGCGCAGAGCGTTCCGCCCGCGCTATCACCTACGAGCACCACAGGACCGAGCGCCTCGGCAACGGCCGTGATGTCCTCATAGGCCGCGGGATGCAGATGTTCGGGCGAGAGGCGGTAGTCGATGGCCACCAGCCGCATCCTCGTGCGATGCGCGATCTCCGCACAGGTGTCATCGTGGCTCTCCAGTCCGCCAAGGACGAACCCGCCGCCATGCGCGAACAGGATCGTCTTATCACCGGTCCCGTAGATGCGCACGGGAACGCCAGCGATCTGCGTATCCTCGACAGCCAACCCTTCGGGCCGCCCCGCATGGAAATGCGCGCACATGCGGTTATAGACAGCGCGCTGCCCCTCCACATCATCGACAGGCACGCCCGGCGGGTAAAAGCTGTCCGTCTCCGCGATGAACGCGAGGATTTCGGGGGAGAGGTAACTGGCGTAATCCAAAGCGGCACCTTCGTTATTCGGCCCGAAGCCACCACGAAAGCGCCGCTGAGGCAAGAGACGTCAATGCCGCGTCGGCACGCTGAGCGCGAGGCCCCCCGCGTCGAACGCGTGGATATGCTGCGGATCGGCGCGCAGATGGATGCGGTCGCCCATCGCGCCGACGCCAGTGGCGGAGCTTTTGAACGTCACCGACGGCAGCGCATCACCGTCCAGCGTGATGTGATAGAGCGCGTATTCCCCGAACTCCTCCACCACGTCGATGGTCCCTTCGATCCCGCCGCCAGTGACCTGTTGCAGATGCTCGGGACGGACGCCGACGGTTTCGGTGCCGTCCGGTAGCGCAGTATCCGGCAAAGCCCGCGCGGCCTGTTCCGGCGTCAGGAAATTCATCTGCTGTCCACCGATGAACCCAGCGACAAAAGCGTTCGCGGGATTGCGGTATAGCTCTAGCGGTGTGCCGATCTGCGCGACCTCGCCGCCGTTCAGCACCACGATCCGGTCGGCGAGGGTCATCGCCTCCACCTGATCGTGGGTCACATAGATCATCGTCGTCCCCAGCCGCGCATGAAGCCGCGCGATTTCTACCCGCGTCTGCCCGCGCAAGGCGGCGTCGAGGTTGGAGAGCGGCTCGTCGAACAGGAACACCTCCGGTTCGCGCACGATAGCCCGCCCGATGGCGACGCGCTGACGTTGACCCCCGGACAGTTCGCGCGGAGAGCGGTCGAGGTAGGGCTCCAACTGAAGAATGCCCGCCGCGATATCGACGCGTTCTTGAATCTTGGCCTTCGGGGTCTTGGACAGCTCCAACCCGAAGGACATGTTTTCGCGCACTGACATATGCGGGTAGAGCGCGTAGCTCTGGAATACCATCGCGATACCGCGCTGCGGGGCGGGAGTGTTGTTCATCACCTTCCCGCCGATTTCGACCGTCCCGCCAGAGACGTTCTCCAGCCCCGCAATCATCCGCAATAGGGTCGATTTCCCGCAGCCCGACGGGCCGACAAAGACGATGAACTCCCCGTTGCGGATATCGAGGTCGATGCCCTTGATGACCTTGAGCGCGCCGAAGGTTTTCTCGACGCTGTGGAGTGCCAGATCAGCCATTGTCGACCTCCACCACAATCGTCTTGATCTCGAACGGGCGGAAGTCGAGCGTGACGGCGTTATCGGTGATCTCCAGCGGTGCCGAGCGTTCTTCTTCCATCAGGTTTGCTGTGCGCACGGACTTGATCGGCAGGCCGAATGTCACCTGTGTGTTCGCACGGCGATTGGCGTGTTCGAACAGGCGCAGCACGAGGCCGGAGCCGTCTTCGGCCTGCTTGACGGCCTCGACTGTCACGTTGACAGCTGTCACCTCGGCGAGGCTGAAGGCATCCTCCGCCATGTCCGTCAGATCGCCCATCACTTTGATCGGATTGTTGAACCGCTCCGCCGCATGGTGGACGGTTTCCAGATCGGACAGTCCGTCGTGGATCATCAGGGCGTAGCGCACCGAATGCAGCCCTTCGTCCGCGTCGGGCGCGGGGAAGGCGGGACTGCGCACGAGCGTCAGGCGGACCGTCTGTTCGTGGGCGTCGTAGGCGTATTTGCAATCGTTCAGCAGCGCCGCGCCGAAGTCGGGTTCGGACATGTCGACCCAGCGGTGCATCGACGCCTCAAAACGCGCTTTGTCCCAGCTTGTGTTGCGGTGCGTGGCGCGGGTGACGTGGCCAAACTGGATTTCCGAGCGGACTTCGGACACGTTCAGGTCGAACGGGAACTGCGCCTTCAGCACGGTGTGTTTGTCGTGCCAGTCCATGTGGGTGTCGAACTCCACCATCGCGGCGCCGTCCTGCAAGGAGATCACCTGCGTGACGGTCGATTTGCTGTAGTGGCGTACGACCTTGATCGCGGCGCGGTGGGGGCCTTCTTCAATGACCTCGACGCTGGTGGTGTCGAGGGGCCAGAACTGCTCCTCGAAATACCAGTCGATGTCCCACGCGTCCCACTCCATTGGCTTGTCCTCGTACGCGACGAGCGCGTTGGCGACCTCGCCAGCCTTGATCAGCTCGCGGGAGCGGGCCTTGTCGAAGGCCGAGGTGATCTGCCCTCGATCGTCGAACCGGATGGAAACGCGGTCGTTCTCAAGGTGCGTTTTGGAGACCGAAAGGCCCGAGGTTTTCGCGGGCGCATCGGCCTTCGCGATACCGGTCCAGCCCTGCGAGCCAAGGCCGTGGACAGGGGCAACCAGTTCGCTCGTACCGTCGGCACGGTGGATGGTCTGGACGGGCTCAGTGGTGCCGCCGGTACTGATGCCAGCGGTGCCTTCGGGCAGGCTGACCAGATCTCCGTCGCGGGTCTGGCCGGTGAGGTTATAGACCCGCGCGCCACTGGTGCGCAGCGTGTTTTCCGCCTGCGCGAGAGGGCCTTGGGTACTGTCGAGTTCACTGAACAAAGCGGCGTATTCCGCGTCGGTGTCCTCGTACACCTCGGGGATCGAGGTGCCGGGGAGGATGTCGTGGAACTGGTTAATGAGCACGACCTTCCACAGACGGTCGAGGTCCTCGCTCGGATAGCTCGCGCCCTTTGTCGCAGCGGCCAGCGAGGCGAAATATTCCAGCTCGCGCATGGCGCGTTCGGCGTTGCGGTTGTTGCGCTTCGTGCGGGCGATCGTGGTGAGCGTGCCGCGGTGGTATTGCAGGTACAGCTCGCCATTCCAGCGGGGGAATTTCGGCGCGTTCTCGGTCATCGCGCCGCCCATGCGGTCCAGAAAATCGCGCAGGCCTTCGAGCTTCACATGCGGCGCGCCGGGGATGCCTTTTTCCATGCGGGTGCCGCGCTCGACCATCTCGCGGGTCGGACCGCCGCCGCCGTCGCCCCAGCCGTAGCAAATGGCCAGTTCGGGGTGGACTGCCTTTGGTTCATAGCGTTTCCAGCCGCCCATGACCTGACTGGCCGACAGGTCGGAGTTGTAGGTGGTGAAGATCTCGTCGCTCTCGAAATCCTGCGCAACGAGCAGGTGCGCTTTGGTGTCCGTCCCGTCGATGCCGCGCCAGAAGAACGTGTCGAACGGGTGCTTGTCGGTGTCATTCCACGACAGTTTGGACGTGATGAAATAATCGAGGCCGGATTTCTGGATGATCTGCGGCATGTTCGCGGAATAGCCGAAGGTATCGGGCAGCCAGACGCAGGTCGGCGTGACGCCGAATTCGGTCTGGTGGAAGTGGCGACCGACCATGATCTGACGGATCATGCTTTCGCCCGAAACGATGTTCGCGTCGGGCTCCACCCACATCGCGCCGTCGATTTCGAGCTGCCCGCTTTTGACGGCTTCCTTGATGCCTTTCCACAGCACGGGATAGTCGCGCTTGATGAAATCGTAGAGCACCGCCTGATTGTACATAAATTTGTACTGCGGATATTCTTTCATCATATTCAAAGCGGTAGCAAAGCTGCGACCGCCTTTCTCGCGGGTATGCTTCACCCGCCAGAGCCACGCGATATCGACGTGGGTATGACCGAAGGCAACGACCGACGGCTTGGCGCTCGTGTCCTCCATGTCATAGATTTCCTGCGCGATGGCCTTCGCCTCGGCGATGGAGCCTTGAAGCCCCTCCGTCAGCCCTTTGCCGCGGCGATCCAGTGCCCGCAGCGCACGGTCCACGATGTTGAAAATCGCGTGGCGGCGGTTGTCGGTCTGGTGCAGGCGCGAGGCGACATCGAAGGGCGTGCGGAGGTCGTAGAACAGCTTTTCGACCTCTTCGTTGCGCACCAGATAATCGACGCGGAAACCCGCCAGCGGACGGTCAAAGAAGGTAAACGCATCGACGTGCAGCACGACCTTGGTCCCCGGCACGGCATCCCGCATGATGACGAGTTCGTTGTGATTGCCGTCGATCGCCTGCGTGATCTCGCCGTCGAGATAGGCGAGGCACTGCGGATCGGTCGAGCCGGGCCGTTCCTGCCATTGCGAGGTGAAGCGCAGCAGGAACACTTTGCCCGCCGCATCCTCGGGCACGGTAATCTCTGCCGCGAACCACGTGTTGCCCTGCTTTTTCGACCAGACGGTGCGCTGATCGAAGGCGGGCCAGTTGCGCCAATCGGCGGTCAGTGCAAACGACGTTTCCAGATCGGCTTCGTGGAAGTGCCACGCGATCTCGCCGCTCACGGGCTGGAGGATCTTGTCCTTCAGATCGTCCAGAAGGCGCTGGAGCTTGCCCTCTTGTTTGACGTCATCCGTGGTCAGGGCGAGCTTTTGTTTCAGGGGGGTGCTGTATGTCATCCTTTGACTCCGACCCCTGCAAATCCGGTGTTCATATTCCGGCGCAGGAGAAAATAGACGGCCACGGCGGGCGTTGCGTAAATGATTGAGAAAGCTGCGAGAAATCCGTACTGGATCGACCCGTTGCGCCCGAAAGCCGAATAGAGGCCCATCGACATCGGAAAGGCGTCCTCGGTCCGCGAAAAGAGCAGCGGAAACAGAAATTCGTTCCATGCGGATGTGAAGGTAAAGAACCAGACGACGGCGAGGCCCGCCTTGGACATGGGCAGAACCACGCGCCGCAAAATGGTGGCGAGCGACGCGCCTTCGACGTGCGCCGCTTCTTCGAGCTCGACGGGAACCGTGTCGAAAAAGTTCTTCAGAAGCAGCATCGCGAAGGGCAGGTTGAGCACCGTCAGCGCGACGATAATACCGACGTTATTCAGCAAACCGACGCTCTGCGCGGCGAAGTAAATCGGGACGAGAATACCCGTCGGCGGCAACATCCGCAGCAGCACGAGCGACCACAGGAATGCGTTGCGACCAGGGATTTTGAGGCGCGAAAGGGCGTAGGCCGACCCCGACGCCACGACGAGCGTCAGCGTGGCCGTGCCGCCCGCAATGAACAGCGAATTCCACAGTTGCAGCAGGGACTCGCCCGTCAGCGCTTGGGCAAAATTGTTCAGACCCAGTTCCTTGGGAAACCGCAACTGGCCAGTGGCGATGGGGTCGACGGCGGTGGACAGAAGCCACGCGAACGGGCTGACCCAGATCACCGCCATAAAGGCCAGTGCGATGTTGAGAGTGCGGGATTTATTCATCATTCCGGCTCCTTCAGCAGTCGCAGGTAGAACAGGGACATCACGCCGACGATCACCAGCATCGCGACCGAAATCGCACTGCCGTAGCCCAGTTTGCCGATGCCAAAGCTCTGTTTATAAAGGAAGATCGACAGGACTTCGGTCTTGCTACCCGGACCGCCGCCAGTGAGCGCGTAGATCAGCGGGAAGTAGGTGAACGTCCAGATCGTGATGAACAGCAGGTTCGTGCCGATGTGCGGCTTGATGATCGGCAGGATCACGCGGCGGGTGCGTTGCCATGCGTTCGCGCCATCCACTTTGGCCGCCTCGACGACCTCTTTGCTGACGTTATCGAGCGCCGCGGAATAGAGCAGATAGGACCACGCCGTGCCCTTCCAGATATTCGCGAGGATCACGACCGGCAGCGCGTAGTCGTTGAGGAAGTTGACCGGCTCCATCCCCAGCGGAATGACGATGAGCTGGTTGACGAGGCCGGTTTTGCTGGTGGTCGCGGACCACAGGAAGGCGGCGACGATATCGGGAAGCAGCCAGCCGAGCATCAGGGAAACCTCGAGCACCGACCGCACGCCGCCGTACATATTCCGCAGGACAGCGGCGAGCGTGAAGCCGAGGATGCTCTGCCCGATGATGGCCGAGAAGAATGTGAAATTCAGCGTGGTCCAAAGGCTTTCGAGAAAGCCGCGCCGCGTGAACAGGCGTTCGTAGTTATCCAGCCCGACAAACGACCACTCGGTCGCCTTGCGGCCATAGAGTTCGAGGTTGGTAAAGCTGAACATCAGCGCCCAGCCCGTGAAATACAGCAGCACGCCGACAAAGATCAGCGCAGGGATCGCCGCGACGATCAGGACGGGGACGGAGCCCGACAGCCACGGGCTGACCCATGATTTACCGCTCTTCTGCATGACAGGAATTCCGATCGCTCGTGGATAGTGGCGGGCAGGCGGGAGGCCCTGCCCGCCGTTCGCTCATTCGAGGGTCATCACGTTCTCTTCGCCGAACTCGTCGACCAGAGCTTCGTGATATTCCTCGAGGGCATCCTCGGGATCGACGCCGTCAAGAATGGCGCCCGTCATGTCCTGCACCAGCGCAGAGACCACCTGATAACCGGGGTAGGTGTCGCGGCCCGTGGTTGTCGCGGCAAGTTCGGTCGCTTGGGCGAGGAACGCGTTCTCCATATATTCTGGCGATTCAGAGATGTCGGTCCGCACGGCCATGCGGCCATTGTCGAGCGTCCACTTCTTGAAGTTCGCCTCGTCGAAGATCGCGGTGAGAAGCGCTGTCGCGGCCTCTTTGTCCTCCGCGCCGGCATTCACGCCAATGGCCCAACCGCCCGAGATATTGGTGGTCGCGGGCGCACCTTCGGCGCCGCTGCCCGGCCATGGGGTCCAGCCGATGATCTCTTCGCGGTTACTCGGCACATCAAGCCCGTTGCAGTCGAACAGGCACGCCCATTCCCACGATCCGCTGGCGAGGATGCCAATCTCGTCGTTGTTCAGCGCCTCGCGCACCGCGCTCGATAGGTCGGTCGCATAGTTGATCGACGGCTCGGTGAGTTCGCGCTCTACATAGACCTCGTGGTAGAGGTTCGCGGTCGCCGTGATGGCGGGGCTTGCGCCGATCCATTTTCCCTCGGCCCAATTGCGCAGGCGGTTGCGCTCGCCCTCTTTTGTGTCCGCGCCGAGCATCGCCATGTAGAAGCCCTGCATCGTCGCGGCTTCGGCCTGCTTGGTGCCAGCGGGCAGCAGGAAGGCATAGTCCGCGCCGGTGGCGTCCTTCACCTTTTGCGCGGCGTCCAGAACGTCATCCCACGTTTCAGGGTGCCACGGCATTTCGATGCCAGCGGCCTCGAAGTTGGATTTGTCATACCACAGCATCCGCACATCGGTGTCGGTTGGCAGGGCATAAACTGAGCCGTCGAAAGACACGACGTCCAGCAAGCCCGGCATGTAGTACTGGAACTGGTCCCAGTCCGAGAGCGGACCTTCGAGCGCTTCGAGGTAGCCGGCGGACGCAAGCTCTGCGACCATGAAGCTGTCGAGCACCGCAACGTCCGCCGCTGTGCCAGCGGCCAGATCGACAGCCACGCGCCGGTCATAGCCGTCGACGGGTAGTTCGGTGCTGGTAACGGTGGTGCCGGTGTCGGCCTCGTACTGCTCGATCGCAGGCTCGACGAGCGAGGCGATCCACTGCGGGTACATGATAGACACATCGGCGAAAGCCGTGGTTGCACTTGTGCTCAGGGCGCAGATCGCGGCCCCGGTCAGAAATTTTTTCATTACTAAATACTCCTCCTCCGGACGGTTCTCACTTGCAAAGTAGGCTACCGCCATAGGTTGATCGTAGGCACTATTCGAAATTTATTGCAACGTTACAATTTACAATTCTTACTGGCTTATTCCGCAAACGTTTTGAATCATTAGATAAAAAAATTCCGTTCGCTATGGGTTTCTGCTATCAATTGCAACGATGCAATTCTGCAGTGCAGCGCCTTTCTGAACCGGACCCGACATGCCCAAATCCCGCCAACGCCCTACTTTGAAAACACTTTCCGAACATACGGGGCTTAGTCTTTCGACGGTGTCGCTGGCGCTGCGGGGCGGCGAAAATCTCAAAGAGGGCACGCGACTCAAGGTGATGAAGGCGGCGCAGGAGCTGGGCTATGTGCCGGACCGCGCAGGGGTGAAGCTGCGAACGGGGCGGTCGAACGCGGTGGGGATCGTACTGGACGGGCACGAGGATTCTGTCGGGTTTTCGCGCAACCTCATTCACGGGATCAGCGATACGGTGCGGGCGGAGGGGCTTTTGCTCAACGTCTACCCCGAATTCGACAGGGCGGAGACGAACCGCACGATCCAGAGCCTGATTGCTGGCGGGCAGGTGGACGGGTTGATCCTGACGCACACCGAACCGCAGGACGCGCGGGTGAAGATGCTGCTGGAGATGGACTTTCCCTTTGTCACACACGGCCGGACGGAACTGTTCACCCCGCACGCATACCACGACTTCGACGCGGCGGCGTTCGTTGCGATGGCCGTTCAGCAACTGGCGGATCGCGGGGTGGGGCAGATCCTTGCGGTCATGGCCGAGAGCGAGATTTTCAACCACGATATGCTGGCCCGCCAGTTCCGCGCCGAATGCGAAGAGCGTGGGATCACGGCAGAGATTTACAGCGGTCCGCGGCGCGGGCGCGACCATATCCGCGGCCTGCGCGAGCTTGGCCTGTCGCTCGCCAATACCGGCGTCGAGGCGATCCTGTGTGACAGTGAATTGACCGCGATTACCGTCGCCACGGGCCTGCGCGATGCGGGGATCAGCGTCGGGGATGACATGCCGATGGTGGCCAAACAGACGTCAGATCTGCTCTACGCGCTGTTTCCCGAGATCACGGGGATTTACGAGGACGTCTATGCCTCGGGCCGCGAACTGGCCCGTCTTTTGATGCAACGCATTGCAGGCGTGGCGGCGGGCGAGTTGCAGACACTCGCCGCGCCAGTGGTCTATCGCGGCTGATTAGCGGCGCGGCCAGCCGTTCAGCATGGCTTGCAGCGTCAGGCGAAGTTCCGGCGTGCGGTCAAGGTCGGGCATCCAGCTGATGATGCCAGGATGGTGGAAAGCGCCGGTGGCAAAGAACAGGGTGGAGGTCGCCTCCTCAGTGGAGGGGCCGAGGTTCAGTTCCTCGACCATACCCGCCAGTTGGCCCTTGAGCCGCGCAAGGTGATGACCGGCAGCAGGGGTGCCGCGCACGACGGCCATATCGAACGCGGTGAAAAGCTGGATATCGCCCAGAACACGCTCGCGCTTTAGGGTGTAGAGGGTCACGAACCAGTCGACGATGCGCTCTTCGGCAGGGGCGGCAGAGTCCGCGATGTCCTGTAAAGGCGACTCAGTTTTCGACAACCAACGCTCCACAACGGCGTCCAGCAGGGCCGCTTTACCGTCGAAATAGGGATAGAGCGCCGCGTGGGATACACCCATGGATTTAGCGACATCACTCAGACGAAGCTTGTCCACGCCAAGAGTGCGGATTTTTTCCATCGAGATTTCAATGGCTTTGGCGCGGATCTCGTCAGGGGTGAGACCTAATTTGGGCATACGTTTTGAACTCCGTTGACCGAGGCAATACAAACAAACTACAGAATTTGCAGAAAGTAAATTAAAGGAACCTAATCTGTCATTAGTGGTAACGAGGCCCAAGGCACTCCGCTAGGGCCTGTAATCGTAACGCCGCAATGTTTGGGTTCTTTTATTGCGCTTCATTCTCATATTGACCACTCATGAAAGAGCCTTCTCATAAACACTACTCCCGCACAGGACAATCTCCTGCCCTCCGCCCGTTTCCTTGCCGGTCTCGCTGCGATTCTGTTTGTTCCGATCGTTGTGTGCTTCTTCCTGCCCGAAGTCCCCGCTTGAGCCGACTATCCGGGCATCATCTTCAACCTCGCTATCTTCGGCCTCGTGTCGCGTATGCCCGCTCCCGAATGGGGCCGCGCGGCGGGGTATGGCTGGCTGATCATCATCGCCTTCTATGACGGCAACGGCCGCAAAGAAGCCTGATCCTATAACGTCCCCTGTGCGGTGTCCCTTCGGGGGCGCCGCATTTAGCTGATTATTTTAGTCAGCCATTGAATTCCTCTCAGCAGAGGCATATTCCGAGCGAAATAGTCAATTTTTCGCAAAGCGGGATATCCGCCATGTTGGACCAGCAGACGATCCTTTCTCCGATCCTCAGAACCTATGATCTGAAAGCGGGCTACGAGGGCAAGACGATCCTGAACGGCGTCGATCTGGATGTCGGACAGGGCGAGTTTGTTGCGCTGATCGGGCCGAATGGCTGCGGGAAATCGACCCTGCTGAAGACGATGGCCCGTATTCTCACGCCCACGAGCGGCGTTGCAGAGCTGAACGGCCGCGCTGTTCACGACACCCCCACCCGCGAGATTGCCAAGGCGATGGCGCTGCTGCCGCAGACGCCGCTGACGCCAGACGGGCTGACCGTGCGCGAACTGGTCGCGCAGGGCCGTTTTCCGCACCAGACGCTGTGGCGGCAGTGGACCAAGGCGGACGAGACCGCTGTCCACGACGCGATGGAGGCGACCGATGTCCTCCAGTTCGCCGATCGTCCCGTGACCGCGCTGTCGGGCGGGCAACGGCAGCGGTGCTGGATCGCGATGACGCTGGCGCAGGATACGGACGTCATTCTGCTGGACGAGCCGACGACGTACCTCGATTTGAAAATCCAGATCGACGTGATGCAACTGCTGTCCAAGATCGCGGCGCAGGGGCGCACGCTGGTCGTGGTGCTGCACGAATTGAACCTCGCGGCTGCTTACGCCGACCGCGTGGTGATGATGCGCGACGGCGCGATCGTGCATCAGGGGCATCCGGCGGAGTGCATCACCGCCGAAACGCTCGAAGACGTGTTCGGACTGCGCGCCCGCGTAATGACCGACCCCGACACGGGGCGGCCCGTTTGCATTCCGATGACTGGCCCCGCTGCCTGAGATGGGCCGCCTGACGATCAGTTTCGCGCTGACCGCCGCGCTGGTGGTGCTCGCCGCGCTATTCCACATGAGCGTGGGCGCAAAGGCGGTGCCGCTGTCCGAAGTGACCGGCGCATTCACCGCGTTCGACCCTACCGTGATGGATCACCAGATCGTCCGCGCCTTGCGCCTGCCGCGCGCGGTGATCGCCATTTTCGCGGGTGCGGCCTTGGGCATGGCGGGCGCAATGACCCAAGGGATCACCCGCAACCCGCTCGCCGAGCCAGGCATTTTGGGCGTGTTGAAGGGCGCGGCGTTCGCGGTGTTCATCTGCGTCGGCTTCCTCGGGCTGGTGAGCGTTGCGTGGATTCCATTGGTCGCCGCCATCGGCGCTGTCATCAGCGGAGCCATCGTCTTCGCCATCGCGCGGGCCGCGCCGGAGGGGGCGACACCCGTGACACTCGTGCTTTGCGGCGCGGCGATTTTGGCGTTCCTCTCGGCTGTTCTCATGGCAGTCCAGCTCCTCGATGAAACGACATTCCAGAACCTGCGGGTCTGGGCAAGCGGGACGCTTACGGGCGCCAAGCTGGAGACCGTTTACTGGGCGCTGCCGTGGGGCGTCGTCGGCGCGGTCATCGCGGTTTGGATCGCGCCGCGCGTGACGGCAATGGCGATGGGGGACGAGGCGGCGCTCGGCCTCGGGATCGACCTGACCAAGACGCGGGCATGGGGCTTTGGCGCCGTGGTGTTGCTGAGCGCGGCGGCGGTGTCGGTCGCTGGCCCGCTGGAGTTCCTCGGCCTCGTGGTGCCACACATGGCGCGGATGATCGTCGGCGCGGACTACCGCGCGATCGTGCCGTATTCGGCTTTGCTGGGGGCGCTTGTACTTTTGCTGGCCGACATTGCGGCACGGACTGTGCTGGCACCGGCAGAGATTTCAACGGGCATCGTGCTGGCGCTGATCGGCGCACCGGTGTTCGTCGGCCTGATCCGGGCGCGGCTATGACGCGGGTCTGGGCGAGCAAAACGGGCCGGTTTTCGGTGCTGCTGCCTGCGGCGGGGTACGGCGTTTTGGCCGTTCTCGCCGCTGTGCTGGTGGTGTTTTTCATCGGGCAGGTGGCCTTGGGTACCTATACCCTGTCACTAGCGGAGGTCTGGGCCACGCTGACTGGATCGGCGCAGGACATGGCCCGCACGGTTGTCTTCGACTTCCGCATTCCGCGCGCCTTGGCCGCGATGCTGGCGGGGGCGCTGTTGGCGGTTTCGGGGGCGATCTTGCAGGCGCTCACCCGCAACCCTTTGGCCGATCCGTCGCTGGTCGGCGTCAGTCAGGGCGGTGCTTTGGCGGTCGTGTCGACCATCATCCTGTTCCCCGCATTCCCGCCCGCGCTGCGCCCCTTGGTAGCCTTCGTCGGCGCGATGGCCGTAGCCGCTTTGGTCCAAGCCTTGTCGGACAAGGGCAGGGGGCGGAACGCGTTGCGCTTTATCCTCATCGGCATCGCGATTTCGTCGTTCCTCGCCGCGCTGATCCGCGCGTTCCTGACCTACGGAGACATCCGCGACTCCATGTCGGCGCTGAGCTGGCTGGCGGGGAGCGTGCATTCGTCGGGCTGGCAGGACGTGGCGATCATGGGGGCGGCTTTAGCAGTCGTTTTCACGACGATCCCCGCGGTGGCGCGGCGGTTGTCAGTGCTGCAACTGGGCGAAGAAGCGGCCACGGGCCTCGGGCTGGACGTGCGTTTGAACAACCGCGTGCTGCTGTTCACATCGGTCGCTTTGGCAGCGGTCGCAGTGGCGGCGGTCGGGCCGCTGGTGTTCATCGGCCTCATCGCCCCGCAAGCGGCCAAGAGGATGGTGCGGACCGGCGCGGGCATGCACTTGCTGCTGACCGCACTCACAGGCGCGATCATGGTCATCGCGGCGGACCTTGCCGGACGGACGCTGCTTTCGCCGACCGAGATCCCAGCGGGCGTGGTGACGGCGATCATTGGCGCGCCTGTGTTTTTGCTAATCATGCTGCGCCGGAATGCGTAGGTCGGGCGCTTTACTTCCTTTCCATACTATTTTAGTCAGGAATGAGATTTTTCAATTGCCGAGGTTCGCTATGCGACTCATTCCGCTTTCTACCTTTGCCGTTCTGATGTCCTCTGCCGCTGCGATGGCGCAGGACTATCCGCTGACGATCGAACATAAATTCGGCACCACCGTGATCGAGGAAAAGCCCGAACGCGTGGCAACGCTCGACTATGTCGGCGCGGACGATCTGCTGGCGCTTGGCGTACAGCCGGTGGCGATCCGTTACTGGTATGGCGACTACGAACACGCCGTCTGGCCGTGGGCGGAGCCGCTGCTGACCGCCGAGCCCGAGATCCTCAAGGGCGAGATCAATTTCGAACAGGTCGCGGCCTCCGATCCCGATGTGATCTTTGCGATGTGGTCGGGCATCACCGACGAGGACTACGAAAAGCTGTCCAAGATCGCGCCGGTGGTCGCAGTCGTTCCGGGTATCGGCGATTACGAGATGCCTTGGGACGAACGCGCGCTGCTGGCGGGCGAGGTCGTCGGCGAGGCCGATCTGGCGCAGGAACTGGTCGACGGCGTGCGTGCGCAACTGGATGACGTGGCCGCCGCGCATCCCGATTGGGCGGGCAAGACGGCCTCGGTTGCTTACATGTGGGGCGATGCGCCCGGTGCCTACACCAGCGCGGATATCCGTCCGCAGGTGCTGGCCAAGATGGGCTTTACTACGCCCGAGGCCATTGACGCGAACCCCGATCCGAGCGGTTTCACCACCACCCTGTCGACCGAGGATTTGTCCCCTCTCGACGGTGATCTGATCATCTGGATTTCGACCGATGGCGATTATTCCAAGATCAACGGCCTGCCAACCAAGCCGTTCCTGACCGCCGCGCAAGAAGGTTACGAGGTGTTCCTCGATGCGGAAACCACGGGTGCGTTCAGCCACTCGACCCTGCTGAGCCTGCCTTATGCGGTCGAAAAACTGGTCCCGCAGATCGAAGCCGTGATCGACTAATGGTCCTCCACGCGCCGCAACTGACACCTGCCGACTGGCCCGCTGCCTATGCAGCGGCGCTGCCGTCGTTCGTGTTGCTGCGGCGCGAGTTAGCTTCGGGGTTGCTGCGTCTGTCGGACCTGTCGGACCCTGCCGCGTGCGGGCTGGCAGTGGCCGAGGAGCTGCGCATCTACGATGACCTCGACAGCAAGAGCTGCGGGGCGTTTTTCCTCAATCGCATGGGCTACGAGGTCGCGCGGGCGATGGCTGCGCTCGACCTCACGGGCCACCAGATCGGCCACCTGACGGCAGAGAGCATCGCGTTTCGCACCAGCGTCGCGGTGTTCCGGTCGGGGGACGAAGAACTGCCGTACCTGCAAACCTCGCTGGTGTTTCCGCACTGTTTCATGATCGGACAGAGCGACCCCGCCGCGCGGGTGAATGATGCTATCGTGCGGGTCTTCGCGCCTGTGATCGAAGCGGTCACGCTGAACTGCAAGCTGTCCAAAGGCGCGCTCTGGCGGATCGTGGCGGACGGCGTGGCGGCCGCCTATCTGGAGCTTGGCAAGGCGGCGAACGACCCCGAGGCCAAGAAGCGCGCCGAGGCGATCCTGTGTCTGCGCGGCTCGCCGCTGTGGAACAAACAGGTCGGGTTCATCCGCGTGGACCTGCCCGCCTCCGATGCCCCCGACGGGCAGGCGCAGAGCGAAACCTTCCGCAAGCGCGGCGGGTGCTGCCGTTATTACAAGAGCGCCAAGAGCGGCGGGAAATATTGCGCGACCTGTATCCACGAGCCGGAGCCGCAGGTGGCGCTGATGGACTACCTTAAGCGCCGCCGCCTCGCGGAAATGCACGCCTGAAACGGGCGGTCAATCTAATGAGACCTGCGGTCATATTCTCCTGACTGGCGGGTGGGTAATTGCCTCTCCATGATTTGTGGAAAGGATTATCCAATGAAAAAGACTGTGATTGCCGTGCTTGTTTCCTGTGTGTTTGTGGCTGCCTGCGCCGAGGACGGCTCGCTTTATACCCCTGTTGTAGACGGCGTGCCTGCGGCGAATTTCAACACCGACCTCGCGGCGTGTCAGGCGCTGGCACAGAACCAGCGGCACCTCGATCAGGAAACCATGGCGGCGGCCGCGATGGGTGCGGGCGCGGGTGCGCTGCTGGGGCACTGGGACGATGACGCGGACGCCGCTGGCGGCGCTGTTGCGGGAGCCTTGGCTGGCGGAATTGCCGGTGCGGTCGATGCGACTGACACGCGCAAAGCCATCGTGATCGCGTGTATGCGTGGCCGCGGTCACAAGGTGGTCGCGTAAATGCCCGCCGCCATCGCATAAGCCGCGCTCGCCTGCCTGCCGATCGCCATGCACATCGCGCTGGCCTTCGGCGCACCGCTTGGCCGCTTTACGGTCGGTGGACGGTTCGAGGGCCGTTTGCCGCCGCTCTGGCGGGGGCTCGCGATTGTTCAGGCGTGTATCTTGGCCGCGATGGCTTGGGTGATCCTGAACGAAGGATCACCCGATAGCTGGCTGACGGTCGTGACCGTGATCACGGCGATTTCGCTGATTGCGAACGCGGCCAGCCCGTCCAAGCCCGAGCGCCTTCTCTGGACGCCCGTGCTGTTCCTGATGACCGTCGCGGCGCTGGTCGTGACGGTTATTCGGTGACTTTTTTGACGAACTGGGACTTCAGGCTCATCTGGCCGAAACCCGGGATCTTGCAGTCGATGTCGTGATCGCCGCCGACAAGGCGGATGCCGCGCACCTTGGTGCCGACTTTGACGACGGACGACGATCCTTTGACCTTGAGATCCTTAATGACCGTGACGGTGTCGCCATCGGCAAGGACATTGCCCACGCTGTCGCGGATGACGTCTTCGTCGGCGGGGGCGGCTTCAGCGGACCACTCGTGGCCGCATTCGGGGCAGGTCAGCAGGGCATCCACCTGATAGGTGAACGCGGACGAACATTCGGGGCAGGGGGGCAAGGTATCACTCATACCCAAGCCTTTAGCGCCACGGCGGCGCTCTGCCTAGAGCAACTAATGCGACAGAGCGGCGCGGAGCGTGCTGGGCTTGCTGGTCTTGTTCGACAGATCGAGCGAGGTCAGCAGATCGAGCAGGTGGCTCTTCATCAGTTCCTCGGCCAATGCGCCGTCCTTTTTCTGGAATGCCGAGATCAGGGCGTGGTGCGCATTGCTTTCGCACAGCGCGGCGCGGCGCTGCCAGTAGAGCGCAATAATCAGCGAGGAGCGCGAAATCAGTTGCTCGACGAAGTTCAGGATCGTCTCCTGATCCGAAATGCGCGCGATCTCGATATGGAACTGGCCCGACAGATAGAGCGCCCGCCCGTTATCCCCGTCATGGAGCGCAGCATGTTCGGCGTCGATATGGGCGCGCAGCAGGCCCAGGTCTTCTGGCGTCATCCGTTCAGCGGCAGAGCGGGCGGTGCGCGGCTCCAGCAGGGCGCGGGCCTCGAACACCTCGCGGGCTTCGCGGACCGAAGGCTGGGCGACGAAGGCACCGCGATTGCGCTGGTGTTCGATCAGGCGGCGATGGGTGAGCGCCTGCAAGGCCGCGCGCACGGTGGTGCGGCTGACGCCATAGATATCGCCAAGCTCTTCTTCACTCAGCTTCGCACCGGGGGCGATGCGGTGTTCGTGAATGGCTTTTTCCAGATCGTTTGCCAGCGACTCGGCTGACGGGGGTACGGTGTCGTTCATTGCGTTTCCTCTGCCTTATAAGTGGAATCACGGGCAGCGCAGGGCAAGTCGGACCGTGGGTCAGATCGATGTCGGCAGGATTGTATACAATTTTGTGACCGAATATGTGCACATACTTGTCGCAACTGCCCATTCCCTAAGCAGATCATGTTTCTGCCCCTGCCACCTACGAAAAAGAGATGACGTAACGCGACCGCTCAGGCTGCCATGAGAGCACGAGATTTCAATCTTAGTGCGACAAGCAGGAGTAAGGCATGGGCGCCGGATACGATCTGGAACTGGTCAATCTGACCAAGCGGTACGGCGACACGCTGGCCGTCGATGGCATCGATTACCACTTCAAGGCGGGTCACTATGTCTGTCTGCTGGGGCCGTCGGGCTGCGGCAAATCCTCGACCCTGCGGATGATTGCGGGACACGAGAGCGTTTCCAGCGGGTCGGTCGTGCTGGACGGTTTCGACGTCAGCCACCTGCCGCCCGCCAAGCGCGGCACGGCGATGATGTTCCAGAACTACGCGCTGTTCCCGCACCTGAGCGTGCGCGACAACGTCGCCTTTTCGCTGCGCATGAAGGGCATCGACAAGGCGGCTCGCCACAAGAAAGCGAACGAGCTGCTGGAGCTCGTGGACATGACCAAATACGCCGACCGTCTGCCCGCGCAGCTTTCAGGCGGGCAGCAGCAGCGTGTGGCACTGGCCCGCGCGCTGGTCACGCAGCCCAAGATTCTGCTGCTGGACGAGCCGCTCTCCGCGCTCGACCCGTTCCTGCGCATCCGGATGCGGGCGGAGCTGAAAAAGCTCCAGCGCGAACTGGGCATTACGTTCATCCACGTCACCCACGGTCAGGACGAGGCACTCGCGCTCGGCGACGAGTTGGTGGTGATGAACAACGCGGTGATCGAACAGGCGGGCCGTGCCCGTGATGTGTGGGCCGCGCCGCGCACCGAATTCGTGGCCCGTTTCATGGGTGGCCACAACGTCATCAATCTGGCTGGCAGCAAGGTCGCGCTGCGGGCCGATGACGTCATCGTCGGACAGGAGGGCATGGCCGCGACCGTGTCCGCTGTCGAATATCAGGGCGGCCACGTTGCCCTGACCACAAAGACCGAAACGGGCGAGGAAGTGCTCGCGCTCGTGCCCGAAGGTCATTTCTTCGAGTCTCCCAAAAATCCGGGCGATGCCGTGCGGCTCGCTTGGGACGAGGGGCGGCTGCACCGCCTCCAAGCCTGAACCACTGAAAACTCCTCTCCAACAAGGGACTAACACCATGTCTAAGATGCGTTATAGCCGTCGCGCTGTACTTAAGGGCGGTGCTGCCGCTGCTGCTGCGACCGCTCTTCCAGCCCCGATGATCTGGGCTCAGGAAATCAAGGATATCACCCTGCGCCAGTTCGGCACGGGTGTGTCGAACCTCAACGAGGTCGGCCAGAAGGTCAAAGAGGACCTCGGCTTTACCCTCGAAATGACCGCGCTGGATTCCGACAGCGTCACCCAGCGTGCCGCCACCCAGCCCGACAGCTTCGACATTGCCGACATCGAATACTGGATCTGTAAGAAGGTCTGGCCGACCGGCAACCTGCAAGCCATGGATGTCAGCAAGATCAAGCGCTACGACCAGATCGTCGGCATCTTCAAGGACGGCAAACTGGCCCCCGACAGCGAGATCGCACAGGGCACCGCGCCGCACACCGTCGGCTTCGTCGAAGGTCCGGAGTCGACCTCGTTCGCGAACGAGCAGACCAACTGGATGACCCTCATCCCGACCATCTACAACGCCGATACCCTCGGCATTCGTCCGGACCTCATCGGTCGTCCGATCGAAAGCTGGGCCGAACTGCTGAACCCCGAATTCAAGGGCAAAGCCTCGATCCTCGACATCTCGTCGATCGGCATCATGGACATGGCGATGGTTTGCGAAGCCATGGGCGAAATCCAGTACGCCGACAAAGGCAACATGACCAAGGAAGAGATCGACAAGACCATCGCGATCTTCACCGAAGCCAAGCGCAACGGCCAGTTCCGCGCCTTCTGGAAGACCTTCGACGAGTCCGTGAACCTCATGGCGTCGGGCGAGGTTGTCATCCAGTCGATGTGGTCGCCGGCGATCACCGCCGTCAAATCGCGCGGCATCGACTGCGTCTACCAGCCGCTCAAGGAAGGCTACCGTTCGTGGGGCGGCGGCATCGGTCTGTCGAAGTCGCTCACCGGCATGGAGCTGGATGCGGCCTACGAATACATCAACTGGTACCTCGACGGCTGGGTCGGCGGTTTCCTCATGCGTCAGGGTTACTACTCGGCCGTGCCGGAAACCTCGAAGGAATACATGTCGGCCAACGAATGGGGCTACTGGTTCGAGGGCAAGGAAGCCTCCGAAGACATCCTCAGCCCGTTCGGCGACGTGCTGGCCAAGTCGGGCGACACCCGCGACGGCGGCTCGTTCGAAGAGCGCATGGGCTCGGTCGCCTGCTGGAACGCCGTCATGGACGAGAACCAGTACATGGTTCGCAAGTGGAACGAATTCATCGCTTCGTAATCACTCCCGCGCGGGGGGCATCATGCCTCCCGCGCACTCCGCCTGACTTCGAGAGGCCCCATGACCCGCTCATTTACCGCATGGCTACAGGCAGCGCCGCTGGCGATCGTACTGGTCGGTTTCCTTGTCGCGCCGATCATCATGATTGTGATCGTCAGCTTCTGGGGCGCCACCGAATGGTCGATCTATCCGGCCTTCCAGTTCGATAACTACGCTTATCTGTTCAGCTCGGAAGTCACGTACCGCGTGTTCTTTGCCACGTTCAAATACGCTTTCATCACGTGGGCTTTCACGCTTTCCATCGGTTTTACGGTGGCCTATTTCCTTGCATTCCACGTCCGCACGCAGGCGATGCAGATCGCGCTCTTCCTGCTCTGCACGATCCCGTTCTGGACGTCGAACATCATCCGCATGATTTCCTGGATTCCGTTTCTGGGCCGCAACGGCATCGCCAACCAGACGCTGATTTCGTGGGGCATCATCGACGAGCCGCTCGAATGGCTGCTCTATTCCGACTTCTCGGTGATCCTTGCCTTCGTGCACCTTTACACGCTGTTCATGGTGGTGCCGATCTTCAACACCATGATGCGTATCGACAAATCGCTGATCGAGGCCGCCTATGACAACGGTGCCTCCGCGATGCAGACGCTCTGGCATGTGATCGTGCCGCTGACAAAGCCGGGTATCATGATCGGCACCATCTTTGTCGTGACGCTGGTCATGGGTGACTTCATCACCGTGCGCTTCATGTCGGGCAGTCAGAAAGCCAACGTGGGGCGCCTGATCTCCAACGACATCGGGCTGCTGCAATACCCGTCCGCTTCCGCCACCGCTGTTGTGCTGCTGTGTACCGTGCTGATCGTGATCGCCGTGCTGCTGCGCTTCGTCAACATCCGCAAGGAGCTGTGAGATGGAAAGCCGTTCCCGTTCTTTCTACGTCCTCGCCACGTTTTTCGCGCTGTTCCTGCTGTTCCTCTACGGCCCAACGATCACCATCGCGATCCTGTCGTTCCAAGGCCCGCAGGGCGGTCTGACCTTCCCGATGAACGGCGTGTCGCTCTATTGGTTCTTCGACCTGTTCGAAGAGCAAGCGGTCGGCGATATCTGGGGCGCGTTCCGCCGCAGCTTCGGCCTTGGCCTGATGGTCATGGTAACGACGGTGGTCGTTTCGGTCGCGGCGGGCCTCGCCTTCCGCAAGAAATTTCCCGGCGCGGGCATCCTGTTCTACCTTGCGATCACATCGCTGGTGATCCCGTCGATCCTGATTTCGCTCGGCGTCGGCCTGATCTTCCAGCAACTCGGGCTCAAGATCCACTGGGCGACCTCGGGCTTCGGCTCGCAGCTGACATGGACGCTTCCGTTCGGCCTGCTGATCATGTTCGCGGTGTTCAACCGTTTCGACAAAAGCTTCGAAGAAGCCGCCCGCGACCAAGGCGCAACGGCGTGGCAGACGATCCGCTTCGTGATCCTCCCGATCATTGCGCCGTCGCTGCTCGGCGTTGCTCTCTTCGGCTTTACGCTCAGCTACGATGAATTCGCCCGCACGCTGATGACCGCAGGCAGCTACAACACGCTCCCGCTGGAGATTTTCGGCATGACGACCAACGTCACAACGCCGGTGATCTACGCGCTCGGCACGCTGACGACGCTGTTCTCGTTCCTTATCATCGGCGTGTTCATCCTCACTGTCTTCTTCATGCAAAAGCGCCGCTCGCGCGCCGGTTCGGACGCGGGCAAGGGGGTCTGATGCGCATCGTATATGTGAACCCCAATTCCACCGAGGCGATGACCAGTGGGATCGTTTCGGTCGCCCGCGCGGAACTGCCCGACGACGAGATTATCGGCGTAACCAACGCAGGCGGCCCACCCGCGATCCAAGGACCGGAGGACGGCGACGCCGCCGTTCCCGGGGTTCTGGAGGCCGTCCGCGCCAACCCCGACGCGGGCGCGATCGTCATCGGATGTTTCGACGACACCGGATTGGCTGAGGCGCAGGCGGCGGCATCCTGCCCCGTGCTCGGCATCGGGCAGGCGTCCTATCTGATGGCGGCATTGCTGGGAAAGAAGTTCTCAGTGGTCACGTCGCTCGACGTGTCGGTACCCGTGATCGAAGCAAACATCGCACGCGGCGGTTTCGCGGATGCGTGCAGCGCGGTGACGGCGAGCGGCTTGCCCGTGCTGACCATCGACGAGGGCAGCGAAGATACCCGCAGAACCTTGGCCGACCACATCAGCCGCGCACACGGCGATGTTGTGGTGCTGGGTTGCGCGGGGATGGCGCCGCTGCGCGCCGATCTGGAAGCGCGGACGGGCGTCACGCTGATCGACGGCGTTGCCGCCTCGGCCCATCTGGCAAAGGCGGCAGCGGCTTACATCAGGGCTTAATTGCCGGCGTCATTAAGGTGCGCCATGTCCTCTTCCGTCAGGACCAGTTCGGCGGCCTTGGCGAAGCTTTCGACCTGAGACACCTTGGTCGCGCTGGCAATCGGCGCGGTCACGCCATCCGAATTGATGATCCACGCCAGCGCCACCTCGGCCGGAGCGGCGGAGTGTTTGTCGGCCACGTCGGTCAGCGCCTCGATAATCTTCATGCCGCGGTCATTTACGTATTTCTCGACCATGCCGCCGCGCTGACGGCCTTCGAGGTCGGCCTTGCTGCGGTATTTGCCCGACAGGAATCCCGACGCGAGGCTGAAATACGTCACGACGCCGATGTTGTTGGCGATGCAATAGTCGCGCAGCTCGCCCTCGAACGTGTCGCGGTCGTAAAGATTATATTCGGGCTGGAGCACCTGATAGTGCGGCAGTCCCTTGTCACTGGCGATTTGCGCCGCGTTTTCCAGCATGGTCGCGTCATAGTTCGACGCACCGATGGCGCGGATTTTGCCTGCTTTGAGCAGCTTGTCATACGCCTCCAGTGTCTCGTGATGCTGCGCGGTCGGGTCGGGCCAGTGCGAGAAATAGAGGTCCACGTAGTCGGTTTTCAGACGCGACAGGGAGTCGTCTATGGCGGTACTGATCCAGCGTTCGGACAGGCCCTTTTTGCTCTCGCCGCCCATGTCGGAGCCAACTTTGGTGAAGAGCTTCACCTTCTCGCGCATCCCCGGACGGGCGGACAACCAGTTGCCCAGAACGGTCTCGGACTCGCCGCCCGAATTGCCGTCGGCCCACGCGGAATAGACGTCTGCGGTATCGATGGTGTCGAAGCCGTGGTCGATGAAGGCGTCGAGAATGCGGAAGCTCTCTGCCTCGTCGAGTGTCCAGCCGAGCACGTTGCCGCCGAACACGATGGGAGAGATCTTCAGTCCCGTTTTACCCAGTTCACGATTATCCATGATGAAATCTCCTTTCTGAGGAATGCTCACCATAGCTATCGCGAACGCCGAAAGTTGCGACCCCGTTCACCCGTTCGTGCGCTGCACAACCCGCGGGGTCTATCGCACCGAGGAATAATAGGCGGCGAGGTCCGCGATATCTTCGTCCGACAACGGCTTGGCGGCGGCGGCCATCAGATGCGCGCGCTCGGTCGTTGGAACGGGGCCGTCGCGGTACATCATCAGCCAGTTATAAAGGAAATACCCGTGCTGCCCTGCGATGCGCGGCACGTCGCTGCGTTCGGGGTAAAGGCCGTTTTCGCCGTGCCCTTCGTGGCAGGATGAACAGGCGGCGATGTCCTCGTGTTCACTGCCGCGATTGGCCAGATCGCGCCCACGCTCCGCATCGCCGAAAGGCAAGGGGATGCCGTTCCATTCGGCCCCGCCGCCCGCCATGCCCTCCGCGACGCGGGCGCGTTCGATGGGTTCGAGCGGTTTGGCGAGGGGTTGCATGAACCCGCTCTGCCGCTGGCCGTTTCCGTAGGCCATCAGCGCGGCGATCAGGTAGCCCTCGGACTGGCCGCTGACGATGGGAGCGGCGCCACCCCTGCCCATGCCGTCCTCGCCATGGCAACGGGTGCAGGTGTTGGGAATGCCGTCCGTAAAGCTGATCGCGTCGGAGCTGTAGGCTCCCGCCTCGCCGAATGCTGCCTCTTCGTATGTAGTGCGATCGAAGTCGTTGTAATGGCTCAGGAATGCGGCCATCGCCCAAGGCTCGTCATCACGCTCGGCGACCCATGACGGCATCCCTGTGTATTTGAAGCCGTGGCGGGCGATCCACCAGAATTCCTCGGGTTCATAGTCGTCGCCATCGAGCGGCGGCGGGGCGGGGCGCATATGTTCTACGACAGGATTTCGCTCGATCCCCGGTGCGCCGTGGCACATCTGGCAGCTCGTCGCAAAATGCCCCGCGCCGAGGCGGATGAGGGCCGGATCGCTCAGATCGACCTGCGCCGGCACCTCGATACGGCTGGCGCGGACGGTGACGGCGTTGCGCAGATACTGGTGCAGCACCTCGCCCACCAGCGGGAAATGCGGGACGGAGGCGGCGATGTTATAGGGCGCGAGGGTGAAGAACGCGGCACCGGCAATGGCAGCGATGGCGGCTCCGCCGATGAGGTAGTGTTTCATGCGAATGCCTCCGATGTTTCGAGTGCGAGCCAGATCCGGCGGAGGGCCGCGGCGAGGTACATCGCGCCGCCTGCGCCAGCCATGAGGATGCCCGCGATCTGTTGTTCTTCGAGCGCATCAAGGCCCAGATATCCCGCGCAAAAACTGCCGTAGAGCAAGCGCGGCGCGAGGCCGATCAGCGCGCCGAGCAGCGTCATATGCATGGTCGTGACCAGCAGCACGATTGCGCCGCCGAAGTTCCCTGCGCTCCGCACCGAGGTCCACAAAAGCAGCCCTGCGAGCAGGAAACTCGCCTGTTCCAGCACGAACCCCGTCGTCGTCATCCGCGCCCAGACATGCAGCGAAGGCAGGTGCCAAGCCCAGACGATGACGGCCTCCATGATCGCTCCCGCCGCAAGCCAGACGGCGCTATTGGGCAGCGGCAGACGGAAGGCGAGCAGGGCAGGCACCATGACGGTGACGCTCAGGTGCAGCACCATATGCAGCACCATCGACCCCGTCGCCAGCCTCGGCAGTGGCGACAGCCAGAGCGCGGCGAGAAGCAGCAGCGCAAATATCCGGCGGGGCGTCAGCATTCGCCGAGCACCAATCCGGGGATGATGTTGAACACGATGGCGACCGCCGACAGCACGCAAAGCAGCAGTGAGACGTGGCCGATGAACTTGTCCCGCCCGCGTTCGGAGCTTTCGGTGATCTCCTCAAAGATCAAAAACACGCCGCCGTAGCGTTTGACGGCGATCCACGCCAACCACGCGATCACCGCGCAGCAGAAAACGCCGAGACCGATGGCGATCCAGCGCGGCTCCATCAAGGGTGCAGCGTTCGGGGCCTTCGCGCAATAGACGGCGGCGACCCAGTAGGAGATCAGGAAATGCGCCGCCCAGATCGAAGGCGAAGCGACGAGGATCCAGATCGACCCTTGGTCAATGACGCGAGGCGCATCACCGGGCGGTTCGGGAAGCTCGGGCATCACAGCACTCCCATCATCAGCGGGAACAGGGCGAGAAGGGCGAAGGTCACGATCACGGTGATCGCCACGAAATGCCCGTAGAGCGTCAGGTTGATGACGTCCGCGCGGAAAATCGGCGTGCAGCAATGCTTCCAGATGCGGGCGATGACGTAGCCGTGCATCACTGCATCAAGGATCAGGTGCAGGCCCGTCCAGAGGATCAGCATCCAGACCATTGCGTCGAAACTGTGCACCGTCGGATCGAGGCCCACCGCCCACGCGGCATAGCACCACGCAGCGATACCGGCGGTTTTTATGACGACGGAGCCGACCAGCAGGATCATGGAGATCGTGCCGTTGTCCTTTCGCAGTGCCTCGCGCGCCGCGATCGTCATGCCCCAACCGACCAGCATCAGTGCGAGGCCGCCCATCAGCGGACCGAAGGCAGGCACATCGGCCAAAGACGGCAGGAAATCGGGCAGCGCGGTCCAAAAGAAGAAGTAACTGAACACGAGGCCCGTGAACGCCGTCATATCGCCTGTCATGGTGATGAACACCGCCCACCAGCCGACGGATTTGTTCCCTTGCGCGTAGGTCGGCAAAGTGATCCCGCGTCCGACGTACTTGGTCGTCTTTTCGGGGATGCGCGCCGTGCCGGTCCAGAGCCAGCGCAGCACGAACGCCACAAAGCCCGCGCCGAAGAACAGCGTCCATGTCCAGAGGTGGAAGGTCGCGAGGATGAACACCGCACCGAGGCAGAACGCAGCGCCGAGTGTCAGGAAGCTCGGCCCGCCAACGCGCTGCACGAACAGGGGCCGCGCGTCGAGGATGTCGGTGACGATCAGTTCGCGCTCGCCCTCTTCGGCATCAGGAAGGAACCACTCCCCGCGGTCCATTTCGCCGACCAGTTCAGGCTGTTCCCACAGGGGATAGCGGGTGTGCACGTAGGGGATCGAGCGGACGCCCCACGGGGTGCCTTCCTGCTCTTCCGACCACTCCATCGTGCCCGCGTTCCAGATGTTGCGCGGCGCAGCGGCGTGTTTGCCGCGCGGCCACAGGACGTTGATAGCGAGCACGAGGAAACCGAAGGCAAAAACGAACGAACCGATGGTGGAGACCATGTTCAAGAGGCCCCAGCCGTCCGACAGTTGATACGTCCAGACGCGGCGCGGCATGCCCATGATGCCCGTCCAGTGCATCGGCAGAAACGCCACGTTGAAGCCGCCGAACATGAGCCAGAAGCTCCACTTGCCCGCGCGGTCGTTCATCTTGCGCTTGGTAACAAAGGGATACCAGTAATGGATGCCCGCGAAGAGCGGGAACAGCATCCCGCCGATCAGCGTGTAGTGCAGGTGCGCCACGACAAAGTAACTGTCATGCGCCTGCCAGTCGAACGGCACCAGCGCGACCATGACACCCGTCAGGCCGCCGAAGACAAAGATCGCCAACGCTCCGCCCGCGAACAGCATCGGAACCGACGGGCGGACCTTGGCGACGAGCATGGTGGCGATAAAACAGAAAATCTGGATGCCCGTGGGGACGGCCACGGCCTCTGACGCGGCAGAGAAGAACGCGAGCGATATTTCGGGCAGGCCGGTCGTGAACATATGGTGGACCCACAGCCCGAAGCTGAGGAACGCGACGCTCACCGCCGACAGCACGATCCACGAATGACCGACCATCGGACGACCGGCAAAGGTCGGCAGCATGGTGGCGATCAGCGCGATGGACGGCAGGAAGATGATATAGACTTCAGGATGCCCGAAAATCCAGAACAGATGCTGCCAGAGGAGCGGGTCGCCCCCACGGTCGGGGTCGAAGAACGCCCAGCCGAAGGCGCGCTCCATCTCCAGCAGCAGATCGCCCGCGATGAGCGGCGGGAAGGCGAAGAGGATCATCCCCGCCACGACCAGCACGTACCAGCAATAAAGCGGCACGAGGTTCAGGCGCATCCCCGGCGGGCGGGATTTCAGGACGCCGACGATCAGTTCGACCGCTGCGGCGATGGAGGAGACCTCGATAAACGACAGGCCGAGCAGCCAGATATCCGTGCCGAGGCCGGAGTACGCGGGGTCCGACGACAGCGGCGTATACATGAACCAACCGCCATCCGGCGCGACCCCGAAAAAGATAGAACCGCAGACGAAAACGCCGCCGATCACGAAGCACCAGAAGCCGAAGGCAGAGAGCCTCGGGAACGGCAAATCGCGGGCGCCGAGGATCTCGGGCAGGATGATGATCGCGACCGCTTCGAAGATCGGGACCGCGAAGAGGAACATCATCGCCGTGCCGTGCAGCGTAAACAGCTGGTTATAAAGTGACTGCGAAAACAGCGGGTTATCAGGCACCGCGAGTTGCACACGGATCAGCAGCGCGAGGATGCCGGCAAAGACGAAGAACGCGAACGACGTCAGCAGATACCACTTCCCGACGTGGCTGTTGTTGACGGCGGAAACGCCGCGCCAGCCCGTCGGTTTTTTCCACACATCAAGCAGCCGCGCGCGCTGCGCCTCGTCACGGGCCTTGTCGTAGGGTTCGGCGGGCGGAAGCTGGGAAAGGTCGATTTCGTCCGTCATTCAAGGCTCATGAGGAAAGAGACAAGGGCCTCCAGCCGCGCGCCGTTGATGTGCGGATAGCTGGGCATGTCGATGTCGGGTTTCATGTTGTCGAGGTCGGTGATCCAGTCGGACACGTTATCTGGCGTCATTTTGTAGATACCAGCGCCGAGCCGTTCGCGGCTGGCAAAGTGCGTCAGATCGGGACCGACAGGGCCGATGGAGTCCGTGCCGCGAATGGTGTGACACGACCCGCAACCTTCCTCGGTGAAGACCTGATAGCCTTCGTCCTCAGGGTCCACGGTGGCGGGTTGGGCCTGCGCCGCGAGCCACGCGTCGAACTCGTCAGGCTCCATCACCACAGTGTCGAACCGCATCAGCGCGTGCGCGCCGCCGCAGTATTCCGCGCAAAGCCCGCCCCAGTTGCCGAGCTTTTGCGGGGTTAGCGCCAATTGCGTTTCGCGCCCGGGGATCATGTCCATTTTGCCGCCCAAGGACGGCACCCAGAACGAGTGGATCACGTCGTCGGCGGTCAGCTTAAATAGCGCGGTTTCACCCAGCGGGATGCGGATTTCGTTGGCGGTCGGGACGGGCCCGTCGTCGGTGTCGTAGACCACGCGCCACCACCAGCGCTCGCCATCGACGCGTATTGTGCGGTCGCCTTCGTTCGGGGTGATGTCCTTGAGGATGACGAGCCCCCAGACCAGCAGCGCGCCGACGACCACGGTCGGAAATACCGCGCCGCCCCAGACGATGAAGTGCCGCGCCTGCTGTTCGCGGTCGGGAACGGAGGCCTTTTGCGCGTAGACCGCTGCGCCGATGACGATGCACCAGATCACGGCCGCCCCGATCAGCAGCACCCAGAACAGATGTTCCACGCGCTGCGCTTCCTCGCCCGCCGCAGAGAGCCAGTTGTGCCGTCCACTACATCCCGCGAGCAAAAACGGAAGTAAGAATAATACCTTGCGCCCCGACACCCAGTCCCCCGAAAGCTATCAGAAGAACCAACGGCTTAGTCGCGGGAGGGTTCCCGAAAAAGTGAGTCTTTGTGAGCGAGGACCGCGGAACGCGGCATTTTTAATCGAGCGCGGCAAGGCCCTGAGCTTCGAACCGGTCGAGCTGGGCGACCTCGGCATCCGTCAGCGTGATACCCTCGGCCAGCGATTTTTCCCGCGCTTCGAACCGCCGCTGCGAGGGCAGGCGGGCGCCTTGCGCACCGATCGCACTGAGCAGCCGCTCGCCCTCGTCAATCGGATCACGACCCGAACGCGCGGCAAAAACGGCGGGGTCCATGGCAATGACCAGCGCGCCATGGCGAGGCAGCAGTGTGCCATTGGCGCCCGTGAATTCCAGCGCCTCCTTGCTCATCCGCTCGCCCAGCATCGCGCCCGCCATCAGTTCGATCATCGTGGAAATGGCAGAGCCCTTGTGACCGCCGAAGGGCAGCATCGCGCCGTCCAAGGCGGCCTCGGGATCAGTGGTCGGGTTGCCGTCCTTATCAACCGCCCAACCTTTGGGCAGGGGCGTTCCGGCGCGGCGGTGAAGTTCGATTTCGCCCCGCGCCGCGACGCTGGTGGCGAAGTCGTAGACGTAGGGATTTTCGCCCTGACGCGGGTAGCCAAAGGCCATCGGGTTGGTGCCGAGCAGCGGCTCCGTCCCGCCGGCGGGGGCGACGAAGGCATAGCTGGGGCACATGGAAAGGGATGCCAGCCCTTCGGCAGCCAGCAATTCCACCTCATGCCAGAGCGCCGAGAAGTGCAGACAATCCCGGATCACCAGCGCGGCGATGCCGGTCTCCTTGGCCCGCGCGACCAGCGCATCCTTGGCATGATCGAAGGCGGGATTGGCGAAACCGCCATGCGCCTCGACCTCGATCACTGCCTTGCCGCTGTCATGCAGTTCGGGCTGCGCATCCGGCACGGCGAGGCCCGCCTGAACCGTCCGCAAACACCCTTCGATCCGGTAGATACCGTGCGATTTGCAGTGATCCCGCTCGCCATTGACGATCACCGTGGCGACAGATGCGGCGTTCTGCGGCGTGAGGCCGGCACCCGTGAAAATGCGGGTTACACGATCATGCAGGTCGGTCACGGAAATGGTGGTCATGGTGGCTCCAAAGGTGGTTCGGGCGCAGTGAAGCACAACGTGTCAGGGGCCGCAAATCCCCCTTAGGGTACTATTGATGATACTTGAGTTGAAGCCCGCACCAATAAGTGACATCTGATGTTACGAAAGGATCGTTTGACCGAAAGTACTCTTATGACCGTCCCCGCCTCACGCACCCAATGGCTTGCCATGGGGTTCCTCTGCCTTGGCAGCTTTATCAATCTGCTCGACGTCACCATTGTCACTGTCGTCTTGCCGCAAATACGCGCTGATCTGGGCGCGACCCCGACCGAGCTTGAGTGGGTCGCCGCGATCTACGTTCTGGCGCTCGCCGCCGCGCTGCTCCCGATGGGGCGGTTCGGCGATATTTGGGGCCGCAAGCACCTGTTTGTTTGGGGTATGGCGGGGTTTACGGTCGCCTCTGCCGCCTGAGCGGGGGCGACGGGCATCACCATGCTGATAGGCGCACGCCTCGCGCATGGGGTGTTCGCTGCGATGATGGTGCCGCAGGTTCTTGCGATCCTGAATGTGACCTTCCCGCCCGAGCAAAAGACCCGCGTGTTCGGCATATTTGGCGCGGTTTCGAGCCTTGCCTCCGTCGCTGGCCCCGTGCTTGGCGGCGGCTTGATTGCGCTTGATCCCTGGGGGCTGGACTGGCGCGCGATTTTCATCGTGAACGTACCCTTGGGGCTGGTTGCCATCGTCGGCGCAGCGCTGACAATCCCGCCGGCAGAGGCCGCCTCGCGCAAGGTCGACTGGATCGGCACGGGGCTCTTCGCGCTGACCACGGTCTGCCTCATTCTGCCGCTGATCGAAGGGCGGACCATTGGATGGCCTTGGCCGATCATCGCGCTTCTGGTGGCGTCGCTCCCCTTGGCGGCGCTGACAGCACTTTACATGCGACGGCGCGACCGCAACGGCCAAGCCGTACTTATTCCCGCCGTTCTGGTGCAGAACACGTCATTCATGCGGGGCCTCGGGCAGATCGTGATCGTTTTCTCGGGCGTTCCGGGATTCTTCCTCGTGCTCACGATCTACTTGCAGTCCGCCCTCGACCTAACCCCGCTGCAAAGCGGCTTCGCCACGGCAGCGTTTCCTGCGGGCGTTATGGCCGCGTCGATGTCGGCATCACGGCTCAACGGTTGGCCGTTGTACCGGCGGATCGGCTTCGGAGCTGGGCTGCTTGCCTCCGGCATGGTGCTGACCGCCACGGTCCTGTCGCACGTCGGCGCGGGGGTCATGCCGTGGCATCTCACCCTCCCGCTGGCGATTTGCGGGCTTGGCATGGGCACGGCTGTTGTCGCGCTGTTCCAGTCGGTCATGGCCGCCGCACCAGCATCGGAATCCGGAGCCGCATCGGGCGCCATGCAGGCATTCCAGCAAGTCGGCGCGGCGCTAGGGATTGCCGTGATTTCAGCCATTTACTTCGGCTTCTCAGCGACGGGCGATACGCTGCACGCGATCCTTTTGGCCTGCCTTTACCCCGTGATCGTCTTCACGCTCCTCGGTGTGGTCACGCTGCGCAAAAAGGCTATAGCTTGATCATGGCCAAGAGGGCAATTGCTGCGCAGCCCGATCTGTCGCTCATCAGCCGCTACTTCGGCGGCTTTGCCAAACTGCTGGCTAACGGGCTGCCGATCAGGGAGATATAGGGCCTAGCACGACGGTCCGGTTTGGCGCGAGCCGATGGATGAAGGCCGCGTCATGGCTGATGGCGAGCACGGCGCCGTCGTAAGCGGCCAGCGCGGCCTCTAGCGCTTCGAGACCCGCGAGATCAAGGTGATTTGTCGGTTCGTCAAGGATCAGAAGTTGCGGAGGCGGGGTGCCGCCCAGAACGCAGGCCAAGCCCGCACGCAGCCGCTCTCCGCCGCTGAATTCGCCCGCATCGCGCAAGGCATCGTCCGCGCGAAACCCGAAGCGGGCCAGCGCGGCGTGCGCGTCTTGCGTGGTTGCACCCGAATGACGTGCGAGGAAGGTATCGCGCAGGCTTTGCCCGTGTTCAATCACATCGAGATGCTGGTCCAGCAGCGCCCAACCAACATGCATTCGGACCTCTCCCGAGGTCGGAGGCATCTGCCCCGTGATCAGCTTCACAAGCGTCGTTTTCCCGCTGCCGTTAGGGCCGGACACGACGATGCGCTGCGGGCCGGTGATGGTCAGAGAAAGTTTTCCGATCACTGGCTTATCTGGCATGTAGCTCGCGCTGACATCGCGCAGGGTCAGCACCGTTTTGTCGGCGGGCATGGCGGTGGAGGCGACATCCATATTGATGGGTGTCAGCACTTCGACCTTCTGGCGAGCGGCTGTCAACGCATCCTCGGCCTCGGCCCGGCGCACGTTGCGAAGGCGAATGCCTGCGCTGGCGGAGGCTTCGGCGCGGTTCTTTTCAAAGTCGTGGAACATCTTCGGCTGACTGCCGCCCACGCGGGATTTGCGGCCAGCGGCATCTTTGCGCGCCTTGCGCTCAGCCGCCTCGCGGGCGCGCAGGGCGGTGTCGTCCCGCACCTTTTCCGCGTGGGCCAAGGCGCTTTCGGCAGCTGCAAGCTCGTTCTCTTTCAGAGCGCGGTAGGCGCTGTAGTTGCCGCCATAGCGGGACGCGCCGAGCGAGGTCAGCTCGACAATCGCGTCCATTTTTTCCAGCAGTTCCCGGTCATGGCTGACGACAACCGCCGCACCTTTCCAACTGCCCAGCAGGTCGATCACAAGACAACGCCCCGCACGGTCGAGGTTATTCGTCGGCTCGTCCATCAGCAGGATATCGGGCTGCGCGAAAACAACCGCCGCCAAAGCCGCCCGCGTCTGTTGCCCGCCCGAAAGGCTTGCGAGCGGCGTCATGAGGTCAGCGTCAAGCCCGCAGCGGGTGAGGGCGGCGGCCATCCTGTCCGGAAGCGTCCAATCGGCCTCTGCGATGTCTTCGGCCGTGGCGACGCCATTTTCGGCGCGGTCCAGAACGGCCAGAGCGGGGCGCACGTCGAACAGGTCAGCGATGGCCACGTCAGGATCGTGGATCTGCCGCATCATTGCCAGCGTGCCGCTGACCGTCACCTGACCAGAGGGCGGCGCAATCAGACCCGCGGCAAGCCGCAAAAGCGTGCTCTTTCCCGCGCCATTACGCCCGACAACGCCGGTGCGCTCGGTACCAAAGGTCAGATCAAGGTCGGTGAAAAGCGGAGAGCCGTCAGGTTTGGACCAAGACAGGCGGCTGAGGGAAATAGAGGCGGGCATGAGGCATAATTTCTCGCTGCGAAACACGATAGGCGAATGCGGCGAGAGAATTGTTCATGGCGTGGAGCCTCCTGCGGTCTATAGGTTTAGTATGGAGATTGTTGGCACGGATCGCAAGAATAGCGTCAGCCTGTTGCGGCCAACGCAATATCCTATAATCTGTCTTATGTTGTTAAACTCCGTACCGCAGGTAGCTCACGATGGTCTCTGACAGCTCGGCATGGATGTCCGCGCGCGAGCGGCCTCCGGCGTCGTCGCACAGCGGGTCCGGCTCGCCCTCTTTTTCGAGGATACGCGGCCCCGCGGGCTTACACTCGGCCAAGAAGCTGAAATGCGTGGAGTCCGAAACGAGGCGATAGTCAGCCTGCGGGATCAGAGGCGCGGCATGGCTCGCATCGACGCCGCTCGGGATGGTGCCTTCATCGTCGAGGTTGAGCACCAGCATCGGAATGTCGATCTCGGTCAGGCTGTTATCGGTCAACGTGCCAACGATACCCGGATCGACGACCACCGCCGACCCAATGCGCGGATCGCGCAAATCCTGCCCTGCGGGCGACAGGTCAAAGCTGTGAAGGTCGATGCCGAAATGGGCGAGAAACGCGCAGTCGGACATGCCGTGATCGGTGCCGTCGCAGAACCGCGCCAGCTTCTCTGGATCGACGCGCGCACCGCTGAGCGCCATGGCGGTGTAGCCGCCGGCGGAGAAGCCCAGAACGGAGATGCGGGTCGGGTCGATATAGGGATAAGCGTCCGAGCCTGTGACCTCGTCCAGAACGGCAGACACATCGGCGGGGCGTTCCCAGACCCGCACGGCAGCCTCGGCCGAGGCATCGCCCGTCGTGGTGCCAGGATGGTTCGGCAGGATCACGACAAATCCGGCCTGCGCGAGTTCGGAAGCGATCCAGCCGAACTGACCGGCATTGCCGCCTGCACCGTGCGAGATGATCACGGCGGGAAATTGGCCGTCCTTGCGCGGTGCGTCACGACCAGCAGGCGTGCCATGGAAAACGCCGTTGCCGCCGACGGTCACGGCGCGTCCACCCGGCGTTGCAGGATACCAAATATGAAATTTAACATCGCGGTCACGCACGGGCGCATAGGCGCTGCCATAGGTGATGCCCGCAGTGCCGCCATAGGCGGGGCGGGTCAGTTCGTAGCCGCCCCAGCCGCATAGCGCGAGACCTGCGGTGCAGGCGGTGATCTGTAGGAATGTTTTGAGCTTCGACATCGGTTCTCTCCGGTTGGGTGTGTTGATGTCGATCGGTGTGCCAACCACTCGGAAATGCTGCGCCCTAAAACGCGTTTCAGGTCGCTCAGGATCGCGTTTAAGGTTATGAACAGCCTGAATTTACCGAGTGAAACGTCCGCCGATGTTATTTGTCCCTCTGCCCTTGTTCGCGTCGCTCCTGCTGGTTCTGGCATTGGTCCGTTTCTGCCTGTCACGGGAAATGCGCGTGCGCGCCCATCAGCTTTTCGCGCTGCTGGTGGCGCTCTACGCGCTGCAAACGCTGCTTGCCTCGCTCCGCTGGGGATATGAGGTCGAACGGGCAGCGAAAGGCATGATCCTGATGGCGCCGCTGTTGCCGGTCATCGCCTATCTGGCCTACCGCGCACTCTCGGGCCCGATCGCTGTTTGGCCGCTGGCGTTGGTGGTGCTCAACTGGCTGGTCTATGCCATCGCACCGGAGTTTTCGGACGCGGCGATCCTGATGACCTATATCGGGTTCGGCGGTCTGCTTCTGAGGCTCGGCAGCAAAGGCATTGCGCAGGTTGCGCTCTCCGCGATCAACGATGCTGCCGACATCCGCATCGCGATTTACGTGACAGGAGGCGCCCTGATCGCTTCGGGCCTGACGGACATCTACATCATCTATGATTTCGTGCGGAACGACGGACAGACGGCTCCGGTCATCATTACCTTCGTGCAGACGGCGTTCGTTCTGGCCATCGGAATTTCCGGCGTGGTCGGGCGGTCGACCGCTACCGCATCCGAGGAAACGCAGGAGCCCGCTCCTGCCCCGCAAGCCACGCTTGCCGACAGCGAGATCGTCGAACAGCTCGAACGCCTGTTCGAGGCCGAGCATTTGCATCGGAACGAAGACCTGAGCCTGCGCCGACTGGCCCGCAAAATCGGCGTGCCGGACAGGCAAGTCTCGAACGCCATCAATCGCGTGCGCGGGGTCAGCGTGTCCCAGTTCGTGAACGGCTTCCGCATTCAGGAGGCATGCGATCTACTGCGGGACACGGACCGCACCGTGCTGGATATTTCGCTGGCCTCGGGTTTTGCCTCGAAATCGAACTTCAACCGCGAATTCGCGCGCATGACGGGGAAAAGCCCGACGCAGTGGCGACAGGGCCAGTCATAACTTACTCCGCCGCGCCGATCGTCAGCTCCACCGGCTCCAGCCCGTCGATGCCGCCAGTGATGGTTTCGCCCGCCACCACGGGCCCGACGCCTTCGGGGGTTCCCGTCAGGATCACATCGCCGGGGCGGAGGTGGTAGTATTTCGACAGGTCCGCGATGATGGCAGCAACATCGTGGATCATGAGGTCCAGCGTGCTGTCCTGCCGCTGCACGCCGTCCACCTCAAGGTGGATGCGCTGGCTGCCGACTGCGAAATCATCCGCTTTGGTGATCGAGGCAAAGATGGTGGAGTTCTCGAAATCCTTTGACGCGTCCCACGGGCGGCGTTTGGCCTTGGCGTCCGCCTGAATATCGCGCCGCGTCATGTCCAGCGCGCAGCAGTAGCCGTAGACCACTTGCAGGGCATCCTCTTTTGCGACGCGGAACGCGGGCGCGCCGATGACGAAGGCCAGTTCCATCTCGTAGTGATAGTCCGCTGTGCCCGCAGGATAAGGCACCTCGGCGCCCGTCATCGCGGCGGTCGTCGGCGATTTGGTGAAATAGAACGGCGCCTCGCGGTCAACCTTCGCGCCCATCTCGGCAGCGTGCGCGGCGTAGTTGCGGCCCACGCAGAAGATGCGGCCGATGGGGTATTCTGCCGCCTCGCCCTTGACCGGAATAGTCGGATTGGCGGGGAGCGTGAACAAAGTGGCGGGCATCGGCGGCGGTCCTTCCGGGGTGTTTCGGCGTCAGCCTAACGTGCCGCCGCGCGGGTGCAAGGGCCGCTACAAATGCAGGTTTTCATGGGAGGACGATCGGAGTACACAAGCCGCCATTCCAGCGAGATTGATACCGTGACCCCAGCCGCCGCCCGCCTGCAAGCCATCCTTGATCTGTTCACCGCCACCGAGGCCGAGCGCCGCCCCGTGGATGCGGTCACCTCCGCTTGGCTGCGCGGTCGCCGCGATATCGGAGACGAGGATCGCGGCACCATTCTGGACACGCTTTACGACCTGCTGCGCCACCGCGCCCGCCTGACATGGTGGCTGGAGAAATTCGGCCGCGAGGCCAATGCACGCAACCAGTTCCTCGCTTGGTTGGTGCTGGCCGAACGCCGTCCCGCCGAAGAGATCAAGCGCCTGCTGGGTGAAGAGCCGCAGGACGGGTCGCTGTTGAACAAACTCCACGGTCACACCATCGAACACCCCGAAATGCCCGAGGCCGTGCTGCTCGAATGCCCCGCATGGGCCGAACCGTCGCTACGCGCGCGTTTCGGGGATCGCTTTGCGCCCGAGATGAACGCGCTCCTGACGCCCCCGCCCTTCGATCTGCGGGTCAACCCGATCAAGGCCACGCGCGAGGGCGCGCTGAAGCAACTGGCGAAACTGGGACTGCCTGCCGAGCCGACGCCGCTCGCCCCGCATGGCATCCGCTTGGCCGAGAAATTCGCGCTGTCCCGTCTGCCCGCGCTGAAAACGGGCGAGGTCGAAATTCAGGACGAGGGCTCGCAGCTTGTCGCGCAACTCGTGGACGCCCAGCCCGGTGACCGCGTGGTCGATTTCTGCGCCGGCGCGGGCGGCAAGACGCTCGCGATGGCCGCGCAGATGAACAACAAAGGCCGGATCATTGCCTGCGACGTGAACGAAGGCCGCCTGAAGCGCTGCTCCGAACGCGTCCGCAACGCGGGGATGCACAACGTGGAGACAAAGCTCCTCGGCTCGGAATCCGACAAGTGGGTGAAGCGCAAGAAGCTCGGCTTTGACCGCGTTCTGATCGACGCGCCGTGCAGCGGCACGGGCACGTGGCGGCGCAACCCCGATACCCGTTGGCGCGACGAAGGGGGCCTCGAACATCTGACCGCCCTGCAATCGCGCATCCTCGCCAGCGCCGCGCGTCTGGTGAAGGAAGGCGGGCGTCTGGTCTATGCGACCTGCTCCATGCTGCCCGAAGAAAACGAAGCGCAGGTCGAGGCTTTCCTCAAAGCCTTCCCCGCGTTCAAGCTGGTCCCGCTGGCCGAGGTTGCGCCCGATCTGCCGCAGACGGGCGACTACCTGTCGCTAACGCCTGCGCAGCATGACACGGACGGCTTCTTTGCCGCCGTGATGACCCGTACCCCCGCATAAAAGAAAATCGGGCCGAAGCCCGATTTCCTCATTATTTCTTAGGCTTAGACGGGTACTGGTTGCCCTTCGTCGTGAACTTCATCGGCCGCGAATTCGGGCGGCTGCTGGAGCGGTTGCCGAACTTCTTCGGCCCCTTACCGTTGCCAGAACCCGTGCCAACAGGCTGGTGCGCAGGGATCAGTTGGTCCGGACGCGGCCCGATCAAATCGGCGCGGCCCATCGACTTCAGAGCCTCGCGCAGCAGCGGCCAGTTGTCCGGATCGTGGTAGCGCAGGAACGCCTTGTGGATACGGCGCTGACGGCCACCGCGGACGGTATCGACCTTTTCCCCACCCCCGCGGCGCACACCGCGCAGCGTGTTGACGCCCGTGTGGTACATCGCGGTCGCGGTCGCCATCGGAGACGGCAGGAAGGTCTGCACCTGATCCGCGCGGTAGCGATTTTTCTTGAGCCACAGCGCGAGGTTCATCATGTCCTCGTCCGTCGTGCCGGGGTGGGCGGCGATGAAGTACGGGATCAGGTAATACTTCTTGCCCGCCTTCTCGGCAGCGGCGTCGAACATTTCCTTGAACTTGTCATAGGTGCCGATACCCGGCTTCATCATGACGTCGAGCGGCCCGCGTTCGGTATGTTCCGGCGCGATCTTGAGGTAGCCGCCGACGTGGTGCGTCACCAGTTCCTCGACATATTCGGGGCTGCGCACGGCAAGGTCGTAACGCACACCCGAGGCCACCATGACCTTCTTGATGCCGTCGACTTCGCGGACCTTGCGATAAAGCTGGATCAGGTCATCATGCGAGGTGTTCAGGTTCGGACAGATGTCGGGGAACACACAGGACGGCAGACGGCAGTTCTTTTCAATGTTCGGATCTTTGCAGGCCATCCGGTACATGTTCGCGGTCGGGCCGCCCACGTCCGAAATCACGCCCTTAAAGCCCGGCGTCTTGTCGCGGATCAGTTCAATCTCGCGCAGGATCGACGCTTCGGAGCGGTTCTGGATCACCCGGCCTTCGTGCTCGGTGATCGAACAGAAGGTGCAGCCGCCAAAGCAGCCGCGCATGATCGTGACCGACGCCTTGATCATCTCGTAAGCGGGCACCTTCGCGTCCATGTAGGACGGGTGCGGGATGCGCGCATAGGGCAGGTCGTAAACCGCGTCCATTTCCTCGGACTTCAGCGGGATCGGCGGCGGGTTCAGCCACAAATCGCGGTCGCCGTGACGCTGGACCATCGGACGCGCGTTACCTGGGTTGGCTTCGCGGTGCAGAACACGCGAAGCGCGGGCGTAGGCGTCTTTGTCCTTTTCCACGACCTCGAAGGACGGCAGACGGATCACGGTTTTACCGGGGTGACGGGTCGCGGCCTCGTCAGCGCTATCGAGGTCATCGGCCGGCAGTTCAGTGTAATCCTCGGGAACCGAGCGGAACAGCGCGACACCGCGCACATCGTCGATTTCGCGAGCGACTTCGCCCTGCGCAATACGGTTCGCCAGTTCGACAATCGCGCGCTCGGCGTTGCCATAGACCAGCAGATCGGCCTTCGCATCAGCGAGGATCGAGCGGCGGACCTTGTCCGACCAGTAGTCATAATGAGCAATGCGGCGCAGCGAAGCCTCGATCCCCCCGAGGATCACAGGCACGTCCTTGTAAGCTTCGCGGCAACGCTGCGTGTAAACGATCGTGCAGCGGTCGGGGCGCTTGCCCCCCTCGCCGCCAGCCGTATAGGCATCGTCGCTGCGCAACTTGCGGTCCGAGGTGTAGCGGTTGACCATCGAGTCGAGGTTGCCGCCGGTCACGCCAAAGAACAGACGCGGGCGGCCCAGTTCCCTGAACGCATCCGCCGACTGCCAGTCAGGCTGCGAGATGATGCCAACGCGGTAGCCCTCGGCCTCCAGCAGACGCCCGATCAGCGCCATGCCAAAACTGGGGTGGTCCACGTAGGCATCGCCGGTGACAAGGATAATGTCACACTCGTCCCATCCGAGCCGCGTCATCTCTGCGCGGGTCATCGGAAGGAATGGCGCTGCTCTTCCGCCAATATACTTGGGGGCCGTCATCATCTGGTTCATGGTATTTTCGGGGAGTTTGCTTCTGTAGCTGATCTGCGGGCGCATATCACAAGCCGCAAAACAACTCAATGTCGGACATATTATGTGCTGACCGCACATTTATCTCCGCCGACCCCTTGCGGGGTTTTTTACGCATTAAATATTTTGTAATATATAACTCCTCTGCAAGGACATTCCAGATGAAAGACATTGAAACCGCAGGCACTTGGCAGCTTGGCGACAAATGCGTCACGCGCATGGGCTATGGCGCTATGCAGTTGGCGAGCAAGGGCGCTTTTGGCGAACCCCGTGACCGCGACGGCGCGATGCAGAAGGGAACTGGCTGCCCGCGCAATCGAACGATGAACTGACCGCGGCAGTCGAAGACAACCTGCGCAACCTCGGTCTTGATGTGATCGACGTGGTGAACATGCGCTTCATGGGCGGCGGCGCGGGGCATGGCCCCAGCGAAGAACCCATCGCCCGCCAGATGGAGCAGATGGTCAAACGGCAAGAGCGCGGCCTGATCAAGCATATCGGCATCAGCAACGTCACCCTCGCCCAGACCCGTGTTGCACGCGAAATGGCGGATATCGTGTGCGTGCAGAACCTCTACAACCTCGCCAACCGCGGCGATGACGAGATGATCGACGAACTGGCCAAAGCAGGCATCGCTTACGTGCCGTTCTTCCCGCTGGGTGGATTCTCTCCGCTGCAATCGGACGAACTGGCCGCCGTGGCGCAGGACGTGGACGCCTCCGCGCTACAAGTCGCGCTCGCGTGGCTGCTGCGCCGTTCGCCCAATATCCTGCTGATCCCCGGCACCTCGTCGGTCGATCACCTGCGCGAAAACGTAGAGGCCGCGACGCTGAAACTGGACGCCGATGCGATGGCCGCGCTCGACAAAATCGGCAAGTAAAACACCTTAAGGCCGCCCCGCGCGGCCCGTTGTCTCCCCTCGGTAATAGGGTTAGGTTTCCGCACCAACCGACAGGGACGCCGCATGCCTAGAACCGGCCTCAGCCAGGAAGAACTCCGCGAACGCGCAGTGGACGTGACGCTGGCGCAGCTTCGCAAGGTCGGCTCGGAGAAGCTGCGGCTGGTGGACGTGGCCAAAGCGATGGACGTCAAACACACCTCGCTCTACCCGCATTTCGCCAACAAGGCCGCGCTGGTCGATGCGGTCACTGCGAAATGGCTGCTCGAAAGCGAAGAAGCGCTGGCCAAGGTCTGCGCGATGGACCTGCCCGCCCGCGAAAGGGTCGAGCAGTGGTTCATGACCCGCTACACCATGAACCGCGACCGTGCGCAGAATGATGCCGAGGTGTTCCACGCCTACAATCTGGCAAGCGACGCAAAACAGCCCGCCGTTGTCCATCACCTCGCCGCGCTGCGCCAGCAGATGGCGGACCTGATGCGAGAGCTTGGCTATGAGGGCGACACCGCGATGGAGCGGGCGCGTCTGATCCTGCGCGCGATGGTGTTTTTCATCCACCCCGCCATGATCGCCGATCACGCAGAGGAGGACCACTCGGCCCACCTTCGCGACACGCTGGACTGTCTTTTGAAAGGGATGAAGGTCAGGGACTTCTGATCACTTCCGGCGCAGGTGGATCACCGTATCCTCTAGCTGCGCAGGCTCGCCCTCGGGCGATTTGGCAGAACGCGTGGCGATGCCGACCTGCACGAAGTCCCATTCGTCTTCAGTGGCTTGCAGATCCGCCAGCTCGCTCGCGACCGTGGGGAAGCTCTTGGCGCGTTCCTTCATTTCCTCGCTCGCCCACGGCGGGGCGGAGGCATGGGCGACGATCAGCAGCGTGCCGCCCTTGGCCACGAGTTTCGACACCTTGTTCAAAATCTCACCGCGAGGGAAGTCGAACGAGGACTGGAAAAACAGCGCCGTCACCAGATCGAACGGGCCTTCGGGCTGGCGCTCCGTCAGGTCCATCGACTCGAACGTCGCGGTGCCCTTGAGGTCGAGCATCTCCGCCCGCGCTCGCGCCCTCTCGCACGCCGTTTCCGAGATATCCACGCCCACCGCATCCCAGCCCTGCTCGGCCAGCCAGATCACGTCATCGCCGTTGGACGACCCCAGATCCAGCGCGTGCCCCGATGCCATATCGGTCGTCACGCGCAGGAGGATGCCGCTCGGCGTGCCCGAGGATGTGGTGCGCTTGGTCTGGTAGAACTCTTCCCAGTAAGCCTTCGGATCTTCCGTGGTCATGCGACTTTCCTTCATTGGTATCATCGTAAGTTACTTGATTGCGCACTGGAGTCAACATCATGTAACGTAGAAAGTATCTTTACCGATGGAGCCGCCCTTGCGTCAGGACACCCGCCTTTCCCGCCTACTGCACGTTCTTCTGCACATGGCCCACAGCGATGCGCCGATGACCTCGCAGCACATCGCGGACATGCTGGGCACAAACGCGGTGGTCGTCCGCCGCACGATGGCAGGGCTTCGCGATGGCGGATTGGTCGCGGCGGAGCGTGGGCACGGCGGCGGCTGGACGCTGATCAAGGACACGCAGGACATTACCCTGCGCGACATCTACGCCTGCATCGGGGAGCCGACGCTGTTTGCCTTCAACCTGTCGAACCCCGCCCCGCAATGTCTGGTGGAGCAGTCGGTGAACACGACGATTTCGGAAACACTGGACGAGGCGACCACGGCGCTCATGGCAAAATTCGAAAGCATCCGCCTGTCGGACATTCAGGCCGACGTGGAAAACAGGCGCAAAGCGGCGGGCTGTTAGGCCGCGACCGACGCCAGAATGCTCTGCACCACCTGTTCGCGCAGCGCGGCCTGACCGGCCTCGTCGAACAGATCGTTGCCGAAGTTGAACGAGAACGTCGACTGGTTCGCGCCGTTGAAAAAGCTCATCGCGGAGATCTGCCAGTGGATCATCAGCGGTGACAGTCCGCTCCGCATCACGCCCTCTTTGACGCCCGCATCGCAGATTCGTTCAATCTGCGTAATCGCCGCCGTATTGGTCGTCATCAGCGACTCCACATCCATCATATGCTTCCCGTGATGAATATTCTCGATCATCACGAGCCGGATGAAATCGCGGTTTCTGGCGTGGTGGTCAAAGGTGAACTCCACCAGTTTGCGCAGAGCTTCCATGGGCGGGAAACCGTCGAGGTTCAGGTCACGCTCGGCCTGACGGACGCTTCCGTAGACTTCTTCGAGAACGGCGCGATAGAGCCCCTCTTTGTCCCCGAAATAGTAGAAAATCATACGCTTGGACGTCTGAATCTGGTCCGCGATGTCCTGAACTCTGGCACCCGAAAGCCCGTGCTTCGCAAACTCGACCTTGGCGGCCGCAAGGATGTCAGCCTTCACCGCTTCGGGGTCTTGCTTCCACGAACGGGGCTTCTTGGGTGCTGAAATCTTGGGCTCTTTGGTCATGAAAAATACTTTCGTTCAAACGGCTTGCCTGGTCAAGTTTAACCGTCCGGTACATTTGCGTTGACGGAATTAACCGCACGGTTCATTGTGAGGTCAGAATCGCTTTGGGAGGAGCGCCCGCCATGCCGTTGACCGACACAGATCAAGTGCTGACCACAGTCCGCATGGGACTGATCGGCAAAGGTATCGGCCTGTCGCGCACCCCGGCGATGCACATCGCAGAGGCCGAGGCCCAAGGGCTTCGCTGCACCTACGACCTGATCGACACCGACACGTCGGACTATGCGGGCCACACGCTCCGCGACCTTCTGAACATCGCAGAGGACAGCGGCTACGCGGGTCTCAACATCACCTACCCCTACAAGGTCGAGGTCATCGACCACCTCGACGATCTGTCCGACGGCGCCCGTGCAGTCGGCGCGGTGAACACCGTGATTTTCCGCAATGGCAAGCGCACCGGCCACAACACCGATGCGTCGGGCTTCAAAACCGCGTTCGAGATGTACCTCGGCGACAGCGCCCACGAACACGTCGTGCTGATCGGCGCAGGCGGTGCGGGCGTTGCCGTGGCTCACGCGCTGGCCCGTTCGGGTGTCAAACGCCTGTCGATCTTCGACACCGACGAAAAGCGCGCGAACGATCTGTCGGTACAGCTTCACAACAGCCAGACCGACTGCCTGTCCGAGACTGTGACCGACCTCGAACGGTTCCTGCGCAACAACGCGCCGGACGGCATCGTGAACGCCACGCCGATGGGCATGGAAAAGCTGCCGGGAACCGCCGTTCCTGCCGAACTTCACCGAAAATCCACTTGGGTCGCGGATATCGTCTATTTTCCGCTCGAGACCCAATTGCTGAAAGAAGCGCGCGCCGCAGCCTGTCAGACGATGCCCGGGTCCGGGATGGCCGTCTATCAAGCCGTCCGCGCCTTCGAACTGTTTACGGGTCGGCCTGCCGATCCTGCACGGATGAAGGCGACTTTCGACGCCTTCGACACTCAACCCCGCAGCAATGCGGGATCCTGAACGCCTAAGGGAGGAGACCACAATGGCTTTCAAATTCGCAGCACTCGCAGCAACCACCGCACTGGTCGCGGGCATGGCCGCTTCGGCCAACGCACAGACCATCCGCTTCGGTCACGTTGACCCGGACGACTGGACCGCGTCGAAGAAAGGCGCAGCTGCCAACATCTTCAAGAACATCGTCGAAGGCGAAACCGACCTGACCGTGGAGCTGTTCCCGGCTGGCGCACTCGGCAACGAAGACGAACTCGTCGGTCAGGCCGAAGAGGGCCTCACTCAGGTCGTCATGGTTTCGGGCGCAATGTCCAAGGTTTGCCCCGCGGCTGGCGTTCTCGACATCCCCTACACCTTCTCGTCGGCCACCATCGCTTGGGACGTTCTGGACGGTGAATTCGGCGACGCACTGGCAGAGCACTGCCTTGAGCAGACCGGCCTGCGCACGCTGGCTTACGGTGAAACCGGTTTCCGTAACTTCACCAACAACACCCGCGAAATCCGCTCGCCCGCCGATATGGAAGGTCTGAAGTTCCGCGTTCAGCCGATCCCGCTCTACGTCGAGATGGTTTCGGGTCTGGGCGGTGAGCCGACCCCGATCGCATGGACCGAACTGCCGAACGCGCTGTCGACCGGCGTTGTTGACGGTCAGGAAAACCCCGTTGGCGTGATCTACAACAACGGCCTGCACGAGCTTCAGCAGTACATGACCCTCGACGGTCACGTCTACGCTGCCGACTTCATCCTGATCTCGGATGACTTCTATCAGGGTCTGTCGGACGCCGAACAGCAGGTCGTCGCCAAAGCTGCCCGCGTTGCAGGCAACATGGGCCGTGCGATCCAGCAGTGGGGCACCGCTGAAGGCGTGAACAAGGTTCAGGAAGAAGGCATGCAGGTCTACTCGCCGACCGCCGATGAAATCGCGGCCTTCGCTGAAAAGGCGCAGCCGGCTGTGATCGAATACCTGCGCGGCGAGCTCGGTGACGACGCCGTCTGGATCGACAACCTGCAAGAAGCCGTTTCGGCAGCTTCGAACTAATCGACCAACTCTATCTCTCCCATGCAAAGAACAGGGGCGCCCACCGCGCCCCTGTTCCTCAAAAGCCCGAAAAGAGCTGCTTTCATGGACACTATCAACCGTATCGTCAGACGTATCTTTGCCTTCGGAGCGGGAACGTCGATGGCCCTCGTGTTTCTCATCATCTTCGTGAACTCGGTCCGTCGCTACACCATCGGCAAGTCGCTGCCGTGGGGCGAGGAGCTTCCGATTTACCTGACGATCTATGGCGTTATGTTCGGTCTAGCCTATGCCTACATGACCGACCGCCACATCCGTTTCACCGTGCTGACGGACATGCTGAGCGCCAAGACGCGCCAGCTTCTGTTCCTCATCACGGACGTCATCACCCTGATCTGCGGCCTCGCGCTGATCCAGGCGGGCTACCAGTTCATGATGCGCCGCGGTGACCGCGACAGCTCTGGCCTGAAGAAGACCGCCGACTGGCTGGCAGATAGCACCGGCATCGTGCCGCTCGAATGGCTCGGCAAAGTTGGCCCGTGGCAGTTCGCGATCGCTCTGGGCGGCGCCATGCTGGCCATTGCTGCCCTGCTGCGCCTGATCGAGCGCGCCTCTGAAGTGAAGGAGGCCTGAGAACATGGTCTACGTTGTCCTCATCGTCGCCCTGCTGATCGGCGCCCCGATCGCCATTTCCATCATCGCGGCCCTTCTGACGTTCATGTCAATGAATGATGCGCCCTACGCCATCCGCATCGTCGCGACCGAGATGTACAAGAGCCTCAACAGCTACCCGCTGCTCGCCATTCCGCTGTTCGTCCTCGCGGGCGAGCTGATGAACGAAAGCGGCATCACCCAGCGGATCATTGCGTTCGCGAACGTGCTCGTGGGCCGTATGCGCGCGGGCCTTGCGATGGTGAACATCTGGGCTTCCGTGATCTTTGCAGGCCTATCGGGCTCTGCGGTTGCCGACACCTCCGCGCTTGGCCGCGTGTTCATTCCTGAAATGGAAAAGCACGGCTACACCCGCGAATTCGCCGCCGCCCTGACCGCTGCTTCGTCGGTCATCGGCCCGATCATCCCGCCGTCGATCCCCGTCATCATCTACGCGCTGACCGTGACCGGCGTCACCGTGCCTTCGCTGTTCCTTGCAGGCGTCATCCCCGGCATTCTGCTGGCGATCTTCCTGTCGGCCTACGTGATGCTGACGGTCAAAGTGGACAAGGGCAACCAGTCCAGTGACCTCGTGACCATCCCGCCCGCGCAGGCACTGCTCGGCGGTATCCTTCCCCTGCTGATGCCGTTCTTCGTGGTCGGCTCGATCCTGCTGGGCGTCGTCACCCCGACCGAAGCGGCAACCTTCGCCGTGGCTTACGCGCTGATCCTCGGCGGCCTTGTTTACCGCAAGATCAGCTTTGCCGCCCTGCCCCGCATTTTCTCCGATGCGATGCGCGATAGCGCCGTGATCCTCGCGATCATTGCTGCTGTGGGTGCTGCCAACTGGCTGCTGACCTACAATCAGGTGCCGAACATGCTGACCGACTGGGTTGTCGGCAATGTGGACAGCAAGACGACGTTCCTTCTGGCGACCATCGTGCTGTTCCTGTTCGTGGGTCTTTTCCTCGAAGGCATCGCGGCAATGCTGGTGCTCGTCCCGATCCTCCACCCCATCGCTGTGTCGATGGGCGTTGATCCCGTGCACTTCGGTATCCTCGTGATCTTCAACCTGATGATCGGCCTGATCACACCGCCGCTCGGCCTCTGCCTCTTCGTGGCCGAAGGCATCGCTCAGGTCGGCATGGCAAAGATCACGCGCGCCATCCTGCCGTTCTTCTTTGTCGAAGTCCTTGTTTTGCTCATCCTGACCTTCGTGCCCCAGACCGTGATCTGGCTGCCGCAAGCGCTGGGATATTAAGGAGTTATCCCGATGAAAACCTCGATTGCCACCGTCTCCATCTCCGGCACGCTCACCGAAAAGCTCGCAGCGATTTCGGCGGCGGGGTACGATGGCATCGAGATTTTCGAGCAGGACTTCATCGCGCATGACGGCTCCCCCGCCGAGGTGGGCCGCATGGTGCGCGATCACGGGCTGGAGATCACCATGCTCCAGCCATTCCGCGATTTCGAATGCCTGCCAGAGCCGCTGCGCTCTAAGGCGTTCGACCGTGCGGAGCGCAAATTCGACCTCATGCAGGAACTGGGCACCGACCTCATCCTGATCTGCTCGTCCTGCCATCCCGCCTCGCTCGGCGGGATCGACCGTGCGGCGAATGACCTCAATGAGTTGGGCGACCGTGCCAAGGCGCGCGGTCTGCGCGTCGGCTACGAGGCGCTCGCGTGGGGCCGCCATGTGAACGACCACCGCGATGCGTGGGAAATCGTGCGCCGCGCCGATCACGACAACATCGGCCTGATCCTCGACAGCTTCCATACGCTCGGTCGCGGCCTGTCGCCCGAAAGCATTCGCTCGATCCCTGGTGACAAGATTTTCTTTGTCCAGTTGGCCGATGCGCCCGCGATCCCGATGGATCTGCTCTACTGGTCCCGCCATTTCCGCAACATGCCGGGCGAAGGCGATCTGGACGTGCGCGGCTTCATGCAAGCGGTTATGGCGGCGGGCTATTCCGGCCCGCTCAGCCTCGAAATCTTTAACGACCAGTTTCGCGGCGGCAATGCCCGCACCGTGGCCAAGGACGGCTATCGTTCGCTCATCACCCTGATGGATGACGTCCGCAAAGCCGAACCCGAGGTCAAAGTAGACCTGCCCGCGATCCCCTCCCGCATCGGCGTTCATGGGGTCGAGTTCATCGAGTTTACCGCGCGCGGCGATGACGCGGGCAAGCTAGCCGGCCTCCTCGGCTCGCTCGGCTTCGTCCGCACCGCCCGCCACCGCAACAAAGACATCGACCTGTGGCAGCAGGGCGAAATCCGCATCGTCGTCAATTCCGACCCCGAGGGTCACGCCGCCCACGTCTGGAATGCGCGCGGGCTGAGCGTTTGTGATATCGGGCTGCGGGTCTCCTCCGCGCAGGACACCGTGGAGCGCGCACGCGCTCTGGGCATGTCACCTTTTGACCAACCGCTCGGCCCGGGAGAGCTGGATATCCCCGCCATTCGCGGCCTCGAAGGCTCGATCCTCCATTTCATCGACGAAGACAGCGGCCTGTCCCGCGTGTGGGACGTCGAATTCGTGCCGGCCGGCGACGAAACCAAGGGCGCGGGCCTCAAGCGGATCGACCACCTCGCCCAGACCATGAGCTACGACGACATGCTCAGCTGGACGCTGTTCTACTCGTCGCTGTTCGACATGCAGAAATCGCCCATGGTCGACGTGATCGACCCCGACGGCCTCGTGCGCAGCCAGATCGTCGAATCCAAGGGCGGCGAAATGCGCGTGACGCTCAACGGCGCCGAAACCCACCGCACGCTGGCGGGTAACTTTCTCGCGTCGAACTTCGGTGCGTCGGTGCAGCATATCGCACTGGAAACAGACGATATTTTCGCGACCGCAAAGGCGCTGGCCGACTGCAAGTTCGAAGTTCTCCCGATCCCCGCGAACTACTACGCCGACCTCGCCAGCCGTTTCGATATTTCGCCCGATCTGCTCGCCCGCCTGAAGGCCGCGAATGTCCTCTATGACGAAGAAAACGGTCGCAGCTTCTTCCAGCTTTACTCGCGCAGTTTCGCGGGCGGCATGTTCTTCGAAATCGTCCAACGCGGCGGCGGATACACAGGCTTTGGCGGCCCGAATGCGCCGTTCCGCATCGCCGCGCAAAAACGGCTTGGGCGGGTCAAGGGCGTGCCCGCGGCCTAATCCTCGCTGACGCTGAATTTCCTCAGCAATTCAGACAGATGCACCACAAGCCCGTTCGCTTCGGCGGCTGGCTTTGTCGTCATTCCCAAAGCGCCCGACATGAACGCATTGCGCAGCGGGAACGTCATCAGCGAGCCCGACAGAACCTCCTGACGGACCACGCCCCGCGAAATGAACCAGAGCATGTCCGAATTGACCAGAAGCGCCCGCGCGAACGACAGCGTCACTGTCTCGAAAACGGGCTGCACATCGTCCAACCCGACCACGTTCAGATAGGCGTCGACCGCCTCGCGGATAATCGCGCCTTTGTTCGGCAGGATCAGCGGGCTGCTTCGCACCGCATCCGCAGGCTCGGCCTCCGCGAGCGGATGGCCCGCGCGGCCCACCAGCCAGATCGGCTCTTCGTAGAGGAATTCGAACTTCAGCCCCGCAAGGTCAGCCGCCGTCGGCATTCGTCCGACCATCAAATCGATGTCGCCCGCCCGCAGCCGTTCCAGCAGATATTTGTTCGGCCCCGTCAGAACGCGGATCTGCGCTTCGGGCCGCTGGCGGGAAAATTCCAACGCGACGGAGGGGAAAAACTCCCCCGCCACCGTCGGCAGAATACCCACGGAGACGGTGTGCCGCCGATCCTCACCGCCGAGCGATCTGACACCCGCTTCAATGCTGTTCATTGCACTCAGCGCATGACGCTGGAACGTCTCGCCCGCTGCCGTCAGCACGGTTTTGCGCCCCACGCGGTCGAACAGAACCGAGCCCAACCGCAGCTCCAACTCGCCGATGGTTTTCGACAGCGCGGGCTGCGTGATGTTCAATTTTCGCGCCGCGCCAGAGATCGTGCCATCCTGCGCAACAGCGAGGAATCCTTCGATATGACGCAGCTTCAATCCGTTAGGTATGCTCATTTGGTTATGGATAAGGCACGAGAATGAATTTTAACAAGTCATTTTCTTATGTCACCAATACGAAAGGGGGAGAAAACGAGACGAAAGTCGCAGAACTGCGCATCGTCGTCGGCCCTCCCCATACGTAAATTAAGAGGACCGACCCGTGGCTGATCATTTCGAAACCGGACAACAAACGCGCCGCCGCATCCTTGGCGATGCGCATGTCGACCGGGCCGAAGCTTGCACGACCGAACTGGACAAACCGTTTCAGGATCTGATCACCGAAGGCGCGTGGGGCACTGTTTGGGCCTCTGACGGCATCACCGACCGCGAACGGTCCATGATCACGATCGCGCTGCTCGCCGCGACGGGCAATCACGAAGAAATCCCGATGCACATCCGCGCCACCGCCCGCACCGGTGCGACCAAAACGGACGTGGCCGAAGCGCTCCAGCACGTTGCGATCTACGCGGGTGTTCCCCGCGCCAATCACGCACTGAAACTGGCCAAGCAGACCTATCAGGAAATGGAAGCGGAATGACGACCACCCGCACTCAGGTTGCCATCATCGGCGGCGGTCCTTCGGGCCTTCTGCTGTCGCAACTGCTTGATCTGAATGGCATCGACAGCATTGTTATTGAACGCAAAAGCCGCGAATACGTGCTTGGCCGCATCCGCGCAGGCGTGCTCGAAGCGGGCTCGGTCAAGCTGCTTCAGGACGCAGGTGTCGGCGAGCGTATGGCCCGCGAAGGCCAGACCCATGACGGCGTTGAACTCAGCTGGCACGACGAGCGCCTGCACATCGATCTCAAGGCGCTGACGGGTACGCCGGTGACGGTCTACGGCCAGACCGAAATCACGCATGACCTTTATGACGCCCGCGAGGCGCGCGGCGGTCAGGTGATCCACGAAGCCGAAGTCCAGCGCATCGAAGGCGCGGAGACGGACAGCCCCGTCGTCGTCTACCAGAAGGACGGGCAGGAACACCGGATCGAATGCCGCTTCGTCGCCGGTTGCGATGGCTTCCACGGGCCGGCCCGCAAGGCAATTCCCGACACGCACCGCAAGGAATTCATTCGCGAATATCCCTTCGGCTGGCTGGGAATGCTGTCCCGCACCCCGCCCGCGACGGAAGAGTTGATCTACGCCACCCACGACCGCGGTTTTGCCCTGTGCTCCATGCGCTCGGACGAGATCAGCCGCTACTACGTGCAAGTTCCGCTGACCGAAAAGGTCGAGGACTGGTCGCCGGATCGTTTCTGGGACGAACTCAAGCGCCGCATCCCCGCCGATGTCGCGGCGAACCTCGTGACCGACGGCGAAGTGCTGGAGATGTCCATCGCCCCGCTCCGCTCGTTCGTGTCCGAACCGATGCGCTACGGCTCGCTGTTCCTTGCGGGTGACGCGGCGCACATCGTGCCGCCGACGGGTGCGAAAGGTCTGAACCTCGCGATTGGCGACGTTTATTACCTGCATCGCGCGCTGGAGCAGGCTATCAAGAATAACAACACCGCAGGCATCGACGGGTATTCCGACACCGCGCTGTCCCGCGTTTGGAAATGTGAGCGTTTCTCATGGTGGATGACGTCCATCCTCCACGACTTCCCCGATCAGGGGGACTTCGAGAAACGGATGCAAAGGGCCGAGTTCGAATACCTCGCCCGATCAGAAACTGCCCGCAAGAGTCTGGCAGAAAACTACGTAGGGTTACCCTACTGATAAGAACCCTAAGGGAGGAAAACATGAAACTAAAAGCACTTCTCGGCACCGCCACCGCGCTCACTGTTCTTGCACTGCCCGCAGTCGCGCAGGACTACAGCCTCAAACTGCACCACTTCCTCAGCGAACGTTCGCCGGCGCACCAGCAGATGCTGGTTCCGTGGGCCGAGCGCGTCGAGGAACTGACCGAAGGCCGCGTCGATATCGAGGTCTACCCGTCGATGACCCTTGGCGGCCGTCCGCCGGAACTCGTGCAGCAGGCACGCGACGGTGTTGTCGATCTGATCTGGACCCTGAACGGCTACACGCCGGGCCTGTTCCCGCGCACCGAAGTCTTTGAACTTCCGACCGTTTTCGTGAACGACCCGACCGCTGCGAACCTCGCCATGCGCGAAATGTTCGACGAATATCTGGCCGAAGAATACAAGGGCCTCCAAGTGATGTTCCTGCAAGCCCACGCAGGTAACGCGCTTCACATGGTCGACGCTGACCTGCGCAGCCCCGCTGACCTCGAAGGTCTGAAGCTCCGCACCCCGAGCCGCACTGGCGCATGGGTGATCGAAGCTCTCGGCGCGTCGCCGGTTGCAATGCCGGTTCCGGAACTGCCGCAGGCCCTGTCCAAAAAGGTCGTCGAAGGCGCGCTGATCCCGTGGGAAATCATCCCCGCGCTTCAGCTTCAGGAACAGACCGACTACCAGATCGAAGGTCCGGACATGAGCCGTTTCGGCACCTCGATCTTCCAGGTTTCGATGAACAAGGACGTCTGGGAGTCGCTCCCAGCCGACATTCAGGACGCGTTCCTTCAGGCTTCGAACGAAGAGTGGCTGACCGAGGTTGGCGGCATCTGGCGCGGCGCCGATGACTTCGGCATCAACATGGCGACCGAAGCGGGCAACACCCACGTCGTTCTGTCGGATGACGAATACGCCGCCTTCGAAGGGCCGATGAACGGTGTTGTCGATCGCTGGATCGAAGAAGCCAACGGCGCCGGTCTTGACGGCAACAGTCTGGTCGAAGCGGCACGCGCAGCCATCGCCTCGCACGCCGAATAACTTAGAGCCACGGAACCTTTCGCATGAGAATTTTCGCACTTGGTCGCAAGGTGATCGACGGTTGGGCCCTGATGGGTGGGCTCGTCCTCGCGGTGATCGTGCTGGTCAACGTGTGGACCACAGTGGGCAGCCTGATCGGGCTGCCCTTTGCGGGAGACGTCGAACTCACTGAAATGATGGTTGCTGCGGCGGCCTTCATGTTCCTGCCGTTCTGTCAGCTCCACCGCCACAACGTGACTGCCGACATCTTTACCTCGAACATGAACCCGCGTTTTGTGAGCCTTCTCAACGGGATCGCATCGCTGGTCGCGCTCGGCTTTGCCGCGCTTCTGCTCTGGCGGATGACGTACGGGATGCTCGACACAAAGGAATACAACTATTCCTCGACCATTCTGAGCGTTCCGCTCTGGTGGCCGTATGTGCCGATCCTCGTGTCGCTGGCGCTGCTGTTTATCGCAGCCGTCATCACCACCGCCGAAGACCTTTTCGGAGCCTCCTGATGGAACCTATTACTCTCGGCCTGATCGGACTTGCGGTCCTGATCGGCCTGATCGCCCTTCGTATGCCCATCGCATACTCCATGATTATCGTGGGCGCTGTCGGCACGGTTTCGATCAGCGGCTACAAGATCCTTTTCTCGCAGCTCAAGACGCTCGGCTACGGCCAGTTCTCGATCTACGACCTGACCGTCGTGCCGATGTTCGTCCTGATGGGCGCGCTCGCCACGAAAACCGGCCTGTCCCGAGACCTCTTCCGCGCCGCGAACGCGTGGTTCGGCTGGATGCGCGGCGGCACGGCGATGGCAGCGATTGCGGCCTGTGCGGGCTTCGGCGCGGTTTGTGGCTCGTCGCTGGCGACTGCGTCCACCATGGGCAAAGTCGCCCTGCCCGAGCTTGAACGCTACAACTACTCCCCAGCGCTGGCCACCGGTTCGGTCGCGGCGGGCGGCGTGCTCGGCATCCTCATTCCGCCGTCGGTGATCCTTGTGATCTATGCGGTGCTGGTCGAAGCCAACATCGTCACCATGTTCATGGCGGCGCTGATCCCCGGCTTGCTGGCCGTGGCGCTGTTCATCGCGACCATCGCGATCTACGTCCGCCTCGTTCCCGGCTCCGGCCCGGCCCACGGTGCGTCCGACAAGGCAGAGTTCTGGGCCGCAACCCGCGGCGTAATCCCTGTGCTTGTGGTGTTCGGTATCGTGATCGGCGGCATCTACGCCGGCCTCTACAACCCGACCCCCGCCGCAGCAATCGGTGTGTTCGCGGTGTTCGTCTACGGCCTGATCCGCAAGCAGATGAACTTTGAAACGATGGCCGCCTCGATCAAGGAAACCGCTGGCACAACAGGCATGATCTACCTGATCCTGCTGGGCGCCGAACTGCTCAAGATCTTCATGTCTCGCGCAGGCGTACCCCAAGCCGCTGCTGATATCGCAGTGAATTCGGGCCTTTCGCCGATGATGATCATGATGATCCTTCTACTGGCGCTGGTTCTGCTGGGCTGCCTGATGGACTCCATGTCCATGATCCTGCTCGTCCTGCCGTTCTTCTGGCCTGTGCTCGTCGCGATGAACGGCGGCGACTACCAGATGGCCGAAGGCTCGGGCTACGGCATGTCCACTCTGGACCTCAAGGTCTGGTTCGGCATCCTCGCGCTTGTGGTGGTGGAGCTCGGGCTGATCACGCCGCCCGTCGGGATGAACGTCTTTGTGATCTCTGCGATGGCCAAGAACGTACCAATGCTGACGACCTTCAAAGGCGTCATGCCGTTCTTTGCCTCTGAACTCGTACGCGTCGCTCTCCTTATCGCCTTTCCGGCGTTGACGCTCGGTCTCCCTGCCCTGTTAGGCAACTAACTGAAAAGGCCCGCCATTCCAGCGGGCCTTCTTTTTTCAGATACCATCGTCGAAGGGGCGGAAGTCGTTCGACGCAGCCCGCCGCCACCGTTGCAGATAACCGCCGCGGTCGTCATCCTCGCGCAGCAGGAACCCTTCGGGCATATACGGATAAACGTCGTCGCCGGTGACCATATCGCGGTCTTTTTCGCGCATCATCAGGTGACGCGGCAGGAATTCTCCCGGATGGCTGAGGCCCGCAGCGCCCGTGATATCGGCCAGTGCCTTCATGGTGTTGCGGTGGAAATTCGCGACCCGCTGCGCCTTGTCGGGAACGTTCAGCGCGCGCTGACGCCATTCGTCCTGCGTCGCAACACCCGTCGGGCAGTGGTTCGTGTGGCACGCCTGCGCCTGAATGCACCCGACCGAGAACATGAAACCGCGGGCAGAGTTACACCAGTCCGCCCCCAGCGCCAGCGTGCGGGCGATGTCGAACGACTGCACCAGCTTGCCGCTTGCGCCGATGCGGATGCGGTCACGCAGACCGACGCCGCGCAGGGTGTTGTGGGCAAAGGTCAGACCCTCGACCAACGGCATCCCCATGTGGTTCGTGAATTCCAGCGGAGCGGCACCGGTCCCGCCTTCCTTACCGTCGATGACGATAAAGTCGGGCGTGATCCCCGTTTCCAGCATGGCGCGGACGATGCACATGAACTCGCGGCGGTGCCCGATACACAGCTTGAAGCCCACGGGCTTGCCTTTCGACAGATCGCGAAGCTGCTGGATGAAGTCCATCATCTCCAGCGGGGTATCAAAGGCCGAATGGCTGGCGGGCGAATGGCAGTCCTCGTTTTCGGGAATGTCACGCGCTTCGGCAATCTCGGGGGTGATCTTCGCGGCAGGCAGCATACCGCCCTGCCCTGGTTTCGCGCCCTGGGACAGCTTGAGTTCAATCATCTTCACTTGATCGTCCGCAGCCAGCGCCGCGAATTTCTCGGGGTCGAAACGACCGTCGTGAGTGCGGCAACCGAAATAGCCCGTGCCGATCTCGAAAATCAGATCGCCGCCGCCTTCGCGGTGATACCGGCTGATCCCGCCCTCGCCTGTGTCATGCGCGAACCCGCCGATCTTCGCGCCCTTGTTCAGCGCGGAAATGGCGTTGGCCGACAGCGCACCGAAGCTCATCGCAGAGATGTTGTAGATCGACGCGCTGTAGGGCTTGGCGCAATCGTTGCCGCCGATCAGCACGCGAAAATCCGAGTTTTCGATTTTCTGCGGCCTGATCGAGTGCGTCATCCACTGATAGCCGGAATCGTAGACGCGTTTTTTCGTGCCAAACGGCCGCTTGTCCTCGACGTCTTTGGCCCGCTGGTACACGATCGCGCGCGCTTCGCGGCTGAACGGCACCTCTTCGTCGTCGCCTTCGATCAGATACTGGCGGATCTCGGGGCGGATGGTTTCGAACAGGTAGCGGAAATGGCCGATGACGGGATAGTTGCGCAGCACCGCGTGGCGCGACTGGAGCAAATCGTAGATGCCCACCAGCATGAAGATCCCGCTCAGCGACCCGATCGCGTAGGACCAATCGTGCCAGACGGGAAACGCGAAACAGACGATGGTAATCACGATGGTGATCGCAAAGACCAGATAACGGGCCAACATAGCGGGCTCCTTTATGCTTTTTCTTCCGGAAGCGAGGCGACCAGTTCACGGACACGCTCGGCGTTGTCCTTGGCGCAGGTCAGATCGCGATTGATCCGGTTATTTTCAAATCCGATGCGGGCTTTACCGCCCATCTTGCGCGCTGCGAGAAGACAGTCGGTTTCCTCTGCGCCGAACGCGCAGACCGCCCAATCAACGTAGGGCAACAAGGACAGGAGTAAATTCGCGGGCTTGCCGAGGTCCGACGGCGTCGACCGTTGACCCGGTGCATAGCGGCCCAGAACGATCAGCGCTTGCAGGTGGTCGGACGGCACGATGCCTTCGGACACCATATCCGCCAGTTTGTGCACGTCGCCCGCATCGTAGAGGATGTGCTGCACAGCCGTGCCCGCCGCGTGGGTGTCGTGGTAAAAACGGCGCAGCACCTTGTCATCCTGCCCCGCGATCATCTCGCGCACGGCGATACTGACGGCTTCGGCCTCGACATCGGCGACCAGTTGGCGCTGCTCTTCGGGGGTGTAGCGGCCCACGGCCTCGGTCGTGATCTGCACGTAGAAATCGGGCAACTTCAGTTTCGTTTCGGCGATCAGCTCGCGGTAGGCGCCTGCATCCAGAACGTGCTGCTGGCCCGCGTCGCGGACATGGGCGTGGATGCCGTCCGCGCCCGCCTCTTTGCAGGCAACCGCGCAGGCCACGGTTTTGGCAATCGTCACCGGAACGGCGGAGTGGTCTTTGGTCGTCAGCCGCGCCCCGTTAGGCGCGACCATGATTTTCGGAAGCGGTCGCATTACTCGGCCAGTGCCTTTTCAACTGCGCCCGACAGCTTGGAGACAAGCTCGTCGATCTGCGCGTCTTCGATGACGAACGGAGGGGCCAGCAGAACGTGGTCGCCGCGCACACCGTCGATGGTGCCGCCCATTGGATAGCAGACGAGGCCCGCGTCAAAGGCGTTCTTCTTGATCTTGGCGTTCAGTTTACGCGCCGGATCGAACGGGTCCTTTGTGTCGCGGTCGGCCACGAACTCCACTCCGCGGAACAGTCCGCGGCCACGGATATCGCCGACATGCGGGTGCTGGCCGAACTCGGCTTCGAGCGCCGCTTGCAGCTTTTCGCCCTGCGTGCGGACACGCGCCAGAAGGTCGTTCTCTTCGATTTCCGACAGCACGGCATTTGCCGCAGCCGCCGCCATCGCATGACCCATGTAGGTGTGACCGTGCTGGAAAAAGCCCGACCCCGCCGCGATCGCGTCGTAGATTTTACCCTGAACCAGCAGTGCACCGATCGGCTGGTACCCCGCGCCGAGGCCCTTTGCGATGGTGATCATGTCGGGCGAAATGCCGTCTTCCTGACAGGCAAACAGATAGCCCGTCCGGCCCATGCCGCACATGACTTCGTCGAGGATCAGCAGGATACCGTGCTTGTCGCAAATCTCGCGGATACGCTTGAGGTAGCCTTTGACCGCAGGCACAGCGCCCGAGGTCGCACCGACAACGGGCTCGGCAACAAACGCCATCACACTCTCGGCGCCAAGGCGTTCGATCTCAGTCTCCAGCTCGTTCGCGACGCGCAGACCGTAGGCATCAATCGTCTCGCCCTCCTCGCGGCCACGGTATTCGTAGCACGGCGAAATGTGCGAGGTCTCGACCAGCAGCGGCGCGAACTGTGCGCGGCGCCATTCGTTACCGCCGGTGGCCAGCGCGCCAAGGGTGTTGCCGTGGTAGCTTTGACGGCGGGCAATCACGCGGTGACGCTGAGGCTGGCCGATTTCCATGAAGTACTGACGGGCCAGCTTGATCGCCGCCTCGACAGCTTCGGAACCGCCCGACACCAGATATACGCGGTCGATGCCTTCGGGCGCGGCGGCGGTCAGACGATCCGCCAGACGCTCCGCCGGATCGGAGGTGAAAAACCCAGTGTGCGCGAACGCAACCTGATCGAGCTGTTCATGCAGCGCGGCGCGCACGCGGGCGTTCGAGTGACCGAGGCACGACACAGCCGCGCCGCCCGATCCGTCCAGATAGCGCTTGCCGGAGGCATCGATCAGATAACAGCCATCCCCCGCGACGGCAGTAGGCAACTGGCCGCGCGTTGAACGTCCGAAGATGTGGGTCATGTGTCAGTTCCTTACGACATAAACCGATTGTTTGGCGTGGCGGACAACGCGGGCCGCATTCGGGCCGAGCAGATAGTCCGAAAACTCCGGTCTCAGCGCGCCCATGACAATCGTGTCCACTCCCAGCTTGTCAGCCGCGCGGAGGATTTCGTCATAGACCGTGCCGTGGGTGACGTGCGGACGCACGTCGATCCCGTCCGGAACATTTGCATTCACCCACGACGACAGCTTGTTGCCGAACGCCTTGAGCGCATCCTTTTCAAAGTCCTGTTTGAAGAACCCCGACACCTGCGCCATCCCGAAGTCAGGCAGCACCGCGATGATGTGCAGCGTGCCTTTTTCATCGAGCAAGCGGAGCGCTTCTTTGAGAGGCGACAGCGATGCCGCCTCTTCGCTCAGGTCCACGGTGAGTAGGATTGAGTTAGCCATATCCGCTCCTCCTCAGAATGCGGGTTTGGTCTGGCGACGACGCTGCATCACCACAACAAGCGCCAGAAGTAGCAGCGCGGGGATCCAGAAGATCTGCTTGGGCAGACGATCCGCCGGATGCAGAAGGCTGGTCACTTCGACACGTTCGTCCATGTAGAAGTCGAAGCCCTGAAGCTGCTGCTGGTACGGCGTGCCGAACATCGGCTCGTCCATATAGAGGTTCTCCCCCTCCGGCATCAGGAACAGGCCCGCCGCATCGGCGCGGCCCGTGGCGGGCTCGTCTTCGGTGACGGTGTGAACCAGCGTCAGCTCGCTCGGGCTACCGTCGATGAACGCAGGGCCCGACACCACAAAGCGGATGGTGTCGCCGACGTTCGCCTCGTCGAAAGTCTGCGCCAGCTCTGTCGGCGGCAGTTCTTCGAAACGCGGCTGGATACGGTCGAGCCAGAACCCCGGCACGAACAGGGTGAACGCGACGAGCAGCAGCGCGGCGCTTTCCCACTTGCGCGAAGCCGCGAGGAAATAGCCTTGCGTTGCCGCCGCGAACAGCAGCATCGCGACCGTCGCCACACAGAACACCATGATCGCTTGCAAGATACCTGCGGTCGTTCCCAGATCGACGCCATAAAGGATGAGCGTCGGGTTGTAGATGAACAGGAACGGCAGCGCGACGGTCCGCATCGAATAGAAGAACGCGGTAAAGCCCGTCTTGATCGGATCACCGCCCGACACAGCCGCCGCCGCAAAGCTGGCGAGGCCAACAGGCGGAGTCACGTCCGCCATGATGCCGAAGTAGAATACAAAGAGGTGCGCCGCGATCAGCGGAACGATCAGACCTTCCTGCGCGCCAAGCTGCACGACAACCGACGCCATCAGCGACGACACGACGATATAGTTGGCGGTGGTCGGCAGACCCATACCGAGGATCAGCGAGAACACACCCACCAGCAACAGCATGATCATCAGGTGGCCGCCCGAAAGCATCTCCACCAGACCCGCAAGCTCGGTGCCGATCGGGGTTTTGGTCACGGTCGCCACGATGATACCCGCCGCAGCCGTGGCCACACCGATACCGATCATGTTGCGCGCGCCGGTGATCATGCCGTCCACGAGGTCGATCAAACCCGCGCGGAACGCGAGGCCAACGGACTCGCCACGGAACATCGCCTTGAGCGGTCGCTGGGTGATGATGATCGAGAGCATCACGGCCACAGCGTAGAACGCCGACTTGGCCGGAGACTGCATCTCTACCATCAGGAACCACACCAGAACGAGGATCGGCAGCAGGTAGTGCAGACCGGTCGGGAACACTTCCTTGACGGTCGGCAGGGTGAACTTGCCCGAATTCGGATCGTCCAGCGTCAGGTCGGGGTGGTGCGCAGCGGTGCGGACCATCAGCACGTAAGTGATGATGATCGCCGCCATAATGATCCAGCCCGAAATCGCGGGAGCAACGCTTTGCAGCGTGCCGACAGCCCAGATCAGCGCGTAAAAGGCAGCGCCCGCCACAACGAAACCGATCGCGATTTTCAGGAACATCTTACCGAGGTTCGCCGCAGCACCCAGTGCAGGCATGTCGCGCTTCAGCGCTTCGAGGTGCACGATGTAGACCAGCGCGATGTAGGAAATCACCGCCGGAATGAAGGCATGTTTGATGACCTCGACGTAGGAAATGCCGACGAATTCCACCATGAGGAACGCCGCCGCGCCCATGACGGGAGGCATGATCTGGCCGTTGACCGAGGAGGCAACCTCGACCGCGCCCGCTTTTTCGGACGAGAAGCCGACCTTCTTCATCAGCGGAATGGTGAAGGTGCCCGTGGTCACGACGTTCGCAATCGACGAGCCCGAAATCAGGCCGGTCATCGCAGAGCCAACAACCGCCGCCTTCGCAGGACCGCCGCGCAGCGCGCCGAGGCCCGCGAACGCCAGCTGGATAAAGTAGTTACCCGCACCAGCCTTATCGAGGATCGCGCCGAACAGCACGAAGAGGAACACGAACGCCGTCGAAACACCGAGCGGAATGCCGAAGACACCCGTGGTATCGAGCCATTGCGCGTTCACAATGGCGGTAAACGACAGACCCGCGTGCTCGATGATATCGGGGATCAGCCAGCCCTGCCCCATGTAGGCATAAAGCAGGAAGATCGACCCGACGATGGTCAGCGCAGGCCCCAAGGCGCGGCGCGACGCTTCGAGCAGAAGCAGGATACCCACCGAACCGATGACGATCTGCGGCGTGGTCGGCAGACCAGACCGCGCGGTCATCGCCAGTTCGCGGGAGAAGAGGAACACGTAGAACGCACAGCCCGCGCCGACGATGGCGAACACCCAATCGAGCAGCGGAACGCGGTCACGCGGGGAAGACTTCATCGCCGGATAGGCAAGGAAGGCGAGAAGAATGGCAAAGCCGAGGTGAACGGGGCGCGTCTGCGACGAGTTCAGAACGGGAACCCATGCGCCGAACCACAGCTGCGGCTGCGCGATCCAGAGCTGGAAGAGCGACCAGGCAAACGCCGCGCCCGAGATAAAGAGCGCGACCGCTCTGTTGGTCGGATTACGACCGCCCGAGTCCGTGCTCGCAACGAGGTCCTGTAGCTCGTCGTCCGAGAAGGTCCGGTTCTGTTTAGTCTCTGCGTCACTCATTCAAAATGCCCCCGTCACGCTAGCAAAACAGGCCGCCGCCAGAAGCAGCGGCCTGTCAAATTCGATCAGCCGTTGATTATTCGATCAGACCGGCTTCGCGGTAGTAGCGCTCTGCACCCGGGTGCAGCGGAGCCGACAGACCGTCGTTTGCCATCTGCTCGGGGTCGAGGTTCGCGAACGCCGGGTGCAGCGAACGGAAGCCGTCGATGTCTTCGAACACAGCCTTGACCAGCTGGTAGACGACTTCTTCGTCAACAGCAGCCGAGGTCACGAGGGTCGCGCCAACGCCGAAGGTTTCGGTGTCTGCGTCGTTACCACGGTACATGCCGCCCGGAATGGTGGCGGTACGGTAGTAGGGGAACTCTTCCACGAGGCCGTCGATGACATCGCCGGTGACGTTCACGAGGGTCGCGTCACATGCGGTGGTGGCTTCCTGGATCGAACCCGACGGGTGACCGACGGTGTAGACCATGGCGTCGATGTTGTTGTCGCACAGTGCCTGCGACTGCTCGGCAGCCTGAAGCTCCGACGTCAGCGCGAAGTCGTCCATGGTCCAGCCCATAGCGTTCATCACGACTTCCATCGTATCGCGCTGGCCCGAACCCGGGTTGCCGACGTTGACGCGCTTGCCCTTGAGGTCTTCGAAGTTGACGATGCCGGCGTCGGCACGGGCAACAACGGTGAACGGCTCGGGGTGGATCGAGAAGACCGAACGCAGATCAGGGTTTGCACCGGCGTCTGCCAGCGAACCTTCGCCGTTGTAGGCTTTGAACTGGACGTCCGATTGTGCAACGCCGAATTCCAGCTCGCCCGAGCGAACAGCGTTCACGTTGTAGACCGAACCACCGGTCGACTCGACGGCGCAGCGGATGCCGTGCTCGGAACGGGTCTTGGCCATCATTCGGCAGATCGCGCCGCCGGTCGGGTAGTAAACGCCGGTGACGCCGCCGGTACCGATCGAGATGAAGTCTTGTGCAAACGCCGGAGCGCCAGCCACTGCCAGAGCACCTGCAAGCGCAATGTTGGTGATTTTCATGTTTCTCTCCTCTGAAGGCTCATCATTTCGTGATGAGTATGCGTTTGTGATAACAAGCCATTCAGATAATGCAAATGTATTATTTTTTGTTTATATAAGCGCAAAATGCGCAACAAAACGAACGCATCAGGGGGTCTGGGATATGGAAAAGTACAAGGAAATCCGCGCTCTGCTTATCAGAGTTGTAGAGGACGGTACGCCCACACTCTCTTCTTTCGCCGCCTGGATCCTCGATCACCTCAACGATGTCGCTTTCCAATCGATTCGCGGGCTGGCCACGATGGCGGAGGTGAACCCCAACACCGTCACCCGTCTTGCGCGAGAATTGGGCTATGAAGGATACGAAGCCTTTCGGCAAGACGTCCGCTCGCTTTTGAACCGCCCCCGTTCCCAGTACAGCGACCGCGCGCAAGCGCTCAGCCAGAAGACCGGCTCGGACATCTGGCAGGAGGCGCTGTTCTCAAGCTGGACCAACGTCGAGACGCTTTTCACCCGCGAGGCGCTCGCGACCTTGGACGAATGCGTCGATCCGCTACTTGAAGCGCAACATGTCTATTCGCTCGGCGTGCGCAGCTGCTTTTCCATCGCGCACTACTTCAGTTACGCGGGCGCGATGGCGTTCGACAACTTTGTCCACGTCCCCGCCATGCCCGGCGCGATCCTCGACCAGATCAGCCGCGCCACCCCAGACGATATCGTCGTTGCGATCACCTACGAACACTATTCATCCGAGGTCGTCCGCGCCTGTCAGGTCGCCCGCGACGCAGGCGCGCGGGTGCTTGCACTGACCGACAGTTACCAGTCCCCCATCGCCATCGGCGCGTGGAAAGTCATTCGCCTCCCCATGAGCGGCCCGCAACTCATGCCCTCGCTGACCACAGCGTTCATCACCTGTGAGCTTCTGCTGTCCGCCATGACCGCCCGCAGCGAGAGCGCGGCAGAAAACGTCGCGAAGTTCGAAAGCGCGATCAGCCAGTACGGCGGTTACTTCAAGGATTGAGCTTGGGGGCCTGCCCCAGCCTTTCGGGACGCGAGAGGCAGGGTAGACTTGCAGTATGGCCTAGCGGCCATGGCCTCCGGCGGAGGTATTTTTATCAGAATGAAGCGGTAACGCCGCGCCCTGTTTTTCAAAGCGGGTTGCTTTCATGCAGGGACAGGCATATGTGCGCCGCACCGGTCGCAGCCTACCCGGTCAACAAAACAAGGGGAAAATGATGAAAGTAGCTGTTGTCTGCTCCGGCGGACTGGATTCCGTATCGCTGGCCCATGTTGTTGCCGCCAGCGGAGATTTGAGCCGTCTGATCTCGTTCGACTATGGCCAGCGCCATAGCAAGGAGATCGACTCGGCCGCGGCCTGCGCCAAACGTCTGGGCGTACCGCACCATGTGATCGACCTGCGCTCTGTCGGAGCGAGCCTCACCGGCTCGGCGCTGACCGACGATGTCGACGTGCCCGACGGGCATTATGCCGAAGAAACCATGCGTATCACCGTGGTTCCGAACCGGAACGCCATCATGCTGACGATTGCTTACGGCATCGCGGCGGCGAACGGGGACGACCATGTGGCAACCGCCGTTCACGGCGGCGACCACTTTATCTATCCGGACTGCCGCCCCGCCTTTACCGAGGCGTTCGACGCGATGCAGAAGGCGGCGCTGGACGGATACGCGGACGTGACGCTTTATACGCCGTTTGTGCGCCGCTCGAAGGCGGATATCGTCACCGAAGGCGCCAAGGTGAACACGCCGTTCGCCGAAACGTGGTCCTGCTACAAGGGCGGCGAAATCCATTGCGGTCGTTGCGGCACCTGTGTCGAACGTCGCGAGGCGTTCCATCTGGCAGGTGTCGAAGACCCGACGCCCTATGAAGATCCGGACTTCTGGATCAAGGCTGTCGAAGAGCGGGGACAGGGCTGATGTTCCGTATTTCCAAGGAATTCCACTTCTCTGCCTCGCACCAGTTGACGCATCTGCCGGACGATCACCAGTGCGCGCGTCTGCACGGGCACAACTATATCGTCGTGGTGGAGCTGGCTTCGGCCACGCTGAACGATGACGGGTTCGTGCGGGATTATCATGAGCTGAAGCCGCTCAAGACATATATCGACGACACCTTCGACCACCGTCACCTCAATGACGTGATGGAGGGGCACTCGACCGCCGAGAACATGGCCAGGCATTTCTTTGACTGGTGCAAGGCGCGCTGGCCCGAGACCTCGGCCGTGAAGGTGTCCGAGACGCCCAAGACTTGGGCAGAGTTCCGGCCATGAGCAACCTGCGCATCGCCGAAATTTTCGGCCCCACCGTGCAGGGCGAAGGCGCGCTGATCGGTGAGCCGACCGTGTTCATCCGCACGGGCGGCTGCGATTACCGCTGCTCGTGGTGCGACTCCATGCACGCGGTGGATAGCGAATTCCGTCACACGTGGCTGCCGATGACCGACGAGGCCGTCTGGTCCGAGGTTCGCGAATTGTCGGGCGGCGTGCCGCTAACCGTGTCGATCTCGGGCGGCAATCCGGCCATTCAGGATTTCACCGGCGTCATCGCTCTGGGCAAGGCCGAGGGCTACCGTTTCGCCTGCGAGACACAAGGGTCCGTCGCCCGTCCGTGGTTCGCCGATCTGTCGATGCTGGTCCTGTCGCCCAAGCCGCCGTCGAGCAGCGAGACCGTCGATTGGGACATCTTCGCTGACTGCGTTGCTGCCGCCAAGGACGCGCCGCGCTGTATGAAGATCGTCATTTTCGACGACACCGACTACGCGTGGGCCAAGGACGCCGCCGCGCGGTATCCCGATATGCAGCTCTATCTGCAACCGGGAAATCCGATGGTTGATCCCGACAAGCCCGTCGATCTGGAACAAACCACCGAGCGGCTGGAATGGCTCATCGACAAGGTCACTGCCGACCGCTTCTTCCGTGCGCGGGTTCTGCCGCAGCTTCACGTGATGGTGTGGGGCAACAAGCGGGGCGTCTGACGGGCGCCCTGCATTCCCTGTTGTACTCTGCCGCCAACAGGCAGACAAACAGGGCAAGTTTCGCTTGTGAGAGCTCGCCTTGCACTTTGTGGTCTACGTCAATGGCATCGTGATGGTGTTTCTGGCTGCCTTGATGGGGCTGGATGCGCTCTTCTTCCGCGAGACCGCCGTACACTTTCTGACGTCGGCGGTGATCGTGGGCTGCGTTGGCGGGCTGATGGCCATCGCGACCGCGAACAGGCGCGACCGCGTCCACAGGCTGCACCTGTTTCTGATGACATCGTCGGTCTGGCTGGTCGCCGCGCTGGTCGGTGCTATCCCGCTGGAGTTCTGGGGGATGCACGCCGTCGACGCGATTTTCGAGGCGATGTCCGGCATCACCACCACAGGATCGACCGTGATGAGCGGTCTCGACCAGACGCCCAAGGGCATCATTTTCTGGCGGGCCTTGTTGCAGGCGCTCGGCGGGGTCGGGTTCATCGTGACGGGCATCGCGATGTTGCCGTTCCTCAAGGTCGGCGGGATGCAGCTTTTCCGCACGGAAAGTTCGGACAAGGGCGACAAGGAGGTCCGCAACGCCGCGACCTTCGCCTCCTCCACACTGAAAATCTACGTCTGCCTCATCGGCGTCTGCGCGCTGCTGTACCTCGCGGGCGGGATGAGCGGGTTCGACGCCATCACCCACGCCATGACCACCCTGTCGACAGGGGGCTATTCGGGGTACGACGCGTCCTTCGGCCATTTCGATAGCGCCTATTTGCAATGGGTCTGCACGCTGTTCATGCTGCTCGGCGCCCTGCCCTTTGCGTGGTACATCCGTGTGATCCTGCGCCGCACCGTGCGATCCGAGCAGGTCAACGCGATGCTCATTTCGTTGACAGCTGTCATCCTGCCGATGGCCGCGTGGCTTGCGCTTCACCAGCAGATCGACCTGCTGACCGCGCTGCGGATGGTGGCGTTCAACGTGGTGTCTGTCGTGACGACCACGGGCTATGCGACCACCGACTACACCCTTTGGGGACCGTTTGCGGTGATGGGGTTCTTTATCCTGACGGCAACGGGCGGCTGCACCGGATCGACCGCTGGCGGCGGCAAAGCGATGCGTTGGCTGATCGCTGCGCGGGCCATCTGGGCCTCGCTGAAAAAGGTGCGCAGCCCGAACCGCATCTCCGAGGTCTACTTCGAAGGCCGCCGCGTGGAGCCAGACGTCATGAGCGGCGTGGTCTCCTTCCTCGTGTTCTATGCCATCACCTTTGGCCTGATGTCCGCCGCGCTCACCATGCTGGGGCTGGACCTGTCCACCGCGACCTCGGGCGCGCTCACGGCATTGGCCAACGTCGGTCCCGGAGTGGGCGAAATCATCGGGCCGGCGGGCAACTTCGCCACGCTCTCCGCGCCGGTCAAAGCGGTCCTGACCTTCGGCATGTATCTCGGGCGTCTGGAAATGCTCACAGTCTTTGTGCTCTTCACCCCCCTCTTCTGGCGGGAAGTTTTGGTCGACACGCGCAACTAGAACGTTAATCATAGAAAAGTATTTCAGTGATTGAGATTTATTACGATGGACGCTTCGGATTACGCCGCGCTCGATAGTCACCTGATCGACGAACCCCGTTTTCAGTACCGACTGCGATCCGAAGCCGAAGCACAACTCGCGTTCTTCCGTCGATCACTCAGAGCCGATGGCGGGTTTGATCTGCTGGCGTTTGACGGCACTCCGATCACTGGACAGGACCAAGGGCTGACGGGCACCGCGCGGCACGTCTACTCCTACGCGCTCGCCAAATCGACGGGTCATCCGGACTGCGACGACATGATCGACGCTGGCCTGACGTGGCTCGACAGCCATTTCCGCGACAAGGCCCATGGCGGATTTTACTGGACGCTGAATGGCACCGAACCGACCGTCGATCACAAGATGGCTTACGGGCACGTCCATGTCCTGCTCGCCGCATCCGCCGCCACGCAAGTCGGTCATCCGCTTGGCCCCAAACTGCTGGAGGATCTTTCGGACCTCCTGCTCAACCGTTTCATGGACAGCTCCGCCGGTCTGCTCGCCGACGAGTTTTCCCGCGACTGGAGCTATTGCTCCGCCTATCGCGGCTATAACGCCAATATGCACGGGCTGGAGGCATACCTCGCCGCATATGAGACCACGGGCGACACCGGTTTTCTGACCCGCGCTGAACAGGTGATCGACTTTTTCGCGAACCGCATTGCTCGGGCGAACCACTGGCGGGTGATTGAACATTTCGACGCCAACTGGTCGCCGGATATGGACTACGACGGTCATTTCGCGCTGACGCCGCGCGGCACGACTCCGGGGCATTCGTTCGAACTGGCGCGGCTGATGATCCAGTATTGGGACCTCGCCGGACGCCCGCGCGGCAATCTGGTGTTCGACGCACGCAGCATCATCGACACCGCGCTGTCCGATGCGTGGGATGAGAGCGGCGGCATTTCATACACACTAGAATATGACGGCCGCATTCTGAACCCCGCCCGTTACTGGTGGCCCGTGACCGAAGCGATCCTTGCCATACAGGCGCTGATCAAGGTCGCCCCGATGCCCAACGACGAGGGACGTTTCCGCAGGCTCTGGGACGAGGCCGAGGCGCTATTCATCGATCACGACTACGGCGGCTGGTTCCACGAGGTCGCGCCCGACGGCACCCCGACCGAAGCGACGGTGCGCGGTAAGCCCGACCTTTATCATTCGATCCAAGCGGCGATCCTGCCTGCGCAAAAGGGTGTGACGCGCATCATGAGCGCGTAAATCGGATATTGCTCCGCCTGCTTCGAGGATTATGTTGGCCCTCGGAGGTACATCCAACCGATGCCCAAATCCCGCGCCCATCAACACGTCGTCCGCGCTGTCTGGTTCAGCATCGGCGTCCTCATGATCGTGCTTGCGGTCATCGGCGCGGTTCTACCAATCATGCCGACGACGGTGTTCGTGATCATGGCGGCCTTCGCGTTCGGCAAATCGTCTCCGGCGATCGAGGCGTATCTGCTCAATCACCGCTACTTCGGCCCGATCATTCAGGACTGGCGCAAGTACGGGGCCATCGCGCCCAAGTACAAAGTCATCGCTATCGGAGCGATGCTGGTGACGGTCGTCTCTGCACTCGTGCTGGGCGCGCCGCAGAAAGTCATCATCATCCAGCTTGTTTGCATCTCGCTCGTCGCGATCTACATCGTCACGCGCCCATCGGGACGGGTCGACGCGGACTAGATCTTCATCAGGTCGGTGTTGAGATCCTTTTGCAGGCGCTCGTGCTTGCGGAACTCCGCGATGAGCTGCCCGAAGGTTTCAATGCCCCGCGCCTCGGCCATTGTAAGCATCTTCTGGAACGCTTCGGCTGTGGCAATCGCGTCACCCATGGCCGTATGGCGCGCCCCGTCGGGGATGCGGACACCGAGCCGTTCGCAGATCGCGTCGAGCGTATGCTTCTCGCCCCGCCCGAACAGGAATGCGGACAACAAAACAGTGTCTATTACAGGCTGATCGAAGCTTTTTCCGATCCCCGCTTCGTGCCGCCGCAGGAACTCCATATCAAAGGGCGCGTTGTGAGCGACCAGCACGGATTCCTTGGCGAAAGCGTGGAATTGCCGCCCGACTACATCGAGCGTAGGGCGCTGCGCAACCATATCGTCGGTGATGCCGTGCAGGTTGGTCGTTTGCAGCGGAATGGGGCGTCCGGGATTGACGAGTTGCTCCATCACCTCGTTCGGCACGATCCGCCCGTTGACGATGCGCAGGGCAGCGATCTGGCAGATTTCGTCACCTTGGGACGGCATCAGGCCGGTCGTTTCGGTGTCGAAAACGGTGTAGGTCATCTCTGACAGCTTGGCGTTGATCAGCTCGGTCGGCGGCGGGCGGCGCAGCAGTTCGAAGTCGTAATTCACGCCGGTCGCCAGCTTGGTCGCGTGCTGACCGATGGTCTTGGGCAGCGGGATTTTCAGGATATACCGCCCTGCCCCGTCCTCTTCGGGCCAGCAATCGGTGCCATGAAGGCGCAGGACCGAACGGCCCGTCAGCACCGTGCGGCGATCCGGCAAGGGCGCTGCGATGCACTCGGCCAGACGGTCGTAATAGAGTTGATGACCGCTCCACCCCAGACCGATCACGGTCATGCCGCCCTCTTCGCGGATAATCAGCGACAGCGCCCGCGCGTTGTGCTGTTTTGAAATGAGCCTTGCCAGATGCGCCACCAGCGACGCCATCGGCGACACCGCGATATTGAGGCGGATCTGCTCGTAGCCCTCGGCAATCAGCGTGATACCATCAAGGCGGCTGCGGATCGCGCGGATGAACTTGGTCGGAGAGATGTCTTCGAGCGGCCAGTACGCCTCGCGGGTTTTGCGGTAGGCGGCGTCCATGCTGTTGACCTGCGCGATCAGCTTATGCGTCCGCGTCAGCAACGCCTCGGACAAGGTGATATCGGCGGCAAGGCTCGGGGATTGTTCGCGCAGTTCAAGGTTCGCTTCGAGCGAGGCAAGTTCTGGGCGCAGCGTGACGAAGAGGTCCGCCATCAGCGTGCCTGCCGCAATCGCGTTGCGCGTTTCGAAACTCGCATCCCGAAGGACCAGCACATAGGGCGGCTGCGCGTCGACTGTGCTCGGCGCGTAAAGCAGACGCACCTCGCCCATGCTGAAATGCCCCGTGCGCGCGTTCTCCATCAGGAAGGTGACGGAACGGTCGGGAGAGTGGCTGGCAACGGCGAGGTTATACGCCTCCAGTAGCGGGCCATATTCGGTGAATTCGAACACCGACCGCCCCAGCGCCATCGCGGTTTCGCCCTCGTTCAACAGACCGGTGGCCGCACCATTATAGAACGTCACCGTGTGGCGACCCGAGCAGACGACGACCCCCAGAGGCAGGACCGCAAGCGTCTGGATCAGCTTTTCCAGCTCGCTGCTCATCCGCGTGGTTTCATGCGCAACGGACTCCGCCATCGAATTGCGCGCGTTGCTGAGGCTGCGTCCGATTTGCTCCACCGCCGGAACGAGGTCTCCCAGATAGCGCGTCGTTTCCGGATCGGGCGGCACCGCGCTGTCACACTGGGCGCGGGCTTGCAAATGATTGGCGACCGCTTGGATCGGTGTGGCGAGGTTCTGGTCGAACAGCGTCCAGACCCACGTCAGAAAAGCGGCGAGGAAAATGATCGACAGAACCATCGGCAGCGCCGGACCCGCGTCGGGATAAAGGCGGCCAATTACGGCGGAGAGCTGAATGATCGCCACGCTACCCACGAACATCAGGACAAAGAACAGCCCCATCCGAGTCCGGAGCTTTTTCCTGCGGAGACTCGCAATCATGGCCGCACTCCCTTCCATAATTCCGAAATCGCGTAATTCAGTTCGGGCAGATCGAACGGCAACGGCAGCACGACCGTCGCACCCACCCCATCGGCTTTGAGCCGCACGATGTCATTGTCGGCGGGGATCATCAGCGCGATCGGGATGTCACGGAAACCGGCTTCGAGGCGGACCCATTGCGTGAACGCAAATCCCGACATCGAAGGCAGGTTGGCATTGATCAGCAGGGCGTCGGGCCTGTTCAGCTGCAAGCTTTCCATTGCCGCAATGGCCGAACGAACGTGCGAGGTGGTGTAACCTTCCTCCTCGATCAACGTCGACAGCGACTGCCCGAAGGTCAGATCGTGTTCGACAATCAGTATGTACTTCGCGTTCATGTGGAACCCCAATCAGTGGTCCCGCCAGACGTCATGCCTGACAGAAAGCTTGTAGTATCGTTTCTCCCTCGGCGAGCTGTTCTTCGGGCTCGAATGTGCCGTCGGTAAGTGCTCGCGCGATAGTACTTTGGTTGCAGTTCACTCGGACCAATACGCCAGACGACTCCTTCCACCGAGACGCGGCAATGATGAGCCCAGAATACACGTTATCGGTGTCAGCAATAGAAATATCTTTCGCATATAACACGCCCGAGGTGACGGGCCACGCGTATGACCAAGGTTTAAAGGGACTTTGCGAATATGCACGTTCTACGACAATCGCGTCCGCTGGCACCGTATTTTCGGCCCACACGTATTCCGCGTAAATCGTTGTGCACAGGATCCCAATTCCGCCCGCTGCGGGAACAATCCATTTCGGCAGGCGTCCTCGCGACATCTTGATCACCCCGAGCGCGATCCCCGCCAAGGCAACGCCCGCGATGAGCGTTGCTGCAAATTCGAAAAGCATGACCTCTCCCCCCTACTTTACCGCGCCCGACCCCAGCGACGATTGCATGGTGCGCACGATGACGAAGGCATCGCGAAGATGGCTTCGTTCGAACGCGGGCAATGTCGATGGAGTGAGATAGTTGTCCGGCTTCTCTCCAGCCCTCACCAGTGCGGCCTGATGTTCCAGACGCACGGTGGCAATCGTATCGTAAGCCGACAGCAGGTCCCTCCCCCCGCTATCGGATATGATGCCTGCCTCGATCGCTGCGTCAATACGCGAGCGTGTATTCACCACGGACAATTGACCGCGGAGCGCATAGACGCGGCCCAAATCGACGATGGGCACGACGCCGTTGTGCTTCATATCGACCTGATGGCGGTGCTCGCCCGATTTGATCGTGGCAAAGCCCCGAAACAGCGACAGCGGCGGTATGTGCTTGAGCGAATTGCCGATCATGTGGGCGACGAAGATGGAGTTCTTGCCCGCAGCTTTGAGTGTGCCCTCTTGCAGTTCATCAAACAGCCGCTCGTCACCCGCGATGGGGCGCAGGTCGAACATGACGGAGGCGAGCATTTGCGCCTCTTCGTCCGGCTGGGTGATCCAGCGGTGGAAATAGCCCTTCCACGTTTTCAGCCGCTGCCGCCAACGATCCGCCGTCGCCATCATATCACCGGGGCAATAGACGTAACCGCAGGCGTTGAGACCATCGCAGACGAAACGCGCGGTCTGTTCGAACCAGCGCATGTCATCTTCGGTCGCGCTATCGTCGATAATGAGGCAGTTGTCCTGATCGCTGACGCCCGTCTGTTCGCGCCGCCCCTGACTGCCGCAAGCGGCCCAGCAATAGGGGACGGGCGCGGGGCCGAACTGCGCCTCGGCCATCTTGAGCAGGCGGCGGGTGACGATATCGGCGATGTCGGTGACTTTGCGGGTGACGACATCATGCGCGAGGTGGCTACCGACAAGCTGCATCAGCAGTTCGGGCAAGCGGCGCGTGACATCCGCCATCTCGGCCACCGTTCCGGCGCGGGTCACATCCGCCACCATATTCGCCTGATTGCTGGCGAGGAAACGGGTCAGGTCCGTCTGGGTGATCATCCCGACGAAGTGCCCCTGCTCCACCACCGGAATATGGCCGATCCGGCGGTCGATCATCGTGTGCATCACGTCGGACCCCAGCGCCTCGGGGCGGAGGGAGACGGGATCGGCGGTCATCACATCGGACACAGGCGCGGACGGATCGCGCCCCTCTGCGATGACCTTGTTGTTCATATCGCGCACCGTGATCAGGCCGACGAGCAGATCGCCCTGCACCACGCCGAGCGAGGAAATACGGTGCTCCCGCATCAGTTTGGCCGCGTCGCGGATCGTCGTGTCGGGCGTGCAGGTGACAGGCGCGTGGGTGAGCATATCGCCCAGCTTCAGCGTCATGATCCCGCCTTGGGTCATGCCGCGCGTGCCGCCGCGATTGAAATACCGGTTGAACGCTGGCGCGTCCGTCATCGCCTGCCGGAAAACGGCGGCGGGAAGAAGGTAAAGCTCCGCGTCCTTGGTGACGACAGCGGTGGTCGCGGCCTTCCCGTCCCTCAGTAGACCCCGCTCGCCAAAGTGGTTGCGGGCGCGCAGCACCGAGACCAACGCCCCGTTTCCGTCCGTCACCTCGACCGCCCCGCTGGCAATCAGCCAGACACCATCAAGATCGTCGCCATGTGCGTAAACGGTCTGCCCTGCCTCGACGTTCTGGCGGATCAACTGAACCGCCAACGCTTCGAGCGCGGCAGGGTCCATCCCATCGTATGGGTGTGTCTGTTTCAGGAACGGCAGTAGTGACTTCAAGTGTTCGCCCTCTGTGCAGAAAGCGCAGGGTCTCCCCCGCGCTTCCAATTGATCATGAGACTGTTTCCAGTGGATTGATCTGTATCAACACAGACCAATTTTAGTGGTCGACAGCCGCTCCTGCACCGCTCGGGATGCGGATGTTTTCAACGAGCTCCTGAATTTCGACCGGCGGTTCGTCGGTCGCGTTGGACACCACGTAGGCCACGGCAAAGTTCACCAGCGCACCGACCGCACCGAACGAGGTCGACTTGATCGAGAACAACAGCGGATCGGCATCGGTGAAGCTGTTGGTGCCTTGGATGAAGAACCAGCCCTTATGCAGGAAGATGTAGACCAGCGTCACCAACAGACCTGCGATCATACCGGCCACGGCGCCCTTGTTGTTGATGCGCTTCGAGAAGATGCCCATCATCAGCGCAGGGAAGATCGACGCCGCCGCCAGACCGAAGGCCAGCGCCACGGTCTGCGCGGCAAAGCCCGGCGGGTTCGCACCCAGAATGGTCGCCACGACAATCGCGACACCCATCGAGATACGGGCAGCCAGCAGCTCGTTCTTTTCCGAGATGTTCGGATTGATCTGCGACTTGATCAGGTCGTGCGACACCGCCGACGCAATCGCCATCAGAAGGCCCGCAGCGGTGGAGAGCGCAGCGGCCAGACCGCCAGCAGCCACCAGCGCGATCACCCAACCCGGAAGGTTGGCGATTTCGGGGTTGGCCAGAACCATGATGTCACGGTTCACGTCCAGCTCGTTACCTTCGCCCGAACGGTACTCGATGGTGCCGTTGCCATTGGCGTCTTCAAAGGTCAGCAGACCGGTCTTTTCCCAGTTACGCACCCACGCCAGCTCGTCGCTGGTCTCGATTTCCTCGACCGAAACGGCCTCGGCGTTCAGACCGTTCGGCCAGAAGGTATCGATCACGTTGAGGCGGGCCATCGCACCGACAGCAGGCGCCGTCAGGTAGAGGAGAGCGATGAACACTAGCGCCCAACCCGCCGAGAAACGCGCGTCCTTCACGGTCGGAACAGTGAAGAAGCGAACGATCACGTGCGGCAGACCTGCGGTACCGATCATGAGGGTCATGGTGAACAGGAACAGGTTCAGCGTGGTATCGGTCTGCGCCAGATACGACCCGAAGCCGAGGTCGGTGACCAATTGCTCCAACGTTGCCAGCATCGGCTGACCTGCGGGAACGCCCGCAATCTGGGTGGTGGTGTCGCTGAACAGGCCAATCGCCGGAATCGGAGTGCCCGTCAGTTGCAGCGCGATGAAGATCGCCGGAATGGTGTAGGCGATGATCAGTACGACATACTGCGCCACCTGGGTGTAGGTGATGCCCTTCATGCCGCCGATAACGGCGTAGAAGAACACGATGGCCGCGCCGATCAGCAGACCGGTGAGGTTGTCGACTTCGAGGAAGCGCGAGAACGCAACGCCGACGCCGGTCATCTGGCCGATCACGTAGGTCAGCGAAGCCACCACGAGGCAGATCACGGCCACGGTGCGGGCGGTCTGGCTGTAGAAGCGGTCACCGACGAACTCGGGCACGGTGAATTTGCCGAACTTGCGCAGGTAAGGCGCAAGCAGCATGGCGAGCAGAACGTAACCACCGGTCCAGCCCATCAGGTAGGCCGAGGTGTTGTAGCCGCCGAATGCGATGATACCCGCCATCGAGATGAACGAGGCCGCCGACATCCAGTCAGCGCCGGTAGCCATGCCGTTGACGACAGGGTGAACGCCGCGGCCCGCTGCGTAGAACTCCGACGTGGAGCCTGCACGCGCCCAGATGGCGATGCCGATATAAAGCGCGAAGGTCGCGCCGACGACGATGATGTTCAGAGTAAACTGGTCCATGATCCGCGCCCCTTACTCGTCAACGCCGTATTCGCGGTCCAGCTTGTTCATGCGGAACGCGTAGGCGAAAATCAGGATGAGAAACACGAGGATCGACCCTTGCTGGGCGAACCAGAAACCGAGGTCGGTCCCGCCGACGATGATGCCCGACAGCGCCGGACGCAGCAGAATGCCAAAGCCGAACGAACACAGGAACCAGATCACGAGGCTGATGCCGATGATCCTCTTGTTCGCCGACCAGTAAGCGTTTTTGTCGCTTTGGATAGCCATAACTTCCTCCTTGAGGCCCTCTCCCAAGGGCCGACTAGACCGGCGATGTCGCCTGTCCCCCTGCCCTGCCTTTATGCAGGGCGATGACCGGAGCGCCGTATATCCGGCGCTCCGTTATTCATCAGGCCGGTTCGGCCTGCTTCTTGTGAATTGAATTGGCGACCAGATCATCCACGACCGACGGGTCAGCCAGCGTGGACGTGTCCCCGAGCGCGCCGGTGTCGTTTTCGGCGATTTTGCGCAGGATGCGGCGCATGATCTTGCCGGAGCGGGTTTTCGGCAGGCCGGGGGC
>NZ_JAATOP010000013.1 GCF_011806565.1 Marivivens donghaensis
CCACCGCGCCCTAACTTGTCGGCGCGCCTCGCCAGTCCTGTCTCTAAATTTCCCGAACCGGCTAGCCTCAGTGGCCGCCCCGTCCGTCCCCGCCGCGCCTCAGCGCCGCCGGTGAGGGGCTATCTATGGATATCCCGTGGGAGCCGCAAGGCCGTTTTCCAACTTTTCTCGATTTTTCTGCACCTGCACCCTCAAGCCCCTTATTTTATGGGGTTTCGAAACAATGAAAACTTGAAGAAAGGTGTTAGGGCTTCGAAGCAGTCCCTCGCTCGAAGCACTTCGAAAGCCCTCGGCGCGGCCATCTCTGACATTATATATATACACCCCGTTTTTCGACATGCGATGAATCGATTCCGAGTGGCCGATTCACCCCTGAATCACCCTTGGCAGAATCGCGCCAAGGTGAATCGCAAGTACCCTTTCGCACAAAAGCCATCCCCCCTATAAAGCCCACGGGCCGAGCAAGAGTCGCTGGCACATCATCTGCAAGCAGGAAGGCGTAATATGGCGGGTATTTTCGGGGGTTTGTTTTCGTCCGACATGGCAATCGACCTGGGGACGGCAAACACGCTTGTCTATGTTCGTGGCCGCGGGATCGTTCTGTCCGAACCATCGGTAGTCGCATATCACGTCAAAGACGGCGTTAAGAAAGTGCTGGCGGTCGGTGAAGACGCAAAACTGATGCTGGGCCGTACGCCTGGTACCATCGAAGCGATCCGCCCGATGCGTGACGGTGTCATCGCCGACTTCGACACTGCGGAAGAGATGATCAAGCACTTCATCCGCAAGGTCCACAAGCGCACCACGTTCTCCAAGCCTAAGATCATCGTCTGCGTTCCGCACGGTGCGACTCCGGTTGAAAAGCGCGCCATCCGTCAATCCGTTCTCTCTGCTGGTGCCCGCCGTGCCGGTCTGATTGCTGAACCGATTGCAGCTGCGATTGGTGCGGGTATGCCGATCACCGATCCGACAGGCTCGATGGTTGTCGACATTGGCGGCGGTACCACTGAGGTGGCCGTTCTGTCGCTCGGCGACATCGTCTATGCCCGCTCGGTTCGCGTTGGCGGTGACCGCATGGACGAAGCCATCGTTAACTATCTGCGCCGTCAGCATAACCTGCTGATCGGTGAATCGACCGCCGAGCGTATCAAGACCTCCATCGGCACCGCACGTATGCCCGACGACGGTCGTGGCGCCTCCATGATGATCCGTGGCCGTGACCTGCTGAATGGCGTTCCCAAAGAAACCGAGATCAGCCAAGCGCAGGTTGCAGAAGCTCTTGCCGAGCCGGTGCAGCAGATTTGCGAAGCCGTGATGACCGCTCTTGAAGCGACCCCGCCGGATCTGGCAGCAGACATCGTCGACCGCGGCGTGATGCTGACGGGTGGTGGCGCGCTGCTTGGCCAGCTTGATCTGGCACTTCGCGAACAGACCGGCCTCGCGATTTCGGTTGCGGACGAGACCCTGAACTGCGTGGCCCTCGGCACCGGCAAAGCGCTCGAATACGAAAAGCAGCTTCGCCACGTTATCGACTACGATAGCTGATCGGGGTCCGGTTCGTGGCCCGCGATAACAATCGTGACGAGACCTACGGGAAGCCGCTTCGGCGGCTTCTTGTGACTTTGCTTGTCGTCGTTCTGGCCGCGACCTTCCTTGTCTGGCGTATCGACAGCCCGCGCGTGGAGCGGATGCGCCTTGCCATTGTCGACCGCATCCTTCCGCCGATGGAGTGGGTGATGGCGCCAGTCACTGGCCTTGCGACTTTGGTGACGAACTTCCAATCTTATCAGCGTCTGGCCGAGCAGAACGCCGACCTGCGACGCGAGCTCCAGCAGATGAAGGCGTGGCGCGAGGCGGCTCTCCAGCTTGAGCAGGAAAACGCGAAGCTACTCGACCTCAACAATGTCGAGCTCGACCCCAAGCTGACATATATCACCGGCATCGTGCAGGCCGATAGCGGCTCGCCGTTCCGCCAGTCGGTGCTGCTGAACGTCGGCCAGCGTGACGGCGTGATCGACGGTTGGGCCGTGATGGACGGCATCGGCCTTGTCGGGCGCATTTCCGGTATCGGTCGCAACACCAGCCGTGTGCTTCTGCTGACCGACACGTCGAGCAATGTGCCGATCATTATCCAACCGTCGGGCCAGCGCGCCGTGCTCAAGGGCGACAACAGCCGCAATCCGTTGATCGAGTTCCTTGAGGACCCCGACCTGGTGCGCCCTGGTGATCGCGTGATCTCGACAGGCGACGGCGGCGTGTTTCCTTCGGACATTCTGGTGGGGCAAGTCGCCCTCGGCTCTGACCGCCGCCTGAGGGTGCGCCTGTCTGCGGACTACGAACGCCTTGAATTCCTGCGTGTTCTGCGCAGTCAGCCGCACGAGATCATCTCGGATCAGGGTGGCCTTCTCGTCACCGATCCGATCATCGAGGAAAGCGAGTTTATTGGGCCGCGGATGCCCGCCCAACCCGCCGTTCGCAACGATGGCTGAGGCCCAGACCACCCGAAGCTGGGGCGGACGCGTCGGCTTTGCACTTCTGGCGGCCGCGATCCTTCTGGCACAGCTTCTGCCGCTTTCGACCCAACCGCCGCAGTGGGCACCGCCAGACTGGCTGCTGCTCATCACCTTGGTCTGGGTGATCCGCCGACCCGACCTCGCGCCGGTTTCGCTGATCGCGGTGATCTTCTTTATCTCCGACATCCTGCTCATGCGCCCGCCTGGTCTGCTCTCGGCCCTCATCGTTTTTGCGTCCGAAATCCTGCGCCGCCGCTCCGCCAACCTTCGTGCCTTGTCGTTCCCTGTCGAGTGGATTGCGGCGACCTCGGCGATTGTCGGGCTGACCCTCGCTTATCGCGTAATCTTGTTCATGATGGTCTTGCCACGCCCGCCTGTTATGCTGACATTCAGCCAGACCGCGACGACCGTGATTGCATATCCTCTGGTCGTACTCGCCGCCTATTTGCTGTTCGGCATCAGTCGGCCTGCGCAGGGTGAAGTGGACATTCTGGGGAAACGGATATGAGGCGACCGCCCAAAGAATCTGCCGAAAGCGCGCGTATTATCGGGCGCCGTGCGCTCGTCGTGGGTGCGTTGCAGCTAGGGTTAGCTGGCAGCCTCTTGATGCGCATGCGCTCCATGCAACTGGAGCAGGCCGAGCAATTCCGCCTGCTTGCGGACGAAAACCGCATCAACGTACATCTTCTGCCACCCGCGCGCGGTCTGATTTTCGATCGCAACGGTGTGCTGCTGGCTGGCAACGAACAATACTACCGCGTGACGATGACCCGCGAGGACGCGGGCGACGTCGAAACCGTGCTGCGCCGCCTTTCAAAGCTTGTCCCGATGACCGAAGAAGAGATTCAGGACGCCATGAAAGAGGTGTCCGAACGCTCGCGCTTTGTCCCCGTAACCATCGTGGATCGCTTGTCTTGGGAAGACATTTCCCGCGTCACCGTCAACGCCCCTGCCCTCCCCGGCATCACTGCCGAGGTCGGCCTGAGCCGGTTCTACCCGCAGGGCGCGGACATGGCGCACGTTGTCGGCTATGTTGGCCCCGTGTCGGACTATGACCTCAGCCGTACCGAAGACCGTGACCCGCTGCTGCAAATCCCGAAATTCCAGATCGGGAAGACCGGCGCAGAGAACAAAATGGAGCAGACGCTCCGCGGTTCTGCCGGTACGCTCCATGTGGAGGTCAACGCCCTTGGCCGTGTCATGCGCGAACTGGATCGCCAAGAAGGCGAGCCGGGTGCCGACATCCAGCTGACCATCGATTCCAAACTCCAGACCTATGTCGAGGCGCGCCTCGAAGGCGAATCCGCTGGCGCAGTGGTGATCGACCTCGAAAAGGGTGACCTTCGCGCCGTTGTGTCCGCGCCGTCGTTCGACCCAAACCTCTTTGTGCGCGGCATTTCGGTCAAGGATTGGACCGATCTGAACGAAAATCCCTACCGGCCGCTGGCAGCCAAAGCCGTGCAGGGCATCTATCCTCCTGGTTCGACGTTCAAGATGATGACCGCGCTTGCTGCGATCGAAGAAGGCGTGCTCGACCCCGAAGAGACAATCTATTGCCGTGGCTACACCGAAGTCTCCGGCACCCGCTTTCACTGCTGGAAGACCGCAGGTCATGGCAACGTAAACCTGCACGACAGCCTCAAGCATTCTTGCGACTGCTATTACTACGAAGTCGGACAGCGCATCGGGATCGACAAAATCTCCGAGATGGCCCAGCGCTTCGGCATCGGCGTGAGGCATGACCTGCCACTTTCCGCCGTCGCCGAGGGGCTCGCACCGACGAAGGAATGGAAACGCCGCGTGCGCGGTGAGGACTGGCGCATCGGTGATACGGTCAACGCTTCCATCGGTCAGGGCGACGTGCTGGCGTCACCGCTCCAGCTCGCCGTTATGGCAGCGCGTCTTGCAACGGGCCGGAATATCACGCCGCGCCTCGTTCACACGGTTGATGGCGTGGAGCAGGGAGCAGATGCGGACCAGCCGATTGGCGTGAACGAGAACTCCCTGCGCCGCATCCGCGCAGCGATGGATGCGGTGTCGAACAACAATCGCGGCACGGCTTACGGCTCGCGGATTTCTGAGGTGTCGATGCGCCTTGCGGGCAAAACGGGCACCAGTCAGGTCCGCCGCATTACCGCCGAAGAACGTGCGCGCGGGGTGACAAGTAACGCCGACCTGCCATGGGAGCGCCGCGACCACGCGCTGTTCGTTTCCTTCGCGCCTGTCGAAAACCCGAGATTTGCCTGCGCTATCGTCGTCGAACATGGCGGCGGCGGCTCTTCGACCGCAGCGCCCATCGCGCGCGATATCATGCTGCAAGCCCTTTACGACGGCCCGCCGCCGCTCGAGGCCTATCCGTCCAACGTGCGCAACCGCATTGAGGAGCAGCAAAAGCGGATCGAGAACCGCATCGCGCCAGGCGCCTATCCGACGAGCGACCGCGCATGAGCCTTCTGGAAAGCAGCTACAAGAATGTCCCGACAGGCATTCGCAAACTGCTCTACGTCAACTGGGCCATTGTCCTTTTGACAATCGCGATCGCCTGCGCGGGCTTTTTGATGCTCTATTCCGTGGCCGGCGGGTCGGTGGAGCCGTGGCTCGATCCACAACTGAACCGCTTCGGTTTCGGCCTGTTTCTGATGATTGCCATCGGAATGGTACCCATCTGGTTCTGGCGCAACGTGTCCGCGGTTGGCTACATCATATCCCTGCTTTTGCTGGTCGCCGTGGAGTTATTCGGCGAGGTTCGCATGGGCGCCCAGCGCTGGATCAACCTCGGTTTTATGGTGCTGCAACCGTCCGAGTTGGCCAAGATTACCTTGGTGATGTTCCTTGCCGCCTATTACGACTGGCTGCCACTGGCGAAGCGTTCGCGCCCACTGTGGATCGCGATCCCGCTTGCGGCGGTACTGGTGCCGACGTTCCTCGTGTTCAAACAGCCTGACCTCGGCACCGCGCTTTTGCTGGCAGTGGGTGGTGGCACCATCATTTGGCTGGCGGGCGTGCATTGGGCGTACTTCGCTGTCGTGGTGAGCGCGGGGATTGGCACGATCTGGGCGGTTTTCGAGTCTAAGGGCACGAGCTGGCAGCTTCTGAAAGACTACCAGTACGACCGGATCAACATCTTCCTCGATCCGTCGCAGGATCCGCTCGGCGCAGGCTATCACATTACGCAGGCCAAGATCGCCTTGGGGTCCGGCGGTGTGACTGGGCGCGGGTTCATGCAGGGAACACAGTCAGGCCTCGACTTCCTGCCCGAAGCGCACACAGACTTTATCTTCACGACCCTCGCCGAGGAGTTCGGCTTTATCGGGGCGACGACGTTGCTCGCGCTCTATCTGCTGCTGATCGGGTTCTGCTTTGCCTCGGCGCTCCAGAACCGCGACCGCTTCAGCTCGCTCCTGACGCTCGGCATTTCAATGACGTTTTTCCTCTATTTCGCCGTCAACATGGCGATGGTCATGGGGCTCGCGCCTGTTGTGGGCGTTCCCCTTCCGCTCGTCAGTTACGGCGGCTCGGCCATGCTCGTCCTGATGGTCGGCTTCGGCCTCGTCCAGAGCGCGCATATTCATAGGCCCAGATAATGACAGTAATTCTCTTCTCCGCCGAAAACCAACTTTGGGATACGTACAGCGAGCTGCTGCTTGATGCGTGCAAGGCGGAGGGGATCGAGGCCGACATCACCCGTGATGCCGATCGGTCGGATGCGGAGTTCATTGTCTATGCACCGAATGACCAGCTCACCGACTTCACGCCCTACACCGATTGCAAAGCTGTCCTGAGCCTATGGGCCGGCGTCGAGCGGATTGTCGGGAACAAAACACTCACCCAGCCGCTGTGCCGACTCGTCGATCCGGGGCTGACGCAGGGCATGGTCGAATGGGTGACGGGTCAGGTGCTGCGCCACCACCTCGGGCTGGACATGTATATCCACGGGACGAAGGGTGCGTGGAAACAGGTCGTGCCGCCGCTTTCGTCTGATCGGCCTGTGACGATCCTTGGCGCGGGTGCACTTGGCGCGGCGTGTGCGCGGTCGCTGACGAACCTTGGCTTTCCCGTGACATGCTGGAGCCGCACGCCCAAGAACCTCGACGGTATCAAAACCGTTGCGGGGATGGAGAATCTGAACAGCGCGCTCGAAAACGCGCATATTCTCGTGCTGCTACTCCCATTGACCGAAGAGACGACCAACCTGCTGAATGACGAGCGCCTTGCGCATCTGCCGACAGGCGCGTTCATCATCAATCCGGGGCGTGGGCCGCTGATCGACGATCAGTCGCTTCTGGCGATGCTCGACACCGGTCACGTCGAACACGCCACGCTGGATGTATTCCGCGTAGAGCCGCTTCCCGCCGAGCATCCCTACTGGACGCACCCGAGCGTCACCGTCACGCCGCACATCGCGAGCGCCACACGGCCTGAAACGGCAGTCAAAAGTATCGCCGCGAATATGCGGCGCGCCTTGGACGGCGAGCCGCTTCTCAACCTCGTCGACCGTAGTCGCGGTTACTGATTACTTCAGCTTCGGCGGCTTGTTCGGGTCCATGCCAGGGTTCGCACCGGGAACATGAGCGTTCTGTTCGGGCTTTGGCAGGTCGAACCGCAGACCGACACGTTCCAGCTGCGCGATGAACGGATTGTCCGAAGCGACAAAGGTCACGTCCAGCATTCCGGCGTCGATGCCCGAGAATGTCAGCGCTTCGGACACGGCGCGGGTCAGCGCAGGTTCGGCGCCTTCCTTCACACCGACAAAGCACAGGATATGCCCGTTGGTACCGTTGTCGTATTTCACGCCGGTCAGGAACGCGACTTCGGCCAGCCCGCCGGCGGTCGCCAGCTTACGGTCGATCCCAGCGATCAGCGTTTCGGGCAGTCCCTTGGGCGCGGTGATCTCGGTCGGGCGGGCGTCGGCCTCTTCGGGCGCATGGGCCAGCGTTTCGACCAACCACTCGATCGCGCTCGGCGGAATGAGGATCGAGGACGGCTGACCGAGGTTCACACCCATGCCGATCCCCTGCCCCTGAAGCATCTGCGCCAGACCGCGACCCGAGATCGATGCGTAGGACGCAAGGCGCTCGGTAAATTCCGCGAGCCGCTCTTCGCGGTCGAAGACCAGCACATACTGGACACCGTCGGCTTCGATGACTTCGGGCATGATGTCGTCATCGCCTTCCGGCTCGCCTGCCAGAAGGAGGAACAGTTCATTGTCCGCGAGGCGCTCGTAAAACCGCAGACGTGCTGCGTCGTCCTCGGGGTTGGCTTCCATCGCGGCGTGAGCGGCGTCGAGTTCAGTCTGCATCCAGTACCTCCTTCACCCGCGTTCGCAATACGGGCAGTAATTCGTCAGTGAACCAAGGGTTCTTCTTGAGCCATGCCGTATTGCGCCAAGACGGATGGGGCAAGGGGATCACGGACGGAAAATGGTCACGCCAACTCTGCACGGCCTGCGTCACGTTCCGCGTTCCGATGTGCCAACGCTGCGCATAACCGCCGATGAGGATCGTCAATCGGAGATCTTTCAGGCTGTCGATCACCGGTGCCCGCCATGTCTCTGCGCAGACCTTTGGCGGCGGCAGGTCGGAGCCCTTCGCGTCATAACCCGGAAAGCAGAACGCCATCGGCACAATAGCAATCAGCGATTTGTCGTAGAACACATCCGGCCCGATCCCGAGCCAGTCCCGCAGCCTGTCGCCCGACGGATCGGCGAACGGCCTGCCCGCTGCATGGACCCGCGCGCCCGGTGCTTGCCCTGCGATCAGGATGCGCGCGGACGGCTCGAACCATACAACCGGACGCGGATGATGGCGGGTTGCGGTTAAGGCAAAACGCTCCGCACAGATCCGGCACGCAGATATTTTTTCCGAAATTCCGTCCATTTCCATTAACATAGCCCACAGCGGAGTGGTGCAAATGGACAATCACAAGCCCAAAGGCGGTAGTCACTCTCTCCGTATCGTTGTGAATGCCGTTCACTTCCTTTATCGCATCGGTGCGTAACCAACGAGGAAAGCTGCATGTACCGCGTCTGGAACTTCGTCACGGAGTACTCGCTCCTACTTATCTTAGGTGCTCTGATTGCCCTTGGTTGGGCAAATATGAACCCTGACTCTTATCACCACTTTGTCGATTACGTACTGATCGACGATTTCTTCATCGGCCACCTCCATGATGATGGACACGGCCATGTCGTTCGCACGCTGACCCTGCACTACTTGGTCAACGACGTGCTGATGGCGTTCTTCTTTGCCATCGCGGCCAAGGAAGTCTGGGAAGCCATCATCCTCAAGGACGGCTCGCTGCGCGGTAAGAAAGCCGCCACCCCGCTGATCGCGACCGCTGGCGGCGTTATTGGTCCGGTTGCCGTCTACCTCGGCCTTGCTGCCATGCTTGGCTCGACCACCTACGACGCTGTCGCAAACGGTTGGGCGATTCCCACCGCGACCGACATTGCGTTCTCGTACCTCGTTGGTCGTCTGGTCTTTGGTGGCGGTCACCCTGCTGTGCGCTTCCTGCTTCTGCTGGCTATTGCCGACGACGCCGTAGGTCTGCTGATCCTCGCGATCTTCTACCCGTCGGGTGAGCTTGCGCCAATCTGGCTGCTGCTCTCGCTGGGCGCTGCTGTTGGCGTGTTCGTTCTGGCGAACTGGCTGCCGCGCTACCTCGACCAAGGCAAGCAGGACCGTCCGAATTCGACTTGGGTTCGCAAGTATCTGTCGTTCTGGCCGTACCTCATCGCAGCCTGCCTCAGCTGGTACGCTTTCCAGCAGTCGGGCATCCACCCTGCTCTGGGTCTGCTGCCGATCGTGCCGACGATCCCGCACGCCGACCGCGCTTTCGGCATCTTCTCGCAAGCAGAAGAGCACCTGCACGACCTGCTCAACGATATCGAGCACGCCCTGAAGCGTCCGGTTGAGATCGTTCTGTTTTTCTTCGGCCTGCTCAATGCTGGCGTCGAGTTCAGCTCGATCGGTGAGCCGACTTGGCTCGTTCTGGCCGGCCTTCTGATCGGTAAGCCGATCGGCGTTCTGATCATGGGCTGGATCGCGGCGAAACCGCTGGGCCTCGGCCTGCCGGAAGGGATGCGCATCATAGACCTGTTCGTAGTCGGCTGCGTTGCGGCTATCGGCTTCACCGTTGCGCTCTTCGTTGCTGCAGTGGCGTTCAAGGACTCGCCTGCGCATGTGCTTGATGCGGCCAAAATGGGGGCGCTCTTCAGCTTCTTTGCCGCGATCATTTCGTTGGTCGTGGGCAAGCTGACCGGCGTCCAGAAGATCAACGACTAAACCTCAAAGGCCCGCTCATTTGCGTGAGCGGGCCTTTTTTGTGGTATATTTTAACCTGCCGTTGCCACATTATAGCTCACATTCTGCGCCATAGTCGTAGAGCAAGCCCGAACAAATGGGCACCAAGAGCAGGACAACACCGCTAGCGATGCTGGAATTCGACAACGTCTCCAAGTCCTTCTGGACTGGGCAACAGCGCAAGGTGATTCTCGACCGCACGTCGTTTCGCGTCGAACTCGGGAATAGCCTCGGTATTCTTGCGCCTAACGGCACCGGCAAAACCACTCTGATCAATATGATGTCCGGCCTCGAAAAACCGGACGAAGGCGAAATCCACCGTAAATGCCGGATTTCATTCCCGCTCGGCTTCATGGGCGGCTTGGTCAACAAACACACGGCCAAGGAAAACACCCGCTATATCGCCCGCATCTACGGTCTGGACCCCGATTATATCGAGGCGTTCTGCCGGTGGCTCTGCGATATCAAGGAATACTTCGACATGCCTGTGGGCGTTTACAGCCAAGGTATGCGCGCGCGTCTGTCCTTTGCCCTGATGCTGGCACTGGATTTCGACATTTACCTGATCGACGAAGGGATGCCCCAGACCACCGACGTGGAATTCAACCGCAAAGCAGGCGGGCTTTTGCGTGAACGGCTCGAAACGACTACAGTCGTGATCGTGTCGCACCAAGCCGAAACGCTCGAGCGGTTTGCAAAATCCGCTGCGGTGATGATGGACGGGCAACTTCATATGTTCGACACTTTGGAAGAGGCGAAGCAGCTTTATGACTACCAAACTAAAGGCTAGAAAGTTTCGCATCCGCAGCGGTGAAACGCTGGGCGGCGCCCGCGCTGCTGCTGTCGATCCCGAAATCGACATCGACGCCGATCCCTCTTCCATCAAACCCGAAACACCCGGCATCGGGACGGACCAGCAGGCCAGCACCGGCTCTGACAGTGATATGGACGCGATCCGCCGCGAGGGCCTGACCGGTCGTCAACTTCGCATGGCGCGCCGCATTGCGCAGAAACACGGGCTGGCTGTGACCTCCGATTTCGACGCCGTGCGCCAGCTTCGTGCGCGCGGTATCGACCCGTTCGAACGCTCCAGCATCCTCGAACTGGTGTCGAGCAGCAACGCGCAGAGCAACCTGCCTGCCACCAGCCCCGAGCCGAGCCAGCAATTGCCGCAGACCGTCCAGCAGCAAAGCCGCGAGGTCGCCCGCCCCGACACCACCGGCGGCCCGCTGTCGGCAGAGCGCCGCGCCAGTGAAATCCAGAAGATCCAGCAGGACATCGTGCGCCGCCGTCGTCGCAAGCTGATGTCGCTATTCGCACGCCTCAGTGTTTTCGTCCTGCTGCCGACGTTTGTGATGGGCGTCTACTACTTCGTTTACGCGACCCCGATGTACGCGACAAAATCCGAATTCGTGATCCAGCAGGCCCAGTCGCAGAGCGGCGCTTCGGGCATTGCGGGCCTGTTCCAAGGCACGTCTTTGGCGACCCAAGCGGACGCGGTCGCCGTGCAGTCCTACCTCACGTCCCGCTCCGCCATGGTGCGTCTGGACGAGGAAGAGGGCTTCAAGGAACACTTTGGCCAAGCGTGGATCGACCCGATCCAGCGCCTGCCGGAGGATGCGTCCAACGAAACCGCCTACAAGGTCTACGAAAACCACGTCAAAATCGGCTATGACCCGACCGAAGGCATCCTGCGGATGGAAGTCATCGCCGCCGATCCGGAGACCAGCCAGCGGTTCTCCGAAGCGCTGATTTCCTACGCCGAAGAGCAGGTCGACCAGCTGACCCAGCGTATGCGCGAAGACCAGATGCGCGGCGCCGACCAAAGCTATGAGAAAGCCGAAGCGCGCCGCGCCGAAGCGCTGGCCCGTCTGCTGCAAATCCAAACCGAGCTTCAGGTTCTCAGCCCCGATAGCGAAGCGCAGCTCGTGCTGACCCAGATCAGCCAGCTTGAGACTCGCCGTCAGGACAAGATCCTCGAACTGTCGTCCCTGCAAAGTGTCGCGCGCCCGAATGAAGCGCGCGTCAACGCCGTACAGAACGAAATCGCGAGCCTCCAGAACTCCATCACCTCGCTGCGGTCCGAACTGACCGAGCAGGCCGATACGGGTGTGTCCCTCGCATCCAAGACTACCGAGCTGCGTACCGCCGAAGAGGACTACCAGTTCCAAGTCGGCCTTGTTCAGCAGGCGCTCACCATGATGGAAACCGCCCGTCTCGAGGCGAACCGTCAGGTGCGTTACCTATCGCTTGGCGTTGAGCCCATTGCGCCGGACGATCCGACCTACCCGCGCGCGTTCGAAAACACGCTCGTATCGCTGCTGATCTTTGCAGGCATCTACCTGATGCTTTCGTTGACGGTTTCGATCCTGCGCGAACAAGTCACGTCGTAAGGCTACCCCTTTAGCTGGGCCGCGCTATGGTTAATCCCGTATTCAACGGGGTTATCTCTATGCGTGTCGTCCTTCTCGTCCTGTCTCTGCTGCTTGCTCCGGTCATCGCCACGGCGCAGGAAACCACAATCGAGACGACGGCAACCGCCAGCGACGACGCCGCCATCGCCAACCGTATCCGCGATATCATCGCAGAGCTTGGCGGCTACGAAGACGTCACGGTTCAGGTCGCAGACGGTATCGTCACGCTTCGTGGCGAGACCACGTCCTCCACACAGATTGCCGACCTCAGCAGCCTGTCGAACCGCGTGCAGGGCGTTGTCGCGGTGAAAAACGAGGTGCTCGAGACCACCGACCTCTCGCGGCGCATCAACCCTGCCTACGAGCGCTTGAAGACCCGCCTCACCCAGATCATCGCAATCCTGCCCTTGGCGCTGATCGCACTGGTGCTGTTCGGGGTCATCGCGCTCATTGGCTATGTAGTCGCCTACCGCACGCGGATATTCGACCGGCTTGCCCCGAACCTCTTCATCGCCGACCTCTACCGTCAGGTGGTTTTCCTGCTGTTTCTGCTCGGCGCGATGGTCATTTCGCTCGACCTGATGAACGCGACCGCGCTGCTATCCACGATCCTCGGCGCCGCAGGCATCATCGGCCTCGCGCTTGGTTTCGCGGTCAAGGACACGGTGGAGAACTACATCGCCTCCGTTCTCCTTTCGATCCGCCAACCGTTCCGCCCGAACGATACGGTCGAAATCAACGGTGACGAGGGCAAGGTCATCCGTCTTACCAGCCGCGCGACGATTCTGCTGTCCTATGACGGCAACCACATTCGCATCCCGAACGCGACGGTCTTTAAAAGCCGCATCGTGAATTATTCGGATAATCCCGCCCGCCGCTTCATGTTCTGCCTGCCTGTGGACCTCAGCGCGAATTTGACCATCGCACAGCAGGTCGCCACGGATGTCCTCGAAGGGCTGGCGTTCACGCTCAAGGACCCCGCCGTACAGGTCTGGATCGACAAGACCACGCCCACCAGCGTGGAGCTTGTCTGCACCGGCTGGATCGATCAGACGATCACTTCGCTGCCCCTCGCCCGCAGTGAGGCTCTGCGACTGGTCAAGAAAGCATTCGAGGAGCGCGAGCTTGATCGCCAGCCGATCGTCCAGCGCGTCCTCATCGAAGACGGCGATGCGCCGGACCTCGTTGAAAACACGACGGAAGACCTTCCGGTAGATACATCGTCCGAGAATTCGCTCGACCGCATCGTCGAGGCCGACCGCACTGAAAACGCCTCCGCCGATCTTTTGTCGAGCAAAGCGCCAAAAGAGTGATTTTTTTTCGAAACGCCCCTTGCGCTCCCCGACAGCTAATTGTAAATCCGCCCTCGCTGCTGGGGTGTAGCCAAGTGGTAAGGCACCGGTTTTTGGTACCGCGCACCGTAGGTTCGAATCCTACCACCCCAGCCAGTAATTCCCGACATCGGAATGCAGACACTTTTCGCTAGACATAGCGAAAGTTACTGGCGTTTGCGCCAGCCCTAGAGGGCCCGCTGTTTCTTCGAATAATAGGTCCACGCCACAAAGCGGCTGGTTTTCTGGCCCTGCGCCATTTCGACGGTCTTTGTCTCGGCAACGCCGGCTTTGCTCAGCAACCTGTCGATGGTCCGCAGATTTTCCTTCTTCGACACCAACGTCGTGAACCACAGGCATTGCTCCGCGAATTCGACGCTCTGTTCGACCATGCGGCCGATGAAACCGATCTCGCCGCCGGGACACCACAGCTCGGCATTCTGGCCGCCGAAGTTCAGCTTGGTGGACGGCTCCTTGCCGAGGTTGCGCCACTTACGCTCGGTCCCCCTGCCCGCTTGTTCAAGCGAGGAGTGGAAGGGCGGGTTGCACATCGTCAGATGGAAAATGTCGCGCGGATGAATGACCCCGCGAAAGATGTTCTTCGGGTTCTTCTGATGCCGCAGACTGATGTTCAGGCCGTTCCGTTCATTGATCTGGCGCGCGGCTTTGATTGACACCTGATCGATGTCGACGCCTGTGAAATCCCATCCGTATTCGTGCTGGCCGATCAGCGGATAGACAAGGCTCGCGCCCGTCCCGATGTCGAGGACCTTGATGTCATCGCCGCCTGGGATGTCCCCTCCATTATCCTCCGCGAGAAGGTCGGCGAGCGAATGGATATAGTCCACACGGCCCGGGATCGGCGGGCAAAGATAGGTGTCAGGGAACTCCCAGAACTTCACGTCATATTGCGCCGAGAGTAGCGCGCGGTTCAGCATCCGCACGGCCTCGGCATTCGCAAAATCAATGGTCATGCCGCCCCGCGGATTGCGGGTCACAAATGGCTCAAGCTCCGGCGTCGCCTCCAACAGGCGCACAAAGTCATACCCGTCCCGATGTTGGTTGCGGGGATGCAGCATGGGCTTGGTCGCCATAGAAAACCTTCGTGTATTCCGCTGAGGGGCTTGATTGATAGTTGCCGACCTTAGTGGGTTCGGAATGCATTAGAAACACCTGCCGTTTCACTTGTCGCTGGTTCCGAACTACGGCACGTTCAAGCAAACGTAGCCGCTGGGAGGGGCGCCCGAATGACGAAACCCTGTATCATTTGTTGTGCCATTACAGGCAGCCTGCCGACCAAGGCGAACAATCCCGCCGTGCCGATCACCGTCGAAGAACAGATCGAAAGCACGCACGAGGCTTTTGAGGCTGGAGCGACGATCGTTCACGCTCACGTCCGCAACGACGACCAGACGCCCTCTTCCGATCCGGAAAAGTTTGCGCGTCTGCAAGAGGGGCTGCTGAAGCACTGCCCCGGTATGATCATCCAGTTTTCGACCGGCGGGCGCTCTGGTGCAGGGACAACGCGCGGCGCGATGCTGCCGCTCAAGCCTGACATGGCGTCATTATCCGTGGGTTCGAACAACTTCCCGACCCGAGTTTATGAAAACCCACCGGATCTGGTGGACTGGCTCGCGTCAGAGATGATGACCTACGGCATCAAGCCCGAGATTGAGGCCTTCGACCTCAGCCACATCATCAAAGCCAAGGATATGATGGACAAAGGTCAGCTAAAGGCGCCGCCCTACGTCCAGTTCGTCATGGGAGTGAAGAACGCGATGCCTGCCGATCGGGACGTGTTCGATTACTACATCCACACCGTCAAACGCCTGTTTGGCGACGATGCGCCGTGGTGCGCCGCCGGTATCGGGGCTCAGCAAATCGTCATCAACGAATGGGCCGTGTCATCGGGCGGTCACGCGCGGACAGGGTTGGAGGACAACGTGCGGATCGACAAGAACACGCTCGCTGCCTCGAATGCGGCGCTGGTGAAACGTGTGGTCGATCTGTGCGACAAATACGAGCGTCCCGTCGCGACGGCCGCGCAGGCGCGCGAAATCCTCGGCCTTTGATCAGGCGATAACGTGGTCGTGCTCTAGAATACCGCTGGAGACCCATTTCCCGAATTGCGCGCTGGCTGTCAGCCCTTGGCAGAACGGAAAACGCCCGAGCAGATACGGCGCGGCGGGAAGATAAAGCCGCCCGCGCCATTGGTCCGTGTCGACCGTAAGCTGATCTGTCACTGGGACTTCCCCGTCAGGCAGGCTCGTTGCGAGACTGGCGAATGACAGATCGCACGCGCCGAGCGATTTCTGACCGCGCGCATCGATGATCACCTTGAACTCGCGAACCTCGCCTTCGGTGGTGGTCACGCGGCTGGCGTTGCCTGTGTTTCTGATCGCGTAGTCGTTGCCGAGGCGCATGATCGTCAGCTTTCCGGCGTCGTGCAAAGCCAACATTCGGCGGATCGACGTGGGCGGTACGGCGGCGTAGTTGTCGATGAAGACACGCGCTAGCGGCTTGAAACGTGCTTGATCGGTAGCGGTCAGGTGGCCCGCGATCTCCTCGAATTTCTCATGCATATCCAGGATCGCGCAGCGCCAAGGGACGGCGTGCTGCTTGGCCGCATTTTCGTCGACCTCGGCAAGGTTGTCTCGCGCCCAGTCGAAGGGGCCGGTTGCCAGACGTGGCTTGAAGTAAGCACCCGCAAAATCTTCGGGAGAGGCCGAGGCGAGGCCCATGCGGTCGAAATACTCCCGATCTTCCAGCTTCATTTCTTGGGTAAAGAGGGCCCACATCCGATCAAGCAAGCCGTCACGCCCCTCGGCCAATGCGTTCTCGACCGCTTCATCGGTCATGACCCGTAGCGGCTTTGGCGGATAGTCGAACCAGAAGTCGGCTTCGGGAAGGATGCCCTGTCGCGACATCATCGTGATGTGCAGACCACCTGTGCGGCTGTTCGGAACGTAAGTCAGGTCGTCACCGTCCTCGGCAAAGTGGCCGTGCTGGCACGCCACGGCGAGGACCGCATCCATACCGCTAAGCGATGTGCCGATGATCCCGACGTCGATGGCCGGAACCTCTTCGTGTGCCAGACGGTCCCAAGGCGAACGGAACCGGCCTGTGCCCTCTTGATCGCTGGGCCAGACGTGGCCGGTCGCGAGGACAACGTGTGTAAAGAACTGATCGGGCACGCCGCTTTCGGCATCGAACACGAGGCGGATCTGGCTGCCTTCGGACACGACATCCTCGACCGCGACGTTTTCATGGATCGCCACCCGATGCCCTTTTTCGCGGGCCGCGTAGATCAGCGCATAAAGCTCGTCGCTGTACCATGACCCCAGCAGGATACGCGGCAGGAACATACGGTCGTGTAGTTCGTCGTGCGTGACACCATAGACTTGCAGCATCTCAGCAGACCGGCTTTGGAGCCATTCGAGATAGGTCTGCGTCAGCGGGGGGATCTCAATGCTGCCAATGTTGGCCAGCATCAACGCCTGCGCCGCATTCGGGCTGTAGGGCATGCCGAAACCGGCAAGCGACTGGGCCTCGAAAATCGTGATCATCTGCTTGACCGGCGATTTGATCAGCTCGGCAAGCGTATAGAGCGCCGTCGGGCCGGAGCCGACAATCGCGATATTCTTGGTCAGTGACGCAGAGGAGACGTTCATGATGTGTCCATGGAGGAGTTACATCAATAAACGCTGCATGGCGGCGAACGTTCCTGCGATCAGCGGTCCTGACGCACCTTGATGGCTTTGGCAGGCTGGTTGGCGCGTCTTTCGCGGTGGAAAATATAGAGGCCCGACGACAGGACCACCGCCGTACCAAGCACAGTCAGCCCATCGGGGACATCACCGAACACGAGGAACCCGATGGCCGTCGCGCCTAGGATTTCGAGGTATTGGAACGGTGCCAGCACGCTCGCCTCGGCCTGACTGAAGGCATAGGCGATCAGCGGGAACGTGGCGGCGGCGAGGATGCCCGAGAGGACGAGGCTCGCCGACAGGCCGACAGTCATCGTGTCGCGCAACGCACCGAGGTCGGATGTGAACATCATGACGGCCACTAAAGTCAGGCAAGTGAACGTGGTCGAGCCGAGCTGGAACGTCAGAGCGGAGCAATTGCGCGTGCCTTTGCGTGTGATGATCATGTTCAACGCGTAGGCCGCCGCGGATACGAGCGGGAGCAGAACCGTAGGTCCGAAGACAGAGAAATTCGGGCGCAGAATAATCAGCACGCCGATCAGACCGACCACAATAGCAGCGTAGCGATGCGGACCAGGCTTTTCACCCAGCATCAAACCCGCCAGTAGCGTGAGCAGCAGCGGCTCGACAAAGAAGATCGCGATGGCCGTGGGGAGCGGAATGGTCTTCAGCGCAGTAATCAGGCTAAGGCTGACAATCGCCACGCAGATGCCCGACGCCGCAGAGGCTTTGGTGAACGGATTGCCGCGTGTCGATTTATTCATCGCGGCGAACGCGATCCACAGAAGGCCCGCTTGGATCACAGACCTGATCGCCGCGATCTGCGACGGCTCGATATAAGCCGTCAGCGTCTTCGTCACCGAGTCGCCGATGGGCAGCAGAACCATCGCGAAAGACATCGCGGCCATGCCTATGAATGTTGACGAATTGCGGCTGGTCGGCTCGGCCATTGCGGACATAGCTTGCTCCACGATGCAACGTCGCTGCATCTCGCGGTCCGGGCGTACAGGACGAATGGTGGGGATAACGGAACGACGCCATCGCCCGCCCCTACTTGCTAGGTGGCGAGGCCGCAGCCTGTCAAGCGTCGGCCCAAAAACAAAACGGCGGAGAAAACTCCGCCGCTCGATCTTAGAACATGTGCTCGACTTCAGGAGCCGGAACGAAGCGCCAGTTCCGGCGCGGGCCTGCCATGACGTTGAGGTAGTACATCTCGAACCCGTGAGGCGCACCGCAGGGGTGGTGACCGCGCGGGACGCAGACCACATCGCCGTCGTAAACAGCCATGGTCTCGTTGAGGCTCAGGTCGTCGGTGTAAACGCGCTGGATGCCCCAACCACCTTCGGCGTTGATGCGGTGGTAGTAGGTTTCCTCGAGGTAGGTGATCCGCGGGAAGTCGTCTTCGTCGTGACGGTGCGACGGGAACGACGACCAGTGACCGGCAGGAGTGAAAACCTCGGTGACTAGCAGGCTGTCGCAGTAGTCTTCGGCTTCCATCGCGATGTTGTTGATGTAACGGGTGTTCACGCCTTCACCGCGCTGGGTCAGTTCGATGCCCTCAGGGCCGATCTTGCGCGCCTCGTGGCCGCCCTTCCCCGGAGCCTGACAGACCGCGATGGTGCAATCGGTGGTTGCGGTCGCTTCCCAGTCCTTGCCGTTCGGAACGTAAAGGCAGTGCGGCGGCGTCTTTTCAAAGACATTCATCCGCTCGCCCAGTTCGCCCCACTCCTTGCCGGCGGCGTTGATGGTCGCTTTACCTTCGACCATCACCAGTATCACCTCGCAGTCTCCCGTCGCTTCACCAACGGTTTCGCCGGCGCGGATGCGGTAGAGAGAGAAACCCACATAGCGCCATCCGGCAGACTGCGGGGTGATTTCGTGCACCTTGCCGTGGGTGCCAAACGGTTTCTTCAGAAGGTCAGCCATATCAGTTCATCCCTGTCTGCGATGCGATCTGCGTGATGTATTCGGCGTAGCGATTACGCTGCTTTTCGCGTGTTGAGGTTTGCGGAACGGCGACGTCCCAGAAATAGCCATGCTCGCCTGCGGTGGTCTCCAGTCCGGTCCCCGGGAAGTCCTTCGCGATGGTGTCGATGACGATCACGGTCGGAATGTTGCGCGAACGGGCGGCCTTGAGTTCGGCTTCCAACTCGTCAGTGCCCGCCGCTTTGACAGCGTGAGCACCCATGGAGCGGGCGTGCATGACGTAGTCGATCTCGGGCTGCACTTCGACGTTGCAGTCGACGTACATGTTGTTGAACGGCTCGCCGCCACAGCCCATCGTTTGCAGGCGGTTGATACAGCCGTAGCCACGGTTGTCGGTCAGCACGACGGTGAACGGAATGCGGCGCATCACGGCGGTCGCTAGTTCTGCGTTCGCCATCATGTAGCTGCCGTCACCGACGAAGCAGATCACGTCACGCTCGGGCGTCGCGAGCTTGATACCCATGGCACCGGCGACTTCGTAGCCCATGCACGAATAGCCATATTCCATGTGATAGCCGCCCTGGCTCGGCTGCCAGAGAAGTTTGAGAGCACCCGGCATGGTACCGGCAGCGCACATGGCGACAGCGGTTTCGTCGGTTGCACGCTGAACGGCACCGATCACCTGACCGTCGGTCGGCGCAGCAGCCTGATCGTCGGGACGTGCGCAGTATGCGTCGACAGCGCGGAGCCAGTCTTCACGCGCTTCGGGGTCGAAAGCGGTGGCTTTGTAGTCACCGAGCTTTTCCGACAGCAGATCGAGTGCGACCTTGGCATCCGCAACGAGGCTCTCCGCGCCATGCTTGGCGGCGTCGTAGCCGTGGATGTTGATCGAAACGAGCTGCGCGTCGTTGCGGAACATGGTCCGCGAGCCGGTGGTAAAGTCCTGGAAACGGGTGCCGACACCGATGACGACATCGGCGCTCGCCGACACGGCGTTCGAAGCGGCCGAACCGTCAACGCCCGAAGCGCCGAAGTTCATCGGATGCGACTGGGCGAGCGCGGACTTGCCCGCCTGCGTCTCGGCGACGGGAATGCCGTGCTTGGCGGCGAAGTCGGCCAGCGTCTGCTCGGCCTGGCTGTAGATCACACCGCCACCGGCGATGATGACGGGGTTCTTGGCCGCTTTGATCGTGGCAGCGACGCGATCGAGTTCATTCGCATCGGGCGCCGGACGGCGGATGTGCCAGACGCGCGGCTCGAAGAACTCTTCGGGGTAATCATAGGCTTCGGCCTGTACGTCCTGACAGAACGACAGCGTTGCGGGGCCGCAGTTCGCCGGATCGGTCATCACGCGCAGCGCACGCGGGAGGGCCGACAGGATGTGCTCGGGGCGGGTGATGCGGTCGAAGTAGCGGCTGACCGGCTTGAAGCAGTCATTGGCCGAGACCGTGCCGTCGTCGAAGTCTTCGACCTGCTGGAGCACCGGATCGGGCTTGCGGTTTGCGAACACGTCGCCAGCCACGATCAGAACCGGCAGACGGTTGACGTGCGCCAGCGCAGCAGCGGTCACAACGTTGGTCGAGCCCGGCCCGACCGACGAAGTCACTGCCATCGCGCGGGTGCGCTTTTTAGCTTTGGCGTAGGCGATAGCGGCGTGGGCCATCGACTGTTCGTTCTGGCCGCGCCACGTCGGGAACACGTCCTGATAGGCGTGCAGCGCCTCGCCGATGCCAGCGACGTTGCCGTGGCCGAAGATCGCCCACATGCCGTCGATAAAGCGTTCGCCGTCTTCGGTCATCTGGACCGAGAGCCATTTGATCATGGCCTGTGCGGCCGTCAGTCGGATCGTGCTCATTGCGGTATTCCTCAGTTCGCGCTGTTCGGGCGGGCCGTTTCGCGGGCCTCGTCCCAGATTGTGCACAGGCGGGTGTAACGGTCGGCCATCTGCTCGATCGCGGCGGCGTCGGACATATCGCCCTTCATCCATGCGCGGGCAGCATCACCGAAGATCGTGCGGCCGACGGCAAAGCCGCGGACCAGCGGATAGGCGGCAGCCACTTCGAAGCTGGCGCGCAGTTCTTCTTCGGGCGCATCAAGGCCCAGAACCACGATACCGCGGGTGTGCGGGTCGTTCTCTTCGATGGCCGCGATGGCGTTCTGCCATGCCGCATCGGTGGTGAACGGCTCCAGCTTCCACCAGTCCGGATAGACGCCGATCTCGTAGAAGCGGCGGATCAGGATCGCGCTGGTCTCGTCATCGACCGGCGCCACTTTGGACGGGATGATCTCCAGCAGGAATTCGAGGCGGTTGCGGCGCGAGGCTTCGAACAGGCGCTTGACGGTGTCTTCCTGCTTTGCCTGCGTCTCCGCGTCGTCGTCGGGGTGGCAGAAGCACAGAACCTTGACCACGTTTTCCTTGGCCCACTGGTTCAGGCCGCCGAAGTCGCTGCCCAGTTCCGGCTCGAGTGTCAGCGGACGCGAGCCCGGCCATTCGGTCGGACGGCCGATCCAGAGGCCCGAGCCCGAAGCCGCGTGAAGCGCGCTGCGGCCGATGCGGTTGTCGCACAGGATGCCGTAGCCGTACTTGCCGTTCTGCACCTTCTCGGCGGCTTTGAGGCAAAGCTCCTTGAACTCGCCGCCACGCTCCAGCGTGTAGCCTTCCATGTCTTCGAGCTGCATGCGGTGATCGAAGGCGAAGACGCGCATCGTGGACCAGTCGCCATGACGGTTGGTCGACCAGTGGATCTGCTCCAGCTCGGGATCGTTGCGCAGGTCTTTTTGCTTGATGCCGCGCTCGAGGAAGAACTCCAGCTCGGTCAGCGACGGATAGGCGGGGGTGCAGCCATGACGGCTGACGGCGAAAGCGCCGCAAGCGTTGGCGTACTTCAGTGCGGTCGGCCAGTCTTCGTCATCGAGCCAGCCCTTCAGCAGACCCGAGAAGAAGCCGTCGCCTGCGCCGAGTACGTTGAACACCTCGATCGGGAAGCCCGGTCCGGTCTGGCCGTCGTCGAGGCTGTCGGGGATCTCGCCTTCGAAAGCGACAGCGCCGGCAGCGCCGCGCTTGCAAACGAGGGTCGCGTTCGACACGGCGCGCACAGCGCGCAGGGCTTCGATGGTGTTGGTCGAGCCACCGGCGATGTGGAACTCTTCTTCAGTGCCGACGATCAGATCGAAGTGATGCAGCGTCGACAGGAGCTTCTCGGTCACCTTCGCGCTCTCGACGAAGCGGCTTTCGCCGTCACCGTGACCAGCCACGCCCCAGAGGTTCGGGCGGTAGTCGATGTCCAGAGCGGTGCGCAACCCGTGCTTGCGCGCCAGTTCCAGCGCCTTCATCACAGCCGCTTCGGTCTTCACGTTCGACAGGTGAGTACCCGTCACGACGATCGAACGCGCCGAGGCGATGAAGTCTTCCTTGATGTCGTCTTCGCAGAGCGCCATGTCCGCGCAGTTCTCGCGGTAGAAGATCAGCGGGAACTGTTCTTCGTCGCGGATGCCGAGGATCACCAGCGCGGTCAGGCGCTCGGGATCGGTCACGACGCCATCGGTGCTGACGCCTTCGCGGGCAAGCTGTTCGAGGATGAAGCGGCCCATATGTTCGTCGCCCACGCGGGTGATCAGACCCGACTTCAGGCCCAGACGTGCCGTGCCGCAAGCAATATTCGTCGGTGAGCCGCCGATGTATTTGTCAAAGGACCCCATGTCCTCAAGACGTCCGCCGATCTGACCGCCGTAAAGGTCAACACCCGCGCGACCGATCGTAATTACATCCAACTTGCTCATCTGTTCCTCCCTGCCCTCAACCCAGAGGTTGCCACGCAGCCGTTTACTTCGCTAGGTGCGATTTGCGATATACTGGATCACAACCTGCGCACCAATTTGTATCATTTCAGCTCACGGCGTCTTTCAAAAACGCCAAAATGGATCACTCGCCAGAGGCGACGTTGATGGTCTCGAACACCAGCTTTTCGTTGAACTGCTCGTGGTAAGCGATGAAGTCCTTGGTGTGCTGCTGTTCCATGTGGAAATCGTGCGCCGCTTGATCGACCCCCGTTTCCACGAATACCAGACGGTCCGGTTTATCCGTGCAGGCAAAGAAATCGTACTGGATGCAACCTTCCTCGGCGCGGGTGGCGGCTTGTGCTTCCGGCGCACGTTCGAGGATCTTGCCGCGCGTACCCGGCAGGCAATCAATCGAAATGATGAACTTGTACACGACAGTGTCGGGCGCGGCACGGAGCCGCGCCGCTCTCCCTTAACGGATGATCGTCGCCTGAAGCGCGCCGATCAAGGACTGGATGCCTGCGTTGGTCGACATGGTGAAATCTTTTATCTCGAGCGAAACCCAATCGTTGTAGCCAAGCATACCAACGACCGAGAAAAACTGTTTCCACCATTGCAGATCGTGACCTGCGCCAACGGCGACGTAGTTCCAAGCGCGGTTGGCCACGTCGGTGACTTCGCGCATTTCCAGCAGACCGTTCACGTCGGCCAGACCGCGCTCGATGCGGGTGTCTTTGCCGTGAACGTGGTGGATGGCATCCCCCAGAGAGCGCGTGCGACGGCGATCGGGCAAGCGCCCTTCCAGAACAGGTGCGAAGGGTCGAGGTTCATGCCGACAATCGGGCCAACTTCGTTACGCAGGCGGAACAGGGTGTCCGGATTCCAGACCAGCATGGCCGAGAAGTTTTCCAGAGCGATCTTCTCGACGCCGACTTTCTTGGCGTGATCGACGATGCCGTGCCAGTACGGGAACGCGCAGTCTTCCCACTGGTAACGGTCGCGCTCGGGCATCTCTGCGGGCCACGACTTGGTGTAGGTCAGCCAGTTCGGAACGGTGTCCTCGGGGGCCGCGGCCGGAAGGCCGGACATGCTAACGATCTTGGTCACACCAATTTCGCCCGCGAGGGTGAAGGTCTCTTCGATTTCCTTGCGGTGCTTGGCACCCAGATGACCCGGATCGAGCGGATTGCCCGAGCAGTTCAGCGCGGCGATCTTCAGACCGCGCGCTTCGATTTCCTTCAGCTTCTGCGACAGCAGGCCCTTGTCGGCCAGCAGTTCGTCAGCGCGGAAGTGCGGAGCCGGCGACCAGCCGCCTCCGGTCATTTCAACACCTTCGACGCCCAGCTCGACGCATTTGTCGAGCATATCGGTGAAGGACATGTCGCCCATCACGTCGGTGCAAATAGAAAGCTTCATCTTCTGTTCCTATTCACTCGGCCGCGACGGCCGGTGCTTCCAAGTAGAGGGCGGGTTTCTTGATCATCTTGAGCGGCTCGTACTGGCCCGATTCAGCGGCGCGGAGCGCAGCGTCGGCAGTCAGGGTCGAGGCGTAACCGTCCCATGCGCTCGGACCGGTGGCAGTGCCTTCGCCAGCGGCGATGATCCACTCGCGGAATTCCTGATCGTAAGCTTCGATAAAGCGCTCGCGCCAGTCTTCCGGCATGGCCTGACGGATGCCGTTGACGTCCGACACAACAGTCGCCGGACGGTTCGGGAGCGACGCAACACCGGTTTCGCCCGAAACTTCGCCACGGATGTCGTAGCCGTAGGTGATCGCGACCGAAATCTCGACGTCCACGATCGCACCGCTTTCCATGTGGAGAAGGACGATCACGGGGTTCTTCAGCTCGCCGCCACCAACGGTGGAGCGGCGGGGATAGCGGACTTCCACACCGACGATCTCGTCCGACAGCAGCCAGCGCGAAATGTCCGCGTCATGAACGAGCGTATCGTTCAGCGGCATGTCCGAGGTGTAGTGCGACGGCACCGACGCGTTGCGGTGGACCGAGTGATACATGAGCGGCGCACCGATCATGGCGCTGTCAACCACTGCCTTCAGACGGCGGTAGTCGGCATCGAAGCGGCGCATGAAACCGACCTGGATCAGGCGCTTGCCGTAGGCAGCTTCGGCCTCGACGATACGGATCGCTGCTTCTTCCGATGTGGTCATCGGCTTTTCGCAGAACACCGGCTTACCGGCGGCAATACAGTCGAGCAGTTGCTCTTCGTGGGCGGGACCCCAAGAGCAGATGACGATCGCATCGACATTGTCGGACTCGATCAGCGCCTTCGGGGTCTCGAAGACCTCGGCACCGTAGGGAGCGGCCTCTTTGGCGCGCTCTACATCGATGTCGTTGACGGCGGTGATTTCGACACCGGAGAGGACTTTCGTCAGGCGGCGGATGTGATCTTGACCGATCATGCCCGTGCCGATGACACCAACTTTCAAAGCCATCACATGCTTCCTTATTTGAAGTATTTGTCGATGTAGCGCTGCATCTCGTTGCGCATGAAGATGCCGGACTCGTCCGCCTTTTCTTCCCATGCGAACACGCAAGCGGTCATGATGCCGTCAAAGCCGATCTCTGCAAGGGTCTTGTAGAAATCATCCCACGGCACTTCGCCCTGACCCATGTTCAGGTGCTGGTGAACGCGCACGGTCGAACCCGGCGGGTTGATGATGTAGCGCAGGCCGCTCGATGCCTTGTGGTTGAAGGTGTCGGCGATGTGGACGTGCGCCAGAACGTCGGCACATTCGCGCAGCATCGCAACGGTGTCGTCACCGAAGTAGAAGGTGTGCGGCGTGCAGTAGAGGAACTTCACGCGGTCCGAATTGACGGTGCGGATCAGGTCGACCAACGGCTGGAGCGTTTCGACCCAGTCTTCGGGGTGCGGTTCGATGTGGATGTTGATGCCTTCACGCTCGAAGATCGGAACCAGCTCGTCCATCGAACGCCACCAAGCGTCTTCGCAGGCTTCGACCATGGAACCCGTGTGGCAGCAGTAGCAGGTGCCTTTGTCGGGGTGCGGGCCACGGCCGAACTCGGAGTTCATGGTGTCCACTTCCAGCTCGACAGCAATCTCGATCGCACGTTTCCAGTGCTTGACGGCCGCCTTGCGCTCGTCCTCGTCATTCGAGGCCCAGCGGTACATCGGCAGCAGCGTAGCGATGCCGACATCCGAGTCCCTCAGAGCTTTCTTGAAGCTCTTCACGCGGTCGGGGAACACGCGGGGAGCTTTGAACCACTCCAGAAAGTCACCACGGGGGCTGAGTTCGATCCAGTCATAGCCGAGCTCTTTGACCTTGCCTGGCAGCTCTTCGAGCGACAGGTGACGGTGCATAAACGGGTCTAGCGCGATTTTCATGCGTCTTCCTCCAGAAATAAGTTGGGTCGCGCCGCCTCCTCAACGGCGCGGACCGGATCAGTCAGCCGAAGCGACTTTGGGCGGGTGACCCTGATGGGAGTCCATGTAGCCCTCGATGCTTGCTTCGAGGTCGGCCATGGCTTCACCGCCCGCCATGAGGTCGGTGATCTCTTCGCGGGTCTTCTCGCCCTTGCGGAAGTCGGCGGCGATGGCGCCGCGGATCAGAACAGCGAAGTGGTCGCCCACGGTCATCGCGTGCATGACCTGATGGGTGATGAAGATCACCGCGAGGCCGCGCTTTTTCGCTTCGTTGACGATGCGCAGAACGTGGGCCGCCTGCTTTACGCCCAGCGCCGCAGTCGGCTCGTCGAGGATCAGAACGCGGGCACCGAAGTACACAGCGCGGGCAATCGCCAGCGACTGGCGCTCACCGCCCGACAGGCCGCCCACGAGGCGGTCACCGTCGGTGATGCGGGTGATGCCCATCTTCTGGACTTCCTCGACGGCGATCCTGTTCGCCTTGTTGCGATCGAAGACCTTGAACGGACCGAAGCCCTTGGTCGGCTCGACGCCCATGAAGAAGTTGCGGCCGACCGACATTAGCGGATAAGTCCCGCCGAACTGGTGCACGGTCGCGATGCCGCGATCGTGAGCGTCGCGCGGACCGTCGAACGTAACAGGCTTGCCGTCGACAAGGATCTCGCCGCGGATCGGTGCGTGCACACCGGCGAGCGTTTTGATGAGGGTCGACTTACCGGCGCCGTTGTCGCCCAGCAGGCAGAGCACTTCGCCTGCGCGGACTTTGAGCGAGATTTCATGGAGAACGTCGATCGGGCCAAAGCTCTTGTCGACATTCTTCAGTTCGATAACAGGTGGGTTGGAAGACACGATCTCAGGCCTTTTTCTTGGAAACGGCGCTGAGCGCCTTTTTGCGGAAGATCTCGTTCATGCCAACGGCGGCAAGAAGCATGATGCCGATGATCAGGCTGGACCAGTTACGGTCGATATCGGTGAAATAGATGCCTTGGCTCACGACGCCGAAGGTCAACGTGCCGAAGAAAATGCCCACGACAGAGCCGAAACCGCCCGTGATCAGTGTACCGCCAACGACGACGCTGACGATGACGTTGAAGATGACGTTGAAGATGATGTTCATGCCGCCCGACACCTGCGCCGAGTTGAACAGGATCGCTTGGCACATGCCGACAAACGTCGCGGCGGTGGCCGACATGATGAACAGACCGATCGTCATCTTGCGGACGGGAATACCTGCGTTACGTGCGGATTCCTTGTCGCCGCCCATGGCGAAAAGCCAGTTGCCGAACGGGCTTTTGTGGACAAAGAACCAGAACACGACAGCGAAGATGATCCACCAGACGATGATGATCTGGTGGCTGGCCGCGACGAGACGGCCAAAGATGAACTTGGACCACTCCGGTGCGTCGAGCGATACGCTGGCCGCGCCCGTCAGAACCTTGGATGCCGACAGGACCACGCCCTGCATCGCGACCAGCGTGCCGAGGGTGATGATCAGCGACGGGATCGTGGTGCGGGTCACCAGCAGGCCGTTCACGAGGCCGACCAGAAGGCCAACGCTCAGACCGCCGAAAATGCCCATCCATGTGGGCAGATCGCAATGGCCGGAAATCAGCGCGGTGGTGAGCGACGCTGCGGGCAGGACGGACCCCACCGACAGATCAAGCTCGCCCGCGATCATCAGAAGGCCGACGGGAAGTGCGATGATGCCGACTTCGGCGGCCATGTTCAGGAAGCTCGACCAACCGGGAGCGCCCATGAAAATCTCGCCGCCCATGCTGGCAAAGAAGATGTAGACGACAATCGTTCCAAGCAACGTCCCTGCTTCGGGACGGCGGATCAGACTGCCGAAGTTGATGGATGAACCACCGGAATTCGTCGTTTCAGATGACATTTCGTTCCCCCAGTGCGCCACGCACTTCATCTTGCCCCAATGCGCGGGCCTTCGTTTTGGACGGGCCGCGCAACGGATTGCGCGGCCCGATTTCGTATCGTGCGGAAATTAGCGGGTGCCCTGCGACGCGCCCGACATGGTCGACTCGATGTTCGACGCATCAACGATGCCAGGACCGGTGACGATTTCGCGGGTCGGGATGCTGAGGCCGTAGTTCACGTAGCCGTTCAGGATCGAAACGGCGTAGTAGCCCTGCTGGTAATCCTGCTGGTCGATTGCGCAGGCCTGCTTGCCGTCGTTGATGTTGGTCAGGATGGCTTCGTCGAAGTTGATACCGCAGAGCGATACAGCGCCTTCTTTGCCAGCCTGAGCGACTGCGGTCACGTTACCCTGTGCGGTTGCGGGCAGCGGCAGGACCGAACCGGTACCACCGGTGCTTTCGATGCCTTCAACGAAGCCGTTGCAGTAGTCTTCGATGTTCGCAGCGCCCGGCAGCGAGTTGATGCAAACGCCGTTCTTGCCACCGTTCGAGCCGAGGTACGCACCGCCAGCAACGCCGGCTTTGTAGTCGACTGCGCCGACGTAGTTCATCGCGCCGAGGCGGTCAGCACCTTCGATGCCGCCAGCGTTGTAGATGACGAGCGGGATGCCTGCTTCGACAACAGCTTCGAATGCGGGGTCCATGGCTTCCGGAACCCAGTCCGGACCGACGATTGCGTCAGCGCCTTGGTCGATGGCCTGACGGATCAGCTCCGCAGCGTCGACGCCGAGGTTGTCGTAGTTCTGCGGACCAAGCCAAGTGACCGAGCCACCCTGTGCTTCGACAACGAGACTGCGTCTTCGGCGCCGCGCTTGACGATCGACCAGAACGGATCGTCCGGCTTACCGCCGATAACGAAGATGTCTGCGGACATCGCGGTGGTCGCCATCATCGCAGTCGTCGCAGTCGTCGCAGCGGCGACAAAAAGGTTGGTCAGTTTCATGTTCAGTATCCTCCAATTTTTCACCGCATCAGCACGGCCCGGACATTTCGTGGTAGTCCCCGAGTCCTCCTCAGTCGTCGGGGGCGTGAGGGTCACGGTGAGGTGGCCCCTCCCGTTCCTTTGGCTCTCAGCTTTTCGCGTTTGACGCGAAAGCGGGCCTTCATCTCTTCGTCGGCTTCCTTGGAGCCGTCGTGCCATGTGCCGAACCAGCGGTCCCACGGCAGCACGCCGTCATCGCAGTAGTTCACCTCGAAGTACTTATGATGAAGGTAGTGGGCGTAGGCGTGGCTCTCGATTGCGCGGCCTTTACCCACTTCGAGCAGATCAAAACCTATACGCCCCACGATTGCTGCGAACGCGGCAAGGTTGAACCGCCACAGCACGAGGAAGGGATGCGAATACAGCGCGAGGTGAAGCGCAACCGTCCCGAAATAGAGCAGCCCTTCGACCGGATGCATCGACAGCGACGACCACGGGCTCGGGTTGATCGAGTTGTGGTGAACCGAATGCACCCACTTGTAGAGAGGCTGCTGGTGGATGAGCCAATGGATGCAGAAGAAGTGCACCTCGTGGATCATCGGGGTGATCAGCGTTAAAACAACGAGGTCGACCCAGCTATCTTCCCATCTCAGCCAGCCGAAGGCGTGGATGACGTTGGCGAAGCAATAGAGAAAGATCACTTCGATCACCGTCCAGATCGGCACGGACATGAACATGCTGCGCACGAAGTTGTCGAGGTTCTGGGATTTGAACCAGAATACGTCAGACGGGTTTTCGGACGGGAACTTGGCGTTGTACTTGAAACGGTTGTCCTGCTTGCGGCGGACGTAGAAGAACAGCTCGATCGAGCCGTACATCGCAAAGATACAAACCGCTTTGGCAGCCAGAAGCAGCGCGAAGCCGGCGAGGCTGAACGTCTGGAAAAGCGCGAGGTTCGGCTGGATCAGCAGGAACCAGGAGGCAAGCGTCATCGCCATGTGAAACGCGTTCCACGGCCACAGATAGGCACGCGCGAACTCACCGAGCATATCGAATTTGCCGGTCCAGAACGGTGCTATATCGAGCGGTTCATTGGGTGCCCAATTGCCGCGCTTGTCGCGCGTGCCGAACTTCAGATCGCCCATGACAAAACACTCCCCACAACCGCCCTGCCGTTCTCCTTAGATGGCCGAGCGAGTGGCAGAGATGGTTGACAGATTGTCGCAAGATCGATCAAGACTGATCCAATCTGTATCAAAATTTGATTTCAATTCACCTCAGGAGGAAGGTGCTTTGGAACTTTTTGAGGGAGGCAAAGGATGGTTTCGCGACCAACGATACGGGATTTGGCTGACGCGGCGGGTGTATCCGTTTCAACGGTAAACAGGGTCATCAACCAGCCAGAATCGGTGCGTCTACCGACACGAAACCGAGTCCTCCATGCGGCTGAGGATATCGGTTTCTATGGCCTCGGCTCGATCGAGACAGCCATCATGAAATCGCGCGAAACGCACACCATCGGCGTGCTTCTCCAGCAGAGCGACCGCGCGTTTTATCGCGGGCTCGGCAACGCTTTGGAACAAATTGCGGAGTCCTATCAGAACGCACGGATTGTGCTGAAATTGGAATATCTCAGCGACCTTAACCCCGAAAACGTCGCCGCCCGCATTCGCAATCTGGGCAACCAGTGCGAAGCGATTGCGGTCGTTGCCGCCGAACATCCCCGCGTCTCGCAGGCTATCAACGACGTCCAAACCACTGACACCCCGGTCATTGCGCTGATCGCGCCTCTCTCCGCCGACGGCGAGGTTGGGTACGTCGGACTCGATTCCTGGAAAGTCGGGCGCACTGCCGCTTGGGGCTTTGACAAGATGTGCCGCGAACAGGGCGAAATTGCCATTCTGGTCGGCAATCCGCGCTACCGGAATCAGGAACTGAACGAGATCGGCTTCCGCTCGTATTTCCGCGAACACGCCTCCGGTTTTACGTTGTTGGAGCCTCTCTCGACCTTCGAAAGCCTTGCGATCGCCAAGGAACTGACGACGGAATTGATCCGCGACCACCCGAACCTGAAAGGTATTTTCGTATCCGGCGGCGGCATTACCGGCGTCCTTGAAGCCATGCGACACGCACCCCACGACCGCGAACTGATCGTCATCGGATATGAACTATTCGAAGCGACGCGCAACGGCCTGATCGACGGCACGATGACGATGTCCATCTGCCATCCGATCTTCCCCTTGGCGCGCCAGACGATCCAAAGCCTGATTGATGCGAAGACCCGCGGTGTGGTCGCGGGTGCGACGACGACCCATCTGAACTTCGAAATTTACACGTCACAAAACATATGACGTAAAAACGTCAGAAAGTGTCATTGATGGCAAACCGCCCGACAATCAAAGACGTAGCTGCGGCCGCTGGCGTCAGCGCAACGACTGTTGATCGCGCCATCAACGGGCGAATGGCCGTACGCAAGGACACCTTGCAGAAGATCGTCGATGCTGCGCACCGCGTTGGCTACCACGGCAAGGGCAGCCTGATGAACCAGCTTGCGGAAAACAAGCCACGCTGCCGGCTTGGCGTCGTGCTGGTGAAGCGTTCGCAGGAGTTCTATCAGAACTTCGCCAAAGAGATCGAAGCGGCCATGGCGACCCAGCATCACGTGCGCGGCGAAGTCGTCATCCGCTATGCCGCTTCGCAGTCCCCCGACGACTTCGCGACGGAGCTTCGCGCGCTGGGCAACACCGTCGATGCCATTGCTTGCGTTGCGATCAACCACCAGAAACTCGACGAGGTCGTGCAAGAGCTGAAGGACAAGGGCGTGCCGGTCGTCGCGCTCCTCAACGACACGGCGCAGGGCATCCGCAAATACTACATCGGCCTTAATAATATGAAAGTTGGGCGTTCAGCGGCGTGGCTTCTGACACACACGATCAGTAAACCGGGTAAGCTGGCGGTGTTCGTCGGCGGCAACCGTTGGCATGGCCATGACCTGCGTGAGGTCGGCTTTCGCTCCTATATCCGCGCCGAAGCGCCGAGCTTTACCGTGCTCGATACGCTCGTAAATCTGGAGACGCGGAAGGTAACATACGAGGCAACGCTCGACCTTCTTCATCGCCATCCCGACCTGACCGGCATCTACGTCGCGGGCGGCGGAATGGAGGGTGCGATCGCTGCGCTGAGAGAAAGCCGCAGGGCCGGAGAAGTCAGTCTGATCGTCAACGAACTCACCCATGAAAGCCGCGCCGCGCTCGCTGATGGCTACGTGCAAATGGTTAATGTCACCCCCCTGCCCGAGCTATGCAGCGAGCTGGTCAAACTGGTGACGGAGACCTTCGACGAAGCATCAGAAGGCGTGCCAGGCCAGCGTTTTCTGGAACCGAGGGTCATTTTGCCGGAGATGATATAATGACGTTTTTACGTCATTATTCCCCACTAAATTTCGTCATGAATGACGCGTTATGTGCCTCGCTAAATTGACCTGACGCAGGCTTCGGCATCACGGTGCCTCTAACAGCGACCGAAAGTGGAGATTCGGACGCTTTTGAAGGACACAATGAAAAAAGTGCTGAACCAGATCACGGTTCCCCATCTCTCGTTCGAAGCTTTCCTCGATCTGGCGGCCCAGCTCGGTTGCATCGGCGTCGAAGCGCGCAATGACATGGACGCGCTGGATCGCCCGCTTTTCGACGATATGGACCCTGCCACGGCAGGCGAGATGATCCGCGCGAAGGGCCTCCGCCTTGTTGGCCTCAGCCAGGTTTATCCGTTCAACGACTGGAACGATGACCGCCGCGCGGAAGTCGCGAAGCTGGTCGAAACCGCAAAGGCCGTTCAAGCCGAAACCATCAGCCTTATCCCGCGCAACGACGGTGTCGGCATTGCGAATGGTGAACGGCAGGCAAACCTGCGGATCGCTCTCAAGGAAATCTATCCGATGCTGGTCGAGGCCGACATGATCGCGCTCGTCGAACCGCTCGGTTTCGGTCGGTCCTCGCTGCGGTCGAAGGCGGAATTGATCGAAACGCTCGACGCGCTTGGCGTTGCGGACCGCTACAAGCTGGTCCACGACACCTTCCATCACACGCTGGCCGAAGGCGGCGCGATCTATCCGGCACAGACGGGCATCGTGCACATCTCGGGCGTGAGCGACCCGTCGCTCACCATCGACGATATGGATGACGCGCATCGCGTTCTGATCGACGAGAACGACCAGCTTGGCAACATTGAGCAGATGCAGGCGTTCATCGACGCGGGCTATGAGGGTGCGTTCTCCTACGAATGCTTCGCGCCGGAAACGCAGCAGCTGAGAAATCACGCGGAAGAAATCGGCAAGTCCTTCGACTACATCGAAGCGCAGCTGAACGCTTGATGATGTCCGAGCTGATCCACCAGAACACAGCCGCGTTGGTCATTGGCGGCACCCAAGGCGTCGGCGAGGCGATGGCGCAACGCCTGATCGCCGAAGGTTGCCGCAAGATCGTCATCACCGGCCGCGATGCCGAAGTGGGTGAGGCGACCGCCCAGCGCATCGGTGCCGATTTCATGCAGGTCGACCTTTCCGACACGGTGGCGGTAATGAAGCTGGTGGATGATGCGGACGCGAAGCTCGGCGGCTTGAACGCGATGGCGATTGCAGGTGCGTCAACCGAGCGGGGTTCGATTCTCAATACGTCAGTCGAGCTTTATGACCGCATGTTCACGATCAACACGCGCTCGCCGTTCTTTGCGATCCAGCGGTTTGCGCAGAATGCCATCGACGCGGGGCGGCCTGCGTCGATCGTCAATATCCTCACGGTTTCGGCGATGGTCGGGCAGAGCTTCCTCAGCCCTTACGCCGCTTCCAAAGGCGCCCTGACGACGATTACCCGCAACGCAGCGCAGGCGCTTCGGCATAACCGCATCCGCGTCAACGGCATCAACTGCGGTTGGATGGACACGCCGGGCGAGCACAAGATTCAACGCGATTTTCACGGAGCCGATGACGATTGGCTCGCAAAAGCAGAAGCAGCGCAGCCGATGGGCACGCTGGTCAAAACGGACACCGTGGCGCGGCAGGCATCGCTGATGCTCAGCCCCGCTTCGGGCGTGATGACCGGCGCCATCGTGGACTTCGACCAGAACGTGGTCGGCGCGCTACCAGAGTAAAAGGACAAGGTTATGAAACTAGGTTTGGTAGGCTACGGATTTGGCGGTCGCGTGTTCCATGCGCCCTATATCGAAGCGGCGGACGGCATCGAAATCGCGGGCGTCGTTGCGCGCTCGGCTGACAAAATCGCCCAGATCAACGAACAGTTCCCCGGCGTGCCGGTCTATGCGAGCCTCGCCGCCATGATTGCGGCGGGCGAGATCGAGGCAGTGACCGTCACCACCCCGCCCGAAACGCACAAGCCGCTCGTCATGGAAGCCATTGAGGCGGGCCTGCACGTGGTCTGCGACAAACCGTTTGCCCCGACGCTGGAAGACGCGAAAGAGATGGTAGAAGCGGCCAAGGCGAAGGGCGTTCTGCTCAACGTGTTCCACAACCGCCGCTGGGACACCGATTTCCGCACTGTGAAAAGCGTGATCGACAGCGGCAAGATCGGCGATGTCTGGCGCGTTCACAACCGCATGGACTTCGACGACTGGGATACGCTGGAGGCTGGTCCGGGCGGCGGTCTGCTGCGCGACCTCGGCAGCCACGTGATCGACCAGATGCTTTACCTCTTCGGCCCTGCTGCTGCGGTGGATGCGCAAGTCGACTACGTTGATCTGCCCGAAGGCAAAACCGACGCCAGCTTCAACGTGCATGTCCGTCACAAGAGCGGTGTGCATTCCTACATCAGCGCGACCAAGATCAATTACTTCACCGAGCGCGAAATCCGCGTCTACGGGTCCGAAGGTTGCTTTGTCGTCAACGGCACCGACGTTCAGGCCCGCCGCGCCATCGCTGGCGAACGGCCGATCAACGACCCCGAAGGCTGGGGCGTCGAGCCCGAAGAGGCGTGGGGCACGCTCTACACCAAGGGCAGCCAAGAAATCGTCCCCTCGGTCCAGTCCAAGATTCAGGATCTCTACACCGAATTCGCCAAGGCCGCCCAATCCGGCGGCACCGGCCCCGTTCCGTCCGAAGGCGCTCTGCACACCGTTCGCATTCTCGATGCGGCGCGTGAGGCTGCGCGCACCGGCCAAACCGTTCTTATCGACTAACACCCATGGCCCGAGCGGCCACTTACAGGAGCTCTAAATGACCGTTCGTTTCGCAATTCTCGGCGCAGGCCGTATCGGGCAAGTCCACGCCCGCGCTGTGTCGTCCATCCCGTCCGCCCAGCTGGTCGCTGTAGCTGAACCCTTCGTCGAAGCCGCACAGCGCGTCGCCGACAAATACGGCTGCGAAATCCGCGAGATCGACGCGATCGCAGCCTCGGACGACATCGACGCCGTTGTCATCTGCACCCCGACCGACACCCACGCCGCCCTGATCGAAAAGTTTGCCAAGGCAGGCAAGGCCGTGTTCTGTGAAAAGCCCGTCGACCTGAACGTCGAACGTGTGAAGCAGGCACTCGCCACCGTCGAAGCCGAAGGCGCGACCCTCATGGTCGGTTTCAACCGCCGTTTCGACCCAGACTTCATGGCGCTGAAAGCCGCTATCGACAGCGGCAAGATCGGCGACGTGGAGATGGTCACCATCACCTCGCGCGATCCGGGCGCGCCGCCAGCGTCGTACATCAAGGTTTCGGGCGGCATCTTCCGCGACATGACCATCCATGACTTCGACGTGGCCCGCTGGCTGCTGGGCGAAGAAGTCACCACCGTCATGGCACGCGGCAGCGTTCTGACCGATCCGGCGATTGGCGAGCTTGGCGACTTCGACAGCGTCAACGTCATCCTGACCACCGCATCGGGCAAGCAGTGCACCATCACCAACTCGCGCCGCGCGACCTACGGCTACGATCAGCGTATGGAAGTGCTTGGCTCGCTGGGTATGGCGCACGCCCAGAACACCCATGAGAACACCGTCGAAGTCGCGGTCGAAGACGGCTACCACAAAGCGCCGCTCCTGAACTTCTTCATGGACCGCTACACCATGGCCTACGCCAACGAGATCGCGGCCTTCGTCGACTCGATCGAGAACGGCACCCCGACCCCGACCACCGGTCTGGACGGTCTGAAGGCGCTGGAGCTTGCCGAGGCGGCTCTGGAAAGCGCCAAGACCGGCAAAGCCGTGTCGCTGGGCTGATCCGATGGTTCAATTCGGCACAAACCCCATCGCTTGGGCAAATGACGACGATCAGTCGATCGGCGCGGACATTCCGACCGAGCGCATCCTCGAAGAAGCCGGTCTTCAGATCGGTTTCGACGGGATCGAGAACGGCCACCGCTGGCCCGAAGATCCGGTCGAATTGCGCGAGACGCTTGGCGCCTACGGCCTCAAGTTCATTTCGGGCTGGTACTCGACCGAGCTTCTGACCCGCTCGCTTGAAGACGAGATCGCGGCCTTCCAGCCGCACCTCGCAAAGCTCAAGGAAAACGGCTGCAAGGTCTGTGTGACGTGTGAAACCTCGAACGCGATCCACTCGGATCCGACCATTCCCGTCAACGACAAGCCCAGCCTGTCCGCAGACGAAATGGCCGCCTTCGGTGCCAAGATCGAAGAGTTCGCCAAGTACATGGAAAGCGAGGGTGTTTCGCTCGCCTACCATCACCACATGGGCACCATCGTTGAATCTCCCGAAGAGATCGACGCGTTCATGGCGGCGACTGGTCCGGCGACGAAGCTGCTGTTCGATGCGGGGCACTGCTTCTTCGGTGGTGGCAATCCCGAAGAGATGCTGGCCAAGCACATCGACCGCGTTGCCCACTTCCACGCCAAGAACGTCCGCCCTGCCGTGGCAGAGCGTGTCCGCAAGGACCGTATGTCGTTCATTCAAGGCGTGATTGCTGGCGCGTTCACCGTTCCCGGCGATCAGGAAGGCGCAGTCGATTTCAAACCGCTCCTCAGCCAATTGGCCGCCAAAGGCTATGATGGCTGGATCGTTATCGAGGCGGAGCAGGACCCGAATGTCCGCAATCCGCTGCTCTACCAGACCCTCGGCCTGGCGACGCTCAAGCGTCTGGCAAAAGAAATCGGTCTGATTTGACCGTCCGGCGCGGCGGCCCCGGCTGCCGTGCCCGCAATACCCGCGACCATCCACATCAGGGAGGATAGAATGGGCTATTTCACCAAAGACGACTGCAAGATCGAAGATTTCGCAGAACTCTGCGAACAGACCCTCGATCCGTTCGCCGTTCCGCAGGCCGACAGGATCGAGAAGAATATCCCGATTTACGACATGGCACGCTTCGGCTCTGCGCTGGGCGATACCGCGCAGCGGCGTAAGCTGATGGCGGAATGGGCAAACGTGCTGGGTAAGACCGCCGGCGTTCTGGTCATCAAGAACAGCTTTGCCGATCTGACCGTGCTGGATGACGCGACCCGCATCTACGAAGAGATCATCGCGGAGGAGAAAGCGGCGAGCGGCGGCGGTGCCGACCACTTTGCCGCTGCGGGCGCGAACGGCCGCGTGTGGAATGCGCTCCAGAAGCTGTGCCTCAAAGACCCCGCAGCCTTTGCCCGCTACCACGCCAACCCGTCCATCGACGCGGTGGCCGAAACGTGGCTCGGACGCGGATACCAGATGACGTAGCAAGTGAACCTCGTCCGTCCGGGCGCGAAGGCACAGCAAGCGCACCGCGACGCCATGGCCCGTGCGCTTTATCCCGCGCTGGCTACTTTGGATCAGTCCAAAGCAGAACAGGATGCCGCGATTGCCGCATGTGCCGAAGGGTACTCGCTCCCGACGAACCTCGACACCGATCCGCCCATCGGTGGCCTCGCGCCCAAAACCCAAGCGGTGATGATGTCGGAAATGCTGGCCGAAGGCGCGTCGCCCGAGGAGTTCAACGGCGCGCTCGACGCCTACATCGCCCGCCGCAAGCCGTAAAACAGAACGCCGGAAGGAAACCCCATGATCAGATACGCCGTCATCGGAGCTGGCTGGATTTCTCAGGAAGCCTTCCTGCCCGGCGTCCACACCACCGACAACTCCGTCGTCACCGCAATCGTGTCGGGCAACACCGAAGCCGCCGAAAAGCTCGCGGCTTTCCATGACGTGCCTTACGTCTGCGGCTACGATGGCTACGATGGCTACGACGATTTGCTCGCGAGCGGCAGGATCGACGCCGTCTACATCGCGCTGCCAAATTCGCTGCACGCGGACTATGCGATCCGTGCCGCCAAGGCGGGCAAACACATCCTCGTCGAAAAGCCGCTGGCGAATACGGTTGAAGAAGCCGAAGCGATGATCGCCGCTGCGCGCGAGGCTGACGTGTTTCTGATGACTGCCTACCGTCTGCACACCGAGCCCGGAAACCTCGATGCGCTGCGCTGCATTCGGGCAGGCGAGATCGGGAAGCCTATCGCCGTGCAGACGAACTTCTGTTTCCAGAATGCTGCCGGAAACAACCGCCTGAAAGCGGAACACCTCGGCGGTGCGTTGCAGGACGCTGGCGTTTACTGCGTCAATGCCGTGCGCCATATCTTTGGCGAAGAACCCACCGAGGCCCGCGCGCAGCACCATTGGCATGATGACGATCCGCGCTTCACCGAAGTGCCCGCGACAACGACCGCCACACTGAACTTCCCCTCGGGCGGTGTTGCGCAGTTTGTCGCCAGCTTTGCCATCCGCGAAACCGCCATGTTCCGCGTGATGGGCACAAAGGGCTGGATCGAACTCGACCCCGGTTTCCGGTTCGAATACGGCACGACGATGCGCGTCGGATATGACAATGAAATCGAGACGACGCTCTTCCCACAAGTCGACCAGTTCGGCGGGCAGACGTCCTATTTTTCTGACTGCATCAAAACGGGCAAAGAGCCGGTGTCCAATGGCGAAGAAGGGCTCGCCGATATGCGCGCACGGATCGCCATTGAGGAAGCCGCCCCCGCAGGCAAGGTCGTTCAGATCGACAGCCCCGCACGTGACCATTATCCCGAAATGAGCATGGAGCGTCGCTGCCCCGTCACCGACCGCCGTCTGGTTCTTCCGAAAGCCGCGCCATATCTCGGCTGACCCAGACCATCCGGTCAAGCAGCCACAGTTTCCCGATCATCGCCGTCACCATGCCGCTTACCGTGAGCGGCAGGTTCAACAGTGCAAGGCCCACGATCATCACCATCGCCCCTGCTCCGCTGAGGCGCGTCAGCCATTTGACGACCGCGACATGATGGGCGAGCGCTGGGTTGGAGGACCGCTCCAGCCAGATGCGTTCGCCGGTGACGCCTTGGCTCATCCAGTTGTCGGTGCGCTCTGGCTTCGGAAAGACGCGCGGGTTGAACAACCCCCAAAGGATCACGAGCGCCACGAGGCCCAGCGCCCACCAGCCGATCCAGACCCTGCTCCACACGGAGAGGCATAATAGCGGGAGGAGTGTGATCCGCGTCCAGCCGCTCCACGGGTTGACGTGACGCTCCCAGACGTCGGGCGTCATGCCCATCACCCGCTCGGCCCGTCCGAACGCGCGGTCGGTCATTTGGCAACCGCCATTTCAGCCATCCGCTGATCCACGACGTCATCGACCAGCATAGACGCGAGTTTCTGGCGGCAGTTCACGTCGCTCTTGCGCAGCACGGTCGAAACTTGGCTCTTTGTGGTGGCCAAGGCGGTGCCCCGCAGATCGGAGATTTCCTGATTGCTGAAACCCTTGATCATGAGCAGCGCGACCTCCTTTTCGCTATCGCTCAGGTGCCATTCTTCGAACCTTGCGTCGATCACCGCACCGATGTCGCCTGACACAGCCCGAAGCCTCAGCTCTAGATCCTTCTCCCTATTCCGGAAGCGATCAAGGCGATCCATAATGCTGTAAATCAGAAAACCGCTCGCTACCGCAGCGAGAATTGCGGAAACGCAGATCAGAACATGGGTCACGCCGTGCGAGGTCCGCGTCAGCAGCAGAAGAGCCTGCACGCCGGCGATATAGACGGCAAAAAACAGCAAAATCGCCGTTTTGGTACTGGTCTTGAGGTTGACGAACACGGTGTCCCTCCTGAAATCCTACACAATCCAGAATTAAAGCGTGCGTTCTATAAGTTGCAATCGAACAAAAGTCGAAGGCAACTCCGCATCCCCGTACAAAACTCGTCATACCTTAGGTGGAAATGCGCACCTTCGGCCGTCGATCATCCCTCTGGCTCATGGGCAGCTTGTCGCACCGATCTTTTGTCCTCCCCATCACCATTTACTTGGGAGGAGGCTATGTCAGCCCACAAGCTACTTGTTACGGCCGCTGCTGCGGCACTCATTTCTACCCCTATTCACCTTCATGCCGATGGCCTTGGAAACGCGATCAAGGATATCGGGGATTCCGTCAGCGAAGGCGTTGGCGACAATGCCGTCGGTGACGCTGTCGACGGTGTCACCAATGGCGCTGGAGATGCCGTCAACGATGTCGGCGATGCCCTGAACGGTGCAGACAACGGCGGTGACGGCGGCCTTGGCGATGGCGTCGATGATGCGCTGGGCAACAATAACACCAGCGGCGCGGTCGACGATGTCGTAGACGAGGTCGGTGACGTCCTCAACGGCGGCAACGAAGACGACGGGTCCGGCGGTGCGTCGGGCGTGGTCGATGACGTGGGCGATGCGCTCAATGGTGGCGACGATGGCGAAGGCGGTCTCGGCGATGCCGTGAATGACGCGGTCGGCGACAACGACGTGGGCAATGGGCTCGACGATGTCGTTGACGGTGTTGGTGACGCCCTGAATGGCGGATCGGGTAGCGGCGGGTCGGGCGGTTCCGGTAATGGTTCCGGCGGTTCCGGCACCGGAGGCGACGGCATGGGTGGCTCGGGTGATGGCACCGGCGGCATGGGCGACGGCACAGGCGACATGAGCGACATGATGGACGACGACAAAACCATCGGCATGGCCCAAGGCTCTGACGTCAACATGGACGAGCTCGTCTGCAACGACGGGGGCAACACGGTCGCTTACCTCGGCTGGCCCGTTCATACCTCCGGCAATGCAGAGGTCGGCACCGTTCACCGCGTGACCCTCGGCGATGGCGGGGTGATTGCCTCCATCCGGTTCGAGACGATCGCATCGGTGACCAACGGCGCCTATTGCGTGACCGTGCCTGGCGGAAACATCCAACCTATGGGTAGCTACATCAGCATCCCGATCACGCTGTCCCAGATCATGGCTGCGCGCTAAGCGAACGCCACTCGCGGAGAGCCCGGCATCCCACGCGGTTGTCGGGCTTTTTGTTTTAGCCTCATGAAAATTTCTCGGCGGATGGTGGCCAGCCATTGCCTTTGCATCGGTCCAATTCATTTCTCCTCATATGACTTTGATCCCTTGGCTCGACACTCATATCGCATTGATGCTGACGTTCCTGGCGGCTGTCGCCACGGCGGCGGCTATCCTACGTCAACGCCGCTCGCCGCGCTCTGCAATGGCGTGGCTCGCGTTCGTCGTGATGATCCCCTACATCGCGGTTCCGCTGTTCATCGCACTGGGTATCCGTCGCCGTGGTCAGCGCCACAGACGCGCGATCAAGGATCTGAGCGGAGAGCCCGGACTTCAGCGGATGCTGCGCGCCTACGACATGCCCGGCCCTGTCGATGGCAACAAGATCGAGTTCCTGCCGACGCCCGAAGTCGCCAAGAAAGCCGTGTTCGACGTTATCGCATCGGCCGAGAAAGACATCGTAGTATCGCTCTACGCGTTGACCCGCGATGAAACGGGCGCAGCATTTGTCCATGCGCTGACCGATGCGGTCAAACGAGGCGTGACGGTCCGGCTTGAGGTCGACGCGTTCGGCAGCCTCAAGCGCCCACGCTCCGCGATCCGCGAATTCAAGAAAGCCGGCGGCCAGTTCCGCCTGTTCGCGCCGCTCATCCACGGACCGATGGGCCAGCCCGTGAACCTGCGCAACCACCGCAAATTGGTGCTCGCCGACGGAAAGCGCCTCTGGGCGGGCGGTCGCAACGTGGGGCGGAGGTATCTTGGCGACTCCCAAAATAGCGATACGTGGGTCGACCTGTCGTTCTACGCGGAAGGCCCGATCACGCACGAATTCGCCCAGCTATTCTGCGAGACTTGGACCCGCTGCGGCGGCAAGATCGAGGATGACTGGCTCAAGAACCTCGGCCCCCATATCGAAAATCCGGGAACGTCTTGCCTGCAACTGATGCCGTCTGGCGCGGACCAGCAGGGCGATGCGCTTCACGATCTGATCGTGCACCTCGTCCACCGCGCCGAGCGCCGTATCTGGATATGCACCCCCTATTTCGTGCCGAGCAGTAGCCTGTTCGAAGCGCTCTCGACTGCGCGCCGCCGCGGTGTCGAGGTGCGCATCACGTTTCCCGAGCGCTCCAACCAGTCGCTCGCCGACCTCGCGCGCGGGCCCTTTGTCAACGAACTCGAAGAGCTTGGGGTCGAGATGAACGTGCTGCGTGGAAAGATGCTCCACGCCAAGGCCATCATTCTGGATGACTATACGTTTGTCGGCTCCGCAAATGTGGACGAACGCAGTCTTCTGGTAAACTATGAGTCCATGGTCATCGCGTGGTCGCAGGAAGATCGGGAGTATCTCGTCGACTGGTACCAGAAACTCGCGGAAAGGGCCGATACGGGATTGAAGCCCGCCTCGAAACCGTGGCGACTGCTGGAAAAAATCGTGAGTCTCGCGGGCCCCGAATTATAAGGGACGCTATGGAAGGCTTCGACTTATTCATCATATCGACCGGTATCATTCTTTACGCATTGATATCGGGCAAAGCCGACAAAAAGTCCTTCACCGGCCCGATTGCCTTCACCGTGTTCGGGCTCGTCGTTGGCGCGGGGCTGCTCGATTTGATCGACATTCCCATCCACAACGAGGCGCTCAACACGCTGGCCGAGATTACGCTGGTCGTCACGCTGTTCTGTGATGCGGCGCGGATTGACGTCACGAAGCTGTCGCGCGAGCATAACCTGCCGATCAAACTACTGGCTCTCGGGCTGCCGATGACGATGGCTCTGGGTGCTGCTGTGGCTTGGGCGATATTCCCTGAAATCGGGATTGGTGCGGCGTTGCTGATCGGGATCGCACTTGCGCCGACCGATGCGGCACTCGGGCAGGCTGTAGTGTCGAACAAGGCGGTCCCCCAACGCATTCGCCAAGCGCTCAACGTCGAAAGCGGGCTGAACGACGGCTTGGCCTATCCGGCGCTTCTGATCGCCGTGTCGATCGCTATCGCAACGTCCGAAGCGCGTGGAGCCTCGGCATGGGTTGCTTTTGTTGCAGCGCAAGTGGTGCTCGGCCCGCTCGTGGGCATCATCATTGGCGGCATTGGAGGGCGATGGGCCGAGAAAAGCGCGGCGTCAGGCGCGATGAACGAGGCGTTCTCGCAGATCATCGTCCTTGGCCTCGCCCTCGCATCCTATAGCGGAGCAGAGATCGTCGGGGGCAATGGCTTCCTCGCTGCTTTCGCGGCAGGTCTCATGATCGCCCGCCGCGCCAAACACATCGTCCGCGAAGCAACCCAGTTCGGAGAGGCCGAGGGGCAACTCCTCGGCCTGATCGTGTTTATCGTTTTCGGCGCTGTGCTTGTGCCCGACGCGTTCAAAAACGGGATGGACTGGCGCATATGGCCCTACGCGATCCTGTCGCTGACCGTCATCCGCATGGCTCCGGTCGCCATTTCGCTGATCGGGTCGGGCCTGAGGCCGAATACGGTCGCGTTCATCGGATGGTTCGGTCCCCGAGGGTTGGCGTCGATCCTGTATGTGCTCCTCCTCCTCGAAGAGAGCGAGATCTCCATGGATGGCGTGATCGTGCAGACGGTCTTTGCCACCGTAATCCTGTCGATCATCGCCCACGGGTTATCTGCTGTGCCCTTCGCCCGCGCTTATGCTGCCTCCACGTCCAAAGATGCAGAGGAAGAAAGCAAACAGGTTCACAGCTTTGCCCACAAATCGACGGGGAAGAAGCGCGTTCAGTCGTGACCGCCGATGAACGAGAGCGAGTAGGTCAGCGATTGGCCCGAACGGTTTTCGATCAGGATCGCGCCGCTTCGCACCGCAACGTTTGTCAGCCCGTCTGCTCCGCTTTGGCCCTGTAGTGCGCTGGCGCCCGCGTTCGCGATGCCCGATGCGACGGACATTGTGATCAGCTCCGGGGAAGTCCCCGTATCGTAAACAAAAATCGCGCTGTGTGGCGCCGACGGATTAAGGCTATCCACTGCGGTAATGAAAACAAAACCCGCCGCGCCGGGCGTCTGCACCACTCCGAGCTGGTCATCAGCCACGGCAACCGACCCCGATGACATGCGTGCGAGCTTGGACCAGCCCGTTGCCGCATCGACGCTGAGGCCCGTGTTCCAGTTTGCGCCGTCGTCGCTCACCTTGATCGCGAAGTCGTCGCTGCCCGTCGTCCCCATCTCGGCCCGCGCGGACCAGCCCGTCTGGAACAAAAGGCTTGCGGTGTCTCCCGCCTCGGACTTGTTAATCTTGAGCTGATGACCGGCCCCTTCATGGGTCAACAGAGTCGAGGGCGCCGAGACAGCCAGTCGGTTCTGCTCATCGGCAGAGGTGTTCACACCTAGCATGTCAGGCGCGGCGATATCGGCCCACGCAGTCCCGTCGAACACGACCTGTCGCGCCCCATCATCCAGCCAACCTTGCCACCCGCGTTGAGGCGTCACAAACAGCCAGCCATTCCCCGACCGACACGCAAGTTTCCCGCCTTGCCCGCTCCAATCGCCCGTCGGCGCGGCGCCCAGCGCGTAGACGGCGCCGTTCTCCACCACAGCAGGCGGATTGAGGGCCTCGACCTCCGCCAGAACAAGCTGTGTGACGTGGTCGAGCACTTCGATAGCCTCATTATGCGTGACGTGTTTTTGCGCCTGCGCGGGCTGGATAAACGGCAGGTTCAGGTTGGTGGATGTGTCGGTCATTGCGGCGATCCTCTGGTTTGTCGCCAAAATGACCCAGAGCCGTTGCGATCCACTTAAGCCACCGTACGCCCTGCGCAAATCTACATAAAAGGCGTCTCAAATCACAGGCTTAGTCCTCTTTACCGCCTCATTCCCGCCCCGCATTTACCGGCGGTCGGATTAAATCTGACTGACATTATCATGCCTGTGGGGGGCAAATGTTGAATTACGAAATTCGCGCCGGTGTTGTGGGCGCAAACGATGCGGGTCACTCGCACATTACTGACCTTGAAGTCGTCAAAATCGGTGGAGACGAATTTCTGTTTTCCACCAATCGCACTGACGGCGGGATCATTATGTGGTCGACGAATTTGCAAGAGATCGGCTACTTCGCCTACTCCGGCACTGACACCGCCGGATCGCAGCCAGATATCACCTATTTCGAAGCTGGCGGACGCGATTACCTGCTCGTAGATGACAACGGCATCAAGGCCGTGGCGATCAGCGAAAACGGCTTTGGCAAGGTCGTCGATCTAGATGCCGATTTCAGTATTTCGGCCACCGCGACGTTCGATACGGTCACACGCGAATTTATCGTTTTCGGCGGAATGGACGATGGGAGCGGCATTGTCCGCCTCAGGATCGACGATGACCTGACACTTACCGGAGAGGCGGTCACATCGGACTATCCCGACACTTTCGCAGGCGGGGTTACTGACCTGCTGCATGTCGGATTGGAGGGCAGCGACTACCTACTGTCCATCGCAAGCGAAGCTCCGGGGATCACAGTCTGGGAAGCTCAAAGGAGCAGCTTTATCAAAAATGCACACACATATAGTACTGATGACGGTTTGTGGATCACAGCCCCTACCGCGTTGGAGACGGTCGACATTGGCGGCGTGACCTATGCGCTGTTGGCTTCGTCGGGCAGCAGTTCCGTCACTGTGATGCAGGTATCCATGGCCGGAGAGCTACTTCTAACAGACCACGTCATCGACGGGTTGGAGACATTCTTCGCGAACACAAGCGCTCTGGCAGTTTGCGAGAGTGGCGAACAGCTTTGGGTGGCGGCGGGCGGCAGCGACGGCGTAACGCTGTTCATTTTAAACGAGGGCCGGCTGTATCTTATCGAGAATTTCAACGGTGTGGAATTTGCCGACTGCTCAGCGCTGGAGATCACGTCAGCCGACGACCAAATCTTAATCTACGCTAGCAGCGCGAGCGGCCTAGGTGTCACGCAAGTCGTCGTCGATACGTCGATGTTCGATGTCACAGTCAACAACGGTGACAAGGGCGGCGATCTCGTACTGGACACCTCGGGGTCCGACACGCTTTCAGGCGGCTCGGGCGAAGACATTTTCGCCCTTTCTGCCGACGGACGGACCGACACGATCAGCGACTTCCAAATCGGGAAGGACCAGATTGATTTAAGCGCATGGGACATGCTGCGATCGGCCGACCAGCTGTCATTCCAGACTGACCAGGATGGGCTGAAACTCGGCTACGGGTACGAGATCCTACTGATAAAGTCGAGCGACGGACACGTCCTGACGCCTTCCGAACTCGCAGGCAGCTTTATCTTCACAACACACCTGTCGTCGGAGCCCATTCCGACACTGCCCACGCCGGTGGACCCTGTGCCTGAACCCCAAGTGGTGTTCGAAGGTTCCGAGGGTCATGATACGCTCATTGGCAATGCGCTTAACAACATCATCAGAGGATTTGATGGCGACGACGTCCTCGCAGGTCTGGACGGACACGACCGCCTGTTCGGCGGCAAGCACTCGGACACACTGAAAGGGGGAAACGGTGACGATAAACTGACCGGAAACGGTGGTGCCGACGTGCTGATCGGTGGCAGCGGGGTGGATACGATCAAGAGCGGCGGCGGTGCGGACTTGGCCAAGGGCGGTGGGCAGAGCGATACGCTTTTCGGCCAGAAAGGAGACGATGTTCTACGTGGGCAAGGCGGCGACGATACGATCTCAGGCGGGTCGGGTGACGACCGTTTGTTTGGCAACAAGGGCAACGACAAGCTTGACGGGAATCAAGGTGCGGACCGCATCTACGGCAATGGCGGCGATGACGTGATCAGCCTCGGGACCCGTGATACTGCGACCGGCGGCAAGGGAAGCGACACGTTTATCTTCACGAAAGGAAATGCCGAAATCACCGACTTTAACCCGCGGCATGATCACCTTGAACTCACTGGATACGAACTCGGCGATCTGTCATTCCATATTACAGATGCAGGGATTTCCATAGATTTCGGCGGGCAGAACGAATTGACGCTCGACGGGGTGTCGAGCGTCAATTCGTTAATTTCATCAATAGATTTCGTCTGATCAGACGATTGTAATGTTGTCCTCAAGTACAGACAGATCGGTCACACCGACAACTTCGAGCGAGTGATCGCCGAGGTCGATCCAAGCGCTTCCGCCATCGATGTAGGCTTGGTCCATCACGTCGTCGACGGTCGCACCTTTGATGCCGAGGTTGCGGGCAACCAGTTCGATGCTGTCGTCGCCGTCTTTAAAGTCGAGAATTTTGTCGTTGCCGGAGCGGAAGACGAACGTGTCATTGCCGCCGCCGCCTTTGTAGAAATCGCGTCCTGCCTGACCGTCGAGGCGATCGTGGCCGCCGTTCCCGAGCAGACGGTCGGTGCCGCTGCCGCCTTCGATGTCATCACGGCCCTTGCCACCGCGCAGCTTGTCCTTGCCGTCGCCGCCATCGATGAAGTCGTTGCCGTTCATACCAGCGATAAGGTTCTTGCCGCTATTGCCATAAAGATCCTCGCCAGCGCGGCCACCCGTCAAATTCAGGTTCGCAACGCCGAGCAAGTGCGCCTCATCAATGCCGCTGTGAAGGTTGGCGGACGCCGAAAGGTAAAGGGCCGAGTTGTCGTAGATATCGGTGACGTAGTCGAGCTTACCGTTGCCGTCGCGCAGGTCCATCGTCAGGCGACCGATCTGGCCATCGCCGTCACCGAAGCGGACATCGACAGCGCGGGACGGATCGACTTCAATTGCATAACCGCCCGCATTTTCTGCACCCTGGCGATCACCATCGGCACGCACCCAGTATTTCCCCTGACCTTCGCCGATCGAGTAGAAACCGTCTTCATCGAGGTCGAGGTAAAACACGCCGGTGACGAAGTAAGTGTCCGCGCTGCTATCAGCGAAATCCTCGGTCACCATCGCCGCGTCGAAACCTTTGAATTCACCGTCAACATAAGAGACGCCGACTTCCGTGAACTTACCATTCATCGTGCCGATGCGGTGCGAGGCACTGGCCCAAAGCGAGTTGTAGAGCTCGTCAGCCAGATAGGTTTGGCTTAGCGTGCCAGCGTATTGCTGAAGGGCAATGTTCTCGCCCCAGCGGCCAAGGTTCTCATAACCAGCATCCTCCATACGATCACCGGGCGTGTTGCCGCCCGGACCGGAGTGGTCACCGTTGAACGTGTCGTTCATCAGCGACCAGACGGTGTAATCGTAGGCCGATTCGTGCAGCAAATCGTTGCTTGCGAGCACCTGTTTTGCGTCGCTGCTGATCGTCCCCGCAGCGAGGCCCTCGTTGACGTCAATGCCCAAGCGTTTGGCCTCTGCCTCGGGATCAAGGCGGGCACGGTTGATCAGTTCAAGGATATACTGTTCGACTGCTGTGAGCATGTTGGTCTCCTCTGGTGTGCAGAGATAGATAACAACTCAAGCAATATTTTTAAACGGAGGTTCTACTTACCCGACAAAAAGTGATCAGAGTCTATTTGCTATACCGATGGCAGAACCGAGAATTCCCATGATTGTACGTGCGGAATTGACGGGGCTTTCGGTCGCGTAGATCAAATCACCCGGTTGGATGTGGAACTGACCGGCGCTGAACAGGCCGTCCGCAGTGGTCAAATCGATAGTGAAAACAACGCGGTTGCGAGTCGGGCCCGTTCCGTTGGCGCGGATCGCGCTGTTCGGATATTCGCGGAGAATCAGGATACCCTTCGGGTTGGCACGGTCGTCGGCAACGCCGCCCACGATTGCGAGAGCTTCGAGCGCGTTGACGTCATCGGTCGGGAATTCGTGGAGCGCCTCGCTACCTGCGGCGCCGAGCGACAGGAAGGTGCGCGAGTCTTTTTCAACGATAACACGATCTCCGCCGCGCACGATCGTATCGAGCGACGGGTCGGCGTAGAGCCGTTCGAGCGAAATCGTGTAGCGGTTCGACCCACGGAACAGCTTGACCTGAGGGTTGTTCAGGTTCGACGGCACACCGCCGCCTAGAGCGATCAGCGATAGGACGGATACGTTGCGGTCTTGCAGCGGATACGAACCCGGAGCGCTGACGCCGCCGACGATATCCGCAGTATTCGCACGGCCCGGCACCACGTCGATTTGCACCTGCGCCGACGGGATGGAGTAGTTGTATTCTTCTTCGATGCGCGAACGTGCGGTCTGCGGGGACATGCCCGACACCTTCATCTCGCCCACGAACGGGAGGAAAATGCGACCTTCAGAGTTCACGCGCATCCGCTCAAGCGATGCCACCTGCTGCCCCGGACCTGTCAGGAGCGAGTTTTCCTCGGCATCCCAGACGGCGATCGACAGAAGATCACCCGGTTCGATGATGATGGACGCGGGCTGCTCGACACGGCTCGGCCAATTGTAGGCGCGCCCGTTGGAGGACGGCCAGCGGGACACAAGTGCTTGGGTCTCACGCGTGATATCAATGACTTCAAAGGGGTATGCGACGACTTCGCCTGCCTGCTGGTCATCTTTAACGGCGAGAACTTCGCCTTCGAAACCTGCGCCGCGCGGCACATCACAGGCAGCAACCGAAAAACAAAGCAGCAGTGCGCTGGAGCGCTTGAGGACAGACGACATAGACCCCCCGGTCATTTCAGGAGCGGGTAACCTCCCGCGGCAGCCTCGTCAAAATACTGAACTTCGCAGGTCGGTCAATGATCCGCTTGCACGCAACAGCATGTCACAGGCGGCCCGAAGGCCGCCCGATGATGGTATTGTCAGTAGTAAAAATCATCAACGACGATGTGACCTTCGAGGTCGGACAAATCACTCACGCCATTGAATGTGATGCTGTCGCCTGCTCCGAAATCGAGCACCACGTAGTCGCCCATATCGACGCCGTTGATGTCGATGAGCGAAGCCACGTCATAGTTATAAGCGGTCACGTTGCCGTTCAGATGCAGCAGATCGTCACCCTTTTTCCCGAAGTCGCGGATGTAGTCGGCACCGTCCCCCAGCGCAAAGAAGAAATCGTCGGTACCAGCGCCGCCAGCGAGGTAGTCATCACCCTCACCGCCGAAAATCCAATCTTGCTGAGCACCGCCGATGATGCGGTCCTTGCCCTCGTCGCCATACAGGTCGTCGTCACCGCCGCCGCCGAGGATTTTGTCATTACCCTCTTCGCCGAACAGGACGTCGTTACCGCCGCGTCCTTTCAGCTTGTCCTTGCCTGCGCTGGCGCTGAACGAGTTCGACTGGTTGTTACCGTTGTAAGTGATGCTGGACTTGGCCGTACCAAGATCATTCATGTCGCCCTTGATTTGCAGGATTTTTTTGCCGCCATCCTTTACCATGACACGGATGTCATCGGCGCCATTTGCAGCACCAAGATAGCCAGCGTCGATCGTATCGCCGTTTACGTTGTACGAGTCCAACAGCTCGAACATCTCAAAGAAATCAAGGTTGTGAGCCGCGCCGAACTTCACCGACGTTGTAAAGTCACCCTGCTTGAGGAAAAATCCGTTATCGCTAAGTTGGACGCTGTTCAGCACTTCGCCGTTGTCGACAACCTTAATGCCCTGCACGGAGTAGTCAGTACCGAAATCGCCGGCACCACGGCTATCGCCGGCACGCATGGCCTCCCAATATTCTCCAGCCGTTGCAGGTAGGTCCCCAGTGATGGTGACCTGCACATCACCGCTGGTTTGAATAATGCGATCAACTGCGCCCTCGAACCCTTCGACGCGCATGATTTCAGTGCCGGTGGTGTTCTTCTTTACCATGAAGAAGGTGGAGCCTTCGTCATACATATTTGCGGTGTACGAAATATTACGAAGTTCGACGCCCCACCATTTTTGATTGTGGACAAATGAGTTCCGATTGTAGTGCAACTGCCATGTGAATTGCTCGATGTCCTGAGCATATTGCATCGTAGGTTCGATCGCCTCATCGAGCGAAAAATCCGCGATTTCGGCGTCTACTTTGATCTTCAGCATGGCGCCAACTCCTCTTTAACGTGCCCCGCAGCGGTTCTCCGCAATGAGCAAACGCTTAACAAGAAGTTAATGCGCAAAGCACAACCTAAATACTCAATTTCCCTACTCTTGTTGCCGCAGGGTGACTGATGAACTACACCGCTACGGAACGCCAATAACGGAGCGGAATATGGGCAAGCGTATCGTGATGGTTGGGGCCGGTTTGTCCGGCGCCGTGATTGGCCGGATGCTGGCTGAAGCGGGCCACAAAATTACCGTCATCGACAGCCGCGACCATGTCGGCGGCAACTGCCATACCCAGCGCGATGAAGATACCGGCGTGATGGTTCACGTCTACGGCCCGCATATTTTCCACACCGATGACGAAGAGGTCTGGAACTACGTCAACAGCTTCACGACCTTCATGCCGTACAAAAACCGCGTGAAGTCGACCGTGGACGGACAGGTCTATTCGCTGCCCGTGAACCTGCACACGATCAACCAGTTTTTCGGCCAGGCGCTGCGCCCCGACGAGGCGCGCGATTTCATCAAGAGTAAGGCCGAAGACATCGCGGAGCCGCAGAACTTCGAAGAGCAGGCGCTCGCGTTCGTGGGGAGCGACCTCTACAAAGCGTTCTTCAAGGGCTACACCGAAAAGCAGTGGGGCTGTTCGCCTACGGAGCTGCCCGCGTCGATCCTCAAGCGCCTGCCGCTGCGTTTTAATTACGACGACAACTACTTCTTCCATAAATTCCAAGGGATGCCGGAGGACGGCTATACCCCAATGATCGCCTCGATCCTCGATCATGCTGGTATCACCGTGAAGCTGGGTGAGATGTTCGATCCCGCGACCGCTGGCGATTGGGACCATGTCTTCTGGTCCGGCCCCCTCGATGGTTTCTTCGGTTACGAACTGGGCCGCCTCGGCTACCGCACGCTGGACTTCAAGGAATTCCGCTATGACGGCGATTATCAGGGCTGCGCAGTGATGAACTACGGCAATGCCGACGTGCCCTACACCCGCATCACCGAGCACAAGCACTTTGCCCCGTGGGAAAGCCACGAGGGTTCGGTTCTGTACGAAGAATACAGCCGCGCCTGCGAGCCGCACGACATCCCCTACTACCCGATCCGTATGGTCGACGAAAAAGCGATGCTCTCGGACTATGTGGCCAAGGCGAACGAGACCACTGGCGTGACCTTCGTCGGTCGCCTCGGCACGTACCGTTACCTCGACATGGACGTCACGATCCGCGAGGCGCTCGACACCGGCCGCGCATTCCTTGCCGCCGAAGAAAAGGGCGAAGCGCTCGGCGCGTTTCTGAAGTCCCCCGTCTAATGCGCGTCGGCGCAGTCATCGTCACGTTCAACCGCGCCGCCAAACTGGTGGAGACGTTGACGCATGTCGTCAGCGAACCGTTTGACCGCATCTGGGTGATCGACAACGCCTCGACCGACAAAACCGCAGAGGTGCTGGCTGCGCAGACCGACCCGCGCCTCGTCGTGATCAGCCTGCCCGATAACACGGGCGGTGCTGGCGGTTTCCATGCAGGCATCGAAGCGGCCCTGAAAGACAACGACACCGATTGGCTCGCGCTCTTCGACGACGACTCTTGGCCAGAGGCCGGTTGCGTCGACAAATTCCGCGAGGTCGCCTCGACCCTACCTGCCGACATCGGCGCCGTCTCGACCGCCGTTCATTATCCAAACGGCAAAATCTGCGAGATGAACCGTCAGGGCTATAACCCGTTCTGGCACCTCAATGTTTTCATCGCCGCGCTGACCAAGCGCAGCAACGGGCGCGGCGGGTTCAAGATCCGCAACGCCGAACTGGAGCCCAGCGCCCTCCCCCGCGAAATCGACAACGCGTCCTTCGTGGGCTTCATGCTCCGCACCGAGGCCGCACGCCGTGACGGCCTGCCCGAAGCCGGTTTGTTCATCTATGGCGACGACGTGCTCTACAGCCTGCATCTGAGGCGGAGGGGCTGGAAAATCCTGCTGCACCCCGCGCTGCGGTTTGTGCACGATTGCGGCACGATGGGCGAAGGCTTCGTCTATCGCCCGCTCTGGAAAATCTACTACCACTGCCGCAACGGCGTCGCGATTGCGCGCATGGCGGCGGGTCCGATCGTGTTTCCGATCGCGCTGGCCTACTACGCGCTGCTGTGGTGGCGTCGCGGGCGGTCATGCCCCGAAGGCATCCGCCCGACCTACTATCATCTGATGTGGGAAGGCCTGAAAGATGGCCTGAAAGGAAAGCGGGGCCGACACGACCCCGCTCACCAGTTGGCTGCCGAAAAGGGCCGCTGATTATTCGCCGTAAGGCACCCAGATGTTTTTCACCTGAGTGGCGCGGGAGAGGAACTCTTTCCCCTGCCCTTGCGCGGACGTCCAATCGCGCGCGCCGCCGTCTTCGGTCCACGTCTGCTTGAGGTTGCCGGCACTTTCGCGCTCGACCATCTCTGCGCCTTCCGCAGTGCCAACGTACCACATACCGGCCACGTCATCGTGCTGCGCCAGCGTCTTGGCCAGATCGTCGCGCGGTCCGGTAATGATGTTCACCACACCAGCCGGAACGTCCGAGGTTTCGAGCACTTGATAGAAGTCGGTCGCGGCCAGCGGGTGGTCTTGCGACGGCACGACGATCACGGCGTTCCCCATCGCAATCGCGGGCATGACCAGCGACACCATCGCAGCCAGCGGGCTGCCGTTCGGACAGGCAACGCCCATCACGCCGAGCGGTTCGTGCATGGCGATGCTGACGTTGTTCGTCTTGGTCTGGTGGACCATGCCGTCGAACTTGTCAGCCTGCGCAGCGTACCAGAAACACCGACGGATCGCGGTTTCGACCTCTGCCTTGGCAGCGCCGTTGTTCATGCCGAAGCTGACCAGACGATCGGTGAATTCCTTGGCGCGGGCCGACAGGTTTTCCGCGATATAATAGAGCACCTGCGCACGGTTATGACCGGTCGCCTTGCCCCATCCGGCGGCCTTGTGCGCAGCCTCGACGGCATTGCGGACATCCTTGCGGCTACCGAGGCCAGCGTGACCGACGGTCTTTTTGCCGCCGTTCACAGCGTAGACATAGCCGCTGTCAGGACGGGCCTGCTTGCCGCCGATGTAGAGCTTGGCCGTACGGTCGATCATGCCGATTTCGGCACCGTCGACAGGAACGGCATTGGGCGCAGCCGGAGCAGCCTCGGGCTTTTTCACCTTCAGTTTCGGCTGTTTGAGGTAAGCAGCCATACCTTCGCGGCCACCCTCGCGACCAAAGCCGCTTTCACGGTAGCCACCGAAGCCTGCGCCCGCATCAAAGACGTTCGTGCAGTTGATCCAGACAACGCCCGCCTTCACCTTTGCCGCGATATCAAGGCAGAGGTTCACGTTCTCGGACCAAATAGACGCGGCAAGGCCGTAGCGGCTGTTGTTCGCGAGCGCGATGGCATCCTTCGGGGTGCGGAAAGTGGTCAGGGTGACGACGGGGCCAAAGATTTCTTCGTTCCACAGAACCGAGGCAGGCGAGACGCCAGTGGCCAGCGTCGGCGGGTAGAAACAGCCTTCCGGCGCTGTGCCTTGGCAAAGGTCGAGACCTTCGCTCGCGCCCTTGTTCACCAGCTCCGCGATGCGGTCGCGCTGGACGGGGTGCACGATGGCGCCGATGTCGGTGTTCTTGTCGAGCGGATCGCCGACGCGAATGGTTTCCATCCGTTTGCGCAGCATCTTTTCGAACTTCGCCGCAACGGCCTCGGCAACGAGGATACGCGAACCGGCGCAGCAAACCTGACCCTGATTGAACCAGATCGCATCGACGACGCCTTCGACAGCCGCATCGAGGTCGGCATCTGCAAAGACGATGAACGGCGACTTGCCACCAAGCTCCAGCGTCAGCGACTTGCCCGAACCGGCAGTCTGCTGGCGGATGATGCGGCCAACGTCGGTCGAGCCGGTGAAGGCGACCTTGTCGATATTCTCGTGGCCGACAACCGCAGCGCCGGTTTCGCCGTCGCCAGTGACGATGTTCAAAACGCCTTTGGGCAGGCCGCACTCTGCCGCGATCTGGGCAAAGGCGAGCGCGGTCAGCGGAGTGTACTCGGCAGGCTTCAGAACCACGGTGTTACCAGCGGCAAGCGCAGGCGCGACTTTCCACGCCAGCATCAGCAGCGGGAAGTTCCACGGGATCACCTGACCGCAAACGCCGACGGCCTCGGCACCGGGGAACTCGTCCTCAGCCAGCTCGGCCCAGCCTGCGTGATGGTAGAAGTGGCGCGCGACGAGCGGGATGTCACCGTCGCGGCTTTCGCGGATCGGCTTGCCGTTGTCGATGGACTCCAGCACGGCAAGGAAGCGCGAGTGCTGCTGAACGTGGCGGGCCAGCGCGTAAAGGTACTTGGCGCGCTCATGGCCCGACAGACCGGCCCATTTCGGCTGGGCCGCACGGGCGGCTTTCACCGCGTCATCGACATCGCTGGCGGAGCCTTGGGACACGCGAGCGATGACATCGCCCGTCGCAGGGTTCTGCACGTCGAAAGTCTCTCCGACCTTGGTGAACGCGCCGTTGATGAAGTGACCGAAGCCGCTTTCGTGCTTGCTCAGCCACTCACGGACGATTTTGCTGTCTTCGGGTGCAGTGCCGTAGTCCATGGTGTTCAGGATCTCTTGGATAGTGGTCATTGGAGGCTCCGATCAGGACATTGCGTGGCGGGAGGACGATGCGTAGCGTCCGGTGACATGGTGTTCGAGCTGGCGTTCGATATCGCCGAGCATCGACGACGCGCCAAAGCGGAAGAGGTGCGGCTCCAGCCATTCGCGGCCCATTTCCTCTTTCATGAGGACCTGCCACGCGATGGCTTCTTTCGCAGCCTTGATGCCGCCGGCGGGCTTGAAGCCGATCTGGTAGCCGGTCGCATCGCCGTAATCGCGGAGCGCACGCACCATCGTCAGGCTGACGGGCAGCGTGGCATTGACGCCTTCTTTGCCGGTCGAGGTCTTGATGAAATCGGCACCCGCTTGCATCGCCACCATCGAAGCGGCGTAGACGTTGCGGAGCGTTTCCAACTCGCCCGTGGCAAGGATCGCCTTCAGGTGCGCCTCACCACAGGCTTCACGCATCGCGGCGATTTCGTCGTATAGCTGGTTCCATTCCTGCTTGAGCGCCATTTCGCGGTTGATAACGATGTCGATTTCGCCCGCACCTTCGCCAACAGCGTACTTGATCTCTTCCAGACGCAGGTTCAGCGGGATGAGGCCAGCGGGGAAGCCCGTTGCAACCGAAGCCACCGGAATGCTCGTGCCTTTCAGCGCTTTCACCGCATGGGGAACCATGGTCGGATAGACGCAAACAGCGCCGACCGTTAGGTCCATATCCGAAAGGCCGAGGCCGTCCATGATATAGGGTGCGATCGGCTGGCGGGCCTTTGCGCAAAGGCGCTGGACCTTGCCTTCGGTATCGTCGCCCGACAGCGTGGTGAGGTCGATCATCCGCACGGCGTTCACGAGCCAAGCCGCCTGATAGACCTTCTTCACCGAACGGCGAGCGCTCAGCGTCGAGGCACGACGCTCTGCGGCACTGCGGTTCACCGCGTGGCCTTCGAACATCGACAGATCGAGCGGCATACCCGGATTGCGGACATGCTCTGCCGCATGGGTCGCGACCATATCGGTCGAAACCACGTGTTCCAGAGCGGTTCTCTGCGTATCAACGGTCATGGAAGTGCTCCATTACATAGGTTGCAGTTTCCTCGTCCGTAACGAGGACATTGACGATACCGGCACGCAATGCGCCCAGTACCACGTTCTGTTTTTCCGCGCCGCTCGACACGCCGATGGCGCGGTCGCGGCTACGAAGGTCGTCGAAGGTCAGGCCGATTGTCCGAGCATCCAGCCCGCCATCCACAATCTGCCCGTTTGTATTGATGAAACGCCCGAGGACATCGCCCACAGCGCCTTCGCTGCAAAGGCGGTCGTGCTCGCCGGGAAGGATATGGCCCGAAGCCAGCAGCGCCGAGGTCTCGACAGCGCCGAACGAGAAGCAAACAGTCTGCGCTATGCGGGAGAGCGACAGCACGTCCGCCACGATCCGGTCCTGTTCAAGCACATCGCGGGTCACGGCAGAGCCGACGATCGCGGGAACGGGCAGCGGGACGAACTGGCCGTCGCCTTTGCGGGCGAAGGTCTCGGCCACGTTGAGGTGCCAGTCCTGCGGCTTGGGCGCGACGGTGCCGTTGATCTGCACGACCTGTACACCCTTGGCCCAGCCTTGCGGCAGCCAACGCGCGACCTGAGACATCGTGCGGCCCCACGACACGCCGACCACGCCCGACAGGTTGCAGGACGCGAGGTACTGACCCGCAGCTTTCGCGACACCTTCGTTCGACACGACAACGGCATCGCGCAGACGGCAAACTTCGCGCAGGGCGGCCTCAAGGTCGGGACGGCGGCGGGAGGGCGGGTTGATCTCGATACGGACCACGCCTTGCTCTTTGGCGTCAGCCAGCAGCTTGCGAACCTGCCAGCGGTTCAGGCCGGTGTGCGAGGCGATCTCGGTCTGGCTGCGATCTTCGATGAACGCCATGCGCGCGGCGGTCACCATCAGGTGCATTCGCAATTCGTCATCAGCAGGGAGGCGTGCCCCCCGCTCTGTATCGGTTTTTGCTGACTGGTTCTGACGCGGCATCTAAATTCACATCTGTGACGTTAAATCACAATTGGCGAAATCTAGGTGAGACTGTCAAGGGCGACGCGGCGTCTAGGTCATTTCTTGCCAGCTGGTAAGAAATGGAAACCTCGTTTATCGCGCCAATTCTAGCGTTTGCAGGACACAAAAAACCGCGCACTCCCAGCGGAATGCGCGGCATCGAAAGTCTGCCGATATCGAAAGAAGCCTAGGCCGCCGTTCCCCAATAGCGGACGCGGCCCGAGTCGATGTGGACGAACGTGGAGTAGCCCCCGACCCCACCGAACCCCAGCTCTTTGGCCATGGCAATCGTGGGGCCGATGCCGACGCCGGGAAGGCTGAAATCCACGGCCTTCGCTTCGATATGGAGCGAGTTTCGCGCCGCCTGCGCACCGCCAGCCCGCAGCGCATCGTTCGTCGCGCGGCTCCGATAGCCGGAGAGGAACCGGATCTGATCGTTGAACCCGTTGCGCCGCGCCGCCTGTTGGATTTGCAAAAGGCCCAGCACAGTGTCTTCTGAAATCGGCTTCACCTCGTTGCGGCGCCAGTCGCGCATAAAGTGGTTCACCTGCCGCAGGGCATTCTGATCAACGCCACTCGCGCTCATTGGACGGACGGCGATGCTTTCTTCGGTGTGCACGTTATACATTGTCAGCTGGGGCGTCCCGACGGCGAAGTCGAAACTGGGCCGCTCACGGGGGATCTCGATGCCAAAGTGGTCGGGCTCCGGCTCCGCATCATAGCGCTCATACATGCTCGCGCCGCTCCCGAGGTCGATCAGTGCGCCATTGCCGCGCGCGAGCAGACCAGCAGCGCCAGCATTCGCGCCCCATCCGCCGCAAGTCGCGGCCATCAAACCCGTGATGAATTTGCGTCGATGCACCCATCGCCCTCCTTTTGCAAAGGCGTGATTGCAAGTGTTGGGCCAAATGTAATGGACGGTCTGTTCTTTCCGTTTGTTGCGCGATATGACTGCGGCTGCGCAACAGATGGATAGCCAGATGCCTTATTATCGTTCCCGCCAATCTACACACGGTCGCAACATGGCCGGTGCTCGCGGCCTTTGGCGCGCGACCGGCATGACCGACGGTGACTTCGGCAAGCCGATTATCGCGGTCGTCAACTCGTTTACCCAGTTCGTGCCCGGTCACGTGCACCTGAAAGACCTTGGTCAGATGGTTGCCCGCGAGATCGAAAAGGCCGGCGGTGTCGCAAAAGAATTCAACACCATCGCTGTCGACGACGGCATCGCGATGGGTCACGACGGTATGCTCTATTCACTCCCGAGCCGCGAGATCATCGCTGACTCGGTCGAGTATATGGTGAATGCCCACTGCGCCGACGCGATGGTCTGCATTTCGAACTGTGACAAGATCACGCCGGGTATGATGATGGCCGCAATGCGCCTCAACATTCCGGTCATCTTCGTTTCGGGCGGCCCGATGGAAGCTGGCAAGGTGACGATCGACGACCTCGAGCACTCGCTCGACCTCGTGGACGCCATGGTTGCCGCAGCCGACGATAAATACACCGACGAAGAAGTCGACGCGATTGAAAAGGCCGCCTGCCCGACCTGTGGTTCGTGCTCGGGCATGTTCACCGCGAACTCGATGAACTGTCTGGCCGAAGCGCTCGGCCTGGCGCTGCCGGGTAACGGCTCGATGCTCGCGACCCACGCTGACCGCAAGGAACTGTTCCTCGAAGCGGGCCGCAAGATCGTCGAGATCACCAAGGCCCACTACGAAGGCGAACAGCCGGGTCTGCTGCCGCGCGACATCGCGACCTTCGAGGCATTCGAGAACGCCATGTCGCTCGACATCGCGATGGGCGGCTCGACCAACACCGTTCTGCACCTTCTGGCGATTGCCCACGAAGGCAAGGTCGACTTCACCATGGCCGACATGGACCGCCTGTCGCGCAAGGTGCCGTGCCTGTCCAAGGTCGCGCCTGCCAAGGCCGACGTTCACATGGAAGACGTCCACCGCGCTGGCGGCATCATGGGCATCCTCGGCGAGCTTCACCGTGGCAACCTGCTGCACGGCGACGTCAGCACCATCCACTCGAACAGCATGTCCGAAGCGATTGCGAAGTGGGATATCATGTCGGCTAACGACGCCGACGTGGACGCCTTCTATCGCGCGGCTCCGGGCGGCGTTCGCACCACCGAGGCGTTCTCGACCCAGAACCGCTACAAAGAACTGGACCGCGACCGTCAGGGCGGCGTCATCCGTTCGGTCGAGCACGCATTCTCGAAGGACGGCGGCCTCGCTGTTCTCTACGGCAACATCGCGCTGGACGGCTGTATCGTGAAGACCGCAGGCGTGGATGACTCGATCCTGAAGTTCACCGGTCCGGCCAAGGTCTTCGAAAGCCAGGATGACGCTGTGAACGGCATTCTGACCAACAAAGTCCAAGCAGGCGAAGTCGTCATCATCCGCTACGAAGGTCCGCGCGGTGGTCCGGGTATGCAGGAAATGCTCTACCCGACCTCGTACCTGAAATCGAAAGGCCTTGGTAAATCCTGTGCGCTTCTGACCGACGGTCGCTTCTCGGGCGGAACCTCGGGTCTGTCGATCGGTCACGTCTCGCCGGAAGCCGAAGAAGGCGGCCTGATCGGCCTCGTCGAAACCGGTGACACCATCGAGATCGACATCCCAAACCGCACTATCAACCTCGCCGTCGACGAAGCCACGCTGGCCGCCCGCCGCGAAGCCAAAGGCCCGCTGCCGTGGAAGCCCGCAGCACCGCGCAAGCGCGCCGTTTCCACCGCGCTCAAAGCCTACGCGCTGCTGGCGTCGTCGGCTGCCAAAGGCGGCGTGCGTATCCTGCCGGAATAATCCGGATTACATGCGAATATCGGGCCGCCCTTCGGGGCGGCCTTTTTCGTTTTTACAGGCCAGAAAAACGAAGCCCCCGCATCGGTCTAGGAACCGAGCAGGGGCTTAGTGGTCAAAAGGTGTCCTCCTCCAAAAACACCGATCGACCGGACTATCAGGGGTTGCAGCGGGCTTGTTCAGCCGCACGCCGCGGTGCCTGCGAGTCGTCATGCGAGGGAGCTTCCCCTAGGTCAAAACGAATGTCAAAGACCTGACGCCGAAACTATACGAAAGAATACAACCTATAGGCAATCGGGTTAGAATATCGTGGGATAAACCAGGATTTTCAAAACCTTGAGTGGTGCACGAGTTTACGCTCACCTACCAATCCGATACGCAACGATAAGTCGCGAGAAATTCGGATGGTGACTGCAACCCTGACGAAACGACCGTCAGGGTTGCTAAGTTCTTATACCGCGAGCGGCATCGCTTCGGCGCTGCGCGCATGGAACGGGCACGCAACTTCGTGCTGGGAACCGATGTGCTCTTTGGCCGGAACCTCGCGGGCACAGCTTTCCTGCGCCATCGGGCAACGGGTGCGGAACACGCAGCCCGAGGGCGGCGACAGCGGCGAGGGAAGCTCGCCTTCAATCACCATACGCGGGCGCGTTTTTTCGAGCTTCGGATCCGGCACCGGAACCGCCGAAATCAGCGCACGGGTGTAGGGGTGCGCAGGGTTCGACACCAGTTCGGACGATGGCGCTTCTTCCATCATCTTGCCAAGGTACATCACCGCGATCCGGTCAGAGATGTGCTTCACCACGCTCAGGTCGTGAGCAATGAAGATCATCGACAGGCCGAGGTCGCGCTGAAGCTCTTTCAGCAGGTTCACCACCTGCGCCTGAACCGACACGTCGAGCGCCGAAACGGGTTCGTCGCAGATCAGCAGACGCGGCTTCACGATCAGCGCGCGGGCAATGCCAATGCGCTGACACTGACCACCCGAAAATTCGTGCGGGTAGCGGTTCACGAGGTTCGGCAGCAGACCGACGCGCTCCATCATCGCTTGGACGCGCTTGCGCACTTCCTTGCGGGACAGCGAACTGTCGTGCGTGACGAGCGGTTCGGCGATGATGTCACCGACGGTCATTCGCGGGTTGAGAGCGGCCAACGGGTCCTGGAAGACCATTTGGATTTCGCTGCCGAGCTTGCGGCGTTGACCGCCAGCGAGCCCTGCGAGCTCCTGCCCTTCGAACTTCACCGAACCGCCAGAAATCGGCGCAAGGCCGATGATCGCGCGGGCAGCGGTCGACTTGCCCGAACCGGACTCGCCGACGAGGCCGAGGCACTCGCCCTCCATCACGTCGAAGCTCATGCCGCCAACAGCGTGGAGCTTGCGCGGCGGCGTCCACGGCCAAGCGCCCGGTTTCGGGACGTCGAAGGTGACGCGTAGGTCGCTAACGTTCAGAATAGCTTTGGACATTATGCTACCTCCTGAAGGTCGGCGTGGCAGGCACGGCAATGGCCGATCTCTTTTTGCAGTACGGGACGGTCGGTCCAGCAACGCTCTTTGACGATCGAACAACGCGGGCTGAACGGGCATCCGGCGGGAAGGCGCGACATGTCCGGCGGCTCGCCTGCAATGGTCTGAAGGACTTCTTCTTCACGGTCGAAGCGCGGAACGGCCTTGAGCAGACCCTTGGTGTAGGGGTGGGTCGGGCGTTCGAACAGATCGGAGGTCGTTGCCTGCTCCATGACCTGACCGCCGTACATGACGAGGGTACGGTCACAGAAACCAGCCACAACACCGAGGTCGTGCGTGATGAGGATGACGCCCGTACCAAAGTCGCGGCGGATGTCACCGAAGAGGTCCATGATCTGCGCCTGAACCGTCACGTCGAGAGCCGTGGTCGGCTCGTCGGCGATGAGCAGCTTCGGACGGCAAAGCAGAGCCATCGCGATCATGATGCGCTGACGCATACCGCCCGAAAACTCGTGCGGGTACATCGTCACGCGGGCCTTCGCATCAGGGATGCGAACGGCGTCAAGCATACGCGCGGCCTCGGCCACGGCTTCCTTCTTGGACATGCCCTCGTGCAGGGTGAGCACTTCGGCCATCTGATCCGAAATCCGCATGTAGGGATTGAGCGAGGTCATCGGGTCCTGAAAGATCATCGCGATCTCGCGGCTGCGGATCTTGTTGAGCTCGCTCGGGCGCATGGTCAGAAGGTTCTTGCCCTTGTAGAGCGCCTCGCCTTCCGCAGCACCGTTGCGGGCCAGCAGGCCCATCGCGGCGAATGCGGTCTGGCTTTTGCCCGAACCGGACTCGCCCACGATCGCCAGTGTTTCGCCTTCGTTGACCGAGAACGACACACCGTTGACCGCGTTGACGATACCGTCGCCGGTGCGGAATTTGACCTTGAGGTCATTGACTTGAAGTAGGGTCATGTCAGCGATCCTTCGGGTCGAGAGCGTCACGCAGACCATCGCCGACAAAGAAGAAGGCGTAGAGCGTGATCAGGAAGAAGAAGAGCGGGAACGCGAGCATCCAGTAGGTGCCGTAGTTCAGCTGGCTCGCACCATCCGAAATCAGCGCACCAAGCGATGTCTGGGGCTCCTGCACACCAAGACCGAGGAAGCTGATGAAGCTTTCGGTGATGATGAGTTCGGGGACCAGAAGGGTCGCGTAAACCACGACGATACCGGCAAGGTTCGGAATGATGTGACGCAGGATGATCTTGATCGGACGGACGCCGCTGGCAATCGCTGCTTCGACGAATTCCTTGTTCTTGATGGTTAGGGTCTGGCCACGGGCAATACGCGCCATGTTCAGCCACGACATCAGGCCGATACCGACGAAAAGCATGGTCGGCGAACGTCCGAAGATCACCAGAAGAAGGATGATCACGAACATGAACGGGATCGCCAGCAGGATGTCGACGATACGCATCATGATGTTGTCGACACGGCCACCGAAGTAACCCGAAATCGCACCGTAAAGGGTGCCAACCACAACAGCTACGATACTGCCGACAACGCCAACGAGGATCGAGATGCGCGTGCCCTGAACGACGCGGACATAGAGGTCGCGTCCTTCTTTTTCGAGGCCGAAGTAGTGCTGGTTTTCCATCGACGGAACACCGAGTTCCTTGATGTTGCCGCGAAGCATAAAGTCCACGTAGTCGGGCTCATGCGGGCTGAGGATCTGGCCGAAAATCGCGAAGAGGAAAATCATCACGAGTACGACGAGCGAAATGACAGCAGCCCTGTTTGCGGCAAAGCGGCCGACTGCGTCGCGCCAAAGGCTGCGGCCTTTGACTTCAGCACGCTGGGGGAGGTCCCCCAGCTGCTCGGGCGAGGTGCGGGATGTTAGCATTCCTGCCTCCTCAATAACGGATTTTCGGGTCGATCCATGCGTAAAGCAGGTCGACGACGAGGTTGAAGACAATGGTCAGCACACCCATCAGGATCGTGATGCCCATCATGACCGAGTAGTCGCGGTTGAAGGCTGCGTTCACGAAGAACTGGCCGATACCGCCGGTCGAGAAGTAGCTGTCCACGATAACCGAGCCGGTGATCATCATCACGAAGGCCGGTCCTAGGTACGACAGCACCGGCAGGATCGCGGGCTTGAGTGCGTGACGGAAGATGATGCGCTTCATCGGCAGACCCTTTGCGCGGGCGGTGCGGATGAAACCTGCGTTCAGCACTTCGAGCATCGATGAACGCGTGATGCGGGCGATGGACGCCATGTAGGACGTCGATAGCGCGATCACGGGCATAACGACAAACTGCCATTCACCACCATTCCAGCCGCCACCCGGCAGCCAGCCGAGCCAAAGGGTAAAGACCAGCACCAGAACCGGCGCCATGACGAAGTTCGGCAGCGACTGAGCGCCGATCGAAACGCCAACGGCGAAGTAGTCGAGGATGCTGTTGTGCTTTACCGCAGCAGCGATACCCAGCGAAACGCCAACGATCACGGCAACGACGAACGACCAGAAGCCGTAGGTCAGCGTGACGGGGAAGCCTTGGGTGATGATGTCCGAAACGGTCCGGTCGCGGTATTTGAACGACGGTCCGAAGTCGAAGTGGAACACAATATTTACGAGATAGTCGTAGATCTGCTTCCAGTAGGGCTGATCCAGACCGTAACGGGCCTCGATGTTTTCGAGCACGTTCGGGGGCAGCGGGCGTTCGGCATTGAACGGACCACCCGGCGCGGCAAACATCAGGATGTATGAGAGAACGACCAGTACGAGAATGGTCGGAATAGCCACCGCTAGCCGGCGGATAATGAAGGCGAACATTCGGTCCTCGCGCTTCGCTTAAACTAGGGCGCACCCCCCACAGGTGGGAGGTGCGCGGTTTCGGTTCTACGTTGAGGAATTATTCTTCCGCTACGCGATAAAGCTGACGCGAGTACCAGGTCTGCTGAACGTTATCCAGCGGCCAACCCTTGATCGTGTCGTCGAGCATGAATGCTGCGGCGTAGTGGTAGATCGGGATCACCGGAGCTTCTTCGTCAACGATTTCTTCGATGCGAGTGTAGTTCTCGGTCGGATCTTCCATGGTCTTGGCTTCTGCGAGCAGCGAGTCGACTTCGTCGTTCATGTAAGCCGCATCGTTGTAGCCCGAGGACGATGCCATCAGGTCGAGGAAGGTCGACGCTTCGTTGTAGTCACCACACCAGCCGGCGCGCGAAACTTCGAAGTCACCGTTGCCGCGTGCTTCGAGGAAGGTCTGCCATTCCATGTTGCCGAGCGTGGTTTCGATGCCGAGCGTCTGCTTCCACATCTGGCTGATGGCGATAGCGATGGTCTTGTGGGCTTCCGAAGTGTTGTAGAGGATCTCTACGGTCAGCGGATTGTCCGAACCATAACCAGCTTCTTCGAGCAGCGCCTTGGCCTTCTCGTTACGCTCTTCCTGAGTCATCGAAGCAGCTTCGACTTCCGGAACTTCGAAGCCAGCGGTTGCACCCGGAGTGAAGGTGTAAGCCGGGATCTGGCCAGCGCCGAGAACGTTCTCGGTGATGATGTCACGGTCAACTGCGAGGCTCAGAGCCTGACGGACGCGAACGTCCTGTGCCCATTCCGGAGCGTCGTCACGCAGGTTGAAGTTGTAGTAGTAGCTGCAGAGTTGAGGAACCGAGACGGCCTGCTCGGGGTATTCCTGCGACAGCGACGGGTACTGACCGGTCGGGATGGTCTCGGTCTTGTCGATCTCGCCAGCCTGCCAGCGGGTCAGAGCCTGGTTTTCGTCGTTGACGACCAGACGGACAACTTCGGTCAGGTGTACGTTTTCTGCGTCCCAGTAGGTGTCCGACTTCACGCGAACCATACGCTCCTGCGGAGTGTACTCGGTCAGGACGTAAGCGCCGTTACCAACGAAGGTTTCCGGGTTCATCCACGATGCGCCGACTTCTTCGACAACGTGCTCGGGAACCGGGAAGGTGGTGGTGTGCGTAACCATTTCCGGGAAGTACGGCAGCGGCTGCGACAGGTGCACAACGAGGGTGTGGTCGTCGGTTGCTTCAACACCGAGGGTGTCGGCTTCAGCTTCGCCAGCGATGATGGACGATGCGTTCTCGACCGACATCAGCTCCATGTACCAAGCGTAGGGCGACGCGGTTTCCGGGTTCGCAACGCGCTTCCATGCGTAAACGAAGTCGCTGGCGGTGACCGGCTCGCCGTCCGACCATACAGCGTCGTCACGGAGGTGGAAGGTGTAGGTCAGCTTATCGTCCGAAACGTCGTACGAGGTCGCAACGCCCGGGATCGGGTTACCTTCGGCGTCCTGGTTCATCAGACCTTCGAAGAGGTCGCGAACAACAGCCGAACCTTCGACGTCTTCAACGAGACCCGGGTCGATCGAGGGCGAGTCGTCGATGGTCTGGTAGGTGAAGGTCTGGTTGTCGGAAAGGGTCATGCCGTCGACCATGTGGTCGTCAGCGAATGCCATGCCAGCAGCGAAAACCAGCGCGGTCGCGGCCGAGGCGTTAAGTACGGTTTTAAGTTTCATAAAGAATGTCTCCCTGTTTCTGCGGTATTCCGCATGTTGGGCCCCGCCAATTTTTTAGGCGGAATGGCCGGATACTTTTGACCAAACGGTCCGTTGGCAAGAGCAGAAATGCGATAATGCCGTAGCGTAATGCGACTTTGGTATAGGCATTGTTCAAAAAAGTATCGCCGCGTCTGCCAATGGTTGAATAGTAGCTATTGGTAATCACATTCCAATAGTACGTCACAGAGTTTTCGGGAAATTCCGCCAACCTGACCCACATCAAGTCATGCGGCGCCCGATACGTGCATGTGTCTACAGCAGCCGCGTCGCAAAACGAGGGGTTCGTGGGCAGAGAATGCATTTGATTAACAAGACGTTCGACGAGATCGAGGTTGGCATGACCGCCGAATTCCGCCGGTTGGTCACTCCCGACGATCTCTATATATTTGCCAACGTTTCCGGCAATTATAACCCGATGCACCTGCCGAAGCTGGACGGTGACGGGGATGGAAATCCGGAAAGTGTCGCTCCAGGAATGTACGTGGCGTCGATGATCTCTGCGGTGCTGGGAACATCCCTTCCCGGCCCCGGAACGGTCTATAAAAAGCAGACTTTGGACTTCATCGATCGCGTTCATGCTGGCGAAGAATTGATCTGCCGCGTGACCGTTACGGACAAGAACGCGGACGGGACTGTGGGTTTTTCCACAGAAATCCGGCGCGCAGAGGATGGCGTGACCGTGCTGAAAGGCACCGCGCTAGTCCAGGCTCCGATAAATCGATTCGACCGTGACGATGTGGATGTCCCCCGTCTGGTCGTCGAGCGGCACCGCCATTTCGATGCTCTTGTCGCACGCGCACGCCCCCTGCCTGACCTTCCGACCGCCGTGGTCTGCCCCGAAGAACCCAAATCGCTCGGCGGCGCACTTTTGGCTTACCGTGAGGGCATCATCATCCCGATCCTGATCGGCGACCCCGAGAAGATCGTTCATGCCGCTGCTGAACTGGGCCAGAGCCTCGACGGGATCGAAGTTCTGCCTGCTGAACACCACAATGCCGGTGCGGTCGCCTGTCAGCTGGTCCACGAGGGCCGCGCGAGCGCGGTCATGAAAGGGCATCTTCATACCGACGAATTGCTGCGCCCGATGCTGGACAAGCAATCGGGCCTGCGGATTGGCAAACGCTTCACCCATGTGTTTGTCATGGATGTGCCCGGAATGCCCGAGCCTGTCATGGTCACGGATGCAGCCATCAATATTGCACCCGACCTACAAACGAAGGTCGACATCGTGCAGAACGCCATCGACCTCGCGATTTCTATCGGACAGGAGACACCGCGCGTCGGCGTTCTGTCCGCGGTCGAGACCGTCAACCCCGCGATCCCGTCCTCGATCGACGGCGCGCTTCTGTCGAAGATGGCAGAGCGCGGCCAGATCAAGGGCGGCCTCGTCGACGGTCCTCTCGCGATGGACAACGCCGTCGATATCGGTGCCGCGCGGACCAAGGGGCTGAAAGGCGACGTTGCAGGACATGCCAATATCCTCGTGGTGCCCGACATCGACGCGGGCAACATGTTGGCGAAGCAGCTCGCTTTTATCAGTCACGCCGAGGGTGCCGGGCTTGTATTAGGCGCCCGCGTTCCGGTCATCCTCAACAGCCGCGCGGACAGTTCGATGTCGCGCCTCGCGTCCTGCGCTGTCGCGGCGCTCCACCATGCGCGGATGAACTGCATCAAACCGGATGTGCTGGTATGAGCGCGATCCTGACGCTGAACGCGGGGTCTTCGTCGCTCAAGTTTTCGGTTTACCAGATGGAGGGCGACACGCCCCTCGTCACAGGCAAGGTCGACAGCATCGGCCCGAACGGCGTGCTGTCGCTGAAAACGGCGAACGGAGCGATCACGCCCGCTGATGGCAGTCTAGTCAACCACTCGGATGCCTTGGCGACCGTCCTGAAGTCGCTCAAACTCACGCTGGAAGACCGCGAGATTGCCGTCGTCGGGCACCGCGTTGTCCATGGCGGCCTCAACTACGACAAACCCGCGCTCATCAACGAAACGCTGATCGAAGAGCTGACCGCGCTCGAACCGTTTGCACCGTTGCACCAGCCGCATAACCTCGCTGGCATCCGTGCCGCGCAAGCCGCGTTTCCGCAAGCCGCGCAGGTCGCATGTTTCGACACCGCGTTCCATCGCCACCACCCCTATGTGAACGACACTTTTGCCCTGCCCCGCAGCTACTATGACAAGGGGGTCCGCCGGTACGGATTTCACGGGCTGAGCTATGACTACATCTCGCGCAAGTTGGCAGAGGTCGCCCCGACCCTCGCCGCGGGCCGCGTTGCCATTGCCCACCTCGGGAACGGCGCGTCCATGTGCGCGGTCCACAACGGCAAGTCGGTCGCCTCGACCATGGGTTTCTCGGCGCTCGACGGCCTGCCGATGGGCACACGTTGCGGGCAGCTTGATGCGGGCGTCGTGCTGTACCTGATGCAGCAGGAAGGCATGTCCGCAGACGAGATCGAAACGATGCTCTATACCCGCTCCGGCCTTCTCGGCCTCTCGGGGATTTCCAACGACATGCGGACGTTGGAGCGCAGCGACGCACCCGAGGCCGCGCAGGCTATCGACTACTTTATCTTCCGCGCCCAGCGCGAGGTTGGCGCGATGGCGGCAGCTATGGGAGGGATCGATGCGCTCGTGTTTTCGGGCGGGATCGGAGAGAACTCTGCCACCATCCGCGCCCGCATCTGCGAGCGGATGGCGTGGATGGGGATCGAAATCGACCACTCCCGCAACGATGACAACGCTCAAGTCATCTCGTCCGAGATGGCGCGCACAACGGTCATGGTTATCCCGACGAACGAAGAACTGGTGATCGCCCGCGCGGCCCGCGCCTTCGCTTAGAACGTGCTCTGCACCTTGGTGTGCGTATGCGAATGCGGCTCGCCTTCGTTGTGGACGTGGCGCACCTCTGACTCCGTGACTGGCACCAGACCGATCGACCCGTGCATGACGCCGCGCTCAAGGAACAGCGCGTCCGCATAGCTCGCCACATCAACTACGCGGCCCTTCATCACGGCAACTTCCAGCGTCGTCGAATGATCGAGCGGTACCGAAAGCGCAGCAACGGTCTGATCGTGGCGGTCCAGGCGGCTTTGCGGGACGCGCGCGGCGAGGTTGCGCACGGAGAGATCGACAGCGCAGCTCACCACGCCATAGCAGCGCGCATCACCCGGCGCATCGGGACGCTGCGCAAGGCCGCTCCGGATCAGATCGCGGATCGCTTCGGAACGGTTGGCGGCCCCGCTCTGCGCCATATAGGCGTCGAGTTCTTCTGCCAGTTCGTCGTCAAGCGTGATCGTAGTCCGCTGCATGGGGTGCTCCTCAGTTCCTTATGACAGCGATACCCGATCAAACTTCGCAAAGAAAGTTCTGCAACGGGTTGAACTTGGAGGCGCGTATGATATTTCTGCGATAATTTCATACGAGGCACTTATGCGACTTCAGGCAATCATCATTTCCGCCATTCTGGCGACACCCGCAGCGGCACACTTTCAGGAAATCATTCCGTCCGATGACGTGATGACCAGTGTCGGCGACGTGACGCTGGACCTGAGCTTCACCCACCCGTTCGAAGGCGGCCCGTTGATGCCCATCGAAAAGCCGGTGCAGGTCGGAATGATTCACGGCGATCAGGTTGCCGATCTGACAGGCCAGCTTGAGGAAGTAGCGGGCGGACAATGGTCCGTGACCCAGACCCTGAACGAAGCGGGCACCGCGCTGTTTTACGTCGTGCCGCAGCCTTACTGGGAGCCCGCAGAGGGCAAGTTCATCGTCCACTACGCCAAATCCATCGTCGATGTCGGTCCGACCGGCGAGGGCTGGGACGCTGAGGTCGGCCTGCCGGTCGAGATCATGCCGCTCACCCGCCCGAGCGGCCTTTGGGCAGGCAACAGTTTTATAGGCGTGGTGTTGCAGGACGGCGAACCCGCACCGTTCGCGGAGATCGAGGTCGAGTTCGTGAATGACGGCTCGATTGCCGCTCCGAACGACGCGTTCATCACTCAGGTTCTTAAAGCGGATTCCAACGGCACCTTTACCTACGCGATGCCTTTTGCGGGTTGGTACGGTTTCGCCGCGCTGATCGAAGGGCCGGACACCATGACATCTCCGGACGGAAACGAAGTCCCTGTCGAACTGGGCGGACTTATCTGGATCAAGACAACGGAGGCCGCAGAGTAATGGCACATATCCCCGACGGTGTTCTTTCGGCTCCGGTTCTGATCGGCGGCGCAGTGCTTGCGGCAGGCGGGATCGTCTGGGCGCTGCGGAGCCTCGACGATGCGGCCATCCCCAAAGCGGGCATCATGGCGGCGGTGTTCTTCGCGGGCTCCCTGCTGGCCGTGCCGATCGGACCGAGCACCGTTCACCTCATTTTTGCTGGGCTGATGGGTATCCTGCTCGGGCCGGTGACCTTTGCGGCGGTCCTTGTCGCGCTTCTGCTCCAAGCGTCGATGTTCGGCTTTGGCGGCATCACAACGCTCGGCATCAACTCCTTCAACATCGCGGCCCCTGCTGTGCTGGCCGGTCTGATCGCACGCCCCATCCTTGCGCGCACGGTTTCCACAACGATGCGCACCATCGTCGCAGCTTGCGCAGGTGGCGGCGCCATCGCGGGCACGGCTCTGCTCGTGTCGCTGTCGTTCGCACTGTCGGGTTCCGAATACACTCCCATCGCGTCGGTGATGGCCGTCACCTACATCCCCCTCGGCATCGTCGAGGCGGCGATCACCGCAGCGACCATCGGTTTCCTGTCGCGGGTCCAGCCCAGCGCATTGCCTGCATGAAACGGATCGCCTGCGCCATTGCTGTGACGCTGATGCTCGGGACTGCTGCGCAGGCCCATAAGCTCGGCGTTTTCGCGACGGCAGAGGGCGACACGATTACCGGCTACGGCTTCTTTGTCGGCGGCGGCAATCCGGCTCATGTACCTTGGACGGCGACCTCCAACGGGAATGAAATCGCAGCGGGCGAGACCGATGACGAAGGACGGTTCGCATTCGACCGCACGACTGAAGCCGCCATCGAAATCACGATCGACACCGAAGAAGGTCACATCGCCTTCGCCACCGTCGATGCCGCGACAACTGAACCCGACATTACCGCCCAGATCGAGCGAGCCATCCAGCCGCTTCGTGAAGACATCCTGCGCCTCGAGAACCGTTTGAGGTTCATGGACATCCTGTCTGCCGTGTTCCTGATCATCGGACTAACGGGTATGGCGCTTTGGGCGCGTGGGCGGAATAAATAGTGCGCCCGCTTGTCCACTGACGCACCATCAGGCACCTTACGGCAAACAATAAGCCGAGGCCCCATGTCGCGTCACATCTACATTCTGAACGGTCCGAACCTCAACCTGCTGGGCAAGCGCCAGCCGGATATCTACGGGCATGACACCCTTGAGGACGTGGAGCGCAACTGCCGCGCTGTACTGGCCGAGGGGTTTGATCTGTCGCTGCTTCAGTCGAACTGGGAAGGCCAGATCATCGACTGGATCCACGAGGCGCGCGAAAAGGCTTGCGGCATCGTCATCAATCCCGGTGCGTTCACCCATACCTCCGTGGCGATCCTCGATGCGCTCAACACGTTCGAAGGTCCGGTGATGGAGGTCCATATCTCCAATGTCCACCAGCGCGAGAGCTTCCGTCACCACTCGTATATCTCGCTGCGCGCCAACGGCGTGATCGCGGGTCTGGGCATCGAAGGCTACGAGGCCGCCACCCGCCGCATTTGCAGCATCGTCGGCGCCTGATCCAAAAGACATCGCTACAAACGAAACGAGCCGCACCTTTCGGTGCGGCTCTTCTGTGTCCTGCTAAGAAACACAGAGGGAGATGATTACTCCGACAGAACGAACGGCGCGGTGTAAGCGTCGACGTTGTCCGGGGTGATCAGGAGGCAGTCGAACAGCTGCTTTTCTTCTTCAACCAGCTTCTCGCCGGTGTTGATGAAGTGGTCAGCCTGACGAACAGCTTCTTCTGCGAAGACAGCAACCGGCTGGAGAACGGTGTAAGCCAGTTCGCCTGCTTTGATCGCGTCAACTGCGTCCGGCGAACCGTCGAAGCCGCCGACGATAACGCCGTCCATCTTGCCTGCTTCTTTCAGAGCAGCGATCGCACCGAGAGCCATTTCGTCGTTACCGGCGATGACAGCGGTGATGCCGTCGTTAGCCTGGATGAGCGACTGCATCTTGTTGAAGCCCTGGGTACGGTCCCAGTTTGCAACTTCTTCAGCCAGCTTGTTCAGGTCCGGGTACTGCGAGATCACGGTCTCGTAGCCGTTCGAACGGGTCGCAGCGTTGTTGTCCGACGGGTTGCCGAAGAATTCGACGTAGTCGCCTTCGCCGCCAGTCAGTTCAACCCACTGGATCGCACCCAGAGCAGCACCCTGAGCGTTGTTCGAAACGAGCTGAGCCTGAGCCAGACCGGATTCGTTGATTTCAGCGTTTACGAGGAAGACGGGGATGCCTGCGTCGACAGCTTTGCGAACTGCACCAACCGAACCGTCAGCGTTTGCCGGGTCGAGGATGATGGCAGCAGCGCCGTTGGTGATCGCGGTGTCGACGAGGGTCGACTCGGTGTTGGTGTCACCCTTGTGCGCAGCAACGGTTGCTTCGTAGCCCAGCTCTTCTGCGGTTGCCTTGGCGACTTCGCCTTCGGTGAACCAGTAGGGGTTTGCCGGGTCGTTGACGATGATCGAAATCAGGCCGTCAGCAGAAGCAGCACCCGCCATGAGCGGCATTACAGCGACAGCGGCGAGAAGTGCGCGTTTGGTGATTTTGGTCATTCTGGTGGTCTCCCATTGGGTTTTAGATGCCGATTTCCGGCGTTTGATCCTCGGGCGGGGTCTCCTCTCCCCGCGCCGTGGAATTCGGTTTCGATCAGCGGCGTTTCGCTCCGCCGTACTGGATCGAGTTGAGGAGCACGGCGAGCACGATGACTGCACCGGTAAACACGGTCTGCCAGTAGGAGGACACGCCGATGATGACGAGGCCGTCCGACAGGAAGCCGATGACGAAGGCACCGAGCATGGTGCCGAGAATTCCGCCCCGGCCGCCGGTAAGCGCCGCACCACCGATCACGACCGCGGCAATCGCCGTCAGTTCGTAGGTGGTACCAGCGGTCGGACCGGCCGAGGTCAGCTGCGAGCTCAGAACCAGGCCTGCGATGGAGGCACAGATACCCGAGAGCACGTAGACGGTGATCTTTACGCGAGCTGTCGGCACACCCGAAAGTTCTGCAGCGCGTTCGTTACCACCGGAGGAATAGAGCCAGCGACCGAAGGCGGTGCGGGTCAGGACCAGACCGGTCAGAACCGCGACGATCGCGAGGATGATGACGCCGACGGGCACGTTGGCGATACGGTTGAAGCCCAGCCAGTCGAAGCCGGTGTTACCCAGTTCGGCTTTGCCGCCGAGGTTGTTGTAGGTCAGGCCGTTGGTCATCAGAAGCGCAGCACCGCGAGCCACGTAGAGCGAACCGAGGGTCGCAACGAAGGCAGGCACGTTGAAGCGCGAGATCAGGATGCCGTTGATCAAGCCTACGAAAGCACCGAGCGTGAGGGTCAGGATCACTACGGCCCAGACGGGCGGGTAAAGGATGACGCCCATCGACTCCAGCTCGACGCCCTGCATCAGCCAACCGGCGAAGACGCCCGACAGACCCAGAACCGAACCGACCGAGAGGTCGATACCGCCGTTCAGGATCACCAGCAGCATACCGATTGCCAGCAGGCCGAAGATGGCCACGTGATTCGACATGATGAGGAAGTTGTTGAGCGAGAAATAGTTGTCCGAAAGGAACGAGAAAATCGCAATGATGGCAATCAGGGCAAAGAAAGCACGACCTTCAAGAAGCATCTTGCCGATGCTGACGTTGCTCTTCTTTCCCGGCGCATTTGCAGAGGCAGTGGTATCCGCCATGTTGTGGACTCCTTGCAGTCTATCAGGCGACCAATGACTCGCCCGAGGCGGCCATGATTGCTTCTTTTGTTGTGTCGTGGCTGAACTCGGCAGAAATCTGACCGCGGCGCATCACGATGATACGGTGCGCGATGGACAGGCATTCGGTGACTTCAGAAGTGGTGTAGACGACGGCGAGACCCTGTTTGGCCCGCTCCGCCAGCAATTTGAAAACTTCGGCCTTCGCACCGATGTCGATACCGCGGCTCGGTTCATCGAGCATGATCACGGTCGGATCGGTCACGAGCATCTTGCCGATGACAACCTTCTGCTGGTTGCCGCCCGACAGCGAACCGATCGCAGCGTGCGGACCGTCGGTTTTGACGGTCACATCGCGGATCGATTCCTCGATGATCTGGTCTTCGGCCTTGTGGTTCGTGAAAAGGCCCTTGGTAAAGTTGCCGATGGACGACAGCGACAGGTTCTTGCCCACGGTCATGGTCTGAACAAGGCCGTCACGCTGACGATCTTCGGGAACCAGAACGAGGCCCGCATTGATGCGGTCCGCGATGCTGAGACCCGAAATGTCGTGGCCGTGCAGTTTGACGCTGCCTTCGGTGTTCTTCAGGCGGCCAGCAGCACACTCCATCAGTTCGGTACGACCGGCACCCATCAGGCCATAGATACAGACGATTTCGCCCGCTTTGACTTCGAGGTCCATGTGGTCGACCGCGAGGCCGACACCGGTGTGCGACGGAACGCAGAGGTTTTCGATCGAAAGCGCGGGCGCACCGAATTCGTAGCCCTGCGGCGGGGAGCCGAGGTCGAAGTTCTCGCCGACCATATTGAAGACGATCCACTCGAGGTCGATTTCGCTGCGCGGTGCATAGGCGGTCATGTTGCCGTCACGCAGAACCACGGCGTGGTCGGTGATGGTGAGCGCCTCTTCGAGGTGGTGCGAGATGTAAACGATCGAAACGCCGCGCGCCTTGAGGTCATGGATGACCTTGAACAGCACTTCGACTTCCGAAGCGGACAAAGCCGAGGTCGGCTCGTCCATGATCAGGATGCGTGCGTCGACTGACAGCGCGCGTGCGATCTCGACGATCTGCTGCTGACCGAGGCGCAGGTCCTCGACCTTGGCCAGAGGGTCGATGTCCTCTTCCAGTTCTTCGAGCAGTTTGCGGGTCTGGCGCTCTTCTTCTGCGAAATCGACGCCGAACTTGCCGCGGATTTCGCGGCCCATGAAGATATTGTCGCGCACGGTCATGTTCGGCGCGAGCGACAGCTCCTGGTGAATGATGCAGATACCGCGCTCTTGCGCATCGGTGGTCGAGTCCAGCTCGACAGGCTCGCCGTCGAGGATAATGGTACCCGTGGACGGCTTCTGAACGCCCGACAGGATCTTCATCAGCGTGGATTTTCCAGCGCCGTTCTCACCGAACAGCGTGGTGACCTGACCGCGGTGGACGTCGAAGTTCACACCCTTCAGTGCGCGAACGGCACCAAAGGATTTGGTCACGTCACGCGCAGCGAGCACAACCTGGCTCTCCGGCTTTGCGTGCGGCGCTTCGTTGTGGATCGGAGCCTGCATCACTGCACCTCGAGAGCAACCGGCGTAATCAGCCAGTTCTTCGGGTTGATGAGAGTGAATGCGCCGGTGACTTCGACGGTCTTGCCGGTCAGGTTCTCGCGGTCGAGGTCGGAAAGAGCTTCGGCAGCCATCGCGCGGTTTATGCCCGAGCCAGCGTCCTGATATTCGATCTGGTTGGTGAACTCACCAAAGACAATATCACCCGGCATGTCGCGCAGGTCAGTGCCGTTGATCGCCGGACCGGTCTGGACACGGATACGGACTCCTTCCGGCATACCGTCGACGTTCAGGTCATAGATGCCCGAGCGGCCTTCGCCCAAAGTGCCGGTCGCAGTGACGGGCATGATACCACCGATCGCGGTCTTGGTGCCGTATGCTTCGATCGCAGCGTTTTTGTCTGCGGCCAGCTCGTTGGCCAAGGTCACGGCATCGGGTGCGCGTTCAACAATAAGGTCGCGGATGCGGGGGAACTGTTCGGCACCGTAGCTGTCCGGATTAAATGCCTGTGCGCGGCCGTCTTCTTCGGAACCGATCTGCACAACCTTGGTATCAATCGCGATCGCGCCGATGACAACAACAGCGACAAGCGGAAGCAGCCAGCTTGTCATCGGCTTCTTCGGTTTGACCTGCTTGCTAGTGTCCATCATGGCCATACTAATGAGCCCCCTTCCATGCCACGCACCAACAACGGCCCGCAGCGTTATCCACTTGCGCGATAGTCGCGCACTACGTTCGTGGAACAATCCGACCTATGCGGATGAGCCACCTAAAATTTTCGGAGATAACCGCGGACTGGCCGCGACTTATGTCCTCCCCTGAATTTCCGCCAGCACGATCCTCCATCGATTCTGCTAACGAAAACATTGCATTGCAGCCATCTGACTGCTCGCCTTTCATCAAACCATAGGTGAAAAAAATTACGTTGTCTGCAAAAAAATTCGGACGACCGGAATTTTTTGTGTTACCAACATTTCCAGAAAGACGCGGATTTTCGGCTTGTGTGAGGACAACCGACGCCGCGCTTGGGCGAATACGGATTACCCGTATCTATAGAATAGGACGCCCGAGCAACCGAGGAGGAGTGGAGGCCGCGAATCATCCTGTGGCCACCACAGAAGGAGGACAAATTGAGCGTGAAACGCGACATCATCGTCGGCATCGACGCTGGTACGTCTGTGATTAAGGCCGTGGCCTTTGATCTCGCAGGGAACCAGATCGCGGCTTCTGCCGTCCGTAATAAATACACGATGGGAGCCGATGGTTCGGCGACCCAATCGCTGGGTCAGACGTGGGAAGACTGCGCCACTGCGCTGCGCGGCCTTACCGGCAAAATCGAAGAATTCTCCGAGCGCGTCGCCGCCGTTGCCGTCACCGCCCAAGGCGATGGCACCTGGCTGATCGACGAGGCGGGCAAGCCCGTATGTGACGCTTGGCTTTGGCTCGATGCCCGAGCGGCCCCGACGGTCGAAGCGATTGCCGACGGTCCGACCGAACGCGCCCGCTTCGAGGCGACCGGCACCGGCCTGAACACCTGCCAGCAGGGTTCGCAATTGGCGCATATGGATCGCCACCACCCTGAAATACTGGACCGCACCGCGACGGCATTCCACTGCAAGGACTGGCTTTTCTTCAACCTGACCGGCGTTCGGGCGACTGACCCTTCTGAGGCCAGCTTCACATTCGGCGATTTCCGCAACCGCGAATACAGCGACACAGTGATCGAGGCTCTGGGCCTGTCCCACCGCCGCGATCTGCTGCCGCAAATCGTTGACGGCGCGCAGCAGACGTTCCCGCTGTCCGCGGCCGCTGCCGAAGAAACAGGCCTGCCTGAAGGCACGCCCGTCTCGCTGGGCTACGTCGATATGGTGATGACCGCGCTTGGCGCTGGTGTTCATACCGCAGGCACCGCTGGCGCTGCTTGTTCGACCATCGGCTCGACCGGCGTTCATATGCGCTCGGTCGACTCGAGTGACGTTCACCTGAACGCCGAGGGCACCGGATACGTCATCTGCCTGCCGATTCCTGATCGCGTCACGCAGGTGCAGACCAACATGGCTGCGACGCTGAACCTCGACTGGGCGCTGGCGATGGCCGAAGACCTGATCGCGGAGATGGGTGAACGTCCGTCGCATTCGGACCTCGTGGCACGCATCGACAACTGGATGGCGAAATCCCAAGCGGGCCGTCTGGTTTATCACCCCTACATTTCCGAAGCTGGCGAGCGCGGCCCGTTCGTGGACGCCGACGCCCGTGCGAGCTTCATCGGCCTCAACGCCGGCCACCGTTTCCCCGACATCGTGCGCGCCGTGATCGAAAGCCTCGGCATGGCGGCACGTGATTGCTACAGCGCGATGGGCGAAATGCCGACCGAGCTTCGTCTGACCGGCGGCGCGGCACGTTCCGCATCGCTGCGCGCGGTGCTGGCTGCTGCTCTGAACACCCCCGTCCGCGTATCGTTCCGCGAAGAAGCGGGCGCCGCTGGCTGCGCCATGATGGCTGCTGTTGCGATCGGCGCCTACCCGTCGATGGAAGACTGCATCGCGGAATGGACTACGCCGCTGCTGGGCGAAGCCGAGCAGCCCGACCAGTCGCTGGTCGAAACCTACAACACTCTTTTTGAAACCTATCGCCAGTCGCGCGAAGCGCTCGAACCGGTCTGGCACCGGCTCGCTGCTCAGCGTGACGCAAAGGCTTAATCCTCCAAAGCGTGGCCATCCGGCCCGTGTCGAAAGGCAATAAAATGACCGTTATTCAGGAAGTAGATCTTTTTGTCATCGGCGGCGGCATCAACGGTGCCGGTTTTGCGCGCGACGCTGCAGGTCGCGGACTGAAAGTCGCCATGTGTGAAAAGGACGACCTCGCCGAAGGGACGTCGTCGCGCTCGGGCAAGCTTGTCCACGGTGGCCTGCGCTACCTCGAATATTATGAATTCCGTCTTGTCCGCGAAGCGCTGATCGAACGCGAAGTGCTGCTGAACGCCGCGCCGCACATCATCTGGCCGCTGCGCTTCGTACTCCCGCATTCGCCGCAAGACCGCCCCGCTTGGCTCGTCCGTCTGGGCCTGTTCATGTACGACCACCTCGGCGGCCGTAAGAAACTGCCGGGTACCCGCACGCTGAACCTCCGCCGCGATCCCGAAGGCGCGCCGATCATGGATCAGTACAAGCGCGGCTTTGAATATTCGGATTGCTGGGTGGACGATGCCCGCCTCGTGACGCTGAATGCTCTGGACGCAGCGCAGCGCGGCGCGACAATCCTGACCCGCTCGCCCGCCGTCACCGCTCGCCGTGAAGATGGCAAGTGGCACGTGACCACGCAGAACACCATTACCGGCGAGAAGCGCGAATTCCTCGCCAAGGTTCTAGTCAACGCTGCCGGCCCGTGGGTTACCGACGTTCTGACCCGCGTTGCCGGTGCCAATTCCAGCCGCAACGTCCGCCTCGTCAAAGGTTCGCACATCATCGTCAAGAAGTTCTGGGAAGGCCCGCACAGCTACCTCGTCCAGAACCACGACAAGCGTGTGATCTTCATCAACGCCTACGAAGGCGACAAGGCTCTGATCGGCACGACTGACATCGCTTACGAAGGCCGCGCTGAAGACGTGACCTGTGAAGACCGCGAGATCGAGTATCTGCTCGATTGCGTGAACCGCTACTTCAAGGAAAAGCTCCGTAAAGAAGACGTGCTGGAGACATTCTCGGGCGTGCGTCCGCTGTTTGACGACGGCAAGGGCAACCCCTCGGCTGTGACCCGCGACTACGTGTTCGACCTCGACGAGACTGGCGGCGCACCGCTGCTGAACATCTTCGGCGGAAAGATCACCACGTTCCGAGAACTGGCAGAGCGCGGTATGCACCGCATCGCCAAGTTCTTCCCGAACATGAAAGGCGACTGGACCGCTGACGCCGTCCTCCCTGGCGGCGACATGGAAAACGCCGACTACGATCTGTTCCGCGAGACCATCAAGGCAAAGTATCCGTGGATGCCGCGCGAGCTGCGTGAATACTACGGTCGCCGCTACGGTACGCTGGTCGATAAGATCGTCGGAAGCGCCACGTCGCTCGAAGGTCTGGGCCGTCACTTCGGTGGCTTCCTCTATGAGGCCGAAGCCCGTTACCTCGTGGCCAATGAATGGGCCATGACCGCCGAGGACATTCTCTGGCGCCGTACAAAACACCGACTGAACCTCTCGGATGCCCAGCAGGCTGCGTTCGAGGAGTGGTTCGTCTCCAACTCTGCCGAGGCCGCATAAATGGCACTTTCCCTCTCTCTCAATACCAATCCGTTGGTAAACCGTTTTGCGGACCCGGCAGACCTTATTGAGACCACGGCGCGCGACCTGCGCATCCGTGATCTCCAGCTAACGCACGAGTTCATCAATCCCAGCTGGCAGGCTCCGGTAATCCGCCGCCTGACCCGCGAGATGGACCTTGCCTGTCAGCGCACAGGTGTGCGTTGTACGTCCGGCATGACCGGCCCTTACGGCCGTCTGAACCACTTCGGCCACCCCGATCCCGATGTGCGTCAGTACTATGTTGACTGGTTCAAGACCTTCGCTGACATCATTGGTGATCTCGGCGGCAAATCAGTCGGCACGCAGTTCGCGATCTTCACCTACAAGGACTACGACGATCCCGCCCGCCGCGAAGAGCTGATCAACATCGCCATCGATTGCTGGGCCGAAGTTGCCGAACACGCGAAGGGCGCCGGTCTCGACTATGTCTACTGGGAGCCGATGTCCGTTGGCCGCGAATTCGGTGAAACGATTGCCGAGTGCATGAAACTTCAGGACCGTCTGACCGCTGCGGATATGGCGATCCCGATGTGGATGATGGCCGATATCGACCACGGTGACGTCACCTCGTCGAACCCCGACGATACCGATCCCTACGCTTGGGCGCGCGCTGTGCCGAAGGTCAGCCCGATCATCCACATCAAACAGTCGATGATGGACAAATCCGGCCACCGCCCGTTTACCGCAGAGTTCAACGCCAAGGGCGCGATCCAGCCCGAGCCGCTGCTGAAGGCATTTGCCGAAGGCGGCGCGGAAGACAACGAAATCTGCCTTGAGCTGTCCTTCAAGGAACGCGAGCCGAACGACCGTCAGGTCATTCCCGCCATCGCGGAGAGCATTGCATTCTGGGCTCCGCACATCGACACGGGTGCAAACGACCTCAAGATCTGAAGGACACATATGGACATCCCTGCATTCGCCTTCGCTACTGCTAACGAAATCGTCTTCGGGCGGGGAAAGGCGCGGCAATCTCCTCCACGGATCGCCTCATTGGGGCGGTCCGTTTTTGTTGTGACGGGCCAGAATGCGGCACGAAACGAATGGCTTTTTGATGCGCTGAGAGCCGAGGGCTGCGAGGTCCGTACGTTTTCGGTCGCGAAGGAGCCTGACGTTGAGACCATTCTGGCCGGCGTCGCAGCCGCTAAAGGGTGCGATGTTGTTGTCGCAATCGGCGGCGGTGCTGTCATCGACGCAGGTAAGGCGATTGCCGCGATCGTACCCGCCAGCCGCGATCTGATGGACCATCTCGAAGTCGTCGGCAAAGGCTTACCGCTCGACAACCCTCCCCTGCCCTTTGTCGCGATGCCGACAACCTCGGGCACCGGCGCCGAAGTCACGAAGAACGCCGTGATCGACGTGCCAGAACACAAGCGCAAGGTCAGCCTGCGCGACAACCGGATGCTCGCAGACCTCGCGATCATCGACCCTGCCTTGACGGATAACTGTCCGAAGGCGATCACGCTGGCCTCCGGCCTCGACGCGATCACGCAGGTTATCGAGCCTTACATCTGCACACGCGCGAACCCGATGACGGACGCGCTATGCAGCGATGCGATTCCGCGCGGGCTGAAGGCGATCCAAACACTGATGGAGCGCGAAGACACCGCCGCGCGCGACGACATGGCGCTGGTCAGCCTGTTCGGCGGCCTCGCTTTGGCCAACGCGGGCCTCGGCGTCGTTCACGGGCTTGCGGGGCCGCTGGGCGGGCTGACGGGCGCACCTCACGGTGCGATCTGCGGCGCTCTGCTGCCGCATGGCCTCGCCACAAACCTGAGTGCCGATCCCGACAATCAACGCATCGCCGAGGTGATCCGGTGGATCGCCGATGCGTTCGGCACGACCGAACAGAACGCGCTCGGCGCACTGACAGATTGGTCGCGGGCCAACGGGCTGAAAGGGCTGGACGATATGGGCATCTCGCAAGGGGCGCGCGAGGCCGCCGCAAAAGCTACCGAAACGTCATCTTCAATGAAGGCCAACCCCGTACGACTAACGTATGAGCAATTGATAGCCCTTATGGAAAATGCACGCTAAAGCATTCTGACTGAGCGAACGGGAGGATACACAGTGATGGCCAAAGAACGTCAGATCTCGGACAACGAGCACAGCCTCGCGATCCGTGCCGCGTGGCTGCACTATGTCGGAGGCCTCACGCAGGCTGCGGTTGCCAAACGCCTCGGTGTGCCGTCGGTCAAAGCGCATCGCCTGATATCGAAGGCTGTTGCCGAAGGCGCTGTCAAAGTGTCGATCGACGGCGACATTGTCGAATGCATTGAGCTCGAAGAACAGCTCTGCAAAAAGTTCAACCTTCAGAGCTGTGACATCGCGCCCGACCTCGGCGAAGACGGAATGCCAATTCGCGCCCTTTCGCTCGCTGGCGCATCCCGCCTGCGCCGTTGGCTCGAAGCGGGCAAGCACGACATGATCGGCATCGGCCATGGACGGACGCTGGCTGCCGCAGTGCGCGCCATGCCGAATTTCGAAACCAAGGAACTGCGCTTCGTCTCGCTGCTCGGCGGCCTGACCCGTAATTTCTCCGCCAACCCGCACGACGTGATGCACCTTCTGGCCGAGAAAACAGGCGCACGCGCCTACGTCATGCCTGTACCGTTCTTCGCCAATACGGCGCACGACCGTCAGGTGCTGCTTTCACAAAATGGCGTTCGTGAGGTGTTCGAACTGGCCGAGAATTCATCGCTCAAGATTGTCGGCGTCGGCACGGTCGATACAGACACCCAGTTGGTCAATTCCGGCATGATCGAACAGGACGAGATCACCCAGATCGCCAATGCCGGAGCGGCAGGCGAACTTCTCGGCCACTTCTTTGCCGAAGACGGATCGGTGCTGGAAACGACCCTCACCTCTCGTACGCTTGCTGTGTCGATGGAGAAGGGCAAAACCGACCGCATTGTCGCGCTGGCTGGCGGGCCGTCTAAGGTCAAGGCGATCAGGGCTGTCCTGCGCTCCGGTCGCCTGTCCGGCCTCATCACCGACGAACAGACCGCGCGGGCGCTGCTGTAAGCTTAACCTATACAAATGCTTTTCGGCCCGATTGGCGTTGCGTGACTGTAAGACGCTCGACTAGTCTCCCCCTGTAACGAGGAGGACGCATACAATGACCGACAAACCCATGGGCCTGCAAACACTTGCCATTCACGCAGGCGCCGAACCCGATCCCGCCACTGGCGCACGTCAGGTTCCGATTTATCAATCCACATCATACGTTTTCAAAGATGCCGACCACGCCGCGCGTTTGTTCAACCTCGAAGAGGTCGGCTACATCTATTCACGCCTGACCAACCCGACCGTGAACGCCCTTGCCGCGCGTGTCGCGGCCCTCGAAGGCGGCGCAGGAGCGGTCTGCTGTTCGTCAGGCCACGCGGCGCAGATCATGGCGCTCTTCCCGCTGATGTGTCCCGGCTGCAACGTTGTGTCCTCGTCGCGCCTCTATGGCGGCACGATCACGCAGTTCAGCCAGACGATCCGCCGCTTCGGGTGGGAGGCCAAGTTCGTCGACACCGACGACCTTGATGCCGTCAAAGCTGCGATCGACGAGAATACGCGCGCTATTTTCTGCGAAACCATCGCCAACCCCGGCGGCTACGTCACCGACCTCGATGCAATGGCGAAGATCGCTGACGAGGCTGGCGTTCCGCTCATTGTGGACAATACAACGGCTACGCCCTTCCTCTGCCGCCCGATCGAACACGGCGCGACACTTGTCGTCCATTCGGCCACCAAATACCTGACCGGTAACGGCACGGTCACGGGCGGCGTGGTTGTCGACTCCGGCAAATTCGACTGGTCCGCGTCGGACAAGTTCCCGTCCCTCTCGCAGCCCGAACCTGCCTATCACGGCTTGAACTTCCATGGCGCACTCGGAGCCATGGCCTTCACATTCCACTCCATCGCAGTTGGCCTTCGCGACCTTGGCATGACGATGAACCCGCAGGGTGCACACTATACGCTGATGGGCATCGAGACGCTCGGCCTACGAATGGAGCGCCACGTACAGAACGCAAAAGCGGTCGCCGAATGGCTCGAGAACGATCCTCGCGTTGAAGGTGTGACTTACGCCGGACTGGAGAGTTCGCTGTCTTACGAGCGCGGCCAACGGATCGTCCCGAACGGCGCTGGTGCGTTGTTCACGGTTGCAGTCAAAGGCGGATACGATGCCTGCGTAAAGCTGGTGGACAGTCTGAAGCTGTTCAGCCACGTCGCAAACCTCGGCGACACACGTAGCCTCATCATCCACCCTGCCTCCACCACCCACCGTCAGCTGGACGAAGAGCAGCAGGTTAAGGCTGGAGCTGGTCCGAACGTTGTGCGGATTTCGATCGGGATTGA
>NZ_JAATOP010000014.1 GCF_011806565.1 Marivivens donghaensis
TGCTCGCCCCAGAACCCCTCCGGATCCGAAACAGACGCCTCGTACATCGACGCATAAGTGTCGGCGTCAATGTGGGCGGCAGAGCTAAAGGATTCGGCGGGCGGGTATGTTTTGACGGATTCGTCGGTCATGTGGTCCTCCGGTTGCATCAAGCTGCGGCCCGACTCCTCAATCGGATCGCATTTGATGCGAAGGTAGACGAACGAAATGTCAAAAAAGAAGTAACTTGCTACGCTAACAGCATTTTTTTGTAAACGTTTTGACTATGCGTTCTGAAAACATGTAAATCGCTTTTCAGAACGCCGCAAAAATCCCAAGATTTAAACAGCTTCGCCGCACCGCCGCATACGGGAGGGATCGGATGCCTGTGGAAAAACACTTGCGAGAATCCGGAAGTGAAGGCAGTAATATACGGAAAAACGGTAACTAACGCCGAAAACCGTAACAAACGGTCCGCAGTCGAGAGGCACATGAGCAAGGATACAGGCATAAACCTTCGTATCGATGAAGTCGTCGGACAACATGCAGCAATGCTGTCCGAGCGGTTGCAGATGCACCGCGCCCAACTGTATCCGCCCAACGCACGCAAGGAACTTCGCAAGTTCACCAGCGGCGAGGTGGCGGATCTTCTGGGCGTGAAAGACGCCTATCTGCGCAAGATCAGCCTCGAAGGCAAAGGCCCCGAGCCCGAGATCCGCTCCAATGGACGCCGATTCTACAGCCCCGATGATATCGTGGCGCTGCGCGAATATCTCGAAAAAGGCGCCAAGGTCCCCGGCACTTACCTGCCCGGCCGTCAGGGTGACGACCATTTGCAGGTGATCTGCGTGATCAACTTCAAGGGCGGCTCGGGTAAAACGACCACTTCGGCGCACCTTGCGCAGAAGATGGCGCTCGACGGGTACCGCGTTCTGGCTGTGGATATCGACCCGCAGGCCTCTTTCAGTGCGCTGCACGGCTTCCAGCCCGAATTCGACCTTCTGGACGGCGGCACGCTCTATGATGCGATCCGTTATGACGATCCCAAGCCCCTGCGCGAGGTGATCCAGAAGACCTATTTCCGCAATCTCGACATCATTCCGGGCAACCTCGACCTCATGGAGTTCGAGCACGACACCCCCCGTGCGCTGGCACAACGGGACGGTAACCTTTTCTTCACTAGAGTAGGCGACGCGCTTTCCGAAGTGGAAGAGGATTACGACGTGGTGATTGTAGACTGCCCGCCCCAGCTGGGCTTCTTGACGATGAGCGCACTGTCCGCCGCAACAGCGGTTCTGGTGACGGTGCACCCGCAGATGCTCGACGTGATGTCGATGTGTCAGTTCCTGCTGATGACCTCCAACCTCTTGGGCGTTGTGGCCGAAGCGGGCGGGGATATGTCCTACGACTGGCTGCGCTATGTCGTGACCCGCTACGAGCCGGGTGACGGGCCGCAGAACCAGATGGTCAGTTTCATGCGCTCCATGTTCGGAGAGCACGTCCTGAACCACCCGATGCTGAAATCCACCGCGATTTCGGACGCGGGCCTGACGAAACAGACCCTTTGGGAGATCGAGAAAACCCAGTTCACCCGTTCGACCTACGAGCGGGCGATCGAGTCCATCACCAACGTATGCGACGAGATCGAAGCACTGGTGCAGCAAGGATGGGGACGGACCAATGGCGCGTAAGGGCATTCTGAACGGACTGATGGACCAGACCCCTGCCCCGTCGCAGGAATTATCGCGCGTCGATCCCGCAAAACCCCGTTACTCCAAGGGCGCCATCGGTGCCGTGAGCCAGTCGATTGCCGATCTGAAGGCGCGTTCCATCGTGCAGGTCGATCCGCGCATGATCGACGACGCGGGCATGAAGGACCGTCTGGAGCGCAACGACCTCGAAGACCTGATCCGCAGCCTCCAGACCTATGGTCAGCAGGTTCCGGTGCTCTTGCGTCCGAACCCCAACGATCCCGAGCGGTATCAGGTGGTCTACGGCCGTCGCCGTGTGGCGGCGATGAAGCTGCTCCAGATGCCGGTCAGCGCGATGGTCCGCGTTCTCAACGACCGCGAGCTGGTGATTGCGCAGGGTCAGGAAAACTCCACCCGCAAAGAGCTGTCGTTCATCGAACGCGCCAACTTCGCCCGCCAGATGCGGGACGCAGGCTACGAGCGCAAGGTGATCTGCGACGCGCTCAACATGGATAAATCGCTGATCTCGCGGATGCTGACCGTAGCGGACACCATTCCGCTCGATCTGATCGAAGCGATTGGCGCGGCGCCGTCTATCGGGCGTGATCGCTGGCTGTCGCTGGCGGACAAACTGAAGGGCCGCGACATGACGATGGCGGCGCTAGGCGACACCTCGGACGCGCGTTTCGAAGCGGTTTTCACCGCGCTGAACCCGCCGAAGGCCCCTGCCCCGCTTCCCGAAACCGTGAAGTCGGACGGCGCGGAAATCGCGCGGATTTCGCGCAAGCGCAACGCGACTGTCATCACGTTGCCAAAGGACGGTTTTGACGAATGGTTGGCCAGCCATCTGGCCATCATGCACCGTGACTGGAAGAACCAGAACGGTAATTAATCGAGCAGTATCAATAACTTAGGAGGCACGACAACAGCAGGACAAAAACAAAAAGGCCCCCCGAGGCGACACCCCAGAAGGCCAATTTGGTTCTAGCACCTCCAAACTAGGCATTGAGTTGACAGCTGTCAACAGGCGTCGATTTCGGGCGGACGAAAAAGTTTTGCTTCGTGAAACGCGATGACAGTACATGCCACGACGCCTTTCGGGCGGCGACCGGTGACGGCTGGTCTGATTGAACGGGCTTCGCTCCGTCAACAGGCTGCCAGCCTGCCGACCGTCCACAAATGGGAAGTGTTCAATGCCCTCTGCGAGGCCCGCGCCCGCTTCGGGGTGACAGACCGCGATCTTGCGGTCCTGAACGCTCTCCTGACCTTCCACAAACCGACCCAGATCACCGACGGCGACCGCACCGTGGTGTTCCCGTCAAACGCCACCTTGTCACAGCGCGCCCACGGAATGCCGGAAAGCACGCTGCGCCGTCATGTGGCCGCGCTGGTAAACGCCGGTCTGATCCTGCGCAACGACAGTCCGAACGGCAAACGCTACGCAACCCGCACCCGTGGCGGTGACATGGTCCGTGCGTTCGGCTTCGATCTGCGACCCCTCCTCGTCCGCGCCCGCGAAATTCTGGAAGCCGCCGAGGAAGTCCGCGAAGAACGCGAAACGCTCCGCATCGCCCGTGATGACGTGGCGATCCTGCGCCGTGATGCCTCCAAGCTGATCGCCTACGGTGCCGAAGCCCATCCCGACGACCGTTGGGACACGCCCCGCACCGCGCTCGCTGAGTTGGGCAAAATGCTGCGCCGGAAGCTCGACCTCTCCGCGCTCACCGATCTGCGTCAGCGAATGGAAAAGCTGGTGGAAAAACTCCACGGTTTGCTGGGAATGTCTGTGGATTGCGCGACCGAAACGAGCGCCTCTGACAGCCAAAATGAGCGGCACTATACAGAGTCAGATAAAACCTCTTATGAATCTGAACAGCCCGCGAAACCCGAAACCACCGTGCCGCTTGGCCTTGTGCTCAAAGCCTGCCCAGAAGTGCTGATTTACAGCGACAGGCAGGTAAACACTTGGCGGGATCTGGTCGCAGCGATGGCCTATGTGAGGGCGATGATGGGGATCACCAAGGAAACGTGGGATCATGCGATCACCTGTATGGGGGCCGAGAAAGCGGCGATTACATGCGCTGCGATCCTTCAACGCATGAACGAGGTTCAATCACCTGGCGGCTACATGCGGTCCCTTGCGCTCAAAGCGATGGACGGGAGCTATTCCCCTGCCCCGATGGTCATGTCGCTCTTGCGGCGACAGGCTGCGGTGTAACCAGACTTTACTTTGACCCAGTGATATGGCCCTTGGCCCCATGGAAAACCCGTTGATCAAAATCGACCGCGTCACCTGCCGTTTTGGCGAGCGTATCGCGCTGAACAATCTGACTTTCACGACGAGTGAGAAGCGGATCGGCGTCGTGGGTCGCAATGGCTCGGGCAAGTCCACGCTGGCCCGCGTGCTGAGCGGTCTGATTGCGCCGAATGAGGGCAAAGCTGTGATCGCGGGCGTCGATGTTTTGAACGACCGCAAGGACGCGATCGCATCGGTTGGTATCCTGTTTCAGAACCCCGACCACCAGATCATTTTTCCCACAGTGATCGAAGAGCTGTCGTTCGGCCTGCGCCAGATGGGACGCGATGCAAAAACTGCGAACCGTTTGGCCGAAGAGATGCTGGCGAGATTCGACCGTTCTGAGTGGGCGCCGCGTTCCGTTTCGACCCTAAGCCAAGGGCAAAGGCACCTCGTCTGCCTCATAGCTGTTCTGGCCATGGAGCCTAAGGTGATTATTCTCGACGAGCCGTTCAGCGGGCTGGATATTCCGACCGTTCGGGCGCTGGAAAAGTATCTAAACCAGCTCGATCAGACTCTGATCCACATCACCCACGAGCCGCGCCACATCGCCGATTACGACCGCGTTCTATGGATCGAGCGCGGAGAGCTGCGCGGCGACGGCACCCCTGCAAGCCTCATGCCGGAATATATTGCTGCGATGGAGGCCGACGATGCTGACGCTCTGCGTTGAGACCCCTACTCCGCTGCATCGCGTTCCGGCCGGTTTCAAGCTCGGCTTCATGCTTGTTTCGGCGTGGCTGATCTACGCGCTGGACTCGGTCTGGCTGGTTCTCGCCGCGTTTTTCGTCGTGTTGACAGCTGTCAACTTTCTCGGCCCTGTCATCCGCCGCGAGATGGTTCGGGCCATCAAACCGCTCTGGATCATGTTCGTGATCTTCGGTGGCTGGATCGCAATAACGGTTTCGCCGCTGCCCGCGCTGATCCTTGTGTTGCGTCTGGTCACGCTTCTGATGATTGCGAACCTCGTGACGCTGACCACGCCGCTCGACCAGATGATCGACGTGCTGATGACGGTGCTGAGACCGTTCGAAAAGCTTGGTCTGAAAACCGCCCCCATTGCTCTCGCGATTGCCTTGGTGATCCGGTTCGTCCCCGTTCTGGGCGAGCGTACAACGACCCTGCTTCAAGCATGGAAAGCCCGTTCGACCAAGCGTCCGTTCTGGCGCATCGTGGCGCCCCTGACGATCTCTGCCATGGATGACGCGGAGCATGTGTCCGAAGCTCTCAGAGCGCGTGGAGGACTAGCGGGAAAATAAACTTCCTGTTAAATCGCTGCCCAACGGTTGAGGGGCAAAACATGACCAGAGAAAAGAACATCGCGTTCATTGCACTGTTTGCGGCGCTTATCGCTGCATTGGGGCTGATCCCCGCGATCAACATGCCTTGGGGCGTTCCGGTTACGGCGCAGAGCCTCGGCGTCATGCTCGCCGGTGCAGTCCTCGGCGCGAAGCGCGGCTTCCTCTCGGTCCTTCTGTTCGTCGGCCTTGTCGCGCTTGGTCTGCCACTGCTGGCTGGTGGTCGCGGCGGTCTTGGCGTCTTTGCTTCGCCGACCGCTGGCTTCGTGATCGGCTTCCCGATTGCGGCATTCTTCACCGGCCTCGTGATGGAGAAACTCAGCGACATGGACGTGCGACTGTCCGCGGGTATCGGCGCTTTCGCTGGCGGTGTCGTCGCGCTCTACATCTGCGGGATCTTCGGGTTCTGGGCGATCATGAACTTCTCCATGGGCAACGAGCGCAGCATCGCTGACGCGACCTTCGTGATGTCCGTCTACATTCCCGGCGACCTGATCAAAGTCATCGCGACCGCACTGGTCACTCACGCGATCTACCGCGCACGTCCGCACTACGTTCTGACGCGTGCATGAGTATCTTTGCTGAACGTCGGTCGGTTCGGGCCTATCTGGATCGACCCGTTGAGCACGCGCAGGTCGCTGATCTGCTGACCAAGGCACGGATGGCTCCCAGCGGAGCCAACCTGCAACCCGGACGGTTCATCGCTCTGACGGGCGAGCCGTTCCATGCGCTCCAAGGCGCACTGGCCGACGCGATTTCAGCGGGCCGCCCGATGGTTTCAGAGTACAGCTATTTCCCGCAGCCGATGCCCGCAGATCTGAAAGCGCGGCAGCGTGCGGCGGGTTACGCGCTCTATCAGGCGCTCGGCATCGACAAGCGTAATCTGGACGGACGCAAGGCGCAGTTCGACAAGAACTACCGCTTTTTCGATGCGCCGGTCGGGATCGTCGTCACGATGCGCCGCGACTTCGGCAAGGGCTGCTGGATGGATCTGGGCATGGCGCTTCAGACGTTTCTGCTGGCGGCGCACGACGCGGGTCTTGGCGCTTGCGGGATCGGTGCGCTGGCGAACTACGGCGATGTGGTGAGCGAAGCGCTAGAGCTGCCGGAGCACGAGGTCGTTGTTTGCGGGATCGCTCTGGGGCATCCCGATAAGGACGCGCCGGTGAACCAGTTCCGGACCGAGCGTGACGCGCTGGATGTGTTTGCGGAGTTCCGCGGCTTTAGTTGACAGCTGTCAACTTTATCGCCGAGCCGATCCCGCCAGCCGCAGCAATCGCCGCGATGCCCGTTTCCTGATCCTGCAAATCGTGGAACAGCCGCACGGCGAGGATCGTGCCCGACGCGCCGATGGGATGCCCTCGGGCCAATGCGCCGCCATTCGGGTTCACAGCTTCAGGCGCGATCAGCGCACCTTCGACGCAAGCGATGGCTTGGGCGGCGTAGGCTTCCATGATCTCGTAGCGGTCCGCTTGGCCGAGTGCATTGATTGCCGCAATAGGCGCGAGGCCGGGCTGCACGGGATCACCGCCGACCGATTTGTAACCATCGATGCGCAGGGCGCGGGCGGTAGCTTGATTGGTGACAACGACAAAGGCCGCAGCGTCGGCGGTGACGGCTGTGGTCGCAGTGGTGACCGATCCCGTGATGACAGGCGCACGGGCAACGACGCGGGGCGCCAGCTTGCGGGTGAACGGATCGTCTAGGTCGGGGCCGAGCGGAACGACCTCACCACGCAGGTGATCGCGTGCCGCCATCGCTTTGGCGTGGCTGTCGATGGCCCAGACGTCCTGACGCTCGCGGCTGATGCCGAGGCTATCGGCGGCCACGGTCAGGTCGGGATCACGGTCGGCCCACGGCGTGAACGGCGGGCGGTCATAGGGAATCGGCGGGCCCTCACCGTTTTGCGCGTAGCGCAGCGGGCGGCGGGAATGGCTCTCGACACCGCCAGCGATGACAACGCGCGCTTGGCCAGAGTTCACCATTGCAGCCGCAAGGCCGATGGCATCCAGACCGCCCGCACATTGACGGTCGATCGAGAGGCCCGCGATCCGCTCGGGAAGACCGGCGGCGAGCGCGCAAAGGCGGGCAGGGTTACCTCCGCCGCCGATGGCGTTGGAGACGATCACCTCGTCGACGTCATGGCCCGTCAGACCCGCGTCCTCCAGCACCGCGCTGATCACCGGCGCGGCGAGGTCATGGAGCGAGAAGGCCGAGAGGGCGCCACCCTTGGGCGCGACGATGGTGCGGCGGGCGGCTGTGATAAATGCGGTCATGCAAGCGACTGTAGCAGCGCGCGCAGCCGGACGTAATCCGGTTTGCCGGAGGGCAGGGTGGGGAAGCTCTCCAGCCGGAACGCGCGGCGGATATCGAGGTCATCGGGCGAGGCCGTGCCGGAGTAGAGCGCCACGGGAATATTCCCGCGCACTGGATCGGGCAAGGGCAGCACCGCAACGCTTTCCACGCCTTTGGTTGACAGAAGCTTTTCTTCGATCAGTTCGGGATAGACGCTCTGGTCCGCGACCTGAAACATCCGGTCGACGCGCCCGACGATGTGGATGCTGCTGTCGATGATGGTCCCCAGTTCGCCCACGGTCATCCAGTCGCCATCGCGGATCGTGGTCGCGGAGGCACCCTCGGCGTAATCAAGGAACAGGTAAGGGCTTTTGACCCAAACCTCTCCGATCCCGTCCACCACATTGCGCAGTGCGATTTCGGCTTTGGGGTAGGGGCGGCCGACGCTGTGCACGGCGGTCTCGTCATTGCCGATGGTCATGAAGGACGTCTCCGCCGCGCCGTAGAACGGCACCAGCCGAGCGGACGGGGTATGCTTCCAGAACGCGACCTGCGTGCGTTCGTCCAGCTTTCCGCCGCCAACCACCACATTCCGCAAAGAGGGCAGGGGGCGGGTGGAGATCAGGCGCAGCTGGGTGGGTGTCGCATAGAGGTGCGTCGCCTCCATTTTCGCGATGGCGTCCGCCTGACGGTCGGGCCTGACGCCTGTCAACACGTCGACCGCCATACCGAGGACCAGCGCCTCGAACAGCGCGTAGAGCGCGAGGGAGTGTTCCAGCCCGCCGAGGATCACCGTTTTGTCCGCCGAAGTGAGGCCGAATAGCGCGGAATTGACCCGTGCAGAGGCAATCCAGCTGTCGTATGTGCGCCGAATGCGCTTGGGCGCGCCTGAGGAGCCGCTTGTGAGCGTGTGGAGGCGTTGCGGGGCCTCCGCCTCGTCGATAACCGACTCAGCCAAGCAGAAGGGCGCTCCGTCAGCCATGGCTTGCATCACTTCGGCGGGCGTTTTGATGACGCGCAGGCGCGATCCCGGCTCTGACGCGACGGGGAAGGGCACCGGAATGCCGTTTATCGAAAGGCGGGCGTCGGGATGCAGGGTCATGGTGCGCTCATAGCGAATGTGATCTGCCTTGCGAAGCAGAACCGCGTTTGTTAGCTGAAACACATTCTCGGGGCGGGGTGAAATTCCCCACCGGCGGTGAAAGCCCGCGAGCGCCCTTTTGCGAGGGGTCAGCAGAGTCCGGTGTAATTCCGGCGCCGACGGTTAAAGTCCGGATGAAAGAGAATGGACAGGACGGAGGAGACTCCGGCCCCTGTTCAATATCGCCTTGGGGACCATTGGTAATTTAAGGATGGACCCTATGACCAAAACTCTGAACATCGCCTTCATCAAGGCACGTTGGCACGCCGATATCGTCGATCAGACGCTCGTCGGTTTCAACCAGAGCATGGCCGATGCAGGCCGCGACTGTGACGTCAAAACCTTCGACGTTCCGGGCGCTTTCGAAATGCCGCTGCTGGCCAAGAAACTGGGCGAAAGCGGCAAGTTTGACGCGATCGTCTGTGCGGCGCTCGTCGTTGACGGCGGCATCTACCGCCACGACTTCGTTGCGTCGACCGTCGTTGAAAACCTGATGCGCGCGCAGATGGACACCGGCGTTCCGGTGTACTCGGTTTCGCTGACCCCGCACCACTTCCACGGCAACGACGAGCACGTGAAGTTCTACACCGAACACTTTGTGAAAAAAGGCGCCGAGGCTGCGAACGCAGTCCGTATGGTCGCTGATATCGAGATCTGATTTCTCGGAATGTCGCCCTCCCCGCGATAGGGGAGGGCGGTTTGCTCAGGTGTCGATATCGCCTTGCTGCACGAAGTCGCTGAGTTGCAGATCTTCGAGCAGGATCGTGCCGCCTTCGTAGATGAGCAGTAGGCCCGCTTCGGTATCCGCGTAGCCCGTGTGGGTGGTCCACATATCACCGCCTTCGATGATGAGGCGGTCCGCGCCGACCTCGAAATCGGTGATGGTGTCGTTGCCGAACTCTCCCTTGAAAATAAAGCGGTCGTTGCCGCCGCCGCCCGTCAGGATGTCATCGCCTGCGCCGCCGTTGATCTTGTCACGGCCACCGCCGCCGACGAGCGTGTCGTCACCCGCACCGCCGCGAAGCCTGTCGCGGCCCGCGTTGCCGAAGAGAACGTCAGCGCCGCTACCGCCCCAGATGTCATCGTTGTCCTTGCCGCCGAAAATGCGGTCCGCACCCGTGTGACCGCGTAGATCGTCGTCGCCACCGTTGCCGCGTAGGATGTCGTTGCCCGCGAACCCGTAAAGGCGGTCATTCGCGTCCATGCTGACGATGCGGTCGTGGCCGGTGTAGAGCATCTCTACCCCCGAATTATCCATGGCGAGGTTGGGATAGGAGCCGCCGTCACCATCGCCGTATTCGGAGCCGTTCAGGGGTGTAATCTGGATATCGCCGGACTTGGTGTAAACGACGCTATAGGACACCGTGTCGCCGTCATCGAGGTTGATGCTCAGGATGCCGTCGGTGGAGCCATCGTTGTAAAACGCGTAGTTATAGGCCCAGACGTAGGCGTCGCTTTCGGCATTGTTGTCGATGTCATACTCGTCGACTTCAGCCAACAGGATTGGAGTCTTCCCGCTGTATTCGAGGGAAATTTCGATCATGATAAAAACTCACTGGTTACGCGGCTGCCAACACACGGCAGCCCGAAGGATCGTACCTTTCGCAACCATATGGCGACCAGATTTCCCGCCAAGGGGCAAAAGAGGCGAGAACAGCGATACCACCGAAATAGAGTGATAATTCCACATCATGCGAGACGGATTCTCATGGCGAAGGTGTGGAACATTCAGGCAAACGGGTCGTTGTTTCGGCGATACAGCTGGAGATCCCCCATGTCCGAAACCCGCGAAACCGCCGTCCTCTACCGTATGGTCATGCCGAACCACGTCTGTCCCTACGGTCTGAAATCCAAAGCTCTGCTTGGAATGAAGGGTTTCGATGTCGAGGATCACTGGCTGGAAACGCGCGAAGAAACGGACGCTTTCCTTGAAGAGCACAACGTCAAGACCTCTCCGCAGACTTGGATCAACGGGGAGCGTGTCGGGGGATACGATGACCTGCGGGATTACTTTGATATTCCGCTCGATGATCCGGACGAGACAACCTTCCAGCCTGTCATCGCCATTTTCTCGGTCGCGTTACTGATGTCGCTGGCGGTCACGCTGATCGCGAACGGGACGGTGCTGACGCTCGATATCTTCACGCGGTTTATCGCCATCGCGATGGTCTTGTTGGGCATTCAGAAATTGCAGGATGTGGAGCAGTTCAGCACCATGTTCCTCGGCTACGACCTGCTGGCGCGCAAGTGGGTGCCTTACGCCTACATCTACCCGTTTGCCGAGACGCTCGCGGGTCTGTTGATGATCGCGGCGATCCTGCCTTGGCTGTCGGGGCCGATTGCGTTGTTCATCGGCGGGGTAGGGGCCGCGTCGGTGTTCAAGGCGGTCTACATCGACAAGCGCGAGCTCAAATGCGCCTGCGTGGGCGGGGGCAGCAACGTGCCGCTCGGCTTTGTGTCGCTCACCGAAAACGTGATGATGCTGCTGATGGGCATCATCACCATTGCCAGCCTGTTTTAATTCGCCCCTTCGGGTTTCAGCAGCACATCATGTGCAAGGCCGGAACTGCCCGACAGTTTCACCTGCGCATCGGTGTTCACCCGCCAGACATGGCGCGAGCCGTCCGCCGCGCGACCCAGAACCCAGCGCTGTTGCAGGCCCCATCCATCGCGGCTGATCTGCATGGGCTGGAGGTCGAGCCGTGTCGGCATGATCGAAAGCACGGGGTGCGGTAGTTCTTCGTCGAACGTCCGCCTCTCCATCTGGTCGTCCATCTGGATATAGGGGTGCCAGTTGTCCGGCGGCGGGATGCGCACAGCGTATTCGGGCTGCGTGACTGTGCGGTCCTTGCGGATGGCCTGCACGAGATGCCCGCGCCCGTTGTCGTCCTTTTCTATGCGCACCTCGGCCCAAAGGAGGTTGTCCATTTCGTCCGTGCCGAACGCCACAACGTCCGTGGGATCACCCAGCAGCAGCGGCGCGTTTGCCAGCACAGGCATGGCGCGGTTTTCGGTGCCGTCGGTCCACGCGCGGGCGACGCTCCTTTGCGCCTCTTGCGCCTCGACGGTGTTGCCGAAACCGTCGGTCACGGTGATTTTTTCGGGGTAAAGGACACTGTTCGAAGGCACGTCGAACGGCGCGATCCACGCCACGCGGTGCGCTTTGGTAAAGGCCGAGGCGATGACGAGTTGGCCGAGGTCGCTCGGCCCCGCAGGCGCAGCGGTCCAGTCGCGGCCCGCATCCTCCAGCCCCCACCACCTGTTCGGCGCGTCGCCCGCATAAACCAGCCGCGTGGGCACGCAACGTGCGGTGAAATCGGCCATTTCTTCGGGAGTTTCGGACGGCTGGATGTCGTCCCAATGCAACGCAGGACCGCTGGCGTTGTGCACCCGTACAACATCGATCCCGCCGTCGATCTCGGCAGAAGTAGACCCTGTTTCAGCGTGAAACGTGGATGCGGCCTTCACATCGGGGAGGGCGGCGAACCACTCGAAGACCTCGGGCATGACGATGCCTTCGAAGCGGCCGTCGTTTGCCTTGATCGACGCGGCGATGGCGTATCCGTCGATACGTTTCTGCTGTTCGACGCGGCGGAGCGAGGGGGGAATGACCTCCATCGTCAGGGCAAAATTCTCGTGCAGTTTCCTCTGCATCGCTTCCAAGGCTTCGACCACATAGCCATTCGCGCCGCTGGCGTTGTAGCGGGCGATCAAGGTGGTCATCCGGTTATAGAGCTTGATACCGAGCGTCAGCGACCCGCGCCAGTCATCGGACGTCGTGGCCAGAACGGAGGAGGGGATGAACGCGTCCATCCCGCTGGTCCCGCCCGTGAGGCTATCGCGCCGCGCATCGAGTTGCACGGACACAGGCGCGCCGCCGTTGAAGCCCTTCAGCTCGCCCACCCACCATTGCCGCGACAACATCCACGCGGGATCGGCAAGGCGGACGAGAGCGCCGTCAGGAATGGCGCGGGCGTTGCGGGTATCGGGTTCGATCCGGTTACGGCTTGACATGGCGAGGCTCCGGTCCGGGATTGCAGTGGGTGCGGTGAATGCCTGTGTCGGCAGCGCGAAGGCTCAGAAACGGCAGCAGATTGCCGAGGTTATTGTAGCTCTGCGCTCCGTCCGCTGGCAGATCGGTGAGGGTCAGCGACCGCAGCTTGGCGAGGTTTACGGCGGTGCTGACCACCTCGAACACGGTGTCGAGGGTCCATTCGGCATCGGGATCAGGCGGCGATAGCAGAGCGACCTGCGGCGCGCGGGCCGTTGGCGTGGGCGTGTCGATCACCGCGCCGATGGTGGCGGTGTCATCGGGGACGACCTCTTGCCACTGGTCGATCATCAGACCGCAGATCAGGCTGTTTGCGGGCTTGGGACCATTGAAAACAATGCCATTTGTCGCGTGATACACGCCGTCATTCACACGCTTTCCGCCGATCCAGTCGTTTTGTCCGTCCACAATCCCGCCAGGCCATTGGACGGCCCAACTGTCATCGCTGCCGCCCAGCACGAGGTCGGATAGCGGCGCGAGGCGGCTGCGGACGACTTGCGATTCCTCCAGCCATTCTTCCAGCGCATCGTGGTCCTCGAACAGCTTCTTCCACGCATCATTGCCGGGAGGCAGGGTGAAGGCGCGGACCACGGGCATGTCGGGATCGAGCGCCTTGGCCGCGGCCTCTCCTGAGAGGCTGCGGGCGTCCTGAATGCGGGCCTCGATCTTGCGCAGGGCACGTTCTGCCAGCGTTTTGCGGGGTATGCCCTTGGTCGTCTTGATGATGCCGAGGCAGATCAGTTCGACGGCTAGCACCTGCCAGTCGGTATCGGACGGGGTCAGCTGGTGAGTAAACGACTTGAGGCGGTCCATCAGGTTTTCCAACGCCTCGATCCGCGCGTCGATGTGTTTGGTCAGGTAGGAGGGCGATTCAACGACTGACAGCGTGGTGCTCTGCGGGTCGGCGAAGTCGTCCGGTTTGAAGGGGCGCGCCTCGGACAGCAGGCGGTTCACGCGGGCGGCGGCCCAGATGGTTTGCTGCGCTTTGTCGTCGAGCGTCCCCGTGAAATTTGCCGGATCGCGGCCCGTTGACAGGCAGGCCAGTTCGGCCAGCGCGGCGGCAGTATCGCGGTCGGGGGCGGCAAGGCGGACGAGCGCCAGCACGCTGGGGATATTGCCGATGTCATAGCTGCGCAGCGGGGTGAGCGGCTCTCTTTCGATGAGCCTGATCTCTCCGCCAAATTCGCCGACCAGACGTTTTGCGATGTCGTTCAGCGGGTCGTCTTCGTGCCCGGTCACGCCCACGCCGAAGCCAAGCGCAGCGCCGGAGACGCGGGGCTCCAGCACTTCGGGATCGGCGGGTGGAACGGCCCCTGCGCCACGTGTCGCGAGGAGGCCCGATGCGCGGTCGGGGCGGCCTTCGGTCAGCGCCAGCCCGCCTTCGGCCAGCATCACGGCGCCGAGGATGTCGATCCCGTCGCGAACCTCTGCCAGCACGGCGTCCAGTTTCTCGCGGTGATCGCCCACGGTGCGCAGATCGGCGGGCAGGTCGTTGTCGATCAGGGCGAGCGCGTCGAACCGCAGGGGCGACTGGCCCTCTTCTTCGATGTCGGGGAACGTCGCGGCGAGCGTTTCGATCACCCCGCCCGCGCCGCGAGATTGCAAATCTTCGCAGATCACGCGGGTGAGGCCGGCGTCATAGCGGCCCGCGCGGGTCAGTTCGGTCATCAGGCGGCGGGCCATTTTCACACGGGGCGCGGTGAGCGCGGCGTCGAAAATTCCGTCCATCCCTTCGAGCGCGAAGCCTTCCTCGGCCCGTGCTAGAAACCCTGCCAGCCGCGCGAGGCGTTGGGACGGTGCGATCAGATAGGTCGCATCGGGGTCGGGGTGCGTGGTCAGCGGGACGTCCTCGACGTAGCCCCACGCGCCGACGGATGTGCCGTCCGCGTCCTGTTCGAGGCGGATACGCGCCTCGCCTTCGATCCAGATATCGGGGCGGAGCGAGAACCAGTCGATGATATTGGCAACGGTATGATGCAGCAGATCCTGCGGCTGTTTCAGCAGGTATTCGAGATGTCTGATGAGCCGTTTCAGATCGTCGGAGCGGCTTGTCTGCGGGGTATTATCCCGCACGCCGACCGCGTTCCCGCCGGAGTTTTGCAGGAGCGTTTCCATCAGGCGGTGGGCCGTGGTCTCTCCGATCCGGCGGGGATTGTGGAGGATTTGGGCGCGATTGTTGGCGGCACTGGTCGCGTTGGGCTCGTCGATGATCGCCTGCATATCGGCGAGAATATTGCGCATCGCGTCTTCGCACAGAATGCGGAACAACGGCTCGGGGCCTTCGTCGGTCCGGCGGGCGGCTTGGTGATCGAGCAGGTCATCGACGTACCGCCCGTGCAGCATCTCGTCGATCACGGGATCGGCCCAAGTGTGAGTGCTCGTCTCGCCGCCCTCTGCGATCAGCGGGCCGCAGTTGCGGGTGGGAAAGGGGCTACCGGTGAGCTTGCTAAAGGGCAATTCGCGGCTGCCTCGGAAACCGGTGTCGGTCAGCAATTTATCTGCTGATTTTGCGTTCGAGGCCATTTCACTGATCATGTGGCGTTGGTCTGTGCTGTAGCCGTTCGAGCCCGCTGCGATCAGTTTGGCGACTGTCAGCACTTCCCACCGCGCACGGTCGCGCCACAGTTGGCCGAAGGGCATGCGCGCCAGCGTTTGGGCGAGGTCGTCGGCGGGGGCCATTGGAGAACGCAACGTCTCTGCGTGGCGGGCGAGCGGGACCGCCTCGCGGATGCCTTTGGTGATCTTGCCCAGCCACGGGTGTTTGCTGCTCGGCTTGGTCGAGACACCCATAATGCCGATGGGTGTGCGCCCGACGGCGAGGACGGGAATATCCGCGAAATCGGGCAGGGCGCGGGACAACTGGCGGCGCAACTGGTCGAGCGCAGCGGCGTCCGCGCCAAGTCCGCCTTCCTGCCCGAAGATCTTGTCGAAAACAAAGGTCGGGCGGATCGCGGCTTCCCACAGAACGCAGAGCACCGCGTTGGTCAGTGCCTTGCTATCTTTCGTCGTGAGCGTGTCGGGGATACCTTTGGTGCGCAGCAGTTCGTGCAGCGCCTCTTGCTTGCCATCGGGGAGCGAGGCGAGCGGACCGCCGGTGCCCGCATCCTCGCCCTTGGTCGTCTGGCCCGAAAACAGCGAGGTCAGACCCGGCCCTTTCGCAAGGATGTCGAGCGTGCGTTCAACAGGCATATCGCCCGCGCCGATCACCGCGACTTTGGCGGTTTTGGCATCCGGCGGCACGTTGAAGCTCGTAGCCATGCCGACCTCGACCGCCGTATCGAAATCGGCAATCCAGAACAGCGGATCGCCCTTGCGGCTGAGAAGCGCGGTATCGCCGTCCCCCGGACCTGTGGGAAGGTCTTTGGGGATGTCTTTGCCTTCCTGCTCGAACTGCTCGCCGGGGTGGGTGTCGAAGGACACGCAGTAGATCAGGCGCGGAGGCAGAGAGCGGGCGAGGGGACGATCGCCGCTTTCGCCAGCCACAAGGCGGCCCTGTTTGACGGCCTGACGGATGGCGCAACTGCGGGCGGTGCCAGCGGCGGCGTCGAGGTCGGCGGTCGTCATCTCGCCGCGTTCCCAACGATTGCCGTCCGCGACTTCGCTATCCGAAAACCCTGCCGTCGCATCGGCGTGCATCGCGTCGGGGAAGGCGCGGATTTTAAGGGTGGTGCCGTCGCAGAACGTCTCGATCCTGAGCGGCAGCAGCATCAGCGCGGATTTGAGCGGCACGTGGAATTTGTAATCGCCGCTTAGCTGTGGCTGGTCGGATAGGTGCCAGCCCTGTTGGGGGGCGGGATCTTCGCGGTCCTGAAAATCGGCATCACGGATATGGCCCGAGGGGTCGATCTTTTCACGCAGGTTCCGAAACAGCAGCGCCGCCTTGTCCTGCGGCCCGATAACCGAAACCTGACGGCGGCCGACCATCAGACCCTCGACTACGATCAATGCGCGGGTGCCATCGGTGAGGGGGACGCTGACCTTGTCACCCTTGTTGATCCTGCCGCGCACCAGAGCGCCCGTGACAGCGGTCCCGCGGCCTGTAATTGAGAAAATGTCTTCGATTTTAAATAGGATCATGGTGCGAAAGTCGCTTGGAAAAACTGGTTACAAAATATCGCTGAGGTGGATCGCCACGACGACGGGCCGCTCAAGCAGGATGCCCGCCATCCGCGCACCGTCCTTGCCCCACGCCAGCCCCGCCGGCCCTTGGCTGTGGTCAAACGCGTTCGGCGCGATGTCGTCGCCGCTGAGGTCCGACCACGACAGTGCATTCCAACTGCTAAGGTCCGTAGGCGTTTGCGGGGCGTCGCCGGTTGGGGCGTTCAGCCCGAAGGTCAGCCCCTTTTTCGGCTGGACGAAGGTGAGGAAATAGCCCGGATCGCCATCCAATGAAACGCCGCCCAGATCGGGGAAGCCGACGTAGGACAGATCGCGGGAAAGCTTTCCGTACATGATCGGCAAGACCGGCGTCGTCCGCGTCAGGTCGATGGTGCGCTGGCCGTTTTCCATGACCGCCTTGCAGAGCATCACCTGAATATCGGGGAACTTCTCCAGCAGCGGGGTGCGCATGACGGTGACAAAGCCAACTTGCGGCGCTTCGCCATGCTCGCCCAAATCGGTGTCGCCCCAATCGCCGATGGGTTCGATATCGGGGTTCAGCGGGCTCCCGTCCGTCGGCGCGGGAAAGGCGCGGCGGATGGGGGAGGCGTTGTTCGGCACGGGCATCCCGCGCCAGCGCAACTCGCGCAGCAGCTCGTGGTTCGCGCCGACCATCACGGCCTCCATCGCGCGGGGATCGTAGAACACGCCAGTGAGCGAGTTCTCGGGCATCTCGCGCAGGTTGGGGGCGATGAGTTCGGGCGAGTCCTCGAGCAGCATTTCGAACAGCGGATCGGGCCAGACCGGATCGTGGATCAGGCGGAGGGGCAGGCTGTCGCCGTCCAGCTCTCCCGCGCCGCCGATACGCTGCGCGATGCGGGGCGGAACGCTGTTGGCAGGGTCGAGGGCGCGTTTGATGCCATCCGGAATGCGGCCCGCGCGGTCATCGATGTCTTTGAATTTGGGTGCGTCTTTGGGCAGGAAGGACCGGTCGTAAGTGTCCTGCGCCCACGCCTGCATTTCCTCGTCCGCGGGATTGACCTTGGGCCGATCATTCGGATTGCGCTCGAGGAGCTGGCCCAGCAATGCGGCGACCGTCTGCTCCACGTCGATCGAGGAAGAGCCGACGCCTGTCTGGTTGATGAGCGTGTCGACCAGATCGTCGGGCATCGCGGCCCCCGCGACGTGATCGGCGTCGGCAAAGGCATCAGCAGCGTTCTGGGCACCGGTCTGCATATCCTCGGGCGTAAGGCCGCGCCTGCCCGCCTGCCGCGCCACGGCGGAGGACAGCGCCACGTCGAGAACGGTTCCTTCGACGCGCTTTTTCAGCGAGGTTTTTCTGCCGTCATTGTCCATGATGCGGGTCCGCGCAGCGGCGGGACCGGCAAAGCCGACGAGCGATGTGATCGACGCGCTCCCCAGCGTACGGGTCGTTTGAGCGTTGAGCTGGCGGGCCGCGTGAGCGCGGGAGATGATGGCGTTCGCGTCTTTCATCGCGCCTGCGTCCTCACCGATGAAGGCGACCATTTCTTCCTGTCGTTTGCGCACGATATTGGTGCCCGCCCCCGCGAGCCTGCGCAGACCGAAATCGCGGTTGACGCTCTGGAACCACTCTGTCGAAGCTGACGAATGCGCGTCGTCTTCGTCCGCATAGGCGCGGCCATAGGACGGGATCGGCATCTCTGATGAAAAGTGCGGTGATAGGGCGCCGTCGAGCGCTTCGTTAAAGATGTCCACGGGCATTTCGTCGGGGTTACGCTGCGCAAACGGGTCGTGGATAGGGATGAACAGCGTGCGGTCGACGACCATCTGCTGATCCAGTTCCTTGATCGGTGACAGGAACTTGGCGGACATCGGGAACTCTGCCGGATCGTCATCCAGATCGAACGCGGTCAGATCGCGCAGCATGTCCTCCGCGCCGCGACCCGCGCCTGTGGTGAAGGTCCAGTGATGATAGACGGGCATGGTCAGCGCATCGTCGCCGCGCTGCCACGCATAAAGCGTCTGGCCCGTCGGTTCCTGCCCCAATCCGGCGAGGCGCCCGTCCTCGAATAGCGGCACGACGCAGGCGGTGTACTTGGTGCGCGGCTTGAGTTGTTGCAGGCTGACGAGGCGGGCGATAGCTCGCTCACCTGGTTCGGTGTCGAGCGATTTGCCGTCGGGATCGTGGATATGCGCGCCCATCTGGACGTGGTTGGGCTCTGGCAGCAAGGCGCCGCCCGACACAGAGGCCGTCGCCAGCCCCGCCGCGCTGACGGTCACGCGGGTGTCGCCGATACTGACGCTGCACAGGTCGGACGGGAAACACAGCAACGCCATCCAAGGGTCGATGCCCATGTCGTTGTTCCAGCCGTGCGGGCTCAGCACCCACGGCAACATCGGGTCGGTGAATTCGACATACGGCAGGCCGCCCGCGCGCATATCGACGCTGCCCGCGACGGGGTAGTTTTTGCCGATCGCAGTGGGCTGGAGGGCGGAAACATTACCCGGACCGGCCAGTGACAGGTCGATCTCCACGGTTTCGGTGGAGCCGCCCTTTTTCACATCGAGCGTAAAGGACACCGCATCGCGGTCACCGCCAAGTGTGCGCATGCCGCGGCGGGCGTAGGCGTAGAAACGGCCGCTCATGCGCTGACCTCCGTCGTGCGGACCGCACCTTTGCCGAGGATGGCGCGGGGTGCGGGCTTGGTTGTCGAAATGGTCAGCGTGCTGTCGGTCATCACGTAGGTTTCGTCGCTGATGGTGATCTTGCGCTTTGGTTTGGCCTTGGGCGCGGGGCCGATGTTGCGCGCCAGCGACGCGGTCCCCACGGGACGGATGCGGCGAGCGGGGGCAAAGTCGGCGCCGGATGGTTCGGGCGCGTCGATGATGATGAGGTCTTCGCTGTCATCCACGACCACCGAGTCCGCCATCGGGAAATCGACGGTGGTGGTAAAGACCGCGCCGGACTCCATTTCCTCGAACGACGGAGAGGACAGTTTTTCGTTATCTGTCAATGTCTTGAAGTTACCAGGCGCAAAGCGGGCGATGTTCCTGGTGGCGGGGTTGTGGACGGCGTTGTCCTCGTCCTTGATCCGCAGCACATCGAATATGTCGTCGCCCGTGACCGCCGCGCCGCCGAAGTGGTCGAGCTTCAGACCCAGCGGTACGCAGTCTTGCGACAGCGACACGGGCGCGTCGGGCATGACGCGGTCGGTGCAGTTCGTCAGCACGAAGTGCGTCGTCTCGGTTTTGCCAGCGCCCCACGATTGCGGCATCCGTAGCCGTTCGAGCAGATGGTCCGCCCAGACGTTTTCGGGGGGCAGGGTGCTTTGCTGGGTGTCGCCGAAGGACTTGTCGAAATGCACCTCGACATCCCAGAACAGCACCTTGATCCCCGCGTTGCCTTTGGCCCGCCACGGTCCCGGACCGCTGAGCTGACCGCTCAGCCAGACGGAGCAGAGCGTATCGCGCCCCCGCTTGATCGTTGCGCTCGCGTGGACATCGGCCTGAAGGTAGAGCGGGCTGAAGATGATCAGCACGTCAAAACCGAGGTCTGCCAGAACAGTGAAGCCTTTGAGTTTCGCGTTCAGGTCCAGCCCCGCGCCGAACTGGAGGCTGTTGCTGGTCAGCGCGAAATAGCCCGTCGCGATCAGTTTGAAATTGCTGGAGTTGGCGACGACGAGCGTCAGTCGGTCGATGCTCGGGAAACCTTCGGGCGGCTCGAAATCGGGATGGAACCCGCCGATAGAGGCCGCGAATTCCGCCCTAGTTCCCCAGCACGACCGGATTGCAAAACCGCCCGACAGGGACATGCCTGCGATGACGGAATCGTGGATCGAGCCCTCCATATCGAAGCGCTGCGCGGTCAGGTCGAGCACGCCCGCGACGTCGATATTGATGCTGGCAATCGGCTCTTCGGGCTTGGGCAGGTTCATCCCGATGCTGCCGATGAGGATGATGCGCAGCGGCTCGGGCAGGGTGACGGCCAGCGCGATATCGGCGGTGATGATCGTCGGCGCGCCCCAGCTGAGCTTGACCGTCGGGCCAAGCACGTACTGCCCGCGGGTGACGGGAAAAATGGCCGAGGCGTCTTGGAGTAGCTGCGGCCCGTCCTCTGCGGGGTTTTCGGGCGACAGCAGATCACCCGCACGCCCCGCGCGGACCACATCGAACAGCGCGTCGGTGTCTACATCGCGGTTGATCCCCACGAGGCCGCCCACGCCGAGCAGATTGAACCCGAACCCGAGCGCAATGGGGGGGAACTGCCCCGACATAAACAGGATCAGCGACCAGCCGTCCTCGCCATCCGGCATCTGGGTGTCGAGGATGCCGAAGGCGGTGATGCCGATCGCTTCGACCTGCAAACTCAGCACGCCCTGATAGCGGCCGATGTCGGGCAGGCATTCGATGAAACCGCCCCCCGACACGGGGCCCGCATCGACCGAAACGCCCATGCCTGTGGGCGGCACGAATTTTACGCCAGCAAAGCTGGGGCCCTCGGACAGCACAAGGTCAAAGCCCGTTTCGACACCGATCCCCGTGATCGCGCCGGATACAGGGCCGATGCTCATGGAGGCGTCCAGCGTGGCGCGGATACGCACGCCAAAGCCGCCGCCTGGCGCGGGGTCGGCGGGCAGGACAGAGATCGTGATCGCCTCGATCCGCAGCGCGTCCCCGAACCCGAGGTCCGTGGGGTATCGCGCGGTAAAGCCCGTCGCGCCCATCGACAGATAGAACCCGTCCTTCGTCGACCAGCCCGCCATCGGTTTGAAGCCGGTCGTGATGCCTTCGGGCGGCAGCAGGCTGGCAATGAACCCGTCCGCGTCAGCCGCCGACAGGGTGAAATCGAGCGTGTCCAGCTTCGCCTCGGTCCGCAGGTCGAAATTGCCGGGATCGAGTTTGACCTTCACCCCCGCGCGGTAATTCGCGGCGTGCATCGACAGCGGCCCGAACTTGTAGGTTTCGTCATAGCCGTCGCCTTGCAGCTCCACGCCTAGATCAACGGGCGGAGCCGCCGCGCCGGTCGTGATGCCGTCCGGCGTGATCGTCATCTGCATCATGTCGACGGCATCGGTCGCGGCAGAGAAAATAAGGTCGGTGTTGTTGCCCAGATCGACCGAGGTCTGCCCCTCGCCGTTAATGCTCAGCAGCGCCTTGAGCGACCGGTTCTGGATGTCGCCTTGCAACGTCAACTTGGCCGCCGCAGCGGGATTGATAGATTGGAAGATCGTCCAGATCAGCAGGAGGTCGTCGGGGTTCGCCTCGACATTGGCGGGCAGATTGGCGTTCGCCGCCTCCATGATCTGCGCCCGCAGTCCCATCGCGCCGAGCAGGAACGCCACCGCCGCAACGAGCTGCGCGGCATCGAAATCCTGCTCGCCAAAGCCGACGGTCTCCTGCACCGCGTCTAGCGGATCGCCGATCACCTCCGCGATCCGCGCAAAATCGAACTGGCGAGTGGTCCCCGCAATCAACGCCGCGTCATTCCCGACCCCGATAAAACAAAGCACCTGCCAGACGGCGGGATAGTAGCGCGACAGGTAGACAGCGATGAGATGCTCGGTGACCAGCTTGGCCACTTCGTCCGGAGACGGGAGGGAGGCGATTGCGTCCGGCAGTTCGTCCCGCAGATCTTGGACGGCGGCGACGAACGTCCTCACCGCTTCGATGGCTTCGATCAACTGCTCCACGTCTGCCATGTCGAAGTTCGGATCGTCGAACTGGCTCTTAGCCGTCGCAATTGTCGTGCGAAGACCTGACACGGCGGTCGCGAAAGTTTCTGCAACGGCTTCGGTCGGAAGTTCGGGCAATTCAATGCCGCAATCAGTGACGAATTCGCGAAGCTCTTCGGCGCGTTCGTTCAGGGATACGGTCGTCGTGCTGTCGATGGTGAAGTCGTAGACGATGCGATTCTGCGACGGCAGCGACAAGAACGAAAGTGGCTCCAGCAGGCGCTCGATTTCACGGATGAGAATGGCGGGTACAGCTTGGGTCATCGGTAGGCCACCACTTTGCGGTTTGCGACGAGGCGGCGTCCGAGGTGATCGGGCGGCGATTTGAACTTGAACTCACAGTATTTGTAGTCGTTGGGAAATCCGACGTCGGACCCCGCCTGAAGCGTCGCAAGGGATTGGCTGGGCGGGAGATATGCGCCGCCGCCAGTGGTTCTGAAATGATCGCTGTTATCTGCGAAATTCGGCAATGAAGCCGTCGCGCCGGTGTCATTGATGACCGAAATCGAGATCGTCCAATTTGGATAGTCATCCATCGCGGGTTTGCCGTTGGTCCCGCCGCCATGCGCTCGGTCAGGCATCGTGTGTTGGATCATGACGGAAGCTTGGTTGGTCGTCAGATTAAACGCGATTGGCGAAATCGAGGTCTTGAGCGCGACCATCTGGTTGCCAAGATCGTTGTTGGAATATTCTGCTGCGCTGGTTGAGGGGCCGAACTGATAGTGCGCGTCGGTCACCGTGGTGGAGGTCGACGGCTGTTTGCCGAAGAAACTGATGTTCACGAGACCTGCGAACGGGTGGTTGGCGGTGAAGCCGATCAGGTAGGCGCCAACCAGTCCGATCGCGATCAACGCGATGGCGATCAGACCGATCGGGCCGGCTGCAGTGCCGATGCCGAGCGCAGGCCCCATCAATTGAAGCAGCGGCAAAACCGCGAGGCCGGCAGCGCTCGCTCCGGACAGAAGGTGCCCCATAGCGACCGAGGTGTCGTTCATCATGTCTGCTTGGGCGTAGCCTGTAGCCGCGCCGTAGATTTCAAAGATGGCGACAACCGTCCCCAGCACGAGGACGCCGGTCTTCGCGACCTTGAGCGCTGTGGCTCCGGCGAATTCTTCGATAACGCCTGCCGATTTGTATGCGGCTTGGGTGGTTTCGAGAGACCAAGTTGCGACCTCTGCAACCTTTCCCGACAGAGAGAAAAGCGACTTGAGTGTGTCTGCCTTGTTGGTCGATGTCGCCAGTGACTTGAGCTCTGCAAACAGGCCGATCACATGGGGAAGGTTGTCGAAGATGTAGTTGGCGTTCCGCGTCAGCGCCTTGAGCGCCTTGGTCATGGGATGGGCGTCGTTCGCCATCGTCGCATTGAACGCATTGGTCAGCGCGCGGACATCGTCGAACATCTGCACGAAGTCCGCACCTGCGTTATAGACCTTCAGCAGTTTGTTGAGATGCTGCTCGGGGACACTCGATTTGACGATAATCATTTGTCCCGCAACTTGCGTGTAGGACAGATAGACCTTCATTACGAAGTCACCGATCTGCGCATTGGTCGGCGGCGCGGCAGAAGCAGATACGTTGCAAAGAATGTCGGCTCGTTGGGTGCTGTTCGCTATGGCGCTGTAGGCGTTGCCGGAAATTTCAATCGGTAGATCTTCGGCAACTTTGGTCAGGCGCTCGACTGTGAACAGGCCCGTCGCGCTTGTGCTGGGGAGATCATCGAGCAGAGAGCCAGCTGACAGGTTGCGCACTTCCTCAAGGCTATGGAGTTCCGGCGCATGGGCGCGAATGGCAGAGAGGCCCGCGAACAGTTCGGTGAGGAATAGCATCCGCTCAACGGCAGGCGCGGCGTCAAAGACATCCAGCAGGTTGTCGGTCGACAGCAGCAACCGCTGAAACGAAACAGGTAGCCAACCACCAGCTGCCCAGACTTTGTCTTTCAGTCCGGATGTGTTGCCGCGGTAGAATTCAGTAAGAGCGCCACTGAAGCAGCACATGAATTTTTCATCGAGCTCGTAGTGGGTTCTAATGACCTCAAAGCTTTCGTGCAGATTGCCTTGTATCTGTGCGCCAAGTGTCTTGGAATCCTGCGCGCTGCTCTGCTTGAGGTGCTCCATGGTTGAATTGATGAGGCGCCAGAGTTCGATAGCTTTCTGGGCATCGTCGGTCTTGCGCCCGACCTCTTTGAGTTTGCCTTGGAGCTTTGCGTGCCACGCAGGGTCGACTCGCTTTTTCGCGATTGCATCGACCTCGTACATATAGCTGCGAAGCGGCGCGAGCCAGGGCATCAATTTGCCAGCAGGGTTCACCATAACAAACTCGTAAAAATCGGACCTGAAACACGTTCAGGGTCCGGAGGGGGGCGAGTTCGGTCAAGAAAATTATTTCAGTAGTTGCGCGCGCCGGTCGCCGGAATTTCTCGTAAAGGGCGATCTGCAAACGAAAAAACGCTGGCTCCTTGGTGGGCGGAGCGTTGCCGTGTCACCTAGGGTAGTGGGGTATTCCCCCAAAATGCGGGGGAGGGCGGTTTGTGAGAACGTTTATCTTCACCAGACGAATCAACGTTCCAGAAATGCAAACGGCGGCCCAAGAGCCGCCGTCTTAGCCCCGCGCGTACGGAGAGAGAAAGAGTGCACGCGCGAGGGATATCGTGGACCGATCCTTAGAGGATGGTCTGGCCGGTTGCTGCCCAGTCCTTCGAGAACTGCTCCAGACCTTTGTCGGTCAGGACGTGCTTGGCGAGGCCCTTGATGACGCTCGGCGGGATGGTGGCAACGTCGGCGCCGGCCAGAGCCGACTCTTTGACGTGGTTCGGGGTACGGATCGACGCTGCGAGGATCTCGGTCTCGAAGCCGTAGTTGTCGTAGATCTCGCGGATTTCGCGGATCAGTTCCATACCGTCGATGTTGATGTCATCGAGACGACCGATGAACGGCGAGATGTAGGTCGCGCCTGCTTTGGCAGCCAGCAGAGCCTGGTTAGCCGAGAAGCAGAGGGTGACGTTGGTCTTGATGCCGTTGTTGGTGAAGTGGCGGCATGCCTTCAGACCGTCGAGGGTCAGCGGCAGCTTGATGACGACGTTGTCGGCGATCTTGGCGAGGTGCTCGCCTTCGGCGACCATACCGTCGTAATCCATCGCAGCGACTTCGGCCGAAACCGGACCGTCAACGAACGAGCAAATTTCAGCGATGACTTCTTTGAAGTCACGGCCCGACTTTGCGATCAGCGACGGGTTGGTGGTCACACCATCCAGCAGGCCGTAATCGTTCAGTTCCTTGATGTCTTCGACAACTGCGGTATCGACAAAAAATTTCATGTCTTCTCTCCTTATTTACCCATGAGCGCCTTGGCGCGGGCGATAATGGCGTCTTTCGTGATGCCGAACTCTTCGTAAAGGCGTTCAGCCGGAGCCGAAGCACCGAAGCCGGGCATTCCGATGACGTCATTCTCGGATGCGACGTAGCGTGTCCAGCCAAATTTGCCCGCAGCTTCGATTGCAATGCGCGGCGCGTTGCCCAGAACGTCGGCTTTATAGGCTTCCGGCTGGTCTTCGAAAAGCTCCCAGCTCGGCATGGAAACAACAGCAACACCGAAACCTTCGGCGGCGAGCGCTTCGGCAGCCTCGACGGCCAGCGACACTTCGGTGCCGGTGGCGATCAGGGTCACGTCGCGGCCTTCGCCGAACGAACGGATGACGTAGGCGCCCTTGGCCGTCAGGTTCTCACCTTCATCGGCCGAACGCAACTGGGGCACACCCTGACGTGAAAGCGCCATGAGCGACGGCTTGTTGGTGGTGCGGATCGCGATGTCCCACGCTTCGAGCGTTTCGACCGCATCGGCGGGGCGGAACACCAGAAGGTTCGGGATCGAGCGGAGCGATGCCATGTGCTCGACCGGCTGGTGGGTCGGACCGTCTTCGCCCAGACCGATGGAGTCGTGGGTCATGACGTGGATGGTCTGGATACCCATGAGCGCCGACAGACGGATCGCATTGCGCGAGTAGTCCGAGAACACGAGGAATGTGCCGCCGTAGGGGATGAAACCGCCGTGCAGGGCGAGGCCGTTCATCGCAGCCGCCATGCCGAATTCGCGCACGCCGTAGCCGATGTAGCGGCCAGGAGTTTCGCGGGTGTACTGGGTGTCGACAGCCTTCACGCGGGTCAGGTTCGAGCCGGTGAGGTCAGCCGAGCCGCCGACCATAGCCGGAACGGCGGGGGTCAGCGCTTCGAGCGCCATCTGGCTGGCTTTGCGGGTCGCGACCTTGGCCGGTTCCGCGGCGAGTTTCGCCAGAGCGTCCTTGAAGGCCGCGTCATAACCTGCGGGCAGCTTGCCCGACATACGGTCGATGAAGGCCTGCTTCTGCGGGTGGGCGTCGAGCTTGGCTTCCCATTCCTTGCGGGCGTCAGCGCCGCGCGAGCCGATGGCGTGCCATTCCAGTGCCAGTTCTGCCGGAATTTCGAACGGAGCCGCGTCCCAACCCAGCGCAGCCTTGGCAGCCGCGCCTTCGTCGTCGCCGAGCGGCGAGCCGTGAACGCCAGAAGTGCCTGCCTTGTTGGGCGAGCCGAAGCCGATGATCGTCTTCATCGCGATGAGCGACGGCTTGGCGGTTTCTGCCTTGGCAGCGGTCAGTGCAGCGTCGAGTTCCTCTGCATCGTGGCCGTCGCAGGACTGGACGTGCCAGCCGCAAGCGGCAAAGCGGGCAGGGATGTCTTCGGAGAACGACACCGAGGTCGGGCCGTCGATGGTGATGCTGTTGTCATCGTAGAGAACAACCAGCTTACCAAGGCCGAGGTGACCGGCGAGGCTGATGGCTTCCTGACCGATGCCTTCCTGAAGGCAGCCGTCGCCCAGCATGACATAGGTGTGGTGATCGACGAGGCCGTCGAACTCCGACGCGGCGAGCTTTTCAGCCATCGCCATGCCGACAGCGGTCGCGATGCCCTGACCCAGCGGGCCGGTGGTGGTCTCGATGCCTTTGGCGTGACCGTATTCGGGGTGACCTGCGGTGATCGCGCCCCACTGACGGAAGTTTTTGACCTGCTCGATCGTCATGTCTTCGTAACCGGTCAGGTGCAGAAGCGAATAGAGCAGCATCGACGCGTGGCCGTTCGACAGAACAAAGCGGTCGCGGTCCGCCCAATCGGGGTTCGACGCGTCAAACTTCAGGTGCTTGCGGAACAGAACGGTGGCTGCGTCGGCCATACCCATCGGCGCACCGGGGTGGCCCGAGTTCGCGGCATTCACGGCGTCGATCGACAGCGCGCGGATGCAGTTGGCGAGAGCAAAATTGAGGGGATCGGCAGCCGACTTGGCTGCGATGAACGAATCTTTGGGCATGAAAAGTCCTCCTGTTGCGCCATTGCTTAGAAGAAGATGTGAAAAATCACAATCAAAAATAACAAAATCACAAAACACGATTGATTTTGTGATTTGCTCTGTTATTTTCCACATCAAGGGCCGATGGTGCGTTACCGCCTGTCGGAGAGGAGACGTCATGAAGCTAGAAGATCGCCGCCAGAACATTCTGGACCTGCTGGTGCAGGCCGGTTCTGTCACGCTCGACGATCTGTCGGCGCGGTTCGGCGTGTCGAAAATGACGATCCACCGCGATCTGGACGAGCTTGAAGCGGCGGGCCTTCTGCGCAAGGTGCGCGGCGGTGCCTCGATCGAGACGTCTACGCAGTTCGAAGCCGATTACCGTTACCGCGCGCTGCAAAACACCGATGCCAAACGCGGTGTGGCCGCCAAGGCGGCGGAGCTGGTCGAGCCCGGTATGACCGTGCTGATTAACGACGGCACGACCGCTGGAATCATGGCCGAAATGCTGGCGCAGATCCGCCCGCTGACGGTGATTACGAACAACCTCGCCGCCATTCAGGTACTGACCGAAGTGCAGGGCATCACGCTCATCGCACTGGGCGGTATATATAGTCGCAAATTCAACGGCTTCTTCGGCCTCGTGACCGAACAGTCGCTGTCGCGCCTCAAGGCGGACATCGCGTTCCTGTCCTCCCCCGCGATTTCGGGCGGGATGGCCTATCACATGGATGAAAGCGTCACGCGCTGTAAGCAGGCGATGATCAAGGCAGGCGCGCAGCGCGTTCTGCTGGCCGACGCCAAGAAATTCGGGCGCACCGCGCTGCACCAGCTCGCGGACCTGAGCGAATTCGACACCATCGTAACCGACAGACTGTCCCCCGACGTGGCCGACCCGCTGCGCGATCAGGGGATCAAGATTATGAATGTAAAGGAATGACCCATGGCTGATTTCTGGATTGGTACCAGCTGGAAGATGAACAAGACCCTCGCCGAAGCGAAAGAGTTCGCCGAAGGTCTGGCCGCTGCCGATGCCGCCCGTGACGACCGCATCCAGCGTTTCGTCATTCCGCCCTTCACCGCGGTGCGCGAAGTGAAGCAGATGCTGGCCGACACCTCGGTCAAGGTCGGCGCGCAGAACATGCACTGGGACGACGCGGGTGCGTGGACCGGTGAGGTGTCGCCGCTGATGCTCAAAGACTGCAACCTCGACATCGTGGAACTGGGTCACTCGGAACGCCGCGAGTTTTTCGGCGAAACCGACGAGACTGTTGGCCTCAAGACCGAAGCTGCCGTACGTCATGGAATGATCCCGCTGATCTGTCTGGGCGAGACGCTCGAACAGCGCGAAAGCGGACGTGCTGCCGAGGTGCTGGCCGAAGAAGTGCGCGGCGCGCTCGGCAAGCTGTCGGACGAACAGAAGTCGGCCGAGATCCTGCTCGCCTACGAGCCTGTCTGGGCCATCGGCGTCAACGGCATTCCGGCGTCGAGCGAATACGCCGACGCCCGTCAGGCAGAGATCATCGCGGTCGCCGAAGAAGTGCTCGGCCGCAAGGTGCCGTGCCTCTATGGCGGCTCGGTCAATCCGGAGAACTGCGAGGAACTGATCCAGTGCCCGCACATCGACGGTCTATTCATCGGTCGTTCCGCGTGGAACGTGAACGGCTACCTCGACATCCTGGCCAAGTGTTCGGCCGCAATCTAACGAACGGAGAGATCCATGAAACTCGCAGTAGCAGGCGATAGCGCAGGTGCAGGTCTGGCCAAGGTTCTGGCCGACTACCTTTCGGACAAGCACGAGGTCACCTTCCTCGACATGGCGGAAGTGAACGCAGAGTTCTACGCCAACCTGTCGGACACCGTTGCATCGGGCGTCGCTGGCGGCACCTATGAAAAGGCCATTCTGGTCTGCGGCACCGGCATCGGTGTCTGTATCGCCGCCAACAAGGTTCCGGGCATCCGCGCCGCGCTGACCCACGACACCTATTCGGCTGGCAAGGCCGCAACTTCGAACAACGCGCAGATCATCACCATGGGTGCGCGCGTGATCGGTGCCGAAGTCGCCAAGACCATCGCCGACGAGTTCCTGTCGAAGTCCTTTGACGACGCAGGCGCCTCCGCCAGCAACGTTCAAGCGATTAACGACGTTGACGCCAAGTACAACAAGTAAGCCGGTCCTTCGGGATTGGCCGCGGCTCGTGCGTTCCCCGACGTGCGGGCCGCTTTTTATGTACTGGGAGCTTTGTTAGACTAAATTCTCAATTGTGGCGGAACTATGAAGCGGTTTCTAATTCCATTAGTGAGAACGTGCCTTATTTCTACCATAGGTAGGAATGTGAGTTCCCGGATTGGAAAGAAAATGGGCGCACGCGTCGGATAAAATAACCCGAAGCGTACGCCCTCAATCAACGAATCCGTTGGTCGCCACACGCGCTAAATAGCTGAAGGTACACACAAAAGGGCCAATGGGGTGTCCCGCAATACGGACAATCCCAGTAACTCACTCACAAACCATTCAACAAACAACCAGCTACCATGCTGTGTGTGAGGCCAACCTATCCGAAAGGCTACTTTCCCGCAAGTGGCGAACTCCTTACCTAGCGTCATTGTGGCGAAATTAAGGCAGAGCTGTTTTGCCAAACAAAACAAGGGGCTTGGCTGTCAATAACCGACTTTGGTCGTAGTCCGTCGGCGGGTCGCAACCGGCATTCTGTGCACTCGTGTGCAACTTTGCCCGATTTTCAACGTAAGCGATTGAATCGCGCACCCTTCGGTCTAGCTGACATAAGCCAATGCCTCTTCAGGTATGAGTGTCGTTAATAAAAACGTCATAAATTGCCCTAAAGCAGCTTGATCAGGCGGCATCTGAGTGAAAAAAGACGCTCGCAACGCGGATTTTAAGGGGGAACGCCGTGCTCGACTTGACCAACATTCGTGAAGAGCTGGCCCAGCATTACGACCTCGCGCCGAACCCCGAGCTGGCAGAGGCGATGTCGGACACGTTTGCCAAGATGGACCGCGTGGTCAATCCGATCGACTGGGCCCGTTACGCGCCCTACGTCGCCGCGATCAACAAGCTCAAGAAAGAGAAGAACGCGGTCATTCTCGCGCACAACTACATGACGCCGCAGATCTATCACGGCGTTGCGGATGTGGTGGGTGACAGCCTCCAGCTTGCGATCGAGGCCACCCGCGTCGAAGCCGACATTATCGTTCAGTGCGGCGTTCACTTCATGGCCGAGACGTCGAAAATCCTGAACCCCGCCAAAATCGTTCTGATGCCCGACATGGACGCAGGCTGTTCGCTGGCCGATGCGATCACCGCCGCCGATATCGAAGAGATGCGCCGCCAGTACCCCGGCGCGCCGGTCGTCACCTATGTGAACACCACCGCCGAAGTGAAGGCTGCCTCGGACATCTGCTGCACCTCGTCGAACGCCGCGCAGATCGTTGCCGCGCTGGACGGTGACACGATCATCATGACGCCGGACCAGTACCTTGCGCAGAACGTGGCAAAGATGGTCCCGCAAAAGCGCGTCGTCTGGTACAACGGCTCGTGCATCGTGCACGAACAGTACACCGCGCAGGACATCCGTGAATTCCGCGAATGGAACCCCGGCACCCGTATCATCACGCACCCCGAGTGCCCGCCCGAAGTGGTGGCCGAAGCCGATTACTCGGGCTCGACCAGCGGCATCATCAAGTATGTGAACGACGAAAAGCCCGAGCGCGCGATGCTGGTCACCGAATGCTCGATGGCGTCGAACATCGCGGACTCGCTGCCCGAAGTCGATTTCGTCGGCCCGTGCAACATGTGCCCCTACATGAAGATGATCACGCTGGAGAAAGTCCTGTGGACGCTGCACACCGGCCAGACCCCCGTCGAGGTGGACGAAGCTGTTGCAGGCAAGGCCCGCCAAGCGGTCGAGCGTATGATCGACATGAGCAAGCAGCTCGGTCTCTGAGGATACAAATGTGACCCACACCATCGAAACCGGCCGGATTGTCATCGTCGGCGCAGGATTGGGCGCGCTCTATGCGGCCCTCGAACTTGCGCCGCGTCCCGTATTGATGATCTCGCCGGAGACGTTGGGGCAGGGTGCATCCTCGGCTTGGGCGCAGGGCGGCGTTGCGGCCGCCATGTCGGCAGACGACAGCGCAGCGGCTCACGCCCGCGACACCGTTCTGGCCGGCGCAGGCACAGTCGACATCGAAATCGCGGAGATGGTGACCTCCCACGCGCGCGAACACATTCTGAACCTCACGGACAAGGGCACACCCTTCGATCGCGGCCCCGAAGGCGGCTACGTGCTGAGCCTTGAGGCAGCCCACTCCAAACCCCGCGTCGTGCGGGTGAAGGGCGATCAGGCGGGCGCGAAAATCATGGAAACGCTGATCGAGGTCGTGCGCGAAACGCCTTCGGTTCAGGTTTGCACCAACACGCTGGCGACGGGCCTCGAGGTCGAAGACGGCGTGGTCAAAGGCGTCTACGTCAAAGCCTCCGACCGCGAGACCGAAGCGGTTCTGATCCGTTGCCCTGCCGTGCTGCTCGCCGGTGGCGGGTCGGGCGGTCTGTTTTCGGTGACGACGAACCCGCCGCGCATCCGTGGTCAGGTCGTCGGCCTTGCCGCCCGCGCTGGCGCTCTCGTCGGTGATCCCGAGTTCGTGCAGTTCCACCCGACCGCGATGGACGTGGGCGAAGACCCCGCGCCGCTCGCGACCGAGGCGCTGCGCGGTGAAGGGGCCAAACTGATTAACGCGGATGGCGAACGGTTCATGCTGGCGATTGACCCGCGGGCCGAGCTTGCGCCGCGCGATATCGTGGCGCGCGGTATCTTTGCCGAAACCCAAGCGGGCCGCCGTCCGTGCCTCGATACCCGCGAGGTTCTGGGCGCTGAAATCCTGACGAAATTCCCCGTGGTCGCCAACGCCTGCGCGCGCAACGGCATTGACCCCGTGACCGAAGCGATCCCCGTCGCCTGCGCCGCACATTATCATATGGGCGGTATCGACGCGGACGATCAGGGCCGCACTAGCATGGCGTCGCTCTGGGTTTGCGGCGAGGCTGCCTCGACCGGTTTGCACGGTGCGAACCGTCTGGCGTCGAACGGCCTGCTGGAGGCTCTCGTGTTCGCCCGCCAATGCGCGCAGGACATCACGGCTCAGGTGCCTCTAGTCGATGCGGCAGAGGTCGAACTGGAGTTCACGGACGGCGGCACCGACGCCTTTGCACCCGAAAGCATGGTCGCGCTGCGCAAAACGATGACCGACAATGTGGGCGTTTTGCGCAATGCTGCGGGGCTGCAAACCGCGCTGGCCGAGATCGCCCGTCTGGAAAAGCTGGAAGCGCAATCGCGCACTTTCGGCAACATGACCGCGACCGCGACGCTGATTACCGCGGCGGCGCTGCTGCGCGAGGAATCCCGCGGCGGCCATTTCCGCACCGATTTCCCCGAGGCCGATCCCGAACAGGCCCACCGCACTGAAATTACGCTGGCCGAGGCGCTCGAAATCCGCGCCCGCTACGCCAAGGAGTGACCCCCATGACCTACGCCGCGCTGCCCGATCTGGTGCTTGAGCCGCTCGTTCGCAATGCCCTGACCGAGGACATGGGCACCTTCGGCGACATCACGACCCGCGCCGTGATCCCCGCCGGCGTGACCTATCAGGCCAAGCTCAATGCCCGCGACGAAGGCGTCGTGTCGGGTATGCAGATCGCCCGTATCGCGTTCCACCTCGTTGATCCGTCGCTGAAAATCGACACGCTGGTGGGTGACGGTTCTGCCGTGACCAAGGGCCAGACGCTGATGACGATCGAAGGCGCGGCCTCGTCGATCCTGATGGGCGAGCGCGTTGCGCTGAACTTTGCGGGTCGTCTGTCGGGCATCGCCTCGCTGACTGCGCAATTTGTCGCCCAGACCGCCGGCACGAAAACGCGCATCACCTGCACACGCAAAACCACTCCCGGTCTGCGGACCGTTGAGAAGCTGGCCGTGCTTCATGGCGGCGGTTTCAACCATCGTTTCAGCCTCTCGGACGCGATCCTGATCAAGGACAACCACATCGCCGCTGCGGGCGGTATCCGCGCCGTGCTGGACGCGACCAAAGCCGTCGCGAGCCATATGGTGAAGGTCGAAATCGAGGTCGATACGCTGGAGCAACTGGCCGAAGTGCTTGAGGTCGACGGCGCTGATAACGTGCTGCTTGACAACATGGACACGCCGACGCTGATCGAGGCGGTGAAGATGACCGAGGGCCGCGTTGTGCTCGAAGCGTCGGGCAATATGAAGCTGGACCGCATTGCCGAAGTGTCCGCCACGGGCGTCGATTACATCTCTTCGGGTGCGCTGACGCATTCGGCGATGACGCTGGATCTCGGTCTCGATTTCTGACGTTGCGGGGCGGATAGTGCGGGGCTAGAACGGAGGACCAACCGTTCAGGAGTTCCCGTTTTGGATACAGCCGTCCGCATCAACCGCACGATTGCCACCGACATTTCCGCCCGTCCCGAACAGGTCGAGGCTGCGGTCAGACTGCTGGATGAAGGCGCGACCGTTCCGTTCGTGGCCCGCTACCGTAAGGAAGTCACGGGCGGTCTGGACGACACCCAACTGCGCACGCTATCGGATCGCCTGACCTATCTGCGCGAGATGGAAGCCCGCCGCGCGGCCATCGTCAATTCGATCACCGAGCAGGGCAAAATGACCGACGATTTGTCGGTCTCGCTCGCCCGCGCCAGCACCAAAGCAGAGCTCGAAGACATCTACCTGCCCTACAAACCCAAGCGCCGCACCAAAGCGATGATTGCGCGGGAAAACGGGCTGGGGCCGCTGGTGGAGGCGATCCTCGATAACCGCGCCGCCGATCCCGAACAGCTTGCCGCCGGTTTCGTGACCGAGGCCGTGCCGACCACCAAAGACGCGCTGAACGGTGCGCGTGACATCGTGGCCGAAAGCCTTGCCGAGAACGCGGGTCTGTTGGGTGAGCTGCGCCAGTTCATGCAGAAGGACGGTATCGTCACTGCCAAGGTCATCGCGGGCAAAGAAGCAGAGGGCGCGAAGTTCGCCGACTACTTCGACCACAGTGAGGCGTGGGCGACGATCCCGTCCCACCGCGCGCTGGCGCTGCTGCGCGCCGCGAACGAAGGCATCGTGACGCTCGACATTGCGCCCGATCCCGAAACGGGGGCCGAGCGTGCAACGAATATGATCGCGGCGCAGCTTGGCACGCGGACCGATGGCGCGGCGGACAAATGGCTGCGCACCGTCGCGGGCTGGACGTGGCGTGTGAAGCTGTCGATGACCATGATGCTCGACCTTCTGGGCGATATGCGGGCCAAGGCGCATGACGACGCGATCAACGTGTTTGCCCGTAACCTCAAGGACTTGCTGCTGGCCGCGCCTGCGGGCGACCGCGCGACGCTCGGCCTCGATCCAGGTATTCGGACGGGCGTGAAGGTCGCTGTGGTGGACTCGACGGGCAAGGTTGTCGACACCGCGACGATCTATCCGTTCCAGCCGAAGAACGACATCAACGGCGCGACCGAAACGCTGATGCGCCTGATCGGCAAGCACAACGTCGACCTCATCGCCATCGGCAACGGCACGGCTAGCCGCGAGACAGAACGCCTCGCCGCCGATGTGATCAAGCTGCTGCCGCAGGGCTTCAAAGCGCCGACCAAGGTGGTCGTCAGCGAAGCGGGCGCGTCGGTCTATTCCGCCTCCGAGCTTGCGGCGCGCGAATTCCCCGACCTCGACGTGTCGCTGCGCGGCGCGGTGTCCATTGCACGCCGCCTGCAAGACCCGCTGGCCGAACTGGTGAAGATCGAACCCAAGAGCATCGGCGTGGGCCAGTACCAGCATGACGTTGACCAATCCAAGCTTGCAAAATCGCTGAGCGCCGTGGTCGAAGACGCCGTGAACGCGGTGGGTGTGGATTTGAACACGGCATCGGCTCCGCTGCTGGCGCGTGTGTCGGGCCTCGGTCCCGTGCTGGCGGAATCCATTGTGGCGCACCGCGATGCCAATGGTGCGTTCCGGTCGCGCAAAGAACTGCTGAAGGTCGCCCGCCTTGGCCCGAAAGCCTTCGAACAGTGTGCGGGCTTCCTGCGGATCCGCGAAGGCGACGAGCCGCTGGACGCGTCCTCGGTTCACCCCGAAGCCTACGGCGTGGCACGCAAGATCGTGGCCGCTTGCGGTCGCGACGTGCGCTCGCTGATGGGGGATGCCGCCAGCCTGCGCGGTCTGCGGGCAGAGCAGTTCGTGGACGACACCTTCGGTCTGCCGACCGTTCGCGACATTCTGCTGGAACTCGAAAAGCCGGGCCGTGACCCGCGTCCGACCTTCAAGACCGCGACCTTCACCGATGGTGTCGAGGATATCAAAGACCTCAAACCCGGCATGTCGCTGGAAGGCACGGTGACCAACGTCGCTGCATTTGGCGCGTTCGTGGATATCGGGGTGCATCAGGACGGTCTGGTCCACGTCAGCCAACTGGCCGACCGTTTCGTCAAAGACCCGCACGAGATCGTCAAAGCGGGCGATGTCGTCCGCGTTCGCGTGACCGAGGTCGACGTGCCGCGCAAGCGCATCGGTCTGACCATGCGCAAGGACGGCGGAGCGTCCGCGAAAGAGGACCGCAATGCGCGTGGTCCGGCCAAAGGTCCGCGCGGCGGCGGCAATAAGGGTCCGATGAAGGCATCCCCGCAAAAGGGACGTCAGGCGGACACCGGCTCGTTCGGCGCGGCGCTCATGGATGCGATGAAAAAGAAATAACCCTCTGCACCGGCGCTGGTGGCAAAGTCCACCAGCGTGTCTGATCGTCCTAGCGATCGGGTCATGTCAGAGGATGTGGCTCGTATTCTTTTGCCAGGCAGGGTGTTCACCACCAAACAGCCGCCCTTTTATGGCAGGGGTGAAACTGACCGTCAGTTGGTTTGACGGGCAGCTTCTTTGGCGACTTGAGCGATCATCGAGCGGTGAATGCCGATATCGGCCAGCTCGCGGTCGTTCAGTGCGTTCAGTTCCATCAGGGTGCGGTTGTAAACGGAGCGGCGGGCTTCGAAGCCGCGGACTGCGCTGACGAGACCGGCAAACATGCCCGAACGGTTCTGCATCTCGGTGTTGTACGTGGTAGCCATCGAAATTCCTTTCAGTGTTGGCGCTATCATTACGTCATTGATATGAGATGCTGCGGTGCAGAAAGTACCCCCAAAACCCTCAAACGCGCTATGCACGCAGTGAATACCACTCTCGGCTAGGGAATATGCGTTCAACCCGTAGGGATATTGACTTTATCCGTTCGGATAGTAGAACCGAAATTTGTGAAAAGCTTCAACGCTAGGTTCGTCATGCCCGATACCGGTTACAAGAATATCAGCGGAAATGGTCTCGTTCACGGCTCGTCCGAGATGGATATCATGTTCGGCGGGATCGGCGACGATACGCTGTGCGGGCTCGATAATGACGATGTGATCACCGCGGGCGCGGGCCATGATCTGCTCGAAGGCGGCAACGGCGACGACCTGCTTCTGGCCATCAATGACGATACCGAGGGCGACACGCTCTGCGGCGGTGCGGGCAATGACTACCTGACGATTTCGAGCGGCAGCGGCGGCGCGCGCAATCTCGCGCTGGCTACTCATGTGCTCAAAGGTGACGACGGCGACGATACGTTCGAAGGCACCGGTTTCCACCAGTACTTCGGCGACGCGGGCAACGACTCATTCGAAGTCGAAGGTGCCGAGCTGGTCGATGGCGGCGCAGGCGACGACTACATCGAAGGATGGTTTTCGGAGTTCGTCTACGGCGGCGATGGGATCGACATGATCTACGCCTCCGACGGAAAAATCGCCGATGGCGGTCTGGATGCGGACTCGATCGACGCTTCTCACGTCGAAAAGGTCTATGGCGGTGGCGGCAATGACAACGTTTTTGCGATCGACGCCAAGCTGGTCGACGGCGGTGACGGCGACGACTCGCTCAGCGGCTTTGACGTCAAGAACATCATCGGCGGCAGTGGCAACGACCATATTACCGCAGACAATGTCAGCCGTGCTGTCGGCGGCGAGGGCGACGACGCGTTGTTTGCCAGCAATGTCAAAGTGGTTCTGGGCGGCAGCGGCAACGACGAGATCGACGCCGACTATGTGCGCAAGGTCAACGGCGGGAGCGGCAACGATAAGATTGCCGCCAATAACGTGACAAAGGTCATGGGCGGTAGCGGCAAGGACGAGATTCAAGTCTACAACGTCGGCAAGGTCATGGGCGGCGCTGGTGCGGATACGTTTATTTTCCAAGGCAACACCTCGAAAACCGTGATCAACGGCGGCGGCGGTGTCGATACGGTGGACCTGATGCCGTTCGACCTGAGCTTCGGCACCGACGTCAAGGTCAAAGAAGTCGGCAATGCCGTCCGTGTGTCGGACGATCACTACACGGTGGTGCTCAAGGGCGTGGAGATGGTCGAAACCGGCTCCGGTACCATCACGCTCGACGATCTGGTCGACCTTTTCGGCTAATACACGAAACAGTTGCATCGTGTTCGGCGCCGCTCCAGTCTGGACGGCGGAGGACTCATCATGCTCAGACCCAATGCCAAAACCCGCCGCCTGCGGGATGACCTCATTTGTGAGTTGGTCATCATCGATAGTGACAGCGGCGAGACGGAAATCCTGTACGACAGCACCGCGCTGATCGAGGCACCGAATTGGTCGCCCTGCGGGAAGTGGATCGTCTACAACGCCGACGGCAGGCTTTGGCGGATGGCGGCTGACGGGTCGCAGGGACCGCTTCGCATCGACACGGGCGACGTGCAGGACTGGAACAACGATCACGTCATTTCGGTCGATGGCAGAACGATCTACGGGTCGGTGAATGACGGCCACATCTACGCCGTTCCGTTCGAAGGCGGCGCGCCCCGCCGCGTGACCGAGGATCGCGGCTGGAACTATTACCTGCACGGCGTCGGTGCGGACGAAAATCTGGCCTATGTGGCGCTGGAGTTCTCACCGCCCGTGACGCGGGTCCATCTGCTGGGTGCCGAGGACGTTCAGCTCACCGATGGAGCCTATCCCGTCGACGGTCCAGAATTCTCACCGGATGGTAAGCATGTTTGGTACAACGGCGAAGCGCCCGAACGGGTCGCCGGACATGCCCAGATCTACCGCATGGACCGCGACGGCGGGAACGTCGTGCAGATGACCGGTGGGGAGCGGGTGAACTGGTTTCCGCACGTCTCGCCCGATGGCACGAAGGTCAGCTATATCAGCTATCCGGCGGGCACGCTCGGGCACCCTGCGGACAAGGACGTGCAGATCAGGTTGATGGATATCGACGGCACGAACGACCGTTTGCTCGACAGCTTCAACGGCGGGCAGGGGACGATCAACGTCAATAGCTGGGCCCCTGACAGCCGCCGTTTCGCCTACGTGCGTTACCCTTCGGCGGTCGGAAGCGCGCCCTGAGCTTTGGCGAGCGCGGTGACGAAGGCTGATTTGAAGGTCTGCACGGCGGCGGGTTTCGCGGTGAATTCGGCGTAGGGATAGCGCTCCATCAGGTCCGCGCGTTCGGCGTGGCCGCTGTGGAACACGATCGCGGTGTTTGTCTTGCGCAGGTCCGGCACGAGTACCGTGGACTCGCCGTCCGGAAGGTTGAGGTCCAGCACGGCGATGTCGAATGTCTGCTGCGCGAGCGCTTCGCGGGCCTGTTCGATGTCAAAGGCGCAGACCACCGACTTGGCGCCGCAGGACGAAATCAGCAACTCGAGGTCAAAGCTGATGAGCGCCTCGTCCTCGAGGATCAGAACATCCAGGTCGCGCGAAAAATTGGGCATGATCAGTCCCTTATAGTGATCGTGAGTCTGATATTTAGCCCGTCTGGCTTCCAGTCAAATTCTATATCACCACCGAGCTGACGAAGGCTCTGCGTGATGAGCCGCGAGCCGAAGCCCGACTTGTCCGGCTCGCCGTCGACCTTGGCGCCGTGCTCGGACCAGTTGAGGGTCAGAAGCTTGCCTTCGCGCGAGTAGTCGATCTCCAGATAGCCGTGGGGCTGGGCCAGAGAGCCGTACTTGATCGCATTGGTCAGCAGTTCGTGCAGGATCAGACCAAGCGGCGTCAGCGTGGCAGTCGGCAGCGGCAGGTCGCTGTCGGGCAGGATGACGTTGTTGTCCGTCGTGACGGGACGGAACATGTTCACCAGAAGGCTGCGCAGGCTCACCATCCGCAGATCGCGGTTGTTCTGCGTCAGCTCGTAAGCACGGCCAAGCCCCGCGATGCGTTCTTTCAGCGTAGAGACAAGCTCCGGCTTCGTCTCGCTTTCCATGTCGGTGATCGTCGTCAGGGCAGAGATCACAGCGAACAGGTTCTTCACGCGGTGGTTCATCTCGCGCACCAGCAGGTCCTGACGGATCGAGGCTTCCTGCTGGGCCGTGATGTCGTAGTTCACACCGATCAGGCGCGGGCCTTCTTCGCTGTCGAAGCGTCGGCCAAGGCCCTTGATCCAGCGCGTTTCCCCGCGCTGTGTCCGGACGCGGAACTGGTGTTCGAACGGCAGTCCGGCGGTCACGGTCTTTTCGAACTTCGACCGGAGTTCAGCAAGGTCCTCGGTCAGAACCTTGTCGAAGAACGCTTCCATGTCGTGCGAGTCCGACAGCTGGACGTCGAACAGATCGAGCAGACGTTCGTCCGAGATGAATTCCTGAGTCTCGGGCGCATATTCCCAAACACCGATCTTCGCGCCCGACAGCGCAAAGGCAAGGCGTTCGGACTTCAGCCCGAGCGAGGCTTCGAGCAGTTTCAGTTCGGAAACGTCGTTCAGAACGATCACAGCGCCGCCGCTGTCGAGGTGGCTGGTGCTCTTGTAGGGCAGGCAGCGCATCATGAAATAGCGCGCCTCGTTTTCGAGCCGGACGATCTGGACGTAGGACTTTTTCTCGTTGATGGCGCGGTCGATGACGCTCTTGATATCGACCTTGTCGATCAGCGAACGCACATCGGTCAGCTGGCGGCCCACGTCGCCGGCTTGCAGGCGGAAAGCGGCGGTGGCGGCGTTGGTGAACACGCGCACGCGGGCGTCCTGATCCAACACCACGATACCAAGCTGGGTGGAGCGCAGGATGTTGTCGAGGTCGTCATTCGCGATGGCGATTTCGTCGAGCTTCGTCTTCAGCTCTTCGTTAGCGGTCTCCAGTTCCTCGTTCGCGGACTGGAGTTCCTCGTTCATCGACATCATTTCTTCGTTGGAGCTTTTCAGCTCCTCGTTCGCGGTCTCTAGCTCTTCGACCGTGATGCGCAGTTCGTACCGCAGCTTGCTCAGATCGTTTTCAAGACGGGCAGAGCGGCTGTCCTCGGGGGTGCGCTGCACGAATTTGCTGGAGTATTGCGCCTTGAACTGGCCGTCGTCGATGAACACCAGCGCAACGTTATGATCGGCGGTCATGCGCGAATAGAGCGTGATCTTCTGGACACCAAAGGGCGATGTGACCTCGATCCCCTCCATCGCGATGCCTTCGCCGCGGGCGATGGTGGTTTCGATCACCTCGCCGACGACCTCGGCCAGACCGGGGCGGGCGAGGATGCCGATCAGCTGCTTGCTCTCGCCGTGGACGGATTGCAGGTAGACCGACAATTCGCCGGAGCTTTCGTGAATGTGCCCGTCCTTGTCCACGATGACAAACGGGGGCGCAAAGGCTTCGCGGATCGCGGTGAGGTTCGGGCTGTCGAAATGCTCGAAACGGCCGGCGTTGCGCTGTGCCTTGTCCTTCTTCGCCTCGCGGCTCGTCGCAGAGAAAAGCGTCAGCGGGACGCCACTGCTCAGCGGAGAGTTGTGGCCGACCCGTTTGAAGATGCGCGCCTTCTGGTTCAACGCGCGGAACAGCTCGGTCTTTTTGGAGATGCCTTCGGACGGCCCGAGGAACAGATAGCCGTCGGGGCGAAGCGCATAGTGGAATAGCGGGATGACCTTATCCTGCAAGTCGCTTTCCATATAAATCAGCAGGTTACGGCAGCTGATCAGGTCGAGCTTGCTGAACGGCGGGTCCTTGATCAGCGAATGCACGGAGAACCGGACCATATCGCGGATACGCGGCGCGATCTGGAAAGAGCCCGTATTCCCGATGATGAAACTGTCGCGGAACCGTTCAGGCAGATCACCGATGGCGGCGGCACTGTAGCGGCCTTCGCGGGCAATTTCGATCATCGCGCGGTCGATGTCGGTGGCGAACACCTGAATGCGGCCACGGTATTTGTATTCCCGCGCGGCCTCGTTCAGCAGCATCGCGATGGTGTAGGGTTCCTGACCGCTCGAACATCCGGGGACCCAGACGCGGATTTCGTTCTGGGAAGCGGGATCCTTGACCATCGGTTCGATGACCTCGGTCCGCAGCTTCTCGAAATACTCGGGGTCGCGGAAAAACGCGGTCACGTTGATCAGCAGTTCTTCGATGAGGGCTTCCGCTTCGTCGTCTACTTGGCGCAAACGGTCCACGTAGTCTTCAACTTTGCTCAGGTGAAGGATTTGCATTCGGCGGGCGATACGGCGCAGAAGTGTCGGGGACTTGTAACCCGTAAAATCGAGGCCGGTCTTTTCGTTGATCAGCTCGCAGATGATCGGCAGGCGATTATAAAGCTCGCGCGATTGGCCGATGATCCAGCGATCTTTGCTCTGTGTGAAGAAGCGCGAGATTTCCGGCAGCATACGGTCGGGCGGCAGGATCAGGTCAAGCTGACCCGTGGAAATCGCCGCATTCGGCATCCCGTCATATTTCGCGGTGGAGGGGTCCTGCGCGATGCACAGCCCGCCCGTAGATCGGATCGTGCGCAGACCCAGCGAGCCATCGGTGCCCGTGCCCGACAGGATCACGCCGCAGCCCATTTCGCCCTGCGCCTGCGCCAGCGAGCGCATGAATTCGTCGATGGGGCGGCGCACGCCGCGCGGTTCTTCCAATGGGACAAGGTGCAGGCGTCCGTCGCGAAGTTCGATCATGAACCCCGGTGGGGCGATGTAGACATTGTCGCGCTCGACCAGATCGCCCTCTTCGATCTGCTGGACGGGCAGGTCGGTGACGCGGCTCAGAAGCTCGGTCAGTAATGATTTGTGATGGGGATCGAGGTGCTGGATGACGACATAGGCCATGCCTGCGTCCGCCTCTGCGGTGGCAAAGACTGTCGACATCGCTTCCAGCCCGCCTGCGGAGGCGCCGACCCCGACAATTGGGAAGTCGAACATCGGTTGGACGATCTGATCTGGATCACCTTTTCTGTCGTGGTCCACGATACCCTCACACACTGATCGTCATTGCGTTGTCACTGAACCTTGGAGCCAGCACTAAAGAAAGTCAAACGCCCGCTCCACAACCTATGAGGTCGCGGCGCAGGGCCGAATGCGGATGTTCAGAGAGCCGACTTTGGAAGCGTCATGCGGAAAAGCATCCCGTTGCCTTGCAGATCGCTTTCGTAACTGCCGCCAAGCTGGCGCGCGATCATCAGGTCGAGGAACTGCGAGCCGAAGCCGTCCTGCCCGCGCGGATCGACAGGCTCGGCACACGTCTCGTGCCATTCAATGATCGCCTTGTCGTCGTCGGACATGCGGGCGCTGACATGCAGCTTGCCGCCCGGCGAGCTGAAGGCACCGTACTTCATCGCGTTAGTGCAGAGCTCGTGGAAGATCAGCGGCAGCGAGGTCAGCGAACCCGGCGATAGCGGGATTTCGTCCACGGTGAATGTGATCTCGAAATCGGCGGTATCGCGGTAGGGCTTGCACATCGCGTCCAGCAGCAGCTGCATCGACATGTGCGAGGTGGCTTGCAGTTCTTTCGAGCGCATCCCGATGTCGACCATATCGTGCGCTGCTGCGAGCGCATTGATCCGGCCGCGCAGCACTTTGACGAACTCGTCCTTGTCGTCGATCCCGCGGGAGGTCATCGCGATCATGCCGCTGGTCAGCGCAAAGAGGTTCTTGATCCGGTGGTTCAGCTCGTGGAGCAGCGCCTCGCGGGTTTCCGTCTTGATGTGCTCGGCGCTGACATCGCGCATCACGAGGATCGCAGAGCCGCCGCTCTTGAACACGCGCACTTCGTAGAAACTGTTCTGGCTGGTTTCCGACACGAGCACGGACGGCTCACCGGTTATGCGGGCCGCTGCGATGGCTTGGCGCAGGTCGTTGCGGAACGCCTCGGTCGAGTAATCGAGCATGTCGACGAAGTTCTTGCCCGTGAAGTACGAGATCGCATCGTCGATGTCGCAGGTCAGCTTCGCGCTTTTCTGGAAGGCGGAGTTGAAGAAGACGATGTCGCCGTTCTCATCCAGCTCGACAATCGCGTCCGATACCGAGTGCAGAATGCGTTCGAGCTTCGTCTCCAGCGAGTTGATGGTCTGCTTCTGGCGCAGCGCGTCGGTCACGTCGACACCGGCGGCAATCGCCAGCGTGTCCGAACAGATGCGGCGCGACCATGTGTCGATCACCCGCTCTTCGCCTTCGGCATCGACGAGCTTGAACATCATCGAGTCCACCGGCTGTTTCAGCAGCGCCGCTTTGTAGAGCGGGTAATCCTCGGACTTGGCAGGGGTGCCGTCCATGTGCAGGGCCTTGAGCTGCTCGAGGCTGTTGACCGTGCCCAGCTTGGTGGTCTGGGCGTTGACCAGCTTGTCGATTGCGTCGTTCGAATAGAGGATGCGGCCGGTTTCGTTCTCGGCAATCAGGATGCCGACGGGAACGGTGCGGATGATCTCGCGCAGCGACTTTTCAACAGCGTCGGCGCGTGACCGCTCCAGACGGCGGCGCACCTCGGCCTCGACCCCGCGCGCAACGAGCGCAACGGTTTCCAGATCGTCGTCGGTCCAATTGCGCGGCTGGCTGTCGATCACGCAGAAGCTGCCCAGCACCGCGCCGCCTTCGTTGCGGATCGGATAGCCGAGGTAGGAGATTACGTTCAGATCGACGATAGCGCCGTTGTTCTTGACCAGTTCATGTTCGCGCGCGTCGTTGACGATCAGCGGCGCGTTCATGTCCACGACGTGCTTGCAGAACGAATGACTCAGCGGGGTTTCGCGGGTTTCATGGTAGGGCGCAGCAAGGCCGGTCTGCGCTTTGAAAAACTGACGGTCGGCGTCGACCATCGACACGAGGCTGACCGGCACGCCCAGAAGGCGCGCGCACAGCTTTACAGCATCGTCAAATACGGTCTCGTCGATACGCGACAACATACCTGCGTCGCGCATGTCCGACAGACGCATACGGTTCGCGAGTTCGCGCTCTGTGATGAACTTGATGAGGTTCACGTCGGGCATGGGTGGGTCCTTGCGTAAGGGCGCCGCCAAAGAGGGACGAACGAGCAATGTTATTCAATAGCAGTGGAGATTATACGTTCGTATCGTTCGCAAAAGCAAACCGACAGGTACTGAAATTGCGCACAAAGCCTCATTTTGCACCCCTTGTGAGAAGTCATCTTCATAATGAGACATCGTGGTTGAGTGAAATGCGTCAAACCGTTCTACTTAAACGGTAAAATGGCGATTCGATCATAAAAACGGCCGGAGGATTCGTCCTCCGGCCGTCTATTTGGCATCAAGGTATTCTTATACTGCAGGTACTTATTCAGCCGGTTCTTGCGGAAGGATTGTGATCGTGTCGACACCGGCGCGGGCGCGCAGGCCGTCGCGGTAGATCGCCTTGAACAACGCGATACACATCAGCATCATCACGACAGAGAACGGCAGCGCACCGATCACCATCGCGGTCTGGATCGCCGACAGGCCACCGACGATGAGCAGTGCGCCAACGATGACGGCGAGAATGACACCCCAGAAGATGATGTGCGGACGGGCCTTCGGACCTTCGTCACCGGCGGCGTTGATGGTGTTCACGATCAGAACAGCCGAGTCAGCCGAGGTCACGAGGTAGGTCATGAGCAGGATGACGATGATCACAGCCATGCCCCAACCCAGCACGTCGCCGAGGATGATGTTGGTCATGGTGAAGATCTTGCCACCGTCGCTCGATGCATAGATCGCGCCTTCGGCAACGCCCGAAAGCTCCATGTCGATCGCGGTGCCGCCACCGTAGGAGAACCAGACGAAGCACATGATCGACGGAACGATCATCGCGCCCAGCACGAATTCACGGATGGTACGACCACGCGAAATACGGGCGAGGAACAGACCGACGAACGGTGCGAAAGCGACCCACCATGCCCAGTAGAACACGGTCCAGCCACCCTGCCAGCTCGCCAGAGCCGCCGAGGTTTCGGTGCCGTTGTCGTGGTAGACGGTGAATAGCATTCCCGGCAGCGCGATGATGTATTCCCACATGCCGACGAACAGCGCTTGGGTGCCGAACCATGTCGAGCCGAAGATCATCAGGAACGCCAAAAGGAAGATGCTGAGACCCATGTTGATGTTCGACAGCCACTTGATGCCTTTGCCGACGCCCGAAAGAGCCGACATGGTCGATGCGCCCATAATGATGACCAGCGCGACGACGATGCCAGCGGTGGACGGCGCGCCTTCGCCATTGAGCATCCACGAGCCGAGGCCGATCTGGTTCATGCCTGCGATGAACTGCTCCACGCCAAAGCCAAGGGTCTGCGCAACGCCGAGGATGGTCGCGATCACCGCAACGATGTCGATGATGTGGCCCAGCCAGCCCGACAGCGCGTTACCGAACAGCGGCGTCAGCGACGAACGGATGGTCAGCGGCAGGCCGCGGCGGTAGGCGAAGAACGCCAGCGCGAGGCCGGTCACAGCATAGGACGACCACGCCGAGAAACCCCAGTGAAGGTAGGAGTATTTGTAGGCATTGATGAAGTTGTCCATGTTTTCGCCGTTGGCGAGGCCCTGAATGACTTCGGGGTTGTTCTTGAAGTGGTAGAGCGGCTCGGCAACAGCCCAAGTGAGCATACCGACACCGATGCCGGCACCGAACATCATCGAGAACCACGAGAAGTTCGAGAATTCCGGACGTTCGTTGTCGTGACCCAGACGCAGACGGCCAGCAGCAGGCCAGATCGCGAGGACGAGGCAGACGATCACGAAGAGCGCCATGACCCAGACGTACCACGTCGCGAAGTTGGTCAGGATGAACGAGTTGAAGCCGCTGAGGATCCCGCCGGCTTGCTCGGGAAACACGACGGCCCAGAGAATGAGAAGGCCGACGAGGAGTTTGGAGGTGATGGTGACGTCTTTGCTGAAGCCGTGATAAAAACCGCCTTCGGCAGTTTTGATCGGCAGATCAGATAGTGGAGGTTCAATCTTTGACATGAAAAACAGTGTCCCCTGTTCGCTGGGCGCAAGTCACCCCGCGAGCAGTGCCCATGAACACGCGGGTTGCTCTTATCTTTAGCAAGGCTTGTTGAAGCCGCCTTTTCGCTATCAAATGTCGGATGAGGGCATGCACGGACCGTTCTCGCGGCCGCTAATGACCGCTAAGCAAGAAGTCCTGATGTATGCTCAACCGAGCGGATAAGAGTCCGGCAGAAGCTAGACGACTTTTTCGTGAATGAATGCGGAACCTGCTAATGACTGGTATCGGCAATCCTTATGCCACCTTTGCGCGATACAGCGCCGACTTGTGCCTGTTCGTCATGGTGGCGGAGTGCGGTCAGCTCTCCAAAGCGGCCGAACTCGCGGGGCTGTCGCAGCCGCGTCTGAGCCAGCGGATGAAGTCGCTCGAAGACAGTATCGGGCGCCAGTTGCTGCTTCGCAAACGTCGCGGCGTGGTGCTGACGCAAGCGGGGTTGGACCTGCGGGACGCGATTGCGCCGCATCTCAATGAGACCGTAAGTTCCTTTGTCCGCTACCAAAATGCGCGAAAACGCCGCACGATCGTCATCCAGACGGACCTCGCCTTTGCCAGCTTCCGACTGCTGCAGGTGTTCCCCTCGCTCTGCGCTGCGTTCCCGTCGGTCGGTATTTCCCTGATGACCACGCAGATGCCCGATCTCTCGCCCGGATCGGAGGTCGATATCCTCGTACGGATGGAGGCGCAGCACGAAACGTCCGCGAACGAAACGCTGCTTTTCGGCGAAGAGGTATTCACCGTCTGTAGCCCTGCTTTCAAAGAGCGCCACTCGCCGATGGGTGAGATTGACGACATCGCGAACCTGCCCCTGATCGATCTGACCAGCGGAATCGGTGCGCCGTGGTTCTCGTGGAAATCGTGGCTTGCGGCGCAAGGCGCGCCGATGATGAGCGGTGATCGCCTCGCGTTCGACAGTTACGATCTGGTGATCCAAGCGGCGGAGCAGGGGCTCGGCATCGCGCTTGGCTGGAAGGGGCTGGTGGATAACCGTCTGGAGACCGGAACGCTGGTCGAGGCTTTGCCCCACCGCGCGTCGAGCCATCAGGGCTACTATGTCAAGGTCGTCAACCCGAACGCGCCCGCCGATGTGCGTGCTGTCTATGACTGGCTGACGGACAAATTCTCGCTGGTATAAAAAAGCCGCGGACCCGAAGGCCCGCGGCGTGTGCGCTTAGTCGTCAAGTGCGGGATAGTCGGTGTAGCCGTGCTCGTCGCCGCCGTAGAACGTCGACTGGTCCGGCTCGTTCAGCTCCGCACCGAGGCGGAAACGTTCCGGCAGGTCGGGGTTGGCGATGAACTTCTTGCCGAAGGTCACGGCATCGACCTTGCCATCCGCGATCCGCTGCGACGCCTTGGCGGCATCGTATCCGCCGTTCCCGAAGAAGGCGCCCGAGAAGCGCGAGGCAAGACGTTCCAGCATCTGCTGCTGTTCGTCGGTGGCCTTGCCCGAGAAATCCTCGACGAAGTGCAGATAGGCCAGACCGCGCGGGTCCAGCATGTCGATCACCGCGCCAAAGATGTTCTCCGGATCGCTGTCGTGGATGTCGTTGGCCTGACCCAGCGGCGAAAGGCGGATGCCGACGCGCGATGCAGGGATGACCTCGGTCACGCGATCCAGAACTTCGGTCAGAAAACGCATACGGTTCTCAACGCTGCCGCCGTATTCGTCAGCGCGCTCGTTCGACCCGTCCTGAAGGAACTGGTCGAGCAGATAGCCGTTGGCCGCGTGGACCTCGACACCGTCGAAACCGGCTTTGACGGCGAACTCTGCCGCGCGGCCATAATCCTCGACCGTTTCCGCAATCTGGTCCTTGGTCATCGCGACGGGCTGCGAGGTCGGCTCGAAACCGTTCGCGGTGTAGGTCTGCGATTCAGCGGTGATCGCCGAGGGCGCGTGCGGCGATGCGCCGTTCGGCAGCAGCGACGTGTGGCTGATGCGGCCCACGTGCCAAAGCTGGAGGAAAATACGGCCGCCATTGGCGTGGACTGCATCCACGATCTTGGCCCATTCCTCGGCGTGCTTTTCGGTGTGGATACCGGGCGTGTCGAGGTAGCCCTTGCCCATTTCGGAAATCTGGGTCGCCTCGGTGATGATGAGACCGGCGCTCGCACGCTGTCCATAGTAGGTCTGCGCCCATTCCTTGGGCGTGCCGTCCGAATGCGAACGGTTGCGGGTCAGCGGAGCCATGAGCACGCGGTTAGGCAGCTCGATCTCGTTGATTTTCAATGGCTCGAAGAGGTTTGCGTATTTCGTGCCGGACACATTGGTGTCGTCTCGCATGGGAATATCTCCATTTGAATTCGCTGGTAAACGCACGAAACGAGAAAGCGTTGCGTGTGTGTTCGATGCGCCCCGTGAATTGACGCACAAGCTGCCTATATGAGGTGAAAGAACTGACGGAGACCTCGATGGGCTTGTTCAAAACCGGATTGCTGATGGCCGCGATGACGGCCTTGTTCATGGGTGTCGGCTATCTGCTGGGCGGCACAGGCGGTATGGTCATCGCGCTGGTGATTGCGGCTGCGATGAACGTGCTGTCGTGGTGGAATTCGGACAAGATGGTCCTGCGGATGCACAACGCAAAGCCGATCCCGCCGAACGACCGCATGGGCCTGCATGACATGGTGGCCGAGCTTTCGCGCAACGCCGATCTGCCAATGCCTGCGGTGTATCTGATCGAGACCGCGCAGCCGAACGCCTTTGCCACGGGACGGAACCCCGAAAACGCTGCGGTTGCGGTGACGGCGGGCCTGCTGCAATCGCTCAGCCGCGAAGAGCTGGCGGGCGTCATCGCGCACGAGCTCGCGCACATTAAAAACCGCGACACGCTGACGATGACGATCACCGCGACCTTTGCCGGTGCGATCACCACGCTCGCGAACTTTGCGCTGTTCTTCAACATGGGGCGCAGCGACGAAAACCGCATGGGCCTGATCGGGACGCTGGCGATGATGTTCCTTGCGCCTATGGCCGCGATGCTGGTGCAGATGGCGATCAGCCGGACCCGCGAATACGAGGCCGACCGCATGGGGGCAGAGATTTGCGGCAACCCGATGTGGCTCGCCTCCGCGCTGGAGCGTATCCAGCAGGGCGCGTCGCGGATCGACAACAATCGGGCCGAGGCGAACCCTGCCTCCGCGCATATGTTCATCATTAACCCGCTGCACGCCCACAAGCGTGACAACCTGTTCGCCACGCACCCCGCGACCGAGAACCGCGTCGCAGCGCTGCGCGAAATGGTAGGCGAGATCAGCGCGCCGCGTGCGCCGACCATGCGTTCGTCGCGTATCCCCAAGGTCAGCCGCAACCAGCGCAAAGGGCCTTGGACTTAATCCTCGTCCTCGTCGGTGCCCATGTTGCGCTCGTGGTGTGCAATCGCCTCTTCGACGTCGTCGTAATAGGTGAGCGTGCCTTGCTCCAGAACGGCTCCGGCGGTGCAAAGCTGCCGGATCTGCTTCATCGAGTGGGTGACCACAATTGCGCCCGCGTTCTTCATCCGCTTCTGGAAAACGGCGGCTGACTTGGCCTTGAAGCTGGCGTCACCGACCGATGTCACCTCGTCCACCAGATAGGTGTCGAAGGGAATGCCGATCGACACGCCGAACGCGAGGCGGCTTTTCATGCCCGAAGAATACTTGTTGATCGGCGCGTAGAACTGGTCGCCAAGCTCCGCGAAATCCTCCACGAAACCAATGAGTTCTTCGGTGTCCACGCCGTAAATCCGCGCCACGAACCGTGTGTTCTGCGCGCCCGTCATCGTTTTCTGGAACGAGCCGGCAAAACCGACGGGGAATGACACGGTGCCCGTTTTCACAATGCGGCCCGAGTCCGGCATGAGGCGTCCGCCGATCATGTCCATCATCGTCGATTTGCCCGCGCCGTTACGGCCCAAAAGGCCGACCGAAACGCCCGTCGGGAACTCCACATTGACGTCCCGCGCGATCCATTTGCGGCCGCGCGGCGTGCGGAAGCTTTTGCTGATATTCTCCAGCCGGATCATGTCAGCGGCGGTCTCTCACGGCGTAGAACACGAGGCTCGAAATCGCCCAGATCAGGAAAGCGAACAGCGCCACGATGCCGACGATCAGCTCGCGCTGCGGATACTCGGCCTTTTCGGCCAGCGTCGGGCGCACATAGGCGGCGAGGTAACGGCTTTGCCGCTGCGCTTCGGCCAGTGCGGCGTCATAAGCGGTGCGCGCGGCAACGTAGGTCCGTTCCGCAAATTCGCGGTCGGCTGTCAGACGTTCGAAGTCGGCAATCGTGTCCGCATAGCTGCTTCCGCCCGGACCCTGACCCTGCGCACCGAACTTCTCGCGCTCCGCATCGATGCGTTCCTGAATGACGTCGATACGGCGCTGCGCTTGGGTCAGACGCGGGTCGTTGGTCTGCGTGTTCAGCGATACGAGGTCAAATTCGATCAGCGCCTCGGCCAGCTGGTTTTGCAGGTTCGTCAGAAGGCCCATCTGCGACTGGATGTCGGCGGACGGATCGACGATCTGGTTGGACAGACGGAACGTGGTCAGGTTCTCGCGCGCGTTGCGCACTGCATCCTCGGCGCGGGTCAGATCCTCGCGGGCATACGATGTGGCGTCCTCGCGCGCCTGCTGCGACAGCTCGTTAATCATGGCCGAGCTTTGTGCGAAAACCTCTTCGGCGATGACCTTCGCGTCGTCTGCGTTGAACGCTTTCACCCGCAGCTGCATCAGGCCCGAGCCCGCATCGAAATGCACGCGCACCATCCGTGCCCAGAAATCGGTGAGGTCTTCGATCGTGCCGTCGGGATCAAAGGTCATCAGCGGGTCGGAGCTGTGCTCGACGCTCCACTTCGCCCGCAGGTCCACAGCTTCGTCCACCAGCTTCACGATTTCCTGGCTGCGGACGTATTCATAGAGGATTTCGGCGTCGTTGCTACCGCCGCCTCCCAGAACCGAGCCGATGCCACCCAACAGATCGGTGGCCGACGCGGTTTCTTCGGCGCGAACGGTGAAGCCCACGGTGGACGCATATTGGTCCTGCGCGATGGTATAAAGATAGAATGCCGCTGCCGCGACGGGCCCGAGAACGATAATCACGAACCAGAGAAGAATACCGCGGTGACGCTTTTGCGGACGGGCAGGGGTCGCCATCGGGCGAACGGTGACGCGGGGCAATTGCTTGCCGCCTTTACCGCCCTTGTTATTACCGCCGCCGCCGTTCTTCTTTCCGCCCATATTGCGGAGGCCGCGCTTCTGCTGCGGCTCTTCGGACTGCTGGTCGTTTGTTTCGTCGTTCATTCTTGTGTCCGTTCTGCTCGGCCGTAGCGTACTGCCTTGCCGGTCATTTCGCCAAATCCAAATCGGGGACTAGCCGGAATTCTAAAGGGTCATCGCTCAGTTCTCCATGGTTTCGGTGTAGTACCGGCCAAGGAAAAACAGCGAGATCGCAAAGATCGTCAGCGGCACCGCCAGCGCATAGGCGAGCGAGACGTAGCTGGCTTCGTACATCGGATAGAAGCCCTTACGTACCAGCCCCGTGGCATGGATCAACGGGTTCCACCACAGGATCTGCTGCGCGAGCCGTGGCAGGTCGTCCATGATGAACAGCACGCCCGACGCGATGAAAAGCGGCCTGTTGATGATCGACCAGATGTTCTGCCAGAGCGGATAGAGACCGCTCAGCAAACAGTTCGTCGTTCCGATCGCGAGGCCCGAAATGATGGCCACGAGCAGCCCTTCGACGATGTGCACGACGTCCAGCTCCACGCTTTCGTCGATCAACATGATGATCGAGGTCATCAGAATGCAGAACACGGTGATGCTGGTGATGATCGACAGCACGCCCCGCGCGGCCAGCGCGTCGATCCACGTCACCCGCGGATAGGCGAGCAGCGATTTGGAATAGCGCATGGATTGCGTGAGTTTCGATGTCAGATCCTGATAGAGCTGGAACGGCACAACGCCCGTTGCATAGAACAGGATAAAGCTCGTTCCCAGCGACGGCGCACGCACAACGAGCGAAAAGGCCAAGGACAGAAACAGAATGCCCGCGACCGGCTCGAGAATGGCCCAAGCGTAACCACCCGGCGATTTGCCGTAGGTCGATCCCATCTCGCGCATCACCAGCGCGGTGATGACGCGCGCCGTGATAAATCTGGGCAGAGGCAGTGCAGCCATGTGTTCCGTCTCGATCGTTCCGTTCAGACTCTTATGCCTGTCTTCCGCCCGCGTCCATCCGATTACAATTCGCGCGCGGTGCTATCAGTGCAGCCTAACTCCTAATATCCATTTAATCATTTCCAAATAGAATTATGATCCTATTGTGAGCCAAGGCACCTTTTGATGTGTTCACCAAATTTGAATAGCAAGCGTTATCACATGTCCATTTCGCAGTCCGACCCGCAAAATCTGGTCATTCTCGGTGTTGCCGACAAAGACCTTCTGAAACGGAGAATGGAGGCGAACGGGCGCAGCTATGCTCGCACGCTGATCGTCGATCCCGAGTGCGAAAGCGTCGCGCATTTCTTCGCTGGCGCGGAGTGTATCGAGGCGGTTGCCGGGGCTGCCGATGGGCCCAAGCGGATGCAGTGGTTCAACATGCCGGGCCTTCGCAGTACGCGCGATGTTGCGCCCGCGTTGAAGCGCCTCTTTCCAGGTTTGACCGTCACGAAAATAGCAGAAGTGCAAAGTATTCAGGTCTCTACTGTGCTTGGCAAACTGGGTGAGGCGGAATTCGACCTCTGGATTGACTTGCCGGGGGACGAAGCTGATGTGCTGGCCGCCGTGCTGGCCGATGCATCCTCCAAACGTATCGCGTCACTGAAAATCCGCACTGAAATCGAAGAGTATTTCGAGGGCAGCGCCCCGCAGCAGGCCGTGCAGGACACGTTGGTGAGCCACCACTTCACTGTAGGCTCCACTGGTCTGTCGGACCCCGACTGGCCCGATCTGAGTGTCGAGCCCGACGCGCTCGTCCGCGAGGTCGAAGAGCTGCGCACCCAGCTCGCCGAGGCCGAAACGATGGCCTACCGGATCAATGAGCTGACGGAGTCCGAAAAGGCACTGAAGCAGAAGCTGGAAGCCACCGAGAAGCGGCTGTCAGAGGCAGAAAAAAAGTCCTCTCTGGTCGATCAATTGGTGACGGCGAAGGAAGAACTGCAATCGCGCAACCTTGAGCTTGGGGCGCAGATCGAACAGCTGCGGGCCGAGGCAAAACGCGCTGCCGACCTCGAACAGAAGGCCGAGGCGCTGCAAGGTCAGCTCGATGGCGCGAACTCCGCCGTAAACGTCGCCCGCGCTGCGACCGAGGCGAAGGCAAAGGAACTGGACGAGGCCGCCGGTCAGATCGAGGACCTGAAAAAGCAGGTTTACGAGAAGGCCAACACCCTCGATGACTACAAGGACCTCGTCGCCAAGAACGCCGAACTGACCAAGCAACTCGACGCCGAGAAAAAGGCTCATAATGCGGTGAAAACCGCACGCCAGAACGAGCGCGTGGCTGTCGCCGAAGCGCATGAAAAGGCGGCGCGCCTTGAACAGAACTACCGCGCCGCGCGGCAGGATCTATCGACCGCCCTCCAGCAGCAGACGATGACGCAGGCGAACTTCGCCGACCTTCAGCAGCGCTATAACAAATTGGCCGATGACAATCGGAAGTTTGCCGAATTGCTTGGCCAGTTGCAGCCGCGTCTGGTGGAGGCGGCGCAGCAGCTTCGGAGCACGGACAAACGCCTCGATGCGCCGAAGCCCAAGCGCGCGAAGCCTTCGAAAAAGACGAAGGTGTGATGTGACCGACAAACCCGACAGCGCCGCTGACCTGTTCGATCAAGCCTCCTCGATGATCGAGGAGATGCAGCGCGAAACCGCGACAACTCTGCCCGCGCTGCCCCTGCCGAGCCTGCTGGAACGCTGCACCGAGCTGCTGTTCTCGGACGCCGTACCGGTTCTGCACGCGGTCCATGTCTTGGCGGGTCTCCCGCTCGCAAAGCCGGAGTGGTGGGAAAAGCGCACCGTCAATCTGTCATGCGTTTCAGTCGGTGACATGATGGCCGAGCTGCGCCGCACTGGCCTCGGCGATACCGAAATCAGCGAACTGATCGCGGATCATATCGGCGGGCTTCGTGCCGCTTTGCAAGCGCGAGGGAAGGACTTGCTGGTCCTGATCCCGACCGGTTTCGCGCAGTCGCCAGTGCTGATCGAAGGCGCCCAGAACCACGTGATCGTGGCGCACCCCGCAACGCTTTGGACAACTGCCAAACTGGGCGAATACACCCGCCCGTTCGAGCCGACCGCAGTTCACCGGATCGAGGATTTCGCCGACTGTATCTTTGGCGATCACCGCTCCTTGTTCAGGGCGCTTCAGGTGCGGGCGTTCGATTTCGTGCTGCCACAGGACGGCGAGGTGCAGGTCAAAGAGGTCGCCGTCAGCACCGAAGGCAAGCCGTTCGAGAAGCTCTGCAACAAGCTCGGTTATAGTCCCGCCAAGTTCGACAAACTCACGATCAAAGCGTCCGCCGCCCCCGCCGTTCATAGGTCTGACGTCGGGGAGACCGTTGCTCTGATCTCCGGCTTCATGCGCCGCGTGACCGAGATCGCGGACTATTTCGACATCGCGCCCGACATCGACTGGACCCACATCTACAAAACGCTCGACGGCGCGCTGGCGAACCAAGGCGCGGACTTCTTCGAACTGGTCGAAAATGGCGTAACGGGCCGTAGCGATTTTGACCGTATCATGATGTACCTCGCCGCTTCTGCGCATTTCCATCAGGCAGGTCTGCGGCTCCATGCGCTCGATTTTGCTGGCCGCGCCGAGCAGCTGATCCAGCCGAGTGACCGCTGGCTGCGGGTCCTTGTCGCGACGCTGAAGGTCGACCTGAACGCCCAAAATGACGCGGTGTGGTACCTCGCCAGTGATGCGGTCGAGGCGGTGCAAGGGAACCTCCGCAAGACACTCGATACCGTCCTCACCACCATCGCGCCGAAGCCTGCCGCTGCCGAACACGGCCACGCGCTGCTCATGACCCACTGGCAAACCAACCCGCCCGCTGACATCGGGCGAAAGCGCAAGCTGATCGAAATCGGCACCACGCGCGAGGAAGTGCCGGGGCAGGGGTCGACCCGCAAGCTGGCGGAGGTCTGCAAGAACCTCGGGCTGGACTTTGTCACCGTCGACATGGACCCGCGCAATGGCCGTGAGGCGCAGCAGATGTTCGATCGCATGGGCTATGATTTCAAAGCGGTCACCAGCAAGGGCGAGGATTTCCTTGCCGCTTATGACGGCGAGATCGATTTCGTGTTTCTAGACGCTTACGATTTCGACCACGGGATGCACAGCGAGATCCGCCAGAGCCGCTACGAGAAGTTCCTCGGCGCGCGCATCGACGAAGAGGCCTGCCACAAGATGCACCTCGATTGCGCGGAGTCGCTGATCACCAAGCTCGCGCCCGACGGGTTGATCTGCTTTGACGATACATGGCAGGACGAGAATGGAAACTGGACGGCCAAGGGCACCACGGCGATGCCGTTCCTGCTCGCCAATGGCTTCGAGGTGATCCGCAAGGAAAACAAAGCGGCGCTGCTCAAGCGCGTTTAAGCGGGCTGCGCGGCGATGAATGATAACGATAGTTCTGGCGGCCTTCTGACGGTCGATTGGGAGCTCGCCACAGAGCTGGAACGGGCGCTTTGGGAGCGGCCCGAGAAAGGCTCGACCGAGCTCGATATGCTCGACCCTTATCCGTTCCTGATGGGCGGAGAGCCGTTGGCGCACCATCCGGCGCACATCAAAGCGGCGCTTGACCGGTCGCTGCCGCTATTCCGTCAGTTCGTGTCCGAACGCACGTTGGACACGGCGGTCCTCGTGGGCAATGGACCGTCGCTTCTGAAAACCGACCTGTCCGCGCTCGAAGGGCAGGACGTCTACATCACCAACTATGCGGTGAAGAACGCGGACCTCGCGACACACGCCAAGGCTGTCGCAGTGTCCAATTACCTCGTCGCCGAGCAGGACCCAGCCGCGTTTCGCGATCTGAACGTCTGGAAGGTCTTCCCCGTCTGGCTGTCTCACATCCTGCCGCCCGACCCGAAGACGATTTACCTTAACGCCCAAGGCGGCGAATTAAGGTTTTCGACCGACGTGACCAGCCATGTGTTCTGGCACTCCACGGTGAGCTTTTTCTGGCTGCAAATCCTGTATTCGGCGGGCTACCGGAAGGTCTGCATGATCGGGTTCGACAACACCTACCAGCAGCCGAAGGACCTGCGCGAAGGGGACATTGTCGAGCAGACGGCCGACGACGCCAACCACTTCGACGCCAGCTATTTCAAGGGGAAGAAATGGCAGGCGGCGGACACGGGGAAAATGGCCGAAACTTATGACATTTCACGCAAAATCTACGAGGCCGACGGCCGCGAGATCGTCAATTGCACAGTCGGCGGCGCGCTCGAGGTCTTTCGCCGTGGCGATCTGGCGGAGGAGCTTTCTCCGGCTGTGCCGTTGCCAAAGCCGGAGCGTTTGCGGACCAAGGAGCGGACCGCCATTGTGGTGCGGTTCGATGCGTCCGAACTGGAGGAGCTGGAGGATATCTGGACCAAGCTTGACCAATGGCGCGTCAGCGACGTGGCCATCATTCCGGTCTGCGCCGACGCCTGTCCGTTAACCATCCTGCCGGATGTCGTCGAACATGCCGGCAGCGATGCGGAGTTGACCGATCTTTTGCAGCACCAGCCGCTCAACCACCTCTATTTCGCGGACGTCAGCACCCTGCGGAAGACGCTCGAAACCTACCGCACCACTGGCGCGAGGCTCTATGCACAGATCGAACAGATGCCGGCTCGCAAAGCAGCCTCGACCCATCTGATCGAAGCTTTCACTTTCGCGCCTTAATCGACGTCTACGTAGCCGTTGTTGCTGCGTTACGACTCCAGCGAGTTGCGTTTGTTGTCGGGGCGGACGACCCAGCTGAAGTGGCGCGGGTCGGAGGTCATCATGTGTTTGACCATTTGCGCGAAACCTTCGTAGCGGCGCATTTCGCCGTCCGAGAAATGGTCCTTCGCGTCGAGCGATTGCGGCTTCTCGACGGCCTTGTCCTGCGCGGCCTCGAGGGCAGGAACGAACAGCGGTTTGCCGAAATACTCGGAGTCCAACTGCCGCGCATCGTCGCCGTAGGTCTTGAGCATCTTCTTCGCCAGACCCTTGTGCAGTTGCAGTTTCGTGCCGCTTCGCGCGGGAATTCCGGCGAGGTGGTCGCTCAGAAACCGCCCAAACGCCTTGCGCTGATCTTCAAGCGCGTTGGTGTCTTCTTCGCGGAAGGTGTGGTGCAGATGGCGGAACATGGCAAGGTCTTCGACGGTCATCGCCGCATTTGCCTTCGTTTTCTGCGTGATCGTGAAATCGCCTCCGCTCAGCATGAAATCCAGAAAATCGGCAACGACATCGCCGTCTTTCAGTTCCGACCGCACGAACGGGCGCACATGCATCTGATCGCCGAACACCGCGCGCCATTTGGCGAGGCGCTTGGCGTAGTACAGAAGGCCGTTGCGCTCGGTTCGCTGGAACATGGTCGCGAGGTCGGACATATACATGCCGTTCTTGCTTCGCTCGGCAAAGATCGACATCAGCCGCTCGGCGTGGGGGCGGATTTAGGCGATGAGGCGCATGTTGCCCATCAGTTCGGGCATGTATTCTTCGAGCGCGGCTTTGAGCGCCTCGGGCTCAATGTATTCCAGATGCTCTGGCAGAGATCACGCCAACGTCCGCGTCCGATGCCAACAGAGCCTCTGCCGCGGGCGCCAAAGTCCGGCTGGTTTTCTTGCCGGTATTGTTCGCCTTCAGCGACTTGGCGAGCGGGTTATGGCTGAACCGCGCGGGATAGCAGACGGTTTTGGAGCCCGACGTATAGCCGCCCGACGACAGAAGATGCTGGATCGAGGTCGTTCCGGTTTTGCAGTCGCCGAGGTGGATAACGAGTTCTTTAACTATCTTACTCAGTCTTTACGGTTTTTGAGGAAAACGTCGAGCGGGCGGCGCTGTTCCTCGGGGCGGAGCGCCCAGTTGAAGTGCTTCGGGTCCGACGCCATCAGGTGCTGGAGGATGCTCGCGAACGCCTCGTAGCGGCGGATTTCCTCGGGCGAGAAATTGTCTTTCGGATTAAGCGATTGCGGCTCGTCGATCGCTTTGCCTGGCGCGGCTTCGAGGGCGGGGACGAAAATCGGTCGGCCAAAGAATTCGCGATCAACAATTTCCGCGTCCTCGCGGTAGGTTTCCGCCACCTTCTCTGCCAGTGCCTTGTGCATCCGCAATTTGGTGCCGCCCGCGCTCGGGATATTGCCGAGGTGTTCGCTCATGAACCAGCCGAACGCCTTGCGCTGCTCGACGAGCGACTCGGTTTCATCGTCGCGGAAGGTCTGGTGCAGCAGGCGCATCATGGAGATGTCTTCGACCGACAGGGACTCGTTGGCCTGCGTTTCCTGAGTAATTTTGAAATCGGTGGTGCGAAGCGCAAAGCTGAAGAAATCCTGCACCACGTCGCCGTTCAGCAGTTCTGAGCGCACGAAGGGGCGCACCTCATAACGGTCGCCAAACACCTCGCGCCATTTGCGCAGGCGGGGGGCGTAGTGCAGCAGACCGCCATCGTCGGCCTTGTCGTGCATCGCTTCGAGCGAGCGCATGAACAGGCCCTTCTTGCTCCGCTCGGCAAAGCTGGACACAAGGCGGTCGGCGTGGGGGCGGACGTAGGCCACAAGACGCATCTTCTCCAGCATCTTGGGCATGTATTTCTTCAGCGCGTCATGCAGCACTTCGGGGTCGACGAACTCGAAATGTTCGGCAGAGATCACGCCGATTTTCGCATCGCTCTTGGCAAGCTGCTGGCGGGTTTTGACGAAGCGCTGCTTCTGGTTGTCTGTGTCCTGCGTCAGCGTTTTCGCGAGCGGGATATGGTTGAAGCGCGCCGTGTAGCAGATTGATTTACCGGGGGCTTCCCATGCCTCTGCGGCGAGGATCGACTGCACCGAGGTCGTGCCCGTTTTGCAATCGCCCAAATGGAATACAAGCTCTTCGACCATCGCAGTCTACCCTTTACGCCACGACCATGCGGCAATTTTTCTTAAAGCGGCTACGCTATTGAAAGACAACTATCTTCCCCCGCGACGCGATCTTGTCTATGAAGGTTGGGCTTATCAAGAGAGTACATTTTTCAAAGATGAAAGTCGTTCTGTATATCGGCCATCATAAGGTTGGATCGACTGCTCTCCAGAGCTTTTTCGCGCAGAATTGGCACTCTTTTGCGACCCGCGGGATTCTGTATCCGAGCGTTGAGGCATTGGGCACCGCGCGGAACATCAAATCCCTGATCGACGGGGCCAATCCGCCGCTCGTACAATCGACAGTCGTCCGCGAGCCGCACAACGCGCTGGCCTTCGCGATGCTGAGCGATGCGAAGGGCGGCCAGATGCCTCCCTACCAGCAGGGCCTGCCCCACGTGACCGAGATGTGGCGCTACGTCGACCAGCAGATCACCATGCTGAAGCCCGAAACGCTGGTGCTGTGTTCCGAGGTCATGTCGAATTTCGGTAAGGCCGCGCCGGACCTGATCGACGTTCTAAAGACCAATTTCAAAGGTGCGGAGATCGAGATTTATTGCGCCCTTCGCGCGCCCGACCAGTACCTCGCATCGTGGCACGGGCAGCGGTTGAAGCTAGGCCATCAGGTCGAACCGCTGAGCGGGAAGGCGGCGCTGCAATACCGCAAGGGCGTCCATTTCGACTACGCGGGGATGCTGCGCCCGTGGCTGGCTGCGTTCCCGAAGGCGACGTTCCACATCCGCAACTACGCCGACATTTTGGAAACCGGCGGCGCGGTGGAGGATTTCCTCGCACAGACCGGCCTCGAATGCCCTGATCCGTCACCGATCAAGGGCGCTGCCAACCCCAGCCTGCCCTATGCCACTTACGAAATCATGCGCCGCGCGAACTATGCGCTGAGCCGTGACGACCAGCAGAAACTGCGAAACCACATGACGCGCGAGCGGATGCGCAAGCGCCTGCCGCCGAACAAGGATATCGAGCTGTTCGGTGAGGATGTGCGGCGCAAGCTCTATAAATCCTTCGCGCCGATCCATCAGGAAATCTCTGACATCGCAGGGGTAGATGAATTCTTCCCGGGCCTTGAATCGATGCTGCAAACCAACCCCGTCGCCGAGGCGGACGTTGTAGGCGAGGCGCTTAACAAGGTAAATTTGACCTGGGAGCGGTCGCTGCTACCTCGTTCGGTCAGGTCATATTTGTGGAAGTGTACGTATCGACAGTGGTTTGGCCGCAATTAATGCTCTGCCTCTCTGGCGCGATGCGTTAAGTATTAACTGAATTTGAACCGGAAGTTTTGTCCATGAAAGTCGTTCTGTACATCGGCCACCACAAAGCCGGTTCGACCGCTCTACAGGACTTTCTTGCGCGCAACTGGAAGGGGCTGGCGCAGGCCGGCGTCCTTTATCCCAACGTTGAGGCGCACGGCGCTGCTGGCAATATGTTCCAGCTGCTCAAAGGCGATCTGCCTGACGCCGCGCTTCCTGTCCACATCCGCGAGCCGCACAGCGCGCTGGCCTACCGGATGATCGCGGACGTATCGCAGCGCCCGATCCCCAAGCAATTCCAAGGACTTCCCGCCACGCGCCAGATGCTCCGCGCAATCCGCACGCAGGTCGATCTGCTGGAGCCGAACACCGTGATCCTCTGCTCCGAAGCCTTCGCGAATTTCGGACAGGTGAACCCCGAACTGGTCGACCGGCTCGTCCAACCGTTCGAGGGCGCCGAGTTCCAGATCTACTGCGCGCTGCGCCGCCCCGACGAGTATGTCACCTCGTGGCACGGTCAGCGCCTGAAGGTCGGCGAAAAGGCCACGCCGCTTTCGGCGGGTGGGCTTAAGGACTACTTCGGCGGCATCCATTTTGACTACCGTCAGGTGGTGGAGGCGTGGATCGACCGCGTGCCGAATGCCAAAATCTCCATCCGTAACTACGCCGATGTGCTGGGCGCTGGCGGCTCGGCGGAGGACTTCATGGGCCAGACGAGCCTCGCGATGCCCGACCCGATGATCCCTGCGCGACGCGCCAACGAAAGCCTGCCGCTCGCCGCCTATCCGATCATGGAAAAGGCCGTGCACAAGCTCGAACAGCCCGCGATTTTCAAGCTCTCGCGCTATCTGCAAAACCACGGCGCGAAGTTGACAGACGTCAACAATCGCGACGTCGAGGTACTCGGCACGGCGCAACGCCAGAAACTGTGGGACGAATTTGTCCCTGTGTCCGATTACCTGCGGAAATACGCCGCGACGGGGACGGAATTCTTCCCCGACATCGATAAAGTCAAAGAGGCGCGCCCCGTGCCTGCCGACGAAGCTGCCGCCGCGCTGGTCAAAGCGATCGACGTGTCGAAGCTTCAGAACGAACAAGCAGCGGACTTCGTGCGCGACCTCGCCGGTCGTTGAAGCCCGCCAAGAAAGAGCGACCGCCTATGACGACCCTTCAGACCATCGTGCTGCCCGAAGCGGGTATCGGTGAGGATCACAACCTTTTCTACCGCCCGCACGGGCCTGTGGGCCTCAAGCAGAAGAAGGGCGAGTTCGAACTGAGCGCGGGCGGCCATTTGTCGTTCAACACGTTCTTTAACTACTTCCACCTCGGGAAGTGGCTGAAGATCTGCGATTTCAACGATCTGGCACTGCATCTGGACGGCAAAGGCCGTGTCGAATTGCGCGTTATGCTTAACCGTGTGGGCCTCGGTGCCGAGAATATCTACTGCGATGTCGTTTCGCTGGACGATGATATCGCCCGCAATTTCGACCTGACGCCGATCCTCAAGGAACACGGCGAGGGCGTGATCTTTTTCCAGATCCGCGCGATGGAGGACGGCGTTGTCTTCCGCGGTGGTAGCTTCTCCACCACGTCCGAACCGCAGCGCACGCCGAAGCTGGCGATCAGCATCACGACCTTCAAACGCGAGGCGGAGGTGCGCGAAACCGTCGCCCGCCTCGAAGACTACATCCGCGCTCACGACCACAAGGACGACATCCGCGTTCAGGTTGTCGACAACGGCAAATCGGCGGAAATCGCGAACTCGGACGTCACCACAGCGTTCGAAAACCCGAACCTCGGCGGCGCTGGCGGTTTTGCGCGCGGCTTGGCCGAGGCCACCGACGCGGGCGCAACGCACTGCCTGTTCATGGACGACGACGCGTCGTTCTACATGGAAAACATCACCCGCACCTTTGCGGCGCTTGCCTATGCGCGCGACCCCAAGACCGCAATTTCCGGCGCGATGATCAACACCACCGTGCAATGGGCGATGTGGGAATACGGCGCTGTTTTCGAAGGAAAATGCTGGCCGCTGCACATGGGCACCGATCTGCGCAACCCTCATGATCTGATGCAGATGGAGTTCAACTCGCTCCACGACAACGCCGCCAATCGCTATGGCGGCTGGTGGTTCTTTGCCTTCCCGATCGCGCAGGCAAAGCACTACCCGTTCCCGTTCTTCGTGCGCGGCGACGACATCAGCTTCTCGCTCGCCAACGATTTCAACATCACCACGCTAAGTGGCGTGGTCTCGTTCCAAGAAGACTTCACCGAGAAAGAAAGCGCGCAAACGCTCTACCTCGACCTGCGCAACCACCTGACGCACCACCTGGTATTCGATGAGATGATCCCGCGCTCGGGCTTCAAAACCGGCTGGATCGCGGTGCGTTTCATGATGCGCTCGCTCCTGCGGTTCCACTACAGCACGGCAGAGGCGCAATTGCTTGCGTGGCATGACGTCATGCAAGGCCCTGATTTCTATGCCGAAAACGTGGATATGTCCCAGCGCCGCGCCGATATCAAAGTGCTGTCCGCTGATGAAGCATGGAAGCCCGTGGCCGAGGTTGATCTGAGCGAGCAGCACAAACGGCTCTACCGCACGTCGCGGTTCAAGCGTCACTACATCGGCGTGCTGACCCTGAACGGTCACCTGATGCCGTTCTGGAATGCGCTCGGCAGTAAGCTGGTCCTGCGCATCAGGGCCCGCGCCAACGTGTTCGAAGCGTTCTGCGCCAAGGAAATCACCTACTTCAACACCAAGCGCGACAAGGCCTACACCGTCCGTCATTCGAAGGCGCGGTTCTACAAGATTGGTTGGAAAATGGCGGTCACGCTTGCCAAGTTCGTCCGTGGCCACAAGGCGCTTCAGGCCCGATATCGCGACCGCTACGACAGCCTCGCCAGTCGCGAGTTCTGGGAAAAGCAGAAATGAAAAAGGGCGCCTCGGGGCGCCCTTTCGCTAATGCCGCGCGGTATCGCCGGTTTTGAGATACCATTGGTAGGTCTCTTCCAGCCCGTTGCGCAGATCGACGCTGGCGCGCCAGCCCATATCGGCGAGGCGGCTGACGTCCATCAG
>NZ_JAATOP010000015.1 GCF_011806565.1 Marivivens donghaensis
TGCTCGCCCCAGAACCCCTCCGGATCCGAAACAGACGCCTCGTACATCGACGCATAAGTGTCGGCGTCAATGTGGGCAGTTTTTACGAAATCAGCCGAAGGTGAGTAGCTCTTGGTCTCGGTCATGTTCTCCCCCCGAAATCCTTTTTCTTAGATGTTAAACCCGCCCCAGTGGGGCGGGCGGGGTCAGATCGCCAGATATTTGGCGCGCAGAGCTTCGTCCTCAAGAACCTCTTGCGCCGATCCGTCGAAGACGACGGTCCCCGTGTCGAGGATCACCGCTCTGTCGGCAAGTTTCAAGGCGGCAACCGCGTTCTGTTCTACGATGATCGTCGTAATCCCTTGGTCGCGGATGATATTCAGGGTCTTTGCGATTTCCTGAACGATAACAGGGGCAAGGCCCTCGTAAGGTTCATCCAGAAGCAGGACTTTGATGTCGCGAGCCAGCGCCCGTGCAATCGCAAGCATCTGTTGTTCGCCGCCCGAAAGGGTGACGCCTTCCTGTGTGCGGCGCTCTTTCAGACGCGGGAAGAGTTCGTAGATTCGTTCAAGCGACCAGCCGATCGGCGGGGCGATCTGGGCGAGCTTGAGGTTCTCTTCTACAGTCAGGCCCGGAATGATGCGGCGGTCCTCGGGAACGAGCGCGATACCGGCAGCGGCAGCCTGATGCGACTTCATCAGGTGCAGCGGCTGGTGGTCGAGCCAGATTTCGCCGTGCTTCAGCGCGGGATCGTCAAGGCGGGCGAGGGCGCGCAGGGTCGAGGTCTTGCCCGCGCCGTTACGACCCAGAAGCGCGAGGATCTCGCCTTCGTGGATGTCGAAGCTGACGCCCTGAACGATGTAGCTTTCGCCGTAGTACGCCTGAATATCCCAGACCGAGAGGAATTTGCTGTGGGTCGCAGCGTTGTTCACGTTTTTATCGAACTTGGACATATGCTGCTTCCTCAGACCTGTGCCTCACCGAGGTAAGCTTCGCGAACCTTCGGGTGACCTTTGATGTTTTCCGGCGTTTCTTCGACCAGCGGCGTGCCTTGGGCGAGAACGGTGATGCGCTCGGCAAGACTGAACACCACGTGCATGTCGTGTTCGATAATCGCCATGGTGATGTCGCGCTTCTCCTTGATCTCCTTGAGCAGGTCGATCGTGTTGTTGGTGTCGGCGCGGGCCATACCTGCGGTCGGCTCGTCGAGGAGCAGGAGCTTGGGCTCCTGCACGAGGCACATGGCCATCTCGAGGCGACGTTTGTCACCGCGGGACATGGAGCCTGCGTGCATGTTGCGTTTGTCGAGCATGTTCACGTCGGCCAGCATCTGCTCGGCCTGTTCGATAATGCCCTTTTCGTCCTGAACGCTTTCGATGCCGTGCAAACGGAACGCACCGTCACGTTTGGCAAAGCAGGGGATCATCACGTTCTCGATGACGGTGAGATCGGTAAAGATCTCGGGCGTCTGGAACACGCGGCTGATGCCCATCTGGTTGATCTCGTGCGGCTTGCGGCCCAGCACGGACTGGCCGTCGAACATAACCGAGCCGCTATCGGGGATCAGCTTGCCGACGAGGCAGTTCAGAAGGGTCGACTTACCCGCACCGTTCGGGCCGATGATGGCGTGGACGGTGTTTTCCTTGACGGACAGGTTCACGTTGCCGAGTGCCTGCAGACCGCCGAAGCGCTTGTGCACGCCTTTGACTTCTAGAATACCCATCAGGTTTCTCCTTATTCCGCAGGATGCTTGGCGGCGTCTGCGTCGCTCTTTTTCTTGCGGCGTGCGGCGAGGCGCTTGCCACCTTCGACGAGACCGCCGGGCAGGAACGTCACGATCAGCATGAACATCACACCGAGGGTGAGGTGCCAGCCTTCGCCGACGAAGCGTGCAAAGATCCATGTGACCACATCTTCGACGCCGTCAGGCAGGAAGCTGAACCAGCTGTGCAGAACGCTTTCGTTGATCTTCGAGAAGATGTTCTCGCAGTACTTGATAAAGCCCGCGCCGAGGACAGGACCCATCAGGGTGCCGACACCGCCGACGATGGTCATCAGAACGACTTCGCCCGAAGCGGTCCACTGCATACGCTCTGCGCCTGCAAGCGGGTCCATAGCAGCCAGCAGGCCGCCAGCGAGACCGGCGTACATGCCGGAGATCACGAAGGCTGCGAGGGTGTAGGGGCGCGAGTTCAGACCGGTGTAGTTCATGCGCTGCTGGTTCGACTTTACCGCGCGGAGCATCATGCCAAAGGGCGAGCGGAAGATACGGAGCGACAGGTAGAAGCCGATCAGGGCGATGACGGCACAGAAGTAATAGCCGACCGAGAAGGTAAACGACCAACCCGCGATGTCGATAGTGTGCGCCGCGTTCATCTTCAGACCGAAGAAGCCGGGGGTCGGCAGCGAGCTGCTGGTCGGTGCGCCATCAAGAATGCGCGGGTCCGACAGGGTGATCTGGAGGCCGGTCTCACCATTGGTGATTGGCGTCAGAACCGAGTAGGCGAGGCGGTAGCACATCTCTGCGAAGGCGAGCGTCAGGATCGAGAAGTAGATACCCGAGCGGCGCAGCGACACGTAGCCGATGGCCAGCGCGAATACGCCCGAAACCAGAGTGGCCGCGATCAGCGCGGGGATAACGTTCATGCTCAGCAGCTTGAACATCCATACCGATGCGTAAGACCCCACACCGAGGAACGCCGCGTGACCGAACGACAGGTAGCCGGTCAGACCGAACAGAATGTTGAAACCGATCGCCATGAGGCCGTAGATCGCGAAACGCTGCATCAGAGCCGGATAACCGGCATTGAACTGCGCCAGCGCGCTGTCGGCGGGGAAGGGGTTGAGGATGAACGGGGTGAGCAGCGTGAGTGCCACCACGATCAGCATGAAGCGGGAGTCTTTAGCGTTCAGGCCGAGCATGGATTATTCCTCCATCACGCCGCGACGACCCAGAAGGCCACGCGGACGGGTGAGTAGAATGACGATTGCGACAACGTAGATGATGATCTGGTCGATGCCGGGGATGATCGCCTTGACTTCATTAAGCGAGGCAAAGGATTGCAGGATGCCCAGTAGGAAGCCCGCAGCGACTGCGCCAGGCAGCGAACCCATGCCGCCGACAACCACCACGACGAAGGACAGCACAAGGAAGTCCATGCCCATGTGGTAGTTCGGAGACAGGATCGGTGCGTACATCACGCCCGCCAGACCCGCGACAGACGCCGCGATGCCGAACATCAGGGTGAAGCGCTTGTCGATGTCGATGCCCAGCAGACCAACGGTTTCGCGGTCAGCCATACCTGCGCGGACCACCATCCCGAAGGTGGTGAACTGGAGGAAGGCGAACACGCCGCCGATCACGATGGCCGAGAAGAAGAAGTAGACGAGACGCCAGACCGGATAGAAGATCTGCATGCCGAACATCGCGCCGATGTTCACGGTGCCCGAGTAGTCCGACGGCGAGGTCGTCTGGATCGGGTTCGCGCCGTAGAAGTAGCGGACGACTTCCTGAAGAACGATCGCAAGGCCGAAGGTCACGAGGATCTGGTCGGCGTGGGGACGCTTGTAGAAGTGCTTGATGAGGCCGCGTTCCATGACGTAGCCGACCAGCAGCATGACCGGAATGGTCAGCAGGATGGACAGCGGAACGGAGTAGTCGATCATCCACGCACCTGCGTCGGCGCCGAACCACTTTTCCACATACGGAGTTTCAACCTGTAGCGGATTGCCGAGGAAGTCCGTTTGCGTCGGATCTTCGGTGAGGAAGCTGATCTGGAAGATACGGCTGAGAGTAACGGCACAGAACGCGCCGATCATGAACAGCGCGCCGTGGGCGAAGTTCACCACGCCGAGCGTGCCGAAGATGAGTGTCAGACCAAGAGCGATCAACGCGTAAGCGGATCCTTTCTCGAGGCCGTTGAAGAGTTGCAGGATAATAGCGTCCATGGTCCCCGCCCTGGCTTGGGTGTGACTGAGCCCCCGCAGATGCGGGGGCAGGAACCGGCCACAGATGTCTGCGGCCGGCCTATTGAGGGGTGATTATGCGCCCGGGTTGCACTCGCCCAGTTCGCCGCCGGCGAACATCGGATGATCGGGCTCGTACTCGACCTGCGAACGCGGGGTGACTTCCACGATTTCGAGGGTGTCGTACTGGTTGGTCGGGTTGTCAGCGCCTTTCATGACGAGAACGTCCTTGAAGCACTGGTGGTCGGCGCCGCGGTAGTAGGTGTTACCGATGCCCAGACCGTCGAACTCGAAGTCTTCGAGAGCTTCGACAACGCCGCACGGGTTGAAAGTGCCTGCGCGGGTGACCGCATCCGCGTACAGAAGGGTCTGTACGTAGGAAGTGTGTGCCGAACCCGACGGCGGACGACCGTACTTCTTGCCGAACGACTGAACGAAGGCCTGAGTGCCCGGATCCTGAAGCTGCCAGTTCCAGTTCATCGAACCGTAAACGCCCTGAATGTTCGAGCCGGCGCCTTCTGCCATCAGTTCCGAGTAGAGCGGAACGATGATTTCGAAGTTCTTACCGTTGACCTGCTTGTCACGCAGACCGAACTGAACAGCCTGGGTCAGTGAGTTCACCATGTCCCCGCCGTAGTGGTTCAGGATGAGCACATCTGCGCCCGAGTTCAGAACCGGAGCGATGTAGGACGAAAAGTCGCCTGCGCCGACCGGAGTACGGACAGTTTCGACGGTTTCCCAGCCAAGAGCTTCGGTCGAAGCCTTGATCGACTCTTCCTGCGTCCAACCCCAAGTGTAGTCGGCGGTCAGGTGGTAAGCGCGACGCTCGTTGCCGTATGCGTTGCTCAGAACCGGAGCCAGAGCAGCGCCCGACATGTAAGCGTTGAAGAAGTAACGGAAGCCGTTGGCCTTCTTGTCCTTACCGGTGGTGTCGTTCGAGTGGGTCAGAGCGGCCATGAAGATCACGCCAGCTTCCTGACACAGACCCTGCACAGCAACAGCCACGCCAGAGGACGAACCGCCCGAAACCATGACGACGCCGTCTTTCTGGATCATCGACTGGGCCGAGGTACGTGCCACGTCCGACTTGGTCTGGGTGTCACCGGTGACGAACTCGACTTTCTTGCCGAGGATACCGTTGCCTTGAAGTTCCTTCGACGAGAAGGTGCTCAGCATACCGCCGTCGCCTTCACCGTTCAGGTGTTCGACAGCGAGCTCGAATGCGCGCAGTTCGTCGAGGCCTTCTTCGGCGTAGGGGCCGGTCTGCGGAACGTTGAAGCCCAGCTTGACGCTCGAGCCGGTCGGCTCGTTCGTGTACGCGCTGGCGCTCGAGGTAAAGATCGTCGGCAGTGCAAGGCCACCGGCGGTTACCGCACCGGTGCGCAGCAGGCCGCGACGCGAGATATTCTTGATGGACATAAAATCCTCCCTTTGCGTGGACTCCGTCACCGGGCTCCTCTTCCCTGCGACGGCACGTGTTGATGCATTTTACAATGCCCCTCCATTAGAGTGTCGGGTTCGAAAATTTCTCAACAAGTGCAGAAGAGAGAACGATTTTTTTGTAAAGAAAATCACAATACGCTGGTACACATTGTAAAAAGCTTTTCTCGCAAGTGCAGAAAGGTAATGAAATTGCTCAGGGATCAGCCATGCCGCAGCGCCAGCTTACGGGCTCAAGAATTCGCGAAAGACGAACCGATCTGGGGATCAAGCAATCTGAACTTGCGGAAAAGGTCGGAATTTCGGCGTCATACCTCAATCTAATCGAGCACAATCGCCGCAGAATCGGAGGTAAACTGCTCAATAGCCTCGCGCGGGAGATGAAAACGGACCCGTCGTCTTTGGTCGAAGGCGCTGAAACCGCGCTGCTCGACCAGTTGCGCGAAGCCGCCGCCGCCGACCGCGCAGCCGGTGCCGAACTGGGGCGGACCGAAGATTTCGCGGGCCGGTTTACAGGCTGGTCCAACCTCGTGGTGCGTCAGGCGCGGCGGATCAACGATCTGGAGACCCGTGTAAAGGCTTTGACAGACCGCCTCGCGCATGATCCGCAATTGGCGACATCACTGCATGAAGTCATCTCATCCGCCACGTCGATCCGCTCCGCTTCGTCCATTCTGGTGGGCGAGGAAGAGGTCGACCGCGATTGGCAGCGCCGTTTTCACCGCAACATCTATGAAGACAGTCAGCGCCTCGCCGACGCGTCCCGTGCTCTGGTCGCCTACCTTGATGCGCCGAGCGATGAGGGCTCGGTCGCCATGTCCCCGCAGGAAGAGGTCGAAGCCTACCTCGACGCGCAGTCGTTCCACTTGCCCTATCTCGAAGGAGACGGCACGCCGCAGCACGCCCCGACATTGCGGTCGAAAGCGGCTTCTTCGCTGCTGTCCGAATTCCGGCGCGTATATAAGGAAGACGTGCAGGCGATGCCCTTGGACGACTTCAGCGCCAGCGCGATGGAATTGAACCACGATCCCGCACTGCTCGCCGACCGTTTCCGGGTTTCGCTCAGTGCCGCGATGCGCCGCCTCGCGACACTGCCCGTGGACCTCGGCCATCCGGAGTTCGGGCTGGTGATCCTCGATGGCTCCGGCACTATCTTAATACAGAAGCAGATTACTGGCTTCGGACTGCCGCGTTCCGCCGTCTGCCCGCTCTGGCCAGCCTTCCGCGCATTCACACAGCCGATGCAGCCCATTCGCCGCGACGTGCAGCTGCCCGTCGAAGGGGGCGGGCGGTTCCGCTGTTTCGCGATTGCCAGCCCCGTCGGGCCTGCCAGTTTCGACGCCCCGCCAACGCTCGAAGTGACGATGCTCGTGCGCGCCATAGCGCCGTCCGGTCAGCCTGCGGACCCCGTCGGCGTGGCCTGCCGTGTGTGCTCGCGGAGCGGTTGCCGCACCAGACGCGAACCGTCGATCCTCAACGAGGCTCCGAATTGATCTGATTGCTTTGACTCGGCTAGCCAATCCATTGATAGTCGGCTCTAATCAGAGGGGAGCCGAAGTCTTGGGAGGGGCTGACGCATGGGGAAACGTGTTCTCGTTATCGAGGATGAACCGAACATTATCGAAGCCATCAGTTTCATTCTGTCGAGAGACGGATGGACGGTGCACACCCATGCAGACGGCGAAACCGCCAATAACAAGATCAAGGCGATGCCGCCCGACCTCATTATTCTTGATGTGATGCTTCCGGGGAAAAGCGGTTTCGATATCCTGCGCGACTTGCGTGCGGACGGCGAAACCCATGAAATTCCAGTACTTATGCTGACGGCGAGGGGCCAGACCCGCGACCGCGAGATGGCAGAGCGGCTTGGCGTTACCCAGTTCATGACAAAGCCGTTTTCGAACGCCGAGGTGATCGAGAGCGTCCGCACACTGGTCGCCGACTGAGGCCCGCCCGATGGCTGCGCCCAAGAAACTGACCTTCCTCGAACGCTCAAGCTACCGCAGGCGGCGCATCCGGGACGTCATGCGCGTCATGCCGATAGCGGGTCTGCTGCTGATGTTTCTGCCACTTCTCTGGCCGAAAGGTGAAGGAAGTGGATACTTCACGTCCGCCGCGCTGATTTACCTGTTTGTGCTTTGGGTGGCGCTGATCGTCATCGCGGGCGTGCTTGCCCGTTATTTGGGCATCGAGCCAGACAGCCTGCCGCAGCAGGACAAGCGCTGATGGTCTCGTTCCAGTTCCTTGTCTTCGTTGCGGTTTTCTACGTTGCCTTCCTGTTTGTCATCGCGTTCGCGGCAGAACGCAGCGCGGCAAAGGGCAAGGGCAAATGGCTCCGCTCGCCGATCATCTACACGCTGTCGCTGTCGATTTATTGCACTGCGTGGACGTTCTACGGCGCGGTCGGTTACGCGGCGCGCTCGGGGCTGGAGTATCTGACGATCTACCTTGGCCCGACCATTGTAATGATCGGCTGGTGGTGGGTGCTGCGCAAGCTTGTGCGGATCGGGCGGATGCACCGCATCACATCCATCGCCGACCTGATTTCATCGCGCTTCGGTAAATCGACGTCGCTGGGCGTGATGGTCACGCTGCTGATGGTCGTCGCGGCCACGCCCTACGTGGCGCTGCAACTCCAGTCCGTCACGCAATCCATCGCGGTCTTTTCGCAGAGCGCGGGGCAGGGCTGGGTCACTGACGACCTCGACCGCGCAACGCTCTGGGTCGCAGTCGGCCTCGCCATCTTTACCATCGTCTTCGGCACGCGGAACCTCGACGCCAACGAACGCCACCACGGTATCGTCATCGCGATTGCGGTGGAGGCCGTGGTGAAGCTCTTCGCGCTACTGGCCGTCGGCATTTTTGTCGTCTGGGGAGTCGCGGGCGGGATCGGCCCGACGCTCGAACTCATCGACAAATCCCCGATTGCAGAGTGGGACCAGCACTCCGGTCGCTGGGTGGGCCTGACGTTCCTTGCGGGCGCTGCGTTCCTCACCTTGCCGCGCATGTTCCAAGTGTTAGTCGTTGAAAACGCCGACGAAAATAACCTGCTGATGGCGAGCTGGGCCTTCCCGCTGTACCTCATGCTCATGAGCCTGTTTGTGGTGCCGATTGCCGTAGTGGGCCTCGACCGCTTGCCTGCTGGCTCAAACCCCGACCTGTTCGTGCTGACCCTGCCATTGGCCGAAGGGCAGAGTTTCCTCGCGATCTTCTCCTTCCTCGGCGGTCTGTCGTCCGCGACTTCGATGGTCATCGTGGCGACGATTGCGCTGGCGACGATGATCTCGAACCACATCGTCACCCCAATCTGGCTGACGTCCAAAGGCGCAGGCGCAATGGTATCCGGCGACGTGCGCCAGCTCGTGATCGGTGCGCGCCGTCTATCCATCGGCGGCGTACTGCTGCTTGGCTACGTCTATTATCTGCTGTCGGGCGGGTCTGCCGCGCTTGCCGCAATCGGACTTATTAGTTTTACCGGCGTCGCGCAGATCCTGCCCGCGCTCATTGGCGGCCTGTTCTGGCGCGGCGCGACGCGTTGGGGTGCTGTCGCAGGCATCGGCGTCGGCTTTGTCGTTTGGACGTGGACGCTGCTGCTGCCGTCGTTCGGGCCTGACGCCGTGGTGCCCGCCGCCGTGTTCGACAACGGCCCGCTCGGGCTGCGGTATTTGCGGCCCTATGCGCTCTTCGGGATCGACGGCATCGACCCGCAGCTCCACGCGATCCTATGGTCGATGATCCTGAACACGACGATATTCTTTGTTGTTTCGGTGCTGACATTCCCGCAGCCGCTCGAGCGCCTTCAGGGTGCGCAATTCGTCAATGTTTTCGAGCATTCCCAAGGTGCGCGCGCGTGGACCCAATCGACCGCCGAGGCTGAGGATCTGCTTGTCATGGCGCAACGGATCATTGGCGCGGGCGAGGCGCAGGCCCTGTTCCAGCGCGAGGCGCAGTTGCAGGGGAAAGCCAGCTATCTTCCTGATGTCACGCCGGATTTCGTCGCTCACTTGGAGCGCGAACTGGCAGGCTCCGTTGGCGCCGCGACTGCTCACGCGATGGTCGGGCAGTTGACGCAAGGCGTCAGTGTCTCGGTCGAGGACCTTATCGCGGTGGCGGATGAGGCCGCCCAGATCCTCGAATACTCGAACAGGCTGGAGGCCAAGTCGGCAGAGCAGGAACGCACCGCTCTCCAGCTGCGCGAGGCGAACGAGAAACTGACCCAACTATCGATCCAGAAGGACGCGTTTCTGTCCCAGATCAGCCACGAACTCCGGACGCCCATGACCTCGATCCGCTCGTTTTCAGAGATCCTGCGGGACGGTGACATGACGGCGGATCAGACGGTGCGCTATTCGGGCATTATCCACGCCGAGGCGGTGCGCCTGACCCGTCTGCTGGACGATCTGCTTGATCTGAGCGTGCTCGAAAACGGGCAGGTCACGCTGAACATGCAGCGCGGAACCTTGCGCGATCTGATCGATCAGGCGGTCTCTGCAACGGGCTCGGGTCAGGCGATGGCGATCAAGCGGCGTCCGGCGGAGGAGAACGTGCCGCTCTATACGGATGTCGACCGACTGACGCAGGTTTTCATCAATCTTATCGCAAATGCGCAGAAGTATTGTGACGGCGAGAAGCCAGTTCTGCGGATCGTTACCCGCCAGATCGGCGGAAGCTCGGTGGTCGATTTCATCGACAATGGAAGCGGCATCGCCAAGCAGAACCAGCAGGTTATTTTCGAGAAATTCTCGCGGCTTACGGATGCGCGCAAGGCGGGCGGTGCTGGCCTTGGCCTTGCCATTTGCCGCGAGATTATGACCCGTCTGGGCGGCGAAATCGCGTACTTACCGGGGCAGGGCGGGGCTGCGTTCCGCGTGGTGTTGCCGCCGGCCAGTTAACCGGATGGTAAGTTCGCTCTGATACATCGGTCTTGGGTTGGCAAAGAGGCGATGATGATCAAGCAAATGCTGCGCGATAAGGCGGAACCGCCGGACAGGGTATATCTGACGCCCGTCCGCGCGCTCAGATTGGCGGCGGAGCGCGCGGCGGAGCGATCTATCGGGATGTCGGCGGTGGTGGCCGACGTCGAGCAAACAGCGATGACAATTGACCAGCTGGCAGGGGCGCTGGCCGATGACACTCTGCTGGTCCAATGCGTGAGGGGCGGCGAGGCGGTGGGGTTCGTGGGGCTCGACCTCCAGATGCGCGCGGCGGTGGTAGAAACGCGCACCTCGGGGCAGGTGATGCCGAAGGACGCGCCATCGCGGGAGGTCACTCGCGCGGACCATGCCTTGAACGCAGTATTCGTGCAGCAGCTTTTGACGGAGTTGCTAGAATATTGCGAAGGGACCGAATTGGCAGACTGGATCATTGGCGCGGCGACGGGCCGTCCACTCGCCAGTCCGCGGACATTGGCCATGGAATTCGATGACATTCGCTATTCGGTCGTGCGGCTCACGCTGTCGCTGGTGGCGGGCCGCGACGGGATTATCTGGGTTGCGCTGCCGGAGCCTCAGGTCGCTGTCGTCGCTGAAGTGAACAGCGACTGGCAGGAGATGCTGGAGGCGCAGGTGATGGCCTCTGCCGCGTCGATCAACGTCGTCCTGTCACGGATAAGCGTTCCGATTACGCAGATTGCGCGGCTGTCGGTCGGTGATGTGCTGCCGCTTTCGGGGGCGGGAGTAGAGGCGGTGTCGCTCGAAGGACCAGGTGGCAGGCAGGTTGGACAAGCGCGGCTCGGGCAGCTCGCTGGACAGCGGGCGATTAGGCTGGAGGCGATCACGCAGCGCGAAATGACCGAGATGCCCTATACTCAGCAGAGGTTGCAGCAGCCCTGAAAAACAAAACGCCGCCCGAAAAGGCGACGTTTAGGTTGGGGATATTCGGCAGCGTTACTGCGCGCTTGCCAGCCCGTCAATCTGCGGCGCGAGACCGGCGAGGTCGTAACCTGCGTCGGCAGTGGCCTTGATGATCTCTTCGGTCGGCATCTTACCTGCCATACCAAGCGACCAAACGATCGACGAACGGGTGCCCGATGCGCAATACGCCAGAACCGGACCGCCAGCTGCCTCGATCGCGTTCATCTGCGTTGCGACCATATCCATGTTCAGGCCCGCGTGGGTCACTGGATTGGCGGTGAACGCAAGGCCCGCAGCCTCGGCCGCCGCGCCCATTACATCGGTGTGCCACTCGGGCGGGATCTCCGCATCGGGGCGGTTGTCGATGATGGCGACAAAACCGGCCTCTTTGATTGCGGGAATGTCCGCCGGATCGATTTGCGGCGTGACGGAATAGGCGGGGGTAATTTGACGAATATCCATGTGCGAATCCTTAGGCCGCGACACCCACCGCGTCTAGTCGGTTCTTGATCTGCGGCGCCATCAGCATCCCTACGCCCATCGCGAGCACAAAAGTTGCGACTTGGATGCCGCCGTAGGACAGCGAAGCGATCGCCGGACCCGGGCACAGACCTGCCAGACCCCAGCCGATGCCGAACATGGTCGAGCCGATCACCAGCTTGCGTCCGATGACGGGATCGGGCTTGGCCGGAAACATGCCGCCCAGAGCAGGGGTGCGGTTCGTAGTGTATCGCCACGCAAAGAACATCGGGATGATCGCGCCGCCCATAACGAACGCAAGCGTCGGATCCCAGTCACCGAATACATCGAGCCAGCCCTGAACGCGGCGGGTGTCGGTCATGCCCGAAACATAGAGGCCCGCACCGAACAGACCGCCCGAAAGAAGTGCAAAGAGGTTACGCATTAGACCCACCCAAGGATGTGTTTAAACACGATGACCGAAAGGCCACCTGCCATGATGTAGAAGACGGTCGCGACGATTCCGCGAAGCGAGAGGCGGGAGATGCCGCAGACGCCATGGCCTGACGTACATCCGTTCGCGATGCGCGTGCCGACGCCGACGAAGAGGCCGGCAGCAATTACAGCAGCGATGTTGGACGTGACGAACGTGTCAGCCGGTCCATCGGTTTGCGCGTTGCCGAAAATCAACGCCAGAACGGCCGGAACGCCGAAAAGTCCGAGGATGAAGAAGATTCGCTCCATCGACTGGCTTCCTGCTGTACGGTCGATCAGACCGCCGATGATGCCCGAGGCACCCATGATGCGACCGTTGACCAGCAAGTACATCGCGGCGGCCAAACCGATCAAAAGCCCGCCCGCGAGCCCGAAGATCCATTCAGTTTGCATTTTCTTTACTCATTTCCACCATGGCGAGATTAGGTAGCGCCTACGCGTGGCTTTCATTATATTGACCCCAAGTCGGATCGAGGTTTGCATTCTAGAACGACATTACCATATGGTGTTATCGAGACTGGAATTGCGTCCACCGCGCGAGTCATGCAGCTAACCCGTGCTTTCTCGGCGGCCACGCCTATATCCGATACAGATTACTATGTATTCATGTTTCGGATGCATTGCAAGAATTAAATATGTGTGTTATGGAATGCTTGAGGTGACCATGAACGATCTATCAACGACGGCACAAGCAATGGACAAAGCTGCAGATGAAGCTGCAGAGGTGTTGAAGGTTCTCGCGAACCCTTCGCGTCTCCGCATTCTATGCGCACTCCTTCCTGGTGAGCGCTGTGTGGGCGAACTGGAAGAGATTCTGGGCGCATCGCAATCCTACGTGTCTGGCCAGTTGGCGCGTATGCGTTCCGAAGGTCTGGTGAGTTGTGATCGTGACGGTCGCACCATCCGCTACAAGCTCGCGGATCCGCGCATCAGCCCAATTCTTGAGCGTCTGTACGATGTTTTCTGCCCCGAGCATGTGAAGCTTGACCTAAGTCAGAGCGTCAACGCGTAAACCTGCTACCTTCACACTGTACCCAGTTTCAGTGTGAAGGAGGCAGTTATGACCACGAAGGTTCTTGAAAAGCGGCTCTATTCCCTTCTTGGAGAGATGGAGGCCGACCCAGCAGGTCGCTACGTTCATCAACCCGCATTCCGCGCGTTGTTGTCGGAGATGGAGACCGCAGGTATGGCCGTTCCCGAGCGGCTCTATGACCTCGACCAGCAGTTGATCGAAGAGGGCGAAGAGGCCAATTTCGACAACATGCCCGTCTGAGGCGGCTTCCAACCTATCGGAAGTCCATGAAAAGCTTGCCAGATGCAGCGTTGGCTGCACTAATAGGCGCAAGTAAATCGTGAAGTTCGGAAGCCTAGTGAAACTCGTCAAGCATCGCGTCGTCGAAGGTATCGCGGTCGTCGTACTGGCCGCGCCGCCGCTCAATGCGTTGGAACAGCCGGTGCGCGCACAGTTGATCGACCTGCTGGACGCACTTCAGGCACGCGATGATGTCGGCGCGATCTGCATGACGGGTGAGGGCGTTGGATTCTCGGCGGGGCTGGACCTCAGCGATCCGGCGGAAAAAGAAACTAACCCCACAATGAGAGAGCTTTGCGCGGCGGTGGCAAACTGCCGCGTTCCCGTTGTCGTGGGGCTGCGCGGTGCGGTCATGGGGCGCGGCGTCGCGCTGGCATTGGCGGCGCATCACCGCTTGGCCGAACAGAAAACGACCCTCGCACTGCCGGAAGTGTCCATCGGGCAGATCCCGTTGGGCGGTACGACCCAGCGTCTGGCGCGCCTCGCGGGGGCTGACGGCGCGATGTCGCTGATGCTCGGCGGGCGTCCTGTGTCCGCGTCTGCCGCGATGGAGCGCCGAATTGTCGACGGAATCGTATCCTCGAACGTGCAGGCCGCTGCCTACGAGATGTGCAAACGCCTGATCGAAGAGGGCGCGTCGCCTCGCAGAACCAGTGAACTGCGCGACGGCTTTGCCGATGGGATCGGATACATGCAAGCCATCGCGACCCGCCGTCAGGAACTGGGTAAGGGGCTCGTTGCGCCTGTCCGCATTGTCGACTGTGTCGAGGCCGCTGCGGTTCTGCCGTTCGACGTCGGTTGCGACTACGAAGAAGAGCGCCTGTTGGAGTGCCGCAAGAACCCGCAGGCCGCCGCGCTTCGTCATATCTTCTTGGCCGAACGGCAGACGAACTCCAAGCTGACCGCGCTCGACCCCGAAACTAACCGCCGGACGCTGAAGAAGTCGGGTGAGATGGTCGCGCGCGCTCTGCTCACCGCCCAAGGTCAGGCGGGGGCTGCGATGGTGGCGGGAGGGCTGACCGAAGAACAGATCGACGGCGCGCTAGTTTCCGCCGGTTATCGTCGCACGCCGTTTGGCGGCACCACGGCGAGCCATGCGAGCCTCGCGCCCGAAGTCACCCGCAAGCTGATCGCCGCGTTCATGGGGGCGGGGGCGCGACTGCTGGAAGACGGCACCATCGAAGAACCCGCAGCCGTGGACGCGATCAGCGTGCAGACCGGCCTCATGCCGCGCCAGACAGGCGGCCCGATGCACGCGGCTCGCGCGATGGGCCTACTGCGTCTGCGGAACGATATGCGCAAATGGTCCGAGACGGCCAACGTCTGGGACGTGCCGCCGCTGCTTGATGAAGCTGTGAAATACGCGAAAGGGTTCGACGCGCCCGAAGTACTCGGTGCGGACGTCAGCCCAGACTGATACCGACGATCACGGCCATCAGGCCGATCATCGAAACGGCCAGCGCGGCAAAGTTCATCGGGATGATTTTCTGAAGGCGGGCACGCATTTCCTCGTCGTTCGCCGACGATTTCTTGGCCTTTCCGACCATGACGACAGTGCTCATCAGGCCGATGACACCAAGCAGCGTAACAGCTGCGCCGATCCAGATCACGATATCCATAGTACCCTCCGCTAGGCGGGCACGGGCCTAACCTGCCTCGCGGGACTTGGCAAGGGGCGGGGCAGCCGCTAGGGATGGCCTCCGACAAGAACAATGGAGATCCGAATGTCCGATTCCGACGTGACCGGCGGTGTGGCCGCTCAAGAGCTGCGCTCCTTTATCGAGCGTATCGAGCGCCTCGAACAAGAGAAGAAGGACATCGCCGATCAGATCAAGGAAGTCATGGCCGAAGCCAAGGGCCGCGGCTACGATACCAAGGTGATGCGCAAGATCGTTTCGCTGCGTAAGCGCGATCAGGACGACATCGCAGAGGAAGAAGCGATCCTCGACATGTACAAGTCCGCGCTCGGCATGAGCTAAGGCTCGTCAGTCCAGAATAGCGAAAGGCCGGTGCGATGCGCCGGCCTTTTTCGTTAGATGTCGAGGAAGCGGATACCCGGCATCGATTTGATCTTGGCCACGTCCGCCTCGTAGTGCTGCGTGATGCGGTCCACGAGGTTCTGGTCCCAGCCTTCCAGCTCGAATTCATCGTAGATCGCGTCCTCCTTTGCGAACTTGTCGAGGAACGTGGAGATGATCCGCCGCTTGCGCGCCTCGGTCTGGGGCGGGTGGGCACGGATGTAAGCGAGGAAGCGCTTCATCCCGTCGAGCGTCATGACCTCTTGCAGCAGATCGAAGCCGCCGGAAATGCGGGTCATCGGATCGACGCCCGAAATTTCGCGGATCAATTGCGCCCAGAGCAGCGGAGTGTCCTCATTGCACCAGACAGTAATGTCGACATCGGCGGCCACGCTGTGCATCCGTTCGATCACGTCGGCCCAGCGCAACGTCTCCGGATCGCGTCCGTTCATGAACTTCAACAGGTCTGTCTGTTTGGATGCTGAATAGACGGCGGGAATGAAGGTCGCGGGATTGCGTATCGCGAAGAAGAACTGGATGCGGTCTTCGGGAAACAGTTGCCGCAGGATCGAGACCTTCTCGATCGCGGTCGAATAGAACTGCCCGTTTTCAAAAATCCGGTTAGGCACGCACAGAAAGTCGGGATTCGACAGCACGACACGGCGGCCCTCGTTTTCTTCGAGGATCGCGTCGAGCAAAATGTCGCGGGTGTCGGGCTTGGGCGGAGCGCTGACGCAGGCGTGCATCGTCTCGCGCAGAAGACGGCGGTACTTGTTGGGGAGCGGGGCGACAATTCCCTGTTCATTCAGTGCTTTGGAGTTTTTCAGAAGGCTCTTCAGCAGGCGTTCTTCGTCCGTGCAATTCGCACCGATGTGAAACGCAATATCCATAGTCCTGCCCGTCGTTTTGTTTGTAAGCCAATATAGGGGCTTTTCTGGACAGCGAAACAGCTTTCGGCTACCTCGCTGATTATGTCCGACCAGTCTACTCAGATTTTGTCCTCAGCGCGTCGCTTCCGTGTCGATCCTTGGTCGATTACGGCAATTCTGATCGCGGCGCTTATGGTCATGCCGATTATCGCGGTGATCTGGTTCGCCTTTCACCCGACCGATAACATCTGGCCGCACCTTCTGGCGACGACGCTGCCGCGCTACCTGACCAACACGCTGGTGCTCGCGCTGTCAGTCGGCGTGATGTGCGCGATGATCGGGGCAGGGGCCGCGTGGCTGGTCGTGATGTACGAATTTCCGGGGCGAAAATGGCTGCAATGGGCGCTGCTGATGCCGCTCGCCGTGCCCGCCTATGTGGGGGCTTATGCGCTCGTTGACCTGCTGGAATACGCGGGTCCGGTGCAGACGGCGCTCCGCGAAGTGTTCGGCTGGACGCGGCCCACCGACTACTGGTTCCCCGCCATCCGCACGCGCTGGGCGGCGATCGTGGTGCTGTCGTTTTCGTTCTACCCCTACGTCTACATCCTCGCCCGCGCAGCGTTCCGCGAACAGTCGGGCGCTGGCTACGAGGTTGCCCGCGCGCTGGGTGTCGGCCCCATTGGCCGCTTCGTCCGCGTTGGCCTGCCGCTGGCCCGCCCTGCGATTGCCGCTGGCTGCGCAGTCGCGATGATGGAGACGGTGAACGATTTTGGCACCGTGGACTATTTTGCCGTGCAGACCCTAACGACGGGCATTTTCTCGACGTGGCTGCAAGGCGCGAACCTCGGCGGTGCGGCGCAGATCGCGGCGCTGGTGCTCGGGATCGTAGTGTTCCTCGTGACGCTCGAAAAGGTGTCCCGCCGCAAGAGCCGTTTCTTCAGCTCCGCCCGTGGCCAGCGCCCTGTGAGCGCCGTGAAACTGCGCGGTCCTGTGGCGTGGCTGGCGATGATCGCGTGCCTGATCCCGCTGAGCGTGGGCTTCATCCTGCCCGTCACCGTGCTGACGAGCCACTCGCTTGTGGCCCGTGAATGGATGGCCCCTGGCCTGATGAAGGCGCTGTTTCACACCATCACCGTGGGCGGCATCGCCTCAGTTCTGACCGTCGCGGGCGGCGTGCTGATGGTCTACGGTGTGCGCCTGTCGGGCAAGCAGTTGCCGCGCCTTCTAATGCCTGTGACTGCTATCGGCTACGCCGCGCCGGGCGCTGTGCTCGGGATCGGTATCCTCGTGCCGCTCGCTGCGGTCGACAACACCGTGGCGGATACCGTTCTGAACATCACCGGCTATGATCCGGGCCTTCTGCTGACCGGCACCGCCGCCGCGCTGTGCATCGCATACGTGGTGCGTTTCTTCGGCATTGCCCAAGGCGCTGCCGACGCCGCGCTGGGCCGCGTTGCGCCGAGCCTTCCGATGGCCGCCCGTTCGCTCGGCCAGACAGCCGGAGGCGTCCTTGGCCGCGTTTACATGCCGCTGGTACGCGCCTCGATTGGCTCCACGCTGCTGCTCGTGTTCGTTGACTGTGTCAAGGAACTGCCCGCGACGCTGCTGCTGCGGCCCTTCAACTACAACACGCTCGCGACCCGCGTGCACGAGAAGGCCAGTCTCGAAGACCTGACCCAAGCTGCCCCTGCCGCGCTGGTCATCACTGCTGTCGGCCTGATCGCCGTGGCCTTCCTCGCCCGCGCTAACCGCTAGGACAGGTTTCGCATTCGGCGGAACGCGATCACAGTTTGCGGCGTTGGCCTAAGCCTGCCGCAAAGAAAGCCTCGTGATGCGTTTCGAAGACCTTCTGATCCCCAAGCCGGAGGGCCTCTATTGCCCGCCCGGGGATTTCTACATTGATCCGGTCAAGCCCGTGTCCCGCGCGCTCATCACTCACGGCCACGCCGATCACGCAAGGTCGGGCCACGCCGCGGTCATGGCATCGCAGCAAACGCTCGACATCATGGCGATCCGCTACGGCGAGGATTTTACGAAAACCCGCCAGACCGCGGAGGGGAGGACCACCGTCGGCGATGTCACAGTGTCATTCCACCCTGCGGGCCACGTCCTCGGCTCCTGCCAGATCGCGGTAGAGCAGGGCGGCACCCGCGCTGTCGTGTCCGGAGACTACAGCCGTGTCGCCAATCCCGCCTGCGCGCCCTTCGAACCTGTGGATTGCGATCTCTTCATCACCGAGGCCACCTTTGCGCTGCCCGTCTTCAACCATCCGCCGCCCAGTCAGGAAATCGGGCGGCTGCTGGATTCCGTTCGGGAGTTTCCCGAACGCGCCCACCTCGTCGGAGCCTACGCGCTGGGCAAGGCTCAGCGGGTGATCATGCTGCTGCGCGAGGCGGGATATGATGCGCCGATCTTCATCCACGGCGCGCTTCAACGGCTCTGCGATTATCACATCGAGCAGGGCATCCCGCTCGGCGATCTGCGCCCTGCGACGATGGACAAGGCCGAGGCAAAGAAGCTCCGCGAGGCTGTCGTCATCGCGCCGCCCTCCGCTTTTGCCAGCCCTTGGGTGCAGCGGTTCGCCGATCCCGTCATCAGTTTCGCGTCCGGCTGGATGCAAATCCGCGCCCGTGCCCGCCAACGCGGGGTAGAGCTGCCGCTGATCGTTTCGGACCACGTAGACTGGCCTGACCTGACGCGGACGCTCGAAGAACTCAATCCCGAGGAATTCTGGATCACCCACGGGCGCGATGATGCCCTAATGCGCTGGGCGGACCTCACGCAGCGCAAGGCGCGTCCGCTCCATCTGGTGGGATACGAGGAGGAGGGCGAATGAAAGCCTTTGCAGAACTCCTCACCCGCCTTGCGTTCTCGCCGGGCCGCAACGCCAAGCTCGCCCACCTCGCGCATTATTTCCGCGATGTGCCCGACCCCGAACGGGGCTACGCGCTGGCCGCTTTGACCGGCAACCTCGACATGGGGACGGCCAAGCCCGCGTTGGTGCGCGGCCTCGTGGCCGACCGTGTCGATGCCGAACTGTTCGCCATGTCCTACGATTACGTCGGCGACCTTGCCGAGACGGTCGCGCTAATCTGGCCGACTAGGCAAGACCCCCGCGACATCGGCCTCAGCGAGGTCGTGGAGGCACTCACGGGCAGCGGCAAGGTCGAGGCCGCGCGCCTCATTGCAGGATGGCTGGACGCATTGGAAGCGTCGGAACGCTACGCCCTGATCAAGCTTGTCACGGGCTCCATGCGCGTCGGCGTATCGACCCGCATGGCCCTCACCGCGCTCGCCAGCAACGGCACCGTCCCGATTGAGGAAATCGAGGAGCTATGGACCGGCTTCGTCCCGCCATACCTAGACCTTTTCGCGTGGGTCGAAGGCGGCCCGAAACCCGAAGTGCTCGCCCGCGCGCCGTTCCGCCCTGTGATGCTCTCCACGCCCACGAACGAAGACGAACTCGCCGCCCGCGATCCGTCCGAATACGCCGCCGAGTGGAAATGGGACGGCATCCGCATTCAGGCCGCCTGCGAGGGCGGTGCAGCGCGGCTCTACACCCGCACGGGCGAGGATATTTCGCACAGTTTCCCTGATCTCGTGGAGCGGATGCAGTTCACTGGCACCCTCGACGGTGAACTGCTGGTGCGCCGCGATGATGTTGTGGCCCCCTTCGGCGATCTGCAAAAACGCCTTGGCCGCAAATCACCGGGCAAGGCGCTATTGAATAGCCACCCCGCTGCCCTGCGCCTTTATGACGTGCTGATGTGGGAGGGCAAGGATCTGCGCGGCCAGCCCTTCGACGCCCGCCGCGCCGCACTGGAAAACGCCGTCGCGCAGATGAACGAGCCGCGCTTCGATGCCTCACCGTTGCTGGAGTTTGCGACGTGGGACGACCTCGCCGCGCTCCGCGCCAATCCGCCCGATCCCGTTATCGAAGGCGTCATGCTCAAACGCCGCGACAGCGTCTATCAGGCGGGCCGCCCCCGCGGTCCTTGGTTTAAATGGAAGCGCGATGCGATGACCGTCGACGCCGTGCTGATGTACGCCCAGCGCGGCCACGGCAAGCGCTCCGGTTTCTACTCGGATTTCACCTTCGGCCTCTGGGATGGAGAGATGCTGGTACCCGTCGGCAAGGCGTATTCCGGCTTCACCGACGAGGAGCTCCTCCGCCTAGACCGTTTTGTGCGCAACAACACGACCGAGCGCTTCGGCCCCGTGCGGAGCCTTGCCCCCAAGCTCGCCGTAGAAGTCGCTTTTGAGGGCCTGAACCGATCCACCCGCCACAAATCCGGCGTCGCCATGCGCTTCCCTCGTATCGCGCGTATCCGCTGGGACAAACCTGTCGAAGAGGCCGATGTCCTCGACACACTCAAAGCACTTTTGCCGCCCGAGACCTGAACCACGAAAAACCCACTTTACAGCCCCAGCGCGACACACTAGGAAGCGGCGCAGTGCCTCTATAGCTCAGCTGGTAGAGCGTCTGATTTGTAATCAGAGGGTCGGGAGTTCGAGTCTCTCTGGGGGCACCATTTACACCTTCTCAGGTGGCTTTTTCTCAACATTCTAAGGCCTTTCGTGGTTGTTCCGGGACACAAATCGGGACACATTCGGGACACTTTGAATGGCTTTGATACTAAGAATGAAATACGTAGGCACACTGAGCGGTGGTCGTAAACGGTTCCGCAGGCGTTTCCCTAACGACGTAATTAAGGTGCTCGGAAGGGAATACTTCCAAGTCGCAATGAAGGCGCGAGACGGGGCGGACTTCCACACGGAGTACGCAAAGCTCTTAGGTTAATACGATGAGGTCTGCCGTCGAGTGCTTCGAACGACAGAGGACGAGCAGAACGTACCGCCTCTAAAGCGCTGGGCCGAACTTCAGGAACAAGCCGCTGAGTTGCTCGCGGGGGTGCATGGCGCTCGTGATGAGGATGAAGCCCGAACGATACTCGCTGACGATCTTGAAGCGAGAAATGCTGACACGGCTCTCTACTCGGCAGTTCAAGGTCCTAGCAACAGACCAGATGTGACGCTGCTCGACGTCAAAGAATTGTACCGACAGGAGCGTGTCCACGACGACACCAAAGATCATCAGAGGCTTGATCGTATCTTCGCTCGTATTGAGAAGGCGATAGGGCCTTTGAGTGCGGTTAAGCTCAAAGAACTAAAGCGCGAACACGCTCGAACGACACGAGACTACTACCTGACGATGAAGAAGAAGAACGGTGAGTTCTTGGCGGTCAACTCCATCAAGCGTGAGTTTAAGACCATCAATGCCGCGATCAATCTGGCGCTCGTTGAAGATGACCTCAAGGGGAAGGTCGCCAATCCGTTCGAGCATTTGGTTGTAGTAAGGCAGGGCGATACTGAGGTGGCCGAACACGAACAGCGTGACCCTCTTCCGAAGGATGTCATCCTTTCTATGCGGATACATATGGAGAGAAAGGTCAAGATACCTGAGTTGCGCCTAATCTGGACCCTCCTCGAGGGCACGGGGTGCCGCGTGTCGGAGGTCGTAGGTCTTCGGGTCGAAGATGTGGTCTTAGAGGGAGCTTACCCTCATCTACGGGTTGTCTCGCATGATGGCCGCCGCTTGAAAACCAAGGTGTCCAACCGCTTGGTTCCCCTTGTTGGCGAAACTCTAAAGGCCGCTCAAGAGGCCGTCGTCCTTGCCGGTGGCGCAGCTAATTTGTTTGAACGCTACGCTGCCGATGGCAAATCTACTGCGGTCTCAAAAGCTCTGATGAATTACCTCCGCAACTACACCAAAGACCCGAAGCACGTAGTCTATTCACTGCGGCACAACATGAAGGACTACTTGCAAAGCGCAGGGGTGCCTGAGCGCGACGAGCACCGCATTCTGGGCCATTCAGAGGCCAATATGGGTGATAGGGTATATGGTGGTGGAGAGGCCCGTCTAAGGGCCGCCTACGAGGCTATGCAAAAAGCTCACGCTTGGATGCCTTAGAGCAAGACAACATGCTCGCACTCTGTTTTAACAGATTGGCATCCACCTGCGGGCATGGCTCTGATTTTCAGACGTTTGGTCGAGTTTGAAAACGGCGGTGCCGTCAATCTTGCGCACATTGATTGCGAATAACAGGCATCTGTTTGGCTAGCTATTTTCCGCTTAAGTGCATGATTTTAAATTACTAACGGAGATCTAGCTGCGGGGTGGGGCGATTGACCCACCCAATTGAATAGATACGAACCATCTGTCGCGACACCTACTTCGGACCGCGACAGGTCGCTCGGGTCTTCTTTCCTCAAGCAGCGAGAAATCTCACAATGAAAAATCACCTACACAATGCCCGTGGGCAAACGACACCTCGTGCCTACAACACCGCACCCACTTCTCACCTTCACCCAAAGCATCAAAGCCACGTTGAAGTGGCTATCCGAAGCGGAAGCTTCTCTATTGGGGAACACCTTATTGATTGTTCTGTCCTTCCTAACGGTACGCGAGTGCTATCCGAGCGTTCGGTGCATCGGCTATTTCGTAGCAAGCGCGGTGGGGCGCACTACCAACGAAAAAAGAAGAATGAGGATGGCGCCTTTTTGCCCTCATATCTTTCCCCTAACAACCTTTATCCCTATATAAACAACGACTTACTGGTGGCGCTGAAACAGCCAATTTCCTATCGACAGGTTGTTGGTGGGAAATCAGCAAACGGCCTAAACGCCGAGATGCTTCCCGACATTTGTAGTGTCTACCTAAGGGCGCGGCGCGCTGGGCGCATCCACTCCAAACAAGTGCATTTTGCAAACCAAGCGGAATTGCTTCTAGAGGCCTTCGCAAAGACTGGCATTATCGCGCTCGTTGACGAGGCAACAGGCTATGAGAAGGTTCGGCCAGAGAGGGCGCTGCAAGGTAAGTTCTCAAAATATCTCACAAGGGAGATGCAGCCATGGCAAAAGACCTTTCCTGATGAGTTTTTCGCGGAGTTAGATCGTTTGCATGGCATGCGGACGACTGCGGGCAATCGCCCCGTCTGCTATGCGGCCTTCATCAATCGAACTGTATATGACTGTCTCGGAGATGGTGGGCTGCGTTGTCAGATCGAGAAGTTCAATTTCACGCCGAGCGGCAATAGGCGGGGTCGTTCACATCAGTGGTTGTCCCAAGAGGGGCGTTTTCTCTTGATTGAGCAGATACAGAAAGTTCTCGAACTCATGACGGCTTGTCGCAATATCAAACACTTCAATCAAACTTTTGAGCGGCGTCGCAGAGCGGTTCGAGAGCCATACCTCTTCGACTTTATGAACTAGAGAGCCGTGAAATAGAGCTTGTAGTAAGGCCCGTTTAGCTCACCTCCACACCTCCAACGCCGCCTCTGCCTTCGCCGGGTCGTCCTTAATCCGCAGGACGGCCTGACGGGAGAGACCCGTGGCTTTGGAGATGGAGGAGGTGCCAGCGCCTTGGCAGAGCATCTCCATTACCACCGATAGCTGCTCACGGTCATAGCTCGGTTTGCGTCCACGGTAACTCTGAGGGTCACGCTCACGGGCAGCCGCTATGCCAGCCTTCTGCGCCTCCTTCGTGGCTTCTGCCTGCGCCTGTGCCGTGGCAGCCATGAAGGCAATGAGAGCGTCCCTCACGGCCTCCTGCATGGGGTCTGTGGTGGCTCCGTCGAAGGTGAGGTTGTTGATCACCGTGCGGATGATGACGCCTCGACGCATGAACTCCCTGATGGTGTCCGTCACGTCCTGATAGTTACGCCCCAGACGGTCCACCCAGCGGACCACGAGCGTGTCACCTCTGCGGAGCATGTCGAACAGCCTACGGCCTTCTTCGCGCTCTCTGAGCGTCGTGGTGACGCCTGAGGTGCCGTGGTCGGCCACCACCTCCTCAATGACAAACCCTGCGGCCTCTGCCTGAGATTTCTGGTGATCGAGGGTCTGCTCCGTGGTGGAGACGCGGGCATAGAGAATAGTGGTCATGGTGCTGTCCAGAAGTGTCCGTAAAGGTTACGACCGCTAGATTGACTGTCCGTTGATGAAAGTCAACTCTTACGGACACACTTTCGGACAGTCTTCGGGGGTGACCGTTACGGTATACCCTTACGGACAAAACGAACAGATCGCGCTAGGGCTGGTCTGCTAAGGGCGCCTCAACTCAAAATTGCTCTGAGATGGGTGTCGGACAAGTTCGCCAGAGAGATAAGCAAGTTAAGGACACGGCAGTCTTCGTTGACGAAAAGTCGACAGTTGTGCAATTTATATTTCTAGCGCTTGGCACAGGCCACCGTGCATGATGCAATATCATCAATATTGTACGCCTCGGAGCGAAGTAGAGAGAAATCTGAACATATATATGAGGCCGGAAAAATGTTTCCACAATCCGTTCTAATAGGCCTAGTAGTAGCGTTTGTTGGCTACTTTCTCCAACAGAGATCGTGGGGGCACAACAAGCGAGAAGAGGTCCGTCAGAGGGAATTTGAGGCGTGCACCAAGACTGTAGAAGAATTAGCACGTGCTGTTGATAAGAGAATTCAAGCTACTGCTGAATTTGTCCGAGAAGTGGATATCGGCCAAGTGAGTGACGATGCACTGGAGCGATATAAGGTCAGCGTCAGAGAGTGGATGCACGATTTCTCATACTTTAAGTCGCGAATTTTTCACTATTTTGGCCATAGCAAAATGGTGGATTTCGAACTCAAAGTTCACTCTAGCATACAATCGGTGGGCGCCATCGCTCTTAGAACAAAGAAGCTTGGGAAAGATAATTTAAGTGCGGCGCACAAACTAGAGCAAGAAGACGCGCAGAGAAAGCTGCACGTCGCACGCTTTGTTGCCTACGAGTTTATTGCTGCACTTGATGAGATGACGGCCAATGAGCAAACATCAAGAGTTTCTTTATATGACAACGTTGACGCTGGACAACTCGACATGATTTCAAGGGTCTATCTCGTTAAGAGGCTTTTGAATCTAAAGCCATAAGCTCGTTGTGCTATTTTGAAGCGAAACTTTATTCGACCGGCCCAGCGCGGCGCAACGTTTTCCGAAAAATCAATCAAGTCATCTGGATCGAGCAAGGGATAAATGGCCGCGTTACGGTAGCTGTGATAGACTTCTTTAGGGAACGGGAGCGGGAAAAGGCTCGCAATAAAGGCGGCTTGTTTCTTGTTTAAATCACAAGCTCTCAAATCAAAAATATTTTTTGATGCGACCTCGCAGCCCTGCATCCGATATCCGAGATATGCATTATGAATATAGTAATCGAATATTTCTCTCTTGGAGAGGTGGAGGTTTAGGATAAAGCCTAAGAATATCTCACGCAGCTTACGTGTGATCGACCTTTCGTGTCGCTTCGTAGCAATTCTGACCACTTGCTGCTCTATTGTGCTTATGCCATTTATTTTTCCTCGACGAAGCAACCGAATAAGTGCGCGAGGAATGGACCGCACCTCAAACCCTTTGTGATGATAGAATCTTCGATCTTCCAAATAGAGTATAGCTACTTCTATGTTTGAAGTGGCGTCTGATTTGAGCGGCAAGGAATGACCGAAGAGATGGCCAAATTCGCTGTTGAGCTCGACGGCGCGATTAATATTGTCCAGCTCTCTATTTAGAGAAAGAAGCGACTTCTTTAAACCAAGCTGGATCATCGGTTTGTGAATTCTGGCAAAAGGAATACGCAAGATACTGAACCTTTGAAATCATCCAAGGGTTGTTTATCACTAAGCTCGGGTCCGGCCAACCGCTAAGCCATTAAGGGCGGGTGCAAGTTCATGTAGAGGTTTGGCCAACTAACGGATGTGATTTGTACCTTTGAAGCCCTAGTCACGTAAGGTGGGGAGGGGGGGGATAGCAGCTTAAGCTATATCTAATATCGGCCTGACAGATGCGTGCGGTAAAACAATCAGCACCTCTCACGGGCAATACGCGTATCCCCTTGTCGGCACCGCAACACGCCCCTAGCGTGCCCATATGACGACTTGGCGACCCGCACCCCGCATCCGGTTCAAAGCTCTCGGCCTTCACTGGCGGGAGGGCAAGCTGCTCGCGAGCGAAGTCCCAGATGATGAAGGCAACGTCACAGGCGTTCGCCCTTTAGGTGGGGCTGTCGAGTTCGGAGAGACGGCGGAGGAGGCCGTCGTGCGGGAGTTCCGTGAGGAGCTGGACGTCGAGGTGAAGACCCACGGCCCAGCGCTCTATTTGGAGAACATCTACACACACGAGGGCAGCCTCGGCCACGAAATGATAGCCTTGTTCAACGTCACCTTCACGGACACCGCCTTCGCTGGAGAGACCCGGATTGAGTTCCAAGAGAGCGATGGAAGCTCATGCTTCGCTGAATGGTTCGATCTAGAGGAGCTCGACCTCCTCGACGGCCCCCGTCTCTATCCTAATGGGCTCAAGGCTTTATTAGCGGGTCGCCCTAAGCGGGAAAGTTAATGGCAGCCTTGGAGTGACGAACCCTTAGGAGATGTAAGAGGTGTTCAACTCCTTCATCATCTGGGTCAGCAGCACCTCTTAGGGGTCTAGATAATGGGAGAAGGAGGAGGAGGTCGGCCTCTAACGGGAACCGCTAACATACACCGTTATGTATAACCTTAGCGGGGAGGGCGTATTCAATTGGGTGGGATTATCCCAAGCCACGGAAATAAAACACTTTTTTGAGGGTGTTTAAAATGAGTCTCAAACCGACAAAAAAACCAAGCATGGAGCCTCTAAGTGGCCCTCAGAGCGCCCTTAAAGGAGCAGCGTTGCTTGGGTGTATGGTTGGGTAGTGAGTGAGCGGCGGCGCATCCAGCCGCTACCAAGCGCTATAAGCGAACCGCACTAGCGAGACCGTTAGAGATATCTTTGGCGGGTGGCATGAGAGAGGACTACGAAGAGGTGGTCTCCACCTTCGCTGGCACCCTCACTAACACCTCTACTTTGCTTCTCTTTAGAGGGAGGAGGTGGAGGAGATGTACCCTCTAGCTGTACCCTCTCACGGGAACCTCTAACTACACCTCTTCTATATAACCTTTTTTCTATCTAGATCATAAGCGTGGGAAATTCCCAAGCCTTTGAAATAAATGCATATTTTTCTATGCAAAAACAGGTCAAAAACCCCCCTCCTAACTTGCAAAAAAAAATCGCCAAGCAAGTAGCCTCTAAGAGGCCCGCTTGAGGCCCGCTTGAGGCCCGCTTGAGACCCGCAGAGGGGTATCTGTGCTTGCTGTGGGTCGGGCAATAGAAGGCCCTTGCGGCTTCTCAGGGTAGGCTTTGAGAGTCTCTGTTAGCGTCTCATGCCTTAGAGGTCACTTAGGTGAGATGTCTGACCCAGACTATCGGCTCCAACTCATTGCCAGATGCGAGCCAAAGCTCCTATTGCGCTTGTATTAGTCAAGCCAATATGGGACACAAATCGGGCACAAGTTGGGACACACGTTTAGCGCTCAGAAGTTGTAAGTATATGATTTTAAATAATTATATGCGATGAAAAGTTGGACCCGTCACCCTCTGGGGGCACCATAAATCACTCAAAAATTACAGATTTTTAGGTTGTGCCATTTACTTCGTGTGATTTTACTCGAAGGTGCGGGTGGCATTGACCTGTCGGAACACCTCCACATTCTGTAATTTCGACCGCCAAACAAAAAGCCCGCCCGGATGTCTCCGGACGGGCCTTGTTTGTAACGGCACCGATTAGAACGGGCTGTCGGGGAAGTAGTATTCCTCGGCGTTCTCGGGGGTCACGAGCGTTGCGTCGATGGTGTAGACACCGGCGACCGGCAGCTGGCCCATGAGGCCCGCAACAGTCATCTCGATCGCGGTGCCGACCATCGCCGGCGGATAAAGCACGTCGACCGGCATCATCGGATCGCCGTCCATGACCATCTTGATCATGTCTTTCGAGCCGGCGCCGCCGATGACGTACTGGATGTCGTCACGCTGCGACTGTTCGATGGCTTGCAGAACACCAACCGCCATGTCGTCGTCCTGACACCAGACCACGTCAATGTCGTCGAACTTGGTCAGGTAGTCCTGCATGACGCGGAAGGCATCGTCGCGGTTCCAGTTGCCGAATTGACGGTCGAGGACTTCGACGTTCGAGCCTTCGATACCAGCGTCAAAGCCGTCCTGACGCTCTTGGTCGATCGGGATCGGCATGCCGCGGATCACGACGACTTTGGCGTCGGGGTTGTTTTCAGCGATGTACTCGCCAGCCGCTTCGCCGAGGCCGTAGTTGTTGCCCGCGACGTAGAGGTCACGCACGCTGTCGTCGTTGTTCGACGGTGCGCGGTCGACGAGCGCGACAAAGGTGCCCTTCGATTTGACTTCCATGATCGCGTTGACGAGCGCGTCGGGGTCGGTCGGCAGGATCACCAGCGCGTCGATGCCCTGAATCTCGAGATCCTGAAGCGCATTGGCTTGGCTTGCCGGATCGGGCGAAGTTTTGACGATGACTTCGACGTCGTCATAGGAGCCCATGACTTCTTCGGCGATCCGGTTGGCGTGGAAGACCACGCCCGAAGTCCAACCGTGGTCGGCGGCGGGGATCGACACGCCAATGGTGAGGTCAGCTGCAAAAGCCGTGCTGACGAAGGATGCACTGGCAAGCAGGGCTCCGAAAATTGTCTTACGCATTAAGTTCACTCCCTTGAAATTGGGCGTTTTATGACCGACGCCCATACGGTCTCTTCAGGCCCTACGGGTCAGCGAACGCTGAACCAGCATGGCAAGGATGATGATCGTCCCTTGGATGGCGAGGAGGAGGTATTCGGAGATGAAGTTGGACAGCAGCATGATGTTGCCCACCAGTTCGAGGATGAATGCGCCCGCAATCGAACCCCAAACGCGGCCCGAACCGCCCTTGAGAGCCGTGCCGCCGATGACCACGGCGGTGATCGCCTGAAGCTCCCACATCGTGCCCGTGGTGGAGGAGGTGGAGCCGAGGCGCGGCACATAGAGGATCACGGCGACAGCAACCGTCAGACCTTGGATCATGAAGGCATAGAGGCGCACGCGGCTGACATTGATGCCCGAATGGCGCGCAACTTCACGGTTGGAGCCGACAGCGACCACGTGACGGCCAAACCGCGTGCGGTACATCAGCAGCGAGCCGAGCAGCGCCACGGCGAGGGTGATCAGGATCGGCCACGGCACGCCGAAGAAGCGGCCAAAGTAGACCTCGCGATAGAGCGCCTGCTGCTCCTGCGCTTGCAACGTGATCGCGCCGCCTTGGGACAGCCACGTGGTCAGGCCGCGGAAAATGCCCATGGTTCCGAGGGTTACGATGAACGGCTCAAGCTGGCCTTTCGTCGTCAGTACCCCGTTGAACAGCCCGCAGAGCGCCCCCAGCGCCATGGCCAGCAGGACAGCGGTGAGAACCATCATCAGCGGGCTCGCGAAGACCTGCGTGTTCATGAACAGGATCATGACGGAGGCGACAAAGGCCACCATCGAGCCGACAGACAGGTCGAGGTCGCCGGACGAGATGACGAAGGTCGCGCCGACCGCAATTGTCGCGATGAACGCGCAACGGGTCGCCACGTTGGCAAGGTTATCGAGGCCAACGAAGCGCGGATTCACCATCGCGCCCGCGATGATCAGAACGATCAGCGCGATGAAGGGCGCAACGGCGCGCATGTCGACTGACGACAACGTGCGGCGGATGGAGGTGAGGGGGCTGGTCTGGGTGCTCATCTATGGTCTCCGTCAGGCCGCGACGCGAAGGCCGGAGGCCAGTCGCATGATGTTGTTTTCCTGAATGCCGTCGCCGGTCAGCATTCCCATGATCCGCCCCTCACGCATTACCGCGACGCGGGTGGAGAGGCCGATGATCTCGGGCATTTCGGACGAGACGACGATCACGGCATGGCCTTCGCGGGCCAGTACGGACAGGAACTGGTAAATCTGTTGCTTGGTGCCAACGTCGATGCCGCGTGTCGGCTCGTCGACGATCAGAATGCCCGGTGCGAGCTCCATGATCTTGGCGAGCAGGAGCTTCTGCTGGTTGCCGCCGGACATCTGCGACACCATCACACGCGGATCACGGACACGGATGTCGAAACGGCGGTTCGCGCGTTTGAGCGCCTTCGCCTCCGACGTGCCGGAGATCATCCCCCAGCGTTCATGCAGGTCGAGCGTCTGGAGCGTCAGGTTCGGGCGGATGCGTTCGCCGACCAACAGCCCGCGACCCTTGCGGTCCTTGGTCATATAGGCCACGCCCGCTTCGCGCGTCGCCGCCATATTGGCCGAGGGCAGGGGCGTTCCGTTCACGGTCACACTGCCGGAGTGGTATTTACGAAGGCCCGCAATCGCCTCCATCAACTCGGTGCGTCCCGAGCCGATCAGGCCGGAAAAGCCGAGGATTTCACCCCTTTGCAGCGTAAAGCTCGCGTCTTTGACAAAGCCGGTGGAAAGGTTCTCGACAGTCAGCACCTCTTCGGCATCGACATCGGGTTCGTGCTTCACCGGATAGAGGTCCGACAACTCGCGGCCCACCATCAACTGCGCGATGCGGTCGGCGGTTAGATTGCGGGTCAGGTCCGTCTTGATCCACTGCCCATCGCGCAGAACCGTCACGCGGTCGCTGAGGGCCATGACCTCGCCCAGCTTGTGGGACACGAAAACAAAGCTGGTCCCTTCGGCGCGCAGACGGCGCACCTGAGCGAATAGGCGGTCGGTTTCGCCTTCGGACAGCACCGCGGTCGGCTCGTCCATGAAAACGACACGGGCGTTGCGGCTGATGGCTTTTGCGATCTCGACCATCTGCTTATCGGCAAGGCTGAGGTCGCTGATCAGCGCGTCCACATGAATGTCGGTGCCAAGCTCGTCCAGCGCGTCGCGGGCTACCTTGCGCATAGCGGGGCGGTCGAGGAAGCCGAACTTCGTGATCTCGCGGCCCAGAAACAGGCTCTCGGTCACGGTTAGATGTTCGGCGAGATTTAGTTCCTGATGGATCAGCGCAATACCGAGCCGTTCCGAGTGGCCATTGCCAGGCAGGTTGACAGCGTTGCCGTCCAGCAGGATCTGACCTGCGGTAGGTTGCTCAAATCCCGACAGGATTTTGACCAGCGTGGACTTGCCCGCGCCATTCTCGCCCATGAGGGCATGAACCTCGCCGGGGAGTATTTCCAGATCGACACTGAAAAGTACCGGCACTTCACCGAATGACTTAGACACCCCCCGCGCTGCCAAAATCGGCACCGGGCCCTGATCTCCGATCGCGGACATCACAGTATTCCTATTTCCTCTTCCCTAGCGCCTTGTGTAAACCTTTTCATAGTTTGTGTAAAGCTTTTCATCGTGGCGTTGGGGGCGCTATTCTGGCAGTGAACGCCGGGCCGCTCAGGCGGAACGGGCAAGGAGTATGGGGACTTGGCAGCTAAGCCTACGGCGACAATCGAGGACGTGGCCCGTATCGCGGGCGTCTCCATCGCAACGGTCAGTCGTGCCGTCCACAACCCTGAAAAGGTGGCCAAAGCCACGCGCAAGAAGGTCAACGAAGCCATCCTCGTGACCGGCTACACGACCAACGCCATGGCGCGCAGCCTGCGGATGGGGCGGACCAATATCATCCTCGTCCTTGCGCCCGATATAGGCGATCCGAATTTCACGACAACACTTATCGGGATCGAGAATGAGGCCCGCGCACGCGGCCATGCGATTCTCATCGGGCATACCCAGAACGACCCCGAACGCAGCCTTGACTACCTGCGCTATGTCGCCTCGCACAAACTGGCGGGGATGATCCTGTTCACGGGCCGCCTGCCGTTCGAAAGCCTCGAAGGCATCAGCCTGCCGCCCGTCGTGTCCGCGTTCGAGCCTGCGGGCGACAATAGTTTTACCTACGTCGGCGTCGATGATCGGGCAGGGGGCCGCAAAGCGGCAGAGCACCTCTTGGCCGCCGGTCATCGCCGCGTTGCATTCGTCGGCGATACGCTGTCCCGCATGTCCTACCGCCGCCGCCGCGAAGGTTTCGATCAAGCGATGGACGCAGCGCGCATCCCCGAAAGCGACCGCGTCATTGTTCCAGGAGATGGCTCGCTCGAAAGCGGGCGTCACGCGGTCGAACTGCTGTTCATCCGCGATGATGTGCCGTCCGCGTTCATGTGCGTGAACGATATTACCGCGATTGGCGTGATGAACGGCCTTGCCGCGCGCGGCTACACGATCCCTCAGGACTTTTCCGTGATCGGTTTTGACGATGTGCCGCAAGCGACATTTATCTCGCCGCCGCTGACGACGATCCGCCAGCCGCGCAACCTCATCGGACGCACCGCGATTGTCCGTTTGTTGGCGATGATCGAGGGCGAAGCGGGCGACGCGCCTGCCGAAGAAGAGCTTATCATGCCCGACCTGATCCTGCGTGGGTCAGTGACTTCCCCCGGTCCCATCGGGCGGCCCAATTCGTAGGCAGAGCGGGACGATTTCGGAAACGAATGGACTCCATCAAATATTCTGATTTTGCGTTCGCGGCATCCTGTGCGACGGTCTGCGCATTACCTTTGGAGAGTATTGATGACCGCCGTTTCCCCCTCCGCCGTCGCCGAAACGCCCGCCGCTGCATCCGAAGATGCGCTGGCCCATTTTTCGAAACGCCTCACCTTCGAAACCGACTGCTGGGACACCCATTATTCGTTGTCGAACGGAGCGACCGATTTCGTCCTGCTCGACGTTCGCGGCCCTGCGCTCTACCGCGAAGGCCACGTGCCCGGCGCAATCAGCCTGCCGCACGGCAAAATGACCGAACGCAAGATGTCAGAATGGCCCGACGATACGCTGTTCGTTGTTTATTGCGCCGGTCCGCATTGCAACGGCGCGAACAAAGCCGCCGTGCGTCTGGCCCGCATGGGCCGTCCGGTCAAAGAGATGATCGGCGGCGTCACCGGCTGGATCGACGAAGGTTTCGCCTTGGCGATGGGCGACGAGCCTTCCAGCGTTCCCGAAATCGAAGCGGCCTAAGCGGCGGTTATGTAACTAGTCGCTGACGCCAATCGCGACGGAGGTCACGGTGATTGACTGGCCTTCGTCGTTCGGATCGGGCTGTACGCCGATCGCAAAGACATGGTCCGTGGTGTCTTCGGGCAGGTTGAAGTTCAGCGGAAGGAAGTTCGGCCCTTCACTCAGGCGGTTCATTTTCCAGCCCGAATTCGCGCCGTCAATCAGTCCGCCGATCACGCCGACCATGCCGGTGTGATCCGACTGGACCCGCAAGATCGCCGTCACGCGCTGACCCGCAAGGCTCGCGGTTTGTTCAGCATCAAGCGTCAGGAACGCGCCTTGGATACGCGGGCTGCCGGTGGTCGAGACACTGCCCGAAAGCATGGCGCCGTTCTGCGCCCCTTCAACCCGAATGCTGGGAGCTGTCGTGCCGAATGCGTTCGCCATTTCGACCGGATCGGTCATCAGGAAAATTCCCGGAGCGTCGATGACCGTTGCGTCGGGTTCTGGCTCCGCTACTTCGACTTCCTCAACCTCAATGACCGCTTCAGGCTCGGGCAGAGCAGGCTCCTCATCTTCCTCGGCAGGCTCTTCGGTGTCGTCCTGAGCAACAGTTTCCTCGTCAGCGCTCGCCGCCAAAGCCGCCGCCCACTCGGGCATCGCATCAAGCAAATCGGACCCGCTGCTGTCGGACTCCTGCTGACCGTTCGGAATTTCCAAAACAAGCCCCGGATAGATGTTCTCACAATCCGCTAGGTTCGTCTCATTAGCCGTACAAATCTCCGGCCAGCGCGCGCCGTTGCCCAGCTCGCGCGCTGCGATGCCATAAAGAGTATCGCCACCCTGCACGGTGTAAGGCTCGGCGAGTGCCAAGGAAGTCGGGGACAAAAGCGCGAGAATAGAGACTTTGAAAGCTTGCATAGATCGCCGCGATAGAACCAGATCAGAACTCAACTGCAGGCGTACACTGCAATCGACATGTCATCTAGTTCGGATTGGTGTCGAGGTCGAATATTATGCAGCAGCAGCAAACTTTCGCCCTTGGCGAGTGTCGCTGTAAGCTGTGGGTTGCGGTGAGTGTTAAGCTTTGGAACTCTTGTTTCACAATTTGTATCCAAAGTGTGTTCCTTAAGGGGGTTACTATGAAATCAACAGTTTTACTGACTGTCGCAAGCGTTCTGGCTGCGAGCGGCTCATTTGCCGAAACCTATACCGTTAAACGGGGTGATACGTTGCTCGACATCGCGCGAGAGCAACTTGGTTCGTCTTCGATGTGGTCGGAGATTTGTGAAATGAACTCGGGTCTGATTGACGACTGCGACAGCATTCAGGTCGGTATGGTTCTGACTTTGTCGCCTGAAGACGTAGCCGCCGAAGAGCCAATGGAGGTTACCGAAGAAGAGGCAACCGAAGAAATGCCGGAAGAAGAGGCGGTTGTCGCGATGGCAGCTGAGACCGAAACGGGGGAGATGATGGCAACCTTCGAAATGGCAGGGCAGGAGCTAGTGGACGCGCTTATGACCGCCAATGAAGACTACAGCGTAAATAGCAGCGAAATGGGCGCAGTGTTGGCTGGAAGCGCCGAGGAAAGCGTAACATCTACCGGCCGAACCGGCGCTGTGTACCTCCAAGTCCCGGAAATGTTTGAAACCTCTGCGAGTGCCTCGATGATCGAGATGGCAGTAGATTTGGTCGCTGAGGCCGATGGAAACATCGCAATCGCCTACTCGACCAGTGAGGTTGGTAATTCGGGTTGGAAAATGCTGCCAATTACCGCCGGCGAAAACACTGTGACGATGACCTATGCCGTGCCGGCGATGAAGAATGGCAACGGGGATTACTTCGGCATCCAGCCCGATCCCGAGGCTACGGGCCAAACGATCACCGTGACCAGCATCTTGGGCGAAGTATTGCCTGCCGAATAACTCTCATGAGTAGCGCCGGATACCGGCGCTACTCATACTTTAGGATGCCACCCTACCGATAGTTGCTCGCCTTTGATCCGTGCGGGTGCGGACGACTCGCACGTTTTGCGGGTATTTCGGGGAAAGTCTCGAAATATGGGTAGTGTGATGGTTCTACGGTTAACAATTCTGCTTTGTCTGGCGCCTGCCATGGCGTCCGCACTGCCGGTGCTTGTGCCGCAGCATGTCATGTCCGCGCGCGCTCTCGAGATGCTTGTGCCGATGGCCGATGAACCTCTGGCGGTCGAGCCGGTCGAATGTCTGCCCGAAGAATGTGACGAAGAGTTCGTGGCCGAGCAGGAAGCCGGAAGTCCGCAGGTGCCCGAGGTCGCGTTCGGCTTCTGACCTTGTTGGCCCTTTGCCAATCGTGTCTACTGTCTGAAAGACAGTGCAGGAGACAGGCATGGATACTCTCGAGACCAGAATTGCGATGGGCCGCGGGGATATTCCGGCCGATGTGGTGCTCTCGGGCGGAGAGGTTCTGTGCGTTGTTACCGGCTCCGTGTTCGATGCCGATGTGGCGATCTGCGGCGATACGATTGTCGGTGTGGGGCAGGGCTACGAGGGGAAGAAGGTCATCGACGTTTCGGGCCTGACTCTCGTTCCCGGTTTTATCGACACGCACCTTCATATTGAAAGCAGCCTCGTCACGCCGTTCGAATTCGACCGCTGCGTTGCGCCGCGCGGGGTGACGACGGCGATCTGTGATCCGCATGAGATCGCGAATGTCATCGGCCTCGACGGCATCCGCTATTTCCAGTCGGCGAGCGAGCGGACGGTGATGGATATCAAGGTCCAGCTGTCGTCCTGCGTGCCGTCCTCGCATATGGAAACGGCAGGAGCGACCTTGCTGGCGGATGACATTGCGGAGGTCATGGGGCATCCGTCGAACATCGGTCTGGCAGAGTTCATGAACTACCCCGGCGTGATCTTCCGCGACCCGGATTGCATGGACAAACTGCGCCTCTTCGAGGGCGGGCATATTGATGGGCACTGTCCGCAGCTTTCGGGCAATGACCTGAACGCCTACATCGCGGCGGGTATCCGCACGGAACACGAGGCGACGACCGCCGAAGAGGCGCTGGAGAAGCTGCGCAAGGGGATGCGCGTTCTGATCCGCGAAGGCTCGGTGTCCAAGGATCTCCACGCGCTTCAGCCGATCCTGAATGATCTGACCTCGGCCTACCTGTGCCTCTGCACTGACGACCGCAATCCGTTGGATATTGGAGAGCACGGGCACCTCGACTACATGATCCGCACGCTGATCGCGCTGGGCTCTCCCGTGCCTGCGGTCTACCGCGCCGCGTCGCTGTCGGCGGCGGAGGCGTTCGGCATGAAGGATCGCGGTCAGATCGCGCCGGGCAAGCGGGCGGACATCGTGGCGGTCGGATCGCTGCAAAGTTGTGACGCGAAGCTAGTGCTATGCGGCGGCACTGTCGTCAATGACGCGGCCTTCGCGGCGCGTGAGGTTATCGAACCCGTTGGCCGCCAGTCCGTCAAAGCGCCGAAGGCCGTGGCAGAGCAGTTCCGCCACGGCGGCAACAACCCCGAAACGCCTGTGATCGGCATCCTCGAAGGCAAGATCATCACCGAATTCCTGACCGAGGATATCCCCTCGACCGATGGCGACAAGAAACCCGACACGGACCGCGACCTCATCCGCATTGCCGTCGTCGAACGTCATGGAAAGAACGGGAATATCGCGACGGGCTTCGTCAAAGGCTTCGGGCTGAAGGAGGGGGCGATTGCCTCCACCGTTTGCCACGATCACCACAATATTGCTGTGGTCGGCGCGAATTACGCGGACATGGCCGTAGCGTCGAACCGTCTGGGAGAGATCGAAGGCGGGTTTGTCGTCGTGAAGGACGGCGAAATCCTCGCTGAACTGGCGCTGCCCGTGGCGGGCCTCATGAGCCTTGAGCCGTTCGAGGCTGTTCGCGATCATCTGGTCGATCTGCGGTCTGCGGCGACCTCGCTCGGTGTGACGCTCGAAGAACCGTTCCTCCAGCTCGCGTTCCTCGCGCTGCCCGTCATTCCAGCTCTCAAAATCACCGATCGCGGGATGGTCGATGTGCACAAATTCGAGTTGATTTCTTGAGTGCGTAAAAACTGGGCAGCCCGCCCAATTCTTGGGCTGCTACGTCCGCTGCTGCATATCATTTGGGCGCAAGACGAAGGTCGCGCTACCGCCTGTCGTAATCGGGTGTCTAGCTGTCGGTAACAGCGGGGTACATATGCTCGACACAGCGACGATCGCGGGGATGCAACGCGCCAAGGGTAAGGTGCGCGCCGGTTTTTCCGGTGCGAGCAACCGTTTGCGCGATCTGCACCAGTCGGGCAGCCTGAAGGCGCTTCTCCCGCGCAACCACGCGCCTGTGCCCGATCTGGTTCTGGTGAATACTGCTGGCGGGCTGACAGGCGGCGACGATTATGCCGTGAGCATAGAGGCGCTGGACGGCGCGTCGCTCAATGTCGCCACGCAAACCGCCGAGCGTGTTTACAAAGCCTCCGCAGGTGTCGCGCAGATGAACGTCAGCCTGACGGTCAGGGGCGGCGGAACACTTTGCTGGATGCCGCAGGAAACCATCCTGTTCGACCGCAGCGCCATTGCCCGCAAGATCACCGCAGAGATGGACGAAGGCAGCCGCCTGCTGATCGTCGAGCCGATTGTCTATGGCCGCCGCGCGATGGGTGAGACGCTCGAAACCGTGCATTTCAGCGACCAATGGCGCATCCGTCAGGGCGGCAGGCTGGTTCACGCCGAGGCGACAGCGATCACTGGTCCGTTCTCCGCCTATCAGGGGATCGGCGCCCTCGATAATGCCCGCGCCAGCGCCACTATCCTCTATGTGGCAAGCGACGCCGAAGACCGGCTGGACGAAATGCGCTCCTACGGCGTCACCGCTTCGGCTTGGGGTGGTCGCCTCGTTGTTAGATTGCTGGCCGATGACGCGCTGAAACTACGCCGCCAAATGACTGAAATTCTGACCCGTTTTCGCGGCGCGCCATTGCCCCGCGTCTGGACTATGTAAAGGAGGCCCGATGAACCTCACCCCTCGCGAAAAAGACAAACTGCTGATCTCGGTTGCGGCAATGGTTGCCCGCAATCGCCTTGAGCGGGGCGTCAAGCTGAACCACCCCGAAGCGATCGCACTGATCACCGACTACGTGGTTGAAGGCGCCCGCGATGGCCGTAGCGTGGCCGACCTCATGGAGGCAGGCGCACATGTGGTCACCGCAGCGCAATGCATGGAAGGCATCCCCGAGATGATCCACGACGTGCAGGTCGAAGCGACATTCCCCGACGGCACAAAGCTCGTCACCGTTCACCACCCCATCCGCTAAGGAGCAAAAGATGATCCCAGGAGAACTCTTTCCAGCCGAAGGCGAGATCGAGCTGAATGCCGGTGCCGAAGTGACCACGCTGCTGGTCGCGAACACCGGCGACCGTCCCGTGCAGGTGGGCAGCCACTACCACTTTGCGGAAACAAACCCCGCGCTGTCGTTTGATCGTGATGCCGCACATGGTAAACGCCTCGACATCGCTGCTGGAACCGCTGTTCGTTTTGAGCCGGGGCAGGAGCGTGAGGTGAACCTCATCCCGCTGCTTGGTGATCGAAAAGTCTACGGCTTCAACCAGAAAGTCATGGGCGCGCTATGAAAATCGCAACCCCCGCAGAGCTGATCGGCGCATCGACGGCCCTGACCATGCTGGTCTGGGAAACCAACGCCGTGATGTCGATGCGTGTGCTCGGCATGATGGGGCTCTGGTCCGTTGCGCCGTCCGAAAACGCACGGATGTTCAGCGAAAAGCCCGCCGCTTTCGCAAAGTCCGCCGCTGCCGGAATGTCCGCTGCCGTCAGCGGTAAGCGCCCCGACGAGGTCGCGATGGCGATGATCAAACCGCTGCGCGCCAAGACCAGATCGAACAGCGCCCGGCTGGCCAAGAAAGGTCCGAGCTTTCCGAAGCTGAAGTAGCGATGACGAAGACGGTAAAGCTTTCCCACTGGTACGACGTCCCGCCCGCAAAACTGTGGGACATTGTGACCGACTACGATGCGCTGGCCGAGGTTTGTCAGCCGCTGCTGGCCTTCGAGGGTCTTCCCGAAGGTAGGGTCAGGGAAGGACAGGACTTTACCGTCAAAGTGCGTCTCTTCGGACGCTTGCCTGCACAGGATTACCGGATGCGGGTCGTGCGCTGCGACGACAAGGCCATGCAATTCGAGTCCGACGAGGTCGGCGCGGGTGTCAAAACCTGGCAGCACCTCCTGAACATCACGCCCGAAGGTTCGGGTAGTCGGCTCGACGAAAACATCACCTTAGACGCGGGCGTTCTGACCCCGCTTTTCGCGCTTTGGGCGCGCAAATTGTATTCCCATCGGGACGGCCCGCGACGCGTCCTCTTGGGGCTCGATAAAAAGGAATAAGTCATGCCCGCGAAAATCTCCCGCGCCACCTATGCTGACATGTTCGGACCGACGACCGGCGATAAGCTCCGTCTGGCCGACACCGACCTGATTATCGAGGTCGAGAAGGACTTCACCACCTATGGTGAAGAGGTCAAATTCGGCGGCGGCAAAGTCATCCGCGACGGCATGGGCCAGTCGCAGCGCACCCGCGCCGAAGGCGCCGTCGACACCGTCATCACCAACGCGCTGATCGTCGATCACACCGGTATCTACAAAGCTGACGTTGGTCTGAAAAACGGCCGCATCGCTGGCATCGGCAAGGCGGGCAACCCCGACACCCAGCCGGGCGTGAACATCGTCATCGGCCCCGCTACCGAGGCCATCGCGGGCGAGGGACGTATCCTCACTGCGGGCGGTATCGACAGCCACATCCACTACATCGCGCCGCAGCAGTTCGACGACGGGCTGCATTCCGGCGTCACCACGATGATCGGCGGCGGCTCGGGCCCTGCCCACGGCACGCTGGCGACGACCTGCACGGGCACGTGGCACATCGGCCAGATGCTCCGCGCGTTCGACGGCCTCCAGATGAACACCGGCATCGCGGGCAAAGGCAACGCAGCGCTCCCCGCTCCGTTGAAAGAGATGATTAGCGCGGGCGCGTCGTGTCTGAAACTGCACGAAGACTGGGGCACCACCCCCGCCGCCATCGACAACTGCCTGACCGTGGCGGACGAGATGGACGTGCAGGTGATGATCCACACCGACACGCTGAACGAATCTGGCTTTGTCGAGAACACCGTTGCGGCGATGAAGGGCCGCACCATCCACGCCTTCCACACCGAAGGCGCGGGCGGCGGTCACGCGCCGGACATCATCCGCGTCTGCGGCGAGCCGAACGTCATTCCGTCCTCGACCAACCCGACGCGCCCCTACACGGTGAACACGCTCGAAGAGCACCTAGACATGCTGATGGTGTGCCACCACCTCGACCAATCGATCCCCGAAGACGTGGCCTTCGCCGAAAGCCGTATCCGCAAGGAAACCATCGCGGCAGAGGATATCCTGCACGACATGGGCGCATTCTCGATCATCGCGTCCGACAGTCAGGCGATGGGCCGCGTCGGTGAAGTGCTGATCCGCACGTGGCAGACCGCGCACAAGATGAAAGTCCAACGCGGCCGCTTGGCCGAGGAGCAGGGCGCGAACGACAACACCCGCGTCAAACGCTACATCGCGAAGTACACCATCAACCCCGCGATCGCGCACGGCATGTCCAAGCACATCGGCAGCATCGAAGTCGGCAAGCGCGCCGACCTCGCGCTCTGGTCGCCTGCGTTCTTTGGCGTGAAGCCGGAAATGGTTCTGCTTGGCGGCACCATCGCTGTGGCGCAGATGGGTGACACCAACGCCTCGATCCCGACCCCGCAGCCCGTCTACAGCCGCGCGATGTTCGGCGGCTTTGGCGGTGCGCTTCTGGCAGGCAGCGTGACCTTCGTGTCCAAGGCCGCTTACGAGGCGGGCGTCGGGCAGGGGCTCGGCAAAGAGGTTCTGCCGGTCGAAAACTGCCGCAACATCGGCAAGGCGGACATGGTGCACAACAGCCTCATGCCCAAGGTCGAGGTCGATCCCGAAACTTACGAAGTCCGCGCTGACGGTGAACTTCTGACTTGCGAGCCCGCATCGGAGCTTCCGATGGCGCAGCGCTATTTCATGTTCTGATCGGAGAGCGACAGAATGCCCGTTACGCAGATCACTTTTCCCGTCGCCCGCACCGTCACGCGTGGTCCGAACCTGACCGCGCCCGACACGCTCACGCTGACCTATGAGGACCGTTTCCTCCGCCGCAAGAAGCTCGATACCGACAGCGGCGCGGCGATCCTGATTGACCTGAAAGAGACGACTTCGCTCAATCAGGGCGACGTGCTGGAAACCGAGCACGGCGGCGTCATGGTCATGGCTGCTGCCGAGGATCTGATCGAAGTGCGCGGCCACAACCTCGGCCGTCTGGCGTGGCACATCGGCAACCGTCACACGCCCTGTCAGATCGAGCACGAACGCATCCTGATCAAGCATGACCACGTGATCGAAGACATGCTCAAACTGCTCGGTGCAGAGGTGAAAAGCGTGACCGAACCCTTCACTCCCGAAGGCGGCGCCTACGGCCACGGACGGACGCATGGCCACGAGCACTGACATTCTCACGCTGTCCCAGTGGTTCGGCGCGAATTTCCCCGTCGGGTCTTTCGCCTATTCTCACGGGCTGGAAGCGATGTGCGAGGCGGGCAAAGTCTCGGACGCAGATACTTTTTCCGCATGGCTGTTTGATGTCATGCAGTGCGGAGCGGGACGGCAGGACGCTATTTTGCTGGCGCTCGCATATCGCGGAGACGCGGCTGAGGTCGCCGAACTGGCGACTGCGCTGGGCAGTTCGCGAGAGAGGCATCTGGAAACAACCGCGCAGGGACGGGCGTTCAGCAATGTCATTTCGGACGTCTGGGACGGCCCGAAAGAGGCGTGGCCCTTGCCCGTGATCGCAGGCGCTGCGGCCAAAGCCGAGGGGTTGCCGCTGGCCGAAACGCTGACGTTCTATCTGCAAGCGTTTGCGGGGAACCTCTGCACCATCGCCGCTCGCTGCGTGCCCATCGGCCAGACCGAAGCGCAGCGCGTTTTGCGCGGTGACGCGCCGATTATCGAAGCCATCGTCGCAGAGGCGATGACGGCGAGCGAAGACGACCTCGGCAGCGCGGTCATGGCAAGCGACATCGCGGCCATCGCGCACGAGACACAGACGACACGGATCTACCGCACATGACGGGCGGTCTGACTATAGAAGGAATGGCGCTATGAGTTCTCCTCACGGCCCGCTGCGCGTCGGGATCGGTGGTCCCGTCGGTGCCGGCAAAACGACACTGACCAAAGAGCTGTGCAAGCAGCTCGCGCATCGCTGCTCGATGGCGGTAATCACCAACGACATCTACACGCGCGAAGACGCCGAGGCGCTTATGCGGGCGCAGGTTCTGCCGAATGAGCGTGTGCGCGGTGTGGAGACGGGCGGCTGTCCGCACACGGCGATCCGCGAGGATGCGTCGATCAACCTTGCGGCTGTCGCGGAACTGAACGAGGCGTTTCCGGACCTCGACCTGATCCTGATCGAAAGCGGCGGGGACAACCTGTCCGCCACGTTCTCGCCCGAGCTGGCGGATATGACGATCTATGTCATCGACACGGCTGCGGGCGATGACATTCCGCGCAAGGGCGGCCCTGCGCTGACTAAGTCGGACCTGCTGGTGATCAACAAGCGTGACCTTGCGCCCTACGTCGGTGCTGACACCGCGCGGATGGAGCGGGACGCGACCGAGCACCGCAAGGGCAAGCCCTTCGTGTTTTGCGAGCTGCGCAACGGGATCGGACCCGAAGAGATCGTGTCTTACATCGTCGATATTGGCGGGCTGGTGCTCAAAGAGGACGCGGCGTAAGGGGCGCTGCCCCTCTGCCTGCGGCATTCACCCCGGGATATTTTTGGCACAAAGGCATGTTAGGCGATCGATTGTCCTGCCGCGTGGGCCGAGGCCCATGCCCATTGGAAATTGTAGCCGCCGAGCCAGCCTGTGACGTCGACGCTTTCGCCGATGAAATAGAGGCCGGGGGCGTTTTTCGCTTCCATCGTTTGCGAGGATAGGCCGTCCGTGTCGATGCCGCCGAGGGTGACTTCGGCGGTGCGGTAGCCTTCGGTGCCCGTCGGTTTGACCGACCAGTTCGAGAGCGCGCGGGCCAGTGTGTCGATGCGGGCATCGGACCATTCGGCGCAGTTGCCGGTGACGGAGAGTTCGTCTTTGAGCAGGTCGACGAGGCGTGCAGGGAGGAATTTGCCGAGCGCGGTCGTCATCGACTTGCGCGGGCTGTCCTTGCGGGCCTGTTTCAGCGCGTCGGTGACTTTGGTCGTAGGGGCGAGGTCGATGTGGATGTCCTCGCCTTCCTGCCAGTAGCTGGAAACCTGCAGCATCGCGGGGCCGGAAAGGCCGCGGTGGGTGCAGAGCATCGCTTCGGCGAAAGCGGGGCCTTGGTCGGCGCGGGCGGTGACGGGCGTTGCAATGCCAGAGATCGCCGCGAAACGGTTGTCCGAGAAAGTGAACGGCACGAGCGCGGGACGGGTGTCTGTAAGCGAAAGACCGAACTGCTCGGCGACTTTGTAAGCAAAGCCCGTCGCGCCCATTTTCGGGATCGACTTGCCGCCCGTCGCGATAACCAGTTTTTCGGCCTTGCAGACCGTCTGTCTGCCGCCGCGCAGGAGGATGACGGTGTAGTGGCTACCGTCGTATTCGATCGCTTCAACAGAGGTTTCCAGCATCAGCTTTGCGCCTGCGTTGTCCATTTCGGACTGGAGCATCGCAATGATGTCCTTGGCACTGTCGTCGCAGAAGAGCTGACCGAGGGTCTTTTCATGCCACGCGATGCCATGACCGCTCACCAGACCGATGAAATCCCACGGTGTGTAGCGGGCGAGGGCGCTTTTGGCGAAATGCGGATTGCGGCTGATGTAGTTGGACGCCTTCAAATCGAGATTGGTGAAGTTGCAGCGTCCGCCACCCGAAATCCGGATTTTCTCGCCCGGTTTTTTGGCGTGATCGACAATCAAAACGTCAGGGCCGGCATTCGCCGCGCAGAACATGCCGGCTGCTCCGGCACCGATGATAAGGGTTCTCACTCGCATAGGCGTCACCTGACGGGAAAAGCGGAAAGGCGCAAGAGGGCAGGAAACCCCGCCTTTATTTTACTGGCAAAGAACCCGCGTTGGCACTACACTTCATCCCATCAGATCCGGCAAACGGACGATCACGAGGCAGAAAAGCGGTACACCCATGACTGAGATGGTCTATGGCACGATCCCGGTATCCACCGGAGATCCGATCCTTCCACGTTGGTGGCGGACAATCGATAAATTCGCGCTGACGTGCGTGTTGAGTTTGTTCGGCATCGGTATTCTGCTGGGGCTCGCGTCCTCGCCGCCGCTGGCAGAGCGCACGGGCATGGCGCCGTTCTACTACGTGATCAAGCAGGCCCAGTTCGGGATGCTGGCAATGATCGTGATGTTCATCACCTCGATGATGTCGCCCAAGCTGGTGCGGCGCCTTGCGACCCTGGGTTTCGGGGTAACGTTTGCCATCATTATCGCGCTGCCGTTCATCGGGACCGACTTTGGCAAGGGCGCTGTGCGCTGGCTGTCGCTGGGCGGTTTCTCTGTCCAGCCGTCGGAATTCCTCAAGCCCGGATTTATCGTTGTGGCTGCGTGGCTTATGGCCTCGGCGCATGACCTTGGCGGCCCTCCGGGGCGGATGTATTCGGCTATTCTGGCGGCGACGGTGTGTCTGCTGCTGGCGCTTCAGCCTGACTTTGGCCAAGCCTGTCTGGTGCTCTTTGCCTGGGGCGTGATGTATTTCGTCGGCGGTGCGCCGATGTTTCTGCTGGTCGGTGTGGCCGGTCTGACGATTGGCGCGGGCATGTTCGCCTACGGCAATTCGGAGCACTTCGCCCGCCGTATCGACGGCTTCCTCAGCGCTGACCTCGACCCGCGCACGCAGCTCGGTTTTGCGACCAACGCGATCCGCGAGGGTGGTTTCTTTGGTGTCGGCATCGGTGAAGGTCAGGTCAAAATGAACCTGCCCGACGCGCACACCGACTTTATCATTGCGGTTGCCGCGGAAGAGTACGGCCTCGTGCTCGTCGGTTGCATCGCGCTTCTCTACATGACCATCGTGATCCGCTCGCTCTATCGTCTGACGAAAGAGCGCGATCCGTTCATCCGTCTCGCCGGTACCGGCCTCGCATGTGCATTCGGCATTCAGGCCGTGATCAACATGGGCGTGGCCGTGCGCCTTCTGCCTGCCAAGGGCATGACCCTTCCATTCGTTAGCTACGGCGGTTCGTCCGTGATCGCGTCGGGCATCCTGATCGGGATGCTGCTGGCACTGACGCGGACCCGTTCGCAGGGCGATATCGGCGACATTCTACTCAGAAGGGGACGCTGACTATGGCGGCACCGCTGCTCATTATTGCCGCCGGTGGTACCGGCGGCCATATGTTTCCTGCCCAAGCGCTGGCCGAGGCGATGCTCGCCAAGGGCTGGCGTGTTCAATTGACGACCGACGCGCGCGGCGCGCGTTACACGGGCGGCTTCCCCAAAGAGGTCGAGGTTATCGAGCTTGGTAGCGCGACCTTTGCCCGTGGCGGCATCGCGGCCAAGGCGCTGGTTCCGTTCAAGATCGCGGGCGGCGTCATCGGTGCGATCGGCCGCATGATGCGCGACAAGCCCGCCGTGGTCGTAGGCTTTGGCGGCTATCCGTCGATCCCCGCGATGGCTGCGTCAACCGTGCTGCGTCTGCCGCGCATGATCCACGAACAGAACGGCGTGCTGGGCCGCGTCAATCAGGTATTCGCCAAGCATGTGTCCAAGATCGCATGTGGCACATGGCCGACCGCGCTGCCCGACGGGGTAGAGGGCGACCACACCGGCAATCCGGTGCGCGGCTCCGTGCTGTCCCGCTACGCCGCCGGCTATATCGAACCGGGTGCCTATCCGATGTCCATGCTCGTGATGGGCGGCAGCCAAGGCGCGCGCATCCTGTCCGATGTTGTTCCCGCCGCCGTTGCCGCGCTGCCCGAACATATCCGCCAGCACCTGCGCGTTTCGCATCAGGCACGCCCTGAAGACCTTGACCGCGTCAATGCGGCCTACGCCGATTGCGGCGTGCGTGCGGACGTGCAGAGCTTTTTCACCGACGTGCCTGAACGCATGGCCGAAGCTCAGCTGGTCATCAGCCGCTCGGGTGCGTCGTCGGTTGCCGATATCTCGGTGATCGGTCGTCCGTCAGTGCTGGTTCCCTTTGCCGCTGCGACCGCGGACCACCAGACCGCCAATGCCCGCGCGCTGGTCGAAGCCGGCGCCGCGATCCTCATGCCGGAAAGCAAAATGAACGCCGAGGCGCTCAAGGATCAGATCGAACTGGTGCTGACCAACCCGCAGGGCGCTGCCCAAATGGCGGGTGCCGCGCTGTCTTGCGCCTTGCCGGACGCCACAGAACGGCTAGTTACGCTTGTCGAAGACTTGGCACAGAAGAAAGACTGAAGAATGAACTCGACCGCTACCAAACTGCCGACCGATGTAGGCCCAATCCATTTCGTCGGTATTGGCGGCATCGGCATGTCCGGTATTGCCGAGGTGCTGGTCAACTTCGGTTACACCGTGCAGGGCTCGGACGCGAAAACGTCCAAGATCACTGACCGTCTGGCCGGTATGGGCGTGAAGATTTTCGAAGGCCAGTCGGCAGACAACCTCGCCGATGCGAATGTGATTGTCATTTCTTCCGCTATCAAACCGGGCAACCCCGAACTGGACGAAGCGCGCCGCCGCGGCCTGCCGATTGTGCGCCGTGCAGAGATGCTGGCCGAATTGATGCGTTTGAAATCCAACGTCGCGGTCGCCGGTACGCACGGCAAGACAACCACGACCACGATGGTGTCCGCGCTACTGGACCACGGCAACTTTGACCCGACCGTTGTGAATGGCGGTATTATCCATGCCTATGGCTCCAACGCCCGCGTGGGCGAAGGCGAGTGGATGGTGGTCGAGGCCGACGAGTCCGACGGCACGTTCAACCGCCTTCCGGCGACCATTGCGATCGTCACCAACATCGACCCCGAGCACATGGAGCACTGGGGCTCGATCGAGAACCTGCGCAAGGGCTTCTACGATTTCGTGTCGAACATCCCGTTCTACGGCGTCGCCGTCTGCTGCACCGACCACCCAGAGGTTCAGAACCTTGTCGGCAAGATCACCGACCGCCGCGTCATCACCTTCGGCTTCAATGCTCAGGCGGACGTGCGTGCGATCAATCTGCGCTATGAGAAGGGCGTCGCTCACTTCGATATCGCGCTTCAGGCCGAAGACGACGTGATCGAGGGCTGCTCACTCCCGATGCCGGGTGATCACAACGTATCGAACGCGCTGTCGGCCGTCGCCGTCTCGCGCTTCCTTGGCATGTCGAAGGACGGTATCCGCGAGGCGCTGGCCAAGTTCGGCGGCGTGAACCGCCGCTTCACCAAGGTCGGCGAAGTCCTTGGCGGCGTGACCATCATCGACGACTACGGCCACCATCCGGTCGAGATTGCCGCCGTGCTGAAAGCCGCGCGCCACGCTTCCGAAGGCCGCGTGATCGCCGTGCACCAGCCGCACCGCTACAGCCGTCTGGCGAGCCTGTTCGATGACTTCTGCGGCTGCTTCAACGAAGCCGACGTGGTTGCCATCGCCGAGGTTTACGCCGCTGGCGAACAACCCATCGAAGGCGCGGGCCGCGATGACCTTGTCGCCGGTCTGATCCGTCACGGCCACCGCCATGCGCGCGCGATCATCTCCGAAGACGATCTGGAGCGCCTCGTGCGCGAACAGGCCCGTCCTGGCGACATCGTTGTCTGCCTCGGCGCGGGTACCATCGGTCAGTGGGCGAACAATCTGCCCGCCCGACTGGAGAAATGATCTCACTCTCCCTTGCTGTCGCCTTTTGCTGGTTCATCGCGGCCAATGTTGCCGCGTTGATCCCCAGCAGGGACAATCACTGGTCGCGGGCATACATGCTGATCGCGACCGGTATCCCGCTCCTTGGCTGGGTGACATGGGAAAACGGGCCGATCATCGGCCTTCTGGTGCTGTTCGGCGCGATGTCCGTGCTCCGCTGGCCCGTGTACTTCCTCTGGAAACGCATTCGCGGTTGATTTTCGGCTCTGATCGCTTGGCAGATTCATGCCTCCGGGCTACATCCGAGGCATGACTGAATTCGCACTTCCGCCCGTCCGTGGCACGCTCACCGAAAACCGTAATCTTGCCGATCTGACGTGGATGCGCGTCGGTGGTCCGGCGGATGTGTTCTTCCAGCCCGCCGATCCCGACGACCTGGCCGATTTCCTGAAAGCGCTCGATCCTGCGGTGCCCGTTTTCCCGATGGGCGTGGGGTCCAACCTCATCGTGCGTGACGGCGGCATTCGCGGCGTGGTCATCCGCATGGGCCGTAATTTCAACGGGATCGAGATTGACGGCACTACGGTCAAAGCCGGCGCCGCACTGCTCGATGCAATGGTTGCGCGGAAAGCCGCCGATGCCGGGCTCGATCTGACCTTCCTGCGCACCATTCCCGGCACCATTGGCGGCGCTGTGACCATGAACGCGGGCTGCTACGGCACCTACACGGCGGACGTCCTGCGCGAGATCGAAGTCATCCTGCGCGACGGCTCCCGTCAAATTCTACCTGTCAGCGAATTGGGGATGCAGTACCGCCAGTCCTCGCTGCCCGAGGGTGCGATCATCATCTCGGCCACGTTCGATGCGCCCGAAGGCGATCCCGAAACGCTGCGCCAACGCATGGAAGATCAGTTGAAAAAAAGGGACGAAACGCAGCCGACCAAAGACCGGACGGCTGGTTCGACGTTCCGCAATCCCGCTGGTTATTCCTCAACGGGGCAGGCGGACGATACGCACGAACTGAAGGCGTGGAAGGTCATCGACGACGCCGGAATGCGCGGCGCGGCCATCGGCGGTGCGGTCATGAATGAAAAGCACTCCAACTTCCTCACCAACGCGGGCGGCGCAACGGCGGCTGATCTCGAAGGGCTAGGTGAGGCTGTGCGGAAAAAGGTTTACGATTCAAGCGGTATCACGCTACAGTGGGAAATCATGAGGGTCGGTGAACCGGCCCCTTCCGAATAAAAATAAAAGACAGGCTTCATGCTCCGTTAAGTAACGCAGGGCATGTTTTCAAAAACTGATACGCCACAAAGGCGTGCAAAAGAGGCAGTGGGAATGTCGAGCAGGGCAAACCCCTTGGTTGCTGTTCTGATGGGTGGTCCATCATCCGAGCGTGAGGTTTCCCTCAGCACGGGTAAGGAGTGCGCAAAAGCGATCCGCACCGCAGGGTTCGAAGTCGTAGAAATTGACGCTGGCAATGATCTGCCGGAGCAGTTGACGCGCATCAAGCCCGACGTCGTTTTCAATGCGCTGCACGGCCGCTGGGGCGAAGATGGCTGCGTTCAGGGTCTGCTTGAATGGCTCCGCATTCCCTACACCCACTCGGGCGTTCTGGCCTCTGCCGTTGCAATGGACAAGGAAAAGACCAAGGGCGTTTACCGCGCCGCCGGTCTGCCGTTTGCCGAAAGCTTCCTCGCTGACAAAGACGACGTTTCCGCCCGCCACCTGATGGCCGCGCCCTATGTCGTGAAGCCCTACAACGAAGGCTCCAGCGTTGGCGTCTATCTGGTGCAGGAAGGCGCGAACACGCCGCCGAAGCTGTCCGAAGAGATGCCGCAGACCGTCATGGTCGAAGCCTACATTCCGGGACGTGAGCTGACGACCACCGTGATGGGTGACAAGGCGCTTTGCGTCACTGATATCATCACCACAGGTTGGTACGACTACGACGCCAAGTACAAAGAAGGCGGCTCGCGTCACCAGATCCCCGCCGACATCCCGTCCGAGATCTATAACGCCTGCCTCGACTACGCGCTCAGGGCGCATCAGGCGCTGGGGTGCCGCGGTATCTCGCGCACCGATTTCCGCTGGGACGAGCGTCGCGGTCTGAACGGTCTGTTCCTACTGGAAACCAATACCCAGCCGGGCATGACGGCAACGTCGCTCGCGCCGGAGCAGGGGGCTTATGCCGGTTTCGACTTCCCCGCGTTCTGTAAATGGCTGGTGGAGGACGCTTCATGCGATCGATGAGCAGCCGCGGCAATCAGCATCGCCGTGATCCCGCGCCTTCGCGCTGGTCGTATCGCTATGAACGCTGGATGCTCACACCTGCGTATCGCCGCCTGTTCCGCGTTGGCCCGCCGGTCGTGCTGGCCGCTTGCGCCGTGGCGTTTGTCGCACTGGACGAAGGCCGCCGCACCTACGTAACCGACCACGTCAATGAATGGGTCGACGCGTTCCAGCACCGCCCCGAATTCATGGTCGCCGAATTGACCGTCGAAGGCGCAAGCGATCGCTTGGCGACCGAGATCGTCGCGGCGCTTCCCATCGAATTCCCGATTTCTTCCTTCGACATGGACCTGCCCGCTATGCGCACCACGGTCGAGCAAATTGCGGGCGTCGAAAAAGCGATCCTGCGGGTCACCTCTGCCGGCGCGCTCGAAGTCGACGTGACGCCCCGCGTTCCGGTTGCCATCTGGCGTCTGGATGACGGGCTGCGCATGATCGACGGCGAAGGCAATTTCGTCGCTTCGGTACAGGCCCGCAGCGAACGCCCCGAACTGCCGCTGATTGCAGGCGACGGCGCGAAAGAAGCAATTAACGAGGCAATGGCGCTCTTCGCCGCCGCTGCACCGATCAAGGACAAGGTCCGCGGTCTGGTGCGCATGGGCGAACGCCGCTGGGACGTGGTCCTGGACGGCGACCAGCGTATCATGTTGCCCGAACGAAATGCGGTCACAGCATTGGAACGAGTGATCGTCATGGCTCAAACGCAGGATCTGCTGCGCCGTGACGTTCAGGTGGTCGATATGCGCAACGATGACCGACCGACCCTAAAATTGGGCATCACAGGCACAGAAGAAATGCGGCGACTGAACGCCGCTTTGTCGGGGGCAGGCAAATGATGAATCAGCTGTACGATAACCAGCGCGCCATGCGGAATATGCGCAAAGCGGCACTGCAACGCGGATTGATCGCGATCCTCGACGTGGGCACGTCGAAGGTTGCGTGTCTGGTTCTTCGCTTCGACGGCCCCGACCGTTTCCGCGCCGAAGACGGTGTCGGCTCGCTCGCAGGGCAGGCACAGTACCGCGTCATCGGCGCCTCGACCACCCGTTCGCGCGGCGTCCGTTTCGGCGACATCGACGCGATGCAGGAAACCGAGCGCGCGATCCGCACCGTCGTCCAGTCGGCCCAGAAAATGGCCGGCGAGCGTGTCGACCACGTGATTGCTTGCCTCTCGGGTGCACGTCCGCGTTCCTATGGCCTCGCGGGTGACATCATGCTCGACGGCGACGTCGTCACCGATCAGGACATCGGCCGCGTTCTGGCTGCCTGCGATGTGCCGGACCTTGGCGAGGGCCGCGAGGCGCTCCACGCTCACCCGATCAACTTCTCGCTCGACCAGCGTTCCGGCCTGACCGACCCCCGTGGTCACTCCGGCAACAAGATGTCGGCGGACCTGCACATGCTGACCGTCGAAAAGTCAGCGCTCCAGAACCTCGTTCACTGCATCCGTCGCTGCGACCTCGAACTCGCCGGTATTGCGTCGTCGGCTTACGTTGCGGGCATCTCCTCGCTGATCGAGGACGAACAGAAGCTCGGCGCGGCCTGCATCGACATGGGCGGCGGCACTACGGGCGTGTCGATCTTCCTCAAGAACCACATGATCTACGCCGACAGCGTCCGGATGGGCGGCGATCTGATCACCCACGACATTTCGAAGTGCCTTGGCGTTCCCGAAGCGACCGCCGAACGCATCAAGACCTTCTACGGCGGCGTTGTCGCGACCAGCCTCGACGACCGCGAAGTCATCGAGATCGGCGGCAACTCCGGCGACTGGCACCATGACCGCCGCAGCGTGACCCGCGCCGAACTGATCGGCATCATGCGTCCGCGCGTCGAAGAAATCCTTGAAGAGGTGAAGGACAGCCTCGACGCTGCGGGCTTCGACAGCTTGCATAATCCGGCGATCGTCCTTACTGGCGGCGGACGTCAGATTCCGGGCCTCGACGAGCTTGCCACCCGCATCCTTGGCACGCAGGTCCGTCTGGGCGGTCCGATGCGCGTCAGCGGTCTTCCGCAGGCGGCCACAGGCCCCGCATTTGCAGCGGCGGTAGGTCTGACCATGTTCGCGGCTCACCCGCAGGACGAATGGTGGGATTTCGAGGTGCCGGACACCATCTATCCCGCACGTTCTCTGCGCCGCGCGGTGAAATGGTTCAAGGACAACTGGTAATGCGCTAAATCTTGCCGATTGGCCGAGATAGCGACGTTTGCGCCTTCGATTCCTCCAGATTTTGTGGCTCGTATCCCTTTTTTCCCGTGACGTTGCATTCGTGTGACGTTAGACTGGGGATTAAATCGGTATAAACTCCCGTTGGGACGGGCAACAAAATACAGGCGGACTGAGTATGGCATTGAACCTTTCCATGCCCGGGCAAGAAGAACTGAAGCCCCGGATTACTGTTTTCGGCGTTGGTGGTGCGGGCGGTAACGCCGTCAACAACATGATCGAAAAGCAACTCGAAGGCGTGGAGTTCGTTGTCGCGAATACGGACGCCCAAGCGCTCCAGCAATCGAAGTCGGAAGCACGCATCCAGATGGGCCTTAAGGTCACCGAAGGTCTGGGCGCAGGTGCCCGCGCTTCGGTAGGTGCAGCCGCCGCCGAAGAGTCGATCGAACAGATCGTTGACCATCTTGCTGGCGCTCACATGTGCTTCATCACCGCCGGTATGGGCGGCGGCACCGGCACCGGCGCTGCTCCGATCATCGCTCAGGCCGCTCGCGAGCTTGGCGTTCTGACCGTCGGCGTCGTAACCAAGCCGTTCCAGTTCGAAGGCGGCAAGCGTATGCGTCAGGCCGAAGCAGGCGTCGAAGCCCTGCAAAAGGTCGTCGATACCCTGATCATCATTCCGAACCAGAACCTGTTCCGTCTGGCGACCGAAAAGACTACCTTTACCGAAGCCTTCGCAATGGCCGACGACGTTCTGTATCAGGGCGTCAAAGGCGTGACCGACCTCATGGTCCGTCCGGGTCTCATCAACCTCGACTTCGCCGACGTCCGTTCGGTCATGGACGAGATGGGCAAGGCGATGATGGGTACGGGCGAAGCCAACGGCGAAAACCGCGCTATCGACGCGGCAGAGCAGGCGATTGCCAACCCGCTCCTCGACGAAATCAGCCTCGAAGGCGCACGTGGTGTTCTTATCAACATCACCGGCGGCTACGACCTCACGCTGTTCGAACTCGATGAAGCTGCGAACAAAATCCGCGAAAAGGTGGACTCGGACGCCAACATCATCGTCGGTTCGACCCTCGATCCGGAAATGGAAGGCTCCATGCGCGTTTCGGTCGTTGCCACCGGCATCGACGCCAGCGAAAAGCGCGAAGAGATGCCGACCCCGCGTCGTTCGATGGCCCAGCCGCTCACCCAGCAGGTCAGCGCAGAAGCTCCGGCTCCCGCACCGCAGGCCGCTCCGGTTCAGCAGCAGCCCGCTCCGGTAGCCCAGCAGCCCGCTCCGGTAGCCCAGCAGCCGGTTCAGCGCGAGCAGCGCGCCCAGTTCGAAGACACCTTCCAAGCGCCGGAAGAAGACGTGTTCAACGCCTTCGAAGAAAACGCAGCAGACGACCTGCCGCCGCCGGCGTACCAGCCGCGTCCCGAGCCGGAAGCCAACGAATTCGTTGCCCCGCGCGCTCCCGCCGCTCAGGCTGGTG
>NZ_JAATOP010000016.1 GCF_011806565.1 Marivivens donghaensis
ATCTCGGATCCGTACGAAACTCCGGTCAACGCCGAGATCGTCGTCGAAACCGAGAACGTCGACGTCGACAACTGCGCACACCAGGTACTGCTCAAGCTCGAAAGCATGGGCCTCATCTCCGGCAAGTAAGCCAGAGATAACCGACACAAACGAAAACGCCCCGCTCGAAAGAACGGGGCGTTTTTGCATTTAGGAGGCGATTACTTCATGCGGGCCAGCAGGTTGTCCTTCCAATAGAACTGGTGGACCAGCGCCGCGATGATGTGCAGCGCGACAAGCAGCCAGCCGATAGTGAACATGACTTCGTGGACATCGCCCGCGTCATGCACACCGCCGAACCACGCGATCAGGCCCGACACGGGCAGGATGACCAGCACGGCATAAAGAATGAACTGAACCGCCTTGGCAGCGAGGCCCAGCAGCCCACCCTTTGGTTCGGGCGGGGCGGTGTTGGTGATCCGCAGCACGATGCGCCAGACGACGAGTGCCAGAATAATAATGCCGACGATGATGTGGACGTAGGCGCCGGTCGACATTTCGGCCGTACCGTTGCGCAGGAAAGTGCCAAACGCGCGCTTCATGCCTTCGTGGCTGAAGAAGCTGACGATCAGCAGAACGAAAACCGACCAGTGCAATGCGACCTGGGTGCGGGTGTATTTCAATGGGGTGGACATAACGGGCTCCGGAAATGCTTCTCCTTGATACGTAGAAGGCGCCCGTTTCCGTCGCTTGGCAAAATAAAAAAGCGCCCCTCGGGGCGCTTCGTTGTCTTTTGCGATGTGCGTTCCGCTCAGTGAACGGTCACAGGGTCCATGTCGTGTTCACGAGCCAGCGAGAAAGCCAGTTCGCGGCCAGCCACCAGCGCGAGTTGTTCGCCGTTGGACTTGTGCACCGAGAAGAGCGTCTCAAGATCACCGGCTTTTTCCTGCACCTCGTCGGGGAGGTCGGCAACGGCAACTTCTTTCACATACACGATGCGATCGTCGTTCTTATCGAGCTCGAAATTCTGGTTCATGCCTCCGCACTCCTTTTGATCTTGATGGTTTGCACCACACTGTCGGGGACCTTCCTATTTAAGTCGACATGCAGCAGGCCGTTTTCAAGGACAGCTTCCCCTACGTCGACTCCGTCGGCCAACACGAAGGTGCGTTGGAACTGACGGGCAGCGATGCCGCGATGCAGGAAAATGCGTTGATCACTGTCATCGGTCTGGCGGCCACGTATCACGAGGCTGCTGTCCTCTACCGTGATGGCAAGGTCTTCCTCGCGGAAGCCCGCAACGGCGAGGGTGATCCGGTAGGACCGTTCCGATGTCTGTTCGATATTGTACGGAGGATACCCGTCATTGCCCGTTTTGGCAGTGCGCTCGACCAGCCGTTCAAGCTGCTCGAACCCCAGAAGAAAGGGATGGGTTCCCAAAGTCAGTTTTGTCATTCGACATGTCCTTGCTCAAGCGACCGTCAAAAGGCCCCGAAAAGCGGCGACCTCTTGCTTTCGAATATGGGATGATGCCGCCGACTTCGCAAGGGCTAGGCGGAACGCCAAAAAAGGCGTAGGTTGTCAGTATGATGCAAGACCATTGCTCGGGTGAAGTATGAACAAATCCGCAAGGATGGAACAGGTCGAGGTCCTTCGGGTCAAACTCAGTGTCCTAAAAACCGAACACCGCGATCTGGACGAAGCGATCCGCGCACTTGAAGACCAAGGCTCGGCTGATATGCTTACGATCCGACGCCTGAAAAAGCAGAAACTTGTCCTCAAGGACAAGATCAGCCAGATCGAAGACCGAATTCTCCCTGATATCATCGCCTGACGATTGCACCTTCCCCTACGCTTTGTATAGTGCCGCTTCCTGACAGCAGCGGGGATTTTACGCGATGACTACACCCCAAGTCGGCATCATCATGGGTAGCCAGTCCGACTGGCCGACGATGAAACTTGCCGCCGATATTCTCGACGAACTGGGCATCACCTACGAGGCCAAGATCGTTTCGGCCCACCGGACCCCCGATCGCCTTTGGAGCTACGGCAAAACCGCTGCCGAGCGTGGCCTTCAGGTCATCATCGCAGGCGCAGGCGGCGCGGCCCACCTTCCGGGAATGATGGCGTCGAAAACCCGCGTTCCCGTTGTCGGCGTTCCGGTTCAGACCAAGGCGCTGTCGGGTGTCGACTCGCTTTACTCCATCGTCCAGATGCCAAAGGGTTTCCCCGTCGCCACTATGGCAATCGGTGCCGCAGGTGCTGCCAACGCGGGCCTGATGGCCGCTGGCATCCTTGCGCTGCAAGACCCTGCCCTCGCTGAAAAGCTGGACGCATGGCGCGATGCTCTTTCCGCCTCCATTCCCGACGAGCCTTCCGATGACTGATATCCTCCAACCCGGCGCGACAATCGGCATTCTGGGCGGCGGTCAGCTGGGCCGGATGCTCTCGGTCGCGGCCTCGCGTCTCGGCTTCAAAACCCACATTTTCGAGCCCTCGACTAACCCGCCTGCGGGCCACGTTGCCGACCGCGTGACCGCTGCGCCGTACGAGGACGTCGAAGCGCTCGCGGATTTCGCCGCTTCGGTGGATGTCATCACCTACGAATTCGAGAACGTCCCCACCTCGGCGCTCGACATGCTCGAGTCCGTGCGTCCGATCCGCCCGAACCGCAAGGCGCTTGCCGTGTCGCAGGACCGTCTTGTGGAAAAGGCGTTTCTAAATGACCTCGGCCTCAAGACCGCGCCGTTCGCTGCTGTCGACGACGAGGTCGATCTGGCCGAAGCCATCGACGAAATCGGCCTGCCCGCGATCCTGAAGCCCCGCCGCTTCGGTTACGACGGCAAAGGTCAGGCCCGCCTGAAGGCTCCTGAAGACGCCGCGCAGGCGCTGGCCGATATGGCAGGCGCTCCGTCGATCCTCGAAGGCTTCGTTGAATTCAGCCACGAAGTATCGGTGATCGGTGCGCGCGGCCTTGATGGCGCGGTGTCCTGCTTCGATCCGGGCGAGAACGTCCACAAGGACGGTATCCTCGACACAACGACGGTCCCTGCCCGCCTCACGCCCGCTCAGCGCACCGACGCGGTGCTGCTGGCCGCCAAGATCCTCAATAAGCTGGATTATGTCGGCGTCATGGGCGTCGAGCTTTTCGTCACCCGCGAAGGTCTGATCGTGAACGAGATCGCTCCGCGCGTTCACAACTCCGGTCACTGGACCCAGAACGGCTGCGTTGTCGACCAGTTCGAACAGCACATCCGCGCTGTTATTGGCTGGCCGCTCGGCGATGGCACCCGCCATTCCAACGTCGTGATGGAGAACCTGATCGGCGACGACGTGGACCGCATTCCCGACTATGCCAAAGAAGGCGTTGCGATCCACCTCTACGGCAAGGCCGAAGCCAAGCCGGGCCGCAAGATGGGCCATATCAACCGCATCACGGGTCCGGCGAATTAATTCGCCGGCTCGCTCTGCACCAGATCTTCGCCGAGCACTTCGAGGTCGTGGTCGAAATGGCCGTCCGCCAGAAACGCCATGACCTCTGAAATGACGGCGATGTTGTTCATCATGTAAGTGTGCGTGACCGGCAGCACGATGTGGTCGGTCATGCCCTCCAGACGGGTCGAGGCGACCGAAACTTTGCCGTCGTCCTCACCATCGATAATCGCCGAGTAGATCGGGTTCAGCGACTGGTTCCCCGCGATGATCCCCAGTTCGTAATCCGGCAGCCCGAGTTCCAACGGAACACTCCCGTCATCCGTGCCAAGCTGCTCTCCCGCAGGGCCGTTGATCCACTCGAATGGCGCCCAATCCCCGAATTCGTCAACGAGTTCCGAGCCTTGGTTGGGCGGTGAGAGCATCACCACGCGGCCCATCTTATCGGGCCGGTTATTCGACAGCCAAGCACGCGCCAGAATGCCGCCCATCGAGTGCGTGACGAAATGTGTCGTCTTTTCCCCACATTGCGCCACGTCTTGACCGACATTCTCGGCCACGAGGGTTTCAATCGGGTCTTCGGTCGACGGATAGCCCGAGTTCACCACCTGATAGCCCTCGGCCTCCAGCACGGTTTCCATGACGATGAGCGAGAGCCCCGTCCGCGCCAACCCGTGCAGCAGAACGACGCATTCGTCCTCGTGATCGGCTTGGGCGATGGTGCCTGTCAAAAGCAGCAGTGAAGCGAGAATGTTTTTCATGACTTGGGTTATAGTGCGCAATGGGATGTGCGGCAGTGGGTATCTTGTCTGACCGGACGTCATTGTACACAGTTCACCTATGAAACGACCGATCCGGCTGGCCACGCGCGCCATCATCATGAACGAAGACAAGCTTCTCATCGTCAACGCTTGGCGTGGACGCACGCACCTGTGGTGCGCCCCCGGCGGCGGGGCAGAGCCGCACCAGAGCCTGCCTGCCAATCTTTCTCGCGAGGTGTTCGAGGAGACGGGGATCACCGTAAAGGTCGGCGAGCCTTGCCTCGTGAACGAATTCCATGATCCGGAAGGCGATTTCCATCAGGTCGACATCTATTTCCGCTGCGAAATCGTGTCCGGCGACCTTCATGGCGAGTGGACCGACCCCGAAGGCGTGGTGTCCCATCGTCGCTGGGTGACGCGGGCGGAGCTGTCGAAAATCCGGCTTAAACCCGACAGCCTTGCAGCCGTTGCATGGCGGGATCCCGATGCCCCGACCTATGACGCTCTGGAGCCGATTTTGCGCTGACGCGGCGCCCAAAGCGCTACGAATCGCGGTTAAAAATTATTTACTACAAAAAAATTTTTGCACATTTTGTCACCTTAGGTTGCGTCAGGTGACTCTGTTAGCGGGTTAAGAAGAGTCGGCTGTGCGAATTTCGGCTATCCCCGTGCTTGGCCCTTTTAGCCCACCGCCCTAGTCGCTTATGGGAGCCTTTTCTCAGGACGAACCGCCGCTGAAAAAGCGCGTCTGTATTTGTCGCCTGCAACAGCAATCGTCCTCAGTGGCGCTACAGTTCACGCTCTGGAAAAATCTCGCCATAACAGTGTCTTGCCGTATATTTCGCCTGCTTCTTCTGAGAACACTTTCAGTCCTCTCGCAGACGATCAAACGTCTTCAACAAAGCGTCACCCGACATCACGGAAGAGATCAAATCTCGTGATCGCTGCACTGCAAAATCCGCATTCTCGCACACCACATCCCGCGTCGTTTTCTACTGAAATTTCAACAGTAGAGGCCGACTTCATTGCAAATTTGCACATATCAAAGTGTTGCATTCGGGTAGGTCTTGTTACCTTTCTGCATACGTGAGCATCACCGACGAATAATTCGTGGAACAAACTCCGCCCGAGAGTCCTTGAATCCGCATAGACCGTCCGAACGAATAAAAGCGAGGAGCAGTCATGGATGCGAGAATAACAGGTTTACTAGAGTCCGATGCAGGTCGGGTTCTTATCGTAGAAGACGAGGCGATCATCGCTCTCGATCTGAAATTTATAGTCGAAGACATGGGCCTAGACGTGATGGGCCCTGCACCGAGCGTAGACGGCGGCCTCAATGCTATGGCCGAGAGCCTGCCGACGCTGGCAATCCTCGACGTCAATGTACGCGGCGGCGAAGTTTTCGCGCTCGCCGATGTGCTGCAGAAGGCCAACGTGCCGATCATCTTCCACTCGGCTCACGCCACCGAAGACGAACTTTCCAGCCGTTATCCAGGCATGATTTTCTGCCCGAAGCCGACCGTGCCGTATCAAATAGAGGACTCGATCGTTTCGGTCCTAGCTGCCTGATTTAAAATCCATTTCTGCTCTTTTCGAATGCGCGAACCACAATTCCGTCGGTTCGGCGCATTTTTTTTGTGATCCACGGGAACTTTATACCCGTAAGCACGTTAACGGTTGAATAAGCCTTTAACTGGCCGAGGGACAATTGAAGACGACAATAAACTCCCCGCTGCACGATTCCGCGCGGCAAATCCTTGCTAGTGGCGCGAACGAAGCTTCATCGCCGGCCAACGCCGCGCCCAAGGAACAGTCCTTCCGCTTTACCCTGCGTTCCGCTTCGCGTGCCCACCACGATCAGGCCGAAGCGACATTCCAGCCATTCCGTGATGCCCCCGCAGAGAACCTCGACTGGTTCCTGACCGCTCAGCTTCTCGGCTTCTGTTCTCTTCGCGATCAGCGCGCCGGAGAGGCGTGCGAAGCGATGGAGCAAGCGATCGACGCCCTGATGCAGGATTGCAAGGATCGTCCGCTAAACCGTCCCCTCCCCGTTGCACCGCGCAAGCTGCACCCGCTTGCCGTCGACTACATATTCTACGGCTCGCGCCTTGGCACCAAAGTCCTAGCGCGCCAGCTTACCGAGGCAGGTATCACCCCCCTGCCCGCCTATTTCGAAATGGCCGATCAAGGGGGCTGGGCCGCATGTTGCGCTCGCCTCGAAATGGTTGACCGCAATTCGAGACTGGCAGACAAACTCATCGACGATGTCGGCGCCGGATTTGCCATCTTTCAGGCAGCTGCGGGACAGGCGACCGAACTACTTAAGGCCCAAGCATGAACAATAACGCCGACTTCCAAGTCGACCTCACCAACTGCGACCGCGAACCGATCCATCAATTGGGACGCGTTCAATCCTATGGTGCGCTCGTTGCTGTGTCGTCGGACTGGATCATTCAGCACACCTCGTCGAACGTTGCCGACATCTTCGACATCGAGCCGAATGACCTGCTTGGGAAGCCGCTGACCGAACTTATCGTTTCGGACACGTTCGACCGCATCCGCCAGAACCTCAGCATCCTCGCAAACCCGAGCGGTGTTGTGCGGATGTTCGGCGTGATCGTCCGTGGCGCTCACAAGCTCTACGACATTTCGATCCACCAGAGCGGCAAGCACATGGTGATCGAATTCGAACCGAAGAGCGGCCCGCGCGATCTCGACGTGACGTCCGAGGTCTATCCGCTGATCAACCGCCTCCAGCACAAGCTGGACCTGACCGACCTCGCCCGCGAGGCGGCGCGCTGTATGCGCCGTCTGTCGGGCTTTGACAGCGTGATGGTGTACCAGTTCCAACCCGATGCGTCGGGCCGCGTTTTGGCCGAAGACCGCGCCGACGGTGACCGCCGCTACCTCGGCCTGAACTTCCCCGCGTCGGACATTCCGGTGCAGGCCCGCGCGCTGTACAAGCGGTCGCTGCTGCGCCTGATCGCGGACGTGAACGATGAAGGTTCGCTCATCGTCCCGCCGCAGACACATTCGGGCGAGCCGATCGATCTGTCGCTGGCTGTGACCCGCTCGGTCTCGCCGATCCATATCGAGTACCTCAAGAACATGGGCGTTCAGGCGTCAATGTCGGTGTCGATCATGAAAAACGGCGAGCTATGGGGCCTCTTTGCCTGCCACAACCACACTCCGCGCTACATCGACTATGAACGCCGCACCGCGATCGAGATGTTCGCCCATCTGTTCTCCTACGAACTCAGCCGTCAGGAAGAGCACGCCCGCGCGCAGGTTGAAATCGACTCCGGGCGCCTACAGACTATGCTCATTGCGCATATGGCCGACGGTCGTTCGCTCGCAGACAGCCTGATGAACGTGTCCGAAGACATCGAGCGCGTCATCCCGCACGACGGCATCATCCTTTATACCGACGGTAAGTTCTTCAGCGCAGGCGCGACCCCGACCGAGGACGAATTCTACGGTCTGGCCCGTATGCTCGACACCCGCATCGGCACGGCGGTCTACGGGACCGATCATCTGAGCAAGATACACCCCGACGCCGAAGAGTTCGTGAAACGCTGCGCCGGTATTCTGGCGATCCCGATCTCCAAGCGTCCGCGCGACTACATCATCCTGTGTCGCCGCCCCATCGAACAGACAGTTCAGTGGGCGGGCGATCCGAACAAGCCGGTGGAAACCGGCCCGAACGGTGTTCGCCTCACGCCGCGCAAGAGCTTTGATATCTGGAAAGAAAACGTCTTCGGTCACAGCTCGCCGTGGGACCTTGGCTCGCTCCATGCCGCAGAACTTCTGCGCACCGTACTGCTGGAGATTTTCCTCAAGATCACCGACGCCGCCAACGAAGAACGTCGCCGCGCGCAGGAACATCAGCAGCTGCTGATTTCGGAACTCAACCACCGTGTCCGGAACATCCTGAACCTGATCCGCGGTCTCGTTTCGACCTCGAAGAGCGGCGCAAACACGCTTGCCGAATTCACCTCCAGCCTTGATGGCCGCATCCAGTCGCTGGCCCGTGCACACGACCAGCTGACCAAGGAAAAGTGGGAGCCCGTGTCGCTCAAGGCCCTGATGCGGATGGAATTCGAGGCCTACGCGATGGACAAGAATACCCGCGTGAAGATCGAAGGCCCGGACGTGATGCTGGCGCCGACGGCCTATACTACCATGGCGCTCGTCCTGCACGAAATGGCCACCAACTCGCTGAAATACGGCGCGCTGGTCGACCAGAGCGGACGTATCGAGATCGACCTCTCGATCGACCGCAGCGGCGGCCTTCTGATCGACTGGAAAGAAAAGAATGGCCCACCTGTCGCCCCTCCGACACGTCGCGGTTTCGGTTCGACTATCATCGAACGATCCATCCCGCACGAACTGCGCGGCGATGCCGAAATCCACTACCGCGTCACCGGCGTCGTCGCCCATTTCCGCGTTCCGCCGTCCTATATCAACAGCATCATTGAGGTCGAAAACGAAGTGAGCACGACAGACCTTGCAGACACCGAAAAGTCCGGCTTCGACCTCGGCGGCACCGCTCTGGTTCTCGAAGACGCTCTGATCATCGCGATGGATGCTGCGGCCATTCTGGAAAGCGCCGGTGCAAGCAAAGTTGTCATCGCTTCGTCGGTTCAGCAGGCGTTCGAAGAGATTGAGCGTCACCAGATCGACTTCGCCCTCCTCGACGTGAACCTCGGCAACGAACAGTCCGTTCCGGTCGCCGAATTGCTGTACGAACGCGGAACTCCTTTCGTCGTTGCAACGGGTTACGGCGAAACCGAGGAAATCCAGGCAAGCTACCCGCCCTGCAAAATCGTGCAGAAACCGTTCAGCAGCGACTCCCTGATGGCGGCTTTCAAAGCGGCTCACGATAAATAATTAACGAATTTCCTATTTTTCTGCGCTGACATGTGGACAAGCGCTGAAAAATATCCTTGCGTATACCGATCCTCTACTTCGGGATACGATATGAACGGGACACGTCATCAGCATTTGATCGAGCCGGACGGCAAGGTCACGCCCTATGTACTGGGCCGCCGCCAGCCTGTGTTGGCCGGTACCGTTGTGCCGTCTGAAAACTTCTCTTTGGCGTCGCTCAAACCGCTGTCCTCGCCCATCGACATCCCCTCTGATTTGGCGACCGCGCTCACCGCTCTAGCGGATGTGTCCGCGGCTGTGACGAACGCCCAGAACGGCAACGCGGCAAACCTGCGCGTTCACATCGGCGGCATGGATTACGAGGTCGAGTGCTACCCGCAGGACGGGGCCGCCTACGTCGTAGTATCGGCCATCGAGATGCTGCCAAACGATCACGATTTGGAAAGCAGGATTTCGGAACTGCGCCACTCGCTCGGCAATATCGCCAGCGTCGCCGAAAGCTCTGCCCGTCTGATCAGGCGAGGTCAGGTCGAGGCGTTGAAAGATGCGCTCGCGGATGGCCTGGACGGCACAGCACAGCAAAGTCGCAAGATCATCGACGTTCTGCGCGATTATGCGGCACGCTTTGACCGCGGCTAAGACTTAGGCACCGTATTCTCACAAAATCGGGAACCCCCTCCCCGCAGGGCGGTTGTCTTTATGGACAATCTCTTTGGGGAAAATTTTATGACGCGCATTGATCGCCCGTTCGAGCCGAGTGATCTTCAATTTCAGTGGGGAGCGACCAAGGTCGGCGACGGCCGTTGGCGGTATGCCATCTGGGCTCCTGCTGCGCAGTCCGTCGAACTGGTTCTGAACGGCATCGCCCACCCTACCACGTCGTCGAACGGTTGGTACTGGGCCGAGATCCCTGCCGAGGTCGGCGATACCTACACATTCCGCATCAACGGCAATGACCGCCCCGACCCCGCTGCCCGTTTCCAATCCGGCGATGTGCACAGCCCATCTGTCCTCACCGAGGTAACGCCGCCGCCCGCTTGGGACGGTATGTCGATGGAAGACCTCATCATTTACGAGCTTCACGTCGGCACCTTCACCGAGGAAGGCACATTCAAAGCCGCGACGGCAGAACTCGAACACCTCGCCGCGCTAGGATTCACCGCGATTGAGCTGATGCCGCTCTCGCAATTCGAAGGCAATCGCGGCTGGGGCTATGATGGTGTGCTGATCGGCGCGCCGCACAACGCCTACGGCTCGCCCGAAGACCTCGTTGCCCTCGTCGCCAAGGCGCACGAGTTGGGCATTTCGGTAATTTTAGACCTCGTAATGAACCACTTCGGCCCGTCGGGGAATTACATCGGCGAATATTGCCCAGAGTTTTTCCACCAGACCGATACTCCTTGGGGTGCGGGCATCGACTTTTCCCGCGATGAAGTGCGCCACTACTTCGGCGATATCGCGATGCGCTGGCTTGAGGATTACGGCTTTGACGGTCTGCGCCTCGACGCGGTTCACCAAATCAGCGAGGAAGGCCACCGCCCGTTCCTCATCTCGCTGATCGACGCGATCCGCGCCAAGGATTGGGGCCGCCCGATCCACATGATAACCGAGGACGAGCGCAATCTGCCCCACCTGCGCGATGCAGGCTACGATGCCGAATGGAACGACGACTACCATCACACGGTCCATTGCACGCTGACGGGCGAGGACTTCGCCTACTACGAGCCATTTGCCCACGATCCTATCGGCGATCTGAAACTCGCCCTCGAACGCGGACAGGTGAACGAGGGCCAGAAACGCCCCGCTGGCAAACCGATGGGCGCCTCCGCCGGTCACCTGCCATGGAGCGCCTTCGTCAATTCGAACCAGACCCACGACCAGATAGGCAACCGCGCGGGCGGTGAACGCCTGATTGCGCTGAGCAACGATACCGCCGCGCGCGTTCTGCACACGCTGCTGCTCTGCTCGCCCTTCACGCCAATGCTGTTCATGGGCGAGGAAGTCGGCTCTGCCGCGCCGTTCAATTTCTTCGTCGATTTTGAGGGTGACCTCGCCAAAGGGTGCCGCGAAGGGCGCGCGCGTGAGCTGGCCAGCATCGGCCATGACGCCAGCAAGATGAGCGACCCGACCGATCCCGAGACCGCCGCCGCTTCTTACCCCTTTCGGCCCGAGGACACGCCTCACCGCGCCGATTGGGAACAGCTGACCAAAGACCTGCTGACCTTCCGCAAAGAGCGGATCGTGCCGATCGTCAAGTCGGGCGAAAAGGGCCTAACCGATGCCGAGCAGATCGGCGAGGAAGGCATCTACGTCGCGTGGCCGTTCAAGGGCGGGCAGATCTGCATAGCCCTGCGCCTGAGACCCCATAACCCCGAGCTTCGCGGCAAGGCTGGCCCCTTCCCCAACCACATGCTCCACTTCCCCGATTTCGCGGTCGGCGACCTGACGACCGACCCCTATGCCATTGCAGTAAAGGTGATTTCATGAACGCCCCCCTCCGCCCGCTTTCGGCGACCTATCGCATCCAGCTTCGCAACGGAGTGACATTCGATACGATCCGGCAGTCGCTCGACTACTTCGCGGATCTGGGAATTTCGCACCTCTATCTGTCGCCCGTGTTCACCGCGCACGGCGGCTCGACCCACGGCTATGACGTCACCGATCCGGCCGAAATCGACCCGACCATCGGCGGCGAAGAGGGTCTGGTGGAACTGTCGAAAGCCGCTCAGGAAAAGGGTCTGTCGATCATCCTCGACATCGTGCCGAACCACACGGCTTTCACGCTGGAAAACAAGTGGCTTTGGGACGTGTTAAAGCGCGGCGAACAGTCCGGATACTACATGCACTTCGACATCGCCCGCGATCAGCGGCTGGTGATCCCTTTCCTGCCCGCTCCGTTCGACACGATGGTGGATGAGGGCAAGGTGTCGTTGAAGAAGGACGGCGATGAGGTCGTCATGGCCGTCGACGTCGGCGGACTCGACCCGATGTGCGTACCAATTGCCGAGGGCACTGCGCCTGATAATCTCGACCTGTCCCCCGACGAAATCCGCGCCGTGCATGATCAGCAAATGTGGCAACTCCGCCTATGGGAGCGCGAGCGCGACATGGTCACACATCGCCGTTTCTTCAACGTGACCTCGCTGATCGGGATGCGCGTCGAAGACCCCGAGGTATTCCACGCGATGCACGAGCTGCCGCTACGACTGGTGAAAGATGGCATCGTTCACGGCCTGCGCGTCGACCACATCGACGGCCTTGCTGACCCGATCGGCTACTTGAATGACCTGCGCGCTGCGGCTGGCGAGACCTGCCCGATCTGGATCGAGAAGATCCTCACCGGCGACGAGCCCCTGCCGATCGACTGGCCCGTTCAGGGCACCACCGGCTACGAGGCGGCGCGCCAGATCGTGCGCCTCCTGACACCGCCGGAAGGTCTGGCGAAGCTCGATTTCGCATGGCGCGAGGCGACCGGCATCACGGAAGATTTCGACGCGATGCTGGCAGGCTGCAAGATGGAGGTCATCACGCAGGACCTCGCTGCCGAGCTTGGCCAGTTGATCGAACTGGCCGCTGCCGCCTGTAGTTCCCTGCCGAGCGAGCCGGGGTATGAAACCCTGCGCGAAGCCGTCCTTGCCCTGCTCTCCGCTTTCCCGCGCTATCGCACCTACCGTGCGGGCACGGGATCAGTGACCGGTGAAAAACGCCTTTGGACGGCCGTGATCGAAGAAGCCTCTGACGGGCTCCGCACCGACGATATCGCGCGTCACATGGGCAAGATACTCACCAACCCGTCCACCGCGGATGAAACCGCGTTCAGTCAGCGTTTCGAGCAGGTGACGGGCGCGCTGCTGGCTAAGTCGCAGGAAGACACCGCGTTTTTCCGCTATAACCGTTACCTCGCCGCGAACGAGGTCGGGTCGGAACCGGATCACACCACCATCGACGTCGAGACGCTGGATGAATGGCTGAAAGACCGCCAGACGAACTGGCCCGAAGCGATCACGCTGACCTCGACCCACGACACAAAACGCGCAGAGGATGCGCGGATGCGGCTCGTTGCGTGTAGCCACCTGCCGGATGAATTCCTCGCGCTGGTCGATCACGAAATGGCCCAGATGCCCGATGGCGTTTCGGCCAATGATGCGTGGTATGTCGTGCAATCTGCCCTCGCGATCTGGGAAACCGGCCGTGAAGACCTCGCTGACCGCCTTGAAGAGCATATACGCAAGGCCCTGCGCGAGGCGAAGGTGATCACCAACTGGCCTTATCCCAACGATGAGGCCGAAAAGCCGGTGTTCGACGCAGCACGCGGCATCATCGGCCGCTGGCGTGACTCGCTGCCCGAGCAAGCCCAGCGCCTGATCGCGCAGGCAGAGATGCTATCGCTCGCTCAGGTCACGCTGAAGATGCTCATGCCGGGCATTCCGGACATCTATCAGGGCAGCGAAAAGGGCAATTATCACCTCACCGACCCCGACAACCGAGAGGTCGTCGATTTCGCCGCAATGCAGCATTCAGCGGAACTCGGCGGCTTTGCCGGAACCAAAGCGAAGCTGATTGCGGCGCTCACACAACTGCGTCACGAACACGCCGAATTTTTCAGCGCCGCCTCGGTCGATCTGACCACGACTGACAACGGATTGCAGCTGAAGCGTTCCAAAGACGGCGTTGAAGTTTGCTTTGAATTCAATCCGCTACAATCTGCCTACGCCGATATTCCGCAAGGTGCTGAAAACTTGGTCGAAACCACCGATTTGCCATTCACAATCTACCTCGTCAGGCAACTTGCCGCCGATATATCGGCAGCTTGAGGCCGAAGGTGAAGGGACCTTGGAACCTACGCTGCACTGCAACGTTTACTCATTGCTAGGCCAAGCGAACAGTTCAGTCCCTTCTACAGGGTTCCGGCGCGAGAATACGCGCCGGCGCCGCACGAACCGAGGTAACCATGTTCGACGTCCCCGCCACTCTCTCTGATAATCTGACCAAAGGATGCCTGCCTTTCCTTCTCGCCGGAGGACAGGGTTCGCGGCTCCACGAGCTGACCGCTCATGAATGCAAGCCTGCCGTCCATTTTGCCGACGCAGGCCGCATCGTGGATTTTGTGATGTCGGGCGTTCACCGCGCTGGTTTCGACGAAATGTTCGTGGCGACCCAGTACAAGCCGAACACCCTCACCCGCCACATGGAGACCGCTTGGGCTGGTGGTTTCGCGAAGGGGCTGCACCTGCGTGATGGCGCCAAGATCGCGAACCAGCAAGGCTATCGCGGCACTGCGGACGCAGTCATGGCGAACCTTGCCGAGGTTGACCGCATCAACCCGAAGGAAGTCCTGATCCTCGCCGCAGACCACGTTTACGATATGGATTTCACCGCCATGCTTGAGGCGCACCGCGCATCGGGCGCCATGGCGACGCTCGCCGCAACTCCCGTCCCGCGCATGGAAGCGACCGGTTTCGGCGTGCTCGCCATCAACGGCGCGAACCGCTGCGTCGAATTTGCCGAAAAGCCCAAAGATCCCGCCGCAATGCCGGGCCGTTCCGATATGGCGCTCGCTTCGATGGGCATCTACGTCTTCGACTGGGAATGGCTACGCGATGCCATAATGGAAGCCTTCAAGCGCGAAGGCACCAGCCACGACTTCGGTCACGACATCATGCCGATGGCGCTGGCACAGGATACCCTGAACGTCTACGCTTTGCCCGATAGCGAAGACGGCACCCCCGGTTACTGGCGCGATGTGGGCACTCTCGATGCCTACCGCCTTGCCCTGCTCGACTTCGAGAACGGCTCGCCGATCCGTCTGCCCAAAGCACCGGACCAAGCCTATTCCAAACCTGCCGATATGACGTCCGCTTCGTCGACCATCGAAGAAAGCGTCGTCCTTCCCGGCGCGTCGGTCGGCAGCAATTGTCGCCTGTCCAAGACCATCGTTGGCGCTGGGACTGAAATCCCATCGGGCCTTGTCGTCGGTGAAGACCATGACGAGGACGCCCGCTGGTTCCGCTGCACCGACGGCGGCACAACGCTCGTTACATCCGAAATGCTGGCCCGCCGCGCCGACCAGCGCACGCTCATGCACCCCATGAGTAGCCAGCGCCCCCATAGTCATATTGTTTCGCAATAACCGGTAAACCTAGATGCCCAGAGACACGTCTTTTTCGACAACATTTGATCTTTCCAATTCGCGCCCCAACGTACTCGGGGCGCGTTTTGACGGCGAAGGCACCAACTTTGCGCTGTTCTCCGACAACGCCGAACGGGTCGACCTTTGCCTGTTTGACGACGAAGGCAACGAGGTCAAACAGCTCGAACTTCCACGCATGGAAGGCGGCATCTGGTTCGGCTACCTGCCCGGCGTGAAACCCGGACAGGCTTATGGCTACCGTGTCCACGGCCCGTGGAAGCCCGAAGAAGGCCATCGCTTCAACCCGCATAAACTGCTGCTCGATCCCTATGCGATGGAGATGCGGGGCTATCTGAACTGGGACGACGCGCTGTTTTCCTACCCCATTGGCGGCTCGGACCTCGAAATAGACACTCGCGACAGCGCGCCGTATATGCCGCGCGCTGTGGTGGCCGACCCGAATTTCGACTGGGACGCAGACCGCATCCTCCAGCACGACTGGCCCGACACGGTGATCTATGAGGCCCACGTAAAGGGTCTGACGCAACAGCATCCAGGCGTGCCCGAAAACCTTCGCGGCACCTTTGCTGGCCTTGGCACCGATCCTGTGATCGAACACCTGCTGAAAATGGGTATCACCACGCTGGAGCTGCTGCCGCTCCACGCAATGGTTCAGGACCGCCATCTGATCGAAAAGGGCCTGTCGAACTATTGGGGTTACAACACCATCGGTTTCTTCGCTCCCAACCGCATGTACCTGTCCGGCGAGAAGGTCAGCGAAGTCAAAGAGACCATCAAGAAGCTGCACAAGGCAGGCATCGAAGTAATCCTCGACGTGGTTTACAACCACACCGCCGAGGGCAACCACATGGGTCCGACCTTCAGCTTCCGCGGCATCGACAACGCCAGCTATTACGCGCTGAGCCCCGAAAACCCACGCTATGGCTATGACGTTACCGGCACAGGCAACACGCTGAACGTCGCGCACCCCATGGTGCTGCGCATGATCATGGACTCGCTGCGTTACTGGGTCGAAGCGATGCACGTCGACGGTTTCCGATTTGATCTGGCCTCGACGCTGGGCCGCGAGCCCGATGGCTTCGAACGCGAGGGTGCTTTCTTTAGCGCGATGCGTCAGGACCCCGTGCTGTCGCGCGTCAAACTGATCGCAGAGCCTTGGGACGTTGGCGAAGGCGGCTATCAGGTTGGCGGCTTCCCGTGGCCGTTCCGCGAATGGAACGACAAATTCCGCGATGACACGCGTGCCTTCTGGCGCCGCGACACGTCGCAAAGCCCGAAGCTCTCGCAACGTGTTCTCGGCTCGCCGGTGCAGTTCGACCACTCATCACGCCCTGCCACCAGTTCGATCAACTTCCTCGCCGCGCATGACGGTTTCACGCTCTGGGACACTGTGTCCTACAATAAGAAGCACAACGAAGAGAACGGTGAGGGCAATCAGGACGGCCACGATCATAACATCTCTGACAACATGGGTGCCGAGGGCGACACGACCAACGAAGCGATCGAAGATCACCGCGTCCGCCGCGTGAAGGCGATGCTCGGCTCGCTGATGATGTCGCACGGTGTGCCGATGGTGCTCGCGGGCGATGAATTCGGCAATTCGCAGGACGGCAACAACAACGCCTACTGTCAGGATAGCGAGCTAAGCTGGATCGACTGGTCGAACCCCGACCACGAGATTGCGCAGGCGTTTGCCGCATTCAGCGAAATCCGCCGCGAATATGCCGACTGGCTGGCTCCGGTGAAGTTCAGCCGCGCGCCGGAATATGCAGACGCACTGAGCGTCGGCACCGAATGGCGACACGCCGAGGGCCGCGTGATGACGGACGAGGACTGGAACGACAACCAGTCCGAAATCGTCGCGCTGAAGCTCACCAAAGGCGGCGATCCGGCGGCTCCGGCATTGCTGACGATTTATAACGCGGGCGACGATACAGACTTTACCCTGCCCGAAGGCAAGTGGGTCCGCATCCTCGATAGCGGCGCTGATCCGGTGAGGGTCGCGCAGGAATGCGAAGGCACTATCACCATCGGGTACCAAACGGCGAACCTGTTCAAGTCGGCTTAAACATCCGGCATGTCATGGTCGGTCAGGCATTCGCTGTGATCGCGGAGCACCTCGATCACACGGCACTCCCCTGCCGGACCACCATGACATTGCGCGACCATCCGCGACAGTTCGGCCCGCAGCGCCTCAAGGCGCGCGATGCGCTGCTCTATCAATTTGAGCTGGCGGGTCGCAATGACATCAGCCTCGGCGCAGGGCTTTTCGGGATGTTCGGACAGATCAAGCAACCCGCGAATATCGTCGAGCGGGAAACCCAACTGCCGCGCATGACGGATGAACGCCAGCCTGTCGAGGTCGTCGTGGCTGTACCGCCGCTGACCGCCCTCAGTCCTCTCCGCCTCGGGCATCATGCCGATCTCTTCATAATATCGGATGGTGTTGACCTTGGTCCCCGTCCGCTTTGCCAGTGCGCCAATCGTCAGCATGTTACCCTCCTAAACCTCCAATCACTGTAGATTTATTTCGGATCTCTTCAACATTTCACTTGAACCTACAGTCGCTGGAGGTCCTATCTCTGTCATCGCAAGCAAAGAGTGAGGCGTGCGATGACAAGTGAAGTATGCGAATTTACCGTTAAGGGCATGGACTGCGGCTCCTGCGCGGGCAAGGTCCGTGGAGCCGTCGAGCGGATTGACGGCGTTGAGGACGTCGAGGTCTCGCACATCGCTGAAAAACTCACGCTGAAACTCGATGGGTCCAAAACCGACCGCGCGGCGATCAAGAAAGCGGTGAGCAAAGTCGGCTACGAGATCGACGATCATAGCGATCACACTCACGTCCATGAAATCGACCCCGACAAACATTGGTACGAGACGACAAAGAGCCGCCATGTGCTGCTTGCCGGTGCTGTCCTCGCCGTCGCATGGGTGCTAGCGCTGATTGCACCGACCCTCAGTGTTTGGGCCTTCGTCGCAGCCACGGTCATCGGCCTGCTGCCCGTCGCTCGCAAAGCCTTTGCCCTGCTTATAACCGGCCAGCCGTTCACCATCGAAAGCCTGATGACGATCGCCGCTATCGGCGCGCTGATTATTGGCGAAGCGCAGGAAGCTGCGCTGGTTGTATTCCTCTTCGCAGTCGGTGAGGTCCTCGAAGGCGTCGCCGCAACCAAAGCCCGCGCGAGCATTCGCGGCCTGTCGGAACTGATCCCCAAATCCGCTTGGCTCGAGGAGAACGGAGCGACACGCGAAGTGCCCGCCTCCGACCTCAAGATTGACCAGATCGTCGTCGTTCGCCCCGGAGACCGCATTCCTGCCGACGGCGTGATTACCGAAGGCACCTCCGGCATCGACGAAAGCCCGATCACTGGTGAAAGCGTCCCTCTGACCAAATCCGAAGGCGATCCAGTCTACGCTGGCGCCATCAACACCGAAGCCGTCCTGCGCGTCCGCGTCACGAAGGAAGCCCACGACAATACCATCGCTCGCATCGTCGAACTGGTGGAAGAAGCCGAAAGCGCCCGCGCCCCGACCGAGCGTTTTATCGACCGCTTTAGCCGCTGGTACATGCCGACCGTCGTGGGGATCGCGCTGCTGACGGTGTTGATCCCGCCCCTCCTGCTGGCTCAGCCGTGGGAGACCTGGATCTATCGCGGCCTCGCGCTGCTGCTGATCGGTTGCCCTTGTGCACTGGTGATTTCGGTCCCTGCGGCCATCGCCTCTGCCCTGTCGACTGGCGCTCGCCAAGGTCTGCTGATGAAGGGCGGCGCGGTGATAGAAACCACTGCCGCGATCAAACAGATCGCCTTTGACAAAACCGGCACGCTGACGCGCGGCACCCCGCAAGTGACCAAGATCATCGCTCTGCAAGGCGACGAAGCCGACGTCCTGCGCACCGCCGCTGCCGTCGAAAATGGCTCGAGCCATCCGCTCGCAGTCGCAATTCTGGACAGGTTCGCGGACACGCCTTTCAAGGTCGAAAACGCGAAGGCCATCGCGGGCAAAGGGGTGACGGCCACTCTGGACGGGCAAACGATCAGCGTGCTCAGCCCCTCGGCTGCGAATATCGACGACGATCAGGTCGCGATGCTAGAGGCCGAAGGCCAGACCGTCGTGGTAGTCAGCCGTGATAATCGTCCCATCGGCTACATCGCCCTGCGCGACGAGCCGCGTGACGATGCGAAATCCGCGCTCGCCGAGCTTCGCGAAATGGGGATCGGCGCGACGATCCTGACGGGCGACAACGAACGCACCGCCGCTGCCATCGCGGGCGAGCTTGACGTCGACTTCAAAGCGAAACTCATGCCCGAAGACAAACTCTCCGCCATTCGCGGCATGGCTGGCCCCGTCATGATGATCGGCGATGGGATCAACGATGCCCCTGCCCTCAAACAGGCTGACGTCGGCGTTGCGATGGGCTCGGGCACTGATGTCGCGCTCGAAACGGCGGACGCTGCCATCCTGCGGAGCCGCGTTGTCGATGTACCTCGCATGATCCGCCTTGCTCGCATGACGATGGGCAATATCCGCCAGAATATCGGCATCGCGCTGGGACTAAAGGCCGTCTTTCTGGTGACCTCGATCCTAGGGATCACCGGTCTTTGGATCGCCATCCTTGCCGATACGGGCGCGACTGTTCTCGTCACGATCAATGCGATGCGGCTTCTTCGCGCAAAACCCTGAGGGCTGTTACAAAAGTTTCATTTGAACAGGGTTATGAACCGTTTAATCCCGCGCGTAACCCAGCAAAGGAGACGGATATGACTCGCATCGCCCTCAACGGTCTTGGACGCATCGGCAAACTCGCGCTTCGCGATCTGATCGACAACGGCTGCGGCGGCGAGCTTGTCCTGATCAATGATTCCGTCGGCACGCCCGAACAGCACGCCTTGCTGATGGAGTTCGACAGTGTCCATGGTCGCTGGAATGCCGAGGTGTCATTCGATGACGACAGCCTGACGATGAACGGACAAAAAGTCCGCGTCACCGCCGAGAAAAAGATCGAAGACCTGCCGCTCGCCGAAATGGGCATCGACATGGTGATTGATTGCACCGGCGTCTTCAAAACCGAGGCGAAAATCGCCCCCTATTTCGCGGCAGGCATCAAAAAGGTCGTCGTTTCCGCTCCGGTCAAGGACGGCGGCGCGCTGAACATCGTCTATGGCATCAACCACGGCGACTACGACGCGGCAGAGCATAACCTCGTGACCGCAGCCAGCTGCACCACCAATTGCCTCGCACCCGTGGTGAAGGTCGTGCACGAAAACTTCGGCATCAAACACGGCTCGATCACCACGATCCACGACGTGACCAACACGCAGACCATCGTCGACCGCCCTGCCAAGGACATGCGCCGTGCGCGGTCTGCCCTGATGAACCTGATCCCGACCACCACGGGTTCGGCCACCGCCATTACGCTGATCTACCCCGAACTCAAAGGCCGCCTGAACGGTCATGCCGTGCGCGTTCCGCTGCTCAATGCTTCGATCACTGACTGCGTGTTCGAACTGGAGCGCGAAACCACCGCCGAAGAGGTCAACGCGATGTTCAAAGCCGCCGCAGAGGGCGAGCTGAACGGCATCCTCGGTTATGAAACCCGTCCGCTCGTGTCCTGCGACTACGTCAACGACAAGCGCTCGTCGATCATCGACGCGCCGTCGACGATGGTCATCAACGGCACCCAGCTCAAGGTCTACGCGTGGTACGATAACGAGTGGGGCTATGCCTGCCGCCTCGCAGATATCGCCCGCATGGTCGGCGGTAGCATCTGATGCAGAACGGTTTGCGGGCCTACGCCGCCGTCACGGCTGCCTACTGGGCGTTCATGCTGTCCGACGGCGCGCTGCGGATGCTGGTGCTGCTCCGGTTCAACGAGCTGGGCTTTACACCGATCCAGCTCGCATACCTGTTCGTGCTGTATGAAATCGCGGGCATCGTGACCAACCTTGCTGCGGGCTGGATCGCCGCGCGGTTCGGGCTGGCCTCGACGCTTTATGCGGGTCTTGCGATCCAGATCGCGGCTCTCATCGCGTTGGCGGGCCTCGATCCGTCGTGGAGCATCGCACTATCGGTCGTCTATGTCATGGTCGTGCAAGGCGCGAGCGGGGTTGCGAAAGACCTGTCCAAGATGTCGTCCAAGTCCGCCGTGAAGCTGCTCGCCCCTTCCGGCGACGACGGCCTGTTCAAGTGGGTCGCATGGCTTACCGGATCGAAGAACGCGATCAAAGGTCTGGGCTTCTTCCTCGGCGCTGCGATCCTCGGCATCTGGGGCTTCACCGCGTCGGTCATCACGATGGCAGTCGTGCTGGGTATCATCCTGATCGCCATCATCGCCTTCCTGCCGCCGGGTCTGCCGCAGGGCAAAAAGGGCACGAAGTTCTCTGCCGTCATGTCCAAGGACAGCCGCGTGAACCAGTTGTCCCTCGCCCGCGTGTTCCTGTTCGGAGCGCGCGATGTGTGGTTCGTGGTCGGCGTTCCGATCTACTTCAAAACCATCCTGTCGGACGGCACACCGGACGGAAACCGCCTCGCGTTCTTCCTCGTCGGCGGGTTCATGGCGGCGTGGATCATCGGCTACGGGTTCGTTCAGGGCCTCGCGCCGCAGATACTCAAGGCCAAAGGCCGCCCGCAGCGCGAGATCACGCAGAAGGCGATGCACTGGGTCGGTTACTTGACCCCGCTGCCGTTCGTGCTGGCCATCGCCGCGATGATCTTACCGCCCGAAATCCTGACGCCGACACTGGTCATCGGCCTCCTGCTGTTCGGATTCATCTTCGCGATCAACTCGTCCGTCCACTCCTACCTGATCCTCGCTTTCGCGGGTGCCGAACGGGTCACGCTGGACGTCGGTTTCTACTACATGGCCAACGCGGCGGGCCGTTTGCTTGGCACTTTGCTGTCGGGCCTGAGCTATCAGGCGGGCGGTTTGCCCCTCTGCCTCGCCACTGCGGGAACCCTTGCGTTGCTAAGCTGGCTGTCCGCTCGCCGTCTGGCAGCAAACCCCGCGCTGGCGGCATGACAGTGTTGAAGTGGCGGGCCTAGCTCGCTGACGTGCGCGTCAGTATACCGAACGCATAAGGCCGATAGCCGAACGAGAATGACGAGCTTCGCTGCTGCATAGTTTTGCGCCTATGCAGGATGCGCCGTTTCTCGGAACGCTAACCTCCTCCCTCGGCCTTGACGCTCTCGTATTGCATTCCCGAGACGGATAGCCGCGGCCCTTGGTGCCGCGGCTTTTTGCATAAAAAAAGCCCCGCCGAAGCGGGGCCAGGGAGAGATCCCGGGAAGAGTGGGATGTCAAAAGTTGGAAGCGATCGAGACCGCCGCAGTCGCAGGGAGGGTCAGTTGACCCTCAATCACTGCGACACGATCTGGAGTGTAGTAGCCGGCCTCGTGGAGCATATTCACGGTCGCGACCATCTTGCCGCCGATGACGACCGGCAGATTGACGACCGATCCGCAGCCAAGCTGACCGATCAGTTCCCAATCACCGAAGACCTGAGAGATATCGTCGAGCGTATTGGCGACGAAACTTTCGTGGCGACCGTGCACGACATCGAACCAGCTGTTCAGCTCGACAGGCTTCGTTCCCGAGGTCGGGTAGTTCTCCGCGTCATCGGTAAAAACGCGGCGCGCGAGCATGGCGTCCATATCGGCAGTCATCACGGTGAACAGCTTGGCCCCGACCAGTTCCTTGCCCAGCGTGCAAAGCGCCTCGTAAACGGCGGCTTCGGTCTTTGCCTGTGACAGCGCCTGCGTGAAAGTCTCGGTCGGCGTCATACTATTTCCTTCAAATCGGGATTGCCGCCAGACGCGGCGTAAAGTGATTGGCTGTAGGGATCGCCGAAGCTTCCATCGTGCAGCGCCGTCGACGGCGCGATTTCCACGATCCGGCCTTTGTTCATGATCGCCATGCGTTCGCACATGAACCCGACGACGGGCAGGTTGTGCGTGACCATCAGGTAGGTCAGCCCTTGCTCTGCCCTCAGCCGTTTGAGCAGGTTCAGGATCTCCGCCTGCACCGACACGTCGAGCGCCGAAGTCGGCTCGTCCAGCAGCATGACGCGCGGCTCGAGGATCAACGCGCGGGCAATCGCGACGCGCTGACGCTGCCCGCCCGACAGCTGGTGCGGGAAGCGGAAACGGAACCGTTGGTCGAGGCCGACGGCGTTTAGAATGTCCTTCACGCGGGTATCGCGGTTGCCGATGCCGTGGATTTTCAGCGGCTCGGTCAGCACACTGTCCACGGTTTTGCGCGGATGGAGCGAGCCGTAGGGATCTTGGAACACCATCTGGCAGCGGCTGGCAAAACGGTAGTCCACGCCATGCCCGCGCGACTGGCCGAGCACGTCGATGTCGCCCGTCCACTCGGGGGCAAGGCCCGCGATTGCCTTGAGGATCGTGGACTTGCCGGACCCGCTTTCGCCCACCAGCGCGAAACTCTCGCCCTCGGCCACGTCGAATGTCGCGCCGTGCACGATCTTCGTGTCGCCGTAGGAAATATCGACATTGCGGAGTGATATGGCCGTCATGTGCCGCTCCATTGGCTGCGATCCAGAACCGGCAGTTCGTCGCGGGTTTCTTCCATGCGCGGCACGGCGGCGAGCAAGCCTTGGGTATATGGATGTTGCGCCTTGTGCAGATCATCGGCTGCGCAGGTTTCGACCACACGGCCCGCGTTCATCACCATGATCCGGTCGCAATACCGCGCCACAAGGTTGAGGTCGTGAGAGATCAGGATCAGCCCCATGCCCTTTTCCCGCACCAGCTCATCAATCAGGTCGAGCACCTGCGCCTGCACCGATACATCAAGCGCAGATGTCGGCTCGTCCGCGATCAGCAGATCGGGCTGCGGGATCAGCATCATCGCGATCATCACGCGCTGGCCCATGCCGCCCGAAACCTCGTGCGGGTAAAGCTTCATGACGCGTTCGGGATCGTTAATCCGCACGGCCTCCAGCATTTCCAGCACGCGGGCACGCACAGCACGGCGGGGAAGCTTTTCGTGGACCCGCAGCGCCTCGGCGATCTGTGCGCCGATGGTCATCACGGGGTTCAGCGAAAACTTGGGGTCCTGCATCACCATCGAAATCCGCGCACCGCGAAGCTGCCGCATCTGCCGTTCGCTGCGGTTTTGCAGGTCGATGCCGTCGAACTCCATCTTGTCGGCGATCTGATGTCCGGGCGAACGGATCAGGCGCAGAATAGCGCGCCCCGTCATGGATTTTCCGGAGCCGCTTTCGCCGACGATCCCCAGCCGTTCACGGCCGAGGTCGAACGACAGCCCTTTGACGACCTCGACAGGGCCGGAGGGCGTGGGGAAACTTACGCGGAGGTTTTCAACGCTCAGAAGGGTCATGATTTGCCTCCCTGTTTGGGGTCCAGCACATCGCGCAGACCGTCACCAAGGAAGCAGAAGCCCAGCGATACAAGGATAATCGCAAAGCCCGGCATCGTCGCGACCCACCATTGGTCGAGAATAAACGTGCGCCCTCGCGAAATCATCGCGCCCCATTCGGGCAGCGGCGGCTGCGCACCGAGGCCAAGGAAACCGAGGCCCGCAGCGGTCAGGATGATCCCCGCCATATCGAGCGTCACTCGGACGATCATTGAAGAGGTACACAGCGGCAGCACATGCCCCGTGATGATCCGCGCATGGGACGCACCAAGGAGGCGCATGGCGGAAATGAACTCGGAATTGCGGAAGGTCATCGTCTCTGCCCGCGCGATACGGGCGTAAGCAGGCCACGCGGTGATCGCGATGGCGATGATGGCGTTTTCGATCCCCGGCCCGAGTGCGGCAACGAAAGCCAGCGCGAGGATCAGCTTTGGCATCGACAGGAACACGTCCGTCACGCCCATCAGGATGCGGTCGGTCCAGCCGCCGAAGTAGCCCGCGATAGCTCCGATCAGCAGGCCCATCGGAGCGGAGATCACAGCGACCAGCGCCACGATCATCAGCGTGATCCGCGCGCCGTAAACCACGCGGGAAAAGATATCGCGGCCCAGTTCGTCGGTTCCCATCCAGTGTTCGAACGACGGCGGCAGCAGACGCTCACCAAGGTTCTGGCCGATGGGACTATAGGGCGCGATCCACGGCGCGAACGCAGCCGCAAAGATCAGCACCAGCAGGATCACCATGCCCACGACCGCCAGCGGATTGCGCAGCAGCGCGTGCATCATCCGGTAACCGCGGCCGAGGTTGGCTTGCAGTTTGGAACTTGGCGAGTCGGCGAGGAGCCATTGTCTGGTCGTCATAATCGCCTCCCCTTACCGGCTACGCGGGTCGAGAACGCGGTAGAGCACGTCCGACAGCTTGTTGATGAGGATAAACACAGCGCCGATCACCAGCGTCGCGCCGAGGACCGCGTTCATGTCTGCATTCAAAAGCGCGACCGTCAGGTAGTTGCCGATGCCGGGCCAGCTGAAAACGGTCTCGATCATCACCGAGCCTTCAAGCAGCGCCGCGTAGGACAGGCCGATCACGGTGATTAGCGGCACGCGGATCGGGCGGAAGGCGTGCCCCCAAATGACACGCCATTCCGGCACGCCTTTGACGCGCGCGGTGGTCACATACTCCTGCCCCAATTGATCGAGCATGAAGCTACGGGTCATCCGCGCGATGTATGCGAGCGAAAAGAACCCAAGGATCGCGGCGGGCAGACCAAGATGGTCGAGGGCGTTCCAGAACACGTCCCAATCGCCGGCAAGTGCTGCATCGACCAGCATCAAACCTGTGCGAGCGGGAACGAGGCCCTCGTAGAAAATGTCCACCCGCCCCGGTCCGGAAACCCAGCCAAGACCGGCATAGAACACCGCCAGTCCGACGAGGCCAAGCCAGAAGGCAGGCACCGAATACCCAAGCAGCGCAAAGACGCGGATGATCTGGTCGACCCACGATCCCTGACGCGCAGCCGCATAAACGCCGAGCGGCACGCCAAGGCCGACGCCGATGATGATGCCGAGCGTCGCCATCTCCAGCGTGGCGGGAAACACCCGCGTCAGATCGGCAGCAACATCGCGGTTGGTCGAGATCGACCGCCCCAGATCGCCTTGGAACACGTCGCCTACATAGCTGAAGAACTGCATGACCAGCGGACGGTCGAGCCCCAGCGCGATCTTGGCCGCATCGTACTGTTCCTGCGTGGCGCGGTCGCCCACGACTGACAGCACGGGGTCGATCGGGACCACACGTCCGATGAAGAACGTGATCGCCAAGAGGCCGATGAAGGTCAGCAAAGTCACAACGACGAATCCGCCGATGGAGCCTGCGCTTCGTTGAAGCCTTTTGGAAACTGGGGCGTCTGCTGGCACGGATCATCCTTCGGTTTTCGGGGTGCTGACAAATCAGCGCTCGCCCTCATGATGCACAAAAAATTTTTTGTATCAGTAAAAAAATTTTGCCAGATCAATTTTTTTTTGTAACCCTTGGGTTGTTCCCGCTGTTCGCAAGGTGACTCGTTTCACCCGAAAACGGCCAATTCGAGTATGAGGTCCGATGTCAAAGCCGCGCAAAAACGAACCGCAACTCGGCTTCGCGATCCGGTCGCGACGCAAGCAGCTTGGCCTTACTTTGCAGGCGCTTGGTGAAAAAGCGGGCGTTTCCGTGGGCTATCTCAGTCAGGTCGAGCGCGATAATGCGACTCCCTCCCTGGGGACCTTGGCGCAGATCGCGACCGCGCTGGACACCGGCCTCGAATATTTCATCACTTCGTCCAAACCGTCTGATGGTTTAAGCCGCGCCAACCGCCGTGATCGGTTCTCGGTTGCCGGATCGCCCGTCACGTATGAGACCATCGCCGCCGAATATCCGGGTGCTGCGATGTCGAGCTACATCCTCAACATTCCGCCGCATTACACCTCCGAAACCGTCAGCCATGAGGGCGAAGAGGTGCTGTTCATCCTCGAAGGCCGGATCGAGCAGACGCTCGACGGTGAGGTCATCGCGATGGAGTGCGGCGACAGCCTGCACTTCAACGGCAGCACCCCGCACCGCTGGAAGAACCCCACCGACTCCCCTGCCCGCGTCCTGTGGACCGGCACGCTCAGCGTGCTGCACCCCAAGGGCATCGAGCTGACCTGAGATTACAAAACCAAGAGGCGCAAAACCGCCCGCATTCGTTAAACCGTTCCAACAAGGAGACTGACGTGAAGCAATTCCGTTCCATTCTACTGGCATCCACGCTGATCCTGCCCATCGCGGCACCGGCAGCGTTTGCCGAAACCCCTGACGACGTTTTGGTCGTTGCCCAGAACATCGACGACATCGTCGCCATCGACCCCGCTCAGGCGTACGAATTCACCTCGGGCGAGCTGGTCACCAACCTCTACGACCGTCTGGTTCAGTACGATGCCGAGGACACCACAACCCTCGCCGCCGGCCTTGCATCCGACTGGACTGCCGATGATGAAGCGAAGACCATCACCTTCACCCTGCGCGACGGCGCGACCTTTGCGTCGGGCAACGAAGTCACCGCAGAGGACGTGGTTTATTCGTTCGGCCGCGTCATCAAACTGAACCTGACGCCCGCCTTCATCCTCGCCCAGCTTGGTTGGACCGCAGAGAACGTGGACGACATGGTGACCGCCGACGGCAATACCGTGACCGTCAAATACGAAGGCGATTTCTCGTCGAACTTCGTTCTGAACGTCCTCGCATCGCGCCCCGCGTCCATCGTCGACAGCAAACTCGTCATGGAGCACGAAGTTGACGGCGACATGGGCAACGCGTGGCTGAACGAGAACGCAGCAGGCTCCGGCCCGTTCAAGCTCGACAGCTATTCGCCCGCCCAGATGGTCCGCATGAGCGCCAACGAGAGCTACTTCAACGGCGCGCCGGAAATCGACTCCGTCATCATCCGCCACGTTGCCGAAGCCGCGACCCAGCAGCTTCTGCTCGAACAGGGCGACATCGACCTTGCCCGCAACCTGACGCCCGACCAGATCGCATCGCTCGATAGCGAAGAAATCAAGGTCGAAACCTTCCCGCAGGCCGCCGTCCACTTCCTGTCGTTCAACCAGAAAACCGAGAGCCTGACCGATCCGGCTGTCTGGGAAGCCGCGCGCTATCTGGTCGACTACACCGGCATGACCGACACCATCATCAACGGTCAGATGGAAGTGCACCAAGCGTTCTGGCCCAAAGGCTTCCCCGGTTCGTACGACGAGACACCGTTCAGCTACGATCCTGAAAAGGCCAAGGAAATCCTCGATGAAGCCGGTATCGAAACCCCGATCACCGTTTCGCTCGACGTGATCAACGCGGCGCCGTTCACCGATATGGCGCAGTCGCTTCAGGCCAGCTTTGCCGATGCGGGCATCAACTTCGAGATCCTGCCCGGCACCGGGGCTCAGGTCATCACGAAGTACCGCGAGCGTACCCACCAAGCCATGCTGCTGTATTGGGGCCCCGACTTCATGGACCCGCATTCGAATGCAAAGGCGTTTGCATACAACTCCGACAACTCGGACGACTCATATGCAGCGACGACCACATGGCGCAACGCTTGGGCCGTGCCGGAAGACATGAACGAAGAGACGATGGCCGCTCTGGCCGAGGCTGATGCCGAGACCCGTCTCGAGATGTATCAGGACCTCCAGAAGAAGGTTCAGGAAAACTCGCCCATCGTCATCATGTTCCAGGCCGCGTATCAGGTCGCCATGGCCGATAACGTCGAAGGCTATGTGAACGGTGCGACGTCGGACTTCGTTTACTACCGCCTCGTAGACAAGCAATAACAGACACGGGGCCGCTTCGCGGCGGCCCCCACCCCATTCCGGAGCCATCATGACCGCGTTCCCGCAAACCGCCGCCCGCCTTTCCGCCCTGCGCGACTGCATGGCCGCCACCAACACCGATCTGGTCGTCCTCGGCCCGTCGAGCCATATGGCTTGGCTGTCGGGCGTTCACCCGCATGGCGACGAACGCCCCGTGCTGCTGGTCGTCAGTCAGGACTACGCGGGTTTCCTGATGCCCAAGCTCAACGCCAACGCGGCGTCGAAGGATACCGACCTTCCGCTGCATAAATGGACCGACGACGCTGGCCCCGAAGCCGCACTGAGCGAGCTTCTGGAGAAAACCGGCGCGACCCGTTCGGGCGTTTCCGTTGTACTTGACGAGACCATGCGCGCCGACTTTGCACTGCGCGTGATCGACGCCCTCGACCAACCTGTCCGTCGCTTCACCGATGACACCGTCGGTGCACTCCGCGCGATGAAGGACGAGGCCGAATTCGCGCTGATCAAAGCCGCGCACAAGCTGAACGATGAAGCCGTCACCAATGCTTTCGACAGCCTGCGCGAAGGCATCACCGAGCGCGAAATCCAAGCGATCATCAACGACCACTACAAAGCCAACGGCGCGACGCTGGAGTTCTGCTCGATCTGCTTTGGCGAAAACGGCGCATTCCCGCACCACTATTCCAGCGACAAGAAACTGGAAAAAGACACCGCCGTTCTTATCGACACCGGCTGCCGTCTGGGCGGTTATCCGTCCGACATGACCCGCTGCGGTTTCTTCGGCGAGCCGAGCGAGGAATACGCCAAGGTCTTCGACGTCGTTGACCGCGCTGTTCAGGCCGCCCTCGCCGCCGCCAAACCTGGCGCGCTGTCGCGTGACGTCGACAAGGCTGCGCGCGATGTGATCACCGAAGCTGGCTACGGCGACAAGTTCCTGCACCGCACTGGCCACGGCCTCGGCATCGACATCCACGAGCCGCCCTACATCACCGCAACCTCGGACGTCGAACTGGCTAAGGGCAACGTGTTCTCCATTGAACCCGGCGTCTATCTAGCGGGAGAATTCGGCATCCGCCTCGAAGAGATCGTCATACTGCGCGAAGACGGAGCAGAGATCTTTTCGGACATGCCTCTCACTATGATCCGCAAGTAAACGATTGGTGCCGGCCCTGTCGGCACCAATCACCCGAAGAAATTTGAACCTTCACGGGCCGCGCTACGTTTGCCAAAGTAAGCAGAACGAACCGCGCAAGCGCAATGAAGGGCCCGTATGGTCAAGGTTACCGTCGAAAAACAGTTGGCGCTGCCCGACACCTTGCGTGTCTCTCGTGCGCTCAGCGTTCCGCACCTTGGCCCGCGCATCCTGTTTTTCAGCGGCGGCAGTGCACTCAACGACATTTCGCGCACGCTGAAGAAGTACACCTTCAACTCGGTCCACCTGATCACGCCCTTCGATAGCGGCGGCAGTTCACAGGTGCTGCGCGAAGCGTTCGACATGCCCGCGATCGGAGACCTGCGCAGCCGCTTGATGGCGCTGGCGGACGAAACGGTGCTCGGTCAGCCTGACGTCTATGCGCTGTTTTCCAAACGCCTGCCGAAGCATGGTGAAAACGACGCGCTGGCCGCAGAGGTCGCGCAGATGGTCGACGGCTCGCATCCGCTGGTGAAGGCGGTTTCGCAACCGATGCGCAGCCTGATCCGCAATTCGCTGGCCGCTTTCTCGGCCCACGTCAGCGACGATTTCGACTACCGCAACGCCAGCATCGGCAACCTGATCATCGCGGGCGGCTACCTCAGTAACAACCGCGAGCTGGAGCCCGTCCTGTTTCTGATGTCCAAGATGGTTGACGTGCAGGGCACCGTCCGCGCAATTGTCGACCGAAATCTGGACCTTGGCGTTGAACTGGCGGATGGGACGAAAGTGTTCAGCCAGCGCAACATCAGCGGCAAAGAGGCTCCGCCTCTCACGCAGAAAATCAGCCGTCTGTTCGTGTGCGAGGGAGACCGCGAGCTGGCGCCGGCCGACTTCCCGCTGCCCAAGCGCAACAGCAACCTGATCGAAGAGGCAGATGTCATCTGCTACCCGCCCGGGAGCCTCTACAGCAGCGTCATCGCGAACCTCCTGCCCGCTGGCGTAGGGCAAGCCGTCGCTGCCCGCCATGTGCCGAAGATCTACATTCCCAGCATGGGCCACGACCCCGAAGCGCAGGGATATTCGCTGGTCGAACAGTTCGAGGCGATCCTCGCCCCCTTGATGGCCGATGCACCAAAGGCCAAGCCCAGCGCGTTCATCACGCACGTCCTCTGCGAGCCGGACGCAAATGAAAACGACTGCGAAACCCTCCGCAGCCGTTTCGGTATCCAGTGCATTACCCTCGACGCGGCGGGCACCAAACCCGACCGCTACGACCCCAAGGCCATCTGCGAAATGCTGGTGTCGTTCGGTTAAGCGTTCGCCCGCTGGAGCATCCCGAACAGGTCACGCGGATCATCAGGATCGGCGAGCAGGTCCAGTTTTTCGGCAAAGCCGCCGTCTGTTGCCTTGGCGTGAACGTAGCGCAGTGCCGAGAAATCCTCGATCGCGAAACCGACGCTATCGAACAGCGTGATCTGCTGCGCATCGGTGCGCCCCTGTGCCTGCCCCAGCATCACCTGCCAAAGCTCGGTCACGGGGTAGTCTTCGTCCAGCTGCTGGATTTCGCCTTCGATACGGGTCTGCTCGGGGTATTCGACAAAGATCGAGGAGCGCAGCAGGATGTCCTTGTGCAACTCCGTCTTACCGGGGCAGTCGCCGCCGATGGCGTTGATGTGCACACCCGGCCCGACCATGTTATCGGTCAGGATCGTAGCGTATTGCTTGTCGGCTGTGCAGGTCGTGATGATCTCCGCACCCTCGACGGCCTCTTCGGCGCTCTTGCAGGCGGTCACTTTGAAGCCCTGCGCGGTGAGGTTGCGCACTGCCTTTTCGGTCGCGCTGGCGTCGATGTCATAGAGACGCAACGTTTCGATACCCAGCAGCGCGCGGAACGCCATCGCTTGAAATTCACACTGCGCACCGTTGCCGATCATCGCCATCGTCTGCGACCCTTCGGGCGCGAGGTACTTCGCCACCAGTGCCGAGGTTGCCGCCGTGCGCAGCGCCGTCAGCACGGTCATCTCGGTCAGCAGGATCGGATAACCATTCGCCACGGACGACAACACGCCAAACGCAGTGACGGTCTGGTAACCCTCGTTCGTGTTCTTAGGATGCCCGTTCACGTACTTGAAGCCGTAGTTGTCGCTATCGGCGGTCGGCATCAGCTCGATCACGCCTTCGCGCGAATGCGAAGCAACGCGGGGCGTCTTGTCGAATTCGGGCCAGCGTTTGAAATCGTCTTCGATGTAGCCTGCGAGTTCGGTCAGAAAGGTCTCCACACCGATAGCGTGGACCATCTTCATCATGTTCTCGACGGACAGGAACGGCACATAGGCCAGCGAGGACGGAGCGGGGGCGAACTGTGTATCGGTCATAGGGATAATCTGGGCGTGGGAGGAAAGCATTCAACAAGCCTGCCGCAGATTTTCCCGCCGAAACATTGGAGGTTTAGGTCAGTTACATCGGGCTTTTCGATGCAACCTACTCGGTGAGTTCAGTCACCGCTCCCGCCTGCGTCAGCGGCCCCGCGACCAGCTTTTGCTCTCTCACCCGATTAAGGAAGGATCGCAGCATCAGGTTCAGCTCGGCATCTTTGCGGTGAGCAAGGTAAATGGGCGAGTAATATTGCAGCTCGGTCCCTGTCCGCAGTTTCACAAAACCATCCGAGGTCTGCACCACATGCTCCGGCATGAAACCGACATAGCGCCCTGATTTGATCAGAATCGCGTGGCTCTCCATCTGGTCGACCGTTGCCGCGACGGCCAACTGCCGACCGCCACGCCCAGACTGCTTGCGAATGTAGGGCAACCGCTGAAGCTCGCTCGGCGTTGCGACGAGGCCGTGTTTGCGCAGGTCGTCGAACGTAACCTCGGCCAACTGCGCCAGCGGGTGATGCTGGCTGGCGTAGAGCGAATGGCGCTCCTGATAGAGCGGGATATACCCAAGGCTGGCGTTCTTCTGGCTGAACGGCCCGATCACCACGTCGCGGCGGCCTTCGACAAGCGCGGCCTCCATCGTGGCAGGCGCGACAAGCGTCAGATCGACGACGGTTTCGCGCGCAGCATTGGAGAATTTCTCGATCACTTCATGCAGCGGCCAAGCGGTGTTACTGAGCATCGCGTCCATCACGCCGATCCGCAGAATACCTCGCATCTCGCCCGAAATATCGGCAACAGCGTTCTGGAACCGCTCGGTCGCCGCAATCAGATCGTCAAGCGCATCCAGCAGTTTCTCTCCCTCGGGCGTCAGCGCGAACCCGCCCCGCCCGCGACGACACAGAGTGAACCCCAGCCGCGCCTCCAGTTCGACAAGCTGCGTCGAGAGCGTCGACTGGGAGGTATTCAGCGCCACCTGAGCCGCCGACACTCCGCCCGCCTCCACAATCGCTTTGAACGTGCGGAGCAGTTTGAGGTCGATGTCTTGGATGCGCTTCATTGTTTGTCTTCTAGCCCACAAACGGGTTTGTTGGCGACAATCAATCGGAAGTCCCTCATGTCCCTTTCCAACGACCGCCTGTCTTATCTCGTCGCCCTGCGCCACGAGCTGCACCGCCGCCCCGAGATTTCGGGCGAGGAAGAACAAACCGCCGCGCGCATCGTGGCCGAGCTGCAAAGCCTTTGCGCTGACCGCATCTGGACGGGCCTTGGTGGCCACGGCGTCGCGGCGGAGTTCACAGGCACGGCGGATGGCCCGACCGTTCTGCTGCGCTGCGAACTCGACGGTCTGCCAATCCGCGAAATTTCCGCGCTGCCCTACAAGTCCGAGGTCGAAGGCAAAGGCCACCTCTGCGGCCACGACGGTCATATGGTGTCGATGCTGGGCGTGGTGATGCGTCTTGGCCAGCGCCCCACAACGGGCCGCGTCGTTCTGCTGTTTCAACCCGCCGAGGAAACCGGCGCGGGCGCGCAAGCCGTGATCGACGATCCGCGCTGGCTCGAGATCAAGCCCGACTATGCCTTCGCCTACCACAACGTCCCCGCCCGCCCCATGGGCGAAATCGGTGTGCGTGCAGGGGCCGGAAATTGCGCGTCCCGCGGGATGCAGATCTTGCTGGAGGGCAAGAGCTCCCACGCTGCCGCGCCCGAAGACGGCCTTTCCCCCGCCGCCGCAATGGCTGCGCTGATGACTGCACTGCCCACGCTGAGCCACGGCGTGATTGGTGACGACGCTTTCGCCCTTGCCACCCTGACCCACGCCAACCTCGGAGAGCCGACATTCGGGATCTCCCCCGCCGACGGCGAGCTGCGTGTCACGCTGCGCTGCATGGCCAACGAACGGATGGAAACGCTGATTGCCGACGCGCTAACGCTGGTGGATCAGCATTGCGGCGGCCTGCGGACCGAGGTCCATTGGCACGACATTTTCCGCGCTGTTACCAACGATGAAGAGGCCACCGCCATCGCCGCCGAAGTCGCCCGCGAACAAGGTCATGCTCTGAGCGATATGGCCCTTCCGATGCGCTGGTCCGAGGACTTCGGGCGTTTCGGCGATGACGGCGCGAAGGCCGCGATGCTCTACGTCGGCTCAGGCGAGGACTGCCCGCAACTCCACAATCCCGACTACGATTTCCCCGACACCCTGCTGCCGATCGTGATCGACCAGTTCTGCGGGATCGTACAGAAAATACTCGGCTCGCCGGAAAAATGACCCTGCCGCCCTGCCCCAGTTCTTGGTGCGACATCCACCGCGACCGCATTTTGACCAACATCAGCCTTGCGCTTAGTCTGCTGCCGGAGGGCAAGCGGATGTGCGCGGTGATGAAGGCGGATGCGTACGGGCATGGCATTTCGCAGGTGGTGCCGCTGGTCATGGCGCATGGCATCGACTGCATCGGCATCACCTCGAACGAGGAAGCCCGCGCCGTCCGCGAGGCGGGATTTGACGGCACGCTGATCAGGATCAGGGCCGCGACAGTGTCCGAGATTGCCGAAGCGCAGCAGCACCGCGTCGAAGAACAGGTCTCGTCCGTCGAAATCGCCGCGTATCTCGCGGCAGAGCAGCCGGACACCCCCGCTCACCTCGCGCTGAACGCGTCAGGCATGTCGCGGGACGGTCTAGAAATCGGATCGCCCGAGGGCCGCGCCGAGTGTTTCGAGATCATCCGCCTGCTGGGCGCGCAGATTGTCGGCATCACGACCCATTTCCCGTCCAACGCACCCGAAGACCTCCGCGCAAGCGATAGGCTGTTTCAGGAACAGGTGCGATGGGTGTTTAGTCACAGCGACCTCGACCGTACCCGCGTCACGGTTCACGCAGGCAGTTCTTTGACCCTGATCAGCGATGTGCCTGTTGTTGGTGACATGTTCCGCTGCGGGGCAATTTTCTACGGCATTCTGCGGCAGGACGCGGGCTTTGCGCCGACGATGGACCTGAAATCGCGCGTGGTCAGCCTACAGCACTACGAGGCCGGACAGACCGTCGGCTACGACCGTGCGCATGTCCTTGATGCGCCGCGCAGCATTGCCTCGATTTCTATCGGTTACGCCAACGGGATCACCCGCGTATCCCAAGGGCGCGGCGAAGTGCTGATCGGCGGGCAGCGCGCGCCCATCGTCGGCAAAATCTCGATGAACACGATCACGGTGGATGTCACGGGGCTGGATGTGCGGGTCGGTCAGGAGGTCTACCTCTTCGGTGGCCGAGAAACGGCGATCACGACCGCCCAGTCAGAAGCGCAGTTCGGCACGATCATGGCCGAGCTTTACACCGACTGGGGCGGGCGGAACCTGCGCATCTACCGCTAGGCCGTGACCTCGCGTTCGAGGAACATCGCCTGAATGCCGTAGCGCTTTGCCACCGCCGTGCCTGCATCGCGGCCCAGCACCATTAGCGCGGTGGCCCAGGCATCGGCTGTCATGCAGGCGGGTGCCAGCACTGTGACGGAGGCCGGCGAATTCACCAGCGGCGCTTGCAAGCGCGGGTTCATTGTGTGGGAAAGTCGCTGCGTGCCGACGGTCAGCCAATGGCGATAGTCGCCAGAAGTCGCGGTAGCGGCTCGATCGTCAACATCGGCTCCATGTCCGCCGACATCGTGAACCGCCCGCAGGAACAGGCGAACTACAATTCGTCCAAGGCCGCAGTTCACCACCTCACCCGCTCGCTCGCAGCCGAGTGGGCGTCGCGCGGTGTCCGCGTCAACGCTGTCGCGCCGACCTACATCGAAACCGAGATGAACAAATACGTCTACGAGGACGAAGAAATGTACCGCCACTGGATCGGCGGCACTCCGATGGCCCGCATGGGCAAGCCCGAGGAGGTCGCATCGGTCGTTCTCTTCCTCGCGTCCGAAGCGGCGAGCCTCATGACCGGCTCCATCGTACAGGCCGACGGCGGCTACACTTGCTGGTAACGCGCGAAGCCCTCCCCTCGACTTATGCGTTTACCAAAAGCCCACCGTCGCCTAGCGTGCTCCCGTAACCAGTTTGCGGGAGCATTTTTTATGACCATCGAATACCTCGTGACCGCTTTCATCATGTGCCTCGCACCTGGCATTGGCGTGATCTACACCCTGTCGTCCACCCTCGGCGGCGGTTTGCGCGCAGGGTTCTGGGCGTCGGTCGGCTGTACGCTGGCCACGGTTTTCCACTTGGCCATTGCCCTCGCGGGCCTTGCGGCGATCCTTCACACCAGCGCGGTACTGTTCCAGACGATCAAGTTCGCGGGCGTTGCCTACCTGCTCTGGATGGCGTGGGCCGTCATCAACGATCGCGGCGGCTTGTCGGTTAAGCCATCAAAGCCCGAACCCGCCGCCCGCCTCGTCTGGCGCGGCATTCTGCTGAATATCCTGAACCCCAAGATCCCGCTGTTCTTCGTTGCGTTCATTCCGCAGTTCGTTCCGGCAGGCAGCTCGTTCGGGTTGCTAGTCGAACTTGGCTTCGGCTTCACCGCTATGACCTTCGTTGTTTTCATGGGATATGCAGTGCTCGCCGCGACAGGCCGCCAGCGCCTTTTGCAAAGCGAGCGCGCGATGAACTGGCTGCGCCGCGCCTTTGCCGCATCGTTTGCTGCACTCGGCCTCAAACTCGCGCTTGAAAGCACATCGAACGCCTGATTGCGTCCGGACATGTCGAAAACAGGCGCTCCGATTGCGACCACACAATTGGTCGCAATCCACGAAGATTTGCAACGCGAGAGTGAGTAGCAAGCGCGTCTACGATTCCTCTTTTGCCGAGTAACGCCATGCTTACCCCGCTCAACATCAGCGCCATGTTTTCTACCAGCGAATGCGACGAGATCATCCGCCTCGCGATGGCCGAAGGCCCGCGCGAAGCCGGCCTCGTACGTGGTCGCCAGAACGAAAGCATCCGTACCGCGCGTATTTCGTGGCTGGACGAAACAGGAGATGCCGCTTGGGTTTTCGACCGCGTCATGGCGACCGTTGCCAGCGCCAACCGCGAGCACTTCGGCTTTGACCTGACCGAGTTTGCGGAGCGGTCGCAGGTCGCAATTTACGAGGCGAACAACGACAGCCACTTCGACTGGCATTCGGACATCGGCGCTGGCACCTTCGCGGAAAAGCGCAAACTGACGCTCGTCGCGCAGCTTAGTGATGCGGCCGACTATCAGGGCGGCCTGCTCGAGCTCAACGGTACAGGCCAAGTTGAAACAGCCGCGACCGAGCGTGGCGGCGCGACCCTATTCCCCAGCTTCATCCCCCACCGCGTGACCAAAGTCACCGAGGGGATTCGATACTCGCTGACCACTTGGGTGCACGGTCCGGCGTTCCGCTGAGCGGTTAACGACCGGAAGTGCACGGGCTGCCGCGAGAAATCGCTGGCGGCCTTTTTATTTGGAACTGAATTGTATCCAACGAAACAGCGCGTTGGCCGAAACAGAGCGCCTGACGGTATCCAACATGTAATTTTTGCAACATAAATTTGTAACATTTTTCTTGTTACATTTAGCCAAATGCTCCATCTTTCACCCTGAAAGGCTGAGGAGGACAGGCCATGACCACGTATCTGATGGGGCTCGACAGCGGGCTGACAGTCACCAAAGCCGTCATCTTTCGAGAGGACGGGTCGGTCGTGGCCACGGGCAAGTGCGGCGTCCCGCAGATCAAGGACCGCCCGCATTTCGTCGAGCGCGACATGCAGGCCCATTGGCACGCCGTCGCCCAAGCCATCCGCGAAGCGCTCGCCGCAGCGGCCGAAGCCGAAGGACAGCGCATCATGCCATCCGCCGTGTCGGTGTCGGGCCACGGCGACGGTGTCTATCTGATCGACAAGGCGGGCCAGCCGCTCGGCTATGCGGCGACCTCGCTCGACAGCCGTGCGCAGAAGATTGTCGAGGGCTGGGACGCCGACGGCACCTCTGAAAAGGCACTCGCGCTGACGGGACAGCGGCCCTTCCCCGCCGCGCCCTCTGCCCTGCTGGCCTACTGGAAACGCAACGAGCCGGAACGCTATGCGGCCATCGGGTCGATCTTGTCATGCAAGGATTGGATGCGCTTCGCACTGACAGGCAAGGCCGCGACGGACTTCACCGAAAGCAGCGTAAGCTTTGTCGATGTGAAGACGCAGAAATATTCGGACGAGGCGCTGGCGCTCTACGACCTGACCGAAATGCGAAACGCCCTCCCCGAAGTGCTGCTGCCCGACGAGATCGCAGGTCATGTGACTGCTGAAGCCGCAGCACTCACCGGCCTCGACGAAGGCATTCCGGTCGCCACTGGCCTTCATGACGTCATCGCCTGCGCGGTCGGCGCTGGCGTTACCGGCTCGGGCACTCTCGCGGTCATCGCGGGCACCTATTCGATCAACGAACAGTTCCGCGACCAGCCCGAAACGCACCCCGATTGGCTCTGCCGTAACGGGCTCTACCCCGGTCAGTGGTACAACATGTCGATATCGCCCGCTTCCAGCGCGACGCTCGACTGGTTCCTGAGCCAGACCGCCAAGGACGCGCTGGCGACCGACGATCCGTTCGGCCTGTTGCAAGCGGAGCTCGATGCTGTCGCCAATGATCCGTCCGAGGTGATCTACCTGCCCTACCTCTACGGCTCGCCCCATCGCAACGACGTGCCGGGAGCGTTTATCGGGATGCGCGGCTGGCACAATCGCGGGCATCTGCTCCGCGCGGTTGGTGAAGGGATCGCCTTCAACCACCGCCACCACGTCGACATCCTCGACCCCGAGCGCACCACGGAACACCTGCGCCTGACGGGCGGAAGCAGCCGCAACCCTTATTTCGCGCAGATTTTCGCGGACGCGATGAACCGCAAGATCGAAGTCCCCGAGACGCTGGAGACCGGAGCCCTAGGCGCTGCGATCTGCGCGGGGCTTGCGATCGGCATCTATTCCGACTGGGCGGACGCGGCAGTGCGCACGGCCAGCACAACCCTCACTTACGAACCAGATGCCCAGCACCTCTCTGCGCAATGGGACCGATATCAGGAGGCCGCGCGGACCATCGCGGCGCTCCACGAAAGGATTTGAAATGACCCGCACACGCGATGATTTGCTCGCGAAGCTCCGCACCATGACCCACATGCCAGTTCTGATCGTCGGCGGCGGCATCAACGGCATGGGCACCTTCCGCGACCTCGCCCTGCAAGGCGTTCCGAGCCTACTGGTCGAGCGCGGCGATTTCTGTTCGGGCGCCAGCCGCGCCCCGTCCCGCATGATCCACGGCGGCATCAAGTATCTGGAGAACGGCGAATTCCGCCTCGTGAAGGAAAGCGCCCACGAAAGGAACCGCCTGCTCTCGAATGCGGCGCATTACGTTCATCCGCTGGAAATGGTCCTGCCGATCCATTCGTGGACCGCTGGCATCATTCCCGCGATCAAGCGCTTCTTCAAAATGCCCGCGAAGACCACCCAGCGCGGCGCGGCTGTGATCAAGGCGGGCCTGACGGTCTACGATATCTACGGTGCGAATGATCGCGTGATGCCGCGCCACCGGATGATCTCGCGCGGGGATGCCCTGCACGAAATCCCCGACCTCGACCCGAAAATCGTAGCCGCCGCGTCTTATTATGACGCATGGATCACTTCGCCCGAGCGCCTGACGGTCGAACTGGCGCTGGACGGCATGGACGCCTGCGACGGTAGTGTGGCCCTGAACCACCTGTCGTTCGACGGTGTAGAGGATGGTAAAGCGGTGCTGCGCGATGCCCTCAGTGGCGAGGTTTTCCGCATCAGCTGCGATATTATGGTGAATGCCGCAGGTGCGTGGATCGACGGCGTGAACGACGCTGCGGGCGGCGCGAAAAAGATGATCGGCGGCAACAAAGGCAGTCACTTGCTGCTCGATCTGCCTGTACTGGCCGAGCGCCTGCATGGCCGCATGGTCTACTTCGAGGTTGCCGAGGGTCGCCTCTGCCTGATCTCGAACTTCATGGGGCACGTCCTGCTCGGCTCCACGGATATTCCAGTGACCGACCCTGACTCCGTGGTTTGCGATGACGAGGAAACCGATTACCTTCTCAGCGCGCTGCGCAAAGTTTTCCCCGAGGTGAAGGCCACGCGCGACGACATCTTCTTCAGCTACGCCGGTGTGCGCCCCCTGCCCGCCAGCGACGCGATCGATCCGGGCAAGGTCAGCCGAGACCACTCCATGCCCGAAGTCGCACCGACTGCCGACCGCCCGTTCCCCGTCATCGCGCTTGTCGGCGGCAAATGGACGACTTTCCGCGCCTTCGCGGCAGAGGCGACTGACGCGGTGCTCGGCAAACTCGGCAAATCGCGCAAGACCCACACCGACTACCTACCCATCGGCGGCGGGCGCGGCCTGTCGCGCAAGGCCGCCCCGACCGAAGAACTGATTAGCGAAGTCGCCGCGATGGGCACGACCCACGCCCGCGCCGCGCGTCTGGTGGCGTGCTACGGCTCGCGCGCAAAGGACATCGCTGCCACGTTTGAGGGGCCGGAAACTTTCCTCGCCACCCTGCCCCAAGTGTCGCGAGAAGAGCTGGCATTCATCGTCAACCACGAGGTTGCGGCCACAGCCGAGGACGTCCTGTTCGGGCGTAGCGCCCTGTTCCTCGAAGGCCCTCAACCGCGTGGCGTATTGACCGAACTGGTGCAAACCCTCGCCGCCATCTGCGGCTGGGACGAAGCGCGCATCGCCAAGGAGGAAGCGGCGCTGGTCGAACGCTACCGCCGCCACCACCGCATCGTGTTCGCAGACAACGGCCAGCCGGAGTTCGCATGAGCTCCGATGACCGCCGCCGTGACATCCTCGAACAACTGCTGGCGCACGGCACTGTCCAGTCGGCAGACATTGAGCGCCGTCACAAGGTGAGCCGCATGACGGTTCACCGCGACCTCGACGCGCTCGTGGCCGAAGGCTGGGCAGCAAGGGTGCGCGGCGGCATCACGGTCTCGGGCGATCCCTCGTTCGAAAGCGACTACCGCTTCCGCGCGCTGCAAGCCCTGCCGGAAAAAGCCCGCATGGCAGAGGCCGCAGCGGCGCTGGTGAAAGACGGCATGACAGTCGGCCTCGGCTACGGTTCCACGGTCGCGACGGTCGTCCCGCACCTCGCGCAGTGCAGCGGAGTGACCGTAGTCACTGGTTCGCTTCCGATCATCGAGGCCGTCGCACAGATCCCGCAGATCAACCTCGTCGTCGTTGGCGGCACGCTGATCAGACGCTTCGCCGGCCTCTTCGGACCGGCAGCCGAGGACGCCTACAAAACACTGTCACTCGACCTTTGCATCCTGTCCTCCGCCGCTGCGACATTGCCGGATGTCTTCCACCCCGACGAACGGGTCGTCGCTGCGAAGCAGGGGCTGTTGAAGGCCGCCAGCAAAAGCATCCTAATGATGGGCCAAAGCAAACTGAACGGTCGCGCGCTGCATAGGTTGTGCGGGCTGGAGGAAATTGACACTCTGGTCACGGATCAACCGTTAAAAGATGAGTCCGCCCTCACCCTATGCGGCACCCATTTGATCGTCGCGTAGTTCACACATTTCATAGAACGCTTTGTAAACACATGACCTATTTCTCCAACGCTCCCGCCGATATCGCGGCCCGCGAACTTCTTGCCCGCAATCTGAATGGCGAACAGCTCGCGCTCACGAGCGTTTGCACTGCGCATCCGCAAGCCATTCTGGCTGCCTGCAAAGCCGCGACAGACGCCGCCCAGATCGCGCTCATTGAAGCGACCTGTAATCAGGTCAATCATGAGGGTGGATATACGGGAATGCAGCCCACCGACTTCGTTGCGCTGGTGCGCGATGCGGCCAACGAGGCAGGCCTGCCCGAAGAACAACTGCTGCTCGGCGGTGATCACCTTGGCCCGCAGCCTTGGCGGAACATCGACGCCGAGACTGCGATGACCAAGGCAGAGGCAATGGTTGACGCCTACGTGCGTGCGGGTTTCAAGAAAATCCACCTCGATTGTTCGATGCGCTGTGGTGACGATCCTGAAATCCTTGAGGAACCCGTTATGGCCCAGCGCGCCGCGCGCCTTGCCAAAGCGGCCGAGGCCGCTGCGGGTGACGACAAGCCATTCTATATTGTCGGCTCCGAGGTTCCACCGCCGGGCGGCATGGGTGAAGGGCACGAGATCGACCCAACCGACGCCGGCCGCGTGCTCGGCACGATCGAAGCGCACCGTAGCGAGTTTGCGAAACTCGGGCTGACCGATGCGTTCAGCCGCGTTGTCGGCATCGTCGTGCAGCCTGGCCTCGATTTCGGCAATGATACCGTTGTGCATTTCGACACTGCCGCCGCGCAGGAACTTGTTGATATGGCTGCGAACCTTGGCGGTCTGGTGTACGAGGCGCACTCCACCGACTACCAGCGCCCCCTTGCCTATCAGCAACTGGTCGAGCGGCACTTTGCCATCCTCAAGGTCGGCCCCGCAGTAACGTTTGCCCTGCGCGAGGCGCTCTATGCTCTCGAAGCGATCGAGGCCGAGCTTGCTTCGAGGAACCGTCGAACCTGCGCGACGTCATGGAAGACCTCATGGTCACCAACCCGAAAAACTGGGACGGCCACTACCACGGCGACGAGGCGACAAAACACTGGCTCCGCCATTTCAGCTGGTCCGACCGCATCCGCTATTACTGGACAGCACCCGAGGCAAAAGCCGCCGTCGCGCGCCTCGAAGCAAACCTCAACTCGGGCAACTGGCCGCTCCCACTCGTGAGCCAGTATCTGCCCGATTGCGCGAGCGCGCTTGCGTCCGGCGATCTGCCGATGACCTGCGGCGATGTCGTGTCCTACCGCGTCGCCGAGGCTCTGAAGCCATATTATGGAGCGTCAGCGGAGCATTCCTAAGCGTCCCGCCAGCCCCATTGCTGCGCAAGATCGAGGCACTCTTCCACGGTCCCGACCGTTGTGTATGTCCCGACCGAGCGCAGACATGCTGCGGCTGTGGCGTGGCCGAGCTTTAGCGCGTCCTGCCCAGACCAACCTTCGTGGATACCGTATTGGAAACCGGCGGCAAAGGCGTCGCCTGCTCCGTTCGCACCTTTGCGGTTTTCGTCGCTGACTTTGACCGATGGCTGGAAAACCTCGATGCCATCACGGGTGACGAGAACGGCTCCGCTGGTGAAGTGGACGGCGACGAGGTCCATAGCGCCCTTGGTCAGCACATCGCGGGCTGCGTCGAACACTGCGGCCACATCGGTCACGCCATCTTCGACGGTAGAGCGGCTTGCAAGCGCTCCGATTTCGAAATCGTTGACCACGAGCGTATCGAGGTACTGCAAACACGGCAGACCGACCTCGCGGATTTTCTCCTCGGGGCTGGCGACGAATTCGAAGTTGGTTTTGAGCCCCGCCGCCTTGGCCTTGCGCAGCACGGTCGTCCAGCCGTTGGCATCATCGCCCCACGGCGCGTCCATCAGTTTGTGGATACCTGGCAAGCCGAGGTGCAAGACCTTCGCGTTACAGTCACTGAAATCGAAATCATCAGGCGTCAGCAGATCGGCTGCGGCGAAGAACAGGATATGCGTCCGCCTCCCCGTCTGGGTCGAGACATAGGCATCGGTCATCTGCGTTTGCGCTTCAGACGTCCGGTGCAGCCCCGCCCGATCAATCCCGTATTCATCCGCGATCCCGATCAGGAAATCGCCCATCTCCCCCGCCCCGATCAGACCTTGGGTCGAAACGGGCATCGAGGGGTCCAGCTTGCGGATATCGACGGCGAAATTACAGCCGCAGCCACCGCCCGCAAGTTCGACGTTCCGCACGACGGCGGCCATGTCTTCTTTCGGCCAGCTATCGACAGTGATGTTGCGGTCGACGCACCAAGTTCCGGCAGTCACAAAGCCTCTGCGCATGGGTTACACGTTCGGCTTGAGGATGCTTTCCGAAATCACGAGGTCATCCTCCAGCGAACGCATCGGGGTGATGCCTGCCGCTTGAAGGTCGCCGTGGAACGCCTTCACGCCCTCTTCGCTTGTCAGGCCCTCCTCGAGCACGCGGCGCATCGCTTTGACCATCAGCACGGAGTCCTCGGAGTAGTAGATCTTGCGCCCGAAGAGCGCGACGCGGGCGCCGTATTTCTCGGCCTGACGGATCAGTTCGAGGCAATCGCGGGTCGTCCCCGCTCCGCCGCCGAGGATGCCGAAGATCAGGTTTTCAGGATCGTAGCCCGCGATCTCTTCGGTCGCGGCAGGGCCGTTGTAGACCGCCTTGAGGAACGCGGGGCGCTCATGGCGCGACACACCTGCAAGGCAACGGACGATCATATCGTTGTTATAGGTCGCGAAATCGCCGGTGGTCTCGACGGGGATCTGCGGGTTGAAGACTTCGAGGAAGTAATTCACGCCCTCCGCCGACGCCTCGTTGCGGAACTTCACGAACTCTTCGAGCGTCTGATGATCACGCTCCAGATCATTGTAGAACGTCACCGAATAGAGGCCGAGCGGCGCGACAGGCTTCACACGGTCTAGCCGCGCGGAGCGGAAGTTCTTCATCTGGTGCTTGGGATAAGAGCCGCCGCGCACGTGCCAAATGTCAGTCGTATCATTGAGACGAACCGCCGGCGTGACGTCCGACTTGTGGAACAGCCCCTCGGACTGCATCACTTCGGCCGAAGACAGCGACATTAGCATGATGTCGACCAGACCGGACTTCGTCACCTTCATCATATCGTTGCGATAAGCGCGCAGCGGCTTCATCCTGCCGTCCGGCCCCTTGCCCGGCGTGGCACAGCCAAACGCCATGTCGCCGTCCTTGGCATCCGCAATGATAAAGTCCGTCGGGGTATACTTTCCCGAACGAATGGCACCCAACTTCCGATCAAGACTCTTACGCATGAAAAAACTCCTCCGTTGCGGAGAGGTTATACCAGTTAGAAAGGAAAGCTAGGAGGGAAGACCTACGACAAAAGTAGGAGGCGCGCCGATCAAGGTGCGGTCGGCAAAGGCAGCGAAGTCCCGGCGGTCATGCGCAGCGATTCTCATCAGACATGTGCAACAAAAACCGCCTTTCAGACGTATAACCAACAACCCACGCCCACGTTGCAATGATGCACATGCAGCAACTCTTGTTGGCAATCATGCGCAGTAAACGCGCAAAACAGCGCAAGTGGGGAATTTCTAGGCACACCGAAAGTTGATTGTCTTGTATTCGACATGCTCTGAGACTATCCGAAGGTTATATTTTAGTTACGTTTGGATATCCCATGATTACACCCGTCATCCTGTGCGGCGGCTCCGGGACTCGCCTCTGGCCCCTTTCTCGCAAATCCTATCCTAAGCAGTTCGTCCCCTTGGTCGGAGACAAAACGCTTTTCCAAGGGTCTGCATTGCGGATGGCCAGCGACGCGTTCGCCAAGCCTGTTGTCATCACAAACAGCGATTTTCGCTTCATCGTGACCGAACAACTCCAGGAAGTCGGCATTGATCCTGGCGCTATCCTGATCGAGCCCGAAGGCCGCAACACGGCCCCTGCGGTGCTTGCAGCAGCACTTTATCTGGCCAAGAAAGATCCCGAAGCGGTGATGCTCGTCGCGCCATCCGATCACGTTGTGCCGGACACTGCCGCATTTCAGGCAGCGGTACTCAAAGGTTTGGAAGCGGTTGAAGATGGCAAGCTGGTAACCTTTGGCATCACCCCCACTCACGCCGAAACCGCCTACGGCTACCTCGAACTCTCCGAAGCTTCGGAAGGCAAAGCTGTTGCTCTCAAGCAGTTTGTCGAGAAGCCGAACGAGCAGCGCGCCGAAGAGATGGTCGCCGCAGGCTCGTTCCTTTGGAACGCCGGCATCTTCCTTTTCAAAGCAGCCGACATCATCGAAGCGTTCAAAAAATACGCTGCCGATATGGTGAAGCCAGTTGAAGACGCGATCAGAACAGGTCAAACGGATCTCGGTTTCTGTCGTCTTGGCGCCGACGCCTGGTCGAACGCAGAGAACATCTCCATCGACTATGCAGTCATGGAGAAGGCCGATAATCTCGCGGTCGTTCCGTTCAACGGCGGCTGGTCGGACCTTGGTGGGTGGGACGCCGTCTGGCGCGAGACCCCGAAAAACGCGCACGGCGTCATCACGAGCGGTGAAGCAACGGCAATCGATTGCGAAGACACCCTCCTCCGCTCTGACAGCGACCGCCTCGAAGTCGTCGGCATTGGCCTGAAGAACATCATGGCCGTCGCAATGAACGATGCGGTCCTCGTCGCAGATATGTCGCGCGCTCAGGATGTCAAAAAGGCGGTCGAGGCACTGAAAGCCAAAAACGCCGATCAGGCGACCCATTTCCCAAAGGATCACCGTCCGTGGGGCTGGTTCGAAAGCCTCGTGATAGCGAACCGATTCCAAGTAAAGCGCATCCACGTCCACCCCGGTGCGGCACTCTCGCTGCAATCGCACCACCACCGCGCTGAGCACTGGATTGTTGTCGAAGGCACGGCTGAGGTGACGATTGACGACAAGGTGCAACTGGTGACGGAAAACCAGTCGGTCTTCATCCCACTGGGTGCTGTCCACCGCATGAAGAACCCCGGCAAAGTGCCGATGGTCCTCATCGAAGTTCAGACCGGCTCGTACCTCGGCGAAGATGACATCATTCGCTACGAGGACATCTACTCGCGGGGCCAAGGAGCTAAAGGATGAAGATTGCTGTTGCTGGCCTAGGCTATGTAGGCCTTTCAAACGCTGTCCTATTGGCGCAGCATAACACCGTTAAAGCGATTGACGTGACGAAAGAGCGCGTCGATCTTGTCAACGAACGCAAATGCCCGATTGTTGACAAAGAGCTTGAAGAGTTTCTTTCAACTAAAGAACTTGACTTAACAGCCACAACCGATCCGGAAGAAGCGTATCGCGAAGTCGAATTCGTTATCGTTGCAACGCCAACAAATTACGACCCCGACACAAACTATTTCGACACAAGCACTGTAGAGCATGTCATCGGGTTTGTGCTTTCTTACAACCCGCGCGCGACGATCATAATCAAGTCTACCATTCCTGTAGGCTTTGTTGAAAGCATGCGGCTCAAGTACAAATCGAAAGATATCATCTTTTCGCCCGAATTCCTCCGCGAAGGGCGGGCGTTGTACGACAACCTGCATCCGAGCCGCATCATCGTCGGAGAACGCTCGGCCCGAGCGAAGCGGTTTGCCGATCTTCTTGTCCAAGGGGCAATCAAAGAAGAGATCGATGTTTTGTTTACCGATCCTTCGGAGGCCGAAGCAATTAAGTTATTCGCGAACACGTATCTCGCCATGCGCGTCGCCTATTTTAACGAATTGGATAGCTATGCGCTTTCACGTGGAATGGATGCTCGTCAGGTAATAGAAGGCGTGAGCCTCGATCCGCGAATTGGCTCACATTACAACAATCCTTCGTTTGGATACGGCGGTTACTGTTTACCCAAAGACACGAAGCAACTTCTCGCAAATTACTCGGAAGTGCCTCAAAATCTTATTGCGGCAATTGTCGATGCAAACCGGACCCGCAAAGACTACCTTGCCGACGAAATTATTTCGATGATGCCTAAAAAAGTTGGCGTATATCGACTGGTCATGAAGGCTGGGTCTGACAACTTCCGTCAGTCATCCATTCAGGGCATTATGAAAAGAATAAAAGCCAAAGGAATTGAGGTAGTAGTGTATGAACCGGTACTCGATGCAGACGAGTTTTACGGTTCTAAAGTGATCAAAGATTTCGCGTCCTTCAAATGCGACTGCGATATCATATTGGCAAACAGATTAACGGACGACATCCGCGATGTGGCTGATAAAGTCTTTACGCGCGACTTATTTGGAGCTGATTGAGAATGCCCACAGCACTTGTAACCGGCGCTGCCGGATTTATTGGCTCATTTGTCTGTCAAACACTATTAGATGACGGCTGGAAAGTAGTTGGTCTAGATTGTATGTCAGACTACTATGATGTCGACCTCAAATTGCGCCGTGAAGAAGGCCTGAGAGTTAATCCGCAGTATCGTTCAATTCACGGTAAAGTTGAGCAGCCAGGTTTGCTTATGTCCCTCTTCGAAGAGGAGAATTTTGATACTGTAATCCATTTGGCAGCACAGGCTGGTGTAAGGTACTCAATCGACAATCCTCGCGCTTACCTTGAAAGCAATATCATTGGCACTTTTGAATTATTGGAAGCCGCACGAGCACATCCGCCAAGTCATATGCTATTAGCTTCAACGTCGTCAGCATATGGTGCGAATAAAGAAATGCCATACAAAGAGACGGTCAAAGCAGACCATCAAATGTCTTTCTACGCGGCAACAAAAAAATCGACTGAAAGCATGGCGCATTCCTATTCGCACCTTTACAGCCTTCCAATTACTATGTTCCGGTTTTTCACTGTCTACGGCCCGTGGGGCAGGCCGGATATGGCCCTGTTTAAATTTACAAAAGCTATTTTAGAAGATAAGCCAATTGATGTTTACAATTATGGAGATATGAAGCGAGACTTTACATATGTGGAAGACCTTGTCCACGCTATTCGGTTATTAATTGACATTGTGCCGGGAATAAACAAATCCGACCACTTGGAAGAAATAGACAGTTTATCACCCGTTGCGCCTTTTAGAGTAGTTAATATAGGCAACAATGACGCAGTCCAACTCACTGAGTTTATCGAAGCGATAGAGAAGGCACTCGGCAAAAAGGCCGATCAGAACTTGATTCCGATGCAGGCTGGAGATGTTCCTGCCACTTGGGCAGATGCTGGCCTCTTGCAGGAGTTAACCGGATATGCACCGAAGACCTCAATTCAAGACGGGGTCGCCAAGTTCGTTCAATGGTACCTCCAATTTTACGGCTCCAGAATATGAAGATCCAGCTCATTGGGATTAATTACTCACCGGAGATTATATCTACTGCCGTCTATTCCACTGGTCTAGCCGAACAATTTGCGTCGTTCGGCCATAAGGTGGAGGTCATTACCGCTCAGCCTTATTACCCAGAATGGAAAGTGAAAGATGGCTGGCCGAAGTACAGCTACAGATCCGAGACGTCTGCATCAGGTGTTTCAGTGCTACACTGCCCGCTGTACGTACCAGCAGAGCCAACAGGCAAGAAACGTATCATCCACCATCTCAGCTTTGCGTTTACCGCGCTGCCGGTCGCTCTCTGGAAAGCGGTTCGGTTTCAGCCTGATGTAGTTTTCGTTGTAGCACCTTCCCTTCTTTCGGGGCCGGTCGGATTTCTTGCGGCGAAAGCTGGTCGTGCCCAGAGTTGGTTGCATATCCAAGATTTCGAGGTCGAAGCTGCCTTCGCTACCGGATTGATTAGAGAGACCAGTCGATTAGGAAAAATCGCAAAAGCTTTTGAAAGCTGGACACTTAAGCGATTTGATCGCATCAGCACCATTTCCAAACCGATGATCCAGAAGTTGCACGAGAAAAACGTGCCGCACGGGCGGATCTATGAACTGCGGAACTGGGCGAATTTATCGAGAGTTCAACCTATTGAGGGCGTCTCACCGCTGAAGGCCGAACTTGGCATCGAAACTGATTACGTCATCCTTTACTCTGGCAACTTGGCTAATAAGCAAGGTCTTGAAATCATTCCTGAAGTGGCAAGGCTTTTAGCCCACCGCAGTGACGTTACCATTGCGGTCTGCGGCGAGGGGCCAATGAAAGCCAAACTTCAGGAAATGTCGGCTGGCCTCGATACCATCAGGTTCTTCCCTCTCCAACCCTTGGAGCGCTTGAGCGACCTTCTGGGGATGGCAGACGTACATTTGTTGCCGCAGATTGCAGATGCAGCCGACCTCGTATTGCCATCCAAGCTTACGAATATGCTGGCTTCCGGCAGGCCGACGGTGGCAACCACTTTCCCAGGCACCGCACTTGGCGAAGAAGTCGAGGGTTGCGGAATAGTGGTACCGCCTGGTGATGCAACTTCAACGGCATCAGCCATTGAAAACCTCCTCGATGACGCTCCTTTGCGATCCGAACTTGGCGAAAATGCGAGACAGCGCGCACTCATCGCTTGGGATGGTGAAGCCATCCTTGGCCGCCTGAAGAATGAATTTGACAAACTTATTGCAAATAAGACTTCGAACGACCTTACGAAGGAACAAATAAATTGACCAAAAAAGCACTTATCACGGGCGTTACCGGGCAGGACGGCTCTTATCTGGCCGAGTTCCTTTTGGAGAAGGGATACGA
>NZ_JAATOP010000017.1 GCF_011806565.1 Marivivens donghaensis
GCTTGGGGCAGGGGCCGCGGCCCGCCTTTCGCTCAACCCGTTCGAAGCGATGACCACCATCACCACGCGTATCGTCTCGCAGCTGACCGGCGACGCCGACTTCAGTTCGCCGACCGCTCTGGTGGCCTTCGCACTGGGCACCACGCTGTTCGTCGCCACACTCGGCCTGAACGTGCTCGCCCTCTACATCGTCCGCAAATACCGGGAGCAGTACGAATGACCGATACCTCCGCAAACGGCCAGAACAACGCTGCCCCGAAAAAGAACTCGCTCTTCGTGCAGGACGCGCGCCTCAAGCGCCGCAAGTCCGCCGAGAAGCGTTTCCAGTGGTACGGCATCGGTGCGATCAGCATCGGCTGTATTTTCCTTGTGGTGCTCCTGACCAATATCTTGATGAACGGCTCCTCGGCGTTCCGTCAGACGTTTATCGACTTGCCGATCACGCTGAACGCCGAAGAGATCGAAGCCGCCGAAGCCTCCATGCTGAAAACCGGCGCCTACAAGAACATCATCTACGCGGCGCTCGAAGAGCAGGTCGCGTCCAAGGGCGTCGAGACAGAGATGTCCGGCAAGGACCTCGGCAAGATCATGTCCGACTCCGCACCGGGCGAGCTGCGTGGCTTCGTTCTCGCCAATCCGGACGCCATCGGCACCACCGTCGATTTCAGCTTCTTCGCGTCCTCCCGCGTCGACGGATACTTCAAGGGCCGTGTCGAGCGCGCGGACCTCGTGAACGACAAGAACCTCGATGCAGCGCACCTCGATATCATCGACCAGTTGAAGGACGCCGGCATCGTCGGTCTGCACTTCAACGCCGAATTCATCTTTGGCGCCGACGCCTCCGACAACCGTCCGGAGCAGGCGGGCATGGGTCTGTCGATCCTCGGCTCGTTCTACATGATGATCGTCGTTCTGCTGCTGGCGCTGCCCATCGGTGTTGGCGCTGCAATCTACCTCGAAGAATTCGCACCGCAGAGCAAATTCACCGACGTCATCGAAGTGAACATCTCGAACCTCGCCGCCGTGCCGTCCATCGTGTTCGGTATCCTCGGCCTCGCGATCTTCATCCAGACGATGCACTTCACCAAATCGGCCCCGCTGGTGGGCGGCCTGGTGCTGACCCTGATGACGCTGCCGACCATCATCATTTCGACCCGTGCGGCGCTCAAAGCTGTGCCTCCGTCGATCCGCGAAGCCGCTCTGGGCCTCGGTGCGTCGCGTATGCAGGCTGTCTTCGACCACGTCCTGCCGCTCGCCATGCCGGGTATCCTCACGGGCACCATCATCGGTCTGGCACAGGCGCTGGGTGAAACCGCACCGCTACTGCTGATCGGTATGGTCGGCTTCCTCGCAACCAACACGCCGGAGAGCTTCATCGCCGGCTTCGACACGCCGAACTCGGCCATGCCCGCACAGATCTACCAGTGGGCATCGCGCGCCGATCCGGCATTCTATGAACGCGCATGGGGCGGGATCATAATCCTCCTCTTCTTCCTTCTGGCCATGAACATCATCGCGGTGATCCTGCGCCGCAAATTCGAACGTCGCTGGTAATGAGTTATGCTATGAACGATATGCGCTACATTGAACGAGCTACTGATATGAACGAGACCAAGATTACCGCCCGCGACGTCCACGTCTTCTACGGCGACTCCGAAGCGATCAAGGGTGTCGACGTCGATATCCAGGCCCGTGCGGTCACCGCATTCATCGGCCCGTCGGGCTGCGGCAAATCCACCTTCCTGCGGACCATCAACCGCATGAACGACACCATTCCGAGCTGCCGCGTGACCGGCGGCATCACGCTGGACGGCGAGGACATCTACGACAAGCGCGTCGACGTGGTGCAACTGCGCCAGAAGATCGGCATGGTGTTCCAGAAACCGAACCCGTTCCCGAAGTCGATCTACGACAACATCGCCTACGGCCCGCGCATCCACGGCCTGACGAAGAATAAGGCGGAAATGGATGAAATCATTGAGAAATCTTTGCGTCGCGCCGCGATCTGGGACGAGGTAAAGGATCGCCTTCAGGCGCCTGGAACCGGCCTTTCGGGTGGTCAGCAGCAGCGTCTGTGCATCGCCCGCGCCATCGCCACGTCGCCCGAAGTTCTGCTGATGGACGAGCCGTGCTCCGCGCTTGACCCGATCGCCACCGCGCAGGTCGAGGAACTGATCGACGAGCTGCGTCAGGAATACACCGTGGTCATCGTGACCCACTCGATGCAGCAGGCCGCCCGCGTGAGCCAGAAGACCGCGTTCTTCCACCTCGGCCATCTGGTCGAATACGGCGACACCTCGGACATCTTTACTAACCCGAAAGACCAGCGCACCGAGAGCTACATCTCGGGCAAAATCGGCTAACCGGAGGCACCCATGGCTCAACACATTTCTTCTGCCTTCGACCGCGACCTCGAAGCCGTTCAGGCGCAGATCATCAAGATGGGTGGCCTCGTCGAGGCCGCGATCCTCGACAGCGCCAAGGCGCTCGAAGAGCGTGACACCGAACTGGCCGAGAAAGTCCGCAAGGCTGACAAGGCCGTCGACGCTCTCGAAACTACCATCAACGAAGAATGCGCCCGCATCATCGCGCTCCGTGCACCGGTTTCGACCGATCTGCGCACCGTTCTGGCCGTGATGAAAATCAACGGCAATCTGGAGCGGGTAGGCGACTACGCCAAGAACTGCGCCAAACGCGTTCCCGTCATCGCCCAAGGCCAGCGTATCAGCGGCCCCGACGCCGCGCTCCGCCGCATGGCCCGCGAAGTGCAGGACATGCTTAAGGACATGCTCGACGCGCTGATCCAGCGCGATGCGGCCCTCGCTGCCGACGTGCGCCTGCGCGATCAGGACGTCGACCAGATGTACAACGCGCTGTTCCGCGAAGTGCTGACCTTCATGCTCGAAGATCCGCGCAACATCACGGCCTGCATGCACCTGCATTTCATCGCCAAAAACATCGAACGTATGGGCGATCTGGTCACTAATATGGCCGAGCAGGTCATCTACCTCGTCACCGGCGAACTGCCGGAAGATCCGCGTCCCAAAGGCGATAACACCTCGCTCATCGCCGAAGTGAAGTAACAGGTATCTCCATGTCCTCCGAACCCCACGTTCTCATCGTCGAAGACGAACCCGCACAGCGCGAAATGCTGGCCTACAACGTAGGCGCCGAAGGCTATCGGGTATCGACCGCAGCCAATGGCGAGGAAGCCATTCTGATGATCGCCGAGGACGAACCGGACGTGGTCATCCTCGACTGGATGATGCCGAACCTGTCGGGCATCGAGGTCTGCCGCCGCGTGAAATCGCGCCCCGAAACCCGCGAGATCTCGATCATCATGCTCTCGGCACGGTCTGAGGACGTCGACCGCGTGCGCGGGCTCGAAACCGGCGCAGACGACTACGTGGTCAAGCCGTACTCGGTCAACGAACTGCTGGCCCGCGTACGTAGCCAGCTGCGCCGCACGCGTCCCGCGCTCGCAGGTCAGACGCTGGTGTTCGAGGACATTCAGCTCGACGCCGAAACGCACCGCGTGACGCGGGCAGGGGAACAGCTGAAGCTCGGCCCGACCGAGTTCCGTCTGCTCTCGACCTTCATCGAAAAGCCTGGCCGTGTCTGGTCGCGCGAGCAACTTCTCGACCGCGTCTGGGGCCGCGACATCTACGTCGACACACGCACCGTCGATGTCCATGTCGGACGCCTACGCAAAGCGCTCACGGCATACGGCGGCGGTGATCCGGTCCGCACGGTCCGCGGCGCAGGATACGCACTCGGTTAATCAATCAGAAACGCCCGTGTGATCCGTCACGCGGGCGTTTTCATATCCCGCAAGGGCACATCCGACAGCTTCTCCATCGTGCAACGCGTAAATGGCATAATCAGTATTATGTTGCTTATTGTCGTCTAAATCGTTCTTGCCGGCTTCTGAACGCGTTACTGGATACAGCAAACCTACGACCTAGGCACCGCTAGCCTCATTCATACTTTTGTAAAGGTATGGAAAGTGATACTCCTACCTGGCGTAGAAACTCGAACAAAGACTCGCTTGTGTTAAATTTTATCGATCACCTCGAAGCCATTACCAACGCCCCATCCGTCGAAGAACTCTGGGAACTCCACTCGACACGCATGGCCCGCTACGGCTTCGACCGGATCATTCTAGGTTACACACGCTACCGCACAACGAGCTCCCTCGGCGATCCGCAAGATTGGGTCGTGCTCACCAACCAGACGACCGAATACATGCGCGCCTTCATCGACGAAGGCATGTACTTCAACGCGCCCATGGTCCGCTGGGCCTTGGAAAACGACGGCGCCTGTAGCTGGAGCTGGGTCGCGGAAAACCTCGACAGCATGTCCCAAGGCGAACTTCGCACCGTCGAATATAACCGCTCCATGGGCGTGACAGCCGGCTACACGATCAGCTTCCGCTCCGTGACCGCCCGCACCAAAGGCGCCGTCGCGCTCACCGCGAAAAAGAACATGACGCAGGATCAGGTCGACGGGATCTGGGAAAAGCATGGCCGCGACATCACGCTGGCCAACAGCGTGGCTTACCTCAAACTCCTGACGCTCCCGTATGCGCGCCATCGCCAGCTCACCAAACGCCAACGCGAAGTGCTCGAATTCGTCGGCGACGGCAAAACTACCGCCGACATTGCTTATCTGATGAATCTGACGCCAGCGACCATCGAGAAGCACCTTCGCCTTGCCCGTGAAGCGCTCGATGTGGACACAACCGCTCAGGCCGTCCTCAAGGCCGCGTTTTATAACCAGATGTTCATTATCGACGCGTAATCATTAGGAAATTCCCAAAGGTCAGGTTTCCACTACTTTCGTGACGCAACGTCAAATGGCAAGTAGTAACCGTTCCGTGAGTGGTGGTTCATTGAGCCAAAGGAACGCCCAGCAGGACTAACCCTTGCGATTACAAGGCTCTTGGTTTTGTGCCGTGTTTGCGGCGCGTTGGGACGGCTATGTTTGCTAGGTCGTTTCAGCATCAGGCTAGTTGTGTGCTAATCCATCCCGTGCGCACAATATAGTTCGCGGCACTGCGTTCTCCCGACGCAGTGCCGCTTTTTTATGTCCGGGCACTGCTGCCTTTGTGCCCCAAATATCCTGGGGTGAATTGGCCCTCGGCCAAGAGGGGCAAAGCCCCTCCTCCGCACCTTGCCCCGCAGCACACCGACCAAAGAAAAAGCCCGCCGGATCGCTCCGACGGGCCTTCAATCATTCCAAAAAGAACGAAGTCTTACTTGTTCATTGCTGCAACTTCAGCAGCAAAGTCCGACTCTTCTTTCTCGATGCCTTCACCGACTTCCACGCGGATGAAGCCGGTAACCTTGACGCCGGCTTCAGCAGCAGCGGCTTCAACGGTCAGGTCGGGGTTTACGACGAATGCCTGACCCATCAGGGTCGATTCAGCGATGAACTTCTTCATGCGGCCTTCGATCATCTTTTCGATGACGGCTTCCGGCTTGCCGGATTCGCGAGCGATTTCGATCTGGATCGACTTCTCTTTCTCGACAACAGCAGCGTCGAGCGAGGTTTCGTCGAGAGCAGCCGGGTTCACAGCAGCGATGTGCATCGCAACCTGCTTGCCGAATGCTTCGTTGTCGCCGTCCAGAGCGACGAGAACGCCGATCTTGCCCATGCCGTCAGCAGCAGCGTTGTGGATGTAGCTGACAACCTGACCGCCTTCGATCGAAGCCATGCGGCGTACGCCCATGTTTTCGCCGATGGTAGCGATCTTGTCGGTGATGGTGTCTGCAACCGACTTGCCGTCGATTTCGGCAGCGTTCAGCGCTTCGACGTCAGCAACGTTCAGAGCAGCGGCAGCGATCTTAGCGACCATGCCCTGGAATTCTGCGTTCTTCGCAACGAAGTCGGTTTCCGAGTTAACTTCGACAGCGACGCCTTTGTTGCCCGAAACGGCGACGGCGACGAGGCCCTCAGCAGCGGTACGGCCCGACTTCTTGGCGGCTTTTGCGAGGCCCTTGGTGCGCAGCCAGTCAACTGCGGCGTCCATGTTGCCATCGTTTTCGACGAGAGCTTTTTTCGCGTCCATCATGCCTGCGCCGGTCGACTCGCGCAGTTCTTTCACCATTGCTGCGGTGATAGCCATGTCACATCTCCTGAAAATAAGGGTCCGGACGCGCATAACCGCGTCCGGTATCATTTTTACGAAGGGTCAGTAATTACTGAGCGTCTTCGGCGAGAGCTTCTTCAGCCAGCTCTTCGTAGGCGCCCATGTCGACGCCGGCTTTCTGCAGCTGGGTGCTCATGCCGTCGAGAGCAGCGCGTGCAACGAGGTCGCAGTACAGCTGGATAGCGCGAGCAGCGTCGTCGTTGCCCGGGATGACATAGTCAACGCCTTCCGGCGAGCAGTTGGTGTCGACAACAGCGACGACCGGGATGCCGAGCTTCTTGGCTTCGAGGATCGCGAGGTCTTCTTTGTTGACGTCGAGAACGAACAGCATGTCCGGAACGCCGCCCATCTCGCGGATGCCGCCGAGCGACAGCTGGAGCTTGGTCTGTTCACGTTCTGCGTTCAGGCGCTCTTTCTTGGTCAGGCCTTCGAAGCCGTTTTCCGAAGCTTCGTCGTACGACTTCAGGCGAGCGATCGACTGCGAAACGGTCTGCCAGTTGGTCAGCGTGCCGCCGAGCCAGCGGTGGTTCATGTAGAACTGAGCCGACTTTTCAGCAGCTTCTGCGATCGGCTTCTGAGCCTGACGCTTGGTGCCGACGAACAGGATGCGACCGCCGCGAGCAACGGTTTCACGGATTGCGTTCAGAGCAGCGTCCAGCATCGGGACGGTCTGGGTGAGGTCCATGATGTGGATGCCGTTGCGCGAGCCGTAGATGTACTGCTGCATCTTCGGGTTCCAGCGCTGGGTCTGGTGGCCGAAGTGAACACCAGCTTCAAGCAGCTGGCGCATGGTGAACTCGGGAAGAGCCATGTCCTTTTCCTTTTCCGGTTTGGCCTCAGCGGAGGATCAGACTTTTCGTCAACCGGTGGACCGTATGGGATGTCTCCCCATAGGGCCCGCCTCCGCCTGCGGGTTTGAGTGCTGGGCCTTTACGCCAGAAATTGACAGCTGACAACAGTAAAAGAGAAGTTGCGTACGCTTAATCGCTTTCCGGCCTTGCGGCGGCGCTCCGGTCGGGTCATGACACGTCTATGAACACTTCGCCAGACATCCTTTGTATCGGGTCGGTCCTTTGGGACATCATCGGCCGTTCCTCTGTCGTCATGCGCGTCGGGTCCGACGTGCCGGGTCATATCACCCGCGTTCCGGGCGGTGTTGCGATGAATATCGCGATGACCCTGACGCGCTTTGGTATGACCCCTGCTCTGCTCTCTGCCATCGGACGTGATCCGGCGGGCGAAGAACTGACCGAGCAAGCCGCCGCGATGGGTATGATCGTCGATCACCTTTATCATTCAGACGACCTGCCGACCGACAACTATATGGCGGTAGAGGGTGCCAACGGTCTGATCGCGGCGATTGCCGATGCGCATTCGCTCGAACAGGCAGGTGACAAGATCCTGCGTCCGCTGTCGGATGGCTCACTGGGATCAGAGGATGCGCCGTACGAGGGCCTCGTGGCGCTGGACGGCAACCTGACGGTCGAACTCCTCCGCCAGATCGCGCATTCGCCGCTGTTCAGCAAATCCGACCTCCGCGTTGCGCCTGCAAGTCCGGGCAAGGCGGACCGCCTTCTGGCGCTGGTCGGGCATCCGTCGGCGACGCTCTATGTGAACCTCGAAGAAGCCAGCCTGCTGTGCCACACCGACTTCCCGTCCTCGGAAGCGGCGGCCAAGGGTCTCATCGCGCGCGGTTGCAAGCGCGTGCTGGTAACGGACGGCGGTAGCTCCGCCTCCGAAGCGACTGGCGAAGACGTCATTACACTCACACCGCCCAAGGTGCTGGTCACACGCGTGACCGGCGCGGGCGACACTTTCATGGCAGCGCATATCGCGTCCGAACGCGAAGGCATGAACCGCCACGACGCGCTCGAACGCGCGCTCTTTGCCGCTGCAACCTACGTTTCAGGAGAAATTCCCAAATGATCCCGATGGCATTTTCCGCCGAAGTCACCGAAGCGATGAAGAACGGCACGCCGCTCGTCGCTCTGGAAAGCACGATCATCACCCACGGTATGCCTTATCCGCAGAACGTCGAAACCGCGCGGCTCGTTGAAGCTGCCGTGCGTGATAATGGCGCTGTTCCGGCGACCATCGCCATTATCAAAGGCACGCTGCACGTCGGCCTCGATAGCGATCAGCTCGATGATCTGGGTCAGGCCAAGGACGTCAAGAAACTCAGCCGCGCCGACATCGCAGCCTGCCTCGCCACCGGCGGCACGGGCGCGACCACTGTTGCGGCGACGATGATCTGCGCCGAAGCCGCAGGCATCGACGTGTTTGCCACGGGCGGTATCGGCGGCGTGCATCGCGGCGCCGAAGACACCTTTGACATTTCCGCCGACCTTCAGGAACTGGCGCAGACGGCTGTCACCGTTGTGGCCGCTGGCGCGAAGGCGATCCTCGATCTGCCGAAGACGTTCGAAGTGCTCGAAACGCTCGGCGTTCCGGTGATCGGTCTGGGTCAGGACGAACTGCCTGCGTTCTGGTCGCGCTCGTCGGGCATCCCGACGCCGATCCGCCTCGATACCGCGGACGAGATCGCGGCCGCCCACCAGATGCGCGGCCTCCTTGGCCTGCCGGGTGGTCAGCTGGTCTGCAACCCGATCCCCGAGGACGCTGAAATCACCGCCGAAGAAATCCTGCCACACATCGAAGCCGCTCTGGCCGATGCGGACGCACAGGGTATCAAGGCCAAGGAGGTCACGCCGTTCCTCCTCCAGCGGATGTACGAGATCACCGAGGGCCGCAGCCTGACCGCGAATATCGCATTGGTGCTTAACAATGCACGTCTTGCCGCGAAAATCGCCGTTGCTTTGGACAAGCTGTCACGAAAGTCGGAATAACGGGCGATAAGAGATTGAGCGGGGGCGACCCCGCTCTTACATATCAATACAGAACCTTTTCCCGTCGGGCCGATAGTGAACGAATTTTCCCAGATTACGCCTCCGAAGCAGCGCACGAGCCTGTTCGGTGTCCTCCGCAATAACTTCCTTGCCGGACTTGTCGTTGTGGCCCCTATCGGCCTTACGATCTGGCTGATCTGGTCCGTCGCAGGTTGGGTCGACGGTTTCGTCTGGCCCTTCGTGCCGGGCGGCTATCATCCCGAAGCGCTGGTGAACCGCTGGTTCGGTGATCCGAACCCGACAAGCCCCGACCACATCCGCGTCAACGTGCGCGGTCTGGGCGTGGTTCTGTTCCTGATCTTCACCGTATTCGTCGGTTGGATGGCGAAGGGCCTGATCGGTCGCAGCTTCCTCAACTGGGGCGAGAACATGGTCTCGCGGATGCCGGTCATCCGTTCGATCTACAACGGCGCGAAGCAGTTGGCGGAGACGGTGTTCGCACAGACCGAGTCCAGCTTCGACCGCGCCTGCCTCATCGAATATCCGCGCAAGGGCGTCTGGGCGATCGGCTTTGTGTCCACGGACGCCAAAGGCGAGATGGCCGAGAAGGTCGTGACCGAGGAAAAGGTGCTGACCGTGTTCCTGCCGACCACGCCGAACCCGACCTCGGGCTTCCTGCTGTTCCTGCCGGAAAGCGAAGTCACGATCCTCGATATGACGGTCGAGGACGCGGCGAAGCTCGTGATCTCTGCGGGTCTCGTTTATCCGAACGGCAAGGACAAGAACGGCAAAGACGGCGTCGCCGTCACGCCGCTCAAGGACAAAGCCTAAGCGAACATCGCGCTCAGATCGACGCTGCCTTCGGTGCCGATCTGGTCTTTGTGCTCTCCCAAGAACCGCTCCATCGCGGCATAGCCCGCATTCCGCAGACGCGACAGAACGGTCGGCAGAGCGATCATTTTGGTCGCGATGCTGAGTTCGGTCATCAGCGCCGCATCCTCGACCAGATGCACCTTCACGTCCTTCATCTTGCCAGCGGGCATGTCGTCGTCCGCGATCAGGCGTTTGACGAAGCTGATGGCTCGGAGTTCGCGCAGCAAGGACGTGTTGAAGCTGATTTCGTTGATCCGGTTCTGGATCGACTGCGCGTCACGCGGCACTTCCTCGCGGTAAAGCGGGTTGATGTTCACGATCAGGATGTCGTCGGGCAGATGCTTGGGGAACAGCGGGAAGAGCGCGGGATTGCCCGTGAAGCCGCCATCCCAGAACGCCTCGCGCTCGCCCGTCTGGGGATCGTCGATCTCCACCGCTTCGAACAGGGTCGGCAGGCAGGCGGAGGCGAGGATCGCATCGGGGCTGATTTCGGTGTCGGTGAAAATGCGGATCTTGCCGGTGCGGACGTTCGTGGCGCAGACGTGTAGTTCGGGGCCTTCGTTCGACAGCAGCGCCTCCCAGTCAAGATCACCCAGCACGCGGCCCAGAGGGTTTTGCAGCACCGCGCCGTTGGAATAAGGCGACATCATCCGCATCGTCGTGTCCCACCAGATATAAGCGGGCGAGTAGTTCAGCGCGTGGGCGTAAAGCTCGCTGACCTCGGCGAAGGGCTCCATCCATTTGGCGAGCGCGGGATGGGTGATGGCGCCGACGCTGCTCCACACCCAGCGGAGTTGCTCCTTGGCCCCTTCCCGTCCGCCAGCGACGAGACCGGATTTCAGCGCCGCGCCGTTCAGCGCTCCGGCGGATGTGCCGGAGATAGCTGCGATTTCGATGTCGTCCTCTTCGAGAAGGCGGTCCAGCGCGCCCCACGTGAAAGCACCGTGCGCGCCGCCGCCCTGAAGGGCCAAGTTGATCCGTTTCATCATCTTTTCCCTTCAGTCTTTCTTGTCGGTTCGTGCGTTAAAGGGCGGTCCAGCCACCATCCACGCTGATCGTCGTACCCGTGATCTGCGCAGCGGCGTCGGAGCAGAGGAAGACCGCCGTGCCGCCGATCTGTTCGACGGTCGCGAATTGCTTGGACGGCTGACGTTCGAGGATGACCTTCTCGATCGCCTCTTCCTCGGTCATGTTATATTTCTTTGCCGTATCAGGGATTTGCGCGTCCACCAGCGGCGTGTGCACATATCCCGGACAGATGGCGTTACAGGTGATGTCCTCTTTCGCGGTTTCCAGCGCGGTGACTTTGGTAAAGCCTACAACGCCGTGCTTGGCGGCAACATATGCACCTTTGTAGGGCGAGGCCGTCAGACCGTGGGCGGAGGCGATGTTCACCACGCGGCCCCAACCCGCCTTGCGCATCATCGGCAGCGCAGCGGCGGTGGTGTGGAAGGCGGAGGACATGTTGATCGCGATGATGGCGTCCCATTTCACGGTCGGGAAATCCTCGATCGGAGAGACGTGCTGGATGCCCGCGTTGTTCACGAGGATATCGCAGGCACCCGCTTTTTCGATCAGCGCGCGGCAGTCTTCGCCCTTGGACATATCGGCAGCGATGTAGCGGACGACCACGCCGAATTCGGCTTCCATATCGGCGGCCAGCTTGTGGTCCTCGTCGCGGTCGGTGAAGGAGTTCAGCACCACATTCGCGCCAGCGCGCGCCAGTTCACGCGCCACGCCAAGCCCGATGCCCGAGTTGGAGCCGGTAATCACAGCAGTTTTACCAGACAGTGTCATTGGGGAAGCCTCCTCCGTAAAGCCATTCGTTAAACGGATAATGCTGCACCTGCAGAAAAATTCAATGGGACATGCCGCGAATATGAGGGGGATTCGCACTTGCGCCCCTGCCGATTCCGAGGCAATAGAGCCGCCTGCCCGAAGCAGCGAATAGCCATAAAAAAAACGCCGGCACGAAGCCGGCGTTAAGTCATTGAGGCAGGTTTCATACAGGCAAGAAACCTATCGAGCAGTGCACTCTTTATAGGCAATTACCCGCGAACTTCCAAGCATTAAGTTTGAACTGGGCCAAAACCCCCGATACGCTCAATCAAAGGCATATGAGCAGAGGGGAGAGTTCATCGAATGAACGTCCAGCTAAATAAGAAATTCAGATATGGCATTGCCGTTGCTGCACTATTCGCTGCGGCGGGTATGGCAAATGCCGAAGCGAAACACGCGATTGCAATGTACGGCGACCCCGCGCTGGAAGAGGGCTTCGTCTCTCTGCCCTACGCGAACCCCGACGCGCCCAAGGGCGGGTCGATGGCCACCGCAGAGGTCGGATCCTTCACCTCGCTGAACCCGTTCGTGGATACCGGACGCTCGCCGTGGCAGCTGCCCTACCTGATGGGCGAAAGCCTGATGGGCCGCTCGCTGGACGAGCCGTTCTCGCTCTACGGTCTGCTGGCTGAAAGCATCGAAACGGGTCCGAACCGCGAATGGGTCGAGTTCACGCTGAACCCCGCCGCCGCATTCTCGGACGGCTCGCCTGTGACCGTTGAGGACGTCATCTGGTCGTTCGAAACGCTCGGCACCATGGGTCACGGCCGCTATCGCGGATTCTGGGCCAAGGTCGAAAAGATCGAACAGACCGGCGACCGTTCGGTACGTCTGACGTTCAACACCGAAGACCGTGAACTGGCTCTGCTGGCGGGTCTGCGTCCGATCCTGCAGAAATCGCAGTTCGAAGGCGTGGATTTCGTCGAAGAAGCGCCGGACATGATCCCCGTGACCTCGTCGCCCTACGTCATCACCGACTACGAACTGGGCCGTTTCATCGAGTTCACCCGCAACCCCGACTACTGGGGCGCGGATGTGCCGTTCCGCAAGGGCACAAACAACTTCGACACGCTGCGCATCGATTTCTTCGGTGACGAAGCGCCCGCGTTCGAAGCCTTCAAGACCGGCGAAGTGAACTTCACCCGCGAATTCAACGAAGCGCGCTGGATCAGCCAGTACGACTTCCCGCGTGCGCAGGACGGCTCGGTCAAAAAGGACGAACTGCAACACCAGCGTCCGTCGGGCATGACCGGTTTTGTGATGAACACGCGCTCCGCGCCGTTCGACGACTGGCACGTCCGCGATGCGATGATCGACATCTTCAACTTCGAGTTCATCAACGAGACCATGACCGGCGGCACCCAGCCGCGCATCACGTCGTACTATTCGAACTCGCCGCTGGGCATGAGCAACGGCCCCGCTGAAGGCCGCGTTCTGGAATTCCTCGAACCCTACGCCGGCGACCTGCTGCCGGGCGCGATCGAAGGCTACGAGCTGCCTGTTTCCGACGGATCGGAGCGGAACCGTGCTGGCACGGGCGCTGCCCTCGCAGCGCTTGAGGAAGCCGGTTACACCATTCAGGACGGCGTGATGAAGAACGAAGCGGGCGAGCCGCTGGAATTCGAAATTCTCCTCCAGACCGGTGCATCGGAGTTCCAGTCGATTGCAGATATGTTCATCCAATCACTCGACCGCTTGGGCATTAAGGCCACCGTCGATGCCGTCGATAGTGCCCAATACAAAGAGCGTACCGACAACTTCGACTTCGACATGACCTACTATCGCCGCGGGCTCAGCCTGTCGCCGGGGAACGAGCAGTTCGGCTATTACGGCTCCGAATACGCCGACACCGTGGGCAGCCGGAACCTGATGGGCGTGAAGTCCGAGGCCGTCGACGCGATGATCAACCAGATGCTGACCTCGGAAAGCCAGAGCGATTTCGTTGCGGCTGTCAAAGCGATGGACCGCGCGCTGACTGCCGGACGGTATGTGATCCCCACCTATCAGTGGAACATCAGCCGGATTGCATATGACGCGAACCTCCATTACCCCGAGGACATTCCGATTTTCGGCGACTGGCCGGGATGGCAACCTGATGTGTGGTGGTATGAAGACTAAGATCCTCCTCGTCCTCGCGCTCACGGCGCTGTCTGCCTGCAACACCGTAGCCGGTGTGGGCGAAGACATCTCCGAAACTGCGCGAAGCGTTCAGACCTGGTTTTGAGAATACGCAAAGAAGGGCCGGTTCATCCGGCCCTTTTTCGTTTCAGGAACCAAAGCCTCTGCCCTCGCGTTTTTCCTGCAACCAAGGAGATACCGCTATGAAATGGCAGCAAGTAACCGAGCACTGGAACGCATTCGTGCCGAGCATCCTCACCCGCTGGCCCGAACTGGACAGCGACACCGTGGATGCGATCGAAGGTGACCGCACCGCCCTGCTCAAGGAAATCGTCCACACCTATCAGGTTCCCGCCCGCGAGGCAGAGGACCAACTGGCGGAGTGGATGGAAGGCGCGACGCCCGCCGATGTGATCATGGATCCCGAAATGGACAACGAACGCATTCTGGCCGCAGCCGACAACATCCCCGAAGGCGAAGACGCCTATGACGACGACCGCCGTTTCGGTGATGACGGCTACGAGGCCAATCCGATCGGTCGCACCGACGCCTAAGACGTTCGCTTAATAGAGCGAAGTTACCCAGAGGATGTTGGCATCCTCCTGACTGGTCGAGATGACGTTGTGGCCCATGGTGGCGTCATAATACGCGCTATCGCCGCGGCGCATCTCGACCGGCTCGTAGAATTCGGTGAACAGCTTGATGGTGCCCGTCAGCACGTAGAGGAATTCCTCCCCGTCGTGACGCACCCAGCCTTCGAATTCATCCATGCTCCGTGCGCGCACCCGCGCCCGGTACGGAAGCATGTTTTTCTTTGTCAGTTGGTCAGCGAGCAGTTCGTGCTCGTAGGTGGTCGTGATGTGCGACTGGCCTTCGCTGTTGCGGGTCAGCGCCATGCGGCCATTCACCTGACTGCGGCTCGGAGTTGTGAAAAGCTGGGGCACTGAAATGCTCAGACCGACCGCCAATTTCTTGAGCGCCTCGTAGGTCGGAGACATCTGGCCGTTCTCGATCTTCGAAAGCGTAGAGCGGGCAAGTCCGGCGTGCTGCGCGGCTTGCTCTAGCGTCCAGTCACGTTCCTTGCGCAGCTCGCGCACACGGGCGCCCAGATCGAGCGGCGGCGCGGTTTCCTGCGCACCACTGTCACGGGCAATCTGAATGAGGCTGCGCTTTTCTGAGTTTTCCGACATGGACGCTCTTATATTCGAGTATTATCTTTACTTACAACGCCCAACGGTAAATTCTGGAATTCAGATATGTTGAGCATCACCGAACCGCGGGCAGTCGATCCCTGCCCTAAAAGCTTCAATATGGCGGCACATGTGCTGTCAAATGCTTCTTTACAGCCGGACCACGTCGCACTCGAAGTGCTCGGTCAGGAATGGTGGAGTTATGCCGAGCTTGAACAGGCGGTTCTGGGGCTCGGAACGGGGCTGAAGGCGCTCGGTATCAAGCCCGGTGAGCGGATGATGATGCGGCTGGGAAACACGCCGTGGTTCCCCATCGTCTACCTTGCCGCCATCGCGGTTGGCGTAGTGCCGATCCCGACATCGACGCAACTTACGGTCGAGGAAATTACCAAGATGTGCGAGAGCGTGAAGCCTGCGCTTATCGTCGGCGAACAGGGCATCACCCTGCCCGAATGCCGCGTTCCGGTGATCGCGCTCGACCAGCTGAAATCCTTCCGTGATTTCCCGCCAGCGAACTACGTTTTCGGCAAGCCCGACCGTCCCGCCTACATCATCTTCACCTCGGGCAGCACCGGAAAGCCCCGCGCCGTCGTCCACGCGCACCGCGCGATCTGGGCGCGGCAAATGATGTGGGGCGGCTGGTACGAACTGAAGTCGACCGACCGCCTGATGCACGCGGGCTCGTTCAACTGGACCTATACGCTGGGCGCGGGCCTCATGGACCCGTGGAGCATCGGGGCCACCGCGCTGATCCCGCCCGACGGAACGCCGACCACCAAACTGCCCGAACTGATTGCTAAATCCCGCGCCACGATCTTTGCCGCGACGCCCGGTGTGTTCCGCCAGATGATGCGGACGGACCTGCCGCCGATGCCCAAGCTGCGCCACGCGATCTCTGCTGGTGAAAGTATGCCCTACGCGATGAAGCGGCAATGGAACGCGGCGGCGGGCACCATGGTCTTTGAAGCCTACGGTATGTCCGAGTGCTCCACCTTTATCTCTGGCAGCCCCATGCGCCCCGCGCCGCCCCATGCCATTGGCTACCCGCAACCGGGCCGCCGGATCGCGATCCTCGGTGACGATGGCCCCGTGCCTGTGGGGGAAACAGGCCACCTCGGCATTCACAACTCCGACCCCGGCCTGTTTATCGAATATGACGGCCAACCCGAGGAAACCGCCTCCAAATTCCAAGGTGAGTGGTTCCTGACCGGCGATATGTGCCACATGGATGACACTGGCGCGATCTACTACGACGGCCGCACCGACGACATGATGAACGCGGGCGGCTACCGCGTCTCGCCCATCGAGGTGGAGGACGCCATGGCCAGCGCGGAAGGCATCCGCGAATGTGCAGCAGCGGAGGTCAGGGTCAAGATAGATGCAACGGTAATTGCCCTGTTTTACGTTGCAGACACCGATCTTTCCGAAGATATGTTGAGCAATCACGCAGCAGAAAAGCTCGCCCGCTATAAGAGCCCGCGTCTTTTCGTCCGTGTGGACGCGCTGCCACGAAATGCCAACAACAAGATCCTCCGCCGCGAGCTGCGCGGGGACTGGGAAAGACAACATGGTCAAACTGGACATCATCGCTGACCCCGCCTGCCCTTGGTGCTACGTCGGCAAAGGCTACCTCGACCGCGCGCTGGAAAAAGCCGGCGACCACCCCTTCGAAATCGAATACCACCCGTTCCAACTGCGCCCCGACATGCCCAAAGGCGGCATGGATCGCGGCGAGCTGATGGAGCAGGTCTTCGGCTCCAAGAAGCGCGCTGCCGAAGCGCACGTTGTACTGGAAGAGCACGCGAAGAACGCTGGTGTGACGTTTAATTTCGAGAAGATCACCCGCTCGCCCAATACCTTCGACGCGCAGCGCCTGATCTACTGGGCGGGCCTCGAACAGCGCCAAGCCTTTGTCGTCAGCGCCATCATGAAAGCCTACTGGGCCGAGGGCCGCGACATTGGTGACCACGAGGTCCTGATCGACATCGCCAAGGGCTGCGAGATGGACCCCGAGATGGTCCGCCGCCTATTGGAGAGCGACGCCGACATCGACAGTATCGCCAAGCGCGAGGCGCATTCGCGTCACATGGGCATCACCTCGGTTCCGACGTTCGTTGTCGGCAACCGCCACGCGGTGCCAGGTGCACAGCCGACCGAGCTGTGGCTCGACGTGATGAAGGATATCGCATCGCAGGACCGCGAAGAAAGCGCCGAGTGATGATCGCTACATCGACAGGCCGCCCCATCGGTCGCCGCGAATTCGTCGGCCTGATGGCGATGGTTTCGGCGCTGACCGCGTTTTCTATCGACGCGATGCTGCCCGGCCTTGGCAAGATCGCGGCAGAGCTGTCGCCCGACGCGCCGAACCTTGCGCAGCTTGTGGTGACCTCGTTCGTACTGGGCCTCGGGCTGGGCACGTTCTTTGTCGGGCCGCTGTCGGACACCTACGGGCGCAAGGTCGTGATCATCACGGGCTGCGTTCTGTACGTTGTGACCGCGTTCATCGCCTTCCTCGCGCCGTCGATGACCACCATGCTGATTTCGCGCTTCGTCATGGGTGTGGCCGCCGCCGCGCCGCGGATCGTCAGCATCGCGCTGATCCGTGACAAGCACAGCGGGCCGGAAATGGCGCGGATCAGCTCGCTCGTGATGATGATTTTCGGGATCATTCCGGCCTTTGCACCGATGGCGGGCGCCGCGCTGATGGACGCCTTCGGATGGCGCTCGATCTTTGCGTTCTTCGGCCTGTTCGGGGCGTTCGTGATGTTCTGGATGCTCTTCCGCCAGCCCGAAACGCTGCTGGAATCCAACCGCCGCACAATGAAGGTGTCGGAGCTGAAATGGGCGGTGAAAGAGGTGCTGAAAGCCCCCGCCGCGCGTCAGGTGATCTATGTACTGACGCTGGTCTACGCGATCCTGATGGCGACGCTGTCGTCCACCCAGCAAATCTATGCGGAGGCGTTTGGCGCCGCCGAAACCTTCGAGTATTTCTTTGGCGCGGCGGCGGCGATTGCGGCCTGCGCGTCCTTCATGAACTCGCGCCTCGTGATGCGGTTCGGCATGAAGCGGATCATCCAGATCGCGCTCTGCGTCATGGCCAGCTTGGCTGCAATCGTGACGGTAGTCGAACTGAGCAGCGCGCCACAAGTCATTCGCCTTGCGATGTTTTTCGTCTTTAGCGCCGCTGTTTTCGCGACCATCGGCCTGACGCTGGGCAACCTCAACGCACTGGCGCTGGAGCCGCTGGGTCACGTCGCTGGCATGGGCACCTCGGTGGTGATGTCGCTGTCGACCTCGCTCTCGCTGCTGCTGGCGATCCCTGTCGGTCAGTTCTTCAACGGCACACCGATCCCGCTGACGGTCGGCGTTTTCATCTTCGCCGTCGCAGCGTTCGGATTAAGCTTCGGCCTTAAGCGCCGGACTTTGTAGCTTTTTTCTTCTTGGCCGCGACCTTCTCTGCAAGGTCGCGGGCGATGGCGAAGGCGCCTTTGATCTTGTCCGCTTCCTTCGGCCAGTCGCGTTGCAGGACGATCTTGTTGTCCTTGATCTTGGCCTGACCTTTTTGGTCGCCGATGAACTCCACCAGACCTTCTGGCGATGCGAACTTGTCGTTGTGGAACCGCACGGTCGCGCCTTTCGGACCGCCGTCGAGGTGGCTGATGCCAGCGCGTTTGCACATCGCCTTGATGCGCACGATCAGCAGCAGCGTGTTCACTTCCTTCGGCAGCTTGCCGAAACGGTCGATCAATTCGGCGGCGAAACCTTCCAGCTCCACCTTGGTCGACAGGTTCGACAGACGGCGATAAAGGCCGAGGCGAACGTCGAGGTCTGGCACGTAATCCTCTGGAATCAGGACAGAAACGCCAAGGTTGATCTGCGGCGCCCACTGGCCGTCATCATCATTGAGCGCACCGCCGCCCTTCTTGATACGGTCGATCTCTTCTCCGAGCATGTTCTGGTAGAGCTCGTAGCCGACCTCATTGACGTGGCCCGATTGCTCTTCACCCAACAGGTTGCCCGCCCCGCGAATATCGAGGTCCTGCGAGGCCAGCGTGAAGCCAGCGCCGAGCGTGTCGAGGCTGCCCAGCACGCGAAGACGTTTTTCGGCCTGCGGGGTCAGTTTGCCGCGCGGTTTCGTCGTCAAGTACGCATAAGCGCGGGTCTTGGAACGGCCCACGCGGCCGCGGATCTGGTAGAGCTGCGCAAGGCCGAACATATCGGCGCGGTGCACGACCATCGTGTTCGCGGTCGGAATATCGAGGCCGCTCTCCACAATCGTGGTTGCCAGCAGTACATCGTATTTGCCGTCGTAGAAGGCGTTCATCCGGTCGTCGAGCTCGCCCGCCGCCATCTGGCCGTTCGCCACGACATAGGTGATCTCGGGGACGTTCTTTTTCAGCCAGTCTTCCATCTCTGGCAGGTCGCTCACGCGCGGCACGACGAGGAACGACTGACCGCCGCGATAGTGTTCGCGCAGCAGCGCCTCGCGGATGGTGACGGTGTCGAATTCGGAAACGTAGGTGCGGATCGACAGGCGGTCGATGGGCGGCGTGCCGATGATCGACAGATCGCGCACACCGGTGAGCGACAGTTGCAACGTACGCGGGATCGGCGTCGCGGTCAGCGTCAGGACGTGCACGTCGGAGCGAAGCTGCTTCAGGCGCTCTTTGTGCTGGACGCCGAAGTGCTGCTCTTCGTCGATGATAAGCAGGCCGAGGTTCTTGAAATTGACGCCCTTGGCGAGCAGCGCGTGGGTGCCGATGACGATGTCCATCTGACCGTTCGCCATGCCCTCGCGGGTTTTCGACGCCTCGCTGGCGGAGACGAAACGCGACAGCGGCGCCACGTTGATCGGGAAGCCGCGGAAGCGTTCCTTGAAGTTCTTGTAGTGCTGGCGGGCGAGCAGCGTGGTCGGCGCGATGACGGCAACCTGAACGCCGGACATGGCGGCGACGAAGGCCGCGCGGATCGCGACTTCGGTCTTACCAAAGCCCACATCGCCGCAGATGAGGCGGTCCATTGGGCGGCCACTGTCGAGGTCGTCGAGCACGTCGGAAATCGCCTGAAGCTGATCGTCGGTTTCCGCATAGGGGAAGCGCGCGAGGAACTGGTCCCACATGCCGTCGGGCGGCGTGAGAACGGGCGCTTTGCGCAACTCGCGCTCTGCAGCGACACGAATGAGACGCTCCGCCATCTGGCGGATGCGTTCCTTCATGCGGGCCTTTTTCGCCTGCCATGCACCGCCGCCGAGCTTGTCCAGCAGACCGCTTTCGTGGCCGTATTTCGACAGCAGTTCGATGTTCTCTACCGGCAGGTAAAGCTTTGATCCCTCTGCATATTCGAGCGAGATACATTCGTGCGCTGCACCGGCTGCCGTGATGACCTCAAGCCCCAGATACCGACCGACGCCGTGGTCGACGTGGACCACCAGATCGCCGGGGGTGAGGCTCTGCGTTTCGGTGAGGAAGTTCTCGGCCTTGCGCTTTTTCTTGGTCTGGCGAATGAGGCGGTCACCGAGCACGTCCTGTTCGGAAATGACGGTGATGCCTTTGGCTTCGAAGCCCTGTTCCAGCGCCCACACGGCAAGGTGCAGTCCGCGTTTGCCCACGCGGGAGAAATCGCTGACGGGGATGACCTCGCCCGCACCTTCGTCTTCCAGAAGGCCCGTCAGACGTTCGCGCGCACCGTCCGAATAGGACGCGATGACCACGGGGCCGTCTTCGAGCTTGTTCTTGATGTGCGAGACGAGGCTGCCGAAGAGGCTGATGCTCTCCTGCTGGCGTTCGGGGGCAAAATCGCGGCCGATCTTGCCGCCTGCGTCGATCACATTGAGGCCCGTGGGCTGTTTGAGCGGGCTGAATTGCAGCACGCGGCGATCGTCGACGGCCACCTCCCACGCGTTGTCATCGAGGTACATCAGGGACGGCGGCGCAGGTTTGTACACGCTGTCCATCCGGCCCTTTTGCTTGAGCGCGTGCATCCGCGTCTCGTAGGTGTCCTCGACCATCGTCCAGCGGGTGATGCGGGTCGGCGTGACCTGATCGTCCAGCGTGATCGTGGCCTTGGGCACGTAATCGAAGAGCGTCTCCAGCTCGGCATGGAAGAAGCCGAGCCAGTGTTCCTGACCCGCATGTTTGCGGCCCGCGCTGATCGCTTCGTAAAGCGGATCGTCAGTGCCCGCCGCGCCGAATTCAATGCGGTAGTTCTGACGGAAACGGGTGATCGCGGGCTCGTCGAGGATGACCTCGGACACGGGCGCGAGCTCGACCACGTCGAGCTTTTCCGTGGTGCGCTGCGTGGCGGGATCAAAACGGCGGGCGCTATCCAGAACATCGCCGAACAGGTCGAGGCGGACGGGGCCGCTCTGTCCCGGTGGGAAGATGTCGATGATGCCGCCGCGCACGGCGTAATCGCCCGGCTCCATCACCGTCGGCGCTTGGGTAAATCCCATGCGCGTCAGATAGTTACGCAGCCCTTCTTCATCGATACGGCTGTCCACGCGGGCCGTGAACGCGGCCTCTTTGAGGATGCTGCGGGCGGGCACCTTCTGTGTGGCGGCGTTGACGGTGGTCAGCAGCACGTATTTGGAGGGCATCCCGTGGGTCAGCGCGGCCAGCGTCGCCATACGGGTCGCGGAAATATCGGCGTTCGGCGAGGTCCGGTCATACGGCAGACAGTCCCACGCAGGGAACACGATGACGGGCATTTTGGGCGCGTAAAAATTCAGCGCGGCCTGCATCTCTGCCAGACGTTTGTCGTCGCGCGCGACGTGCAGAACGGGCTGGCCTGTCTTGGCCAACTCCTCGAGGATGAGCTTTGCGTCAAACCCCTCGGGGGCGCCGGAGACGGTGATGTGCGCGTTCTGAACCATGCAACTGACCTACGCTGCGGACGGCCAGAGTCAATCCTTAGAACGCATGAAGAACAGCGAGGTTGTAAAACATCCCGTAAGTCGCCGTGATGAAGATCGAAAACATGCCGATCGCCTGCACCATCAGACGGTGGCGACGCAGGCGGCGGAAGATCGTGTCACTGCCCACGCCTTCGGCTTCGATCTTGAGAGCGGTGCGGACATTGAGCGCACCCAGCCCGAACAGCGGAACCATCAGCAGCAGAAGCGCCTGCGCGAATTCCTTTTGGTAGAAAACGGCGAAGGTGATGAGCATCGCGAGGATGAAGCACATAAAGCCGATCAGGAAGACCGCCGATTGGCGCACGATGCTCAGCGTGCGGCGAACGTAAACGATCACAACTGCCTGCATGTCAGTGAAGGCATCGCCGTGTTCCCGCTCTGCCCGCTGGATCAGGTCATACGGCACACCAACAACCCAATAGGACGACGTCGACCAGAGGATGGCGACAACCATCCAGTACCACGCATTCGAAAAGGACCGAAAGTCGATGACGTCGAATACGTTCTGTATCAAATCCACGGGTATGGGCCTCGGTTGGTCTTCTGCGCGGACGTTAACTTCCGCTCTTGTGATTGCCCAGACTTGGCAACAACAATTTTACGTGGCACCCAAGGGGTGTGACATGAAAGGCCCGTTATGAAACCCACCGTCGCCCCCTATCCCACCGCCCGTTTCCGCCGCCTCCGCAAATCCGCAGGCATCCGCGCTATGGTCCGTGAAAACACGCTCACCACCGATGATTTCATCTGGCCGGTGTTCCTGATCGAGGGAAAGGACGACGAAACTGCGATCCCGTCCATGCCGGGTGTGACCCGCAAGACAATCGACCGCGTGGTGAATTCGGCGCGCGAGGCGTTCTCGCTCGGCATTCCGGCGATGTGCCTGTTTCCCTACACCTCGATGGAGCACCGGACCGAGGATTGCGCGATGGCGTGGTCTCGCGACAATCTGACCAATCAGGCGATCCGCGCGATCAAGGACGCGGTGCCCGAGATGGTCATCATGACGGACATCGCTCTCGATCCCTACAACATCAACGGCCACGACGGTTACGTCGAAAACGGCGAGATCCTGAACGATGAAACCGTGGATGCGCTGGTGAAAATGGCGCTCGCGCAGGCCGAGGCCGGTGCCGATCTGCTCGGGCCGTCGGACATGATGGACGGGCGTATCGGGGCCATGCGGTCGGCGCTGGAAAGCGAAGGATATCAGAACGTTGGCATCCTTTCTTATACCGCGAAATACGCCTCGGGCTTCTACGGTCCGTTCCGCGATGCGGTCGGTGCCTCGAGCGCGCTGAAGGGTGACAAGAAGACCTATCAGATGGACGCGGGCAATTCGGACGAGGCTCTTCGTCTGGTCGAACGCGACCTGATGGAAGGCGCCGACATGGTTATGATCAAACCGGGGATGCCGTACCTCGATATCTGCCGCCGCGTGAAGGATACATTTGGTGTGCCGACTTTCGCCTATCAGGTGTCGGGCGAATACGCGATGATCCAGGCTGCGGTGGCGAACGGCTGGCTCGACGGTGAAAAAGTCATGCTGGAGAGCCTCTTAGCGTTCAAACGTGCGGGCTGTGACGGCATCCTGACGTATTTCGCGCCCGAAGCGGCACGTATCCTCAACGGATGACATAACACGGTTTGCGGCGTATAGTGCCGCTACATGACAGAGCGGCAGACAAGCCGCCCCTTATTGACGAGGCACAAGTATGACCAACCTGACACGACGCGGATTTGCGGCCGGCGCCATGATGGCAGCCGGAACCCTTGCTGCTTGCGGCAACCCCATCGGCGGAAGCGGCGCTGCGACCATCGACGCGCGCGTCGCCGCAACGCTCAACCACATGTACACCGCCTATCCGGGCACCCGCCAGCTGGCGAGCCAGTCCTCGGGTATGCTGGTCATGCCGCTAATTTCCGAAGCGGGCATTGGACTTGGCGGCTCTTACGGACGCGGCGCGCTTGTAATTGGCGAGACCACCGTGGACTACTATTCGGCAGCGGGCGCGAGCGCGGGCATCCAGTTCGGCGCGCAGCAGTTCAGCGCGGTTCTGTTCTTCATGACCCCCGAAGCGCTGAGCGCTTTCCGTCAGTCGAGCGGCTGGACCGCCGGTGCCGACGTGGCCTACGCGCTCAACGACCGCGGCGAGATGCTGAGCGCCTCGACGCTGACCTCGACCTCTCCGGTCATCGCGGTGGTATTTGCGCAGGCGGGCTTCCGCGTGGGCGCGACGCTCGAAGGCGTCAAGTACACGCGCATCATCCCGTAAGGCACTGTGGTTTCACAAGTTTTGCCTTGTCGACCTTAGTCGGCAGGGCCTCCTGAGCGCGGTCAAAAGCGTCCTGCGCAACCTCCCGCGCGGCCTTTGCTATCTCAAGATCAGGGTGGCGCGACAGGATATCGAGGCGTTTGAGCAGCACCTCCTGCACCTCCAGAGAGGTGATCGCATAGCGCGAAATCAGATCGAACGGACGGCGGATGATATCGCCCGTGTTCAGCGGCGGCATCCAGAGGTTCGAATAGGTCGTCTCGCCCAAGTCCTCATGCGTTTCAGCAAGCTCGGCCATCCGGTCGATCATGTCGATCGCCGTTCCGCCGTCGTTCACACCGGGCGAAAGCGCTTTTTCTCCAATCTCTGCAAGCATGAGCAGGCCGAAGTTCGGATCCTGTTCGATGTCGCGATGATGGCCGATGTCGATGTTCTGCTCCACCGCCTCGGTCATCCTCTCGGTGTGACCGGTGGTAAAGGCAATCGGATCGCCCTTGGTGATGTGCTCGCCCACGTCGACGATGATGTAGATCGCGCCACCGCAGTCCTCTGCCGCGCTATCAAGCGCGCTGGCCATCATCCGCACGACGTAGCCGGAGCGCGAGGCGAACACGGGCTTGGCACCCATCGGGATGATCGCACGGTCTAGCAGCGCGTGCCCGCCAAGGCACGGGTGCGCCATCCTCAGTTGCAACGCGTCGCGGGTCTGTTCGTGGATGCGGTCGGCGGTCTGCTCCAAGCTGCCAAAGGTTTGGAGGTGCAGCACCCACATCAGCATCTGGTAAACGATCCACGCAATCACGCCGAGCGTCGTAACGAAGAGCGCGACGACCTCTTTATCGCCGAAATACGGGGTATCCAGCAGGATCAGCGAGAGGAGCGCGTAGATGTAAGCCCCTAGAAACGTTGCAATAACCGTCTGCGTCCGGCTGTCGCGGAGGTGCATCCGGTGGGCGCGCGGTGTCCACTGGCTGGATGCGTTGCGGTGGATCGTCACCATCACGGACAGCGAGAACGTGGTGACCGTCAGCATAGAGTTCGCGATGATGTTCAGCAGCGAAACCACTGAATCCGCGCCGATTTTCTCGGCCACGCCAGCAGGCACATAAACGCCCGAGTATTTCGCCGCGAAGACCGACAGCACCGAAAGTGCCGCGATCGAAACAACGCGGACCCCGAGCTTTCGTGCCCAGAGCCTCAGGCGGTAAAGGAATGCCCGCATCAATCCCTCGCTAAAGTCTTAATGGCCTTTGGGCCGTAGACGTGTCATTCTTCGTAATATGATATCTATTCTGATACTTGCCGCCGGCAACGCTTCTCGTATGCGCGGCGCCGATAAACTCGCCGAACCTGTGGACGGTGTGCCTCTTCTCAACCTCCAATGTCAGCGCGCACTTTCCACGGGGTATCAAGTGTTTGTCGCCCTGCCCTCATCCGATCATCCGCGTCTGGACCTGATCCGAGATCTACCTGTGACGCCGCTGTTTGTCGCGGACGCCGCTGAAGGCATTTCCGGCACGTTGCGCGGCGCGGTGAAGATGCTGCCGAAGGGCGATGTGCTGGTGTTCCTCGGTGATCTCGCAGAGGTCGAGGCGGAGGATCTGAACACGATCTGCAATGCACGCGTCGCACATCCGAACGCGAAAATCTGGCGCGCCGCGACGGCTGAAGGCAAACCGGGGCATCCGGTGCTGTTCCATCAAAGCACGCGGCCGATGTTCGAGGACATCACGGGCGACAATGGTGGAGAAGCGATCGTCAAGTCGTTGAAACAGCAGACTGTTCTGGTTCCGCTGTTCGGCAATCGGGCGAGACGCGATCTGGATACGCCCGAGGATTGGGCCGCGTTCCGCGCGGAAACGGGGCGTTAACCCAGCAGCAGTTGAGCCTCATGCCGCTTCAGGCAGCGGCGGGCCGATTGGTATCCGTCAACGCCGGAACGCGTGGCAAGCTCCGGAAATAGCTGAAAAATCTCGGCCCGCTGATCGGCGTCGATCCCCTTGAGGCTCTGATCGCCAGGCTGGAAGCTTTCGGTCCAAGCGCCGTCTGCCAGAACGACTTCGTGGCGTTCGAACATGATGTGGTGGTAGCTGACGCCCGGCGTCATGGTTTGCAGCACGCCCGGAAGGCCGACAAGGTGCTTGGCTGCGACGAACACTTCGGACTCGTTGAAATAGAGCTCCGCCTGCTCGGAGGCGAGCAGCATCCGGTGGTTCGGCGACACCCACATATCGCGTTCGGGCAGATCGGCGCCGAGCGCGCCGCGCTTGATCAGGATCGGGCGAAGGTTTTTCTGCCCCACGAGGTCATGGCGCCTCAGGTTACGGCGTCCGGCCCAAGCGACCTCTTGGATGCCGTTGTCGCGGGTGACGATCTGATGGCCGGGGCGGATCTGTTCAACAGGCAGTTCGCCGAGCGTCGTCGCGATCAGGCTGCCAGTGGTGAAACACGGCACGAAACGTTCGATGTCTTCGAAGTTGATGTTGGCGTGCTTGCCCGTCGACGGATTATAGAGCTGGAGCTGGCCGTGATAGCCGGGCTGGCCGTTGTTTTCGGCGTTCTTGACGAAGTTCTGGATTTCCCAGCCGTTGCGGGTGAACTCGCTGAAATCGAGGGTGTCCGCGTCATTACCGGCCGAGCCGCCTTTGACCGTGGTGTTCGACCAGTCCTGGCTTCCGTCGGGGCTAATGATGAAAGTATCGGCACCGGACTCGCCCATCAGCTCGTCGTTGTCGCCGCCACCGTAAATTGTGTCGTCGCCGTCGCCGCCGTAAACCTTATCGAAACCATTGCCGGCATATATTGTGTCGTTACCGCCACCGCCGTAGACAATGTCATCGCCGCCTTTCGCGGTGATAGTGTCATCGCCGTTCGATCCAGTGATCGTATCGGCATGGCCTGTGCCAATGTATTTACCCAATTTCATGCCCCAAATAACCTCGCGCACACAACAAACACGGGCAGACCACCCGTCACGCGGTGGCCCAAACTATCCGTTCTCTAAGGCATATCTGTGGCAATCCGAAAGTATATTCGCACATGCGAAATGATAGAAATGACTGACTGGCCGAATTCCGCCACAGATTGTCGCACAGCGGTCAAAAGATCAGCAAATCAACGTCGGATTATTTCGGAAATGAAACCGGAGAGCGCACCCCACTGCGCACTCCGGCCATGCGGAAGAGGCAGGTGCCTGCCTCTTTCCTGCTGCAAAGTCTAAAATTAGCGAACGAGCAGTTTGGCTTCGTGCTTCTTGAGCGACTTACGGGCCGACTGGTAGTTCTCGACGCCGACCTTTTCGCGCAGTTCGGGGAACAGTTCGAAGATTTCGTTACGCTGTTCTTTCCCGATGCCCTTGAGGCTGTAGTCACCCGGCTGGAAGCTTTCGGTCCATGCACCGTCCGAGAGGACGACTTCGTGGCGTTCGAACATGAAGTGGATGTAGTTCGTGTTCGTCACGTCAATCTGATGGATGCCCTGCGAGCCGACGAGGTGCTTGGCAGCTGCGAGAACTTCGCGCTCCTCGAAGTACAGCTCGGCAACATCCGAGGCGACCAGAAGGCGGTGGTTCGGCGAGACCATCATGTCACGCTCCGGCAGACCGTTGCCCAAAGCGCCAGCCTTGATCAGGACCGGACGCATGTGCGGCGCGGCGACCAGATCTTTGGTGGTCATGAGCTTGGAACCGACCCATGCGATTTCCTGAATGCCGTTGTCGCGAGTGATGACCTTGTCGCCTTCGCGCAGTTTCTCGACCGGAACCTGACCACGAGCGGTCGCGATCAGCGTACCCGGCGTGAAGCACGGGATGACGTTCTCGATCTGCTCGAAGCGCATGGTCTGCGTGTCGTCGTTTGCATCGAAGTAGACGGTGCCCGCTTCGGGGTTGCCGTTGTCGTAAACGATGCGGTCGAACGCAACGCCGGTCAGGTCGAGCACGTCGACGTCCGAGTTGTCGGGATCTTCGCCGCCTTCAACGTAGTCGCCCACGTTGCCGCCGAGGAAGGTATCAGAGTTCAGACCGCCGTAGAGCGTATCGACACCGTCGCCGCCAACGATGGTGTCGGAACCTTCGTTGCCCCAAATGATGTCGTCGTCGATGCCGCCGTCGAGGTAGTCGTCGCCCTCGCCGCCACGGATGGTGTCGTCGTCGTCCTGACCGTAGACGGTGTCGTTACCCGCGCCAGCGCTGATGTCGTCACGACCGTTGTTCAGAACGAGGTCGGTCCCGTCGTTCGGCTGGTTGATCGAGTCCGGGAAGTTCGGGCCCAGACCACCGGCGATGAAGTCGTCGCCGTCACCGCCATAAAGAACGTCGTCGCCCTCGCCGCCGATGATGTAGTCGTTGCCTTCGTCACCCCAGATTTCGTCAGCGTCGATGCCGCCGTCGAGGTAGTCGTCGCCCGTGCCGCCGCGGATGGTGTCGGCGTCGTCACCAGTGAAGATGGTGTCGTTGCCTTCGCCGCCGTCAACGTAGTCGCGGTCGTTGTTCGGATCGGTGTCCGACGGGTACAAACCCGGATAGCCGACGTCCGGCAGCGCGTAGGGATACTGCGAGGAGGCGTCGATGATGTCGTCGCCCTTGCCGCCGTAGATCTCGTCCGAACCGGTGTTGCCGATGAGCGAGTCGTCCGCACCCTGACCGTAGAGCGTGTCGTTGCCAGCGCCGCCGATCAGCACGTCTTCTTCTTCGCCGCCGATGATGCGGTCGTTACCGAGCGCGCCGTCGAGGGTGTCGAAACCACCGTTGCCGTTGACGTAATCGTCGCCGTCACCGCCGATGATGTAGTCGTCATCCTGTCCGCCGAACAGCGAGTCATTGCCGTCGCCGCCGCGCAGGGTGTCGTTGCCGCCACCACCGTAGATGTTGTCGTTGCCAGCGCCGCCCTGAACGGAGTCGTCGCCGTTGCCGCCGTAGACTTCGTCGTTACCAGCGCCCGCAACGATGGTGTCGTTGCCTTCGCCGCCGGTGATGATGTCGTCGCCGACACCGCCGTCGATGGTGTCATTGCCAGCACCGCCGTAGACTTCGTCGTTGCCGTCACCGGCGAGGATCGAGTCGTTGCCGCCGTAGCCGTAGATCAGGTCGTCGTTGCCGGTGTCGCCAGTGAGGATCGCGTCGTCATTGTCGACGAAGTCGCCGTCGGGGTCGCCAGCGTAGTTCACGTCGATGACGTCATCGCCAGCAGTACCCATGACGGTACCGTCGCGCTGCTCTTCTTCGACCTGAATGCGGGCAGTGCCGTTGTCGGTCTTTTCACCGTCCGAAACGGTGTAGTTAATGGTCGCGGGACCGAAGAAGCCGTTCAGCGGAGTGAACAGAACCTTGCCGTCGCCGAGCGGATCAACCAGACCGTCGTCCGAGGTGACGCTGACCAGCGTGAGCGGGTTGCCGTCCGGATCGTAGTCGTTTGCCAGCAGGTCAATGATGACCGGAGTCTCGAACGCGGTGGTGGCAAAGTCGTCGTTCGCGATCGGGCCGCGGTTATAGACGTCGCCTTTTAAGCCTTCGATCTCGGTGAAGTCGATGGTCTGGCCGGTTTCGGCGCCGTTGTCGTCAACAAAGCGGACAGTACCGTCGAAGCCGTTGCCGTTGGAGTCAGCGACAAGGTTGTCGAGGAAGAACTTGCCCTGACCGGACAGGTCCAGCGTGTCGTTGTCGTCACCGCCTGCGCCGCCGTCGATGATGTCACCGGCAGTACCGTAGATGTAGTCGGCATCGTCGCCGCCGGAGATGCTATCGGCACCCTCGCCGCCCGAGATGACGTCCGCACCGGCACCGCCGCGCAGATCGTCTGCGCCGTGACCACCGTAGATTTCGTCATTGCCGGCGTCGCCGTTGATGAAGTCGTCGCCGCCTTCGCCGAAGAGCTTATCGTTGCCTTCGCCGCCGTAGATGGTGTCGTTGTCGAGACCTGCGAAGACAACGTCGTTGCCTTTGCCGCCTTCGATGTAGTCGTTACCGGCGTTGTCCTGATCGGTGCCAGCCACGTCGTCGAACAGGTCGTCGCCGTCGCCGCCGTACATGCTGTCGTCGCCGTTGCCGCCAACGAAGTTGTCGTTGCCTTCGCCGCCGTTCAGGTAGTCGTTGCCGGTGCCGCCGTAGAGTTCGTCGTTGCCCGCGTCGCCTTCGATCCAGTCGTCGCCGTCGTCACCGTAGATGACGTCGTCGCCAGCTACGCCGGTGTCCAGCGCGATGGTGGTGACATTCAGGTCGGTGACGTTGATCGCCTGGTCGCTGTAGCCGCCGTTGTCGTAGTCGATGACGATCTTGGAGACCGGACCCGCGATTTCGAACAGGACCGAACCTGCTGCCGAGGTCGGGGTCAGCGTGCCGCCGTTATCGATGTCGCCGCCGGTGACGGTGTTGCCGTTGACGGTCTGGTTGCCTTCGGGCGTGATGGTCACGGTGACTTCGTTGCCGTTCGCGTCATAAGCGCGGACGGTCACGATATCGCGGTGGTATTCGCCGTTAGGACCGTAGTCGATGTCATTGATACGGAACGAAACATTCTCGACTTCGCCCGAATAGGCGTTGTCAGCCGACGAGAAGTCGAGCGTCGCGGTCGAGACGTCGCCGACAGCATCGGTCGCCACGCTGTAGCCGTCGAGCTGGCTGTAGCCGATCGAGGGCAGGTTCTCGGGGCAACTGACGATCTGGTACTGGTGACCAGGGATCATCGCCTTGTTGGAAGCAAGCGCAACGGTGTCCGAGTCCGGCATCTGGATTGCGTAGATGTTGGTGTATTCGCCGGTGACGCAGTCCTTGACAGTGTAGGCGTACTCGGGCTGGACCTTGGAGCCGCTCGAATAGGTCGTGCCCTCGAGGTGCTCGCTGCCCACCAGTTTCTGATCGCTGTCGTCGTTATCGTTCAGGTAGCCATCGTTGTCCGAGACGGTGATGTCCTTGACCGACGCGCCGCTGTTGATGGTGAAGGTCTTGCCCACGGCGTAGTCCGAACCGACAGCGCCGCTCTGGAAGATCTTGCTCGACGATGCGGTGACATCGTTCAGATCCCAAGCGTGGAAGGTGTATTCGATCGAGCCGGTGTTGCAGGTGTCCTTGTCCGGACCGTAGAGGTACAGCGCGGAGTTGCTGTCGAGGTTATCGCCAGCTTCGACGTATTCGTTCTGGTTGGTGTAGGTGGCGGTGGAGCCGACTTGCTGGCCGTTGAACGAAAAGGTGACATTGACGCCGCCGATGTCCTGCGTCGCACCCGAGGTCACATGGCCGTTGCTGTTGCGTGCGAAATCGCCCCAATCGACCGAGGTATCGGTGTTGGTAACGGCCGCATCGCCTTCGTCGCCCTTGAGGTAGTCGTTGCCCGCGCCGCCATAGAGCGTGTCCGAACCGGTGCCGCCAAAGACGTCGTCGTTGCCTTCGCCTGCAAAGACGGTGTCGTCGCCTGCGCCGGCCTTGACGATATCGTCGTTCCCGTATTCGTCAGCGAGGATCGCGTCGTTGTTGTCGATCATGTCGCCGTCGGGATCGCCGGTGTAAGCGAGGTCGATCAGGTCGCCTGCGGGCGTACCTTCGACGATGCCGTCGCTGTCGTTCACGGGATCACACTGAAGCTCACCGATCTTGATGTCGCAGTTGGTGTTGTTCTTGACGATGAGCTTGAAGAAGTTGTCCGGTGCGGTGACGGTGACGTAACCGTCGTGCTGCTCGTAGGTCGGCTGCATGGCGCAGTTGTTTTCGTCGTAGAAGATAACCTGAACGCCCTTGCCCGCACCAATGTTGTGCATATCGACGTCGTAGATGTTGATCTTGCCGCCTTCGAGCTCGGTGCCGAATGCACCGCCGGCCCAGCCGCCCGCCTTTACAGTAAGGCAACCCTCGTCGTTGTAAGTCGACGTATAGCAACCGTCGCTCGCACCAATCTGGTAGATAAAGTCACCCCATTGCGTCGTGTAGGAGCCGTAACCCCAGGAGCACTTCGTCCAATCAAAACCAAACCAAGACATATCATTCTCCACTTGCCCGACGGCCCGTTAATTCGGGCAACCTAGGGGACCGGCCTTCGCAACCTTGGCGATAAGCGCGACTTCATCCCGCACGCCGAAATCGCTTTCGACGCGTTGTTTCTCTCCAGCAAAAGGAAGTTCCTCTCGCAGACACTTTGTTCGGATCACGCGGATGCCGCGTTCACCAGGATCGCCCCAATCGATCCAAAGCCCCCCAGTTAGGCTATGTATGAATACTCTAAAGTATACGTTCGCTAAACCTAATTTTTCACAATTTCGCCTTTTTCTTCCAAATACCGCCACAAAGTTGTGGCGTCGATTGCTGCACACGCGAAAAGGCGAACAAGGCAGCAACAAACTGTTTCCAGGCACCCTACCCCAAGGTTGTTAAATCCGCCCTTATTTTACAGGTAAAATGCGATTCAAAGGCTACCGTTTTTGGAATGTATTTTCGCCTATGGGATGCATTCAGGCCCCGATCTGCCTGTAATTGTGGGGACTTCTCACTTTTGCCTCATTCGGTGAGTGCTGTTTTCAAAACCGCACCAATAGATGGAAAAACCCGATTTTGTACCCGTTTTGCGGACCGATTTTCACGCAATCGAGAGGACCAACTACCCGAATGAGACCTTTTTAGGGCGCGCGATTCGGGCGTTAGGAACAGGGGTTCTCAGATTGCAACCCCGAAGGTCCGCCACATTGCTGCCGCATTTCCGCCACACTCGACCACGGAAAATGACGCGATCAAGGCACGACGGCCCCGCGCGGGAACTGCTATTCTATTGAATCATTGGGAAAAGTTGGTGCCGGTAAAGAGACTCGAACTCTTACGATGTTACCATCGGCGGATTTTGAATGTGCTGGTGACTTGTAAGCCATTGATTTCGCATAGAGAATTTCAGGCGATGTCAGTGGAAATTGACATGATTGACATTGTCATTGACATTATTGACATTGTCTTTGTTTTCAGTGGGTTACATGCAACCCGTGAAGGCTTTGTGCAGGTATTCGAGCATGTGTTCGATACGGCGCGCCACATTTTCTCGGTTCTCCCTGCCCCCGCTGAAGAGCGCGTGACGGAGTTGGTGAAGGTTCTTGTAAAAAGGAGCATAAATGTGGGCAACGACCTGTCCCTGCCCACGTCTCGCCTCCTCGATCCTCCGAAGTTCGATATTACGGATACGGGCCTAGCGTAGCGTCTGAGGGTTGACCGCGAATGTCGACCCGATGAGGACCTAGGTGCGTATGACTTCTTCGAAGGACATGGACATGCTCCGTTCGAGCCAGAGATCGCCTTCGACGTATGCGCCGACTTTATCAAGTTCGGTGTGTACGCGCTGGTGGGTGACAGCCACGTCGATGTGTTCCGCCAGCGGCAGAGAGAAGTCTTTTGGCATGTTGGGGGAGTTGGTTGGTGCGGGCGGTGGGACTCGAACCCACACTCCGTGAGGAAAGGGTGTTTGAGACCCTCGCGTCTACCGTTCCGCCACGCCCGCACTGGATGGGTCTATGAGACGCGAGGGCCGAGTCGTCAAGCGCTACTCTGCGACTGACACGGTGTACTCTATAGCGTCGAAGTGATGGGCCAGCCACATCGCGACGATGTCCTCGACCTCCGCTTTGGCGCTGGGCCTATTAGCGAGTAATCCGCCCAGTTCCCCCTCAAGCACCTCGATCTTGGGCTGCATGAAGGCCAGCGTAGCGCTGTGAGCGTAAGGCTCACCCATGAGCACCCAACCAACAGCGTTCCGCTGCCGCTGATCGATCTCCGTCGCTGTCAGGCGGGTGACCTTGTCTTGGTCGTGATGAATGACGAGGGCGAGACCAATGTCAGACAAGTTGACGAGCATCTCCACGCGGCTTGTCACGGCGCAGAGAGCGTCCATATCGTGTGCATTCACTTTTGTTCCTTTCCGTATGCCTCGAGGGCATCAGTTCTCACGTCGAAATAGTCAGACGCAAGGGCGCGTGGCGCACGGTCGTGGTGATGACCTTATCGCCCATCCACTGCTGAACTATCTTGATGAGCCCGTCAGAGATGACGAAGCGAGAGCAGCATGGGCGCACCCCCACGAGGGCCCAGTCCCGGACCCTTTAGAGGGCAATGTGGGAAATGGTCCTACCGTCGAGATGAGGCCCGCATGATGGCTGCGGACGAGGCCTTTATGGAATGCTCACAGTCGGGCATCATTGGGCGTCCAAACTTTAACAGATCGGGCACACAGACACACCTCCTCCTCGGCTCCTTGAGACGTAGCCATCACTATGAGCGTGTGCTCCATCGAGACCCTCAAAGCCAGAAGCAATCCCGACTTGGGTGTCCGCTCATTTGAGATCTGAAGTTGAAGGTGGAGATGGAGGGACGGCGATAGAGGTTTACTTCCAAATGCCATTACGCACCCTTTGAAACCTCATATATACAATGCGGACGGACGTTTCGATAATGTCTCTCGCGTACCGCAAAGTCCTGCGTGCAGCGCCCCGCTGACTAGCAATACTCATGACATCCTATGCGAGAAGTGCCGTAACTATTATCTGGCATAGGGTGTTTGATGCCGTTAGGCTATCGAAAGTCATTTGGGAGTGTCTGAACGAGTATGCCAACAATTACCTCCTCCTCCTCCGTTTACATCGAAGGCGAACTGGCCAAACACGTCCAAGTCGGTGAGGCCCGAGCTACATATAACCGATATGGTGAAGTCACCCGCATCTATATTCCGGTAAGCCATTGTGCTCTTGCACTCTTCAAAGAGATTAGCGGGCCCGATCGATATACCCTTCAGGAGAAGCTAAACGAGTTACTCGTTTCATGGGGCAAAAAGCATGCAGCGGCTTTAGCCAAAGCTGAGCGCGAGGCGGGTAATGATCTAGCGCTCGAAAATACAATCGAGGCTGAGCGAAAAATCAGCGAGCTTGAGGGCTTACTTAAGCAAACATTGGACGTTGATGATAAAGTTCGATGGGACAAACTTCGGACCAACAAGTTCCACCAGCCGCTGGAATTTGATCGCAGTCAGCCTCACGAGCTCTCCAAGCCACAAGCCCCTCATCTCCGACTTCCAGCTGCCTCTCCCCCTCGTGTCAGTCTCATGCAAAAGCTGATGGGAAAAGCACGAGCAATCGAAGAAAAGCACCGCGCTGACTATGAGGCAGAGTGCAGTCGGGCACGCGCAGAGCACGCAAAGAGGATAGAAGAGTACGAAGCGAATTTGAAAAAACGCGATGAGGAGCACGCGGTCCGGCTTGAGGCATGGCGGCGCGACAAAGACAAGTGGGACAAAGACCAAGCGCGCCTCGTCGAAGAGCTCGATAGAGAGCTCAAAGAACACAATGCAGCGATAGATCAGCTTGAAGCGGATTGGGCTACTGGAGCTCCCTCGGCAGTCATTGAACACGCATCACTGGTGCTTGACGCGTCTAATTATCCCGATTGGTTCCAAAGCAGCTATAGGCTCGACTTCACGTCCGAAGATCGCCTGCTCAAAGTGGAGTTCATGCTGCCTGAGCCCACGGTGGTGGAGATTGCAAAGACCACGCGCTTCATACCTGCGACAGGTGAGCTGAAGTCCACATTGATATCAAAGGCCGAGCAGAAGCGTCTCTACGACAGCCTCTGCTATCAGGTCGCTTTGAGAACTGTACACGAACTCTTCGAGGCTGACACGCCGAACAACATCTCCGCTATCCTCTTCAACGGCGTAGTGCGCCACACAGACCCGGCTACAGGTCGTGAAGAAGATCTGACCATCTTGTCAGCCGTGTTTGAGCGCGAGAAGTTCCTTGAAGTTAACCTCGCGGCGGTTGACCCGAAGGCCTGCTTCAAAGCCTTCAAGGGTGTCTCTGCGGCTTCTCTAAGCGGTCTCGCAGCGATTGCCCCGGTCATTCAGTTCGATACATCGGACAAGCGGTTCATCGACGGTCGTGAGATCGCTGTCGGCGTAAATGAAGGCGTGAACGTCGCTGCAATGAATTGGGACGACTTCGAGCACCTCGTGCGCGAAATCTTCGAGAAGGAGTTCGCGAGCCGTGGTGGTGAAGTGAAGGTGACCCAATCGAGCTCGGACGGCGGAGTGGACGCAGTCGCCTTCGACCCTGACCCGATTACTGGCGGCAAGATCGTCATCCAAGCAAAGCGCTACACGAAGACCGTTGGTGTTTCAGCTGTGCGAGACCTCTATGGCACAGTGATGAATGAGGGTGCCAGCAAAGGCATCTTGGTCACCACTGCGGACTATGGACCTGACGCCTACAAGTTTGCCGCTGACAAGCCCATTACACTGCTCAATGGGTCCAACCTTCTCCACCTGCTTTCCAAGCACGGCATCAATGCGCAGATCGATCTTAAGGCAGCACGGCAAGAGCTTGGCTACACTGCCTAGAAGGCACCATCCTACCCACTGAGTGACAACCAATAAAAAATCTCAGGCACACGTATGACCGACGACAGCAGTCGCGACATTTGGAAAGACGACCGCCTTGGCTACCAAGCCATAGGTGCGGCTTTCACGAATCTCATCAAGTCAATCGATGATGAAAAGGTTATCTCAATCGAAGCTGGGTTCGGTCGCGGAAAAACATTCTTCCGCAAGGCTTGGGCCCAGCAATTGCGAGCCGCTGGCGAGGTGGTAATTGAAGTTGATGTCCGCCTCTCAGACCATTCCGGAGACCCTGTAATCACGCTACTTGGCGCAATGCTCGAACATCTTCCTAGGGAGGATGTCGCAAAGACAAAAGAAGCACTGAAAAAAGCAAAGAAGATCGGGCAGGTCGCTGCGAAAGCCGGAGCTTCAATTCTGTTCAAGCACGCGACTGAAGATGCCCTTAATCTCCTTACTGACAAAGCCATTGACGAACTCGGCGACTTTGACGCACTCGATGGGCTCTTAGAAGATGTTGGCGGCGAGATGTCGAAGGCCGCAGCACAACTCATTGCTACGAGCATGGTGGCGGAGAGAATTCGAAAGAAGGAACTGCCGGACCAGCTACGCACACTCAGAGAGGCGCTAACATCTTCAAATGAAGTCAATCGTGTGGTCGTCATCATCGACGAACTCGACCGCTGCCATCCCGACTACGCGCTCGCATTTCTGGAAGCTACGAAACTGATGTTTGATCAGACTGGCTTCACCTTCTGCCTCATGGTCAACGCTGACTATCTAGAGAACCTAGCAAAGCACCGCTACGGTGCGGCCCAAGGCGACGAGATGTATTTGGACAAGTTTGTCGACATCAGACTAGGCCTTGCCTCCCAACCTGAAAACTTGTCTGCAGCAGTGTCGGACCTTGTGCATGAGTTACCACCGTTTACGCCGTTTGGTGAAGCGGAGGAATTTTCGAGCACGGCTGCTGCAGAACTCGCAGCTAAGTTAGCTGTGGCCTCCACTTGTGGCATGAGGAAAATTAAACGCATTCTTCTAAAGGTAGAGCTAGCACTGCGTTGCTACCGGGACAGACCAATAGATTTGCCCCTCCTGATCTACTTAGCCTTTGAGCCACATCTTCCCTCAAAGGACTGGCTTAACCGTGCGGCACTTACGCCTGAGGTTTTAGTCCAATACAATCGCGGTTGGGAAAAGCTAAATTCGCACCCGAATAGGGCAATTGCTGACAAGCGGCATGAGTTCGGCCCATCTGAACTACGAAAGCTAGGTGTTCCTGAACTGACAGACCTGCCGGATGACAGGTATCGATTGCCCGAAAAAAACAAAGACTACCAAGCTTGGGCCAAAGTCATTCTTTTCTTGGCCCCGCACTACATACCTGAGCATGAAAAGATGTTGAACAGCATTGCGGCAGTAATGGTGCCTGACGAGTGAGAACCGTAAGTTTTATGGCACTGCCTAGCTCCACACCTCCAACGCCGCCTCTGCCTTCGCGGGGTCGTCCTTAATCCGCAGGACGGCCTGGCGGGAGAGACCCGTGGCTCTGGAGATGGAGGAGGTGCCAGCCCCTCGGGAGAGCATCTCCGTCACTACCGCTAGCTGCTGACGGTCGTAGCTCGGTTTGCGTCCACGGTAGCTCTGAGGGTCACGCTCACGGGCAGCCGCTATGCCAGCTTTCTGGGCCTCTTTCGTTGCCTCGGCCTGTGCCTGTGCCGTGGCAGCCATGAAGGCAATGAGAGCGTCCCTCACGGCCTCCTGCATGGGGTCTGTGGTGGCTCCGTCGAAGGTGAGGTTGTTGATGACCGTGCGAATGATGACGCCTCGGCGCATGAACTCCCTGATGGTGTCCGTAACGTCCTGATAGTTGCGCCCCAGACGGTCCACCCAGCGGACCACAAGCGTGTCTCCTCTGCGGAGCATGTCGAACAGCCGACGGCCTTCCTCGCGTTCTCTGAGCGTTGTTGTGACGCCAGAGGTGCCGTGGTCGGCCACCACCTCCTCGATCACAAACCCCGCATCCTCTGCCTGAGACTTCTGGTGGTCGAGGGTCTGCTCCGTGGTGGAGACGCGGGCATAGAGAATGGTGGTCATGGTGCTGTCCAGAAGCGTCCGTAAAGGTTGTGCCCGATAGGTGGACTGTCCGTAGATGGAAGTCAACCCTTACGGACATACTTTCGGACAGTCTTAGGGGTGACCGTTACGGTATGCCCTTACGGACAAAACAAACAGATTGCGCTGGGCTGGGGCACGTACCGACGCCAAGTCTCGGGAAATATTCTCTGAGGAAGGCCACAGTATATCGTAATGATACGATTGCAGCACAAAGCGAATGGCAAGCATGTGCAATGAGGCACGCACTTAGGTGGCCGCTTTTCGCAGGTGTTCTCGCTCAGTTCTGTTGATAGTTGGCCCGCATCAAAAACGGCAGTCTAGTGCGCGAAATGGTCTTGAAAAGAGTCTACTTGAGCTTTATTTTCGATCAACCCTCGGTTGCCAATCGGATGCAGAATTTGGTATCTCAAAGCAACCTCAGCTAACATACGGCGCTATAGTTGCTTATTCGGCCTCGTCTTACAGATTATCATGGAATTCATGCGGCACAGGTCGACCTCGACTTCGCGATTCCGTTTCTGGATGAAGATATTCCCCTATACCTTGACCCATTTATGCTGTGGCGGTCACCTTCTCAGCAGGACCAAGCGCTTCATACAGGCCTTATCAACGCATTCAATCACCTTGGGGTTCTTGCTGCGCAAGGCAAAGAAGTGCAGGCAATCGGGACATTGATTATCGCGTCCGAGTGCGACGAAGTCGGCTTGGGCACGTCCCTAAACCGAAAGGGCAAGCGGATTGGCCCAGACAAAGCCCGCGAGATCATTGACCTGTTCAAGGTAATTCCGCGCTATCAACAGAGTGGTTTCAGACACTTCGAGGAGATTCAACTTTTCATCGAAGGAATATCAAAGGACCGCATTTCTGATATTGGTTGCAACTTCCTCAAGTCGTTCTTAATCGACTTCACGATTGAGCAGTGTCAAAAACTCGGTATTCCAACACAAGATTGCATAATCGAGCATGTTTATGATGCTCGCTCGGGCGCATTCAAACGGGAAGCCGGTTTGCCATTGCCGGTGAACCCTGAAAATGGTTCGCCGATTATCTTCGTGCCGAAGCGTTGGCTGCGGTTTGCCCCTTGGATTAGCTACGACGATTACTTTGAAAAACACTGCCCGCAGGACGAGATTTCGCATGAGCCAGAAGAACTGACGCGAGTTAAGGTTCTGGGCTATAACCGGCAAAACTACGGCGTCATTGATGGCTATATCCAGTCGAAGGAACGTACTGCAGACGATTGCGCGAACGATCCACTTTTTTCGCAAATCCCCGTTACTTCGGCAAAGCGGGTCTTTGCAGAGATAAAAAAGCTGCCGACAGGGAAAACCAACGGCGCAGATGCGAAGTACGAGCAATTGGTCGGTCGGTTGTTGCCCTCGCTGTTCTATCCGAACCTCGACTTTGCTCAGGAGCAGGCGCGCACGGACGATGGTGTGTCCATACGTGACTTGATCTTCTACAACACCCGCTCGAACCCACTCCTGCAAGAGTTAATGGACGACTATGGGTCGCGGCAGATCACCTTCGAGATGAAGAACGTTGCGGCGATTGAGCGAACGCATATCGACCAGATCAACCGCTACCTGACAGACGAGCTTGGAAAGTTCGGGGTCTTAGTGACACGGAACCCGCTTAAGCGGGCAGAGGTTCAGCGCACTGTCAACCTTTGGGCGGGACAGCGGAAAGCTGTTATTAGCCTGACCGATGCAGACCTAGAGCAGATGGTCGAGGTTTTCGAAAGTAAACAACGCACACCGCTCGACATTTTGAACAAGAAATACGTCGAGTTCCGGCGCGCTTGCCCATAGGAGAGATCATGGACAGCAAAGAAGATGTGGAACGGCTTGAGAAGTTGATCGGCCAACTTCAAGGCCTTAATTCTGAAATCGGGGCCCTTGCCAAGAAAAGACCGAATGATGCGGTCAATGCATTCAAGCTAAAGCTCATCAACAGAATTCTGGCCACTGGCAATGAAGTACTGGGCGACAATTACAAGCCGTTTGAAGAGTTCGATCAGTTCGATCCTGACGACGCGCCATCAACTAGCGATGTGACCATGGTGATCGCCCAGTATATGGAAGAAGCTGAGAGATTTCGTTCGGATAACGTGATCGGCGAATTCGGTATTTGGTACTACGTTATAAATGGTGAGCCGAGTGAGATTAGATCTGGCCCACCGACAAAGATTGGGAGAAAATAATGGCATTTGAGGACTATTACAATTTCCCTCATATCACGACAGATGCCAAAGTCGCTGAGTATGAAGCAAGTTTCGACGTGTTCTCGTCCTTGCTCGACGAGGTGAAAGAGCTTTCAAGGAAAAAGCCCGACGCATCTATGAGTGCTGGCAAAGTCAAGATCGTGAACCGCGTTCTGGAAAACTTGGTGGTGGTGCTTCAAGGTCAGCCCGACGCAAAATATCTCGAAGCTCTAGATGACGACGACTTGCCGCAAGTAAGCGACGCAGTTCTTGTCATGGTGCAATTCCAGTCAGCCCTTCGCTCGTTCAAGGGGCGACACTATCGGAGTGTTTTGGGAATGGGCTATCAATGGATTACCGAGGAACTGATGGTTCAACTCGAGACCAATTACTCAAAAGACTTCGATGATACTGAGGACGAAGACGAGTCATAGTAGGGCGTCAGCGAAAGCGGACGCAAATTGCACCTTTTGAGGTATTCGCCGGCACGACGGCTTTTCTAAGCCCGCTATCATCGCCTAGCTGCGTTTCATGGCTAACGCAGGAAAAGATAACTCTTCAACATTCAGACTATTCTTCTGCAAACCTAACTCTAGGGATGACGCTAGAAGCACAGTCAATTTCGCTGTCTGCTCAGTCATCAAGTCGAACATCTGCTGTTCGCGCCTAGCATTGCCAAGAAGCTTTGTGGTTGACGCCTAGTACCATTTCTTTGACTGCGCCAAAGCACCCCCGGGGAGAGGGGGGATAGCTGCTTTAGCCACGTATAATGTCGGCCTCACAGATACGTGCAGCAAAACAAAACGGCCCTCTCACGGCCACTCTCCATTCTCCTTGTTAGCACCGTCACGCGCCCCTAGCGTGCCCGTATGACGACTTGGCGACCCTCACCCCATACGGTTCAAAGCTCTCGGCCTTCATTGGCGGGAGGGCAAATTGCTTGCCAGCGAAGTCTCGGTTGATGAAGGCAACATCAGGCGTTCGTCCTCTTGGCGGGGCTGTAGAGTTCGGAGAGACGGCGGAGGAGGCCGTCGTTCGAGAGTTCCGTGAAGAGCTTGGAGTGGAGGTGAAGACCCACGGCCCAGCGCTCTACATGGAGAACATAAATACGCATGAAGGCAGCCTCGGCCACGAAGTGATCGCCCTCTTCAACATCACCTTCGCGGACACCGCCTTCGCAGGGGAGACCCGGATTGAGTTCCTAGAGAGCGATGGAAGCTCATGTTTCGCCGAATGGTTCGATCTAACGGAGCTCGACCTCCTCGACGGCCCTCACCTCTATCCTGACGGCCTTAAGTCGCTTTTAGCGGGCAACCTTAAGAGGGAGCGCTAGGGGGCAGCCTTAGAGTGAGTGATGGTAGGAGATAGCGGTGGTCGTCTACTCCTTCGCTGTCTCAGTCACTAGCACCTCTGATAGGGCTTGATAGTAGGATAAGGAGGAAGTTGTCTCCACCTTCACTCACATCTCTACTCTCTTCTCTTGAGAGGGAGGAGGAGGAGGTGGTCTCCACCTTCACTGTCACCCTCACTAGCACCTCTACTCTCTCTCTTTAGGAGGAGGAGGTGGAGGAGGTGTACCCTCTAGCTAGACCTCTCACGGGAACCTCTAAGGTACACCTCTCTCTATATAACCTTAAATAGTATATAGTTCAATAGGGTGGGATTATTCCAAGCCATTGAAAACACTACACGAAACCGAGGCGTAATCCTGGCCTTGAAACCCCCTCAAAACCCGAAAAAACCCCCAAGCACGGAGCCTCAGAGAGGCCCCAGAGAGGCCCGTAGAGGGGTATCTGTGCTTGGGGGTATGGTTGGTTATCGACGGCGCTTACGGCCTCTGAACGGCGCTCCTGCGGGCTGTCCCATCGTATTGAAAAAGCGCCAATCACGGGAGACGGAGATCACGGTGTCCACGCGCTCGGCCTCGGTCACGGTAGACTGCACGAAGTAGCCAGTGGCTTCGATCACAGCCTCGATCAGGTACTGACCGACGAGACCCTGTTCCTTCGGTGACCAATCCTTGGCCAGCGCGAGTTCGCGGCGCTTGATGAACAGGTCGGTGACGCGGCGCTTGACGTGGGTTGCCGAACGCTTACTCGCCTCCTCGGCCAGACGCTTGTAGAACTTCTTGTCCAACTCACGGACCTCGGCGTAGCGCATCTCAGCGTTGACCGAGCCGCCGATGGTCATTGCCATCGTGGACATCTTCACGCGGGGGCTGGTGATGGTGGCGACCATGTGACGGATGGCAACGTAGGCGATCATGTCGAGGTCATGCTCTGCCGCCTTGAGCAGCTTGTAGGCTGGACCCTTGCGGCCAGCTTTACCTGCCTCGCGCTGGGCAAACATCTCACCGATCTTCGCGGAGACCTTGAGGACCGCTCGGTTGATCAGCATCGAGCCGTAAGCGGTGCCCTCTTCGCGGCCATGCTCTTGGTCCTTGGCAACCTGCTTGCGGTAGCGGTCGATGCCCTTCTCGCGCATCTCCATTTCGAGTTCAGCTTGCTGCTGGAAGAGGTCGGCGGCGGGGGTGATGGGCTGTGCGAACATCGCGGTCTCCGTGGGGAATGGGGAGACCCTGAGGTTCAGTGAGCGTCAGCATTAAAGGTTAAGTTAAAGGTTAAGTTAAAGGTTAAATACACCTTCACCTACACCTCTAACAGGAAACTCTAACTGAACCTCTATGGGTCTTGATCAATAGGGTGGGTTAATTGGGAGGAGGAGGAGGAAGAGGGTCTTAACCCAGCTTCGAAAGCACCCGTTCGAGTGCTATGGTGTCGGCCAATTTGGCGTTCGACTTCTTGAGGTACTCGATCTCCTCAAGGGCATCACGCAGAGCGATGCGGAGGTTCGTCGTCTCGGTGTGGAGGGCCATGTAGTTCTCCACCGCGCTCTCCACCTCTGCCGAGGTGTTGAGGGCATAACGCTGCAACTCGTCCAAGGTCGCGTTCACCTCAACCATGCGGTTTTCGAGGAGCGACTGAGCGACTGAGGGCAGGTTCTTCTCGATCAGATTGGCGATGATGTTCTGCATTGGAATGTCCATTCGTGTTTTGACATTCGCAATCCGTTATTGACATGCACTTTCGAGACTATCTCTAGGGTGGGTTAATTCCCCAGCCGAAAGGAAAGTCTGTAAGCCAATGATTTGTTTGGGTTTTCTCGGCCAAACTAGTCTCGCTACCCGTGGTTGTCTTGTAAGCGAGATCATTTTGATGTCGGAAGTATTCGGATTTTGAATCCGCTGCGTCTACCATTCCGCCATACCGGCCAACACCGTTCCTCTAGCCGTGCGCCAGAGGAACGTCAACGCACTTAAAGCGAGCGGGCTTCGAATGTATTGCACTGCCCCATATCGGCAGTCTGGAAGCCCGTATCAAACCAGCGCTGGCGCTGTTCGGAGGTGCCGTGCGTGAAGGTGTGCGGCTGGACACGCTGGCCTGCGTTGCGTTGCAGCGTGTCATCACCAATCTGGCGGGCCGCATTCAGCGCCTCGCGGATATCGCCCGCCTCCAGCGTGCCCAGAGCGTCTTGCGCATAGCGCGCGAAGATGCCGGAGAAACAGTCGGCTTGAAGTTCGGTCATCACCGAAATGCGGTTCGCGTCAGCCTCGGAAGAGCGCTGGCGCAGGCGCATCGTCTGATCGAGGATGCCAAGCTGGTCCTGCACCGCGTGGGCGACCTCGTGAGCGACGACATAAGCGGCGGCAAAGTCACCCCCTGCCCCGAGCTGGCGATCCATCACGGTAAAGAACTGGGTGTCGAGGTAGATCATCCCGTCGAGCGGACAGTAAAACGGCCCCGTGACCGCGCTCGCGCCGCCGCAATCGGACTGGGTGCCGCCGGAGAATAGTACAAGCTGCGGCGGGCGGTACTGGATGCCTGCCTGTTCGGGCAACACGGTGTCCCAGACGTCTTCGGTATCGGCCAACGTGACGGCGACAAACTCGCCCTCCTGCTGCTCCGCTGCGGTCAGCTCGCGCGACTGGCCCGTCGGCACCTGTTGCCCGCCATCCAGCAGCGGCGACACGTCCACCCCGAGGAACCAGCCGATGACGACGATGGCAAGAACACCCAAGCCTCCGACACCGCCGATGGCGCCGCCCCGACCGCCCATACGGCGGCGGTCCTGGATGTTTGTACTTTGGCGTCTGCCTTGCCATTTCATGAATTGATCCTCCGTTAGCTCTCGAACTTAACTGGCGGACATGCAATTGTGTTCCCGCGCGTGCGTTCCGTTCGCCTCCTCCATTTCATTTACGAGCTGTTTTTTCCGATGATCCGTAGTCTTTATAACTGGACCATGTCGCTTGCGCGGGGTCCGCACGCTCTCTGGGCGCTCGCGCTCGTGTCGTTCATTGAATCCTCGGTCTTCCCGATCCCGCCCGACGTGCTGATGATCCCGATGATCATCGCCCGCCCGAACAAGGCGTTCCTGATCGCGGCAGTCGCGACCATCTCATCGGTGCTTGGTGCGCTGCTCGGCTATTTCATCGGCTACGCGCTGTTCGACCTGATCGGAGAGCCCGTGCTCGCCTTCTACGGCAAGATGCACGCCTTCGACGATTTCGCCGCGCGCTTTGATCAATATGGTGTCTGGGCCGTGCTGATCGCAGGTGTCACGCCCTTCCCGTTCAAGGTCATCACCATCGCCTCTGGCGTCTTGCAGTTCCAGCTCGTCCCGTTCCTCATCTCCGCCATCATCGCACGCGGCCTGCGCTTCTTCATCGTGGCGGGCCTCTTGTGGAAATTCGGTACACCTATCCGTGATTTCATCGAAAAGCGCTTGGGTCTGGTGTTCATTGTGTTTTGTGTCGTGCTCATCGGTGGCTTCTATCTTGTGAAATACCTCTAATGAACAAACGCAATAAAATCGTCGCTCTGGCCGGACTTGCGCACGCAGGGATGCTCGGCGGAGCCTACTTCATTTTCGAAAAACTGATGGGCCTGCCGCCCTGCGCGATGTGCTTCTGGCAGCGCTACCCGCACGGCGCGGCGATCGTCATCGCCATCGCGGCGCTGTTCCTGCCCGGCCCTGTGCTGCCCGTCCTTGGCCTTCTGGCCGCGCTGACAACCGGCGGCATCGGCGTCTACCACGCCGGCGTCGAGCAGAAATGGTGGGCTGGCCCGTCCTCCTGCACGGGGAGCGGCCAAGATCTCGGCGCGCTGAGCGGCACCGACCTTCTTGCCGTGGACGCGGCCCCCAAACTGGTGATGTGTGACCAGATCAGCTGGCAGTGGCTCGGCCTTTCCATGCCGGCCTGGAACGCTGTCGTGTCCTTCGGCATCGCGATCATCTGGATCATGGCGATCCGCGCCAGCCGCCGCACAGTATATTAACAAGGAGCCAGCAATGACCCATGTGATCCTGATCGGAGCCCCCGTCGACTGCGGAAAACGCCGCCGTGGCTGCCTGATGGGCCCCGACGCCTACCGTGTGGCCCGCCTGCCCGAAACTGTGACCAACCTCGGCCACACGGTCGAGGATATCGGCAACCTCGCACCGGCCAAGGTCGATGCGGGCGCGCCGAACAACCCCGTTGTGCATATGCTGGACGAAAACGTCGGCTGGACACAGACGCTGGCGGCTGCCGCGCTGGAACACGCACCCAAGGGCCTGCCGATCTTCATGGGCGGCGACCACGCACTTTCGCTCGGGTCGGTCAGCGGCATCGCGGCCCACGCCGAAAAGGAAGGCCGCCCGCTCTATATCCTCTGGCTCGACGCGCACACGGACGTCCACACGCCCGACACCTCGACCAGCGGCAACCTGCACGGCACGCCCGTGGGTTATGTCACGGGCCGTGAAGGCTTCGACGCCTTCCCGCCGCTCACGACCACCATCCCCGTCGAGCGCGTCGGCATGATTGGCCTGCGCTCCGTCGACCCCGAAGAGCGCGCGTTTCTTGAGGACAGCGACAACGGCTCCGCCACGCTGGTCGACATGCGCACTATCGACGAGGTCGGTATCGCCAAACCGCTCGGTGAATTCCTCGAACGGGTGAAAGCCGACAACGCGATGCTGCACGTCTCGCTCGACGTCGACTTCCTCGACCCCTCGGTCGCCCCTGCGGTCGGCACCACGGTTCCCGGCGGCGCAACGGTCCGCGAAGCGCACCTCGTCATGGAAATGCTCTGCGACAGCGGCCTCGTCACCTCGCTCGATCTGGT
>NZ_JAATOP010000018.1 GCF_011806565.1 Marivivens donghaensis
GTTAGCTCAGTTGGTAGAGCGCTTCGTTTACACCGAAGATGTCGGGAGTTCGAGCCTCTCACGACCCACCATTCCCCCATAAATTCAGAACTTTACTTCTGTCAGACTAATGTCTGTTTCGTCTGAATGTGACCAAAGAAAAAGCCGCGACACCTCTGTCGCGGCTTTTCTGTTTTAGATTTCGGCCTTGCCGTCGAGGTAGACGAAACCGAACGGCGGAAGGTCCACCACGCAGTCGTCGCTCTTGCCTGATTTGCCGGGGACGGGGCCCTCGACCGAACCAACCATCGGACCAACGGGGCGGAGTTCCTTTTTCAGAACAACGCGCTGCGGCTCGTTCGATAGGTTAAAGATGCCGGTGATGGCGCTGTCTTCTTCCGAGCGGATGACGCCGAGCAGCGGCTCGGGCAGGTCGAGGAACTCGGTCTTGCCATAGCGCAGTTCGTGACGCGATTTGCGGAACGCCAGCGTGCGGCGGTAGGCGTTGAGGATGCTGTTGGTGTCATCCTCTTGCGTGTCGACAGCGCGGGCGAGTTGCGGCGCCTTGACCGGCAGCCACGGCTTGTCAGAGGTTGAGAACCCGCCCTGCGGCGCATCTTTTTCCCACACCATCGGCGTGCGGCAACCATCGCGGCCTTTGTACTCGGGCCAGAACTGCGCGTTGGCGGTGTCCTGAAGCTCTTCCCACAGGATGTCGGTCTGCGTCTGGCCGATTTCCTCGCCCTGATAGATGTTCAGGGTGCCGGGGAAGCTGCAAAGCATCGCGATCGACTGCCGCGCGACGGCTTCCGGATCGGCGCCCTTCGGCGTCCAGCGGCTGACGTGGCGGGCGACGTCGTGGTTCGAGAACGACCAGCAGGGCCAGCCATCGGGCGCGGTCTCCTGGAAGACTTCGATGGTGTGGCGGAAGTGCTCGGCAGTGTGCTCGGGGCTCAGCATCGCGAAGGAATACGCCATGTGCAGCTTGTCGCCGCCAGAGGTGTATTCGCCCATGATGCGGACCTGCTTGTCTCCCATTTCGCCGCATTCGCCGACCATCATCCGGTCGGGATACTGGTCGGTCAGGTCACGCAGGCGCTTGAGAATTTCGAGGTTTTCGGGGCGGGATTTGGAGAATTCCTGATCCTGCGCCTCGTAGGGGTTGTTCGGGAAGACTTCCCAGTCCGACGGCGGGTTGTCGGTCAGATCGGCGTCGTGGACGTAGAAGTTCACCGTATCGAGGCGGAAGCCGTCAACGCCGCGCTCCAGCCAGAACTTCATCGCGTCGAGCAGGGCATCGACGACAGCAGGATTGTGAAAGTTGAGGTCCGGCTGCTCGGTCAGGAAGTTGTGCAGGTAGTACTGGTGACGACGCGTGTCGAACTGCCAGCCCGAGCCGCCAAAGATCGACAGCCAGTTGTTCGGCGGGGTGCCGTCCTTCTTCGGGTCGGCCCAGACGTACCAATCGGCTTTGTCGTTGGTGCGGTTCTGGCGGCTTTCCTGAAACCACGGGTGCTGGTCCGAGGTGTGTGACAGGACTTGGTCGATGATGACCTTGAGGCCCAGATCGTGCGCCTTTTCGACCAGCGCATCGAAATCGTTGATGTCACCGAACAGCGGGCTCACGCCTTTATAGTCCGACACGTCGTATCCCATGTCGAGGTCGGGCGAGGTGAAAAACGGCGACAGCCAGATCGCGTCGACGCCAAGGCTGGCGACGTGATCGAGGCGTCGGATGATGCCCTTCAGGTCACCGATGCCGTCGCCGGAATCGTCCTGAAAGGATCGCGGATAAATTTGATAGATTACAGCATCGCGCCACCATTCGCGCATGATGCCCCCCCTGAGTTTTCGTTTACAATCACGCCACCATAGCGGTGCGGCCCCATATGGCAAACGCCGTCAATGCGAATGCTGTCATGCGCGAACGGCATTGCGGCGATTCCGGCGGGGTGCCGAGGATTCGCCCATGGACCCGCAAAACCGCATATTACTTTGAATACGTAGTCAAAATGAGCGCCACGCTGGCTCGCGAGATCGAAATTTTCGAGATTGTCACACCGGAATTTGGCAGAAAGTTAATTTTGAAAGCATGCCGCTGCTGCCTTAAAAACCGGCGAACCTACGAAAATATCGCGGTTTTTTCTCCGATTCACCGGATACAGAGGCGAACGAGGATTCTTTCCGGTCTTTAATTTTCTGTCACACAAATCGGGTTTTGACGGCTCCAGACGGCGCGATGGGACGCGCTGGCGACCAACGGAGTTATCCATGAAAACCACCCTTTCCATTTCGGCACTCGCCGTATTCGCTTCGGGCGCTGTATTTGCCCAAGACATTGCTCAGGCCGACAACGATTGGTTCGTCGCCGGTCAGACCACTATTCAGGAAATCCTCGACCGTCAGGAAAACACTAACCAGGCGAAGAACGTGATCCTGCTCGTTGCTGACGGCAACGGCGTTGGCACCAACTACGCTGTGCGTCTTTTCGCAGGTCAGCAGGAAGGACAGCTGGGCGAAGAGCACGTGCTGCCGTACGAGACCGCCGACTTCCATTCTGCGCTGGTCAAGACCTACAACATCAACGCCCAGACCCCGGACTCGGCTCCGACCGCTGGCGCGATGAACACCGGTGTGAAGCAGCGCTTCAACTTGATCAACCTCGGAGGCGACGCGATCCACGATGATTGCTCGACCGTTGCAGGCAACGAACTGACCACCTTTGCTGAAATCGTCACCGGCATGGACAAGTCGGTCGGCGTGATCTCGACCGCTCGTTTGACCCACGCGACCCCGGCTGGCGTTTACGCCAAGACCGCCAACCGCAACTGGGAAGACAGCGTTCCGGAAGGTTGCACCGCGCAGGTCGACATCGCTTCACAGCTCGTCAACGCCATGGAAGCCGGCATCGTCGACTTCGCAATGGGCGGCGGCGGCCGTTACTTCATGCCGGAAGGCGCTTCGAACGGCACCATCTCGGGTCGCCGCGCCGATGGCGTTGACCTCGTTGCCAAGGCTGGCGAGATGGGCGTCCAGTTCGCTTCGGACACCGCTTCGTTCGACGCGCTGACCATGGACGCTCCGGTTCTGGCGCTGTTCAACGACAGCCACATGGAATACGAAGCCGACCGCGCTGACGACGACGAGCCGTCGCTGGCCGACATGACCGCCAAGGCAATCGAGTTTCTGTCGCAGAACGAGAACGGCTACTACCTCGAAATCGAAGCCGGTCGCGTCGACCACGCCAACCACGACGGTAACGCCTACCGCACCCTCGCTGACGGTGTTGCGTTCGCCGAAGCCGTTGCCAAGGCTGACGAGCTGACCAACGACGAAGACACCCTGATCATCGTCACCGCCGACCACGAGCACGCCATCGCCTTCAACGGCTACTGCGGTCGTGGTTCGGACATCACCGGCCTGTGCTACGGCGTGTCGAAAGAGGGCGAAATGCACTCGGACGAGCTGAACCTCGCTGCCGACGGCAAGCCCTACACCGTCATCGGTTACCTGAACGGCGCAGGCTCGGTCCTGACCGAACAGGAAGACGGCACCTTCGCAGGCTCGCGCCCCGACCTGACCCAGGAAGATGCGACCGACATCGACTACATGCAGCAGTCGCTGATCCCGATGTCGTCGGAAACCCACTCGGGTGAAGACGTTGCTGTCTACGCAAAAGGCCCGTGGGCTCACCTGTTTGACGGCACCATCGAACAGAACGTCATCTTCCACGTGATGAACCACGCTGTGAACGCCGAGTAATTCGGACGTCGCACCATCATTGAGGGCTCCGTTCCGGCGGGGCCCTTCACCCATTTTAAGGACCTAGCGAGAACCACTCATGCAAACTCGCCGCACATTCATTCTCTCCGCCGCCGCTGCGCCGCTGTTCGCCCGCGCGGCTGTCGCTGACGATGCGATCAAGCTCCGCGATCTTTATGAACGCCGTGGCACCGGCCTGTCGGAACTGGCCACCGAACTGGTCGGCCAGCGCATCAACGTCGCGGGCTTCATGGCCCCGCCGTTGAAGGCCGAGAGCAATTTCTTCGTGCTCACCAAAATGCCGATGTCCGTCTGCCCGTTCTGCGAAACCGATGCGGAATGGCCGAACGACATTCTCGCAGTCTACACCCAGCGCATCGTCGACGTGACGCCGTTCAACGTCGGCATCACCGTGTCGGGCGTGCTGGAGGTCGGCAGCTACCGCGACCCCGAGACCGGCTTTGTCAGCCTCGTCCGCCTGATGGACGCGCGGGTCGGCTGATGGGGTTGGACCTGACTATCCGTGATCTCAAGGTGACATCGCCGCGGGGGCGGGACATCCTGAGCGTTCCCCAGCTGGACATTGCCGCCGGATCGCTCGTCGGTATCGCGGGACCATCCGGTGCGGGGAAATCCACGCTGCTCTACGCGCTCGCAGGAATGCTGGAGGCGAAGGGGTGCATCGTTTGGAATGACACCGACCTGCTGACCTTGCGCGAAGAGCAACGCACTGCATTCAGAGCGTCTCATATCGGCATGATATTCCAAGACTTTCTTCTGTTCGAGGAGCTGAGTGCAGCGGCCAATGCCTCGCTGACCTCGCTTTATCGCCCGCGCGCCCAGCGTGCCGGTATCCGCCAGCGCGCTGCCGAACGTCTCGCCGCGCTCGGTCTGAAAGAGCCCGACCGTTCCGTCGCCAGCTACTCCGGCGGGGAGCGCCAGCGCGTGGCCATCGCCCGCGCCTTGTCCGCGAATGCGCCGGTTCTTCTGGCCGACGAACCGACGGCGAGCCTCGACCGCGCGGCGGCTGACAAGCTGATCACGGACCTCGTTGCGCTGGCGCGAACGTCGGGAACGACCCTGATCGCCGTCAGTCATGACCAGCATCTGATCGACCGTATGGACCGTGTTCTGACTGTCAGTGACGGCAAGATCGTAGAGCCGCGAGGGCAGGCGGCATGATGGACCTTTGGTACGATTTGCCTGTTGCGGCGCAGGATCTCTTGGCGGTAATCGGTCTGCTTTTGCCTGCCCTGATCACCGGCGTTGTTGTACTGCGCGGACATACTCCGTGGCCGCTGGTCAAGGCGATCATCTGGCGCTTCCGCGTGCCGTCGGTGATGTTCATCGTACTCATCGCGGTGTCGGTCGGGCTAGGCGTCGGGCTGCTCGCGCAGGAGCGTGGTCTTCGCAAAGGGACCGCGCAGGCGGCGGACAAGTTCGACCTGATCGTCTCGGCCCCCGGCAGCGAGTTATCGGTGATGCTGGCCGCCGTATTCCTCCAGCCCTCGGACATGGGGCTTATCGACGGCGAGACATACAACGAGATCGCGGCGACCGAGAGCGTCGCCATCGCAGCGCCGCTCGCGTTCGGAGACAGCTACGCCGGAGCGCCCGTCATCGGCTCCACAGCCGAGTTCGTGGCATACCTCACCGATCAGAACGTCGAGGGCGCGATCTTTGCGGATCACGAAGAGGCTGTCGTCGGCGCGCTTGTCCCGCTCGAAATCGGCGCGCAATTCACCCCCGCGCATGGCATGACCCACATCGACGGCGGGGCCGAAGAGCACGGCGTTTCGTTCAGCGTCACAGGCCGCATGGCACCGACGGGGACCCCGTGGGACCGCGCGATTATCGTGCCGGTCGAGGCTGTATGGGAGGTCCACGGCCTCGCCAACGGTCACGCGCCGGAAGCGGGTGATGTCATCGGCGGCCCGTTTGATGCGGAATACTTTCCCGGAACGCCAGCGGTCGTCGTCCACGCCGAGGCGCTTTGGGCGAACTATGCGCTGCGCTCCACCTTCACACGCGACCGCGAGACGATGGCGTTCTTTCCGGGCGCGGTGCTGGCGGGCCTATACAATGTGATGGGAGACGTGCGGCAGGCGATGTCGGTGATGGCGCTGGTCACTCAAGTGCTGGTCGCGGTCAGCGTGATGCTGGGCCTGTTCATCCTGTCCCGCCTGTTCCGCCGTCAGGTCGCGCTGCTCCGCGCGCTCGGCGCACCGTCGCGGTTCGTGTTCGCGATGATGTGGTCGTTCAGCGCTGTCCTGCTGTTATCCGGCGCGATCACTGGCATGCTGATCGGAGTCGGCGCGGCGATGGTGCTGTCCCAGATCGTAACCGCTCAGACGAATATCCTCGTGACTGCGCCACTGGGATGGCAGGAAATTCAATTCGTAGCGGGGTTCGTGTCGGTGACGCTGCTGATCTCGCTGCTGCCAGCGGCGGTCGTCCTGCGTCAGCCGGTCGTGGAGGGGCTGAGGGCGTAGGAGGGGCGCTGCCCCTCTGCCTGCGGCATTCACCCCGGGATATTTTTTGCACAAAGGCAAAAGAAGAGGGCGCCAGAGGCGCCCCTATTCCTGTCTTCACTCCGCTTTGACGCAGGCGGTTTCTATCGTGCCGAGAAGCTCATCCGGCATTACTGGTTTGGGACAGTGGAGCGCTTTGGGGAAACGGTCGGCGACGTTGTCTTCGACAATGTGGCCACTGTGGAAGATCAGCGGGACGCCGTTTTCCTTCAGGCGCTCGGCAGCGGAGAACACCTCGCCGTCACGTAGACGCACGTCGAGAAGGGCGACATCGGGGTTGATGCTATTGATCGCGTCCAGCGCATCGGTCACGCGCGCGTACGGGCCGGCGATTTCGTAGCCGGCGTCCTCGAGCATCATCTGGATATCCATCGCCACGATAGGCTCGTCCTCACAGAGAAGAACGAGAGGACGGGACCGGGCACTACTTGGATTTGTTTTCATAAATCAATTGCGTCCTGCGCTCTGACTCCGATCTTTCGATGAAGATGCGTCCGTTCAATTGCGAGGCGGACAGTTGCATCATCGTCGAGCCGAAGCCGTTAGACTCGTTATCATTAAAAGTCACAGGATCGTTATAAAGTTCCGTCCAATTCAGAAGAATCTCATGTTCGTCATGTTTTTCCCACTCAATGCGTAGCTTGCCGTCGATCGGACCCAGAACACCGTATTTCGCGGTGTTCGTCGCCAGTTCGTGGAAGATCAGCGATAGGGTCGTGAGGGTTTCCGGCGTCAGGTGAACTTCGGGTCCGGAAATCTCGATGCCTGCGGACTGACCCCTGTAGGGCTGGACCGCGCCTTCGACGACTTCAGCGAGCGAGAAATACGTGCCGCTGGGCGCCTGATGGGTCATGTTGTGGGAGCGGGCGAGTGCGCCGATGCGGGCGGTGACACCTTCGACTAGCGCGGGGACGGATTTGGCCGAATGGCCCGCGATCCGCACCATGCCCGAGATGATCGAGAACAGGTTCTTCACGCGGTGGTTCATCTCGTGGAGCATGATCTCGCGGACGCGCTTGGCTTCTTCTTCCTCGGTGACGTCGAACAGAACGCCGAGCGTGCGCTGGCCCTGTGCGCGGCCGATGCGGCGACCGACAAACTGGATGCATTTGTCATGATTGTCGAGCGAGGGCAGGTCAATCATCACGTTGAAGGGCGCGCTGATTTCGCTGGTACGCATGGTGCGTTCGGTCTCGGAGCGGAGTTTCTCCGGCAGGCTCTCGATAAAATCGCTGAACTTGAGAGAGTTGGTCTCCAGTCCCAGCAGCTCTGCGCCTTTGTCGTCGAATTTGATCGTGCGACCGTCGCGGGAAAGTTCCCACACGCCAAGGCCGGTCACATCGAGCGCGATGCGGAGGCGTTCGCCTTCGGACTTCAGCTTGTCTTCGAGCAGAAGCGCTTCGGTCAGTTCGCTAAACACGAGGGTGACACCGTCGATGTCGTCGTCACGATCGCGGTAGGGTGTGACGATCAGCGACCATGTGCGCTGTGCATCGTGGTCGGTGACGCGCAGGTATTGCTCGTCGCCGGTGCGCATGACCTGATCGATTGCGCCCAGTACTTCGTCGGCTTCGGCAAGGCGGCAAGTCACTTCGGACAGCGGACGGCCACGGTCGCCAGCGCGGAGCGGGTAGAGCGTCAGGATGGATTCGGTGAAGTTCCGCACCACGCCTTTGGCGTCGAGCACCACGAGCGGCAAGGCGGTCGAGCTGAAGAAGTTGGACAGGTCGGTGTTGGCGATGGAGAGCTCGTCGACCTTGACCTTCAGTTCGTCGTTGACGGTCGCAAGCTCCTCGTTTGTCGATTGAAGCTCTTCGTTCATCGACATCATTTCTTCGTTCGAGCTTTTCAGCTCCTCGTTCGCGGTCTCCAGCTCTTCTACGGTGGTGTGAAGGCGGGCGCGGGTGGAGCGGAGTTCGTTCTCGAGGCTCTGCACATGGCTGTCGGTGGCGTCGACATCATCAAGCTCGTCCTCGTCCATCGGGGCGAACGGGCCGCGTTCGCGGAAGACCAGAAGGATCGTACCGTCGCGCATCGGATCACCGATGAGGTCGAACGCCTGGGCGCCGAATTCGGAATGAGCCATCAGGTCGCGGCTGATCGTCCGTTTGCCCGACGATGTCACCTGACGGATGACCGAAGAAATCGCTTCGCGGACGCCAGCGACGGCGAGCGACGACGCGTATTGCGTATGCATTGCGCCAACGGTGGTTGTCGATAGATAGCGGCCCAGACGACCGGTCGAGCCAAGCAACTCGCCCTCGCGCGAGACATGCAGCGTTGCGGGGCCGTAGTGGGTGAGAATGCGGTCGCGCAGTTCTTTGTCCGACCAATCTACGCGCGTCGACTCGCGGTCCTCTTCCCTAGAGATGTGGCGGCGCGTGGTGATTTGACGTGACTGGTTGCGCAGATGGACAGGGTATTCCGGACGGCCTTCGTTCCGCTCGAAAATGCGGGCCTGCGCGTCCACCGGATGGAACATGTGATCATGACGGCCGAGCGTCTCCGACGGGCCGAGGAATAGCGTCGCGCCGGGGCGCAGCGCGTAATGGAAGATCGGCATGACTGCTGCTTGCAGCGCATCACCGAAGTAAATCAGCAGGTTGCGGCAGGACAGCAGGTCGATGTTGGAAAACGGCGGATCGCGCACGACGCTGTGGACAGAGAACCGGATCATGTCGCGAATGCGGCTGTTGATCTGGAATTTCCCGTCGCGGGGCAGAGTATAGAGCTCGCGCATTTCCTCAGGGATGTCGATCAGCGCGGCAGCAGGGTACACGCCGTCGCGCGCGATGCGGAGCATCTGTTCGTCGATGTCGGTAGCAAAGACCTGAATGTTGATGCTGCGGCGCTGGAGGCGGACTTCTTCGGCGAAGAGCATCGCGATGGAATAGGCTTCCTCGCCGCTCGAACAGCCGGGCACCCAGACACGGATTTCTTCGTCCTGTGCATCACGGACGAGGGGTTTGATTACCTCGTTGCGCAGCACTTCAAAGTGCGAAGTGTCGCGGAAAAAACGGGTCACGTTGATCAGCAACTCGCGGAACAGGATCTCGCACTCTTCGGGTGTCGAGCGGATGTAAGCGAGGTATTCGCGCGCATCGTCAAGGTCGAGCACCTGAACGCGGCGCTGGACGCGGCGCGACAGGGTCGAGGTTTTGTAGCCCGCAAAGTCGTGACCAGCCGTGGTGCGGACGACCGAGCAGATATCCTCGAGCGTCTCATTGACGGTTTGTGCCAACACGTTCTGGGCATCGGTCAGCGCAGCCTTTGTAAAGAACTGCTGCACGCTGTCGATGATCTCGGGCGGCACGTTGATAAAGTCGACGAGGCCGGTGTTGATCGCCGAGGTCGGCATCCCGTCGTACTTCGCCGTGCGGGGTTCCTGCACAACGCAAAGACCGCCGAGTTCCTTGATCGCGCGTAGACCCGCAGTGCCGTCAGCACCGGTTCCCGAGAGGATCACACAGGCGGCGTTCTTGCCCTGATCCTGTGCGAGGCTTTCGAAAAAGTCGTCGATAGGGCGGCGCAAGCCGCGGGGCTGGCTGAAATCGGTCAGGCCGAGTTTGCCGTCGTGAATGTTCAGGCCATGACCCGGCGGAATGATGTGCACGCAGCCCGCACGGACCTCTTCACCATCGTCGGCCTGACGGACTTCGAGCACTGTATGGCGGTCGAGCAGTTCGGCCAACAGGCTCTCGTGGTTGGGGTCGAGGTGCTGGACGACCACAAATGCCAGCCGGCAATCCTGACTGGCAGTCGACAGCATATCGCGGAGTGCCTCCAGCCCACCGGCAGAGGCTCCGATCCCGACGACGAACAGCGGAGTTTCGGCTTCGTTTGTCACTTTATTCATTGAGGGACATCCGTGCGAGCAGAGCAATGGAGTCTGCGATGGTCTGCGCACTGCCGCGCATGGCAAGGCCGAATTCGACGCCCATAGCGTTCACTTCGGCGAGTTCTGCGCTCAGCTTCTTGTCGTGGACAGGCATTTTCGCGCGTTTCTCGGTGTTCGTCATATCGAACTGCGAGGCCAGAATAAAACGGGTGTTCCCTTTCCGGTCGCGCAAACGTGTCATCAGAACGAAGTTCAGAAACGTCGTTCCATCCTTGCGATAATTCAGAATCGGAAAGCGGCCGCTGTCGACCTCGGGATCCATCACGAAATCATGGAGCGCCTGCTTGTGCGCGGGGTCTGTATCGTCGCCTTGAAGAAAGCGGCAATTCTGGCCGACAACCTCGTCGGATTGATAGCCCGTCAGATCGCAGAATGCCTTGTTCACATAGCTCAACGGCACATCGCCGCCCCCTGTCGAGAGCGCGAGCGCAACATTTGAGCGGCTCATGTAGGCCGTCAGTTTTTCAGGCAAATCTGTGTGGGACATCAAGCAGTCAGTTAAGGAATTGAACTATTCTTAACACTAAAGGGTAGTCGGGCTGTGCTTCAAGCGCCGATTGCGCGCGTATGCGAACCCGAGATGAGGTTTTCCCGAACCGTGATGCCGCAACAAAGTTGCGTCTAAGACCAAAGTAGGGGCGCTGCCCCTCTGGCGCGTTGCGCCATTCACCCCGGGATATTTGGGGCACAAAGGCAAAGAGAAAGGGCGGCCCGTGGGCCGCCCTTCGTGTCGTTAGCCGATGATGGCGTTGAGTGTGGCGCTCGGGCGCATCACTGCTGCGGTCTTGGCCGCGTCGAGCAGATAGTAGCCGCCCAGATCGGCAGGGCTGCCTTCGCCTGCGTGCAGTTCGGCAAGGATGGTTTCCTCTTTGCCTGCAAGCTCTTCCGCGATCGGCTTGAAGTGCGCTGCGAGGTCAGCGTCGTCCGACTGCGCGGCCAGTGCTTCGGCCCAGTAGCGGGCGAACCAGTAGTGCGAGGTGCGGTTGTCGTTCTGACCGACGCGGCCTTCGGGGCTCTTGCCGCCCATCAGGACCTTCTGGATCGACTCGCCGACAGCAGCGCCAAGAACGGCGGCTTTCTTGTCGTCGCGGGCCGCTGCGAGGAAGTCGAAGGATTCGCCCAGTGCACAGAACTCGCCCAGCGAGTCCCAGCGCAGGTGGTTTTCTTCGAGAACCTGCTGGACGTGCTTCGGAGCGGTGCCGCCGGCGCCGGTTTCAAAGAGGCCGCCGCCCTGCATGAGCGATACAATCGACAGCATCTTGGCCGAGGTGCCCAGTTCGAGGATCGGGAACAGGTCGGTCAGGTAGTCGCGCAGCACGTTACCGGTGATGGTGACGACGTCCTTACCGGCGGTCATGTGTTCCAGCGTCCAGCGGGTTGCTTCGCGCGGAGCCATGATCGGGATGTCGATACCTGCCTCTTTGAGAGCGGGTTCGACGTACTTGATCAGTTCTGCATCGTGAGCGCGGTTCGCGTCGAGCCAGAACGCACCGAGGCCGGTGGCCTTGACGCGGCGGACAGCGAGCTTGATCCAGTCTTCGATCGGAGCCTGCTTCACGGTCGCCGAACGCCAGATGTCGCCCGTTTCGACGGTGTGCTCGTGCAGCACGTCGCCGTTGTCCAGAACGATGCGCACGGTGCCGTCAGCCTTCATTTCGAAGGTGGTCGGGTGCGAGCCGTACTCTTCGGCTTTCTGGGCCATCAGGCCGACGTTCGAGACGGCACCGCAGGAGGTGACGTCCAGTTTGCCGTTTTCTTTGAAGTAGTTGATGGTCTCGTCGTAGACGCCGGCGTAGCTGTTGTCGGGGATGCAGCACTTGGCCGGCGCGGCCTTGCCGTCCGGTCCCCAGCCGATACCGCCAGCGCGGATGACGGCAGGCATCGAGGCGTCGATGATGACGTCCGACGATACGTGCAGGTTGGTGATGCCCTTGTCGGAGTTCACCATGTACATGTCCGGCTGGGCTTCCATGGCGGCCTTGTAGTCGGCTTCCAGTTCGGCGTTGCCAGCGATTTTCGCTTCGAGATCGCCCAGACCCTGGTTCGGGTTAAAGCCGAGTTCAGCGAGCTTGTCGCCGTGCTTGGCGATGAAGTCTTCAAGGTAGACCGACACGAAGTGACCGAAGATGATCGGGTCCGAGACCTTCATCATAGTGGCCTTCAGGTGGACCGAGAACAGAACGCCCGGCTCCATCGACGCGATTTCCTGCTTGATGAACGCGCGCAGGGCTTTGGCCGACAGGTAGGTCGCGTCGACGATTTCGCCTTCGAGGTACTTCAGGCCGTCCTTCAGAACGGTTTCGGTGCCGTCGGCAGCGGTGTGAACGATCTTGGCGCCGCCAGCTTGCGCTGCGGTGATGGTGGCCGAGGTCTCGTTGTGGAAGAAGTCGTCACCTTCCATCGATGCGACCGTGGTCGGGCAATCGGCGGTCCACTCACCCATGCGGTGCGGGTTCGCTTTTGCGTATTCCTTGACGGCCTTGGCCGAACGACGGTCGGAGTTGCCTTCGCGCAGGACGGGGTTCACCGCCGAGCCTTTAACGGCGTCATAACGCGCCTGGATCGATTTTTCCTCGTCGGTCTTCGGCTCGTAGGGGTAATCCGGAACAGCGTAGCCCTTGGACTGGAGTTCCTTGATCGCTGCGGTCAGCTGCGGCATCGAGGCCGAGATGTTCGGCAGCTTGATGACGTTGGCTTCCGGCGTCTTCACGATCTGGCCCAGAGCGGCGAGGTCGTCCGAAATGCGCTGCTCTTCGGTCAGGCACTCGGGGAAGACGGCGAGGATACGTCCTGCAACAGAGATGTTGCGCTGTGCAACGTCGATGCCGGCAGCGCCTGCAAAAGAGCGAACGATCGGCAGCAGCGATGCGCTGGCCAGTTCGGGGGCTTCGTCAACAATGGTATAAATAATATCGGGGGTCTTATCGGCCATGGGTCGCTTCTCCGCGGTTTGCTGGTGCGATGGGTCGATGCAGGATCGCTCCTGCGGTCGGTGCTGGCTTACAGGAGAGGCGTCAGGGCGTCAATGTGTGCCATGGTATACCGAACCGATTGGCAGGGTGTCGCGGTGTCGCACTCAGCGGCGGGCGTTGCCGCGCGAGCCTTCGATGTGCAGCTGGGTGCCGACCCGCATCGACGCGCGGAGGCGGCGGGACAGCTGGTCGATCGCCATCGTGAGCAGGAACGATACGGCCAGCAGGGCGACCACGCGGTCGAGGCGGAGTTCCTGCACGTTCTTCTGGATGTAGAAGCCGAGCGTCCCGATGCCGAGGATGCCCATAATCGCGCTTTCGCGGACGATGATTTCCCAGCGGTAGAGGCACAGCGCCCAGAAATTCGCGCTGAGGCGCGGGACCAGTTCCCACCCCCACAGCGTCAGGCCCTTTGGCGCATCGGGTCGCAGCGCGAGCGACGTGGCCTGCCGCCCGAGAAGGTGCGCGATGATCGCCCCGTTGTGTAGCGCGAGCGCGAGGATTGCTGGCAGCATGGAGGGACCGAAGAATTGAAGCAGGACGAACGCCAGCATGTACTCGGGGAGCGACCGGCACAGGACAAGTCCGAGGTGCCCGATCATCGCGCCGAAGCGGCCCGCCACGCGGGGGACAATGGCGGGAAAGGCGAAGAAGGCAATCAGCGCGGCTCCGGTCAGCGCGATCTGCGACAGGACGACCGTGTCGATGGCGCCGGGCCATGCTTGGTTGATGAAGACCTTTTCGAGCCAGCCACCCCAGTCCGCGCCGGTGCGGATCGGGGCAGGGACGATGTCGTGCAGGAAGCGCGCGAACATGCCGCTACCCATGGGCGGCGTTTTCTGTGCGAACAGAACTGCGAGCGATGCCAGCAGGTAGACCGGCGCGAGCCGCCATTTCATCCACCGGCGCACGGGGATGATGAGGAGCAGGAAGACCGCCAGCACCACAAACGCCTGATCGTAGTGTGCCTGTTTGAAGTATGTCTCTAACAGGTAGCCGAGCGTCGGTAGGCCGATGAAGCCCAGCACCGCAGACGACCTGATCCCGCATTCGAGGCGGTAGAGCGTGTAATTCCGCATCGGTGCGGCGCACTGCGGAAGGCGTGCCCAGAGGAGCCGCGTGATTTGGCCAACGTTGCGGGGCAGGGCGGCCTCGGGCGCGCGGCTAGCCTCGTCTAGGTATTCCGAAAACACCTTGGCGAAGATGCCCGTGTAGGGGATGCCGATCGCGAGCACGCCCGTGGTAGGGCTGAGGCCGGTGATGTTCAGGAGAAGCAGCGCCCAGAACAGTTCGTGGATCGCGCGGATCGCGATGCAGAAAGTCCTAACAGCGCGGATATGATAGAGCGGCGCGAGCAGCAGGCCGAACCCCGCGCCAAAGAAAACACCGCAAACGGCAAATGCTGCGGTCAGCATCGTGCCATTCAGCAGCTGGGGCCAGATCGAGAAATCGGGGTGGAGCAGGCCGTCCGCCATCCGCGCCAACAGGACCGAGGGATCGGTGTGGCGCCCCGTCAGGTCAGCGAACCCGAGCGCAACGACCGCCGCAGCGATGAACCCCAGCAGAACGACCTTGCGCGTGGTGATCATACGTAGAGCGCGGCGATATCCGCGTCACTGGCCTCGGTCGGGGTGCAGTCAAGGACGATGCGGCCACCCGCGATACCGATGATACGCGTGGCCCAGCCTTTGGCCATCTCGACATCATGCATGGCGATCACCGAGGTCGCGAAGGTTTCGTCCAGCCGCGCCAGCAGCTCGGCCCCTTGGGTCACGTCGACGGCTGAGACAGGCTCGTCCGCCAGCACAACGTCACCGCCGCGCAAAAGCGCACGCGACAGGGCGACCCGCTGCTTCTGTCCGCCCGACAGGTTCATCACCGGACGGCGGCCAAGCCCGCTCAGGCCCGTCGCGTCCAGAACGGTATCGACAGTGGCCCGCTCGGCCTTACTCGGCCAGACCAGAGTACGCAGATTTCGCGCCGTTCTGTGGTCATCCAACCGTCCCATCCAGACGTTGTGAAACGCCGAAAGTGGCCCGACGAGGCCGGTGTCTTGGGGGACGTAGGCAATACGACCCAAAAGGCGGCTATATATAGTAGTGAGCAAAGTGCTCTTCCCCGCGCCACTTTTTCCCAGCAGCGCGAGGCGTTCTCCGCTGGCGACGGACAGCGAAACGCCGGCCAGAACGGTCTTGCCGTCCCAGCCGAGGTCCTCGTTTTCCAGTGTCGCCAGAACCCGCGTCATTCGATGATGTCGAGTTCGCGCGCGGTGTCTTCGATCGGTGCGTACATTGCGTTGTCAGCCGCGATGAAGGCCGAACGCGGGAAGGAGGCTAGAAGTGCCTCGTCGGTCATGCCGATCAGGGCCTCCTGCACCTTGGCCGTGAAGCCTTCGCCGAAACGGTCATCCACGTCGCCGCGGATGGTCCAGTTGTAGTCGGGGTAGGGCGGGGTCTTCCAGATGACCTTGGCGGTCTCGACCTCGGCCAACGCGTCCGCTTCGGCCTGATCGTAGACAGTGTAGTTGAGCGCACCGACTTCATAGGCGCCCGAAGCAACAAGGCGCAGGGTCTGGCCGTGATCGCCCGAGAAGCCGACGTCCGAGAACAGATCCTCGGGGGCCTCACCGGTTTCCTGACGGATATAGAACTCGGGCATCAGACGGCCCGAGGTTGAGGTCTGCGCGCCGAAAGTGAACGATAGACCGGACATATCGGGGAACTCCTCCGACTCGGTCAGGCCGGTCGATGTGTTCGCGATGAAGTAGGAGACGAAGGTCTCGTCTTCCGCGCCCTGCGCAATGGCCTGGCTTCCCGGAACGGCAGTACGTGCCTGAACGCCCGACAGACCGCCGAACCAGCCCAGTTGGATCTGGTCATTGCGGAACGCGGTCACGGCCGCGGCGTAGTCCTTTACAGGAATATACTCGACGTCGACGCCCAGTTCGGCCTCGAGATAGTCGGCAACAGCGCCGAAACGCTCGACCAGCTTGGTTTCGTCATCATCGGGTATGGCAGAGAAATACAGTGTTTGTGCGGCAAGAGGGCTAGCTGTGCCGAGCAACATGACCACAAGAGCGGTTTTCATGGTGAACTCCAATTTAAATAGCTGGGCGCGGCATACTCCATGTAGAAAGAGAGGGCTAGTTCATGCGGGGCAGGGGCCTCCACATTCACAAAACTGCATTGAAGGCAGGTTAAGAGTTCATCAGACGCTGCCAAAATCGGCAGCTGTGGGTGCTCGGAAAAGAAAATCGAACTTTTTTCGATTTTCTCGAATTTTCGACTTGCGCCCATTCTGCAGTATCCGTAAAAGCCCCCTCACCGGCGGCGCTGAGGCGCTAGCGGGACGGACGGAACGGCCACTGAGGCTAGCCGGTTCGGGAAATTTAGAGACAGGACTGGCGAGGCGCGCCGACAAGTTAGGGCGCGGTGGATTGGTTTTGTTTCACGCTTTTTGACATTGATGCAAT
>NZ_JAATOP010000019.1 GCF_011806565.1 Marivivens donghaensis
ATCTCGGATCCGTACGAAACTCCGGTCAACGCCGAGATCGTCGTCGAAACCGAGAACGTCGACGTCGACAACTGCGCCCACCAGGTCCTGCTCAAGCTCGAAAGCATGGGCCTCATCGCCGGCAAGTAAGCCAGAGACCCGCGACAAACGAAAACGCCCCGCTCAATCGAGCGGGGCGTTTTTGCGTTATCAGGGGGCTGTGGGCTTACTTCATGCGGGCCAGCAGGTTGTCCTTCCAATAGAACTGGTGGACCAGCGCCGCGATAATGTTGGCAAGTCAAACTTTGTGCAAGAACCTTGATATGAAGCGTGATAGCGACAAAATAAAATATGTCCAGACAATAGGACGAATTACAAACGCAATGCCATAACGAGCGAGTTCGGCGAAAAAGGCCGTAGCAACGACAAATAGAACGATTGCATCGTGATCGTTCGGAGCGCTCGCAAGTCGAAACCTAATCCAAGCCCAGACACAACCAAGGACATAGCTAGCAAAAAGAACATAGAAGATGCCAAGATCCATATACAAATCGGCAAGGATGCTAGTTCCAAGACCCCAGCTGGTATTCTTCCCAAGAATCGCGTCAGTCAGGATCTCAGCACTGCGAGTTGGCCCAGCATTAGACTTGACAACCAGCGAGCGCAACTTTGGCACAATTCCTAATATAGCATTGGTTGTGAGCTGCCCATAGCTATAACCAATTGTATCAGGAACATAATAAAACGCCGCCCTTGTCGAAGTGGTTGTGTTTGCGAGGGAGGAATCCGCGATACTAGTTTGATTGTTCGGATCAAAAATTTCGGAAATCATGCCTGAGATTGATTTATCTTCAGACTTACGAGCCACTTCAAATCCACTATATGCTGTAAAGGCAATGGTAGCCAGGATAGCAAGGCTAGTAATCCTGACCCGAATATAGAATAAACTCAAAGAAGTGATAATAGAAATTAGTATAAGGAAAAGTGAATTTCGATCACCGATTAAAAATACAGCTAAAATCCAGATTGCACCGACACCCGCACTAACCCAACTAAATGAGTTATTGCAGCGAAGCTTAAAGCCCGCAATAAAAGAAGCAAAAGCCATCATGGTTAAAAGAGTAGCTAAGAAGAAGAACTGATTTACAGTTGCTGATGAAACCTGGTCTAGGCGACTATAACTACCGAAAATCCATCGATCACCTCCAAGACCCAAAAATACAATTATACTGACGACCTGCAGAAAGAGCAACATAGTCGATAAGATTGGTGCAGGTTGAAATTGCCCGAGTCGGGGCATATCGCGAGCTCGAAAAACTGAACTGGTGCCGATGTCGAACCCCACGAAAAATATGGTTGATGCGATAATTGCCTTGTTGCTCATCTCAGGAAAACTATAGCGAAATTTTGACTGCTGAGATAAGTCAATTGCTCCGAATAGAGCTAAATGATAGGGGTACAGCAAAATGACGTATGAAAATATATAAAACAAAAATTCGCCATGGAATTGGGTGGAAATATTTTCGTGTAGTGAGACGGGATTTCTTGCGGTGCGTATTATAATTTCAACGGTTACGACTATGCTTAAGAAAGCAAGCGCCGGACTAAAGCCGTCCGGTGTGAATGCGAATAGCAGCATCAGTAGTAGGGCTAGCGTCGCTCGAGAAGTTTTAATGGAGGCGTGCATAAATTAGAATCTACCCATAAAGGCAAGCTAAACTGGACGAGAAAACGACAGGTTCAGTCGCGACGTATTGGGATTTTTTTGAAACTGCATTTTGAATAATAAAGCGACAATCAAAAGTGACTGTTGCTCGTGTTGCCGTCGCTTGAGCGAAGTCGATCTAGCAAAAACTTGAATATCAAGATTTTCTCCGCAGGAAGTAATGTTCTGATTAATACATTTCGCTCCCATGTGTCTAGTATTTTACGTGGGAGCAACAAAACTGCCGAAGAATAAAGCGCCAAAAGAAAAAATGGGATAATTATCAATGTAAATAAATTATTAAAATGAAATAAAGTTAATATTTCTCTACAAGTATACACGATCAAAGCTGTTAACAATCCGAGCGTTGCCGGACGTCGCACTGAACCTATGATATCAAGAGACGACATTGAAGTTATATTTGATAAAACCGATGCCGATATAATGGAGTTTAGTACCGAAGCGACTAGAAAACCTATAGATGCACCATCGATTTGAGAGATTAAAGATCCAAGGTATACGCATGCCGCTATGAGAGATGTGCAAAGAGCATTAAGCCGAAGTAGGGTTGACTGACGCGCGAGTGCTCGGCCTACAGCACTCAAAGTGTTTTGGAAGAATGATATTGAGAGACCAACTAGAAGACACTGAAATGGAAATATAGTGGCGCCCCAACCAGGGCCGAAAAGTAATCCAATTACATCTTTTGCGCAGACTGCGAGATAGGCAGTCAGCGGTAGCATAAGATATGCAGACATAGTTAACGCGCGCGATACAAAGTAATCAAAGTCAGATGGTGACTGTTGTAGTCGTGAAAGTCGCGGAAAAATAACTGAACGGCCGACTAGAACGAGCAGCGTGTTGACCGGTGTTATTGCAAGAGCATAGGCGCGAGAGTAAAGCCCGAGTGGCACACTTCCGAGTAATGATCCGACTATGAGAGTGTCAACTTGCTTAGCAGAGGTCGTCAAAAATCTATTTCCAGTTCCCAAAATAGCAAATCTTAAAATGTCCGAAGCAGATTCATAAGAACTTTGCTCAATATCTATCATTGACGATCTTACAGATTGGAAATTACGAAAGATTGCGACGATGCCAGATCCTAGCCTGAATATGCCCATCGCAAGCCAAGCCAGGACAAGAGCTAACGAATGCGGGTAAATTGAAGCGGCCACGCATCCAGTGACCATGAAGCCGAAAATATATGAATGTGAATTGTTTTTGGCAATTTCTCTAATGTGCCCCGACCTAATGAGCAGCGCTTCGATGGGTACGAGGACAGCATCGAGAATGATTAACAGTCCCGCCAATTTCAGGTTTTTTGGTAGGTCATTCATATTGACTGTTTTGGCAATCTCATTTGAACTTAAGTATAAGATTCCATACCAAAATAGACTTGAAACCAGCAGAATTGAAAAAGATAATTTAATATGTTTAACGTTAATAGATTTAAGCTGAATGAGAGAATCGCGAATATCCAGCTGGGCAACAAGTGAGAACAGAGTTTGAACTGCGATTGAGAAAGCTACTAAACCAAAATCATCGGGCTGCAATAGTCGAGCTAGCACGGCGAGTGTGATAATTCTTGCAGTTATAGAAAGGGATGAGCTTATTATTATAGAAGCTACATCGCGAGCGGATTTTGCGTTTCTGTCCATCAATTTCTAGCCGATAAATTAAGCTGACAAGCGATCAGTCATTTTTTTGTAAATGTCGAAACACTTGATAACGGAAGACTTTTGAGATTTTTGTGCCTCTCTCTTCAATTCGTCTTCGTGCGGATCCCTTTTGGATCGTTTAGTGGGATTCCAACGATTGATGGATCGATTGATCGCAAATAGATCTACGTCATTGTCCCCAATTACTCTGAAGATTTTATCAGGTTCAGACTTCAAAAATGAAAAATCGAATCCAATAGCATCGACGCTATTGGCCCATTTAAACTTATTTTCGTAGGTTTCCCAAAGAGGACGAAGCCCTTGAGTCCCGTGGAAAACCAAATCAACGCAATCTGCAAGAGGGATAGATGAAAATTTTTTGTGCTGCGGATGATACCATCGATTCCGTAGGTAAATCGCCATAGACAATGCTACGTCAGCTGGATCGCGATAAACAAGCAGTCTGGTGCCCCTCGTGCTCGTGGCCGTATTCAGGTGAGCTGTCGAGAAATATCGATTTCTCTCCTGACTTATATCAAGGTGGCCGCATTCTTGGTCATTGTAATGTCCGACAAACTTGTAGCCATTTCCTTCAAGAATCGCTTTAAGAAGATGTGTACCGGATTTTGGAACAGAATTAGCAAGGATGTTGGGCTGAAGGCGTCCAAACTGTGAGTTAATGGCGAGCTGAATTTTTCTACGGTTGTCTGCAATATACTTTTTCAAGATTAAACCCCTATTTAGCACACCCAATTGCGGCAATATACTGTTCAGCCCATGGGGCTATGTCGTGTTTAGCTTTCGTATATTCTATAATATACTCTGGATCGTGAACTGCCGCAATTGATTGAAGAATAGCAATAGCTAGCTGTTCGGCGTCACCAACATCCACTAACTTTCCAATTTTATGGTTAGTAATAAGTTCACGAGGACCAGAAGGGCAGTCACACGCTACTATTTTCATGCCAAGTGCCATTGCTTCCAACAATGTATTTGGACTACCTTCCCACTTTGAAGATAGCACATATACGTCGGAGCGCTTCATATATTTGTAGGGATTGGACTGAAATTCCATTATTTGGAAGTCATCACCAAAATTCAGTTTATTTCCAAGTGATAGTAGCTGTTCTCTTAATTGCCCCGTACCAAGCAGCAAGAGTCGGATCCTGCGGGTTTTTCTTGCCAACGCAACGGCCGATACCAGGTTTGCAAAATCTTTTTGCATAACCAGCCGTCCAACACCAATAACCACCGGCACATCTGTTTCACAACTAAACCACTCATGGTCTAGCTCTTCTTGCCCTTTGAGTTCAACCGTGTCTACATCGATTGCATTTTTTATCAACGGTATCGATACATCTCGGTAGTCAGTAAATTTGCGCAGGTCTTCTTGGACTGCGGAGCTAAGGGAGATGAAACCATTAGCCCGAGTATAGAGAAACTTCATAAATGGTGCCCATAGCCAGGACTTGCCGCTTGGTCTAGTCGCTCCGATTCTATTTGCTTCTCTAATTACTATCGTATTTCGTAGAAATATTTTCCCCGCTAGAAGGAAAACTCTTATTACATTTTCTTGAGTAGCGAGGATTGGTATGTCACTATTCTGCTTTTGCCATCGATTTAATGAAACAATTTGTTCGTGTAGTGAAGATCCGAGTTCGATAATTTGTAAGTTTTTATGTCTGGTTATATCATAGATTTTAGGGTCTTCGCGAAAAACCAGTACTTGAACAGACCAGCCCTTCCTAACCAGTTCGTTTGCAAGATATGTCATTGCGCGTTGGGCGCCGCCAGTCCCAAAATTTGCAAATGCCAAGGCTATATGGTTTTCAGGCTCAAGCATGTTGTGTTGTATATCCGAAAGCTTGAATCCAGGTTTCTAACTGCTGATATATACTCGACGTATCAGATCCACTCAAGAATGTTGGCCATTCGCGTTTGCCTTTAGCTGCATATTTATCGTCGACGTTTCTGGCGTGAGGGTTGGGTGCAAGGTTTTCAATTGAGTAGGTTTTGAGTACCTTTTGAATCGTCTCTTGGGGGACGGCGTAGCCAAGCTCGGCGAAAAGATTGGTCCAGATAAGACTACTGTTTACGCCTGTGAGGTCTTCAAAATGAACAATCGGTAAGTTGTTTGCGTGTTGCGCCCAACTATCGAGAATTGGAGCGAATTCTTTGATGAATGCATCGGAGCAATAGATGAACGCGTCTCGATCTGACATATTCTGCATTGCGTATCTATGTTCGTCGACACCAGTTGTTGGTCGATGTGTAAATCTTGTAGAGTAATACCAAGAGACCAGCATTGTCCTTGGGTCACGTATCACGAAGAAGCTTTTAACGTTCGGTTTGCCAGCTAGTGACTTTGCGGTTTCATAACTGTCATATGAGGCCAGCAGTATCGTTCTCTTGGATCTTTTATATTTTTTTGCACACTCTTGATCATCGCGCACTGTGGCGTAGGGATATGGTTGTAGACCTGTGTAGCGATAAATTCTTGGATCTGAAAGCACTAGTCGTATCCATTGGCTTCCGGTCTTCCAGGCGCAGCAGTGTATTAAATGTGGTGGGCTATCTGGTTCGTAGGATGTCGGTGTGATGCGGCAAACAGCTCGTCTTATTTGATATTCACGTTCGAATGTAACCATGGGTCTGAGTAAGTCACGCGTTTTTCGTATGAGGCTTGTCAATTCTAATTTTTTCCCGTTTGTTATGGTGTATGTTATGACTTTCTTAGGCAATGCCAATTCTAATTTGAGATACCATCTGCTCCAAATGCAGCTTCGCGGAAAGCATTTGCATTTCGAAATTATCTTTATTCTCTGTCCTGACTGTATCAATCCAATCTTCAAAATTTTCAGTTTTGGATATATTTTTTATTGCTTCAACTATATTTATTGCAATATTCTTCCTATCTTCAAGTTTGATTAGTTGATGGTGTGTCGATGAAAGTGTATCTCTTATGCAGGCGTGGTCGGTTGATATGAGATATGATCCAGTCGCCATCGCTTCAAACAATACGTTTGGTTGAGCTTCAAGTCTATATGTTGAAGGAAATACGAAAATGTCATTTTTGAGATAGAAATCTTCTTTATTGGTTGTGATCGACCCCCAGTAATTTAAGTTGCCGCCTAGTGCTAAAATTAGTTGATCAAGAAGTTTCTGCGATTTTTCATCAGTTGCTGGCCCCGCTATATTGAAATTTATGCTAGAATTATGTGCTGCCAATTGAGTAAATGCGTCACATATTATATCAAAGCCTTTGTCGTCGTTAAGGTTGCTCATGTAGCCTATCGTAAGTGGTCGTGAGGGCCTTTTGGTTGGAATTTCGACGGTGACATCACATGTGGCGGCATTAGAAAGAACTTCAACTTTCGAACTGTCATTAATATTGTCAATGAACATAGTTTTCATGCTGTCAGTTAGGACTATGTGGGTTGCACGTTCGTTTAATAACGAACTGAAGAGTTTGAGGGCAAAATTGCCATTTTTTATATTGATTAAATTTCTGTGGTGGATCCAAATGGGCGCGATGGTAAAAATACGGATTAGTAGTGCATATATTAAATTGTAGAGGATGCCTAAACCTCCATCAGGTACAATATAGATAGATTTTATTTCGTCCCTATAGCGAATAATAGATTTAACATTTTGAACTGTTGTGACTAGTCTCTTTGCATGATAAATCATGCTCCGTGAATGTGCAGAGCCGCTGGTGTTTTGGGTATTGAGCTCTATTACCTTAGTGTTTTCCTCCGCTATCTGACTTGATATTTTTTTGGTGTTCTTGGCGGCGCCATTCAAGGGGGGGGGGAACGGGCCGATAATTAATATCGTCGTTTTCATTTTTAAAATCTTTCTCGCATTTTTGGGGCCAAATTGAATATTCCCATCAATGCCGCGCGGTATCGCCGGTTTTGAGATACCACTGATAGGTCTCTTCCAGCCCGTTGCGCAGATCGACGCTGGCGCGCCAGCCCATATCGGCGAGGCGGCTGACGTCCATCAG
>NZ_JAATOP010000001.1 GCF_011806565.1 Marivivens donghaensis
GCGGGGTGGAGCAGCCCGGTAGCTCGTCAGGCTCATAACCTGAAGGTCGTAGGTTCAAATCCTACCCCCGCAACCAACTCCTAAGACATGTAACACCTAGCGCCGCCAAAAAAGCAAAGGGAACGTCGTAAATCGTTCGCACCTCAATGCTTTTGCCGCGCAGAACCCGTGTACTTTTTAGTCAGTTCAGGGGCTACTTCGCTTCCGTCTACAAGAAACGGCAGAATACCGCGGCGGAGTGAACGGCCGCGTGCGGCTCGTATATCTGTATCTGACATAGTGACACGTTGGGACATGCGTCGCCCCCACTGTCCTAGGTAGCCATAAAGGCGCGCAATCTGGTCGAAGTGTTCAGTGTCTTCGCCAAGATCGTTTATCTCGTGCGGATCGGTTTCGAGGTCAAAGAGCATCTGACGGAAACCGCCTTCGAAGTGGATCATCTTCCAGCGGCCGTCAAAAACCATCATCATGCGGGCATCGCGGGGCGTCACGCCCAAAGCATCCGCGCGCGGGGTGACCGAATAGTCGTATTCGCTGATGATAAATTCCCGCCAATCTTCAGGCCCTTCGCCATTGATCCAAGGCATCAGTGAGCGCCCTTCAATGATATGATCAGGCACCTCGCCGCCAGCCGCGTCCACAAAGGTCGCGGCCAAGTCGATCGCCTCGACCAGAGCGGCACAGGTGGTACCCCGCGTGGCGTCGGCGCTGCTCCGTGGATCGCAGATGATGAGCGGAATTTTGACGGACGCCTCGTGGAAGAAGTCTTTCTCTCCCAGCCAGTGATCGCCCAGATAGTCGCCATGATCCGACGTCAGAACGATCATAGTGTCGTCCATCTGTCCGGTCGCTTCGAGGTGGTCCAGCAAGCGCCCGAGTTGGTCGTCGCATTGTTTGATCAGGCCCATATAGGCAGGAATAACTTTGGCCCGCACGTCGTCACGCTGGAATGCCTGCGCGACTTTGGTGTCGTGATATGCCTTCAGTACTGGATGCGGGTTTTTCAGTTCCTGCAAACTCCGCACGGGTGGCAGGATATGCTCTGGGCCATACATGTCGTGGTAGGGCGCGGGCACGATGTAGGGCCAGTGCGGTTTGATAAAGCTCACATGGGCGCACCACGGCATCTTCGCCACGTCGATAAAGCGGATCGCTTCGGAGGTGAGCCACGGTGTTTCGCTGTCTTGCTCTCGGATGTTGGCAGGCTTGTCCGCGTTCATGAACATCCAGCCGCTGGCAATCTGGTCGTTGCTGACGCCCGCATTTGCGTAGTCCGCCCAAGGATTATCGCCGTCATAGCCCTTGGATTTAAGGTACTCGTTGTAAGGCGAGCGCTTTTGGTCGTAATCGCCGTCCGGTCCCGTGCCCCACAGGCCGTCGTCGCGGACCCAAGCGTCAAAACCGCAGTCTGCCTGACGCGCGCCGATCAAGCTATCGGGTGAAAGGCCCAGCCGCGCCATGCCTTTGGCATCCGCCTTCATGTGCGTCTTGCCAAGAAGCCAGCAATCCATGCCCAGATCGCGGAGGTGATCGCCCAAAGTCATCTCACCCACCCGCAACGGGTAACCATTCCACTGCGCGCCGTGAGAGGACGCATAGCGCCCCGTGTAGAAACTCATCCGCGAAGCGCCGCAGATCGGCGATTGCACATAGGCGTTGGTGAAGCGCACGCCCTTCGCGGCAATCCGGTCGAAGTTCGGCGTGTGCAGATGTGGATGACCCGCGCAGCTGAGGTAATCATAACGCAACTGGTCGTACATGATGAAAAGAATGTTCATCGCAGGCTCCTCCGGTGATCGGCTGGCTCTATTTGTCATGCAAACGGTGGTGGATTGCTAACGCCGCTATATCAGAGCCGGATAACATACTCCTTGGTCGTCGTCTCCACGACTTCCCACGTGCCGCGGAAGCCCGGCCGCAAAACAAAGCTGTCGCCCGCGCGGAGCTCTAGGCTGTGGCCGTCATCTTCGGTGATGATCGAAACGCCTTCGAGGATGCGGCAGTACTCCCATTCGTCATACTGGATGCGCCACTTTCCCGGCGTTGACCGCCAAGTCCCGCAATAGAGGCCGTCGCGATCCTCCACGTTCCAAGTAGTGAACTGCGGCGAGCCGGAGATGATACGGTCGGCAGCGGGCGCGTCGTGTTCGACCTCTCCGAGGGTGGTGATACGGAAAAGGGCGTCGCTCATCAGGGAATTTCCTTGCAGTCTGGAAGGGCGTCTGCCGCCAAGGTGATCGACCGCCCCGTGCTTGTCCATCCCTGTGTCCGTTGCGACGAATGCAGTGGGTTCTACTCCGATGAAGGCAGCTAATCAGGTCAGTGTGCTGCCCAGTCGCACGTCAATGAATTCGTCCATGAAAAGCGACATGAACTCGACGCGGGATGTCACGCCTGCCTTTTGGAACACGTTGTGCGATTGAACCTTCACCGTGCCGACACTGGTGGAGCGCATCTTTGCGATGTCAGCAGTATTGAGACCTCTGAGCAGCAGCAATGCCACATCGCGCTCCGCGCCAGTCAGACCCCATTGCTCGAACCTGCGCACAATGAGGTCGTCGAAGTCGTCCTTCAGCGCGGAAAGCTGCGTCTTCTTGCGCTCGTTCTCTGCGGTGAGCATCGCCGTATACTGACGCATCGCCAAGATCCCGAACAGGAGGACAACTACGGCAATGGCCTCGAAAACGAGGTGAATCAGTTCGCCGTCAGAGTAGCCCTAACCCGAAGCAAAATGATCTCGTAGGTCGACAATCACATCCTGAAAGAAGAACAAAAAAGACAGGACCATGCCGGCCAGCAAGATGGCCAGAGCCTGCGCGTTTTTAACAATATTTTGCAATGTATCCTCCAGTTCAGGTTACAGTAGCCTGTCACGGGTGGCATAAACTGCCCATAAACCGAGGTTATACGCGCTGTTTTACAGGCGCTATAAGCCCCAGTTTATGGACCGGAGGGGGCAAAGCAAACATCCTGACTGCAATGTAATCAGGAGGCTCCCATGAAATTCAAACTACTTTCGACCGCCGCGTTTCTGCTCGCCGCAAATGTTGCAATGGCTGATGGCGTAGATAGCGCGATCAATACCTTGGCTCTGGATGGCTATACCCATTTCGAACTTGGCCGCGGTGCGACCCAATCCAAGATCGAAGGCTATGCGGTCGACGGTCGTAAGATTGAGATTCTCGTTGACAATACAACCGGCGCGATCCTCCAGCAGTACGTCGAATTTGTCGGGCAAGACGAAAGCACCGACATGATCGGTTCTATTCAGTCCCGCAGCGATGACGACGATCGGGGTAGAGACGACCATAACGAGGTCGATGACAACGGCGTGGACGACGACGGCTATGACCACATCGACGATAACCGCAGTGATGATGATCACGTCCATGATGGCCAAGGCAGTGACGATGACATGGGCGGCTCGGATGACGACTATGGCACCACTTCAGGCTCCCATGACAGCGACGATACTTACGGGTCCAATGGTGGCATCGACGATGATAATGGAGCCGACGACAATCATAGCACCACGTCGGGCACGGGCTCGCACGACAATGACGACACCAATGGTTCGGACGACAATGGAACCGATGATGACCATAACTCGACATCAAGCTCCAGCTCGCACGATGACGACGACAACAACAACGACGATGATCGTGAAGATGATCGCGACAACGATCGCGAGGATGACGACGACGATCACGAAGACGACTGATCTTCTGGGAGTCTTCGCATGAACAAATTCCACCGTCCAAACAAGGGCGGTGGCTTTTTCGTGTTTGCAGTTAGTCCGCCCCTTGCTCAGCAGCCCGACTACTCGAAAAAGTCGGCAAAGGTCTCCTTGATCGTCGGCAAATCGCGGATCAGTCCACGCAGGTGCTGACGCATGTTGGCTTCTGCCTGATCAGGCGAGCCCGCCTTGATCGCATCGACAATACCAATGTGCTGCGCGATGACATTGGCGCGCGGGAAGTGCTGCGAGGACAGGTGACGCACGCGGTCCAATTGGGATTTCGTGCTTTCGACCGTCTCCCACGCGTGGACATGTCCGGCGGCAAGCGCGAGGCGGTGGTGGAAGCGGTCGTCGATCGCCATGAACTCTTCGACCTTGCTGTCGGCAGCACGTTTCTGCGCGGCGACCAGTTCCTCCAGATCGCGGATCACATCGTCATCAGGCGCATTTGCCACGATGCGCACGATGTCCGCTTCGATCGCCTCACGAACAAACCGCGCATCGAGGACATTGGCGCTGGAGATCTTCCGGACAAAGCTGCCACGCTGTGGGCGGACCTCGATCAGACCGTCCTCGCGCAGTTTGATGAACGCCTCGCGGATTGGTTGGCGACTGACGTCGTAGTCTGAGGCGACTTCCGACTCTGACAGGCGCTGGCCCGGTTTCCAATCGTTGTGGATGATCCTGCGGCGGAGCGCATTGACCAACTGCGGACCGATAGGCTTGGTCGAATCCAGTCGGGGTGTGTCAGGTGCGATAGTCATATTTGTCTCCTGCCATACTATTGGGCGGGAAAGGGCAATGATCAATCGGCTTTAGAGTGCATCCATCGGGATCAGCGCACCGTGGTGCATCACGACCTTGGCCGCCATTGCATGTCCCGCGTGAACGGCGCCGAGGATCGACTGGCCTTGCAGGAGCGCGGCAAGGAACGCTCCGTTGAAGCTGTCGCCCGCGCCCGTCGTGTCAATGGGGTCGACCATTTCTAGCCCGTCGATGGGGAATGATTTGCCGTTGTCATGCACGATCATGGCGCCGGAGCCATTCTTGACCACGACAGTCTTTGCGCCCGCGTCCAGATAGCGCTGGCAGGTTTCTTGGGGCGAGGCATCACCAAACAGAGCGGCTTCGTCGTCGAAGCTCGGCAGGATGATATCGGCAGCTTGCGCCGCAGCGGTGAGGATTTGCTTCGCCGTTTCAGCATCATCCCACAGGCGCAGGCGGATGTTTGGGTCGAGTACGATTTTCACGCCGCGCGTTCGGCAGTCCAGCATATGCGCAATCAGGTTCTGGCGCCCTTGGGCGGACAGAATGGCAAGCGTGATGCCAGAGATATGAACCATCTCCGCGTTCTCGGTCATGGCCTCGAGCATCGCCGGATCGTCGGCCAGCGTCTTTGCTGCCGAGGTGTCGCGCCAATAGCTGAAGCTGCGCTCTCCGTTCGTCAGGCTAATCGCGTAGAGCCCGATGGAGCGGGTCGGATGCGTGAACAGCGCGTCGGTGTGCAAGCCATTTGCGGTCAGGAACGCAGGCACCTTGGTCGAAAACGTATCGCAGCCAATGACCGTGCCATAGCTCACCCGCCAATCGTCAGGCAGCGAGGCGCGGGCGTACCATGCAGTATTCAGCGTGTCGCCCGCAATGCCCATGCGCCACAGGTCGTCGGTGCCGCCCGATAGTTCGACCATGCATTCACCGATAGAGACAAAGCGTTTCATCGCGCAGCTTCCGCCTCGATCACGGTGGTCATCGGTTCTGTAAGCATGGCGGTGAGTATCTCGGTCACTTCCGCCCAGAATGCGTCATCAGTGGCGGCGGTCTCACTCACGAAGCTGGCTTTGCGCATGTGCGCAACGATCTCCACAGCGCTTTTGCCGTCCGCCATTTCGCTCAGTTCTGCCGCACGCGGATCGCGAAGTTCATAGGGATCGCAATCATGCGTGGAGCCACTGATGTGCCGCAGCCAAGCAGCGGTCGCAAAAGCGAAAGCACGACAATCGATCCCGCGGGATCGCGCGTCGGCGAGGGCCGAGAATATACGCTGCGGCAGTTTTTCTGAGCCGTCCATGGCAATCTGGAATGTCTGGTGCGCAATTTCGGGATTGCGGAACCGTTCGATCAGCGCGTCGGCGTAATCGGCGGTGTCGATACCTTCGATCAGCGGCAGGGTCGCGGCGGCGGTATCCAGATGGCGGCGGACGAGTTTGGCCAGTGCAGTGTCAGCCATGACATCACGCACATAGGTGCGGCCCGCGTGGAAGCCTGCGTAAGCGAGCATCGAGTGCGAGCCGTTGAGCATCCGCAACTTCATCGCCTCGAAAGCGACCACGTTGTCGGTGAAAATCACGCCTGCCGCTTCCCAATCCGGGCGGCCGAGGGGGAAGTTATCTTCGATGACCCACTGGTAGAACGGCTCGGTCTCGGTCGCGGCGAGGTCGGCCACGCCGAGCAGCGCTTCGGCATCTGCCAGCGTTTTCGCGGTGGCCGCAGGCGTGATGCGGTCCACCATCGTCGATGGGAAGGCAACTTTTTCCGCGATCCAGCCCGCAAGCTCGGGGTCGATATCGTTCGCAAAATCGATGGTTGCGCCGCGCAAAAGGTGACCGTTGTCCGGCAGGTTATCGCAACACAGCACGGTGAAGGACGAAATGCCCGCTTGCCGGCGCGTATCCAGCGCGCGAACCAGCATTCCCAGAACGCCGTGCGGTTTGTGGGGCGATTTCAGATCGGCGGCAACAGCGGGGTGGTTGCGGTCACATCTGCCGCTCGCACGGTCGAGGCCGTAGGCTTTTTCGGTGACGGTGATCGACACGATCTTGGTTGCCGGATTGGCCATAGCGTCCAATGCAAGTGCCGGATCTTCGGCCGAGCAGATTGCTCCGCAAATCGAGCCGATAACGCGGGCGGAGGTCGAGGTGCCTCGTTCGATCAAAGTATAAAGGCCGTGCTGCGGAGCCAGTTCGTCCGCCGCTTTGGGTGAACGAAGGGAAACACCAAGGATGCGCCAGTCGCCGCCCGAGGCTGCAATGGCTAGGTCGGTCAGCGCGGCTTGGTGTGCTTTGTGAAACGCGCCGAGGCCGATGTGGACGATGCCGACGCCATGCGCGGATGGATCGTAAGCGGGGCGAAGCGACTGCGGAACTTGGTCGAGCGATGTCAGGCGCATGGTCACTCCGCAGCAATCACGCGTTCGAAAGTGCGATAGACACCGCGCAGTTCCGCGAGGCCCTTGAGGCGGCCAATCGCGGGATACCCCGGCTGCGCATCGCGGCCGATGTCGTCCAGAATGTCCTGACCGTGGTCGGGACGCACTGGGATCGACCAGTCGGCGCGGCCTGCATCCTTGCGGCGTTTTTCCTCGGCGACAATGGCTTGGATCATGCCGATCATGTCGGTGTGACCCGTAAGGTGTTCGTCCTCGAAGAAGGAGTTCTTCACCTCGGTGCCTTCGATATTCACGTTCCGCAGGTGCAGGAAGTGAACGCGGTCGGCGAGGGCTTTGAAGATCTCGACCGGATTGTTGTCGGGACGAGCGCCCAGCGAGCCGGTGCAGAACGTGACGCCGTTTGCAGGTAGATCGACGGCGGTTAGAATGGCCTCATAGTGGGCCTGCGTAGACATGATGCGCGGCAGTCCCAGCAGCGGGAAGGGTGGATCGTCGGGGTGGCAGCAAATGCGGACGCCAAGCTCTTCGGCAAGCGGCGTGACCTCGGACAGGAAGTCGATCAGATGGCTGCGCAGGCGGTCTTCGCTGATATTGTTATACTCGGCGAGGTGTTCGCGCACGTTTTCGAGCGTGAATTTCTCCGCGGCGCCCGGCAGGCCAAAGACCACGTTTCCCGCGATCTTGTCTCTTTGCTGATCGGTCATCTCTGCAAAGCGGCGAGCGGCGGCTTCGACGATGGCATCAGGGAATTCCTCGGCAGCGCCGGCGCGCTTGAGGATATGGATGTCGAAAGCGGCGAAGTCGGTCAGGTCGAAGCGCATACAGCGGGCGCCATTGGGGCGTTCCCACGCAAGATCGGTGCGCGTCCAGTCGAGGACAGGCATGAAGTTGTAGCAGATCACTTCAATCCCGCTGTCGCGCAGATTGCGCATCGACAGCTTCCAGTTCGCAATGTGCGTTTTCCAGTCGCCCTGCTGTTTTTTGATGTCCTCGGACACGGGCAACGATTCGACGACATCCCATGTCAGCGGGGACGGACGACCGTCTTTGCGGGTTCGGATCGCCTGATGACGGATCGCGATTTCTTCGGGGGTCCAGACGGCACCCGTGGGCACGTGATGAAGCGCCGACACGACGCCTTCGACGCCTGCCTGCATCATATCGTCAATGCTCACGCGATCCTGTGGACCGAACCAACGCCAAGTCTGACGCATAATCTCCTCCCCCGAATTTATTCAGCAAACGCCGTTTTGTGTCGAACTTCAATATCACCGTAACTCGATGTTGACTAGTATGGAAGTATGTATCAGTGTGTGCGGCAGGAGGAGACGATGGCTTTACTCATGCGACAGCCTGCTACGTTAGACCCGACCGTGCCGGTCGGGCCCCAGCTGTTGCGCGTATTACGGAATGCCATCGTCTCCAACGAACTTCAGCCAGGAGCGCGCCTGTCCGAAGCCGAAATCGGCGCGAGGTACGGCGTGAGTCGACAGCCTGTTCGCGAAGCCTTCATCAAGCTCGCCGAAGACGGTCTGGTCGAAGTGCGCCCCCAGCGCGGCACCTTCGTGCGCAAGATCAATATCGGCGCGGTTCTGGACGCCCGTTTCGTGCGTGAAGCGGTCGAGGCCGACATCGTCGCCGCTTGTGCAGAGCGCGCAGACTCCGCGTTGGTTAGTGAGTTGAATAAGCAGATCGAAGTGCAGCGCGAAAAGGCACCGTCCGATCCGAGCGGATTTGTCGAAATGGACGACCTGTTCCATCGCACGCTCGCGGATGGGGCAGGGCACAGCAATGCGTGGGGCGTTGTCGACGGGATGAAATCCCAAATGGACCGCGTGCGTCAGCTGACTGCGACCCGCCTGCCGACCGACCACCTGATCAAACAGCACGAAGCCATCGTTGAGGCCATCGCAATGAACGATCCGGCCGCGGCGAAGCTCGCGCTGCGTGCGCATCTGAAAATGATTTTGGCGGACTTGCCAGCCATCCAAGAGGCATGTCCGCAGTATTTCGAACCTCGGGCCACGGCCTGAACCAAGCGATCTTTAGGGAGGAAACCATGATCGTAGCCAAGACTCTCAAGACTGTAATGCTCGCCGGTATCGCCACTGCCGCGATGGCCGTTTCGGCATTCGCTCAGGACGTGACCCTCAAGCTGGGTCACCCCGCCAACGAACAGAACACGTGGCACCTCGGTGCGGTGAAGTTCGCCGAAGAAGTGTCGGCGCTGACCGACGGCCGCGTTGCTGTCGAAGTCTACCCGAACGAAACGCTCGGCAAGGAAATGGATGTCATCAACGGTATGCAGCTCGGCACCGCCGACATGACCATCACCGGTGAATCGCTCCAGAACTGGGCGCCGATGGCGGCACTGCTGGCTGTCCCGTACGGCTACAGCTCGCTGGAGCAGATGGACGAAGTCGCGTCGGGCGAGCTTGGTGACCGCATCGAAGCCCAGATCATCGAAGCCGTCGGCATCCGCCCGATTGCCTATTTCGCGCGCGGCCCGCGCAACCTGACCTCGAACCGTCCGATCACCAACCTCGACGAGCTGGCCGGCCTGAAGATGCGCGTTCCGAACGTTCCGCTCTTCCTCAACACCTGGCAGGCGCTGGGCGCGAACCCGACCCCGATGGCATTTTCGGAAGTATTCACCTCGCTCCAGAACGGTACCATCGACGCGCAGGAAAACCCGCTCGCGCTAATCAAGTCGGCGAACTTCAACGAGGTTCAGGGCTACGTCAACAAGACCGAGCACGTCCGTTCGTGGATCTACCTGACCATCTCCGAAATGGCTTGGGAAAAGCTGTCGGAAGAGGATCAGGCTGCCGTGATGGAAGCCGCTGCAACCGCGCAGGCCTACGAGCGTGAACTGTTCAACGCGCAGGAAGCCGAACTGGTCGCAGAGCTTGAATCGCTCGGCATGGAGTTCGTCGAAGTCGATAGCGCTGCATTCGCTGCCGCTGCCAAAGACGCTGTCCTGTCGTCGGTTTCGGACGAGATCCGTCCGGAAGTCGAAGCACTCTTCGCCAACTAAGCCCATTTTGACAAACTACAGAGGGCGCCGACGCGCCCTCTGTCTGCATTTTACCAACGGGTCGTCCGATGAAAAATCTCGTCATCCGCATAACGCACTGGTGCACCCTGATCGCCAGAGCCGCGACCGGTGCTGCGTTTCTGGTGATCATCGGGGCCGTTGTGCTTCAGCTTCTCGGACGTTCCGGTGTCGTGAAAACCGTCATCTGGACCGAAGAGCTTACCCGCTTCGCACTCCTCTGGCTTACTGCGTTCGGCGCGGGCCTCGGATTGCGGTCGGGTGATCTGGTGAACGTGGATATCCTGTCGGAATCTCTCCCGGGCCGTTTTCCTTGGGCTTTCCGCCTATTCGGTGCGGCTGCGACAGCGGTATTCGCGTTCATCCTGATCGAACCGGCACAATTTTTCACAAAGATCGGCGCGCGCCAGACGGCGCCTGCGCTGGGCATTCACATGAACTGGGTCCACGCCGCATCGCTCGTGATGCTGCTTGTCGTGGGCATTTTCGCCGCTCTACGCGTCATCTCGATGCTGATCGGAACCGAAGACGGTCTGCCTGTGACGCGGACGGAGGAAGACTAATGGGACTGGCGCTACTTCTCGGCCTATTCGTTCTGGGGCTGGTGCTGGGCATCCCCGTCGCGATCACGCTCGGCATCTCGTCGATGGCCTACCTGCTCGAGGCGGGCATTCCGCTCGTGACCATTCCGCAGAAAATGTACGCGGGCATCGACAGCTTTGTGCTGCTCTGTATTCCGGGCTTCATTCTCGCGGGCAACCTGATGAACGAGGGCGGAATTACCAACCGCATCGTTCGCCTTGCCCAAGCGATGGTGGGCTGGATGCGTGGCGGTCTGGGTCTGACCAACGTCGCGGCATCAATGCTGTTCGGCGGTATCTCCGGCACGGCTGCGGCTGATGCGGCGTCTATTGGCGGAATGATGATCCCCGGCATGAAGAAGGCGGGCTATCCGGTGCCGTTCTCTGCCGCGATCACGGCTGCGTCGTCCACCGTCGGTCCGATCATTCCGCCGTCGGTGCCGATGATCATCGTCGGCACGCTCTCGGGCATTTCGGTCGGCAAGATGTTCCTTGCCGGTGCGTTGCCGGGCATTCTGATGGGCGTTGCAATGATGATCACCGCGTGGATCATCGCCAAGAAAAACGACTTCCCGCGTCAGCCGTGGCAGGGATGGGGCGAGCTGGCCCGAGCATTCGGCGGAGCGTTCTGGGCCGTCATGATGACCGTGCTGATCGTCGGCGGTATGCTCAGCGGCTTTGCCACGCCGACCGAGACCGCCATCGTGGCCTCGATCTACGCATTCGTGGTCGGCGCGTTTGTCTATCGCGGGCTAAAGCTGCGCGACGTGCCGCGCATCCTGATCGACAGCGCTGTTTCTGCCGCCGCGATCCTGATCCTCGTCGGCCTAGCGAACGTCTTCGGCTGGATTCTGGTGTCCGAGCGAATTCCCCAGATGATCGCGGACTCTGTCCTGTCGATCACTGATAACAAGTTCCTCGTTATCCTCCTGATTAACATCGTCCTGCTGTTCGTCGGCATGTTCATGGAGACGATTGCCGCGCTTATCATCCTTTTTGTTCCGCTGCTGGCACTTGCGCAGGGCGTTGGCGTCGATCCGCTCCACTTCGCGACCTTCGCGGTGTTGAACCTGATGATCGGTCTGACCACGCCGCCGGTGGGTGTGTGCCTTTTTATCTGTGCCAACATCGGTCGGATTTCGCTGGTCCAAATCACTAAGGCGATCTGGCCCTTCATCCTCACCAATATTATTGTGCTGCTGCTCGTGTCCTACGTGCCGTTCTTCAGCACGTGGCTCCCCAACCTCGTTTCGCAATAAGGCCCTCCCATGAACCGTATCGTTCGACTGCACGGACAAAATGATCTTCGTCTCGAAACGGAGGAGCTCCCGACCGCCGGTGAAGGGCAGGTCGTTGTGGCGATCGGCGCTGTGGGGTTCTGCGGGTCGGACCTTCATTACCATTCGGACGGCGGGATCGGCACGATCCGCGTGCGCGAGCCGATCATCCTTGGTCACGAAGCCGCTGGTACCGTTGTAGAAGTCGGCGCTGGCGTCACCCGTGTTGCCGTCGGAGACGTCGTGGCTATGAACCCGTCGCATCCTTGCGGCTCCTGCAAGTTCTGCGATGCGGGCGAACATCACCACTGCATGAACATGCGGTTCAAAGGCTCGGCCATGTTCCTGCCGCACGAGCAGGGCTTCATGCGCGACCGCGTCGCGATTGGCGAGGCGCAGTGCTACAAGATCGCCGACGGCGTCCCGATGACCGAAGCGGCGCTGGCTGAACCGCTGGCCGTCTGCCGCCGCGCCATGACCCGTGCGTTCGACGTGGCGGGTAATCTGTCGGGCAAGCGTGTGCTCGTCACCGGCGCCGGTCCGATTGGCGTGCTCTGCGTTGCGCTGGCGAAATACTTCGGCGCGTCTGAGATCGTTGTGACCGACCTTCAGGACGCCACTCTCGCAGTTGCCAAGGAAGTCGGCGCGACCGGCACCGTCAACGTTCTGTCCGACCCCGAGGGCCTGAAACCTTACGAGGTCGACAAAGGCCAGTTCGACATCGTGTTCGAATGCTCTGCCGCACTGCCTGCGCTCCGCAGCGCGCTGACTTGCGTGCGCCCGCTCGGCACCATCGTTCAGGTCGGCGTCATGGGTGATACTGCGCTGCCGTTCAACATGCTGGTGGCGAAGGAAGTGAACCTCGTCGGTACGCACCGCTTCGACAAAGAGTTCGGACAGGCCGTCGGGTTGATCAACGACCGTGTGCTGAACCTCGGCCCCGTTGTGACCGATGTTTTCAACGGCAGCGATGCCCTTGAGGCGATCAAGGTCGCCTCTGACAGAACCCGCGCGGTCAAGGTCCAGCTGGTTTTCGACCAGTAATTACATCTGTTTGTAAGGGCCGGTTAGCTGCCAACGAATGTTGAACCGGTCCTTGAACGCCGCGAATGCTTCGGTCCAGAACTGCGGTCCGAAGGGCTCCTGAATGTCGGCTCCTTCGATCAGCGCGTCATAGGCGGTCTTGGTTTCTTCGACGCTGTCGAATTCGACCGTCAGTGAGATGTTCGAGGTGGTCGCCGACGTGCCCTGCCAGTTATCGGACGCCATGATGCGCGTGCCGTCGGGCATGGTGTAGAGCATATTCATCACCATCTTCGAAACGTCGTCAGGCAGCGGCGGATCCTGGGGCATGTCACCCATCCGCATGATGCCTGTGATCTCGCCGCCGAACACACGGGCGTAGGTCGTCATGGCTTCTTCGCAGTTACCGTTGAAATAGAGATAGGGGACGACAGCCATGGCAGGTTCCTCATTGGCAGAATGTCACTGCTGAATTTGGTAGGAGCCGCCATCCCTTGCGTCAAGCGCGCCTGTATATCGGCGCTACCCGTTTGCGCGCGATCCAGCAGGATCGCCGCCGCATCTGTGCGCCAACATTACGTTGTGGTTATGCGGCAAGTTCCGATAGGCTCTGCCCAAATTGAAGAGGGGTGGACATGGAACTCATTGCAAAAGCGACTGCCGTTGTTGGCGGCACCGTCGCATTTATTCGCCGTCTCGGCTCGCCGTCGCATCAGGCGTTCGGCGCAACGCCGGATATTCCCGAGGCCAAGAAACAGGGCATCATGACCCTGAAAATGCCTGCGGCCGAAGGCTGGAAAGATGGGCGTCTTCCGACCTGCGCGCCGGGCCTGAAGGTCAATGCGTTTGCGTCTGGCCTCGATCACCCGCGCTGGATCGAAGTGCTGCCAAACGGTGATGTGCTCGTTGCTGAATCCAAAGAACAGGCAGGTCCGCCAAAGACCTTCATGGACCACGCCGCCCAAGCCACGATGCGCCGCGTCAAAGCCATCGGCAAAAGCGCGAACCGCGTGACGCTCTGGCGCGATGCGGACGGCGACGGCACTGCCGAAATCCGTGAAGTCTTTGTCGAGAACCAGAACCAGCCCTTCGGCATGGCGCTTGTTGGAAACCGCTTTTACCTCGGCAATACCGACGGCATCCGCGTGTTCGATTTCGCGGTCGGTGATACGGCGCTGCAGGGCGAGGGCGAGAAGCTCGTCGATTTCAAACCGCACGGCCACTGGACCCGCAGCCTGCTCGTCTCGCCCGATCAGACCAAGATTTACGCTGGCGTCGGCTCGCTCACCAACATCGCCGATCAAGGTATGGAGGCCGAAGAAGGCCGCGCTGCGATCTGGGAGCTGGATGTCGCAACCAACGATGCACGCGTCTTTGCCTCGGGCCTGCGCAACCCTGTGGGTATGGCGTGGGAGCCGGTGACCGGCAAGCTCTGGACCGTGGTCAACGAACGCGACGGTCTGGGCGACGAAACCCCGCCCGACTATCTGACCTCGGTCGAGGATGGCGGCTTTTACGGCTGGCCCTACAGCTACTGGGATCGCATCGTCGACGACCGGGTAGAGCAGGACGTGCAGAAGGTCGCGAACTCGACCAAGCCCGACTATGCGCTGGGCGGTCACACCGCGTCGCTTGGCCTCTGCTGGATGCCCGAAGGCACGCTGCCCGGATTTGGCGACGGTATGGTGATTGGTCAGCACGGCTCGTGGAACCGCTCTAAACTCAGCGGCTACAAACTGATTTTCGTTCCATTCAAGGACGGCAAGCCGAGTGGCCCGTCGCGCGATATCCTGTCGGGCTTCCTGTCCGACGACGAAAAGCTGGCCTATGGCCGCCCTGTCGGCGTGACCATCGGTCCGGATGGTAAATCGCTGCTGATGGCCGATGACGTGGGTGACATCATCTGGCGAGTCACTGCCGCCTGATAAATGGGGCGGGCCTGAAATGGCCCGCCCTCATCGTTTGGCGAGCTTGCCTGGTGCGGTCGGTGCGAGGTCCAATCCCGCCAGTCGCGCCATCTGCCAAGCCAGCGCGAGATTGCTGCTGACCACCGGCAGGCCGAGTTCGGCCTCCAACCCGTCGATCACATCCATCGTGCGCAGGTTGGTGCAGGACAGGAATACGGCGTCGACTTCGAGGTCTCGCACGACGTCATGCGCAGCGGCGCGGATAGAGGCTTGGTCGATCCGCACCACGTTCGCCTCGACTGCCTCTCCGAATGAAAGTGTACGCAGGACATCGATGCCCGCGGCCTCGAACGCTGCACGGACGGGCTCCGCGACCTCGGGCACATATGGCGACACGATGGCGAGCCGCTTGACGCCAAGTGCCTGCATCGCCGCAATCGCGGCGGTCAGAGGGTTCGTGACAGCCGCCATGGTGCAGGCACTACCGACCAGTTCCGCGACCCGCTCCGGCCCGATCTGCGCCGAGGCTGATGTGCAGGCATAGGCCACAACGTCGAAATTGGCAGCGGGCGGCAGGAGCGCGGCGGCGGCAGGGAGGCGGTTCTCCATCGCCGCAATGGTTTCAGTACCGAGCTCGTCACCCGAGCGCAGGCGGGTCACATGCAGATAGACGTCCTCTGGCAGCAAGCGGCGAAAGTCGTGTTCGATCGTCTCGTCCACGCTGAGCACGATCAGGCCGAAGGTCTTTTGCGTGCTCGTGTCGCCCAGCTCATACGGAAACTCGCCCATTATCCGATCTCCGGCATGTCATAGGGCGCGCGTTCGGACAGCAACTCGCAGCCGTTCGCGCGCAGGACGATGTTTTCTTCGTGCACCAGAATGCGGTCCTCGGTGACCCACGCCCCCGGCTCAATCGTCAGCACCATATTTTCGCGCAGCGGCGTGCGGTCCACGGGCGAGAACGAGGGCCATTCAGTCAGGTTGATGCCAAGCCCATGTCCGAAGCGCCCACCCGACGGTTTTGCGCCATAGCGTATCAACGAGTCCGATAGGATGTGATGAGCGTCACAGGCGAGCATCCCCGGTCTCAGCTCCGACATCAGATCATCGGTCGCTTGCCAAAGGCCATGATGCGCCTTGCGGGTCGCGTCCGACACCGGACCAAGGGAAAAATTGCGGTCAAAGTCGCAGAAATATCCGTCCCGCACCGCGCCTGTGTCCAGCATGAGGACATCGCCCGCCTCCAGCGGTGTCGGTCCCGCAGGAGAGATCACGTCGCCATATCCATCCTGCTCCGCACCGCCCGCAACGTAGGACACCCAGTCTGCGCCCTCGTCGAGAAGTGCGATCTGGAAATCGCGGAACACGCGGTCCAGCGGACGACCGATAGTGGCAAACTCCGGCACACGGGCAAAGGCGCGGTCGGCGATCTGGCAAATCGCTTTGATTTTTGAAATCTCGGCTTCGGTTTTGATCTCGCGGACGCGCTGGATTGCCGAAGTGCCGTCAACGAAAGTGCGCGGGGCAATCAGCTGTTCGACCTTGCGTAGGTCGGCAAGCGGCATCCGCGTGTGGGTTTCCAGGCCGCTCGGAATGCCGATACGGGCCGACGGTCCAGTCACTCCCGCGATGGTGTCGGACAGCAGGCTAACACCGTCATCGTCCGGATTTGGGGCGTCCCATGTTCGGATATCCTTGACCCAAGTGCGCCCCATGAGGTCAGCGCCGATGCGCGGGATCACCGCGATGGGAGCACCGCTGGATGGGACGACGATGAACCAAGGACGGGCAGGGCTCTCCCAGAAACGGGTTAGAAATCCTGTGACGTAAAAGATGTCGGCTGGCGTGGTAAGCAGTAGTGCATCAAGGCGGCTTGCCGACATTTCGCGTTGAAGCCTGTCGATCCGTGACCGGTATTCCGCGGACGGAAAGATCAGCGAGCGTTCACTCATCTACGGGCCCTTCGGAGATGAAACACAGAACGCGGGCATCGCTCGGCAGTTCAAGACCGCAGAGCAAAGCGGACAGTCCCGCCCCGCCCGAAGGGGAGGTCTCCGCACCCATTTCTGCCAGCTTTACGATTGCAGCGGCAACTTCGTCCTCGCCCAAAGTCACGAAGCGGTCCGCGTCACGAGCTAAGCCTGCGAGGGCGATCATGGACGGCGTTTTGCAGTCGAGGCGGCCCATGCTCGACACAGGGCCTTCGGTGTCGACGACCTTGCCTGCGGCGATGCTGTCGATCAGGGCGGGGGCGGCGTCCGGCTCGATCACGATGATCTCTGGCGCGTCGCCCCAAGTGGCGCGGGCGTGGGCGGCGACGGCAGCGGCGAGCCCGCCGACACCCGCTTGCAGCAGGATATGCGTGGGCGGCTCGGGGATCTGGCGCGAAGCCTCCTCAGCCATGGCGAGGTAGCCTTCCATCACGCGGTAGGGCCAGTCGGTGTAGCCGGGCCATGAGGAGTCCGACAGCAAGGTCCATCCGTTGTCGACCGAAGCCTTTTCGGCGGCTGCCATGCTGTCCTCGTAGGTCGCACCTTCGCGGACGGCTTCGGCGCCGTATGTTTTTAGCCGGTCGATAAAGCTCTGCGGGGCGGCTTCGGACAGGTAGATGACCGCCTTCGCGCCGAACACGCGGGCACCTGCGGCGACTGACATGCCGTGGTTGCCGGCGCTCGCAGTGACGAAGGTATGACCCGAAAGCCCAGTCCCCCAGTCGTCGCCGCTCACCTTTCGAGACGCGCAGCGGGCGATAGCGTGCGATGCACCCAGCGCCTTGAAGCTGCCGAGGCCCATCCGGCCGCGTTCGTCTTTGGCGTAAATCCGAGCCACGCCAGCATGTTTGGCGAGGTCATCCAGTTCCAGCAGCGGCGTCTCGCCGTGAGCAGGGCATTGCGCCAGAAGTTGCGTGACGGCGGAAGCGTCCGAGTGCGGAAAGGCGGTCAGCCCCTCGATGCCCTTGCCGCGCCAAGGGTTCTTCAATTGCTTCAACATGAACGCACTCTCCCACCGGAATGATCGACCGACACAGCCGTGCCGTTTCTGGAACTCAAGCGGAAGTCACTGCGTCTGGCAATGAATCTCGACGGGTATGTCGGCCGTCTCAGAAAGGTAGGGCGTTTAACGGGTGCGCAAAATGCGCATGAGAGATGCGGAAATTCAGTGGGTTGGGAACATGCTGTTCCGTGCATGATTTTGGCAAGTCAACGACATTCGCACGTTTTAGGGTCGTGTATGCGGATGCCTCGCACATGTGCGTCAGGCGGTCAAAACTACCCATCCGAGCAAATGTCGCAGTGCAGCACGAGGAGTAACTCGTGCCCTGATTGTCTATTTGCCAAAGGGCCGACTCAGATACGCCGCGTCGCTAATACTCTCTTCTCTCTGTTCCGAGTGCTTGTTGTTCTGATTGCTTCCACAATCGCAACGGTTGCATATGCCGAACTCGTCTCTGTGCCTTTCAAAGAAGGTTTTGTTGGAACCATCGGCAGCTCCAACCGTCAGGCGCTGAACATCCGCACCTTCGCCGCGCTGGGCATCGAGGCCAGCCTCGTCTAGCAGAATTCGAGCACATCGCAGTTCGAGTCGCCGACAGGCAACGACATTCCCGTTGACCTCGTTTTGATCCAAGGCGGGACGACCCTCACGATCCCTGGCTCTGTGAGCTGGAAGGTCAAGGACGGCGGCGCGCTGCAAATCTTCGGCTTCCCCCCCGACAGCAGCCAGCCGACCTATCAGGACATCACGCTGACCATTCCCGGCGGTGGTACTTATAGCCTCGTCGGGTCGTCGAGCTACGGCGTGGTGAAGACGTCGACTACCCTTGCGAACCTCGACATTGTCGATGGTCAGTCCAGCGTTTCGGGATCGAACGACCCTGTGAACCTCGCCGACCTGAACGACTACCTCGACGACGTCCGCGCAAGCCGCCCGTTTGGTCCGATCACCACCGACAGCGACAACATCATCGGCGTGGGCGAAGCTTGGGTCTACACTGCGTCCTACACGCTTGTGTCTGGCGACCTTCTGACCGGACAGGTCGACAACATTGCAGAGGTCTCCGCGACCTCGTCGCTCGGCACCGCGATCACCGTCCAGTCTTCGGCCACTGGCAACACCACATCGACCGGCAGCGTCACGTCCACGACCTTCGCCAGCCTGTCGTCGCTGTTCATTTCGAAAACCGCTGCGCTCGATACCGAGGTCGTCGGCGGAGCGAACGACACCACCGTCGATGTGGGCGATCAGATCACCTACACCGTGACCGTCTCGAACACCGGCAACACTGTGCTGAGCAACGTCGTTGTCTCGGATACGCTGAGCCGTGTGGCTGCGGACAACACCGCGACGACTGTCGTCTCGACTGCGACCACGCCCGCGCTGCTCGGCACTGCGACCGATAATGACGGCACCACGTCGGGCGCGACCATGAACCCGAACGAGCAGTGGGTTTACACCTACACCTACACTCTAACGCAGGACGATATCGACGCGGGCTGCATGTCGAACCTAGCTTCGGTGACCGATGGCTCGCTCTACATTGAATCGATGACTGCGGGTAACACGGACACTTCCGTTCTGACCGGCGCCGCACCGAGCGGTTCCCCGACCGTCACTTCGCTTCCCCAATCGCCGGAAATGCTGGTGAAGAAGGTCACCGACCTGACCGTTTCCGGCGCGACCTATCTGACGGGCAATAACTCAGATATCGTCGATCAGGATGCCAGCGGCACCGTTTCAGTAGGCGACCGCGTTTACTTCACCATCACAGTCAAGAACACGGGCAACGTTACGCTGTCGAGCGTTTCGCTGGCCGATACCCTGACAACGAACGAAGCCGCACCGACTACGCTGTCGATGACCTCCGGTCCGACCCTGACCGCCGATACCGGCACCACTGGCGATGGGAACCTCGCCGTCGGCGATCTCTGGACCTACAGCGGCTACTACGCTCTGACCCAGAGCGACATTGATCTTGGCGTCGGCATCAAGAACCTCGCAACCTTCACCGCCACGCCGCCGATAGCACCACGCTGGCTCCAGGCGCGTCGGCGACCTTCACCGCAACGTACGTCGTCACTCAGGACGACATCGACGCGGGCGGCCTGTCGAACACCGCGACGGTTGCGGGCACTGCTCCGGGCGGATCGACTTTGGACGACGTGACCGATGACGGCGATACCGGAGCAGGCGACACGGGCGCTGACCTGACCGTTTCGACGATCACTTCGTCACCCGCTGTCGCGATCCAGAAGACGGTTGATGACAGCGCGCTGGATGACGGCGTACGTGCGGGTGACGTTCTGCATTATACGATCACCATCGAGAACATCGGTGACGTGACGCTCCGGAACATAGCGATCACCGACAACCTGTCGGACCTGAACGGGACTGCGCTGAGCCTCGATGCGGCTCCTACGAAGACGTCGGATACCGGCGCGAATACCGCCGATGCGATCCTCGAGATCGGCAATGTCTGGACCTACACCGCCGACTACACCCTGACTGCCAGCGATATCGCGGCGGGCGGCGTGGAGAATATCGCGATCGTCACGGCGGAAACGCCGAGCGGCGCAACTGTCCCGGCGGAGAGCAAAACCTCGGGCAACACGTCGAATGGTGGCGATGGCGCACCGACTGAAACCGGCTTCCCTGGTGAAATCAGCGGTACCGTGATCGAGTATCAAGCAGGCGTGCAGGGCGTCATCGTCTACCTGCTCGAAGAAACTTCGCCGGGCGTTTACGACTACGTCGACGATCCGCAGAACCCCGGCACCCGTCTGTCGACGACGACCGATGCGAACGGCAACTATACGTTCGTTGGCCTGCCGCCGCTGACCTGCGGTATCGAGTTCTCGAACCCGAATTCGGGGGCCGTGCCGACCGCATCGAGCGCGACGCACTCCGAAAGCGGTAATCGTATCCTCGGGATCACCGTGGGCGCGGGCGCTGTCGAAGTTGAACAGGACGCATTCCTGATTGACCCGAGTGGTGTTGTCTACGACTCGTCGACGTTTGCTCCGCTCAGCGGCGCGACTGTGACGCTTTACTACCAGTCGTCGACCGGCGCTTCGGCGCGGATCGTGCCGGATAGCTGGCTCGACGCCGACCACGGCGATGCCTACGGTATCGTAGCGGGTTCGGACGGCAAATACGCCTACTTCCTGAAGTCGGACCGTGCGCGGGACGGCATCTATTCGCTCGACGTCGAAAAAGCGGATTACCTCTTTACCTCGTCGGTCATCGCCCCGCATTCGGGCAGCTATAACGCGGGTCTGGGTGGGCATGTCGTGCCGATCACCGCTGACGCGACCCCGCGTGCGGCTATGGACACGACCTACTACCTCGCGTTCGAGATGGTGTTCACGGGATCGGCTGCAACGTCGTCGAACGGTGTTGTGCACAACAACATCCCGCTCGATGCGATCCCGTCGTTGCTGCCGCAGATCGAGGACGATCTGGTTCAGATCCTGAAGGACGATCTATCGGCCACCATGACGCAGCAGGGGCAGGAAATGGTAGGTTTTGCAGCAGGTGCGCTGGACCGCCTGAAGCAGCGTGACGGCAACAGCTGTGCTGCGGATGTGGCCAAGGAACTCGCATACAATCCGATCCGCTTTGAGACGGCCTCTGCGGTTATTCTGCCAGAGAGCGAAGAGACCCTAAACCGCATCGCTGCGCTTCTGGAGACTTGCCCCGAAGCGGCGTTTGAAGTGGCGGGCCATATCGACGATCAGGCTGATGCGGACTACAACCAGCGTCTCAGCCAGTCGCGCGCGGCAAATATCGTCGCAGCGCTTACGGCTCGCGGTGCCGCGGCGGAGCGTCTGTCGGCTGCGGGGTACGGTGAGGGCCGCCCCGTTGCGGACAACATCACCGAAGAGGGCCGTGTGCTCAACCGCCGCGTGGAGTTGGTTGCATTCGATATGCCCTCAAACGAAGAGCCGTGCCGCAACACCCAGACCTTGTGCGTGACCTGAACATTCAGGGCGAAGACACTGGACTGACTGCGGAAGGCAGCTTTGACAGCGAAGTCCGTGACTGCGCAATCGACGGCTGGCGCATCTTTTCTGGCTCGACCAGCTACCTGACGGATGAGGGTATCTCGCAGGGCATGTTCAAACTGAACTACCGTGTCGAGCGCTTCGTCACCAATGACCGCGTGTCGGGCTGGTTCGCGGGCATCTATGGCTCGGACGATACTATCAGCGGCTCGGCCACCGGCAGCATCAATGGCTTCGGCGTGAACGGCGGGCTTTATGGTGCGGCGCGTCTCGATGCGAACCTCTTCGCCGATTACTACCTCGGCGCGGCAGCGGGGCGTCACAGCTTCGACCTCGATTTCGAGCGCGCACAGGGCACCATCAACGCGGAGGGCTTGTATGACTACTATGCGCTCTTCGCAGGTGCTGCGCTCTCGGGCCAGTTCGACGTGAACGACTACGTGCTTGCGCCGCGCTTCGGTGTGGACGCAGCGTGGTCGCCGGGCGGCGAGGCTTGGGTCACCGCCAGCCGTGCGGGCTTTGAAGACAGCGGTGCGCTCTCGACCGGCGAGGTTTCGGGGCTGCGTTTCTTCGGAGAACTGGGCGTTGCCGACCTGCTGCTGGATGATCCGGCGGTCCTGTCGATCACCCCGCGTTTCTTCTGCGAACGTGCGATCGGTTCGGATGACAACACCTGCGGTATGGGCGCGAAACTGTCCTATGAAAGCCGCAACGAGGTGACCGGAGATCACGTCGGCTTTGAGCTGGATGTCGAAGGCGCGAAGGGCCGCCAATACTACTCTGTCGGTGTGAATGTCGGTCAGCCGATGTTCGGCGGAAACGTCGAAACCAACGTCGGTGTCGGCGCGAATGGCAGCGTCGATCTGGGCCTGTCCTACACCGCCGCGTTCTGATCGCTAAACGCAAAAAGCCCCGTTCTTGAGAAAGAGCGGGGCTTTTCCTTGCCTACCGGCCTATCACTTGCCGAGCACCGTCTCCACGGCCTGCACAACGCCGGCGACGATCTGGTCGACCTCGTAGCGGGTCAGGCAGAACGGCGGAGCAAAACCGAGGATGTCACCCTGCGGCATGGCGCGGGCGATGATCTTGGACTGCTCCAGCAGGGTCGCCGAAATACGCGGGCCGACCTTTTCGCTGGGGTCAAAGAACGTGTGGCTGTCCTTGTCTTTGACGAACTCGACCGCGCACAGCAGACCTTCGCCGCGCACATCGCCGACGTGAGCGTGATCACCCAGAGCCGCCTTCATCTGTTCGTTGAGGTAAGCGCCGGTTGTTTTGGCGTTTTCGATCAGGTTCAGCTTGTCCAGCAGTTCGAGGTTGGCAACACCCGCCGCCGCGCCGATGGGGTGGGCGGAATAGGTCCAGCCGTGGCCGATGGGGCCGTTTTCGTCAGTGCCTTGCTCGAGGACCTTCCAGACTTTGTCCGACAGGATCGAACCCGATAGCGGCGCATAGGCAGAGGTCAGGCCCTTGGCGATGGTGATGATATCGGGCTCCATGCCGTAGTGGTCAGAGCCGAACATGGTGCCGAGGCGACCGAAGCCAGTGACGACCTCGTCCGCGATCAGCAGGATGTCATGCTTTTTCAGAACTGCCTGGATCGCTTCCCAGTAGCCTGCGGGCGGCGGAACGATCCCGCCAGTGCCGAGGGCAGGCTCACCGATGAAGGCCGCGATGGTATCGGCGCCTTCGCGTTCGATGAGTGCTTCCAGTTCGGCAGCGCAATGGGCCACGAACTGCTCTTCGGTTTGGTCGAGATTCTGGCGGCGGAAATAGTATGGCGCTTCGGTGTGGATCACCTGCTCGATCGGCAGGTCGAATTTCTTGTGGAACAGCTCAAGGCCGGTCAGCGAGCCGGTCACGAGGCCTGAACCGTGATAACCGCGCCAACGTGAGATGATTTTCTTCTTCTGCGGGCGACCGAGGATGTTGTTGTAGTACCAGACCAGCTTCACATTGGTTTCGTTCGCGTCCGATCCGCCAAGGCCGAAGTAGACCTTGCTCATGTTCTTGGGCGCGCGGTCCAGAACCATCTTGGACAGGGTGATCGACGCTTCGGTGCCGTGGCCAACGTAGGCGTGATAGTACGCCAGTTCCTTGGCCTGCGCGGCAATCGCATCGGCGATCTCGGGACGGCCATAGCCGACGTTCACGCAGTAGAGGCCCGCGAAAGCGTCCAGAAGTTTATTGCCGTCGCGGTCTTCGATGAACACGCCCGATGCGGTCTTGATGACGCGGTTCGGGCTTTCGCCGCGCGCGTGCTGTGCCAGATGGGTCGACGGGTGAAAGAAATTCTCGCGGTCCCATTGGTCGAGTTGATCGTTCTTGAGCATCGGCGGTCCTTTTCCGAAAAGCGTGAAACATCTTCCGGTGAAGCCACTGGCTTCCGGTATGCCTGTCTACATGGCGCATTTCGGCAGAATTTCTGTCTGAATATTCCGTAGGCCGCAGAAAATTCAGCTGTCCGGAAGTTGCCCCAGCAGCAGATCCAGCGGGGGTGTACCGTTCCCTTTGACCGGTTTGGTCACAATATAGGTGAAGTAACGGCTCAGCCCGATCCGCGCATCTAGCATGTCGTCGATCAGTTTCTGATAGCTATCCACATCCCGCGTCACGATCTGCATCAGGTAGTCGAATCCGCCGCCGAGCGCCCAGCACGCCGTCACTTCGTCATACCGCTGCATGGCCGCTTCGAACGATCGGAAGCTCGCCGCCGTGTGGTCTGCGATTTCCGCGACCACGAAGACCGTCACATGGGACGCCAGTTTCTTAAGGTTGATACGCGCGCCGTAGCCTTCGATCAGGCCGGCATTCTCCAGCTTTTTCAGACGGTCCCAGCACGGGGTAGGGGACAGGCCAATCTGTTCTGCCAACGCGGATTTGGTGATCCGCCCGTCTCGGGACAGAACTTTGAGGATCTGTAAATCGCGGTCATCCAGCAGCATGTCGGCAGTGTCTTTGGCTGTAGCGGTGGGGTCAAGTAACCCGCTGCTTCTGCGGCTCTTTTCCTGCGCTGTCCACGGGCTGCCGCAAAAATTAGCCTGACGGATAGGCGGTGATCACATCAGGCGAGATATCGCTGTTGCGATCTATCGTGTCGCGAAAGAACCTTCACGTGTCTCATCCGCTCTCCTAGGCTCGGGGCATGGATCGCCGATGCGCGACCGCAATCCCTAGTCAGAGTCGTTACCATCATGCCCATCGAAAACGCTGCCTTCAGCCTGCCCGAATATAAAGCCCGCATCGCCAAGACGCGCGCAGCAATGGAAAAGGCGGGCATCGACCTACTGTTCGTGACCGACCCGTCCAATCAGGCGTGGCTCACAGGGTATGACGGTTGGTCGTTCTATGTGCATCAGGGCGTGCTGCTTCCGATGGAAGGCGAGCCGATCTGGTGGGGGCGGGGCATGGACGCCCAAGGAGGCAAGCGTACCTGCTGGATGTCGTTCGATAATATCCACGGTTACGCCGACAACTACGTGCAATCGACCGTCCGCCATCCGATGCAGGACCTCGCCGGGCACATCCGTCGTCTGGGTTCCGAAGGGGCCCGGATCGGTGTGGAGATGGAGAACTACTACTACTCCGCCAAGGCCCACGCCGTCCTGACCGAAGAGCTGCCGAACGCGACCTTTGTGGACGCGACCGCACTGGTGAACTGGCAGCGTCTGGTCAAATCGGGCGAGGAAATCGCTTTCATCCGCAAGGCCGCGCGTATCTCTGAAAAGGTCATTCGGACAGCGATCGACAAATCTGCCGTTGGGGTGCGCAAGAACGATGTCGTGGCCGAAATCATGCACGCGGGCATCACCGGTGTTGATGATATCTGGGGCGATTACCCTGCCATTGTGCCGCTGACGCCATCGGGACTGGACGCGACCGCCGCGCACCTGACGTGGAACGGTGCGCCGATGAAAGAGGGCGAGGCGACGTTCTTTGAACTCTCGGGCTGTTATCGCCGTTATCACGCACCGCTTTGCCGTACCGTGTTCCTCGGCAAGCCGCCGCAATCCGCGCTGGATGCCGAAAAGGCGCAGGTCGAGGGGATCGAGGCGGCGCTGGACGCCGCGCGTGCAGGCAACCGTACGTGCGATATCGCGAACGCTTTCACCAGCGTCCTCGCCAAGCATGGCCTGAAGAAAGAGGGCCGCATGGGCTACCCGATCGGCCTCAGCTACCCGCCCGACTGGGGCGAGCGCAGCGCTTCGATCCGTGCCGAGGACCAGACCATTCTGGAACCGGGGATGACATTCCACTTCATGCCTGCGCTCTGGATGGATACATGGGGGCTGGAGACGACAGAGACGATCCTCATCACCGAAAACGGCCCCGCAGAGGCTGTCTGCAACGTCGAGCGTAAGCTGTTTGTGAAGGACTAAGCCGTGTCACTGATCGACGACACCAAAGATATCCTGGCAGAGCTGATCGCTTTCCCGACGGTTTCGACCGACAGCAACCTGCACATGATCCAGTGGCTCGCGCAGAGGCTCGGTGACCTCGGGGCGCAGGTGGAAATCTGGTACGATGCCTCGGGCAACAAGGCGAACCTGTTCGCTACCTTGGGGCCGATGCGGGACGGCGGGATCGTTCTGTCGGGCCATTCCGACGTCGTGCCCGTCGCCGATCAGGACTGGACCACCGATCCGTTTGAAATGGTCGAAAGGGACGGCAAATGGTACGGACGCGGTGCTTGCGACATGAAGGGCTTCATCGCCGCCGTTATGGCGATGGCCCCGCGATATGCCGCGCTGGATTTGCAACGTCCGCTCCATTTCGCGTTCACCTATGACGAGGAAACCGGCTGCCTCGGTGCTCAGGCACTGGCCGAGCAGTTGGCGGAGCAGGGCATTCGGCCCGCGGTTGCGATCATCGGCGAGCCGACGATGATGAAAATCATCGAAGGGCACAAAGGCTGCTGCGAATACTCGACGCATTTCACGGGGCTTGAGGGGCATGGGTCGTCACCCGACCTCGGCGTGAATGCCGTCGAATATGCGGTGCGGTTCGTTGGTCGCTTGATGGAGCTGAAGGATGAACTGAAGCCGCGCGCACCGGCGAACAGTCGCTTCGATCCGCCGTGGACCACGATCAACACCGGCGCGTTGATTGGCGGCGTTGCGCACAACGTCATTCCGGGGAAGGCGCGAGTGGACTGGGAAATGCGGCCCGTCCAGAAATCCGACATGACATTCGTGAAGGACGCCGTGCACGATTACGTCACGCGCGTTCTGGAACCTGCGATGCAGGAGTTCTACCCCGATGCAGGGATCGAGACCGAAGTCATCGGCGAGGTCGGCGGGCTGGAGCCCATGGAACCCAGCGAGGCCCGTGAGCTGGTTAGCGCACTGACGGGTGGAAACGACGTCGGCGTCGTGCCCTTCGGCACCGAGGCCGGTATTTTTCAGGATATCGGGATGAGCGTCGTGGTGTGCGGGCCCGGCTCTATCGCGCAGGCCCACAAACCGGACGAATTCGTTGCAGTCGAGCAGATGGAGCAGTGCCTCGATATGCTCGAAAGGCTCTGCGCCAAGCTTGTCTGATCAGCCGTTGCGGATCGTGTCGATCATCAACTGAACGTTTTCGGGGTCCGCATCCGGCGTGATCCCGTGACCGAGGTTGAAGATATGCGGGCCCTTCGACAGCGCATCCACAACGCGGCGGGTTTCGCGGACGAGATCTTCGCCGCCAGTGACCATGTGCGACGATTTCAGATTGCCCTGAACGCAGCCGCCGGTCTGGACATTGGCCGCCGCCCACTCCGGCGTAACGCCATCGTCGAGCGCAATGCAGTCCGCGCCGATCTTCTCGTGCAGGCCGACATAGCGCTCGCCCGCGCCGCGCGGGAACGCGATGACGGGGAAGCCGGGGTGGCGCGATTTAATCGCAGCGGTGATCTTGCGAGCAGGCTCGACGGCGAACTCCTCGAAGTCCTGACCTTGAAGCGATCCGGCCCAGCTATCGAAGATCTTCACAACCTCGGCTCCGGCTTCGATCTGCTGGCACAGATATTCGATCGTCGCGTCGGTGAGCAGGTCGATGATGCCTTTGAACGTCTCGCGGTCCGTGTTCTTCAGCGCGTGTGCAGGGCCCTGATCTGGCGTGCCTTGGCCTGCGATCATATAGGTCGCCACGGTCCATGGCGCGCCTGCGAAACCGATCAGAGTCGTCTCTTGGGGCAGTTCGCGGCGCAGGATGCGGACGGTCTCGTAAACGGGGTTCAGCGTGTCGTGGATCGCGTCGATAGGCTTCAGCGCAGCCAGTTCGCTCGCCGTTGTCGTGGTTGTCATGCGCGGGCCTTCACCCGTCACGAACCACAGATCGACGCCCAGAGCCTGCGGAAGAAGCAGGATGTCGGCAAACAGGATGGAGGCATCGAACCCGTAGCGGCGGATCGGCTGGAGGGTCACCTCGGCCGCCAATTCGCTGTTATAGCAAAGGGAAAGGAAGTCACCGGCTTCGGCGCGGGTTGCGCGATATTCGGGCAGATAACGGCCCGCCTGACGCATCATCCAGATCGGCGGAGTGGGCAGTGTTTCGCCCGCTAGGGCTCGCAGGATGGTCTTGGTCATGGCAACTCCTTTGGCTGGGGTTTAGGTCGCCAATGCCGCAGGGCAAGTCAAGCCATTGCTGGCAGAGTTATCCGCGGCTAGAAAGCGCATATGACATTGAACCTGCCCACCCCCGCTGAACCGCTCAAGATTGGCACCCGTGGCTCGCCGCTCGCGCTGGCGCAGGCATACGAGACGCGCGAACGCCTGATGGCGGCGTTTGACCTGCCCGAGGACGCGTTCGAAATCGTGGTCATCTCGACCACCGGTGACAACAAGACGCTGATCGACGCGGACCGCCCGCTCAAAGAGATCGGCAACAAGGGTCTGTTCACCAAAGAGATCGAAGAGGCCATGCTCGACGGCCGTATCGACATCGCGGTCCATTCCTCAAAGGATATGCCGGTGGAGCAGCCCGAGGGCCTGATCCTCGACGTGTTCCTTCCGCGCGAGGACGTCCGCGATGCGTTCGTGTCGATCAAATACAAGAGCATCGCCGAGCTGCCCGACGGAACTGTCGTCGGCACCTCGTCGCTCCGCCGCAAGGCGCAGCTATTGTCGCGTCGCCCTGACCTCAAGGTCGTCGAATTCCGCGGCAATGTGCAGACCCGCCTGCGCAAGCTGGCCGATGGCGTGGCCGAGGCGACGTTCCTCGCGATGGCCGGCCTCAATCGTCTGGGCATGTCGGACGTGCCGCACGCTGCCGTCAGCGAAGACGACATGCTGCCCGCAATTGCGCAGGGCGCGATTGGTATCGAACGCCGCATCGACGACGAGCGTGCGAAGGGCCTACTTGCCGCGATCCATGACGAGTCGACCGGTCAGCGTCTCGCAGCCGAACGCGCGTTCCTCGCGGCTCTGGACGGTTCGTGCCAGACACCGATCGGCGGGCTTGCGACGATTGACGGCGATACCATTCACCTGCGCGGTGAAATTCTGAAGACGGATGGCACGGTCACTTACGCTGAAGAAGCCAGCGCTCCGATCGCCGAAGGGGCCGAACTGGGCCGCTCTCTGGCCAAAAAACTGTTGGATCGTGCGGGCGCTGATTTCTTCTGATTTCAGTGTCTTGCGCGATTTTTGAAAGGGCGTCCCACGGGGCGCCTTTTTCATTCCGGTTGGTGCCTTGCAGAAATTTTGAGGTAGGGTCGAAAAAGTTGCCGCGACTCTATTGACCCCTTCGGCGGGAAACCGTAAATGCCCCTCCACACACACCGTGGCGGTGTAGCTCAGTTGGTTAGAGCAGAGGAATCATAATCCTTGTGTCCGGGGTTCGAGTCCCTGCACCGCCACCACTTCTCCCTGATAGTTCAAACGTATGTGCCCGCTCAGCGGGATGTTTTGCGTTCTGGGTTGCGCCCGCAAGTTGGCGCTCTACCACCTTCGGAGTCTATTAAGGGCGGGTTTACAACTCAAAAGAGTAGGACCCGTTAAAACTTCCTTCACTCCATATTATTAACTTCGCAAACGAACGGCACGTCGGGCGTGAATTCGTTGTGTTTCACGGACGACTGACCGGACCTAAGGCCACGGCTGCTTCCGGCTTGTGGAAAGTGAAATGGTATGGCTGACGGCACTCTTCAGGAATTGGCGGACTTTCTTGCGACCGGCTATTGGGGTGCGGCTGGTACTTTTACGCGGCGGTGGAACCTGACTGACACCGGCCCCGGTGCGATGAGCGGCCAGATCACCTATTCTGTGTCGGGCAACTGGGTCGATAGCGACGGTATCTCGTCCACGCACGCCGATCTCGTGCGGACCGCGTTCCAGTACCTCGAAAACATCACCGGCATCGATTTTGTCGAGACGACTTCGACCGTATACGATGAAGTAAACATCGCCTTCGGCGATAACTATTCCGGTGCGTATTCGTACTTCGATTACGGATTCTGGGACGTGTACCCAGACAGTGCTATCGCGACCCATGCGGTCGTGAATGTTAGCCCGACGTGGTACAACGGCGGCGCGAATGTCGAGAACGACTATGTTCTCCAGACCTTCATCCATGAAATCCTGCACGCGCTCGGGCTGGGTCACCAAGGTTATTACAACGGCTCGGCCAATTACCCGACCGATGCCGACTTCGACAACGATAGCTGGCAGAACAGCATCATGTCGTACTTCACGACGACCGAAAATACGACGGTCGACGCCGATTTCGCGTTTCTTCAGTCGGTCATGGCGGCGGATCTTCTGGCGCTCGACGCGCTCTATGGATCGCAAAGCTACAACGGCACCACCTTTGGCACCGCCAATGCGTTTCTGGGTGACACCGTTTACGGATTTAACACCAACATTTCGTCCGGCACCGACACGCTCATGGCGAACCTCGGGACCTACAGCTACGATAATGCCTACTGCATCGTTGATGCGGGCGGCATTGATACGCTGGACATGTCGGGGTGGAACTATGACCAACTGCTGAACCTGACGATCTCGTCGTCCACCGACACCGCGCCGAGCGTGTCGAACATCGGCGGTCTGACCGGCAACCTTACTCTGGCCGTAGGCACGGTCATCGAGAACGCTATCGGCGGTTCGGGCGACGATCTGATCTACGGCAACACTGCGAACAACTTCCTCGTCGGAAATTCGGGCAACGACAGCCTTTATGGCGAGGATGGTGACGACGACCTCTACGGTTCGGCAGGCAATGACTACCTAGAAGGCGGGGCGGGCATCGACTACCTCGTGGGGGCCGAAGGTGACGATACGCTCGTGGGCGGCTCCGATGCGGATACCTTTCTGCTGACCTACCAGTGCGGCTCCGATGTGGTGCTGGATTTCGAATGGGGCCTCGATAGCCTCTACTTCTACGACACCGACGGAGAGGTGTTCTGGTCCGAGCTGACCCTCGGCTATAACCTCGACGGCTTCCGCCAGTTCGTCATGTCCGACGGCAGCAGCATCGTTTTGTCGGGTCTCGTGAACTTTGACCCGACCGGCTCCGTGGTCATTTCCGGCACTGAAGAGCGCGGCGAGACGCTTTCCATCGTCAACACCATCGCCGACGAAGACGGGCTTGGTGCGTTCAGCTACCAGTGGCAGCGGGATGGGGCAGGCATTAGTGGCGCAAACGGCGCGAACTATATCCTCACCAACAGCGATGTCGGCAGCGCGATCACTGTCACTGTCAGCTACACCGACGATTTCGGCACAGCCGAGACCGTGAGTAGCGCCGCGACCGGCCTCATCACAGGCTCGAACAGCGCTCCGACGGGGTCCATCACCATCGCGGGGACAGAGGCGGAGGGCTCGACGCTTTCCATCCTCAATACGCTTGCCGACGAGGACGGCCTTGGCTCGTTCAGCTATCAATGGAAGCGCGATGGCGTCGCGATCTCGGGTGCGACGGGGGAGACCTACGCGCTCACGCAGACCGATGTGGGAAAGGCGATCACCGTTTCGGTCAGCTACACTGATGGCTATGGCGAAGCGGAGAGTGTGACGAGTGCCGCTACTGGTGCAATCACGAACGTGAACGATAGCCCGACCGGCTCGGTCACCATCAACGGAACAGAGCAAGAAGGTTCGACGCTTTCTGTCCTCAACACGCTTGCGGACGAAGACGGCATCGGCACCTTCAGCTACCAGTGGAGGCGTGACGGCGTGGCCGTTTCAGGTGCGACCGAGACAACGTATGCGCTGACCCAGACCGATGTGGGCAAAGGCATCACCGCAACTGTCAGCTACAACGACGGCTACGGCACGATGGAGAGTGTGACGAGTGCCGCTACTGGGGCAATCACGAACGTGAACGATAGCCCGACCGGCTCGGTCACCATCAACGGAACAGAGCAAGAAGGTTCGACGCTTTCTGTCCTCAACACGCTTGCGGACGAAGACGGCATCGGCACCTTCAGCTACCAGTGGAGGCGTGACGGCGTGGCCGTTTCAGGTGCGACCGAGACAACGTATGCGCTGACCCAGACCGATGTGGGTAAGGGCATCACCGTAACTGTCAGCTACACCGATGGCTACGGCACAACGGAAACCGTCACCAGTGCCGCAACTGGGGCAATCACGAACGTGAACGATAGCCCGACCGGTTCGGTCGCGATCATCGGAACAGAGCAGGAAGGCGCGACGCTTTCAATCCGCAACACGCTCACCGACGAAGACGGCCTCGGCACCTTCGGCTACCAGTGGAAGCGCGATGGCTCCGCAATCTTGGACGCGACAGCCTCGACGTATGTTCTGACTGAAGCCGACCTCGGGGCCGCGATCACAGTGAGCGTGAGCTACACTGACAGCTACGGACAAAGCGAGAGCGCCACCAGTTTAGCGACTGATCCAATTACTTACCCCGCAACTCTCTACCGCGATGCGTCCACCGCGCTGCCCGACATTGAGGGTGTGCTCAACCTTGTCTTGACGGGAGCCGCTGCAATGGACGGCTACGGGAACGCGCAGGATAATATCCTCAGCGGGAATGCCGCGGAAAACACTCTGTCAGGCGTCGCGGGCAGCGATACGATCTACGGCGGAGGTGGGGCGGACAGAGTGTTTGGTGGCGTCGGGGACGATGTGGCATACGGCGGCGAGGGCAATGATATTTTCTACGCCGATGCAGGCAATGACGGCATCTACGGCGGCTTCGGCGACGATTGGCTGATCTTTGATGGTGAGGCCGATGTAGCGCTCAGGATGTCCTATCGGGATGAGCAGGACACTGGCTACGGCGTGGACACTATCCGCGGGATTGAAAATGCGATCGGCGGGTCGGGCGACGATCACATCATCGGGACAGGCGGGAATAACGCGATTTACGGCAATGACGGACTGGATCGGCTGATCGGCCGGAAAGGCGACGACGTGCTCGTGGGCGGTGCGGACAACGACGTGCTGATCGGCAGCGCTGGCCATGACAGGATTTTCGGTGGCAAGGATGACGATCTGCTCAAAGGCAACTCCGGTCAGGATATTCTTCAAGGTGACCGTGGTCAGGACGTGCTGATCGGTGGGGCGCAGGCGGACGTGTTTGCGTTCACCAAAACGGCTGATAGCAGCAAAAACGTCTCCGGCGCGGACCTCATTCGCGACTTCCAGCAGGGGCTCGACCGGATCGACCTGTCGCAGATCGACGCGAGCACGGTCTGGAGCGGGGAGAACGCCTTCAGGTTCATCGGCACGGACGATGCGGGCACGGGGAATGCTGGCACGGTGTCATACGAGGTGTTCGACTATCGCGGTCGTCGCAATGACACGACGGTCATTTCTATTGACACCGACGATGATCGCGGGGCGGAGATGGTGATCAAGCTCAAGGGCGTCTACGACCTCACGGCGGACGATTTCATCCTATAGGCAGGATTGGTCAGGAAATGCGGTCGCGCTATCTGCGTGGTAAGTTATTTCCGGAAAGTCCCATTATGCTGAACGCCTATATCACCCGAAACAACCATCTCGTCGCGCTCGGTTCCGATGATGATCTGGGCGAGGCGATGTGGATAGATCTGTTTAGCGGGACGCCCGAACAGATCGCGCAGGTCGAGGCGCTGGGCATCTCCGTGCCGACATTGGCAGAGATGGAAGAGATCGAGATTTCGAACCGGCTTTACCGTGAGGGCGAGGTTGACGTGATGACGGTGGTCCTGCCCGGCCTGTCCGAAGGCAGCACGCCTGTCGCCAGTCCCGTGACGTTTATCCTGACCCCGCAGCAACTGGTCACGGTCCGCCACCGCATTTCGCGTCCGTTCGAAACCTATCCGCAGCGCCCCGAACGGACGGCGGTTGGCTGTGCGACGCACGAACGGATCTTCCTCGGTCTGATCGAAGAGATCGTAGGGCGACTGGCCGACCTGCTCGAAGGGATCGGGATCAGCGTCGATGATATGTCAGCGAATATCTACCGCAATCCGGAGGCGCCGGACTCTGACGAACTGCTTGAAGTGCTGCGCCAAGTCGGGCGGCAGGGCGACCTTCTTGGTCGTATCAGGCTCGGTCTGACGACGTGCGAGCGGATGCTCAGCTACTACGTACAGAACCTGACGACCCGCGAAGATACGAAGGCACTCAAACACGCCGCCAATGCCCAGACGCGGGATATTCAGGCGCTGGCCGTTCACGCGGATTTCTTGGGGAGCCGGATCGGCCTGACCACGGACGCCACGCTCGGCATGGTCAATCTGGCGCAGAACGCGGCGGTGCGGATCATCTCGGTGGTCGCGGCGCTCTTCACGCCGCCCACACTGATTGCCTCGATTTACGGGATGAATTTTGCCAACATGCCTGAACTTCAGGTGCCGTGGGCCTATCCTGTGGCCCTTGCCGCGATGCTGACGTCAGCGGTCGCGACATGGGCGTATTTCCGGTGGCGCGGCTGGCTTTAAACCACGCGGGCTTCGAAACCGGCGCCAGCCAGAGTGTTCAGAATGTGCTGCTGGCCACGAGTTGTTTCGACAGCGACCGTCTTTGATTCGAGGTCGACCGAAACCTTGGCGTTGCCGTCGAGGTTCTGGATCGCGTTTTCGATGGTCGCTTTGCAGTGGTTGCACGTCATATCGCTGACGAGGAATTTCATCTCAGTCTCCATTGTTTGGTAGATATGTTGTGGTTCGAAAAAGGATCGTCAATACTGGCCTTGACCTTCCAGTAACTGGAACGACTAGGTACCTTTCAAACGGAAAGGCTGAACGATGTCAGACGAAGTCACTCTCAATATCGAAGGCATGACCTGCGCCTCCTGCGTCTCGCGCGTCGAAAAGATCGCGGGCCGCGTGAACGGCGTCGAGGCGGTGAGCGTCAACCTCGCGACGGAAAAGGCCAAAGTCCTGATGGACGGCGGTCGGCTCGATGATGTGATCGAGGCGCTGACCAATGCAGGTTTTCCCGCGTCAAAGCCGGCGGACGAACAGCCGACGACCGCCAGCAAGAAAATGAGCGAGTCGCGTCAGATGGCGCTCCGCCTCTTGGTTGCGGCCGCGCTGACCATTCCGGTCGCGTTTGTGGAGATGGGTGGCCACCTCGTACCGCCGCTCCACGATGCGATCATGGGCATTGTCGGGATGCAGAACCTTCGGCTCGTCGAGTTTATTCTGACGACCCTGCTGATCCTCGGCCCTGGTCGCGTTTTCTTTGCCAAAGGCATTCCGTCGTTGCTGCGTGGTGGACCGGAGATGAACAGCCTCGTCGCGCTGGGCGCGGGGGCGGCTTACCTCTATTCCATCGTCGCGACCTTCTGGCCGAGCGCGCTGCCGAGTGAGACCAACAGTGTGTATTACGAGGCCGCGATGGTCATCATGACTCTGATCCTGCTGGGCCGTACGCTGGAAGCCCGCGCCAAAGGCCGCGCGGGTGCCGCGATCGAGGCGCTGCTGAACCTCGCGCCCGAAACGGCCATTGTGGTGAACGACGATGTGGAAACCGAAACGCCCGTTTCCGAAATTCGCCGCGGTCAGATCCTGCTCGTGCGTCCGGGGAGCAAGTTCCCGCTGGATGGCGAGGTCATTTCGGGCTCCACCTTTGCTGACGAGTCCATGATCACCGGTGAGCCTATGCCCGTCGAAAAGGGCGTTGGTGACACGCTCGTAGGCGGCACGATCAACGGCATGGGCGTCGTGCGCATGAAAGTCACCGCGACAGGCAAGGACACCGTCCTCGCGCGGATCGTGGCGATGGTGCAGGATGCGCAGAGCGCAAAGCTCCCGATCCAGACCCAGGTCGACAAGGTCACCGCCGTCTTCGTTCCTGTTGTCATCGCAATCGCGGCGCTGACCTTCCTGACGTGGCTTATCCTCGGGCCGTCGTTGCAATATGCGCTGGTGGCAGGTGTGTCCGTGCTGATCATCGCGTGCCCCTGCGCGATGGGCCTTGCCACGCCGACGTCGATCATGGTCGGCACGGGGCGCGCGGCTGAACTCGGCATCCTGTTCCGGCAGGGCGATGCGCTGCAACGTTTTGCAGAGGTGACGACCGTCGCGTTCGACAAAACAGGCACGCTGACCAAAGGCAAACCGTCGCTCGTCACCATGCTCAGCGATAACCGCGCAGATGCGATCAGCATTATGGCGGGGGTGGAGCAGAACTCCGAACACCCTCTGGCTCACGCGATCATGACGGAGGCCAAGGAAAACCGGATCGAACCTGCGCGGATCACCGATTTCCGCACGCTTCCCGGTTTGGGTGTCGAAGGCAATATGGAGGGCCGCCGCGTCGTCGTCGGTTCCGAGCGGCTGATGCGCGAAAAGGGCGTTCCGATCAGCGGCTATACCGCGCGGTCGAGTGCGATGGCGCTCGAAGGTCAGTCGCCGTTCTTTGCTGCGGTCGACAACGAACTGCTTGCAGTGGTGGGCGTCGCCGATCCGGTGAAACCGGAAGCGGGCGAAGCGATCAGCCAGCTCCATGATCGCGATATCTACACCATTATGATCACCGGCGATAACGCGGCGACCGCGAGCGTCGTGGCCCGCCAGCTCAACATTAACCGCTTCGTGGCCGAGGTCGCCCCTGAGGGCAAGGTAGGCGCGATCCGCGATGCGCAATCCCACGGTCCGGTCGCGTTTATCGGCGACGGCATCAACGATGCACCCGCTCTGGCGCAGGCGGACGTTGGCGTTGCTGTGGGTTCAGGCACCGATGTTGCGATCCAGACCGCTGACGTGGTGCTGATGAGCAGCGATATCCGCCTTGCCGCCGCCGCGTGGCGCATGAGCCGCGCCGTGATGCGCAACATCCGTCAGAACCTGTTCTGGGCCTTTGCCTATAACGTAGTGCTGATCCCTGTCGCAGCGGGCGTCCTTTATCCGACCTTCGGCATCATGCTATCACCGATGCTCGGCGCGGGCGCGATGGCCTTCAGCTCGATCTTTGTAGTCGGCAATGCGCTGCGCCTACGCAGCTACTCGGCGGGGCGCACGGCATGAACATCAAGGAAGCCTCCCGCCGCACGGGCCTGCCCGCAAAAACGATCCGCTATTACGAGGACATCGGCCTCGTGACGCCGGATCGCGACGACAATGGCTATCGCAGCTTCAGCGATCCTGTCCTGCACAAGCTCGCCTTCGTCGGGCGGGGCAGGGCGCTGGGCTTTTCGATCAATGAATGCCGCAGCCTGCTGGAACTCTACGAGGACCAGTCACGCGCCAGTGCCGAAGTGAAAACCATCGCCGCCGCGCATTTGGCCGAGGTCGACAAGCGCATCGCCGAAATGACCGAGATGCGCGACACGCTGGCCGAGCTTGTGGACTGCTGCAAAGGGGACGAACGCCCCGACTGTCCCATTCTGTACAGCCTTGCGGGGCAGGACTAGAGCGTCACCGTGAATGGCGGCACATCAACTTCTTCGAGGTTCGGCGTGTCGCCGATCCTGTCAACGACCGCGAAAAGCCCCGGAGCGTGCAGCGGCGTCAGAACGCCGTGCCATGTGCCGCGATGGAAATTGATCCCCTGTCCGGCCTCGCTGATGAACGCCACCGGAGTGCCCGGTTTGCCGCCATCATCGGACGCGACGATGATCAGGAACGGTTCCATGCTCATGGGAATGAACGCCTGACTGCCTTCGGGATGACGCTCCAATAGATCGCAGACATAAGGCATTTCGCGCGGGATCGCCTTGAACAGGCTGATGCCTACGCGACCTTCGGGACCGAAGTCCATATCGGCACGATCGTGGTAGCGACCGCACATGCCGCGGTTGATGATCCTGTCGGGATCGCCCGCAGTATCCAGCACATCGCCGAACGGCGCAAAAGCCTCGCGGGTGAGGGGGAGAGCTTTGATTTCCATGAGTTCCTTTAAGTGGTCGTGCCAGCGAACCGGCACGACCACCAATAGCCACCCTTCAGAGCGTCAAAGAAGGATGACGATTAACGTCCTTATACAGCAAATATCTAAAGGGAACATCACCAGTTGCAATACAAGCCTGCGGACAGAAGGCGCGAAGCCACATAAAATCGCCCGGACCGACGTCTACCCAGCGTTCGTTGAGCAGATATTTGGCCGTTCCTTGCAAAACATAGAGCCCGTGCTCCATCACATGCGTTTCTGCGAACGGAATCTGGCCTCCCGGTTTGAAGGTGACGATGTTGACGTGCATGTCGTGGCGCAGATCGTCGGGTGAAACAAAACGGGTGGTACCCCATTTGTCCGTACCGGGCATCCAGTGGACAGGCTGCTCTGCGTCGGATGTGACGAATGGGCGCGGATTATCGTAGCCGTCGACGTGAACGTAGCGACGCCGGATCCAGTGGAACCGCAGCATTTCGTCGCTCGCATTGCGTAACGTCCAGCGCGTCGCGGGCGGACAATAGACATAGCCGCCCGCGCCGACGACGTGGGTCTCGCCTGCGATGATGATCTCCATCTTGCCTTCGGCGATAAAGAGAACGCCCTCGGCATCGCGGTCCGGCTCTGGTTTGTCGCTCCCGCCGTTCGGCTCGATTTCGACGGCGTACTGGGCGAAGGTCTCGGCAAAGCCGGTCATCGGGCGGGCGATAATCCAGCAGCGCGTTTTGACCCAGTTCGGCAGCAAGCTCGACGTAATGTCGCGCATGGTGGACGCGGGAATGACCGCGTAGCTTTCGGTGAAGTGCGCACCATTCGAGGCCGGATCTTCGGTCAGCGGGGGCATCCCGCCGGGCGGGAAAGCGTAGGTCATGGCAATAGTGCTTTCAGTCGGTGCAGCGCGATCCGTTCGACCTGTCCGCAAGCCGTTTTTATTTCGGTTTCGGTGTCGTTCGAGACGCGCTCTTTGAATGCGTTCAGAATACCCGCCTTGTCGTGATCACGCACGGCAATGATGAACGGGAAGCCGTGCTTTTCCGTATAGGCGGTATTCAATCGGGTAAATTCCTCGCGTTCTCCGTCGGTTAGCGCATCGAGGCCGGCGCTCGCCTGTTCGGAGGTGCTGTCGGCGGTGAGGCGCTTTGCGGCAGCGAGCTTGCCCGCAAGGTCGGGGTGTGCGGTCAGAACGCCCATCTTTTCGTCATCGGTAGCCGAGCGGAACATACGGCAGAGCGCGTTGTGCAGCCCAACCGCGCGATCGTGCGCGGGGCCAAGCTCCAGATCATATGCACGTTCGGCGATCCACGGCGAATGCTCGAAGATGCTGCCGTAGGTGCTGACGAACATATCCTTGTCCATCTCGGTCGGACGGTCATAGCGGACGTGCGGGTGATGTTCGGCCCAGTGGTTCGCGATGTCGATGCGGCGGGGGAACCAGACGTCATCGAACTGCGCAACGTAGTCGAGGAACTTCTTGAGGCCCGCCATCTTGCCCGGACGGCCGATCAGGCGGCAATGAAGGCCGACGCTCATCATCTTGGCACGGCCCGCTTCGCCCTCGGCATAGAGCACGTCGAAGGCGTCCTTGAGGTACTGATAGAACTGCTCGCCCGTGATGTAGCCGGGTGCTGTCGCGAAGCGCATGTCATTGGCTTCGAGAGTGTAGGGGATCACCAACTGATCGCGGTCGCCCGCTTCGAGCCAGTAGGGCAGGTCGTCGTCGTAGGTGTCGCTGATCCACGGCAGGCCCAGTTCGGCGGTGAGGCGCACAGTGTTGAGCGAACAGCGGCCCGTGTACCAACCGGTCGGCGGAGTGCCGACGACTTCGGTATGCAGGCGCACCGCTTCGGCAATCTGGCTGCGCTCCTCCTCCTCGGGCATGTCCTTGTGTTCGACCCACTTGAGGCCGTGGGATGCGATTTCCCAGCCAGCGTTCTTCATCGCGGCCACCTGTTCGGGGCTGCGGGCGAGGGCGGTGGCGACGCCGTAGATCGTCACGGGGATATCCCGTTCGGTGAACAACTGGTGCAAGCGCCAGAAACCGGCGCGCGCGCCATATTCGTAAATCGATTCCATGTTCCAGTGGCGCTGACCCGGCCACTGCGCCGCACCCGCGATGTCGGAAAGAAAGGCCTCGGACTGTCCGTCACCGTGCAGAATGCAGTTCTCGCCGCCTTCTTCGTAGTTCAGAACAAGGCTGATGGCGACTTTGGCCCCACCGGGCCATTTGGCATCTGGCGCGTCCGGCCCGTGGCCGATCATATTGCGCGGATATCGGTTCATGCTTGCCTCTTGAGCGTTTGGTCAAATTTATGGTGTTGTGAAAGGCAAAGTTTGGCAAGTGACGTGCGGTTGATCACAACACGCATCGACATTGTGCCAATGAATGCGGCACGTTGATCACAAATGATAACGGAGTAATCAATGCCGGGCGGCTATTTAACGACCCATGTTCTGGATACTGCACGCGGAATGCCCGCAGCCGGAATGATGATCGACCTCTTCCGCTTTGATGGGAGCCAGCGGTTTCACATCGGCTACAAGTTCACCAACGACGATGGCCGGACCGATGGGCCGATCCTTCCCAAGGAAGAATTCAAGGCAGGAACCTACGAGCTGGAATTTCGTGTCGGCGCCTATCTGAAAGCGACCGGACAGGAATTCCCTGAGCCGTTCTTTCTCGATGTCGTTCCGATCCGCTTCGGTATGAGCGATCCGATGGCGCACTATCATGTGCCGCTTCTGGTCTCGCCGTTCGGCTACTCCACCTACCGCGGGAGCTGAGATGAACCCGATTCTGCTAGACTGGATCGAATTTGCCGTCCGTTGGACCCACGTCATTACGGCTGTGGCGTGGATCGGTTCGTCCTTCTATTTCATCGCGCTCGACCTTGGCCTCCACCGCGACCGCAATCTGGCGACAGGTGCTGACGGCGAAGAATGGCAGGTCCACGGCGGCGGGTTCTACCACATCCAGAAGTACCTCGTTGCGCCCGAGCAGATGCCCTCCGACCTCGTGTGGTTCAAATGGGAGAGCTATTCGACGTGGCTGTCGGGCTTCGCGATGCTGTTCGTGGTCTACTACCTCGGCGGCGACCTCTTTCTGATCGACCCGAACAAGCTGGATATCCCTGTCTGGCAAGGCGCTGTGATTTCGATGGCGTCGCTCGGTCTTGGCTGGGTGATGTATGACCAGCTCTGCAAGACCAAATTCGGCGACAACAACACCCGCCTGATGATCCTGCTCTACGTGATCCTCGTGGCGATGGCGTGGGGCTACAATCAGGTGTTCACCGGCCGCGCTGCGCTGCTGCACCTTGGTGCGTTCACCGCGACGATCATGTCGGCCAACGTGTTTTTCATCATCATCCCGAACCAGAAAATCGTGGTGGCCGACCTCATCGCGGGGCGCAAACCCGATCCGAAGTACGGCAAGATCGCCAAGCAGCGCTCGACCCACAACAACTACCTGACGCTGCCTGTGATCTTCCTGATGCTGTCGAACCATTACCCGATGGCATTCGGCACCGAATACAACTGGGTCGTCGCGTCGCTGGTGTTCCTGATGGGGGTCACAATCCGTCACTTCTTCAACTCGATGCACGCCCGCAAGGGCAAGCCGGGTTGGACGCTGGCCGTGACTGCGATCCTGTTCGTGCTGATCATCTGGGTGTCGTCGCTGTCGCGCTGGGAATACCAAGAGGACGCCGCGCTTTCGCAGACCGCGCACAAATACTCGGCTGCCGAAGGGTTCGATGACGTGGTCAACATCGTGATGGGCAACTGTTCGATGTGCCACGCCGCCGAACCGGGCTGGCCGGGGATCGCGGTGCCGCCGAAGGGCGTGATGCTGGAAATCCCCGAACAGGTCGCCATCCACGCCAAGCAGATCTACCTGCAAGCAGGGCGGAGCCATGCCATGCCTCCGCCCTCTGCGTCCTACATCCTGCCCGAAGACCGCGCAGAAATCGTGAAGTGGTTCGAGAGCGTCAACGGCTGAAACGCCACTCGCTCTCCTGCGTCCACACACCGCCTGCCTTGAGCACGATCTTGGGGAAAGTCGGCTCGTGCGGTGCGTTCGGCCAGTATTGCGGCTCCAGCGCGAGACCGGCGTAGGGGGCAAAGCCCTGCGCGTCGGTATCACGGCCATCGTAGACCTGAAGACCGGGTGCATCGGTCGCAATCTTCATCGTCACATCACCGCCCTGAAGCGTCATCACCTCCCGCATGTCCAACTTGATGCGCGACAGGCAGAAATTGTGGTCGAGGTCCGGCTCGCCCGGTACGACCGGACGCAGTTCGCGGAAGTCGAACAGAGTGCCTTCGACATCGGTCGGTTCGGTCGGAAGGGTTTCATCGTCAACGGGCAGATACTGGCGCGCCGCGATCTGCATTTTATGGTTGGTGATGTCCTTCTCGCCGCTGAGGTTCCAATAGGCGTGGTTCACCACGTTCACCCACGCGTCCTCGTCTGTGGTGACGGTCAACTCCAGCCGCAGGACGTTGTCGGCTTCGATGCTGTAGTGGGCCAGAACACGCTGGTTGCCGGGGAAGCCCGCGTCGCCGTCGGGCAGTGTCACGGACAGGGTGATGGAGCTATCGGTCAATTCTTCCAGCGTCCAGAGCTTGCAAAAGCTGCCCGCCTCGGCGGAATGCAGCGTGTTGCGACCCTCGTTCGGGGTCAGCATATGCTCGATCCCGTTGAGGCGCGCACGGGCGCCTTTGATGCGATTGCCGACGGGACCGATGAGGGCGCCGTAGTACTTCATCTTGACGTAGTAGTCTTCGAGGTTGTCCGAGTTCAGTGTGAGATTGTAGTCGAGCCCCGCCAGACGCACCTCGTGCAGGATCGCGCCGTAGGTCAGGAAACTCGCCGACAGATCGCCGTTCGAAATCGTATGGCGCTCGACATCGCGGCCATCGGGCAGGGTAGCAAACTTCATTCTCAGGTCTCCGCGAGTTTCCGGTAGAGCGCGATAAATCCGCGCAGCGTCGTATCACCGTGTTCGGTGACGGGTGTGCCCTGCGATTTCAATGCGCGAACGTAGGCGGACACAAGAGGGCTATCGCCTATGACTGCAACTTGTTGGCCGAGAACATAGGGTCTTGCCGCTTTGAGGTCGGCACCGACCAGCAGGCCAAGCACTTCGCCATCCGGCGCGCCAGCAGCCTGAGCCGAAGCCAGAAGGTGCAGCAGCCATTCAGGACGGTCGGAGCCGCGTTCGAAACCACGGTCGAAATCGTCGGCGGTCCAATCGGTCGGCGCGAGGGCGGGGGTCACAGAGGTCGCGAAGCTCACGATCTCGCCTGCGCTGACATGCACCCAATGAACCTCCGGACCGACAAGGCAGACGATGCCGTCCCAGTCGTCGTGCTGATCGAGGAAGCCCGCAACCGCAGCGGCATGTGGCAGTCGTTGCGCAGGGCTGGCCTGTTTGATCGTGGGGAATGCGCCGCCGACGGGCAGCACCTTGCAGGGCGTCTGGGCCTCTTTGGCGTCTGGCATTCCCGCGATGATTTGCGGGCCGGGCCAGTCACCGACAAGCGCGGCAGGCGTCGCGCCGCGTCGTTCGTCCAATACGTTTTCACCGTCCATGAGCCACGCGCGCTGCGCGGTCAGGTCAATTGCGATCCATTGCATAAGTCACCTCTCGCCCCGTTTGAAACACGAACGGGGCGAGAGTGAAAGGCTTAGGCCATCACGCGGGTTAGCGCGGCGTCGACGGCAGCTGTGATTTCGTCTACGTCGCTTTCGGTCGCGATCAGCGCGGGAGCGAACAGGAGTGTATTGTTGAAGCCCGGCATCGAACGGTTCGATGCGCCGATGATCACACCCTGCTGGAGGCAGTCGGCCACGACGCCCATGACGCGCTTTTCGTCCATCGGTTCGCGGGTCTCGCGGTCGAGCACGAGCTCGGCGCCTTGGAATAGACCCATGCCGCGGACTTCACCGATGCACTTGTGCTTGTCCATCAGCTCCAGAAGGTTGTTCTGGAAACGCTCGCCCATCTTGGTCGAGTTCTCGCAGAGCTTCTCGTTCTCGATGATCTCCATGTTGACCAGCGCAGCGGTCGGACCGGCGGTGCAGCCACCGAAGGTGGAGATGTCACGGAAGTATCCGAGCTTGTCGGTGTCGTCCTTGAACATGTCGAACACGCGGTTGGTGGTGACGCAGCACGAAATCGCCGCGTAGCCAGAGGCAACACCCTTCGCCATGGTGACGATATCGGGCTGTACGCCGAACTGCTGGTAGCCGAACCACGTGCCGGTACGGCCGAGGCCGCAGACAACTTCGTCGATGTGCAGGAGGATGTCGTACTTCTTGCAAAGCTCCTGAACGCCTTCCCAATAGCCTTTGGGCGGAACGATGATGCCGCCGCCTGCGGTGATCGGCTCAAGGCAAAGCGCGCCGATCTCGTCAGCGCCCTCGCGCAGGATCACGTCCTCGATGGCTTTGACGGCGCGTTCTGCATAACCCTCGCCGCGGTCGGTGGACTGGTATTCAAGGCAGTGCGGCACCTCGATGAAACCGGGCGCGAACGGGCCGTATTGAACGTTACGCTCCTTCTGGCCACCGGCGGAGAGGCAGGCAATCGTGGTGCCGTGGTAGTCGCGGTCGCGGTAAAGAATCTTGGATTTCTTGCCGCCATAATGCTTCGCCGAAATCTGGCGAACCATTTTGAACGCCTTCTCGTTCGCCTCGGAACCGGAGTTCGCGTAGTAAACGCGGTCCAGACCCGGCATCTTGCCGATGAGGCGCTCGGCGAAGGTCGCGCCGGGGATCGTGCCTTTGGCGCCTGCGAAGTAGCACATCTTTACGAGCTGGTCGCGGACTGCATCGGCGATCTCGGTGCGGCCATAGCCGACGTTGACGGTCCATACGCCGCCGGACACGGCATCAAGGTGCTCTTTGCCGTTGAGGTCCCAGACACGCATGCCTTTGCCTTCGACGATGATCTGCGGATCAATCGTTTCAAACGGCTTATGCTGCACAAGGTGGTGCCAGACGTGCGCGCGGTCGGCTTCGATAAGCGCGGCTGGATCGTTGACGTGAGTGTTCATGGAAACCTCGACTGTTGGAGAGGCCCTTAGGGCGAATTTTTGATCAATTGATCGAGAAATCCTCGCTACGTCAAGCGAGGCGGCGCAGCGCGGGTCAGGCGGCACCCGAATTTGCTGCGAACGCGTTCAATGCTTCCTGCGTTTCGGACCAGATTGCCTCAATCTCGGGCAGGCGGTCACGCATCTCGGGCGCTTGACCGCTCTTGCCCATCGTTTCCAGCGTCCGCAATTCGTCACCGAGCGCGATTGTCCCGAAGAGCGAAGCGGAACCCGCAAGCTTGTGGATCTTGGCGATGAGGTCGCTGTCCTGCTCTTCCGGCTCCGTCACAAGTTCGCCAACTACACGATCGGTTTCGGCAAGGAATGAGCCGAGGAGCTTGTTGCCGCGCTCCGCACCAAGGTCAGTGAATAGACTGCTGACCACGGTTTCGTCGATGGTCGCGGATGGGACAGGGGCGGCGGGCTTCGGTGCTTGCTCCGCGTGCTTGATGTCGAGGATCTTCGACAGCTTGTTACGCGAAATCGGCTTCACCAGCACATCGTTCATGCCTGCATCCTCGAATTTCTCTAGGTCGGAGGGCAGCGCGTGTGCGGTCAGGGCAATGATGCGGCTGTCTTTGGACCGCCCGTCACCCGCGCGAATACGGCGGCAGGCTTCGATGCCGTCCATGCGCGGCATGGAGATATCCATGAGGATGACTTCATAACGGCGAAGTGCCGCCGCAGCGACACCTTCCTCACCATCGTTGGCCAGCGTGACGCGATGACCTTCCTTGGTCAGCATTTCCTCGACCACCAACTGGTTGATCTGGTTATCTTCAACCACCAGAATATCCAGCGAGGACAGTCCCTTGGCGGTATCCTTCGCCGGTTCGCTGAATAACTGTGGCGGCGGCGCGGACGACAGGATCGGCATGGGCAGGCGGAACCAAAACAGGCTGCCATCGCCGATTTCACTCTCAACCCCGATTGCGCCTTCCATCGAATTGACGAGACGCCGCGCTATGCCGAGGCCAAGCCCGGTACCGCCGAATTCACGCGAATAGGATGCATCAAGCGTGATGAAGTCGTCGAAGATTTTCTCGAGCTTGTCTTCGGGGATGCCGATGCCGGTGTCGATGACGCGGAATTCGAGGATATCGCTGTCGCCCAGACGCTCCGCTTCGATGCGGACAACGCCGTCGCGGGTAAACTTGATCGCGTTGGAAGTGAGGTTCAGAAGGACCTGACGCAACCGCTGTTGATCGCCGAGGACAGTCGGATGTCCAATGGCATCGAGGTCGATTTCCACCATCGTTCTGTTGCGGGTCGCGATAGCGCGCTGGCCGTCGACGACTTCGGAAATGACGTTGTAGAGGTCGAACGGGCGGCGTTCGATGTCCGAGCTGCCAGTTTCCAGACGGGCGATGTCGAGCACGTCGTTGACGTGGTGCAGCAGCAGGCGGCCAGAGGTTTCCATGATTTTCAGGTAGTCGCGCTGCCGTTGGGTGAGGGGTGTGTCGCCCATTAACTCCATCGTGCCGAGCATACCGTTCAGCGGTGTACGCATCTCGTGGCTCATGACGGCCATGAACTCGGCGCGGGCGCGTTCGCCGGCGAGTGCTTCGTCGCGGGCCTTCATCAGCTCGGTTTCGGCAGCGACCTGGCTGGACGTGTCACGCAGGAACGAGACAAACAGCAGGCCCGATGCCGACTGGGCGCGGGAAATGGAGAATTCGCAGGGGAAGACCTCGCCGTTCTTGCGCAGGCCAAAGAACTGATGGCGCCCGTGGCCGACAACCGTGGAAATGCCCTCGGTCAGGTGACGCTTCATGCCGTTCAGATGGCGGCGGCGATATTCGACCGGAATGATAAGGTCGACCATCGGCTGGTTCATGACCTCTTCGCGGGAATAGCCGAAGATATACTCTGCGGCACCGTTATATTCGACGATCAGACCGTCGGCGTTGATCACAATGACCGCATCGAGCGTGCCTGACACCATCGCAGCGAGGCGTGCGGAGGCGGTGCGGACCTCTTCGGCATTGCGCTGGGCCACGCGGTAAAGCTGGAACAGGACGATGGACACGATGACAAGCGCGATCACCAGCGCGATGGTCAGCGCGGCGACCCGCATGAGGGTCAGCGAGACCTCTTCGCGGCTTTCATCAGACTTCAACGCAAAGTAGTCGAGACCGCTGAGTGTGATGGCCCTGACAGGAGGCTCCATCTGGGTCAGTTGGGTCCGCAGCGGGCCAAGATTTGCCATTAGCTGGCTGTCGGGCGAGTCGATGATGGGAATCAGCGCATCGAGGCCGCTGGCCACCTCCATCAGCAGGTCGTTGAAATCCGGCTGGTCCCGTAGCTGGCTGTACACCGTGCCGCGGCGGAACGTGTCTATCCTGCTGTAAAAGATATCGAATTTGCGGCGAACGTCGGACAGATCGTCCATCGTAACTGCCATGTCGACCTCGCCTTCGAGCCGCAGGAATTCGACCTCGAGCTGCGCAAGCGTCCACTGGATGTTGTCCGACCCGGCGGTCGCCTGCTCGCGCATTTTGCGACTGACCTCGAAGCCCAGCAGCGCGATCGCGATAAGGCACACCGAAAGAACGGCAGCAAGGATGCCGATCTTGGTCCACCTTAGGGGTGCTTGCGACGCTGGGTCTTGGTTTTCCACGGTCCTTTTCTACCCGTCAGTTGATGGGTGCTGGCCGATGTTATTCGAGGACTTCGATACGGTCCATTTGCCAGATACTGCGAGAGTACTTTACTTCGGTCTGTAGCTCTGGCGAGCTATCAAAAGGATACACAACCCAAAGCGGCCCTTTATCGCGCACGCTCATCGGTTCGCCATTGCGTGCATAGGCGACCAGTTCGGCACCTTCTTCGATTTCGTCATTCGGGATATCGACAGCGTAGTCGTTGATCGCGGTCGCGCGGACGGTGCTGCCCTCGGCGCCAAGATAATCCAGCAGGGTGCGCATCTCGACACCAGTGAAGGTCTGTACGCCATCCGTCCAGATAGTCGCCGTGTCGAAAGAGGTCGCGCCGATCTCTTCAAGCATTTCCATGTCGAATTCGGCGATGCCGTCACCGTTGGTGTGGGCGATATTACCGCTTACCGTTAGGATGATGTCACCCTCAGGGCGAGCCAGTTCGTCTGCATTCGCGGAAATAGCGAGCGTGGACGTCAAGAAAAGTACAGCAGCGACGACGCTGCCGCGAGTCGGTATGTTCGCCTGCATAGGGGCCCCCTTCTCAGGAAATATGGTATCTACCTGACTTGTTGGCATCATTAGGCATAGGGGTCACCAAGGCAAACGAATAACCGAATATACGTTCGTATAGTATACTTCTGCCATTGCGCGAATGGGTATACATTGGGCATGCTGTCTCAGCGTACGGTTGTGTTCTAAGTTCCTTTTCATGACGACAGGTGATGTGAAAAGGTGAGGAACTCGTCCGATGTATATTCAAGGAAATGCTAACGCGCCTGAAAGCGTAAACAGTTCGGAACCCACACCTGTTGAGCGTAGCGGGTTCAACAAAAGAGAAACGGAGCCCTTTATGCGTGTACTTATTGCTGATGACCACGACCTCGTTCGGGAGACCATTGCGGCCTACCTGCTCAATGAGGGCGTCGTCGAGGTACGTACTGCCGCAACGCTCGATGAAGCTATCGCCGAAGCCGACAACACGGGTAGCTTCGATGTGGTTCTCCTCGATTACAATATGCCCGGTATGAACGGCCTCGAAGGTCTCACGAAGATGCGTCAGGCTAATGACGATCGCCCAGTGGCGCTAATTTCGGGAACCGCCACCCGCGACGTTGCCGACGCAGCCCTCAAAGCCGGTGCTGCCGGTTTCGTGCCGAAGACCCTCGCGTCGAAGTCGATGGTTACGGCGATCCGCTTCATGGCTGCCGGCGAAACCTACGCGCCGTTCGGTTTCATGCAGGAGGCTCCGGCTGCCGGCGACGGTCTGCTGACCAAACGCGAAACCGATGTGCTTCGCGGTATCTGCGACGGTAAATCGAACAAGGAAATCGCACGGGACCTCGATCTTCAGGAAGTCACTGTGAAACTCCACGTCAAAACCCTGAGCCGCAAGCTCGAAGCACGCAACCGTACTCAGGCTGCAATGATCGCACGGGACCGCAATCTGGTCTGATTGCACAAGAATAAGCGCCACTCACGCTGAATGGGGAGGTCGACCATTACCGGTCGCCTCCCTTTTTTATTCCATCTCGTCCATGTCGCCGAACCCGCCGCCCAGCGAGTCGAAGAGCGAACTATCACCCAGAGCGGACAGATCCGGCCCTTGGTTCTTCTTGGGCTTGGACTGGAGCACCTTGCTATCGGTCCGCTTCGCCGTTTCTTCCTGAGGCGCTGCGGCAGGTTCTTCGGGCGCTTCCTCGGGGACTGCGTCCTCTTCCGCCGTTTCGGCAGGGGTGTCGTCTTCGGCCGGAGCCTCTTCCTCAACGACGGGCGCGTCTTCGGACACTTCTTCGGCAGCGTCAGCATCAACCTCCGCGCTGTCATCTTCAGGGAAGACAACCGCACCAGGTTCGAAGGACTCCTTGGCTTGGATGCCGGTTGCTTCGAAAGCGGGCTGTTCTTCGGCGCTTTCTTCCTGATCGGTGGACAGATCACGCTCTAGTTCGGCGGCGACGTCAGCAGCGACTTCCTCGTCCGAGGGGGCATCGCCCTCAGTGATAACGGGTGAGGGTGTTCCGGACGCGTCGTCGTCGCCAAGCTGCGCGAACATCGCTGCGGCGTCGTCCTCGGCAAAGGCGGCGTCGGGCTTGGGCGCATCATCGTCCGACAAAAACGCGGCATCTTCGCTTGTGCTGTCGTCGCTGTCGAAGGCGACGTCTTCGGTCGGGGCTTCATCATCACCGAAGGCAACGTCTTCTTCGTCCTCATCCTCGTCGCCGCCTTCTTCGTCGTCACCGCCGCCGAATTGCAGCATCATGGTCACGTCGCTGAGGTCCATCGACATCATCTGCGCCTTTTTGCCCGCCTTCTTGGAGGCGGGGGGCGGAGCCGGTTCTTCGATCACCGGTTCTTCGATGATTTCGGGTTCCGGCTCCGGCTCGGGCGCAGGTTTCGGCGCGGGCTTGGCTTTCGGCTTCGGCGGATCGTTGACCATCAGGTTCATCAGGACAGCGCGCATGGTGCGGCGCTCCAGATGATCCTTGGTCTTGTCGTGCATTTCCCAAAGGGTCTCGACCGCGTTCACGTCCTCGACCTCTCCTGCTTTTCGCAGGATGGCGCGCACGGCTTTCTTCATCGAAGCCGGCTGGGGCATGTACTGCTCTTTGGCCATTCATTTCCCTCGAACGCAGGTTGGCACGCGGTTTGCACACATCTCCGCAATAGCGGGTTCTCCGCACAAAGACCGGATACTCAATATGACGACAGGCATCAGAGAAGGTTTAGGAGTTCATGCAGAGGCGCTCGTTCTGCGCAATGCACGCAACTCCCTGCTGACGTCGAACATCGCGAACGCAGCCACTCCCGGCTACAAGGCGCGTGACTTCGACTTCGAGCAGCAGCTCGCCATGCAAACGCATGGTTCGGGTGCCATGAAGACCTCGCATGACCGTCACTTGGGCATCGGGTCCGTCGCGGACACATCCCCCGGTTACCGAGTACCAGTTGTTCCCTCGTTGGACGGCAACACAGTCGATATGGCGGTCGAGCAAATGGAATTTGCCGAGAACTCCGTCCGTTACCAGTCCAGCCTCGAATTCCTGAACCGCCGCGTCGGCGGGCTGATGCGTGTCATCAATGGAGGTGAATAATGGCTAACTTCAACGTCTTCGATGTCGGCAAAATGGCGATGTCCGCGCAAATGGTGCGGATGAATGCCACCGCATCGAACCTCGCGAATGCCAGCTCGCTCGGATCGACGCCCGAAGAGGCATACCACGCGATCCGCCCCGTGTTCGAAACGGAGTACGCCAAAGGGCACGCGGGTCTCAATTCGCTCGCCACCGTGCGTGCGACCGAGGTCAAAGCGCTGGACCGCGAGCCTAAGGCGCTGTTCCGCCCCGATCACCCGCAGGCCGACGAAAACGGTTTCGTTTACGCCTCGACCGTCAACACCGAAGAAGAGATGGTCGATATGCTGGAAGCCAGCCGTCAGTACCAGAACGTCCTCGAAGCTGTCTCCACGATGCGGACCCTGATGTCCCGCACGATGGCGATGGGCAAATAAGGAACTGACAGATGACCGAGATTTCTTCAGTCGACCCGTTTAGCCTCAACCGTCAGGGCGTCGTTCAGACCGACAAGGAAGCAGGCGCTGTCCTCGGGCAGGAGGATTTCCTCAAGCTGCTGACCGCGCAGCTGACCAATCAGGACCCGATGTCCCCGATGGACAACGCGGAGTTCCTGTCACAGATGGCGCAGTTCTCCACCGTCGATGGCATCGAGCGCGTGAACTCGGGCATCGAGGGCCTCGCCAACACGATGAGCCAGTCTCAGGTCCAGACCGCTGCAAGCCTCCTTGGCAAGTCGGTTCTGGTCGATGGCAACGTCGCGCGTCCGGGATCGGACGGCGGCATTCACGGCATGGCCAACCTCGAGTCCGCAGCCAGCGAAGTGCTCGTCAGCTACAACGACGCGACGACGGGCGGTGTGCTCTACACCCAAGTCCTCGGTGCGCAATCGCCGGGTCAGGTCGCATTCGACTGGGACAACGTTCCGGAAGACATCGTCGCCAACCACGGTCAGGTCCGCATCACAGTTGTCGCGGATACCGAAGCCGGAACCGTTTCTGTACCGACCTCCGTCTACGCGCAGGTCAAATCCGCCATCGGCGGACCCAGCTCCACCAACATCACCCTACAGCTCGAGGACTACGGAGCCCTCGACACCCTCGAAGTCACCGCTTTCCGCTAACAATCAGCCTCGGAGTATAAACCATGAGCATGACCACCGCCCTGTCCGGGCTGATCGCCGCCCAGCAGGACATCTCGACCACCTCGCACAACATCGCCAACGTGAACACCAATGCGTTCCGCAAGAGCCGCGCCGAGTTCGTCGATGACTATTACACCAACCCGATGGACAGTTTTCAGACCGTCGTCGGTTCGGGTACCCACATGAGCCGCGTGGCGGTCCAGTTCGATCAGGGCAACTTTGTCGCCACGGGTCAAACCCTCGACCTCGCGATCCAGGGACCGGGTTTCTTCACCGTCGCGCCGCAGCTTGATGTGAATGATCAGCCGACCGAGGTTGTTTACACCCGCAACGGCGGCTTCAGGCTGGACTCCACCAACCGTATCGCGGACTCCTCGGGCCGCCCGATGCTCGCGTGGCCGGTGGCCAACGACGGCACTGTCCTGTCGATGGAAGACGGCGCGCTGGCTCCGGTCGACGTTCCGCTTGTGGCTGGCACGACCCAGCCCACGGACGAGCTTTCGCTGCAAATGCGTATGCCGAGCGGTGACGATATGCTTGGTCAGCAGGACGCCGTTCCGCCGACCAATCCGTTCGACGCAGCCGACCCGACCTCTTTCGCGTTCAGTACGCCTGTTCCGATGTCGGACGAACAGGGCAACGCCGTCGAGGCGCGCGCTTATTACATCAAGACCCGCAACCCCGATGTGGCGGACGAGACGACCGAATACGAAATGCGTCTGTTCGTCGATGGTAACGAAGTTCCCGCCGCTGACGCGCTAAACCCGACCACCTTCACTTTCGACGTGGCCGGTGAGCTGGTCGACACCCAAGGCGACCTCGAATTCGGTGTCGGCGGCGTTGATTACACCGTCAGCGTTGCGGGTTCGATGATGCAGGACCAGCCCTTCGCGATGGAGTCGGTCAATCACAACGGCACCGGCCCGCTTGGTCTGTCGAACCTCGAAATCGACGACGGCGGCGTGATCTGGGCCAACTACGGCACCGACAACCGCATGGCGCTGGGCCGCGTTGCTCTCGCCACCTTCTCGAACCCGCAGGGTCTGCGCCAGACAGGTAACGCATCATTCCGCGCCGCTGCCGACTCCGGTCAGCCGGTCCATTCGGCACCAGGTGAAAAGGGTCTGGGCCAGCTTCAATCAGGTATGCTCGAACGTTCTAACGTCGACCTGACCGAAGAGCTTGTCCATCTGCTCACCGCGCAGCGCAATTATCAGGCCAACGCAAAGGCGATGGAGACGTCCTCCTCGCTCATGCAGTCGGTCATGAACATCCGTAGCTAATCGCTGATTTGAACCGGAGGCCCCGTCATGGATCGTATGGTACATACTCTCGCTAACTCGATGCAGTCCGTGAAGGACATGCAGGCGATCACGGCGCAGAACTTGGCCAACATGAATGTGCCGGGGTATCGCCGCGACCTCTCGATCCAGGACCACTCGGTTGTTGTCGACGGTTACGACTCGTTCAACGTCCGTTATTTCCAGTCGACTACGCAGCACGGCGCATTCCTTGAAGACGTCGGAAATCTGGAGCAGACGGGCGACCCGTTCGACATCGCAATCAGTGAGGACGGTTACTTCTACGTCAAAGAAGGTAACGGCGAGCCGGGCCTGACCCGCCGCGGCGATTTACGTACCGACGGGGTTGGGCAGCTGGTAAACGGTGCGAACGAACTGATCCTCGATCAGGCGATGAACCCGATTGTCCTTCCGCCCTACCGTAACATGCAGATCACCGAAGCGGGTGAGCTGCTGATCGAACCCGTTGATGCGCCTCAGGGGCAGACCCAATTGGTCGCCCTGATCGCAACCGTGTCCCCCGATCCCAATCAGGTTCTGGTCAAAGGGCTCGACGGTTTGATCCGTCCGCTTGACGGGCAGATGCCCGTTGCGAACCAAGGCGCCTCGATCCGTCAGGGCGTCATCGAAAGCTCCAACGTCAACGCGACCGAGGAACTAATCGCCCTTATTGACCAACAGCGCGGATTCGAGATGAACACCAAGATGATCGAAACGGCCAAGACACTTGACGAGGCCGGCGCAACACTGATGCGCGCGCCCGAATAATCTTGGCCTGATCCCCGAGGTGGCACGGGGTTTGCAGCTTAACGGGTGAATAAGGAACCCCGGAAGGAGCCGCAAATGTCCACCAGCGCAATGCACGTTGCCAAGACAGGCTTGAACGCACAACAAACCCGTCTTCAGGTCATCGCGAACAACCTCGCGAACGTGAACACGACCGGTTTCAAGCGGGACCGAGCCAACTTCGAAACCCTGCTTTATCAGGTCTCCCGCCCCGGCGGTGACCAGACCTCCACCGACACACAGCTCACCAGCGCACTTGCCGTCGGTACGGGTGTCCGTGTGGTTTCGACCGATAAGCTCTACACCCAAGGCGCACTTGCCGACACGGGCAACGCCCTTGACCTCGCGGTTCAGGGTACGGGCTTTTTTCAGGTTCTGATGCCGGACGGCCGTATCGGGTACACCCGCGACGGTGCTTTCTCGATGAACTCCGAAGGTACGCTGACCACCGCGAGCGGTTATGTCGTCCAGCCCGAAATCCAGATCCCGACCGGCGTCACCCAGATCAGCGTCTCCAACGACGGCGTCGTCAAAGTGCTGATGCCGGGCGAGACCGAAATGGATGAAATTGGCCAGATCACTCTGGCAAATTTCGCTAACCCGCGCGGCCTTGAGCCGATCGGTGAAAACTTCCTCGTGGAGACCGTCGCATCGGGCCAGCCGATCGTGACCGCCCCCATTGAGGACGGCACGGGGTCTATCGCGCAAGGTATGCTCGAAAGCTCGAACGTGAACGTCGTGCAGGAACTCGTCGACATGATCGAGACCCAGCGCGCCTACGAAATCAACTCCAAGTCCATCTCCGCAGCGGACGAAATGCTGCGCTTCATGTCCAACAAGCTCTGATAGGACACACGATGAAAAAAGCTCTCCCCATTCTCGCTGCACTCACTCTCACCACGGCATGTTCGACCTACGTTCAGGAAGTCGAGTCCCAGAACTACGAGCCGGTTTATCTGCAAGAACCGATGTATCAGGCCGAGCGTCAACCGACCGGCAGCATCTATTCGACGAGCGCGCAAGGCTTGTTCGTTCAGGACCGCCGCGCCGCCCAGATCGGCGATGTGCTGACCGTGGAGCTCAGCGAACGCTTCACCGCGTCGCAGTCGCTCACGGCCACGTCGGCCCGCAGCTCCAGCTACCAGATGGACCTGCCGAACATCCTGACCGGCGGCTTCGACGACGCGCTGCTGACCAACGGCACGACGCAAAGTTTCAACGGCAACGGCTCGGCCAACCAGTCGAATTCGCTCCGTGGTCGCATGACCGTTCAGGTCGTGCGCCAGCTTCCCGGCGGTATGCTGGAGATCATGGGCGAAAAGCGTCTGACGCTGAACTCCGGCGCTGAATACATCCGCATCACAGGCGTTGTCCGTCCCGAAGATATCGGCCCTGATAACGTTGTTCCGTCCGACCGCATCGCGAACGCCCGCATCGAATATGTTGGCGCAGGCGATAGCGCCGATGCCGCCCGTCCGGGCTGGCTGCGTCGCGGCCTGAACACGGTTTCCCCGCTATGATCCGTGCGGTCCTCCTGTCCCTCGGCCTTCTGGTCGCAGCGACGACGGCCACGGCTGACCGGATCAAGGACATGGCCACGGTGGCCGGCGTCCGCTCCAACCCGCTGGTCGGCTACGGCGTGGTCGTGGGCCTGTCCGGCACGGGTGACGGTGACAGCGGTCTGACGCTGCAATCCATGCAGTCGATGCTGTCCCGCATGGGTCTGGCTGTGGAGGTCGGTGACATCGACGCATCCAACGCCGCCGCTGTGATGGTGACGGCCGAGCTTGGCGCGTTCCTCAAGGAGGGCCAGGAGATCGACGTCACCGTGTCCACCGTCGGCGCAGCGGAGTCGCTCAAGGGCGGCACGCTTCTGATGACCCCTCTTATGGGCGCGGATGGAGAGATTTACGCCATCGCGCAGGGCAACCTCATCGTCGGCGGCATGGGTCTGTCGGCAGAGGACGGCTCGTCGCTCACCGTGAATATCCCAACCGTGGGCCGCGTGCCGAACGGCGGTACGGTCGAACGCATGGTCGAAAGCCCGTTCCAGAACGCCGAAAGCCTCATCCTGAACCTGAACCGCAGTGACTTTTCGACCGCCGCAAACGTGGCCGAAGCGATCAACAATGTGTTCGGCGGCGGTGTGGCTGTCGCGCTCGACGGCACGTCCATTCAGGTGCGTGCGCCCGTCGACCTTGATCAGCGCGTATCCTTCATGGGCCTGATCGAGAATATCCAAGTGACCCCCGACGCTCCGGCGGCGAAGGTCGTGGTGAACAGCCGTACAGGCACGGTTGTCATCGGTGGCGAAGTCCTCGTCACACCCGCCGCCGTAACGCATGGCGGTCTGACGGTGCAGATCAACGAAGACTTTAACGTCGATCAGAACGCCACCGTCACAATGAACGATAATCAGACGGTCATCGCCCCTGGGCAGCCGACCATCACCCCCGATAGCCAGCTTTACCTCAATCAGGATCCGGCCAAGGCCTTCCTCTTTGATCCGGGCGTTTCGCTGGCCTCGCTCGTGGATGCCATCAACGCAGTTGGCGCCGCACCTGGTGATCTGGTCGCGATCCTCGAAGCCCTGCGCGAAGCAGGGGCCCTGCGGGCAGAACTCGTCGTCATCTGAGGTAGTATCATGGAAGTCAGTGCAGTCCGTCAGTTCATGGTTTCAGCAGATTCCGGCCGCTTCGTGCAGAGCGCGCAGGATGGGGAGGCTGCGGCGCGGGATGAACTCCGCGCCGCAGCTGAAGGCTTCGAAGCCATCTTCATCAACACGATGCTGAAATCGGCACGCACCGAGGCTTTCGCCGACGACCTCACCAGCAGCAGCGCCGTCCGCTCTGCCCAGAGCCTGTTCGACATGAAAATTTCCGAAGCCGTTTCGGGCAGTTCGAACCTCGGTATCGCGGATGCCGTTGTCCGCCAGCTTTCGCCGCTCGTGCGCTATAAGGGGTGATGTAGATGCCCAATCTCCTCGATATCGGCACCAGCGCAGTTATGGCGTATCGCGCCGCGCTGACCACCACCGGTGAAAACATCGCAAACGCTGACACCGACGGCTACACCCGCCGAGATATCCAGATCCACGAAGTGCGCGGCGGCAAGATGTCTGCCGTGTCCAAGAACTCGGGCGGGCAGGGCGTGATCGTCGATGACGTACGCCGCTCCTATGACGCGTTCCTGTCTGAGCGCGTCCGCTCCACCGCCAGCGCGTTCAGCTCCGCCGAGGCGTTCGCAGACGTGACTTTCGCCATCGAAGACCTCTTCATGCCGACCACGGGCGGTATCGCGAAGGGCCTCGACGGGTTTTTCAGTTCGCTGTCGACGCTTTCGGGCAATCCGTCCGACATCGCACTGCGCCAGTCGTCGCTGGAAGCGGGCCGCGCGATGGCGACTTCGATTGCCGATGTTGCGACGGGCCTTCTGAAACTGCGCGAAGACGTTGTGGTTCAGGCACACACCGCTGTTGGCATCCTGAACGAGAAGCTGAGCCAGCTGACCAAACTGCAACTGGAACTATCGGGCGCGACCAACGAAAACGGCGGCCTCAACCCGATGTTCGACGAGCGCGACCGTCTGCTCAACGACATTGCCGAGGTCACGGGCACCAACACCCAGATCGACCAGTTCGGCCGCGCTGTCGTCCGCCTTGGCGATACGCTCGGCGGGCCGATGCTGGCCGACAACGAGGAAGCGTCGACCGTGGCGGTGGAGGCCGATACTGATCTGCGCCTCAACATCACCCGAGATGGGGAGACCAAGCAGAGTACCCAGATTTCAGGTGGCCTGATGCAGGGCTACCGCAACGCCATCGGCGCACTGGACGAAGCGATGATCCAGCTTGATGCCTTTGCGCGGCGGGTGACGCGGGACATCAACGCGCTCCACGCCAGCGGGATCGACCAGCAGGGCAACGTGGGCGGCGAGATGTTCAACATGATCGGCTTCACTGCCGACGCCTCTGCCGGCAACCGCGGCACGGCCTACATCGAATTCACTATCACGGGCCGCAATCAGGCGGCGGAGCTTCCGCAGTTCGAACTGGTACGCGACAATGCCGCAGGCACTTGGACGGCGCAAGACGCGGATGGTAATGTGCTGGCCAGCGGTGCGAATATCCTCGTGATGGACGGTCTGACGCTGACGATCAGCGGCACGCCCGCCAACGGTGATCGCTACACCATTACGCCTGTCTCGGGGCGCGCCGTGGATATGGCGATGGTCCTGACCGAGCCGCAGCAATTCGCGGCGGCGGCGTCCTCGCTGGTTGTCGCAGATGCATCGAATCTCGGCTCCGGCTCTGCCGTGATGGCCCGTGTTCCTGTTGCAACGCCCGCCGTTGACGACCTCGCCACGACATTGACCGCCACGTCGAACGGCGCGGACGCGGTGAGCCTTCTGTCCGCCGGAGTGGTCGGCTACGTGCCTGCGGGGGCAAAGAGCCTGACCCTCTCGGCGCTCGGCCAGCAGTCCACGATGGATTTTGTTCTGAACGATGCGGATGCCGGCGGGGTGTCATCGCTCAGCTTCACTTCGAGCGGCACGACGCAGACATTTACCCTCGCGGGCCAAGCCACTGTCGCTGACCTCGCGGCTGCACTGAACAACGGCACGCTGACCACTGGCGCGGGCGAAACGCTTGCTGATTTCGGAGTGCATGCGGCAGGCACCGATGGGGTTCTGACCCTCGCGCTGGGCGATGGCGACTTCGGTGCGGCGGCAACGCTGTCGGGCGGGATGGGCAATGTCTCCGGCCTGCGCCAACTGTCCGAACCGTCGGGCGGCACCGTGCAGGTCTTCACCCGCAACGGCGTGCAGATCGCAGGCACGGCGCTTGATGCGGCAACGGCGGCGAACATGCTGACCGAAGCAAACGGCTTCCTCGCAGGGGCCAGTTACATCGACGATTACCTTTATCCCGAGGGCGCGACCGGCTATCGCGGCGCGACAGTATCGCAGCAAACCCTGCCGGGTGCGCACGTTGTCGAAGTCCCGCTGGCTGCACCGCAAACCTGGGCCGCGCCTGGTGTCGGTAGCGCTTCGTCGCCCGAAACACTGACACTGTCGTATGTCGAAGGCGAAGACCTCGCCATCGACCTGTCCGCCGGCATGTCCGCCGCGCGTGCCGCTGTGATGCTGAACGATAGCGTCGAAGGCATGAACGCCTCGGCCCGCACCGCGCTGGACCTGCAAATCGCAGGCGACGGTACCGTCGCGTTCCGTCTTGAGGGCGACAACACCGCCGCGCTGAACATCTCTGCGCTTGTGGTGAATGGCGATCTGAACACGCTCGCCTACGAGATCAACGACCGCCTTGGCTCGACCGGCATCACTGCGCAACTGTCGCCGAACGGTGACCGCATCGTGCTGGTCCACGAGGGCGGCGAGAATATCAAGATCGAGCAATTCGCCCACTCCGGCGGCGGCACGATGACCATTCAGGAGGCCGATAATCAGGGCCTTCCTGCGGGCAATGCCGTGACACTGGGTGCTGGCAATGACGCGGTGAATTTCACCGGCCATGTCACCATCGAAGCACCGAGCGCCTTTGGCGTCGGCTATGGCGCGACGATGTATGCGTCGAACGTTGATCCGCTAATTGGCGGGCTTGTCGCGCAATCCTATGGGCAAGCGGGAGCGGTCCAGACCTTCACCTTTACCGGTGACGATGCGCTGGACGGCGGGGCGAGCAGCCTCGACGGGCTCGCGGCCATGGCGCCGAACGCGAAGTACAGCATCGACGTACGCGGGCTTTCGGTCAGCTACACCGGCGCGAGCGGTGCCGCTGGCCTTGCCGCCGAAATGCGGGCGACTGCGCCGCAATCGTCGCTGACTGGCGCAGCCGTTGCCTCCCTTCCCGTCACGGGCGCTGGCACAACGGTTATGCTGGGCGAGGACGCGTACGTTCTGCGCATGGGCGCGAGCGGCGCGATCACGGTCACCGGTCCGGAAGAGGGCCGCCTGTCGGCCAACTTCGATGCGTCCAACCAGCTCCAGATCACCGTCAATGACGGCACGTTGAACGGCGAAGCACTGCGCGTTCCTGCCGGAGCTTCGGGCGCGGCGGCGTTTGGCCTTTCGGCTGGCCTTGGAGCGACGACCACGATCCAAGGCGGCGCGATGGATGCGGGCGGCCTGCCATCCACAATGGACATTGACGTCGACGGCACGATCCACACGGTCGGCGTTTCGACGGCTGGCGCGACATTGCCCGCAGGCTTCCCCGGTACGGCGAACATGAACGCGGGGCAGTTGAGCTTTGAATTCGACGCCAGCGTCGGTCCCGTCAGCATTCCGCAAACGGCGGGCGGCACGGCGGCAGGCTTTGCCACTCTCGGAATGCGCGCGAAGGTGGATCGCGACAGCCTGACCTTCACCGCCACGGACGGCGCGGCAATCGACGCGGACATGTCGGTCTCTGCATTGTCATCCCAACGGATCAGCCTGTCCGACCTGCCGGACGAGGACCTGATCGTCTTCATCACCGGCGCGCCGCCGCTACGCCTTGCAGGCGGATATGAGGCGGGAGAGGTCTCGGAATTCCCGCCCTCGGTCCGCGTGGAGGTCGTTGACAGCGTCGCGGGCACCGTTCGGCTCGTGGACGATGAAACCGGACACACGATTGCGCAGAAATCGCTCGACGCCAACAATTCGGCGATCCTGAACGACATCCAATTCGCGATGACGGGCCAGCCGGAAAACGGCGATAGCTTCTCGCTCGTCGCGAACTCCGGCTTTGTCGGGGATAGCCGCAACATCAACGCTATGTCCGACCTGCGCAGCGCAGACCCGACCACGGGGAAGGGCGGCTTTGGCCGTATCCTCGCAGCGCTTCAGGCCCAGAAAGGCGCGGTCGTCGCCGCCGCGAAGGCGCGTGTCTCCGTGACCGACGTGGCCCGCGAAAGCGCCGAGCGCGTCTATGACGACCGGACCTCCGTGAACCTCGATGTCGAGGCCGCGCGTCTGGTCGAGAACCAGCAAGCCTATCAGGCCTCCGCGCAGATCCTCGCGGTCGCCAACGATCTCTTCGATACCCTTCTCAGCACGATCCGCGTTTAACACCGGAAAGAGGACGCCATGACGGTCAGTAACCAGCTTTTCACCGACCTCGCCACCCGCTCGTTTAGCCGCGTGCAGGCGAAGGTGTCGGATCTTCAGGCACAGATTTCGTCGGGCAAGAACGACCCGCGCGCCTCTGCCGACCAGATGCGCGCCTCGCAGCTTTCCGCGCTGAAAGAAGAACGCGCGGCGCTCGATCATTTCACCAATGCAGCCGATCAGGCTGCAAGCCGGATCAGCCTGTCGGACCAAGCCATCGGGGATGCCGCAGTCATCATGCGCCGCCTGACCGAACTGGCAATTCAAGCGGGCAACAGCACGCTGCCTGCCGAAGGTATCCAAGGTATCAGGACAGAGGCGCAAACCCTCCGCACCTCGCTGGTCGAGATTGCGAACCGCACCGATGCGCTGGGCCAGCCGCTTTTCGCCGGATACTCCGCCGCGCCCGCATTCAAGGAGACGAATGACGGTGTCCAGTACATTGGCGATGGCGGGCGTCCATCGCAGCGTCTGTCCGAAACCCTGACGATGGCGGTCGGACTCAATGGCGATGAGCTATTCATGACCGCACCTCTGGCGGGCGACCGTACCAGCGTGTTCGGCATCGTCGACAAGCTGGTCGATAGCATGGACACCACCATGTACGAGGCCGACGACGCGATTGCCGTCACGGGACGCGGCAAGCTGGTTCTGGATGCCGACCGCACGACCAAAACGCTCTCCATGACGATCAACGGGCCGGACGGTTCGGTCGATATCGAGGCGGAGCTGGTGGCCGGTCTGCCGCAGCCTATGGTTGACGTCATCAACGCGCACAGCGCCACGACTGGTGTCACCGCAGAGGTCTCCGAAGACGGCAAAGACATCATCCTGAACGCGGAAAGCGAGTTCGAACTTGCGAACTTCAAGCGCTCCGACAACCCGCAGCGGCCCATCGGTTCGTTGCAGCAGCTCGAATTCCGTGGCCAGCCTGGGAAAAACCCGATACTCCTCAAAGCGGTGACGATGTCGTCGGACGCGATGCTGTTGCAGGTGCAGGCCGCCGTCGGTCACTTCGCTGCCATGCGCGCCGAGGTTGGTGCAATGGGCGCAACTGTGGACGCGCAGAAAGAGGCGCTCGACTTCCGCCAGTTGCGGATCGACGAAGCGGTTGCGGGGCTCGAAGACCTCGACATCGCGAAGGCGGTGACGGAATTACAGACCCTGCTGCTGACCCGCGATGCGTCGCAGCAGACCTATGTGAAGATCACGCAGACCTCGCTCTTCGACTTCCTGCGCTGAGTGGCGCGGGACTTGCAGGGCAGGGACATGAGATTTCTTGTTTCCCTCTTTGCGCTTCTGGCAACGCCCGCGCTGGCCAACCTCCCCGATTGCGAGGGGCTGGCCGCTGTTGCGGGGCAGGAGGCCGGTCTCCCCGAAACCCTACTCCCCGCCGTGGCGCGTATGGAAAGCGGTTACGCCATCAACGGCGTTGATCGCCGCGCTTGGCCTTGGACGCTGAACCAGGGCGGGCGCAGCATGTATTTCGATACCCGAGCGGAGGCGCAGGCCTATCTGGAACAGGCGGTAGCAGAGGGCGTGACCAATATCGACGTGGGCTGCATGCAGATTAACTATCGCTGGCACCACGATAATTTCCCGTCGCTGGCCGATATGCTCGATCCCGATCTGAACACCCGCTACGGCGCGCAGTTCATGGCCGAGCTCTACAATCAGCTCGGCGGATGGGACGCGGCGACGGCCAGCTACCATTCTCGCGACACGGATCGCGGCACGGCTTATCGCGAGCGGGTCTACAACATCGTCGCGGAAATCCGTCAGGAAGACCCTGTGCCGCTCCCAGAGCCGCAGCGCGGTTTCCTGACCCGCAGCCCGATGCCGCTCGTTGCGATGGCGCCGACAGTCGAAGTCTACCTCGCCAGCGAAGACGACAGCCCAGAGGACACGCCGCAATCAGGTGCGCCCGAACACACGCCGCGTCCGCGTGCGCGTGGCACCTATGACGACGCCGCGCCGATCGCTGTGGTGCTGAATGCGCCGACCGAAGAGCCGCGCACCGAGGGCCGTTGGCGCGTCACCGATAACCGCGTGTTGGCTAGCCGCGAAAGCCTGCCGCCGCGCCTTCAACGCGACTGGGACAAGATCGAAGCGTTCCGTGAACTCTTCGGTTCTGCGCAGTAGTTATTCCTCGGCGTCGGCGGTTTCGTACACGGTGTCGACCACTTCCTGATCATCGTCGCCAAGGTAAGGTCCGGTCTGGACCTCGACGAGCTTCAGCGTCGCCTTGCCCGGATTTTCGATGCTGTATTCCTGACCCTTACCGATCAGAACGCTATCGTTTTCGCAGATCAGTTCGGTCACGCCATCACGCACAACGCGGCCCGTTCCTTCGACGACAACCCAGTTCTCTTTTCGGTTGAGGTGAGAGCGGGTGGGAATGCGGCAACCGGGCTTGATGATAACCCAGCGCAGGCGGTGGGTCGGGCCCGTTTGAAGCATTTCGGTCCTGCCCCACGGATGAAGCTGGAGCACTGGGCCTTGTGACTTGGACGACGGTCGCGCCTCCATCTGCCTGACCACGGTAGGCAGTTCCTCGGTCTTGTCCATGTCCATCACGAGCACGGCGTCGCGTGTGGCGACCACCGCGATATTGCTGAGCCCAATGCCGAGAACCTGCATCCCGTCCGACTGGCTTGCAAGGTAGGTGTCGTTGCAGCCGTGCGCCTGCGCGTTGCCTTCGACACGAACTCCCTTGCGGTCTTTCTCGGCGCTTTGCCACGCATCGCGCCAATTCTCGACCGTCGAAGATCCAGACGCGAGCGGTACGACGGTGCCCTGCTGGTGCTGCATGATCGAGGTGAAGAAACTCGTTTCATCGGCGGCGCTGTAGCACGCCCCAAGAGTATGGGATTTGCCATTCACCTGACCTTCGCGAACGGCGCGGCGGACGGTGGCGCGAATGGGGGCGGCGTGTCGGCCGTAGATGCCGCGTAAGGTCTTGGCCGAAACCAGCACGAGCTGCATGCCCCACATGTACCGACCCGTCGCGGCAATCTCTCCGGCAACGGCGGTGTCCGAGGTCGGCAGGAACTGCGCGACCGGTTGCGGGGAGGTCGATAGTGACGTGCCCTGCGCCAGCTCGATGGCGATGGACCGCGGCACGCCCGCACCAGGGGGGAAGCCGAAGGACACGAACTGCCCGCTGTCCGACAGGTGATAGCCGGCGGAAATGGCTTCCGCGATGGTTCGCTGGTGGATCACCTGACGGTCGGCCAGCATCAGCAGCATCGACGTGTCGGGGTTTTCTGCCGCGACGATTTCCGTCGCCGCGCAAGCCGCTGCGGAAGTGCCGCGATCTTCGGGCAGTCCCACAACCGCGCGGACGGGAATGCCGTATTCCGCGATCTGGTCATCGACGAGGTGACGGTGATCCGACAGTGCCACAACCAAAGCGGGTCCGAGGCCCAATTCGAACGCAGCCTTCAAACTTTGCTGGAAAGCGCTGGGCGCATCGCCTGTTTTCGCGAATTGCTGGGGCAGGGCGTCGCTCGATACCGGCCAGAAATTCTGGTCACGGCCACTACAGAGAATGACGGGACATACAGAGCGAAGTGACATCCGTTCCTCCTTCGTAGGCGAGTTTCACGGCTTCGCGGCAATTCATGCGCTTATTTTGCAAAACTGTCCAATTTTCAGAGGGATAGGATACCTATGCCTCGCCCGATTCGAAGGGCGTCCGATTCTCGACATACGAGAATGACGGCGTTGCCACGGCCAAGCCCCAAGTTCGTTGAACGAGGTGGTAAGCGCACTGGATCACTATCCCGAAGTATAATCGTCAGTGCTGGTCGAGATATGCACCTAGTCCGACGCTGTTTTTAGACCCTCTCATGCAGAGTCTAAATAACTCTCAGGTTGTGGGATGATGTGTCAGTGGCCCGACACCCTGTCGGAATTACAAAAAGTAAGGACGGTACCATGACACAGCATTGGACTAACGTACAATTCGGCGCGCAGAACACTGATAGCGCTATCGCTGTGGTCGATGGTATCATTGCCGGTAACTCTCCCGTCATGCAGCAGGTCAAGCAGCACATTGCGCTGGTCGGCGCGTCGGTTGCCCCCGTGCTGGTGCAGGGCGAGACAGGTACGGGCAAGGAACTTGTCGCAGAGGCGCTGCATGCCGTATCCGGCCGTACGGGCGAACTGGTTGCCGTGAACTGTGCCGCGATCCCTGCCGAGCTGCTGGAAAGCGAACTCTTCGGCCACGAGAAGGGTGCGTTTACCGGTGCAGAAGGCCGCAAGATCGGCCGTTTCGAACAGGCTTGCGGCGGTACGCTGTTCCTCGACGAGATCGGTGACATGCCGCCCGCACTTCAGGTCAAATTGCTCCGCGTTCTCGAAACCCGCAAGATCCGTCGCCTTGGATCGATGCAGGAAATCGACGTCGATTTCCGCCTCGTCACCGCGACCCACCGCGATCTGACCTCTCAGGAAGAAGTACAGTTCCGCGAAGACCTCTATTTCCGCGTTGCCGTATTCCAGATCGGCCTGCCGTCGCTGGCAAAGCGCGTGACCGACATTCCGCTCATCCTCGATCGCATGATCAAGGGCTACAAGGCGAACGACGTCACCTTCGACGAGCCGCTATTCGATGAGACCGGCATGCGCGCGCTCCAGTCGCACACGTGGCGGGGCAACATCCGTGAACTTCGCAACACGCTGATCCGCGCGTCCGTCATGTTCCCGGGTCAGGTCGTTACTGGCGACATGGTAAAACACTTCCTGCTGAACGCCGGAATGCCCTACATCGACGGCTGTGCGCCGCAGTCCGACGCGGTCATGCCCGAAACCCACGATCTGCCGTCGCCGGATCAGTTCCGCTATCTGAACGACGCCGAAGGGCAGGACCTCGACCTACGCGTTTATCTGCGAGATATCGAAGTGGCCCTGATCGAGACGGCGCTGGAAAAGACCAGCTATTGCGTCAGCCGTGCGGCCACCCAGCTGCGTCTGCGCCGCACCACCCTCATCGAAAAGATGAAAAAGTACGGGCTGAACCGCGAGGTCGCTTGATAGCGGCCTCTTTCCACTGATTTCTTAGCTCTTGTTCCAGCTATCGACGAGATTGCTGAGGTATTCGCCCGTCGCATTCAGCGCGGAGATCGCGGTTTCCATAGCCGCGAAACGCTTAAGGTAGCGCGTCTCGATCGTGTCGGTTCGCTCCTCCGCTTCTTTCAGCTCCGCGTCCTGCTCCGTCATGATGTTGTTGAAATGGGTGTCGCGGCTGTCGAACGTGCCGTTGACCCTCAGCGCATCATCCAGCACTTCGCGAAGGCTCGACACGAGGCTGCGGCCATAGCTGATCGTCCCCGTGGTGGCGGTGTTTTCCATCAGCATGACCACGCCAGCCATATCGCCCGACGTCGCCACGAAGCGGATCATGTTGTCGTCCAGCGCGGTCGCGAACATGGATGAATTGCCCATGCGGACCGTGCCCGCATTAGGATCGAAGCTGAAATCGTAAGAGCCCGATTTGGTAGAAGAATTCGCGGTGCCGCTGACCGTAATGCCTTCGTTGTCCGCACGGAACGTATCCTGAAACACCTGATCGAACGCATCGGGGTCGTTGGTGAATGCCCGCTCGAAAAGGGCAGTATTCAGATACAGCGTCCCGTCACGATTGGTCGCAACGCCAAGGTCGGCCATATAGACAGGATCGTCGCGGTGGCCCGTAAGCGGCTGTTTCAGAACGTCGGTGAAATCCTTGAGCAGTTTCTGCGCGGTGCGGTCACCTGCAAGGTCTCCTGCGTCGTTCTCGGCAGTGCCGTAGACGGTCATGTCCTTGATCGTGCGGATCGTCGTGTTGATCTGCGACACGAAGGTCTGCAGCATCTGTGACGCCAGTTCCGCATCGCGCTTGACCGTGACCCCCGTCGGGAATTCGGTCGTGCCGTTCAGCGTGAGCGTCAGCCCGTCGATGGCATCGTCGATGACATTTGTGTCGCGAAAGATCGTCACACCGTCGACCGTCAGCAGGGCGTTCTGCGCCGCCTGCACCTGTTTGTCCACGTTGGTGGTCGTGGTGTCGAAATCGACTAGCGCACCGGTGGCATTGGTCGTCTGGAACCGCATAGCGCGGCCAGCGCCTTCTTCGGATACGATCCCGAGTGTGTAGGTGCCGTCACCGCGGTCGAGTACTTTGGCCGTTACGCCGTCGAGCGACGAGAGCGCGTCGGCAAAATCCTGAAGCGTTGCGCCCTCACCAATGGTGATGGTGCTGCCGGGGTAGCTCGGGTTTGCGGTGAAAGTCGTGCTATCTTCCGTCCACACGCCGAATTCGACAGAGATATCTCCCGTTCCGATCACATCATCCGGCCCAGTGAAGCCGGTGAATTCGAGCACCTGACGCTGCGCGGTCTGGATCACGTCGACGCTCGATGTGGCCTCGGTCACAGCAGAACGTTCGGTGACTTCGACCGAAATGGCAGAGCTCCCAGACGTCGCGCTCAGCACCGATGCGCCCTGCATGTAGGCGAGCGAGCCGTCGAAATCCTCGAACGCTGCGCGAAGCTGGGCGTAGGCAGAGATCGCGACCTCGGCTTCTGCTTTCTTCTTCTCTGCCGCATAGATCTTGGGTGCGGTTTCTGCGGCGGCAATGCTGCCTGCCAGCTCGGACAGATTGAGGCCCGAGCCGTTCTTGTTCAGCGTGCTGATATAATCGACGGCCATTGCGATGGCTCCTTGTTAGAAGTCGATTTCGATTTCGATGCGGCGGTTCTGCTCGCGCCCTTCGGGTGTGTCGTTGCTGGCCACGGGTTCGCTTTCGCCTTTGGATACAGCCGACAGACGGTCCGGTGCGACCAGACCCGTAGCGCCAAGTTCGCGCACCACAGCCGACGCACGGCCAGAGGCGAGCCCCCAGTTGTCCGTGAACTGACCGCCCGATAGCGGAACGTTGTCGGTATGGCCCGTCACGGTAATCGTGCCTTCGTTGCCCGCAGCGGACAGCGCGAGGCGACGCATGATTTCCTGCGCTTCGGCGGTGAGGTCGGCAGAGCCGGAAGAGAACGCGCCGCCTGCGCCGACCGTGACGAAGATCTTGTCGTCCTCGCGCTCCACCGCGACGAGGCCTTGGTCGATCTGTTCTTGCAGCGCGACTTCCAGCTTGGCCTCGGCCACACCCGCACGGCGCTGCGCCGCTTGGCTATCGCCGGTTCCGGTGCCTTCACCCGCGCCGCCCATCGCATCTGCAATGCGGCCCAAATCATTAGCGAGGCCGCTGACCTGCACGTCTTCACCCGTTGCACCGGTCTGTTCCAGCGCGTCGGCGAGCTGCTGCATCTGTTCCGCGCGCTCTGCCATCGGCTGGTCCGAGGTTGCCTCGGGGAAGGTGACGGTGACCTGATCACCCTGCATTTCGACCGACAGGTCCGTGCCTTCCAGCGCGTCCTGAAGCTCTTCCATGAGCTGCTGTTTCTCCTGCTGCTCCTGTTGTTGCTGTTCGGTCTGCTGGTCGGTCTGTTCCTGCGGATCGGTTTCTTTCTCGGTGTTCTCGGTCGGCTCGTCGGTTTTCACCTCCCGCTGGTCCTGCTGGGTTGTGTCCTGCGTCATTTCCTGCGTGACCGACGGCTGCGGCGACGGAGAGAACGTCTGCGAAATGACGGTCGTGCCCTTCGGGCTTTCGACGACAGGCACGAGGCGCTGCACACCGAAGGATTCACGCAGCGAGCCCGCGATCATCTTGAAACGGGGCTGGTTGAATTCGGCGAATGACAGAATGAGAACGAAGAACGCCATCAGCAGCGTTGCCATGTCGGCGAAGGTCGCCATCCAAGCAGGAGCACCCACAGGTGGGCACTTTGGGCATTCTTCCTGCTCTTCTTCCTCTTCGGGAGGAGGCGGGGGGACGACCTTGAGCTTTGCCATGGGTTACGCAGCCTCTGCCATTTTCTGCTGCACCTTCGGCGCAAGAGCGGTGACGAGCTGGTCTTGGATGTTGCGGCCGCTGTCGCCTTTGGCGATGCCGCGCAGGCCCTCGATGACGAGTTCGCGGTAGACGACTTCATCAGCCGAGTAGCCTTCGAGCTTCGCCAGCATCGGGCCGAAAAGCACGTTCGCAAGAAACGCACCATAAAGAGTTGTCAGAAGTGCCACCGCCATTGCAGGGCCGATCGCCTTGGGGTCGGCCATGTTGCCGAGCATCAGAACGAGGCCGATCAGCGTACCGATCATGCCCATCGCAGGACCGATGTCGATCCACGCTTTGACGCCGGACTGGTTGGCGGCGTGGCGACGCTTCATCGCGTCGATTTCCTGCTTGAGCTGCTTGGCCATCTTCTGCTCGTCCGCACCGTCGACGAGCATCTGGAGGCCCTTCTCGAAGAACTTGTCGGTAACCTGCTGACCTTCGAGAGCCATCATCCCGTCCTTGCGGGCGAGGTTCGACAGCTCGACCATTTTCTCGATCAGCTGTTCGGTCTTGAACGTGGAAGGCATGAAGCATTTGGCCATCGCACCGAAGTGTCCGAGGAAGACGCCCATCGGCAGCAGATACATCACGGCAAAGAGCGTCCCGCCGAACACGATGAGGATCGAGGGTACGTCGATGAACGGTCCGATGCCGCCGCCGCTGATCATAGCGCCGACAATCATACCGACTGCGCCGATAAGGCCAATGAGCGATGCGAGATCCATAGTCAAACTCCGGTTCCGGTTGCTTATGGATTAACGGCATGCAGCCGAAGAATTTCAGCAGACGCGCGAAAATCCACCCGCAGAGGGTGCCGGATACGTGGGCAAAAACCGTGCCGCCTACGTGCGTATAGAGTCAGTAGAATGGTAAGGTCCTGCCGCCGCGCAATTTTTCATTTCGTGCTAAACAAATTCTCAGGGAGCCGTTGAGGATGACAAGCGCTGCACGGCGCGTCACCAACAACCCGCCAACCCTATCGGAGGCACCTATGACTACGATTAATACTAACATCGGCGCCATCAACGCACAGTCCAACATGGCTCGCGTGAATGACGAGTTTAACACCGCAATGACCCGCCTTTCGACCGGTCTGCGCGTCAACGCTGCTAAGGACGACGCCGCCGGTATGGCCATCGGCGAAAAAATGACCGCACAGGTCATGGGTCTGAACCAGGCAATTCGTAACGCTTCGGACGGTAAGAACCTCGTAGACACCACTGAAGGTGCACACGTGGAAGTCTCGAACATGCTGCAGCGTCTGCGTGAACTCGCAGTTCAGTCGGCAAACGACACCAACACCGCTTCGGACCGTGGCTCGCTGATGGCAGAAGCCAAGCAGCTGGTCGCAGAAGTCGACCGCGTTGCTGAAACCACCACCTTCAACGGTATGAATATCCTCGACGGTTCGTTCAAAGGTAAGCAGCTGCAGATCGGCGCTGACTCCGGCACCACCATGGAAATCAACGTCGACAGCGCGAAAGCGACCGACATTGGCGCCCACGAGATGACCTCGGAACAGTCGACCACCTCGTTCGACGCTGAAACCGTCACCATCTCGGGCCACCGCGGTTCGGAAACGATGACCACTACCGCAACCGACTCCGCCAAGGACATCGCTGCTCGCGTCAACGGTATCTCGTCCTCGACCGGTGTTTCGGCAACCGCAAGCACTTCGGCAGTCCTCGAAGGTCCGGAAGCCTCGAACACGGCAGTCGCTTCGACCGTTCAGTTCGACATCAACGGTGTCTCGACCAAAGCGGTCGCTATTCCGGCATCCGACCCGAACGGCGGTCAGCGTCTGGAATCGCTGCGTGATGCGATCAACGACCTGTCCTCGCAGACTGGCGTGACCGCAGCGATCAACGACGATGGCAACATCGAACTGACCGATGTTGACGGTGACGACATCAAAATCGAGAACTTCAAGTCCTCGACCGCCTCGTCGACCATGACCATCACCGCAGGTGACAACGCTGCGACTTTCGACCTCGACCCTACCACTGCCGGCACCACCGACACCGTCACCATGAAGGGTTCGGTCAACATGACCTCGACCAACACCTTCTCGGTCGCGACCGACGTCAGCGACGTTGCCGGTACTTCGGAATCGTTCCTAGACACCGACAGCGACCTGCACTTCGGCTCCTCGCTGAGCGCGGTTTCGGAAATCGATATCACCACCGCTGAAGGCGCAAACGACGCCATCAAGGTGATCGACGTCGCACTGTCGAAGATCTCGGACAGCCGCTCGGAGCTCGGTGCTGTTTCCAACCGCCTCGACTCGGTCATCTCGAACCTGACCAACATCTCGACTTCGGTTCAGGCCGCTAAGTCGCAGGTTATGGACGCAGACTTCGCTCAGGAATCGACCAACCTGGCCCGCGGCCAGATCCTCAGCCAGGCTGCAACGGCGATGCTCGCACAGGCGAACTCCTCGAAGCAGGGCGTCCTCCAGCTGCTCCGCGGCTGACGGAAAACCGACACTTCGAAAAAAAGCCCCGGCGACTGGTTCGCCGGGGTTTCTTTTATTTCAGACACTTATTGGGTGTACGCCACTATTCCGACACCGGTTTTCCGTCATTTTAGGGCTGTCAAATTGATTTTTTTAAATTTCTCCAGAATCGCTGCAGTTTGGGTTCATCGGAGGTCAGAACCATGCAGCTCAATACGTCCCAAATTGTTAGTCAGAGACAGTCGCTTGTTGTTACCGCGCAGCTGCAACAGGCAATCCATCTTCTTCAACTCGGAAATCAGGATCTCGCTTCGTTCATCGAAGAACAGGCCGAAGAGAACCCGTTTGTCGACGTGAAGCTGCCCGCCGCGCCGGCTCTGCCGTCGTCGTCGCGCAATGCCTCGGACGACTGGGATCGCATCGGCAATCTTGCCGCTGATCCGGGTCCGTCGATCTACGCCCATGCAACCGCAGAGATCGACCGTCTTGATCTGTCCGCCACCTGTCGCCAGCGTGCCGAAGCGTTCCTTGATGCGCTGGAGCCGTCGGGTTGGCTCGGTCAACCTCTGGACGTGATCGCCATGACCGGCAACATGACCATCGAGGAAGCCGAAGAGCTGCTGGTCAAGCTCCAAACCATTGAACCGGCTGGTTTCTTTGCCCGCGACCTTGCCGAGTGTCTGCGCCTTCAGGCTATCGACCTCGACATCATGTCGCCGGTGTTTGAAGGTGTACTGAACAACCTCGGGCTGCTCGCTAACGCCGACCTCAAAGGTCTGTCGAAGGCCTGCCGCACCGACCTTGAAACCCTGCGTCCGGTGCTGCGCCAACTGCGCGGTCTCAACCCTAAGCCGGGTGCCGTATACGAAGGTTCCGTCTCGCCGCAGCGTCCGCCGGATCTCATTGTGACGAAGGGCGAGGATGGCTGGAACATCGACCTGAACCGCTCGACTCTGCCCACCGTACAGGTGCGTACCAACGACACCATCAAGAGCCTTCGCCGCACCGCTGACGGCAAGGCGTGGGCCGAGGATCGCGTTAACGTCGCACGCTGGCTCCAGCGCGCCGTCGAGCACCGCAACATGACCACGCTGAAGGTCGGCGCAGAGGTCGTGAAGCGTCAGGCAGAGTTCCTTGAGAACGGCCCGTCGCACCTGCGCCCGATGATCCTGCGCGAAATCGCGGACGCCGTAGGCGTACACGAAAGCACCGTCAGCCGTGTCACCAACGGTATGTTGATCCAGACCCCGCAAGGCACGCTGCCGCTCAAGGCGTTCTTCAACGCGGCTCTGGGTGCGAAGGGCGATAGCTCGGGTTCGGCTGCGGCTGTGCGTCACCGCATCAAGCAGCTGGTGTCGAACGAAAATCCGGAAAGCCCGCTGAGCGACGACGCGATTGTCAAAACTCTGGCAGACGAAGGCACCGAACTGGCCCGCCGCACCGTCGCCAAGTATCGCGAAATGCTGAACATCCCCAGCTCGGTCCAGCGCCGCCGCCGCGCGGTCGTTGCAGGCGCCGCCTGATCCTTTCTTAGTCCTCTGTGAGTTCGTGTTCCGCCGTCTCCTCCTTGGGGGCGGCGAACATGAATCTGCCCTTCGGGTCGATCTTACCGTAAGCGGCGTGAGCGCCTGCTTCGGACGTGGCGGCAACAATGGCGTAGGGCGCCATTCCCATGTTGATCCTGTCCAGACGATAGAGCGTTGCGCCGGATTTGCGCAGCGTCAGACCGGCAAGAATGTAGACTACTGCGGCCAGCGGAATCCAGATCATGCCTGCCGTGACCAAAGCGGCGATAATCGCAGCGGTCGCAACCCACAGGCGGCTTTTGAGCAGCCAGACAGGCGGCAGGAACAGCGCGAGGTTGTCGGGGGACAGCGAGTGAAGGTCGTAGCTGCCATCGCTAGCACGCAGCACCTCCCAATTGCGCATCATCACGGGATCATCGCCGTCACCCGTCCATCCGGATACGGGATCGGTCGCTTCCCATTTGCCCAAGTTTGGATGGTCCGCAAGGACGGTCAGGTCGACCTTTCCGCGCCTGAAACTCAGCGCCAAGGGCTTGCCGCCGCTCTGTTTGAAACGGGTATTGAGGTCCTGAACGGTGCCGATAAACGGCGCGCCGTTCACGCCCGCCAGCACATCACCGGGGCGCAGCCCGAGCATACTGCCCGCTGCCGTCAGCTTGCGGTTCGCAAGCTTCACCGTCCCCGTCGGCGCGGCCTTCGTTTGAGGCGCTGCGCCGGCGGCCGGTGCTTCGTCATCGACCTGATCATCCGCCATGTGCTGACTTTACGACAGTGTTACGGAATGCTGAAAGGGTTTGGTGCGGGCGCGGGTGCCGGACGCGGTGCGGGGCGTGTCGTCGTGGCCGCACGCGTCGGTGTTGGCGTAGGTGCCGGAGCCGGACGGGCCGCCGCTGTCTGCGCAGCCGCGATCGCGGTGCGAAGCTCGCCGATCATCTCCGTCATCTGCGCGCGGGTCTCTTCGCCCATACCGCCCGACGTTTCGGTGATGATGTTGGTCAACGACAGATCGAGGTCCGTGATCGCGCCCAGAAGGTCCTCGTGAACCTCGTCGATCTTGGCCGAGATGGTGTCGTTCACGCCGCTCATCATCTGCGGGACCATGTTGGCGTCCGTTTCGGCGGTCTCGGGCTCGGGCATAGGAGCCTGCGTCGCCATCAGCGCCATTTCGGCGGACAGGCGTTCGGTCGCATCGTCAATGTGCGAGGTTAGAACGGTCTGCATCGCGCCTTGCTGGTTGCCCGCTTGGGTGACGACCTCTTGCAGGGCGGCGGTCTGTGCGACGATGGCTGCCAGCGCCTCTGCCTGAAGTTCGGCGTTCTCGCGCAGGTCGTTCACGCTGCGAAAATAGATCAGGCCTGCAATCGTCGTGGCCAGTAGACCGCCGACCAGAGCCCCGATCGCCATCGCGCCGAGCTTCTTCTGCGACTGCTGGACTTTGACCACGAAGGCGTCGTGCGCCTTTTTGATCGTCTCGATATCCTGCGCGGCGTCGTCAGCAAGACGCGCCGATTCCAGCGCGCGATTGATCGAGTCCGTGAGCTGTTCGGATTCGGTCATTTCTTCTTCGTCGTCAGGCTTCGAGCTTGTACGCTTGGGCTTACGCGGTGGCATGGTGTTCTCCGAAAATCGAGCTTGTCAGTGGCTTGCAAGGGCCGTGCCACCTAGCGGCGTCTGCGGTCCTTGATGGCCTGAAGCGGGAAGCGCAGTGCGCCGAGAAAGCAGGCAATCGCGCTCAGCCAAAGGGCTGTATGCGCCAACAACCCGCCATCCCATTCGAGCGCATTATACGTCAGCTTTGCCGCCATCCCTGCGAAGGCAAAAGTAGAGATCATCTCTCCGGTCGAGCGTGAATTGCGACTGGTACTCATATTATTCCTCGTCCATCCGGCGTCCGAATTCGTTCAGATGCAGTTCGTCAGGCAGGTCGATGTCGGGCATTTCGCCCATGTAGCCGCGGTCGACGTGGTAGACGTAACCGAGCAGCACAGCGACGGCGGTAAAGAGACGCTCGTCGATCTCCTGTCCGATCTGCGTGGTGAAGTAGAGCGCGCGGGCAAGCAGCGGGACACGCACGGTGTGGATGCCCTTCTTCTTGCCGAGCTTGATGATCTCGTGCGCCATGTGACCCTTGCCCGAGGCAAGCACGACAGGGGCGGGCATCTCGCCGGGTACGTACCGCAGCGCGATGGCGAAGTGGGTCGGGTTCGTGACGATCGCGGTGGCCTTCGGCACGTCCTTGAGAGCGGCGCGTTCCTGCGAACCTCGGCGGGACATCTCGAACTGCTTCTGGCGGATTTTGCCTTTCAGCTCGGGCGAGCCGTTGGTTTCCTTGGCTTCGTCGCGGACCTCCTTGAAGGTCATCATCAGCTGTTGCTTCATCGAATACATCTGCCAGATCAGGTCGATCGCACCGATGACCAGAAGCACTATCGACAACCCGCCAAGCATCAAGACCGTATCGCTCAGCACTACATTGAGGCTGGTCGCCACGTCGGTCGCCCAAAGGCGGTCAAGGCGCGGCAGCATCCCGTAGAGCAGAAATCCCGCCACGACAGCCAGCATCGACACCTTTAGGATGCCTTTGACCAGTTCGACCAATGCCTGCTTCGAAACCATCCGCGCCAGACCTTTGAGCGGGTCGAGTTTCTCAGGCTTGAAGCCAATCGCTTTCGGTGCGAACTGGATGCCGCCCATCGCGGCTTGCAGGCCAAGCACGACCAAACCAATAGGCACCGCCGCCATCAGGCCGACGACCAGAACGTGCTTCCACGCTTGGCCAAGCATGATGAGCAGATGTTGATCCAGATCGGTGCCCGAGCGGATGACGAAGTAATTCGACCACATGCCGCCTACGGTGGTGGACATCGACTGCACCATCGCCAGCAGCAACGTGCCAGTTGCGATGCAGGCAAAGACGAACATTTCTTTGGAAGTAACAACCTTACCTTCTTCCCGCGCTTTTTCCTTTTTTCGCGGGGTTGGTTCGTTTGACTTTTCGCCGCTATCGTCCTCAGCCACGGCCGACCTCCAAAATCATTTCCGACATGAGCGACAGTGCGTCGTGGATCAGCTCGTCAAATGCCGCCGCCGTGCCCGGAACCGTGAGGAACAACAGGACAATCGTGGCGGTCATCGTGACCGGAAAACCAAAAGAGAAAACGTTCAGCTGCGGGGCCGAACGGGTGAAGACGCCGATCATGATGTTGATCAGCAGAAGCGCCGCGACGACGGGCATCATGATCCGCGCGGCAAGCGCAAACATTTGGCCGCCCGCCATGATGATCGCGTCGATCATCGCGTAGGGATTGAACGACCCCATCGGCGGCACCAGCGTGTAGCTTTCGAGGATGATGCGGAACGCGGTCAGATGACCGTTCGTGCCAATGAATATCAGCAGTAACAGGATGCCGAAAATCTGTGCGACAACAGGGGTTTGACCGCCAGCAGACGGGTCAAGCTGCGCAGCAAAGCCAAGGCCCGCCGTGTTCGCGATCCGGTCGCCCGCAATCGCGGCGGCACCGAACAGCGTGGTCAGTAGAATACCCGCGCCAAGGCCGATAGCGATCTCCATCCCGACAAGCTTGAACATCGACAGTTGCGAAAGCTGATCGATCGTCGGGACGGGAACGTTGCCGACCAGCGGCAGCGTCATCACGATGGTCGCGACGATGCGGACGGGCAGGGGGACATAGCGGCCACCGAAACCGGGGCCGGCGAGGAGGAACGCTCCGATCCGCAGCGACAGGAAGAAGAACTGCGTGATCCAAAAGACCACGTCAGTCAACTCCGCGCCGGGAAGGAATGCACCACCCTCCATCGCGTCAATCCATCGTGCGGATGGTTTCGAACACGAACGCGAAGTAGTCCGTGATCGTCGTGAGCATAAAGCCCGAGGCCAGCGCCATCGTGAGCATGACAATCGCCAGCTTCGGCACGAACGACAGTGTCTGTTCGTTGATCGAGGTCGCCGCCTGAAGGATGCCGATGACCAGACCGACAGCCAGCGCCACGCCGAGCACAGGCCCAGCCGTCATCAGGATTTTCCAGTACGCAATGCGCAGGTGTTCGATATTCGCGTCGAAATCCATTGTTAACCTCCAACGGAGTAGGTTGCTGCCAGCGAGCCGAGCGTCAGCGCCCAGCCGTCAACCAGAACGAACAGCAGCAGTTTGAAAGGGAGAGAGACCAGAACAGGCGAAAGCATCATCATACCAAGGCTCATCAGGATCGACGCGATGACCATGTCGATGACGAGGAACGGCAGGAACAGAAGGAAGCCGATCTGGAAGGCGGACTTAAGCTCGGACGTCATGTAGGACGGCAGCAGCACCGACCACGGCACGTCATTGGGGCTCTCGTAAGGGCCGAGGTTCGCCATGTCAGAAAACATCAGCAGGTCGGTTTCGCGAGTGTTCGCGATGAGGAAGCCGCGCATGATCGCACCGCCGCGCTCGATCGCTTCGGTCGCGGGTAGCGCGCCGTCGAGGTAAGGCGACAGCGCGCTGTTGTAGACCTCGGTCAGCGTGGGGTTCATGACATAGAACGTCAGAAAAAGCGCCAGCCCGATCAGAACCTGGTTTGGCGGGGTCTGCTGGGTGCCGAGTGCCTGTCGGAGAATCGACAGTACGATGATGATGCGTGTGAAAGCCGTCATTCCCAGCACCAGCGACGGCAGCACCGTCAGGGCCGTCATCAGGATCAGGATCTGGTAGGACAGGGTGTAACTGGTGTCGCCCGCATCGCCCGTCGCGGTCAGGGCCGGAAGCCCCTGCGCGTGGGTTTGCGATGCCAGTAGAACGACGCCGAGGGCGAGGAGAACGCGTTTCATTCTGCCGACTCCTTCGCTTCGAGGCGGGTCAGTGAAGCGGGCGATCCCTTTGATTTCAGGACAAGAAAATCAGCGCCGTCGACGTTGATGATCATGGCGCGGTCCGTCGGGGACAGCGCCGTCACTTCCGCCACGGAGATCCGACGACCCTGACGCACTTTCGCGCCAAGACCCGCACCTTTCATCCGGACAACAAACCAGGCCAGCCCCAGAAGGGCCAGAAACAAGACAACAATGATGATCTGGTCGGGGCGAACGACGTTCATCGGCAGACTCCATGACGGTTACTGCCGTGATACGTGCAAAAGTTGTGCCAGCCGGGTGGCGGGATCAAACGCTTTCGGCGCGTTTCTCCGGATCGATGATCTCGCCAACGCGAATGCCGAAGCGTTCGCCCACCACCACGACCTCGCCTTTGGCGATCGGGGTGCCGTTGACCAGCACGTCGAGCGGATCACCCGCCAGCCGGTCGAGTTCGACGATCGACCCTTCGGCAAGGCGCAGCAGGTCGCGGATCGTCAGTTCGGTCCGGCCAACCTCGACGGTGAGCTTTACCTGAATGCTTTCGAGCATACGCAGGCTTTCAGCGGTTTCCTTGGTCGCTTCTTCAGTCATAGGTGCGCCCTTTCTTGAGCTTGGTCGGGTCCAGCCGCTTGCTCAGATTCAATGCGGATTTGCCGCTGATTTCGCCTGCGTGCGCTTCAAAGAGCGGCATCCCCTCGACACGCATGGTGACGCTGTCGCTCAGGTTCGCCGGAACGATGTCGCCGTTGTTCAAAGTCTTCAGTTTGCCGAGCGAGATCGTCGGCTCCACCAGTTCGGCGGTCACGTTGAGCGGGATCGACAGGATCGCGCGGGTCAGACGCTCGCGCCACGATTTGTCGTCGGCCACATAGTCGGACTGCATCCGGCTGCGCAGCTGGCTCGAAATCGGCTTCAGCGTTTGCAGCGGGTACAGAATATCGAAGCTCGCCGGTTCGAGGTCGGGAAGCTGGACCATGAACGAACAGTTCACGACCATCTCGTCACCGTCCACGAAGGCCGCGAATTGCAGGTTTTCCTCGCGGCTGACGAGCGAGAAATTAAGCGGCATCAGATCGCGCCACGCCAGACGCAGCGCCTGGTTGAGGTTATCCGTCACGATCTCGATCACGCGGTGCTCGGTCGCGGTGAATTCCGAACGGGTCGGACGTAGCGCGGTGATCGAGCCGCCATAGTAGGCATCCGTCAGCAGCGAGATGAACTGCGGCGGAATGACGATCAGCTGGTTGCCGCGCAGTTCCTCGATCCGGCTGTTGGTCAGCGAAAGGAACGGGTCCTGACTGTCGCGGTAGTCATCGAAGTTCCGGATTTCCGGCGGGAACGACGAAATACGCGGCTGGAAACGCAGCATCGGCATGAAGACCGAACGCGCGATGCGGCAGAAACGGTCGTTGATCATACGCAGCGCGTGGAATTCGCCGAGCAGGGAAAGGTCGTCGGAACCGAACTGGTAGCTGCGGTAGGAGACGCCGTTTTCGTCGCCGGCACCGTCCATATCCATGAGGCCGCCGACAAGCGCCGCGACTTCATTGGATGACAGTTTACGAGGTGACTTCACGATTGGTGCTCCGACTTACTGAAGAACGAAACTGGTAAAGAACACGTCTTCGACGCCCCCGAACCCTTCGAGCTGCTCAAGACGATGGTTCACGGTATCTTTGATCGCGGACGCAAGCTCGGTACGCCCATCCGCGCCTGCAACCTGCTCTTCGGTGAAATTGCTCATCACACCGAGGATATCCGAGCGGATCGCGACTTTGTGGGTTTCGACGTTCGCCGTGACCTGTTCGCCGTATTGCGTCGACATGCCGACGCCGATCTGAAGGTACTGACGCGAGTTGTGCAGGTTGGTCGTGAGCGCTTCGTCCATCTGGTAATAAGACGTCACGAACAGCGGCGTTTCCGGCATTTCGCGCGGGATACGGGCGGGCTCGCCATCACCTTCGCCTTCGCCCTCACCTTCGGCGGTTTCGTCGACGGGCTCCGGCGCGAGCAGGGAAAGCGCGCTTTGTGCAGGCGACATCGGGTTAGCGAAATAGAACCAGCCACCCGCAAAACCGGCGCCCAGCAGCACGGCGGCCATCACCAGCCGCGTCAGCAGCTTGACGATCTTTCCGACGATCCCCGGTTTCTTTTCTTCTTCGTTTTCGTCAGCCATGAGTGCCTCAAGCCACCAAGTTCACAAGGCCGCGGACCTGTTGACGCTGGGCTTGTCCCGCGTCGTCGGTCTGTTGGCCGTTACCATTGTCGTAATGTCCGGACGGGCCGTTCTGGCCGCGTTGTCCCGCATTGTTCTGCCCGCCGCGCGGATCGGCGCTGGCGTTCTGCCCTGTCAGGCTGAGGCCCGATTTCGACAGAAGTTCGCTCAGGCGGCCTTCGGACTGGTTGAATAGCCGTGCGGCCTGTTCGTTGTCGGTCAGGACGGTCACATGGGCCGCGCCGTCGCGCATCTCCAGACGGATGCGCAGCGTGCCGAGGTTGTCGGGCGTCAGTGCAATATCAATGTTGCCGCCGTCCTCTGTGAACTCGGCTTCGATCTGCGTTGCCAGTTGGTCTTCCCAGCCAGGCGCGGTCATGTCGAGCGGCTGTACGTCCGGATTTTCTGTCTGCGTCGTGTCCGTCATGCTGGTCGGTTCAGCGGCTGCGGCATTGCCCACATCCACTTGAACGGCAGGCATGGGCTGCGCTTTAGGTTGCTCGGCGGTTACGGTCTTGTGCGTAACCTCTGTCGCGTTCTCCATAATCTGCGCGAAACGCGAAGGACGCTGGGGTACTTTCGGAGCGGCGATCTCGACGGACTCGGCAGGCTCACCGAAGTCGTCGCTGACGGTCTCCTGGGTCGTGACGGTGTGCGCAGTTGCCGGCTTGGCCTGTTCAACACGCGCGGCGTTCGCCTGTTTGACCTGAGGCGCCGCAACCTGTTGGGCTACGGTCTGCGCCGCGGCAACGGGAGCATCAGCGCGGCGCGCGGTCTGTTGCGGAGCCTGAACGGCGGCAGCAACGACCTGTTCAGGCGGTTCGGCGGTTTCTGCATCAGGCGTGGCAACGATTTCTGCCGTCTCTTCCGTCTCGCCCTTCGGTTCATTCGTCTCAGCGACCTGAGCCTTCACCTCGGGCGCGACGGTGACAACGGTTTCGGGCGCAACCTCTGCTTCCGCAATCACTTCGGTCACGGGCACTTCAGGCGCCACGTCTTCAACCGTCTCATCCGTCAACCCGACGAGCTGTTCGACCAGCGGATCGGCTTCGGTCTCGGCTTCGACGTCTTCACTGACTGCAACCATTTCAGGCATAATCTCTTCGCCGACAGTCGCTTCGCGTACAGCCATTTCGCCAGCAAGGGCGACGACCTCGACGGGCATTTCGAGCGGTTCTTCTTCGCCTTCAACCATAGGAGTTCCGGTCTGTTGGGCGAGTAGGGCGAGGATCGACGTCTCGCCGCCCTCGGTCGATGCACCCGCATCGCCGTCAGTCAGCAGCAAATCGGCAAACCCCGACTGGGTTGCGTCGCCGTTGGTCAGTAGTTCGGCCACGCCTGCCTCACCCGCTTCGCCTTCGGCGGTCGGCATGATCTGGACGAACAGTTTGTCGAAGAGCGCGGACTCGGCGGAGCGACCCGCAGCTTTGTGGGCTCGCCCGTGAGGGTGCGTCACGGTCTGTTCGCTTGTCGAAATCGGTTCCATCGGCAAATCCCGTTTGATCTTTGCTCGTTTACTGCAATGAGCGTGCCACTCAGCGGCGCGGCGTGATGCGAGACGCTTCCATCCGCTTTTCGCGCTCTTCTTCTTCGGCGCGGCGGGCTTGCTGGGCGGCATCGTTCAGGAAACGCGCCTTGTGGCTCTGTGCCGCCAGCGATTTACGTGTGGCGTCGAGCGCCGAAGCAAGCTCGACGGTCCTTGCACTCTGGTTCGCGGCTTCGGCAGCCAACTTGGTGTTCAAATGCGCGTTCGAGCGAAGCTCTGCCGCCGTCACAGGACCGGACACCTGACGTTCGTTCAGAATATCGCGGAGCTTTTCCGTCAGTTCGCTGGCGCGCGAGTGCGCGGCTTGCAGATTGCGAACTTCGGACAGAACGGCGGCCTTGGCAGCCTCTTCTTTTTTGGCCATCAACGAATAGAGATCGCTACGGTTACGCATTCTGTCCTCCGACTACTTTGACTAATTGTTCGACGCTCTGCGCAAAGGGCGCGGGTTCGTCGTGCGACTGTTTGATAAGATCCTGGATCTGCGGCCAAAGCTGTACGGCAGCGTCGAGGTCGGCATCCTGTCCCGCCTGATACCCGCCCATCAGCATGAGATCGCGGTTGTCCATATAAAGCGAAACCAGCTGGCGCAGGCGCAGCGCGGCTACGTTGTGTTCCTTGGTCACCACGTCGTTCATTACGCGGCTGACCGACTGCGGAATGTCGACCGCAGGGTAGATGCCCATCTGGGTCTGGCGGCGCGAGAGCACGAGGTGTCCGTCAAGGATTGCTCGCGCCGTGTCGACCACGGGGTCATTCGTCGTGTCGTCGCCATCAGCAAGCACGGTGTAGATCGCAGTGATCGCGCCTTGCCCCGGTTCGCCAGGTCCGGTGCGTTCGATGAGGTTCGGGATCAGCGACACGACCGACGGCGGATAGCCCTTCGCGGTCGGTTGCTCGCCCAGGGCCAGACCGATTTCGCGCTGAGCGTGGGCGACGCGGGTGAGGCTGTCCATGATGAGCAGAACCTGCTTGCCCTGATCGCGGAAGTATTCGGCGATCGCGGTCGCACGGCGGGCGGCCCGCAGGCGCAGCAGCGGCGAGCGGTCGGCAGGCACGGCGACCATGCAGAGCTTTTTCGCGGCTTCGCCCTTCATGATCGAGCGGGCAAAGGCACCAACTTCGCGGGCGCGTTCACCGATCAGGCCCACGACCACAACGTCGGCCGAGGTGAACTTGGTCATCATCTCGATCAGAACGGATTTGCCCACGCCGGATCCAGCAACGATACCGATACGCTGGCCCTGACCGACGGTGAGGCAGGCGTTGATAATCCGTACACCCACGTCCAGCGGTTTTTCGACGCCGGTGCGGGTGAGAGGGTTCATCTGCTTGCCCGCCAGCGGCCATTCGTCCGCGCAGAACGGGAGCGCACGACCGTCGAGCGGCTGGCCCTCGGCGTCTATGACGCGGCCCAGCAGCGACGGCCCGACGGGCACCATCCGGCCACCATTGCGCAGCCGTACATTCGCGCCCGCCATGATCGGCGCGCCGGGTGTGTCGAGGAAAACCATGTTTCGACCGTCGGCAAAGCCGATGATCTCTCCGTTCACGGTATCGCCTACTTCAGTGTCGATTTCGCACAGCGCACCGGGCGTCGCGGGAAAGCCGGAGGTCTGCACGATGAGGCCGTCATATTTGAGCACACGCCCCGTAATGGTCGGCGGTGCCATCTGCGGCTGACCCACGCGGGCCGAGATATCGGCGAGGAGCGGGTTCATTCGATTTCATCCGGCTGCGGCGGACGGATCGGTTTGTCGGCGGCCTTGTTCGGCGCGATGACATCTTCGAGGCGGATGGCTTCGCAGCGCACGATCACGTCGCCGCGTCCAAGTGTGGCATCGACCGAGATCATGGCCGTATCAATTGTTTCGCTCCCCGCAATCTCGGGCAGAAGTGCCGCGTGATCTTCGGGGTTCAGGCGGATTTTCACGGCGCGGATACCTTGGCTCACGCGGTCGGCGAGCGTTTCGATCCGCTTGAGGAACGCATCCGGCGTGTCGTCGATCTGCACGCCCGCGCGTTCGCTGGCGAGGCGCCGAACCGATTGGTCGATGCTTGCGGCGAGGTTCGCGCTGTCGTCGGGATGCACTTCGGAAAGGCGGTTGATGACGTTTTGCATCGTCGCACGAAGCACGGCCATTTGCGCGCGCTCGTCCGCGATTTCCGCATTCAGACGCGCACGTTCTTCGGCGATCCCTTCGGCCTTTGCAGCGGCGCGGGCGGCTTCGACGCGGTGTTCGACCTCGGCCTCGCTGATCCCGCTGACCTGCTCGATCACCGGCTCCGGCGTGACCGGCGCGATGGACGGATCTTCGACGATAACGGCTGTCTGCTGGGCAGAGCGGGGCGCAAAGGCGCCGCCGCTGGTGCCGTCTGTGTAGTCCTTTTTCTTGAACCCGTCGCCGTTCGTCGCGCGGATCATCGCGAGAATGTCGACGGGACGGATTGTGCGTTCTGCCTGATCTGCCATGTGTTACACCATCTGTTCGCCGCCACGGCCTGCGAGCACGATCGTGCCTTCGTCGGCCATACGGCGGGCTACTGCGACAATTTCCTTCTGGGCGTTCTGAACCTCGGTCAGACGTACCGGACCCATGGCCTCCATCTCGTCGCGGATGTTCGCGGCGGCGCGGGTGGACATACAGGCCAGCAGCTTTTCCTTGAGCGCCTCGTCCGCACCTTTGAGCGCGAGGACCAGCAGTTCGGTTTCGACCGAGCGCATGAGGGTTTGCATCGAACGGTCGTCCGATTTGATGAGGTTGTCGAAGACGAACATGCTTTCTTCGATCGACTGCTGCATATCCTTATCGCCCTTGCGCAGGTCACGCATGATACGCTGTTCCATGTCGGTGCGGGTGAAGTTGAGGATGCGGGCAGCCGCGTTGATGCCGCCGATCTGGCTGGCGCGCATGGTCGAGGACTGCTTGAATTTGCGCTGCATGACCTGTTCGAGGTCCTTCAGCGGCTCGGGCTGAACGGTGTTGAGCGATGCGATACGCTGCACCAGATCGCCCTGAACGTCGTCGGGCAGGAGGGTCAGAACTTCGGCAGCCAGCGCGTAGTCGAGGCAAGCGATCACAAGCGCCATGATCTGCGGATGTTCGTCCGAAATCAGTTCCGCAATCGCGCGCGCATCCATCCAGTCGAGGATTTCAATCGGCTTCTGTGTGTCCATCGGGTTGATGCGGGAAATGACTGACTGGGCTTTTTCGTCACCCAGCGCATCGGTCATCACGGTTTTCACATAGTCTGCCGCGCCAAGGCCGATACCGGTTTCGGCGCGCACGGCACCGAGGAACTCTTCGACCACCGCATCGAGCGTATCGCTGTCGATATCGCCGACGCTGTACATCGCAGCGCCAAGGTGCTGGACCTCACGCGGCGACATGTTGCGCAGGATCGACGCTGCGGCCTGCTCGCCGAACAGCATCATCAGGACAGCGGCCTTCTGTGTGCGCGTAACGTTTTTCAGTCTTTCTTGCACGTCAGCCATCTTAGTTCACCTGATCGATTTCATCGGCCATCATGCGGTGCAGGACCGAAGCGATACGTGCGGGATCGTCGGAGGCCAGCTGGCGGATCGCTGCGAATTTGTCCTCACGGCTGACTTCGGCACCCATCACGCTTTCGGCCATCTCGCGGCGGCGGCTATCGAGGCGCTTTTGCACTTCGGTCAGCGTCTCGCCTTCGCCGACTTCGACAGCGGCAGCCTGCATGGCGTGTGCAACTTCGAGCGTATCGCTGGCCGGAACCAGGACACGGTCCAGCAGCGGACGGACAACGCCGAGGCCGACAATGGCGAGGGCGAGGATGATCGCACCCTGACGGAGCAGGTCCGGCAGCCAGGTCATGCCGCGCACCGCAGAAACGCTGGCCACTTCGATGGGCTGGAATTCCTGCGCGACGATGGTCAGACTGTCACCGCGGTCTTCGCTGAAACCGATGGCGTTACGGGCCAGACGTTCCAGACCTTCGACATCGGGACCGGACGCGCCTTCCTCGCCTTCGGCCGCGGGTTCCTGACGCAGCACGATGGCGGCGCTGATACGGGTCACCTTGGCACCCGGCGCTTGAGTCGCGGTCACGGTGCGGCTGATTTCGTAGTTGCGGGTCGAGGACGAGCTGCGGTTTGTCGGCGAAGTGCTGGCGGCCTCTTCTGTGGCAGCGGTGTTCGCGTCGGCAAGCGTCGGATCGGGCGGCGGCGCGTTGGAGATTGCTCCTGGAATGCCGCGTGCGCTGCTCTGATTGCTTTCGCTTTCGGACGACTGTTCCGACAGAACGACCGAGCCGTTGGGGTCCAGCATCTCTGCCGTGGTTTCAGTGCGGGTGAAGTCCATATCCACGGTCACCTGAACCGACAGGTTATCGACCCCGACGATCGGGGCGAGGATCGCTTCGATACGCTGACGATAGAGGTTCTCGATCTGGACGCGGTGCTCCAGTTCGCGGTCGGACAGGATGAGCGAGGCATCGTCCGAGCCGCGAGACAGCAGGCGGCCCATCTGGTCGACGACCGTCACGTCCTCGCGGGCCATGCCGGGTACCGAAGACGAAACAAGGTTTACGATGGCATCGACCTGACCGCGATCCAGCGCACGACCCTGCGCCAGTTGCAGGAACACCGAGGCACGCGGCGGCTGGCTGTCACGCAGGAACGCCGAGCGCTCGGAAAGGGCGAGGTGGACGCGGGCACCGGTCACGGCTGCGATTTCGGTGATCGAGCGGGCAAGGTCGAATTCCTGCGCCTGACGCAGACGCGCGCTTTCGACCGACTTCGACGCACCCATCGGCAGATCGGAAATAACGTCGCTACCGGCAGGAACGCTCTGCGGCAGACCGGCAGAGGCAAGCAGCATACGGGCACGGTAATAATCGGCAGAAGGAACCTGAATATCGCCGGTGGCGGTGTCGACGACGGCATTGATCCCGTTGGACGAAAGCGCCTCCATCACCTGCGCCTTATCGCCCTCGGCCATACCGGGGTACAGCGTGGTACGGGCAGGGGCCGACAGCAGCGACCACGCCAGCAGACCTGCGACCATGACCACGACGATCATGATGGCAGGCATCGCACGCTGGATAGCGGGCTGCCGCGTCATGGCGAACACGTTCGAAAGCATTCCGCCAGCTTGCGAAACAAGCGATCCGCCTTGTGCGGGCTGCTGGGTAGGAGCAAGTGCCATAGTTCAGTTCCTGTTTGTCCGTCCCGATCAGACGGGCATGTTCATGATGTCGCGGTAGGCGGTCAGCGCCTTGTTCCGGACCTGCAAAGTCAGCTGCATCGAAAGGGACGCGACCTGCTGGTCGATCATCACGCCGGCCAAGTCCTGTTCTTGGCCCATTTCGAATGCGGTCGCGCTTGAGCGCGCTTGTGTCTGTGCGGCGTGGAGGTCTTCGAACGCCCCCTTCACCCGTGACTGGAAATCCTCGCCCTGCGGTGCCTGTACCGCTGGGTTCTTCACTTCGCGCTGTGCTTCCTGCAGCAGCTGAAGTGGAGACATGTTGCTGGAAATTCCTCCGATACTCATTGCTCGATACCTTTATTAAGGAGGGGTTTAGATGGCCTCTGCCATGTCGGGCAGGCTGAGGGTTTCGCCGGCGTCGATCACCAGATCGTCGGGCGTGATGCGGTCGTTTTCACAGAGAACCAGCGCGCGCTGGATGACGTTTTCCAGCTCACGGACGTTGCCCGGCCAGTGGTGCGCCTGAAGTGCGCAGAGCGCTTCGGCAGTCAGCAGCGGCAGCTTCATGTCGGCGGGGCAGTGACGGGCAGTCAGAACCGCAGCCAGCACCGGAACGTCTTCGTTGCGCATGTTCAGTGCCTGCGTGGCGAGCGGGAACACATTGAGACGGTAGAAAAGGTCTTCGCGGAAACGGCCTGCGCGAACCTCTTCGGGCATGTTGCGGTTCGAGGTCGCGACGATGCGGATATCAACGGCGACTTCGGTCTGCGAGCCAATCGGGGTGACGGCGCGTTCCTGAAGCACGCGGAGCAGTTTCGACTGCAAACCCATCGGCATTTCAGACACTTCGTCGAGCAGCAGCGTGCCGCCGTCGGCTGCGCGGATGATGCCCTTGTTGCCGGTCGATGCGCCGGTGAAGGCACCTTTTTCGTGACCGAACAGGATCGCTTCGAGCATGTTTTCGGGGATCGCGGCGCAGTTGATGGCGACAAACGGCTTGTCGGCGCGGCGCGATGCGCTGTGGATCTGGCGGGCGAGGACTTCTTTGCCCGAGCCGGTCGGGCCGTTGATGAACACGGTGACGTCCGAGCGGGCGACGCGGCGGCTCAGGTCGATGAGCTTTGCGGTCGACGGCGTTGCGGCGGCCATGGCACCAACGATGCCGCCCAACATGTTGCCCAGTGTCAGAAGCGCAGCGTTCTGGAGAAGCGGCGCGTCGATGGTCGGGATGCTGACACGTACGAGGCGTCCGCCCAGTTCGGGGGCCTCCTCATAGTGGGTCGCACCCTCGGTCACGATGATGACGGTCTTGGCGCCCGCCTTGCGAACGGCGTCAATCAGACCGCGGGTGCCGCCCGATGCAGCTTCCACTTTGGACGAGACGACGATGACCTCGCTGTCACACTCTTGTACGGTTCCTTTACCGATTTGAATGCGGCGGCGTTCCAGAAGCTCTGCAATCTGGGCTGCTGCGTTGAATTCGACGTCTACGATATGGATCTGGGGCATGGCTCCCTCCGCGTTGGTGTACGCAGTTGGAAAAGCACAGACCGTGCCACGTCGGATTTTTGCCGCAAATTTTTTTCGAAATTGCCCTAAAACGGGTAATTCCCGTGCCGATAAGCAGGAACTGTGAGGAAAAGCGTGTCGAGCTGTCGGCTCCGCGCTGTCGGTAAAGAGTCAGAGTCCGGTTTCTTGACACTCCCTTAGGGTAAGGCGCCAGCGCGACAGGAGTCTTTCGGACCTCGAAGGTGCAGTTCACGCGAAGTAACCGTATAAAACTGCCCCACCCCATACTTTCGGGTATATCACATTTCGGTTGAATGCACCGTTTCTAGGCCCGTGACAGATCAAGGGACCTGGGCCAAATGCTATCAAAAACCTATCACCTGAAGTTCCCCAATCTCGATGCCGCGCAAATCGCTGCCCCGTTTGTCATCGAGGCGCTCGGCAATGCTATCCCGTCCTGCAACCTCACAGGGTTGAATGTCGTGATCAGCAAAGAGGGGGATGTATCGATCAATGTGTTCTTCCAGAACGTCAATGATCTCAAGAACTATGAAAAGAAGCACGGCGGCTTCCTGGATTCAATGAAGAAGACCTTCCTGTTCAAGTCCACGGGCTTCGACGGGGTGTGCATCTACAACTACGAGCGTGGCGACGACGAAGCAGCGTAAAGAGCTGTTCCGATTTGGCCTGAAGCTTGCAGACCGACGTTGAATAACAGAGGCGGGCTCGCCACGACGGACAAGTTCCGGCTTCTGTATCAAGGACTTAATTGATGAGCGCACAACCAGAAACATCGACAGATACCGGCCTTGTCCGGGTGTCGTCAGAAAAAATCAGCCGGTTGATGGACCTCGTTGGAGAGCTTTCTCTCAGCGTTTCCGAAACCGTGCATTCGCCTGACCTACAGGGTCTGGATCTGGCGTCCTTCGATGCAGCTGTCCACCGCCTCACCATGATTGTCCGCGAAGTCCAGGACGTCGCTACCGAACTCCGTCTTGTTCCCATGGATGATGTCTTCAAGCGTCTGCGCCGCATGGTGCGGGAGCTCGAGCGTCAGACTAAGAAGAAGATCGACCTCGTTATCGAGGGCGGTGACACCGCCATCGACAAACTCGTTGCCGACAAACTCTATGACCCTCTGCTGCACGTTCTGCGGAACGCGGCAGACCATGGTCTTGAAGGCACCGAAGAACGTATCGCAGCCGGAAAAGGCGAACGGGGGCAGATCCGTCTGGCCGCGAGCCAGGTCGGCAGCGAAGTCCGTATCATCGTCGAAGATGACGGCCGCGGCCTCGCACGGGACAAGATCCTTGCCATCGCCCGCAAGCGTGGCTTCTTTGGCCCAGAAGAAGAACCCGAACCCTCCGTGCTCTGGCGCGTGATCTTCGAGCCTGGTTTCTCGACGGCGGAAGTTGTCAGCAACCTTTCGGGTCGCGGTGTCGGCATGGACGTTCTGAATGCCACGATGGTGGCCCTGCGTGGCCGCATCGCGGTGGACAGTACGGCAGGGAACGGCACGCGCGTGTCGCTCTTCATTCCTGTGTCGCTGGCCTTCCTCGACTGTATCATCTTGCGCCTTGGCGCGACGCTGTTTGCGGTTCCGATCGACGTTGTTTCCGAGATCGCCCGTCCCGACCGCGAAGAACTGATGCACGTCTCGGCCGACCAGAACCGCGAGCTTCTCAAGCTGCGGGGCACGATGATCCCCATCGTGCGTCTGGATGAGTTCTTCAACGAAGCAACGCATGGTGAGGGCCGCAAGCCGGTGCCGCCGATCCTCGTCGTCTTCAACACCGCGACCGGCCCGATCGCCATTCCGGTGGATGAAGTGCTCGACCGCCAACAGGTCGTCATGAAACCGCTTGTCGGCAAGCTTGCATCCGTCCGCGCGAGCTGGGGCTGCGCCCTGCTTGGCACTGGCGAAGTTGCGCTGGTTCTCGATTGCGAGCGCTTGGCAGCAGGAGCAGCGAAATGATTAACGAAGAAGCCGGTTTCGAACAAATCCGGTCGTGGCTCGGCCAACGGTGTGGGATCCACTACACCGACCAGAAGAAGGACCTCCTTCTTCAGCGCCTGAACCGCGTTCAGAGGGCGTTCAACATCGAGCGTCTTGCCGAAATGTCGCGCCGCCTCGGTGACAGCGCGGAGCACGACCTCCAGCTGGCCGTCATGCACGCCGCATCGACCAACCACACCTATTTCTTCCGCGAAATGGATGTGCTCGACAAATTCCGCGACATGATCCTGCCCAAGCTGGCAAAGCGTCAGGACATCCGCATCTGGAGCGCCGCTTGCTCCACTGGCGACGAAGCCTACACGCTCGCGATCATCATCGCCGAGGCGCTGGGCATGGATGCGCTGCGGCGTGTGTCGATCCTCGGCACCGACATCAGTGCGCCTGTCGTCGAGCGTGCGGAGGCCGGTATCTTCGGTCAGCGCCAGCTTGAACAGGTGCCGCCGGGACTGCTGGGCAAGTACTTTACGCCGGTCGGTATGGGCCAGTATGAGGTCATCGACGCGATCCGCAGCCGCTGTACGTTCCGCCGTTTGAACCTGAAGACGCAGCCTTATCCGTTCAAGCAGCCGTTCCAAGTCGTGTTCTGCCGTAACATCCTCTATTATTTTGATGTCGCTGACCAAAAGGCGACCATCAATGCGATCTACGATGTGACGGAACCCGATGGTTTCCTGATCACTTCGGTGACCGAGAGTGTTCGCGAACTGTCGAACCGCTGGGAAAACGTCGCGACCAGCATCAGCCGTAAACCTCTGGGGAGTGCCGCATAATGCCGTCGTCCCAGCCCATCCGTGTATTGATTGTCGATGACAGCGCCATGATCCGTCGTGTGCTGGCCATGGGCATTGATCGCGAGCCGGACCTCGAAGTGGTCGGCTTTGCGTCGAACGGCGAGCAAGCGCTCGACCTGATGCAACGGATGCGTCCGGATGTGATTACGCTCGACCTCGAAATGCCGAGCATGGACGGGCTGACGTTCATGCGCAGCTACATGAAGTCGACACCGATCCCGACGATCGTCATTTCCTCGGCGACCACGGGCAACCGCAGCATCGCACTGCAAGCGGTCGAGGCCGGTGCGGTCGATATCATCTCGAAACCGCAGGGCGGCACCAACGTCGGCCTTGCGAGCATGATGGTCGATGTCTGCCAGCGTATCCGCGAAGCTGCCTCGGCCAAGACCGGTCTGGCGTCGAACAAAAGCCGCGTGATTGCCGAAGCGCTCGGCGCCGCGCCGATCCAGGTGCCTGCTGGCCGCGCTGCGTCGTGGGTCCATGCGATCGGAGCCTCCACGGGCGGCATTCAGGCGCTGTCGACCATGCTGCCGCTGTTCCCCGCGAATTCGCCCGGCATCGTGATCGTGCAGCACATGCCCGAAGGTTTCACGGCCTCCTTTGCCGCGCGTCTGAACACCATCTGCCCGATGGATGTCCGCGAAGCGAAAGACGGCGACATCGTCCAACCGGGCCGCATTTTGCTGGCCCCCGGCGGAGCACGTCACATGATGCTCGTCCGGTTCTCGATGGGGTACCGCGTATCGCTGATCGACGGCGATCCGGTCTGCTACTCGCGTCCGTCGGTCGACGTTCTTTTCCACTCGGTCGCCAAGGAATGCGGCCGACGGTGTTCGGCGTCGATCCTGACCGGCATGGGCCGCGACGGTGCCGAAGGAATGCTGTCCATTCGTCGCGCAGGCGGCGCGACGTTTGCACAGAATGAAGCAACCTGTGTCGTCTACGGCATGCCTCAGGCTGCTCACCAGATGGGGGCCGCGTCAAAGATGTTGCCGCTCGAAGATATCCCCGCCGCCATGACCCACGCGATGGGGGCACCTGTGCGCCCCTCACTGAAACAACCCTGAAGCTGAAGGAACCCCGCTATGACCGAAGCAGCTCAACTCACCGAAGACGCCCTGAACGCGGCCGCCGCGCGGGGAGACGCCGCATTCGCGGATGCAGATAACGTCGATGATATGTACCTCACGTTCGCGCTGGCGGACGAGGAATACGGCGTCGGCATCGGCGTTGTGACCGAAATCGTCGGTATGCAACGCATCATGTCCGTGCCGGACATGCCCCACTACGTGAAGGGCGTGATCAACCTGCGCGGCAAAGTCATTCCGCTGATGGACGCACGTCTGCGCTTCGGCATGGAAGAACGTCCCTACGACGACCGCACTGTTGTGATCGTCATGGATGTTGCTGACGCCCTCATCGGCCTGATCGTGGACGGCGTGAGCGAAGTACTCGAAATCCCGCCGAGCCAGGTCGATGCACACGGCCAGTTCGGAAAAGGCGGGCGTTCGGTCATCTCCGGCATCGGCAAGATCGGAGAGCGCGTATCGATCCTCTTGGATGTACAGGTCCTCGTTTCGGACAGCGACATCTCGTTGCCAGCAGACATGCTCTGACGAGGCACCATGACGGACGAAACTGAAAAAAAGAGCAGCAGTAGCCCCTCCAAGATCACTCGCACGGCGAAGGCTTCCCCCAAACAGCCTGCTCCCGAGCCCGCCCCTAGGAATGATGAAATGACTGAGAAATCTCCGACTATGACTCCTGAACTGGAAAACATCATTGGCGATATGTCGGCGCAGAACCTGCTCGACCTTATCGGTACGCCGGTCACCATCGCCGACGAAAACATGGTCATCCGCTATGTGAACGCGTCCGCGACCAAGCTGTTCAAAGACGTCGAAAAAGACATCCGCAAGGATCTGCCGAACTTCTCGGTCGACAGACTCGTGGGCACTTGCGTCGACGACTTCCACGTGAACCCTGCGCACCAGCGCCGTATGGTCGCCAGCCTGACCGAAACATACAATGGTACGCTGTCGGTCGGCGGTCACCACTACGCATTCATGGGCACGCCGCGCTTCAATGCCGAGGGCAAGCTCATCGGTGTGTTCGTGGAGTGGCAGGACCAGACCTCGGTCGTGAACAACGTGAACGAAGGCAAGGCACTTGCTGCCGAGTTCGAAATGATGGCCCGCAAGCACACCGAAGGCTTCATCTCGGTCACTGCCGACAGCGCGAAATTCGGCGAAGAATTCTCGCGCGTTGTCGATGGCGTCAACGAAATGGTCAAAGCTCACATCGACACTAAGAAGAAAGCAATCGGCTTCGTAACCGACCTGGCGAACGGCAACTTCGATACGGAACTTGAACAGTTCCCTGAAGAAAAGGCATTCATCAACGTGGCACTGGAAGGCGTCCGCGAACGCTTCCGCGGTGTTGTCCGCGAAGCCGAGCGCATGGGTCAGAGCATCCTGCGCGGCGACCTTGATGTTCAGGCGAACACCGAAGGCTTCAGCGGCGAATTCCGCACCCTCCTCGGTACGCTGGACGGCATCAGCAACCACGTCAGCGCCGTGATCGAAGAGATCGAGAACCTGTCGAACAGCATCGTTCAGGGCCGCCTCGACGTGAACGTCGACACCCGCCGCTTCGAAGGTGCTTACGGTTCGATCATGCGTGCGTTCGAAGGCTCGTTCGGTTCGCTGAACTCTACCTTCAACACCATCAATACGCAGGTCGGTCAGATCGTCTCGACCGTGGACCAGATGAGCCGCGCCAGCCAGTCGCTCGCGACGAACTCGCAGATCCAGTCGTCCTCGGTGGACGAGGTTTCGTCCTCGACCGAAGAGACCGAAAGCCAGGTCAAATCCAACGCCACCGCAGCCGGTTCGGCCCGCGATCTGGTCGTCGGTGCCTCGGTTGTCGCTTCGGACGGCAAGGTCAAGATCGGCGAGATGGTCAACGCTATGGACGGTATCCGCGCATCGAGCCAGGACATCGCCAAGATCATCAAGGTCATCGACGAGATCGCCTTCCAGACCAACCTGCTTGCGCTCAACGCTGCTGTTGAAGCAGCCCGCGCAGGTCAGCACGGTCGCGGCTTCGCAGTCGTTGCTCAGGAAGTCCGCAACCTCGCTGGCCGCTCCGCAAAGGCAGCCCGCGAGACCAGCGAACTGATCGAAAGTGCGTCGAGCCGCGTGCAGGAAGGTGTTCGCATCGCGGACGAAACCTCCAGCGCCTTCACCTCGATTGCGGATGACATCGAAAAGGTCCGCACTCTGGTCGGCGACATCGCAACCGCTTCGGACGAACAGTCCCGCGGTGTGGCGCAGATCAACGTCGCAGTGGGCGAGATCGCCAAGTCGGCACTCTCGACCAGCCAGCAGGCGGACGAACTGGCCGCTTCGGCAGCCCAGATGCAGGCCGCAACCGAAAATGTCCGCTCCGAGATCGCACGCTTCTCGCTGCGCGCCATGAATACGTCGACCGCCATCCCTGCGGGCCTCGAAGGTCTCCCGCCGGAAATGATGGCCCAGATCCAGGCAATGCTTGCCAATCAGGGCAACGCCAACATGGCTCCGGCTCCGGCTGCAAAGACCGGCACCGGCGGCAACCGCAACAGTGATCGTGACGAACGCGGTTTCGGACACTTCTAACGAATAACGAGCTCGGTCGGCGGGCCTCCTAACCCGCCGGTCATCTTCCACAGGAGAACGTAAATGCCCCATAACGTAATGATCGTCGACGACGCAGCGATGATGCGTCTCTACATTGCCAGCTTCATCAAGACGCTGCCTGATTTCAAAGTGATCGCCCAAGCCGGTAACGGTCAGGAAGCACTCGATAAACTGGCGGATATGCCGAACGTCGACCTGATCCTGCTCGACATCGAAATGCCCGTCATGGACGGCCTCGAGTTCCTGCGCCACGCAAAACTCAAGACCCGCGCCAAGATCGTCATGCTCTCGTCCGTGGCCGTTTCCGGCTCGGCACACGCTGCCAAAGCCCGTGAACTCGGTGCTGACGGCGTCGTGGCAAAGCCCTCGGGCACCGTTTCGCATGACCTCGAAGAGAAGGCCGGCGACGAACTTGCAAGGGTGATGCGCGCACAGTTCGCAACAGCCTGATCGGGCGCGCGTGCGCCCGCCGAATTTCTACTGCAACCTTTGACGAGAGACTGTCATGTCTGACGAAATGGACGAAATCTGGGCACTCTATCTGGACGACGGGACGCAATCCCTCGACCAGATGGAAGCCGCACTTCTCGCGCTCCAAGACGGCGATGCAGCCACAGCAGGCGAGCACGTCAGTGCGCTCTTCCGTGCTGTCCATACGTTCAAAGGTAATAGCCGCGTCCTGGGGCTCGCGGTTGTAGAAAGCCGGGCGCACTACTCCGAAGATCTCATCGGTCTGGTGCGCGACGATGGCGTTCCGCTGGATGAGGAGATCATCGACATCCTGCTGCTCGCCTCCGACGTTCTGCGCGACATGCTGGAGCAGACCTCGGCCAGCCGTTCGGACGTCGATCCAGCGTCGTCCGAAGACCTGATGCAGCAGCTCAAGAGTAAGATTGCGCGCTGCAAGGGCGAGGACGAGCCTACCGGCGAAGAGCCTGCCGCTGAAGCGCCTGCCGCAGAAGAGCCCGTTGCCGAAGCTCCGGCCGAGGAAGCACCTGCCGAAGAGACGGTCGCAGAGGCCGAGCCCGAAGAGCCTGCCGCGCCGGCCTCCAAGATGCCCGACATCTCGGATGCGATGGCGTCGCTGGGCGACGTGGACAGCAATTTCGGTGACGACGACTTCTTCGAAGACGAAGCCGCGCAGACCGACGATCTGAACGACACCGTTGCAGACGTTCCGGACGTTGCCGATCCTGTGGTCGCGGAAGAGCCTGCACCGGAGCCGGTAGCCGAAGAGCCCGCAGCCGAAGAGCCTGTGGCCGCAGCACCTGCCGCGCCGTCCACGCCGAAGCGTCTTATTGACGATCCGACCTACAAAGACATTTTCCGCGGCATGGCCGACGGTGCGCTGACGAAGTTCCGCCAGTATATGGGCGACTACGCAGGCGACGTCTCGGGCACATACGCGCTGGCCAAGCGCCAAGCCGACGACCTCCACCACGCCGCGGGCCAGATGGGCCTGAACAACTGGTGCGACGTGCTCAAGCTATTCATGGACCAGCCCGAGGCCGATGCCGATACCGGCGTCGAACAGATCGCCGCGTTGGTTCTCAAGATCGAAGAACTGACCATCCTTGACCTGTCGGACGAACCGCAGCCCATCGCGGCTCCGGCAGAGGGCGAGGAGACTTTCTTCGACCGCCTGAAGGACGTTCTGCACAATCTGGCGAAGGTTGCGCTCGACTGGACCACCGGCGACGCGCCCGAAGTCAGCTCCTACGCCGACGACGTGAAGTTCGTGATCGGTCTGGCCGACGAGCGTGGTCTCGTCCGTGTTGCCGACGCTGCAAAGCGCCTGACCGAGGTCAACAGCGCCAAAGCGTTCCGCTCAGCCGAACTGCGTCTTTACGAAGAACTGGCCGCTGTCGAGCGCGTTCTGACCGAAGAAGCTGCGGCGTCCTCCGTCAGCCCGTCCGAACTGCTACGCCACTGGTGTGCCGAACATGCCTTCGACACCCTGTCGGCTGTCGATCACGCACTCGAGGGCATCAAGACGGGCGAGAACGTCGACGAACAGTACAGTGCATTTGCCCGCCAGATGCGCCTCGTGTTCCACGCGTGCGAATACCACAAGCTCGGCACTGCCGGTCAGCTGGCGATGTCGCTCATCGACCTCTTTGGCCGTGTGCAGACCTCGGGCATCGGGCTCGACGGCATTCTCATGCACATCGCGCGCGGCTTCATCGACACCATCGAGCTTGTATTCGACGCGCTGGAGCAGGGCGAGATCCCCGACACCCAGAACCTCGCCATCCTGTTCGAGCAGGCATCGACCGCTGCGTTCAGCCAGGAAGGCGTGCTGACCGCGACCGCCATCGAACGTCGCCTCCAGCTGCCCGACGAATTCCACCGCGTTCTGTCCCCCGACAGCGTGCGTACCGCGTCGAAGGCGATCGAGGCCGGTCACCATTTCTATGTAATCCGAACAGACATCAACAACGACGAGAACCTTGCCGAACGCTTCCTTGAATGGATCAGCGGCGACAACGTTGAATCGATCACCAACGTCACCGTGTTCCGTGATGCGGAAACGCTGTTCGACTTCCTCGTCTCGACCCCGATGGACAATGCGTCGGTCATCACCGCGCTGACCGAGATGGACCCGTCGGGCAAGTACCTCGAACTGCTGCACACTCTCGAAGACCAGCAGCGCGAAGACGGACCGTCCGACAAACCTGCGTCCAAGAATGCCGACCAGCCGATCGGGCAGGGGCCTGGCCTCAGCTCCGAGATGCTCGAAGCGATCAGCGAAGTCGCGGCCAGCCAGGCGATGGTCAACCACATGCTCTCGGATCTGGCAGAAACGGGCCTTGCCGAAAGCATCGAAGTCGCGCTGCGCGTCGCAGACCAGAACCCCGCGCAAAGCCGCGATATGGTCCGTAAGATCGTCGGCGATTTCTCGGCTCGTTTGCAGGAAACCGTACAGGTCGAAAGCCAGCTTGTCGGTCAGCTTGCCCATCTTCAGGAACAGACCGTCGCGATCCGTTCGCGTCCGCTCGAGCTTCTGATCCGCCCACTCGAAGCGCTCGTCGAAACGCTGTCCCGCCGCAACCGCGGTCAGGCCAGCATGACCAGCTCCGGCGGCGAGATGTCGATCGACGTCACGCTGATGGAGCACCTGCGCAAGATGCTCCGCACAATGCTGACGGACCGTCTGTCCGCTGGCGACGACGTGGCACCCAATGCGATCCACATGGCCTTCCAGCGCGACGACGAACGCGTGCTGGTCACCATCGACGACGACGGCAAGTCCGCGGACACAGCCAACCTCGAAGCCGAACTGGCGCCGATGCTCAAAGCCACCTCGGCAGAGCTGCGCAAGATCGTCCTTCCGGGTAACAAGGGTCTGCGCTTCCACATTTCGATGCCGCTCTCGATGGTGGTCCTCGAGGGGATGGTCGTCGGCGTGGGCGGCATCCGCTATGTCATTCCGGTCGACACGATCCAGACCATCATCCAGCCGCAACCCAAGGCCCTGCGTCCGATCTCGGCCGCGAATGGCCGCGTGATGCTGCGGATGGAGGACGGCTCGATGGTTTCGGTCCACCACCTCAACGACACGTCGATCGGTGCGTTGAAGGAAGAGGACGAAAACGGTCAGCGCCGTGTCTTCGTGGTGCTCGGCGTCGGTGAACGCCGCCTTGCGATCCCCGTCGATGACCTTCTCGGACAGCAGCTTGTCCTCCTTCGTCCGCTGCGCGGCGTCCTGCGCCAGATGCGGAATCTCAACGGCATTGCTCTTCTGGCAGGCGGTGAGGTTGGCATGGTTCTGTCGACAAATTCCTTGCTGTCCGACGCGTCCGAAGCGGCATGATTTTTGCAAATGACGTCGTGAAAGAACGGCGTCATTTGCTTAACAAAATCGCCATTCTGACGTTGAGGTATACAAGCGCCAGTCGCAAAGTACAGGTAACAGGAGGAGTGTCGTATGACATTCGAGAACGCCCGGTCGTCCTACCGACGCATCGAGTCCGTGAAGCAGGTCGAACCCACTGATCCCCATGAAATCATTGGCGTAACTCTCCGCGAGCTTGAAAAGTCCCTGCGCGTACTGGCGACCGCTCAAGAGGCTGGCCGTCCGTTTCCGAGCCAGCACCTGAACCGCGCTTTCACTGCGATCTACATCCTGCAAAGCAGCCTTGATTTCAACCAGGGCGGTGACATCGCAACCAACCTTTTCCAGGTCTACGAGTACTGTCGTCTGCAAGTCGCGGACGCTTTCGCCCGCAAGGAAGGCGTGAACCTCGCCGCTTGCGCAGAGCACATCGGCGGCATCCTGACCGCGTGGGACCAGATCGGCAGCAACAGCCAATGACCCCGCGCGTAGCACCTCGCAAGGCCGAAAATCCTGCGGCGCTTGCGGTGCTGTTGTCGGGCCTGACCGACACCCTTCTGGCGGCCGCCACAGACGGAAATCACGCCGAAGTCCAATCCCTCAGCCTGCGTATCCGCGCCATGTCCGACAAGCTCGTCCAGAGCGCATCGGACAAGGACGACCAGCTCGTCCGCGCGACCCTCAAACAGACCGGCACAGCCTTGCGTGATGCTTCCACCCGCATCGAGGCAACGCTGCGCCAGTCCCGCCTTCAGGGACGCAAACACAGCGCCTACGGGCGTGCGCAAACGGCGGGGTCACAGCGATGACCTCCTGCCGGATCTGCAATTTCATCAGGGGGTTTCTGCTGCTCGCGGGCGGCCTTCTGATCATGATGGCCTATTTCGCATGGGCAGGTGACGAGCCCGCGGTCCGGCTTCCCGGACCCATGGCATTCGGTATGGCAGTGCCGGCGATCGGAATCCCCAGCTTCATCATCAAGTATCGCCGCTACAAGGCTCAGCGCAGAGGCTGAGCCAGTTCGGCAACCGGAACGTAGCGGGTCGACGGACGGCCCTGCGCATCGTTCACAGTGATCTCCACATACATCGTGCCTTTGGAAGCGTCCTGCTGCGGCAGCGGACGGTTGGCCTTTTCGGCGGGAATGATGCTTGGCTGGTGGTGCATGGTTTTGCTCCTCGGTTTGGCGTTAACCAGTCGGAGCAAGAAGCGTGCCGTTTATTGGTGCGCGTAAGAGGTCAGCAGCACTTCCCGCACCGGCTGGGGTTCTTCTTCGGTTCCCAGCTGGACATTGATCGCGTGACGGATCAGCTGCGGAATGGCGGAGCGCAAACGGTCGATATCGTTCACCGCGTCCTCGGCCTCGTTGATGGCCCCCGTCAGCACCGCATCCACCCGCCCGTCGAACGCATCCATCTGTGCCTGTAGCTCGTCAATGGCGGGGCTGCCGCTGTCCATCATGAACGAGATTTTCACCGACACACTGCGATTGAATTTGGGCAGCGTCACCGTCAGCGGCATGACGTAGGGCACATAGATCGGCTCGGGCCGCATGGACGGCATCGGGGCCGCGACCACGACAGGCTCGGGCTTCGCGGCAGGGGCGAGTGTCGTTGCCATGCCGAAGCTGAACGGCCCCATGATGAGGGCAAAGCCGAGAAAGCCGAGGATTTTGCTGCTGTCCATCAGTCCGCTTTGATTTGATCCAAGTTCTATTCCATTAACGGCATGGATCGGAAAACTGTTGGCCCCGCGCTCAGGTATTCGCGCATATTCAATGGGATAGTCGAAACGCGAAAAAATATCCTTTTGCGCCTAACATCGGCGGGGATTGCGCCGTTATTCCTGCTGACAGCTACACCCGACCGGATTTTTCGATGAACATTCCAGTGAACAAATCGCTCGTACCCGTGCCGCGGAACCTTCCTGCGCGCGTGGCTGCGCAGAACGCTCGGAAGAAAGAAAAGGCCGCTGAACAAGCCGCCCGCGACTACGATCTGGTTCGGAACGAAACGTACCTCAACGACGCGAGCGAGGTCGAAAAGTACCTACCCGACATTCTGGGCCGCGCCCTTGCGCGCATCTGGATTGACGACCAGTTCCGCCAGCGGTTTGCGCATAGCCCTGTCGAAACACTCGCCGCTTATGGGGTCTACCTGCCGCGCACGATTTCGATTGATTTCGTGACCGAAGGTACGCCGCGCCCGCAGATCGTTGTTTATGAAACTAAACGCATGGGCCTCCAGCGTCGCCGTCTGATGTCGCTGCGCCTCATGATGATGGCAGGGCAATAGGATGAAACGTTTTCTCGCCACCACCGCAGTCATGATGAGCCTGTGCGCGCCCGCCATGGCAGGCGCCGGTCTGCAAGAGGCGCTCGACGCCTATGCTGCGGGCCATGCGGCCGAAGCGGCGGCGATCTATGGTGATTTAGCCCGCACCGGCGATGGCCGCGCACAGTTCAACCTCGCGCTCATGTTTTATGCGGGGGAGGGTGTCCCCCAAAGCTGGAGCGACGCTTTCGCGTGGGCGTGGCGCGCGAAATTGAACGGCGTACAACAGGCCGAGGCTTTGCTTTCTCGTGTTGCCGCCCCGATCACGAGTGGCGAACGCACCGCGCTGGCCGAGGTTCTGACCGCCGAGCTTGCGGACAAAGTGGCCGAGGGCGACGCCCGTGCCATGATCCAGATGTCCCTCATCCAGTCGGAACTTCTGCCGCGCCCCGACATGGTTAGCACCTACGTCTGGCAGTCGCTCGCGGTCGCAATGGGGATGGAGCGGGCGGTACCTGTCCGCGCGTCGACCTTCGAAAGCCTCTCGGCCCGCGACCAGACCAAAGCGCAGTTGGCGCTGCGCGAGAAATACGCCGAATGGTGCGCGGCTGCACCCGTCGGATCTCCGGCCTGCGGGCTGATCATTAACTGACAAACTGGCAGCACAAAAAGAAAGCCCCGCCGATTACGGCGGGGCTTTTCCTGTTCCCGTGAGTGGTCTGCTTAGTGTTTGCGGAAGCGGCTGATGGCTTCGGCAGCATCGAGCGGGAGTCCCAGTTCCACGCTGATGTCTTTGGCTTGCTGACCCGTGCGGGCCATGTTGATCGCTTCGTCGATCATGCGCTCACCGGCGAGCCAGTCCATATCCGACTGGAGGCCGCGTATATCGTCGTGGATGCGGTTCGCGGTCTGTGCCTGCATCGATTCGATGCGGCCCGCATACGCGGCAAGGCGGACGTCAATCTGTTCGATCAGCTGCTCCTCGCGGGCTTGCGCCTTGGCGGAGGCGGCAGCCGCCTTCGCGCGGGCACGGCGGATGGTAATTGCAGTCAGCAAAACCACGAATAGGGCAACGCCGCCGGAGATGATCGTGAGGGTCTGTGGGCCAGGCAAGGTCATGCCGTTCTCTCCGGTGTAGTCAGTTGTTCAGTTCGAGGTAGCTTTGGAACAGGCTCTCCGTGATCTTCTCCAGATCAATCGGGTAGCTGCCGTTCGCAATCGCCTCCTGTATGCGGGTGACCAGCTCCATTTCCACGGGCGGTCCCGACTTCAGCTCGGCCGGCATCGGCTGCGCCACAGGCGCACTGATTTCCACGTTCTCTCCAGCCGGCGCCGCGGGTGCAGCCGGCTGGCCCACTGTCGGTCCGCCCTTCGCTTTTTGCAGGCGGGCGGCCGCGTCATCGGCGGTGCGCTTGATTTGTGCGCCCCCGGATTGAGAGATTGAGTCAACCATTTCAGACCTCCATTCGACGTTAGTAACGACAGCTGGTCAAATAATGTTAGGCCGTAAAGCCACTATATTGTCACCGGTTACGACGCCTCGAACCACCTTGCCCGAAGACAGATTTCTTAGCTCTATAACGTCACCGATGCGGCCGTCTTGTAGTGCTTCGCCAGGGGCAATCACATTAATCGGGCCAACTTGTATCTGTAGTGCAATTGGCGTGCCGACTCTGACGGCCCAATCGGGATCAAGATGCCTTGTGAGCAAAAATTGACCCTCACCGATGCTGGAGCGCAGGCGGCGGCCAACCACTTGTTCTATATCGCTAAAAGTATCGCGCGGCGTTTGGGCGGTGCGAGGCAGCAGGCGTACGTCGCCCGCCGTCACCATTTCGCCACGTCCCATCGTGCGGGCCAGCGCCACGACCATCGGGCCTAGGTTTTCGGGCGCATCGTTATTCGTGATTTCGAGCCGGAGCGGCGCCATCTGCGAAACGCTGGCACGGGTGCGGATATTTCGGGACCATGACGGGCTGTCGCAGCGCAGTTCCGCGGTCTCCCAGCCGTCGAATTTCGGGCTGACCGTCGGCGCGTGATCGCAGGCCGGAAACGGACGCACAGGAACCGTTGGTTCGGCCCCTGAAACGCCCGCCTCGGTCAGCGCAAGCGTGACCAGTTCTGCCGCTTGCGCGCCGCTGATGCCGTTCGCGTACTCACCCTCGGCCAAGGCGGGCGAGGCAATTAGGGCAAGGGCGCAGAGCCAGCGCATCTCAGAGCCCCGTTTCCACGAACTGCACCGGACGCCCGACAAACGCGCTTATCGGGCGGGTCGGGTCCATCGGGCGCAGCGTGGTGTAACGGTCGGTGATCTGGACGATCTCCAGCATTTCGATGCTGTTGCCGCGATCCATGGTAAAGGCAATCGCCCCGCGGCTCAGACCCTGACGGGAGCCGAGGTTGGTGATCAGTTCGTCACCGGACATGGTGACGGTCGCTTGCAGCGGAGTGCACGCCTGAATGTCGAGCAGTTGGTCGAATGCAGCGCCGACGCCATCGGTCAAATCCGCCACCATCTGGGCGCGGGTGTTCTGCGTCAGCGTGCCGACGGCGCTGATCAGCGTCGGTCCGGGCAGTTTGGTGCGGCGGATGATCTCCTGGCGATGGACCTGATTATCCGAAGACACCAGATCGAGCGTCAGGCGCATCTCGATCGCCTGACCGCGTCCGTCGGCAACGGTGTAAATCTCAAGCGCGGGAATGAAGCCCCAGTCGCCCGTGGTCAGACGCACGTCGCCTTGGGTAATCACGGTGTAGTCGCGGCGGGCACGCATATCGCTGAGGCCGCGCGGCATGGTGCGGTCGGTGATGCGCAGGCTCGCGGTCTGCGGATGACGGTCGAGCACGCCGTAGAGCGTTTGCAACACATCCTGCGCGACGATCTGCGTAAACGCGGGTGCATTGGGGGACACGCGGACTTCGGGGCGGTAAGTGATGACGTGCAGCAGGTTGGCCGCGCGGCACATCGTTTGCGCCTCGTCACCGACCAGCGCCTTGATCCGCACCTGCCACATATTGCCGTTCAGCACCGCGCTGATCTGTTCGTGACGCAGCACGCGGCCAAGCGCCTGAACGATGGTCAGGTCGCGCTCTACGCGGGTCATGTTGACGACTGTATGGCCGTGCACCGAAGCGCCGCCCATCAGAGCCGCGTTCAGCAAAGCATCCGCCACCGCACGGCGGCGGGCGCTGTCGGTGTCATTGGGGGCGCTGACAAAGCCGATGCCCTCGGCCTCGACCCAGACGGTCCGTTCCGCTGTCGCCGTAGTGGCAAACAGCAGCGCAGCGACGATGATCAGCGCCCGCCGGATCACAGTGCGCCCCGGAATGCGCTGACGATGTAGGCCACGGTTGACGCATCGAGCGCCAGCTCGACTTCGTAGCCGTCGGTGCCTTTGGGCGTGATGCGAACGGTGCGTGCGCCGCGAATGGTGCCTTCGACCATCGCCGACATGGAGTCGTTGCCGACACGCGCCTGCGAAACAGTGGTAGTCGAGGTGACGTAGATGCCGTGCACTTGCTCGGTCAGGATGCGGATCGCATCGACGCGGGCCGCGCGGAGCGCCAGCAAACGCTTTTCATTCAGCGTGCGGCCCGGCTGGCCGGAGACCTGTGCGAAGCCGATCGCGGTGATCATCGCAGGCTCTGCAACCACCACAGGGGCGGGTGTCGCCATATCGCCGCCGCCGGTCGAAACGGCGGTATTCCCCGCAACAGTCCGCGCCGGAGCGCCGTGTCCGGCACCTTCCATCGCGTCGATGTCTTCTTTGATCTGGGCGACCGTTGCTGCGCGGACCGAAGGGTCTTCGGGCAGGTGATCGGTCGGGGTCATGGGGGCCGTACAGGCGGCCACGCCCATCAGGCCAAGCGAGGCCATCAGCGCGGGCATTTTCAGAAACGAGCGGGTCAAGGCGTGCTCCATAGGCAGAGGTTTGGTTCGCCGGTTCTCTGCAAACGCCATGCCATGAAATCGGGGAGGGTCGGGAAGGCCGCACAACCCTGCGGTGGCATCCTTCTTGCAAGCCAAGTCCCGATACGCCGCTCACAGGAACGACGCACTGATGAAAATGTTTAATGGTAAAATGCAGCAGGGGACGAATTGATGGCCGCCGAAGCCCGTCCCACCATACTTGGCCGTATTGGCGACATGACCCTTCCGGTCGGCATCCTCGCTGTGATGGCGATGATGGTTCTACCGCTGCCAGTCACGCTGCTGGATGCTTTCTTTGTCGGAAACATCGTGCTCGCCCTGATGGTGCTGATGGTGGCGCTGCATAGCTACCGCCCGCTCGATTTCTCCAGCTTTCCCAGTGTGTTGCTGATCGCCACGATCCTGCGCCTTGCGCTCAACGTCGCCTCCACCCGTATCGTTCTGACCGACGGTCACACCGGTTCGGGCGCTGCGGGGCGCGTCATTCAGGCGTTCGGCGAGTTCGTGATTGCGGGCAATTTTCTTGTCGGTCTTCTGGTGTTCGCGATCCTCGTAATTATCAACCTCGTCGTCATTACCAAGGGTGCGGGCCGCGTGTCCGAGGTCTCCGCACGCTTCACTCTCGACGCGATGCCGGGCAAGCAGATGGCCATCGACGCCGACCTGAATGCCGGACTTTTGACACCCGAAGAGGCAAAACGTCGTCGAACCGACGTTGCTGCGGAGGCAGATTTTTACGGTGCGATGGACGGTGCGTCGAAATTTGTGAAGGGCGATGCCATCGCCGGTATCCTGATCCTCGCGATCAACGTCATCGGCGGCATCCTGATCGGCACGATCCAACATAGCCTTTCGGCGGGCGAAGCGGCCCAGACCTATATCCTTCTGTCGATCGGTGACGGCCTCGTCGCCCAGATCCCGTCGCTGCTGCTGTCCATCGCGACCGCGGTCATCGTGACCCGCGTGTCCTCCAGCCACGACATGGGCAAGCTGATCGGCAAGCAGATGAACCTGCGCCGCGCTTGGGTGCCTGTGGCGGGCGTGATGGCGCTCCTTGGCATAGTGCCGGGAATGCCGAACCTTCTGTTCATCATCGCTGCCGCCGGTGCTGGTGCGATGGCCTACTTCAACCGCGATCTGGCCGAGGGCGAGGATGGTGAAGTCCTGCCCCCCGAACAAGGCGACGCAGCTGGCGGCGAAGACGAAGACAGCGAAGGCATCGTGCCTGAAGACGTGGCCGACAACGCGCCCATCTCGCTCCAGATCGGCTACGGCCTGATCCAGATGGCCGGCGGTGAAAATGGCGCGCTCGTGTCCCGCATCACCGGTATCCGCAAGGAAATGTCCAAGGCGATGGGCTTCGTCGTGCCTGGTGTCCGCATCCGCGACGACCTCAGCCTGCCGCCCAACCAGTACCGCATCCGCATCGGCCACCGCATTGTGGGCGAGGACGTTGTGTACCCCGACCGCAAGCTTGCCTTGCCGGGTGGTAGCTCGACCCGCAAACTGCGCGGGATCGAGGTCAAAGACCCGTCCTTCGGTATGGATGCGATCTGGATCCTGCCTCAGCAGGTCACCGAGGCCGAAGCCGACGATTATGTGGTCGTCGAGCCCGAGTCCGTGATCGCCACCCATATGTCTCAGGCGATTTCCTCGCACGCTGCCGACCTTATCGGTCCCGACGATGTGCAGGCGCTACTCGATAACCTCGCCAACAGCGCGCCGACGCTGGTGGAAAGCGTTGTGCCGAAATTGGTGCCGCTCCACACGCTCACTGCCGTGCTGCGCCATCTGCTGTCTGGCCGTATTCCGATCAGCGATCTGCGCCGCATCCTCGAAGGTCTGGCCGAACTGTCGGGCCGCAACCTCGCGGCTCAGGACATGGCCGAAGCGATGCGTCCGCAACTGACCCCGCTTCTGCTCCAGCAGCTTGGCCCAATCAATTCGCCGCTGCCGCTCATCACGCTGGACCCCGAGCTGGAGCAGATCCTGATCCGCGCCCGCCAGTCCGGCGATATCGACGGCGGCCTCGTGATCGACAACGGTCTTGCCCAGACGATCATCACGTCGCTGGCCGAAGCACAGGACAAAGCCGCTGGCGAGGGCAAGACCTCGGTCGTCGTCGTCGCCAACGTGCTGCGCCGCGCCTTCTCGGCCTTCATCCGCCCGCACATGCCCGATGCCATCGTCATCGGGATCAACGAACTGCCTGAAATGCGCAAGGTCGAGGTGGTCGCCGTAATCGGCGGTCAGTCCACTCTGCCGCGCCCGAAACAGTGAGGTAAACTATGTCGACGATTGTTGTCCGCGCATCCGATACCGCTCTGGCGATGGAAGAGGTGAAACGTCGCCTCGGTCTTGATGCCTTCATTATTTCGACCAAGAAAAAGAACGGGCAGGTCGAGGTGCGAGCGACCACCGAGGCGCCGAAACCCAAAGCGCCCCCGCCGCCGCGCCAGCCCGAAACGCAAGGCCGCACGTTCGGCGAGGTTCTAGCCGCGCGTACTCAGCCGCCTGTGACGCCCGAAAAGCCGCAGCATGTGGTGACGGCCGAACGGGTGGAAGCTCCGCAGCAACCGGCCTTCAAGGCAAGCCCCGTCGCCCCCATGGGCGGCTGGCCGGGGCTGACGCCGAATTTCATCGCCGACCTCTGGGTCGAACTGGGCAAGGGCGAGGGCAAGGAGGACGGTTTCTTCAACGACCTCTGCCAGCGTCTGCTGACTGATCAACCGGCAGGACAGGCGGCGCGCACTATTATCGTGGGGCCGCAAGGCTCCGGCAAATCACTGACCGCCGCGCGTATGGCTGCGCTGATGATGACCGAACGGGCCGGACTGCGCCCGCGGATCATCGCGCCCCGCAGCGAACGCCTGCTCGGCAGTGATATCCTCGCGGGCTGGTCCCGCCTCATGGGGCTCGACATTGATCGTCCGATCGTCTCGACGCTCCTTGCTACGCTTCCCGCCGCCGACGCGCACGCGCCGCAGATCATCGACATCCCCGATTGCATGGACCCCGAACAGGTCGCGGCCATCGCCGGCGGAGCCGAGGTGATCCTGTGTCTGCCTGCCGGTCTGCATCCGGGCATGATCGCACGCCAGACGGAAAAATGGGCGGCCCTTTCGCCGCGTATCTGTCTGACCCGCACCGACGACTGGGCCCTCACCGCCGAGGAGCTCAGCGCAATCGCATCGTCAAGCTGTACGCTTGCCTTCTTCGGAACTGGGGCCGGTTTGATCGATACTCTTACTCGTCCGCAGCGAAATGACATTCGCAAGCTTGCCGAGGGGTGGTTGTCACCAATTTCGAGGGGTTGGGCATGACACTTGCAATTCACCTGCTGACTGAATGTGAAAGGAAGCTGCTATGCTGCTGACGAAAGGATATGCCGAACAGCAGGTCGATCCCGACAAGCTCGTGTCTGACCATATGCACATCGTGCGCAAGATTGCCTGGCACATGTTCGGGCGCGTCGGGCGCATGGTGGAAATCGATGACCTGCTGCAAGTCGGCTATATGGGCCTGATCGACGCCAGCCGTCGCTACCAGCCCAAAGCCGGTGCCTCGTTCGCCTCTTACGCTGCCATTCGTGTGCGCGGCTCTATCGTGGATTTCCTGCGGGACAACGCCAGCGTTTGCCGTAGCACGATCCTGATGCAACAGAAGGCGCGTGCTGCGACGGCCAAGCTTGAACAGGCGCTCATGCGGGCCCCGACCAAGGAAGAAGTGGCCGCCGAAATGGGGCTGCCCGTCGCTGAATACGAGGACTGGGAAACCCGCTTTGCTGCGGGACAGGTCAAATCGCTCGACGAGCTTTATACTGACCAGTCCAAGCTGTTCTCGGACAACAGCAGATCGGTCGAGGATACTCTGCAACAACAGCAGATGAAGGCCATGCTCCGCCGTGCGCTGGGCCAGTTGCCGGAACGCGAGGCGCTGCTGCTACAGCTCTATTATGTCGAGGAACTGAACGTCTATGAGATCGCCAAGGTGCTTGGCGTAACGACCGGACGTGTCTCGCAGATCAAGAAAGCCGCGGTCGAACGCCTGCGCAAGTTCATCGCGGAAATGGAAGGGGAGGACTAAGCCCTCCCCTCCGCTCATCAGATGTTGAAAGCCGGCATGATCGACGCACCAGCGGCGATACGGCGGGCCCAGCTCTGGGTATCTTCGGCAAAGCTTTCGCGAGTGTCCGGTATAGCTTCCATCAGCGCGGTGACAGCGATCTTGCCCAGTTCGTTTTCGGGATCGAAGCCGCTGACATCGACCGGAGTCCAGTCCCTGCCCTCGATACGCACCGCGCAGCCTTCGTCGTTCATACGCACGAACCACTCATAGCCGTAGAGGTCGAACAGCATGATGTCCGGACCCGCATTCACGTTGCGGCGGTGGATCATGTGCATCCGGATGTATTCGAACACCGGATCGCGGGTGAGAGAGATGATCTCGGCCGCAACCGACGACCAGCCTTCTTCGACGGTGTTTTTCAGCTGCACCCACTCGGCGGTGTTATCGGCGTCCAGACGGAAGACCAGCACGTTGATGTCCGACATCTCGCCGATCATGTAGTTGGTGCCGCCGATGCAGAGTTTCGCCACAGGCTCGATATCGGCCTTGGGCTTCTCTTCTTCGACCATCCCAGTAGCAGGTGCCGCTTCCTCGATGTGACGGGTGCAGCGCGGACGGGCCTTGCCTTCGTATTCACCGGTCGAAAAATCGCGCAGGAGGTCGAGAGCGATCTGGCTCAGGACCACTTCGCGGCCACCTTCAAGGTCGGCGAGACCGGCGATGCGCAGCGCGGTCTGCTCGGACGGGGTGGCTTTGCCTTCGCTGGCAAGGCGCAGCAGACCGACCAGCGTGTGGGACGCGGCGCTCGGATCATACTCGCGCAGGGCAATGACCAGATCCAGAAGGTCGCTAGTCGTGTAGAAACGGTGCGGGACCGCCGACGGACGGGCGGCCGTCTCGGATGTCGTTTGCATAGCAAAGTGCCTTTCGCTGCTGAACGTAAACTCTTGGCACTAGAACGTACGGCAGCGCGGCATGTTTAGGTTGCCGGTCAGTCTCAAAAGCAGAGGGGCGACCCGAAAGCCGCCCCATCCGTATTAAACCGTATCTTTGTAATTCACGATTTTCGTATCTTCACCCGGCGCTGATTTCTCGCGGCGGACGATCAAGCGGTTGATTGCATTGATATATGCCTTCGCCGAAGCAACAACCGTGTCGGTATCTGCCGACTGGCCGGTTGCGATCTTGCCGTCCTCTTCAAGGCGGACAGAAACAGTCGCCTGCGCATCGGTGCCTTCGGTCACAGCGTGAACCTGATAGAGTTGCAGGCGGCCGCCGTGATCAAAGAGTTCCTTGATCGCGTTGAAGGTCGCATCGACAGGGCCGTCACCGGTGGCTTTGACCGACTTCTCTTCGCCGTCGATTTCCAGCGTCATGTCAGCCGTCTGCGGACCTTCGGTGCCGCAAACAACCTGGAGCGACTTCAGCTTGATGTGGTCTTCGACAGTGTCGTTCTGACGGATCAGCGCGATCAGGTCGTCGTCATAGACTTCCTTCTTGCGGTCGGCGAGGTCTTTGAAGCGGACGAACAGGTCCTTCAACTGGTTGTCGGCCAACTCGTAGCCGAGGCTTTCCAGCTTGGCACGCAACGCAGCGCGGCCCGAGTGCTTGCCCAAGGGGAGCGACGTGCCAGCCAGCCCCACGTCTTCGGGGCGCATGATCTCGAACGTTTCCTTGTTCTTGAGCATGCCGTCCTGGTGGATGCCGGACTCGTGGGCAAAGGCGTTCTTGCCGACGATTGCCTTGTTGAACTGCACGGCAAAGCCCGAAGCGGTCGCAACGCGGCGCGAGATGTTCATGATCTTGGTGGTGTCGATGCCCGTCTGGAACGGCATGATGTCGTTGCGGACCTTCAGCGCCATCACGACTTCTTCGAGCGCGGTGTTACCCGCACGTTCACCCAGACCGTTGATCGTGCATTCGATCTGGCGCGCACCGGCTTCGACAGCAGCGAGGCTGTTCGCCGTCGCCATGCCGAGGTCGTTGTGGCAGTGCGTCGCAAAGATCACCTCGTCCGCGCCCGGAACGGTTTCGATCAGGCGGCGGATCAGGTCGGCAGACTCGCGCGGGGCGGTGTAGCCGACGGTATCGGGAATGTTGATCGTGGTCGCGCCCGCCTTGATGGCGATCTCGATGACGCGGCAGAGGTAGTCCCACTCGGTCCGCGTGGCGTCCATTGGCGACCACTGCACGTTGTCGCAGAGGTTGCGCGCATGGGTCACTGTCTCGTGGATGCGCTCAGCCATCTGGTCCATGTCGAGGTTCGGAATGGCGCGGTGCAGCGGCGAGGTGCCGATAAAGGTGTGAATGCGGCCCGAGCCCGCGTGCTTCACGGCTTCGGCGCAGCGCTCGATATCCTTGAAATTCGCACGGGCGAGGCCGCAAATCGTCGAGTTCTTGGACCGCTTGGCGATCTCGGAAACGGCACGGAAGTCACCTTCTGAAGCGATCGGGAAGCCGGCTTCGATGATGTCGACACCCATGTCGTCGAGCAGCTCTGCAATCTCGAGCTTTTCTTCATGGGTCATGGTGGCCCCCGGCGACTGTTCGCCATCACGGAGGGTAGTGTCGAAAATCAACACGCGGTCTTGGGTCATGTCATAAATCCTTGTCTGTCCTTAGCATTACCCGGCGCTGGGACACCCCTGAGCGGTCGCGCCGGCAGGCACGCTCAGAGGCTGCTAAGGAGTAGAAGGGCGCGCGTGGGCAGGGCACCGCAGGTGCGGGCAGCAACAATGATATGATCCAAGCGCGTCATAGGGCGGGACTATACCTATGATTCACCCGAGGGAAAGGGGGATTTTTGCCTTTGGTATCAGAGGGGCTCTGCCCCCGTCCGCCTGCGGCGGCCTCCCCCGAGGTATTTTCGTCAAAGTGAAGGGTGGAGTGGCGCGCGCTGCGGGTTATCTTCGGATTTATGAAACGAATTCTAGTCATAGGCGCTTCGGGCGGGATCGGTGCCGCGCTGTGTTCGGTCGCAGGCGGCGAGGTTGTGGGCCTGTCGCGGTCGGGCGACGGGTTGGACGTGACCGATCCGGCGTCGGTCGAGCGGGTCTTGGGCAGTGTCGAAGGGCCGTTCGATGTCATCTGGATCGCGGTCGGCATTCTGAGCGCGGGACAGGGACCGGAGAAGTCTCTGTCGCAGATCGACGCGCAGGAAATGGCGGACGTCATGGCCGTGAATAGCATCGGCGTTGCGCTGGTGATGCGGCATGTTCCGCGGCTGTTGGCAAGTGGCGGGCGTGTCGGGGGTCTGTCGGCGCGGGTCGGGTCGATCGGGGACAACGGGCTGGGCGGTTGGCACGCGTATCGTGCGTCGAAAGCCGCTGTGAACCAGATCATTCGCGGCGCGTCGATCGAACTGAAGCGGACGCATAAAGGGTCGGTTGTTCTTGCGCTGCATCCGGGCACGGTCGAGACGGAATTTACTGCAGGCTATAAGGCCAGCAAGCTGTCGCCCGAAGAGTCCGCCACGAAGCTCACCGCCGTTCTGGAGGGCGCGACGCCTGACCAGACGGGGCAGTTCTACGACTACGCCGGAAAGGCGATCCCGTGGTGAAGCTGGTGCTCGTGCTGGGGGACCAGCTGACCGAAGACCTGTCCGCGCTACGAGAGGCTGCCGAGGACGATGTGATCGTCATGGCAGAGGTGCGGGACGAGGCGTCCTACGTCAAACATCACCCCAAAAAGATCGCGCTCATCTTTGCTGCGATGCGCAAGTTCGCCAAGCGGCTGGAGGAGAGCGGACGCACCGTTGCTTATACGCGATATGACGACAAGGAGAACTCCGGCAGCATCGTCGGCGAACTGCTGCATCGCGCTAATGAATATGACGCGTCAGAGGTGCTCGCCACTGAACCGGGCGAGTGGCGGCTGATTTCGGCGCTGGAGGATGCGCCGCTCGATATCCACCAGTTCCCCGATGACCGCTTCGTGGCCTCGCACCGCGAGTTCGAGGAATGGGCCGATGGGCGCAAGGCGCTGCGGATGGAGTATTTCTATCGCGAGATGCGGCGCAAGACGGGCCTTTTGATGGAGGGCGACGATCCCGAGGGCGGCAAGTGGAACTACGACCACGACAACCGCAAAGCCGCGCCAGATGACGTCGATTTCAATGGCCCGATGGAGTTCACGCCTGACGAGATCACCGAAGAGGTTCTGACCCTCGTCGAAAAGGAATTCGGCGACAATTTTGGCGACTTGCGTCCATTCCGCTATGCCACCGATCAGGAGGGCGCGCGGCGGCAGTTGACGTTCTGGCTCAAGGGCGGGCTGCCGAAGTTCGGGGATTATCAGGACGCGATGCTCGCGGACGAGCGGTTCCTCTGGCACTCCATCATTTCGATGTACATCAACATCGGTCTTCTGGACGCGCTGGAGGTCTGCAAACGGGTCGAGGAGGCGTATCGCAACGGTGACGTGCCGCTCAATTCCGCCGAAGGATACATCCGCCAGATCATCGGTTGGCGCGAGTACATGCGCGGCATCTATTTCCTGAACGGCCCCGACTACACTAGCCACAACACGCTGCGCCACGACCGCGATTTGCCGTGGTTCTATTGGGGCGGCGAGACGAAGATGCGCTGCATTTCCAAGGCGGTCGAGCAGACCAAGGAAGAAGCCTACGCGCACCACATCCAGCGCCTGATGGTCACGGGGAATTTCGCGCTGATCGCGGGGATCGATCCGCATCAGGTCCACGAATGGTATCTCTCGGTCTACGCCGATGCCTTCGAATGGGTCGAGGCGCCCAACACCATCGGCATGAGCCAGTTTGCCGACGGCGGGATCATCGCGTCAAAGCCCTACGTCAGCAGCGGGGCCTATATCGACCGCATGTCCGACTACTGCAAAGGCTGCGCTTACAAGGTCAAAGAAAAAACGGGCGAGGATGCCTGCCCGTTCAATCTGCTCTACTGGTATTTCCTCGACCGTCACCGCCAGCGGTTCGAAAACAATCCACGCATGGGGAACATGTACCGCACGTGGGACCGTATGGACGAGGACCGCCGCAAGACGGTCCTGTCCGATGCCAACGCGTGGCTCAAGCGGATGGAGGACGGAGAGACCGTTTAGTTCGCGGTCTCTTCCTCGGTTTCTTCCTCTTCGGGCGTGACGGGTAGGACGCTGTCGACGAAAACGTTGTCTTCCCATTCGCCCTGTTCCACTTCGCCGTCGGCGTATTGCATCCGTCCGTCACCCTGACGGCGACCGGCCACGAAAGTGCCGGTGTAGATGTCGCCGTTCGAGTAGGTCGCAACGCCTTGGCCCGAAATCTCGCCGTTTTTCCATTCGCCTTCGTAGGTGAAGGTCTCGTCGGTTTCGGTGGCGGGATTGTCCGGAATGGTGATCGTGCCTTTGCCGTCGCGCTGGCCAGCCACGAAAGTGCCCGTGTAGACCGACCCGTCGGCATAGGTGGCTTTGCCTTCGCCCTCGCGCTGACCATCGACCCACGCGCCGTTATAAGAATAGCCGTGTGAGTCCGTCATTACGCCCTGACCGTGGTTCTTGGCGTTCTTGAACTCGCCCTCGTAGACCAGGCCGTTGGGGTAGGTCGCGCGGCCCGTGCCGTTGATGACGCCTTGCGTCCATTGACCGTCATAGGTCGAACCGTCGGGGTAGGTAATCTTGCCCGTGCCATCGGCGAGGCCCGCCGCAAACTGGCCGATGTAGACCGAGCCGTCGGGGTAGGTGACCTGACCACGGCCCGAAATCTCGCCCTGATCCCAGTTGCCAATGTAGATATAGCCGTCCACGCCGCGGAACGTGCCTTGTCCGTGACGAAGGTCGGCGTCAAAGCCGCCCTGATACACGTCGCCGTTGGCGTAGGTCACGGTGCCGATGCCGTCGCGCTTGCCCGCGACCAGCGTGCCTTCGTAGACATCGCCGTTCGACTGGACGAGCTTGCCGTTGCCTTCGATCTGGCCGTCGACCCATGTGCCTTCGTAGATCGTGCCGTCCGGCATCGTGAGCATCCCCGAACCGTCGCGTTCGTCATGCGCCAGCTCGCCTTCGTAAACGGTGCCGTCGGGGTAGGTGATGATGCCTTCACCCTCTTTGACGCCGTTCATCCATGTGCCGGTGTAGGTGTACCCGTCCGAGCTGGTCATGGTGCCTTCGCCGTGGTGCATAGCATTGCGGAACTGACCCTCGTAGACGACACCGTTGGCATAGGTCGCCTTGCCCATGCCCGTGATGTTGCCTTCGAGCCAGTCGCCCTCGTAGGTGCCGCCGTCGGCAAAGGTGATCTGGCCCTTGCCGTCGGGCTTTCCTGCCGAGAATTCGCCGACATATACCGAACCGTTGGGGAAGCGCGCCGTGCCCTCGCCGCGGATTGCGCCGTTGACCCATTCGCCGGTGTATTCATAGCCGTTCGGAAGGCGGTATGTGCCTTGACCGTTCTGCTTTCCGTTTTCGAACTGGCCTTCGTAGACCCCGCCGTCTTCGTATTGTTTGGTCTGGACTTGTTGTGCCACTGCCATCTGGCCGACAAGCAGAAACGCCACACTGCCAAGGAGCGCCTGTTTCAGGTTCATGATGGTCTTTTCCCTGTTTTCTCGGGGTGATGCTAATTGACCAGAACAATTCCTACAACGGCCTAGCAGACTGTTTACTGCCGCATTCGGCTTTCCCTTGGCGCGTGTTCTGCTAAATCTGCCACAACAACGATGCGCAGGAAGCCGATGACCGATACGTTCCGTATGTCCATTGCCCAGCTGAACCCGACCGTCGGGGATATCGAGGGCAACGCCGCAAAAGCTGTCGCGGCATGGAAGCAGGCCAAAGAGGCCGGCTCCGAAATGGTGGCTCTGCCCGAGATGTTCATCGCCGGCTACTCGGCGCAGGACCTCGTGATGAAGCCCGCCTTCCACCGTGCTTGTATGGCCCGCATCGAACAGCTCGCGCAGGACTGCGCCGACGGCCCGATCCTAGCGATCGGCGGCCCCTACGCGGAAGAGGGGCGTCTCTATAACGCTTATTTCATCTGCAAGAACGGTGTCGTCGCGGCGCGTCAGCTCAAGCACTTCCTGCCGAATTACAACGTCTTCGACGAAGTGCGTCAGTTCAATCGCGGCGCGATCCAAGGCCCCTATGACGTCGGTCAGCTCCGCATCGGCTCCCCGATCTGCGAGGACGCTTGGTATCCCGACGTGGCCGAAGCCATGGTCGAAAGCGGCGCGGAGATGCTCGTCGTCCCGAACGGCTCGCCCTACTACCGTGGTAAATTCGACCGCCGCCTGAGCACCATGGTCGCCCGCGTCATCGAAAACGATGTGCCGATGGTCTACGTGAACACCATCGGCGGTCAGGACGATCAGGCGTTCGACGGCGGCTCCTTCGTGCTGAACCGTGGCGGCAAGCTCGCCGTGCAGCTTCCGCTCTTCGTCGAGACCATCGCCCACGTCGATTTCGAACGCACCGAAGACGGCGACTGGGAAGCTCTTCCCGGCAACATGATCACCTTCCCGACCGAATGGGAGCAGGACTATCATGCGATGGTCCTCACCCTGCGCGACTACCTGCGCAAGACGGGCTTCAAGAAAGTTCTGCTCGGCCTGTCGGGCGGCATCGACTCCGCGCTCGTCGCCACCATCGCCGTTGACGCGCTGGGCGCCGAGAACGTCCGCTGCGTGATGCTGCCGTCGGAATACACCTCGCAAGGCTCGCTCGACGACGCCGAAGATATCGCAAAGCGTCTTGGCGTTCATTACGATTTCGTGCCGATTTCCGAGGGCCGCGATGCGATTACCAACACGCTCGCGCCGATCTTCGAAGGCACCAAGCCGGACATCACCGAAGAAAACATCCAGTCCCGCCTGCGCGGTCTGCTGCTGATGGCGATGTCGAACAAGTTCGGGGAAATGCTGCTGACCACGGGCAACAAATCCGAGGTCGCCGTCGGCTACGCCACGATCTACGGCGATATGAACGGCGGCTACAACCCGATCAAGGATCTCTACAAGACCCGGGTGTTCGAAACCTGCCGTTGGCGCAACGCCAATCACCGCGACTGGATGAACGGCCCCGAAGGCGAGGTCATCCCCGTTTCGATCATCGAAAAGCCGCCCTCAGCCGAGCTCCGTCCCGACCAGAAGGACGAAGACAGCCTGCCGCCCTACGAAATCCTCGACGCGATCCTCGAACTCCTCGTGGACCGCGAGGCGAGCGTGGCAGAGTGCGTGGCGCTGGGCTTCGAACGAGAAACGGTCAAGCGGGTGGAGCACCTTCTCTACATCAGCGAATACAAACGTTTCCAGTCGGCACCGGGCACGCGCCTGACCAAGCGTGCGTTCTGGCTCGACCGCCGTTACCCGATCGCGAACCGCTTCCGCGACAACTCCTGAGAATAGGCGATCTCACGCCGACATGACGGAGGCGTGAAGGAAACTTGTTAAGGATCTAGGAACGCTTTCAGGGGGCTGGCTGTTCTCTCTCCAATCCGGCGGCGCACCGCTGCCACAGAGAATTGGAGACTATTATGACTATCATCAAACGCACCCTCGCAGGTTCGGCAATCGCTCTGGCCGTAGCCGCTCCGGCAATCGCACAGGCAGCCGACGCAACGGCTGCAACCGATCTGAACGTACGTAGCGGCCCGGGTGCATGGTATGAATCGGTCGGCGTGATTCCCGCCGGTGAAATGGCTACCATCGAAGGCTGCCTCGACGGCTACGAATGGTGCCAGGTCAGCTACGACGGCACCGACGGCTGGTCGTATGCGCCGTACCTGACCGTACAGGCAGGTGACAACGTCGCCACCATCGACACGCAGCCCGAGCAGGTCGAAATCAAGACCGTCACCTACGTGAACCAGGAAGAAACCGACGAAGATAAAGGCGTCGCTGCCATCGCTGGCGGTACTGCCGGTGCGCTGATCGCCTACGCACTTGGTGGCCCGACCACTGCCATCGTTGCCAGCGGTCTGCTGGGTTCGGCTGGCGCGGCTGAAGTCGTAGAGCCGACCACCGAGACCATGACCTACATCCAGAGCAACCCGGTCGAGCCGGTAAACCTTTCGGGTGAGATCGTTGTCGGCGCAGGTATTCCGGCCGAAATCGTGACCTACGAGACCCCGCAGGATGGTCTGCGTTATCTGAACATCAATGGCCAGTATGTTGCCATTGACGCAGAAACGAACGCCATTGTGCGCATTGCTGGCTAATTCAGCAAAATTGCACCGAACGGCCCGCCATTGGTGGGTCGTTTTGCATTTGCGCACAGGGTCCGAGCGGTAATGCCTGACGACAAGACCGCTTCTCGGGCCTAACTCTGCCTCAGAACTCACAAAGAGGATTTCCAAATGGCTACGCCCAAAATTGCAGTTATTTTCTACTCCACCTACGGCACCAACTACGGCATCGCTGCCGCCGCTGCCAAAGCCGCTGAAGAAGCAGGCGCAGAGGTCCGTGTCCTCCGCATCGCCGAAACCGCTCCGCCTGAAGTCGTCGAAGGTCAGGACGCATGGAAAGCTCAAGTAGAGCGTGTTTCCGAGCTGCCGGTCGTCACGCCTGACGATCTGAAGTGGGCTGACGGTTACTTCCTGTCGTCGCCGACCCGCTACGGCGGTATGGCCAGCCAGACCCGCGCATGGCTCGACACCCTCGGCGGTCTGTGGATGGAAGGCGCTCTCGCCAACAAGACCATCACCGTCACCGCTTCGGCCCAGAACATGAACGGCGGCACCGAAGGCGCGATCCAGCAGACCTACGTCTCGGCCATGCACTTCGGCATGATCCCGGTTGCGCCGGGTTACACCGATGGCGTCAAGTTCGAAGACAGCGGCAACCCCTACGGTTTCTCGTCCCAGCCGGGCGAGCTGTCGGAAGTCGGCCACCGTTCTGTTGCCCACCAAGCCAAGCGCCTCGTGGACATCACCGCGAAGCTCACCGCCTAAGATTACGAAAAACGGCCCCGCGAAGGGGCCGTTTTTTTATCTCGCGACAGCTAGTGTTTTACATCAACTGGTAGGACACGGGCACGAAGCGATACCCGCTGCCGTTCTGCTCGACATACCCGATACCGGGGAAGGGCATGTGGTAGCCGATCATCGGAATGCGATCGACCGCGACCATATCAAGGATACGGCGACGCGTTTCGGCGGCCTTTGCTTTGTCCATGTCGAACCGCACTTCCCAATCAGGATGCTGGAGCGAGAAAACATAGTGGTTCGTCGTATCAGCGGCGAGCAGCAACGCCTGACCAGCCGATTCCAGACGGAACACCATATGACCCGGCGTGTGGCCGAACGCATCGTGCGCGGTGATGCCACTGGCCACGCTGTCGCCTTCGGACACAAAGGTCGTCTTGCTTTCCAGCGGGCGCATCTTGGTCTCGAAAGTCTCGTTCTCGGCACCTGCCCAGTAGTCGAACTCGGTCTTGCCGGTGACGTACTGCGCGTTGGTGAACGTCGCGCTGTCGCCCATCAGCCCGCCGATGTGGTCGGGGTGCATGTGGGTCAGAACGACGGTCGAGATATCCTCGGGCGCATGACCTGCGGCTTTGAGCGCGGCAGTTACACCTTCCGGCGACAGCCCCGTATCGAACAGGATCTTGTCGCTGCCTGTTTCCACCAGCACGGGCGTGAAAAAGTTCACCGAGCTATCGGCGGGAATGAAATTGGCTTCGGCGGCTGCCGCAAAATCCTCGTCCGAGGCATTCAGGCCGAACGTGCCGTGCGGGTCGTCCATCGGGCGGTGGGCCGCGAGGAGCGTCGTGACCTTGAAGTCACCGACATTCACACTGCGATAAGGAGCGATCATCGGCACCTCTTGTTCGGTTTCAGCCGATTGTGCGCGAACGATTTGCGGCATGGCAAGGGCTGCGGGGGCGGCTGCGGCGGCTCCGAGAGCCTGACGTCGTGAAAGTTTCATGGCGGGGTCTCCCAAAGGTTGGATGTCTCGCAAAATAGCCCGAACCCCGCCGCGGCCCACAAACCTGACGCCGATGTTATCTGGGCGCGCAAAGCCGAACTGCATAAGGCTGATATGGACAAAAGGGGGCCGATATGAAATGGCCTTGGCGCAATAGGAGATTGTCATGACCACGACCCGTTTTGCCCCCTCGCCCACCGGTTGGATGCACATCGGCAACCTGCGCGCTGCCCTGATGAACTTTGCCATCGCCCGACAGAACGGCGGCGAATTCATCCTGCGTATCGACGACACCGACCAGGAGCGTTCGAAGCAAGAATACGTCGACGGCATCAAGGATGCGCTGACCTGGCTCGGCATCTCGTGGGACCGTATCGAGTACCAGTCCAAGCGCCTTGAGCGTTACGAGGCCGCCAAGCAGAAGCTCATCGAAATGGGCCGCCTGTACGAGTGCTTCGAAACCCCGACCGAACTGGATCTCAAGCGCAAGAAGCAGCTGAACATGGGCAAGCCGCCCGTGTACGACCGCGCTGCCCTCGACCTCAGCGAAGAGGAAAAGGACAAGCTGCGCGCCGAACGCGGCAGCCACTGGCGCTTCAAGCTCGACCGCGAGCGCATCGAATGGAACGACGGTATCCTCGGCGATATCTCGATCGACGCCGCGTCGGTGTCCGATCCCGTTCTCATTAAGGAAAGCGGCCAGTTCCTCTACACCATGGCATCGGTCGTCGATGACGTGGAAATGGGGATTACCAATGTTGTGCGCGGCTCCGACCACGTCACCAACACCGCGACCCAGATCCAGATGATCAAGGCCCTCGGCGGCACGGTTCCGGCATTTGCCCACCACTCGCTGCTGACCGGCCCGCAGGGCGAAGCGCTGTCCAAGCGCCTCGGCACACTGTCGCTGAAGGACCTGCGCGAAAAGGGCATCGAGCCGATGGCGATCATGTCGCTGATGGCCCGCCTCGGTTCCGCCGATCCGGTCGAACTGCGCGCCAACGTGCAGGAGGTCATCGACGGTTTCGACGTCACCAAATTCGGTGCCGCCCCGACCAAGTTCGACACCGAAGACCTGCTGCCGCTCACCGCACGCATCAACGCCGCCAAGCCCTTCGCTGATGTGAAGGACGAGGTTCTGGCGCTCGGCGTTCCGGCTGATCTGGCAGAGAAATTCTGGGATGTCGTCCGCGAAAACATCACCTTCATGTCCGACATGAAGGACTGGTGGAACCTGTTCCAGAACGGCACACCGGGTCTTGTCGCTGACGAAGACAAGGAAATGGTCGACACCGCTCTCGGTCTCTTGGGCGACGCGCCTTACGGCCCCGATGCGTGGAAAGACTGGACCACCGCTGTGAAGGACGCGACCGGCCGCAAGGGCAAGGGTCTCTTCATGCCGCTGCGCAAGCTCGTCACGGGCCGTACCAACGGCCCCGACATGGGCGATGTGATGCAGCTGATGCAGGTGAAGCCCTACGTCTAAGACGTAAGGCCACCGCTAAAACGATCAGAGGTCAGCCTTGCGGCTGGCCTCTTTCTTTGAGGTAGGCGTCCACCAGCGCGGTTTCCTTGTCCGTCAGCAGACAGGCGCGCGGATAAAGCGGCGCATCGCGGTCATCCAGTACCGGCAGAGACTCCCAGCCCATCGTCGTGTCAAAGAAATGCTTCACCCCGTCGTCGCCGAACAGGCGGTGATAACCCTGCACGACCACATCAAGGTAGCTCAGCAGCACCGGATGCGCGGTCGACGGCTCGGCAAAGTAGCCCTCTTCAACCTCGTAAACGACAACCTCGTCATGCTCCGGCGTCACCTGATGGGCGACAGGGCGGCGGGCATAGGCAAACTCGCGTTCGTCCAGCGCCTCAAAATCGGCGTTCGGCACCAGCGCAGTCGCGCCCAGCAGAACGGTGCCCTCATGCGGCTCGACCGACAGGAAAGCGAAATCTCGGATATTGGTATGACGCCAGATACGGCGCCACCCTTGCAGTTTGGCTGCTTTCGGCTCGGGGTAGCTATGGGTGTCGAAGTTGACGAGGCTGCCATAGCCGAAAAAGCGGGGATGGTTCATTCGCGGTCTCTTAGATTGCGGGCTGGCCGCACGCTGAGGGCTCTGAGCGCGAAGGTCAAGTTGGCAAGAAGTGTTGCCACAATCCCACCGGCGATAATCCATAGCGCATTGGACCAGATGATCTGGAAGTCTGTCTCCATAATGTAGGTGGTGACTGTCCAACCGCCACCGATCCCCGCAAACAGCGCCACGATCCCCGCCGCAAACCCGACGAATGCCGCGCGCAGGGCAAAGCTGCGCAAAATAGTGCCGCGCGTCGCACCGAGCGTCTTGAGGATCGACGCCTCGTAGACCCGTGCCCGCTGGCCAGCCGCCGCAGCCCCGATCAGCACGAGGAACCCCGTGACCAATGTCGCCAGCGCACCATACCGCACACCCGCTGCGATACCATCGACCAGCACGAGCGCTTGATCGATGGCGTCCCGCACGCGGATCGCGGTGATGTTCGGGTAGGCATTCGCCAGATCTCGCAGGATCGCCGCTTCGGCGTCTTCCTCTGCGTAGACCGTGCTGATCCAGCTATGGGGCGCACCCGCCAGCGCGGTAGGATTCATCGACATGACAAAGCCGATGGCCGCCGTGTCGAACTCCACTTTGCGGAAGCTCGCGACCGTCGCCGTGATGTCCCGCCCGAGGATATTGACCGTCAGCGTGTCACCCAGTTGCAGGCCGATCTCGGCGGCTTCTTCGGCTGAGAAGCTGACCAGCGGCTCGCCGTCATAGCCCTCCGGCCACCATTCGCCAGCGGTCAGGCGGGTGCCCTCGGGCAACGCCTCGGAATAGGTCACGCCGCGATCCCCGCGCACGACCCAGTGGCCGTTCGCGAATTCTTCGGCGGGCTGTCCGTTGATCGTCGTGATGATCCCCCGCAGCATCGGCGCGGCTTCGACTTTGGACACAGCTGGGTCCGTGTCGAGCCTCTCGCGGAAGCCCTCCATCTGGTCGGGCTGGATATCGACAAAGAAGTAGCTCGGCGCGACCGAGGGCAATTCGTCCGTGAATGCCGCCCGCAGGTTGCCGTCGATCTGTCCGACCGAGGCGAGCACCGACAGGCCGAGCCCCAGCGACAGCACAACCGAAAGCGTCTCGCCCTTCTGCGCCGCGATTGCCGCCAGCGCCGCGCGAAGGGCAGGGCGCCCCCGTGCCATCGGGTTCAAACGTCCCGCGATCCAGCCGATCAGCCACGCCGCGACTGCGAGCACCAGCAGCGCCCCAGCGATCCCTCCGAAAGTGTAGAGCGTCAGGCGCACCGCATCTGTGAACCACGCCGCCAGCGCGACCAATGCCGCCACCAGCACGCCCGTGTAGAGCACATGGCGGAACGGCAAGCGTCCGCTGCCCTGATTGCGGAACAGCGCCGCCGCGCGGATGTTCTCCGTCCGCGCAATTGGGAGCAGGGTGAAGATTGCCGCCGTCAGCGCACCGTAAATCGCGGCCTCCACCAGCGGCATCGGGTAGATGCGGAAGCTCGCCGGAACAGGCAATTGCGCCGCGATGAGCGGCGAGAACACCAGCGGCAACAGCAGCCCCAGCACCAGCCCCGCGACGATACCGATCGCGGACAGGAACGCGATCTGGATGGCGTAGACGGCCAGAATGGTCCGCCGCTCTGCGCCCAGGGTTTTCAGCGTCGCGATGGTGTCGCGCTTGCCCGCGAGGTACGACCGCACCGCCGCCGACACGCCCACGCCGCCCACGGCGAGGCCCGCGAGGCCGACCAAAATCAGGAACGACCCGATCTGCTGCACGAACCGTTCGGTCCCGCCGGCACCGCGCCGCGCATCGCGCCATCGCAGTCCGCTGTCACGCCACTGGCCTTCGGTCTGCCGCTCCAGCGCCGCGAGGTCAGCCCCATCGGGCAGGTCGAGCCGATATTGCGTATTAAACAGCGTGCCCTCGGCAATCAGCCCCGCATCCGCGAGGTCTTCGGTCAGTACCAGCGTCCGCGGACCAAGCCCAAAGCCCCCAGCCGCGTTGTCAGGATAGGTGTCCAGCACAGCTGACAGCACGAAATCCTGTGTGCCAAGGCGGAACGTATCCCCCGCGCTCAGCCCCAGACGGTCGGCGAGCACGCGCTCCATCACACCGCCGGGCAACTCGCCATTTCCCGCAAAGGCATCCGCCAGCGGCATTTCGGGCGACAAAGTCACCTCGCCGATCAACGGATAGAGGCTATCGACGGCCCGCACCTGCGTCAGCGCGCGTTCCGACTCTTCGCGCTGCACGACGACCATCGACCGGAAATCAACGGTTTCTGAGACCTGCTCGGAAATGCTCTGCAAATACGCCAACTCTTCGGGACGGGCGAAGCGGTAAGTGAACTCCGCCTCGGCATCGCCGCCCAGAAGCGCCGCGCCTTGTTCTTTCAAACCGGCGGTGATCGCGCTGCGCACCGTGCCGACAGCCGCAATCGCAGCCACGCCGAGGATCAGGCAGGCAAGGAAAATCCGGAACGATTTCAGGCTCCCGCGCAGATCGCGGAGGGCCAGACGATACGCGAGGCTCATGCCGCGTCCTCGATCCGCCCGTCACGCAGGCGCACCACGCGGTCGCACCGCGCCGCCAGTTCGGGGGCGTGCGTGACCATCACCAGCGTTGCGCCGTGGCGGTCGCGCAGGCCGAACAGCAGGTCCATGATCGCAGCGCCCGTGCTTTCATCAAGGTTCCCCGTCGGCTCGTCCGCCAGCAGGATACGCGGGCGCGGCGCGGCGGCGCGGGCCAGTGCCACACGCTGCTGTTCGCCGCCCGAAAGCTGGCTGGGGTAGTGGTCCGCGCGGTGGCCAAGGCCCACGGCCTCAAGCTCCGCCCTTGCGCGGTCGAACGCGTCCACTTCGCCGGCCAGTTCCAGCGGGGTCGCGATATTTTCAACAGCCGTCATCGTGGGAATGAGGTGGAAGGACTGGAACACCACCCCCATATTGTTTCTACGAAAGCGGGCAAGCGCGTCTTCGTCCATGCGGGTCAGGTCCTGATCCAGCGCAGTCACCTTGCCGCCTGTGGCCTGTTCCAAACCGCCCATAACCATGAGCAGCGAGGACTTGCCCGATCCGCTCGGTCCGATCAGGCCGACGCTCTCGCCCGCGGATACCGACAGGGTAATCCCGTGGAGAATATCTACTTTGCCCGCGTTCGACGAAAGCGAAAGCGAGGCGTCCTGAAGGGAAAGAACTGTCATGGAAAATGTCCGGTCGGTAATGGCTGTTAAAGCATATGGGGCGGCTCGTTGGCTACGCAATGGCGCGGCTGTAGTTTTGGCCCTCTCCGCAGCGCCTGTGATGGCCGACACGATGACCGTTGCCGCATTGGGTGACAGCCTGACCCAAGGCTACGGCCTGCCGCGTGACGAAGGCTTTGTCCCTCAGATGCAGGCGTGGCTGACGGCCCACGGTGCAGATGTCGAAATGCTGAACGCGGGCGTCTCCGGCGACACCACAGCAGGGGGCCTCCGCCGCGTTGCGTGGACGCTGACCGATGACGTCGACGCGATGATCGTGAATCTCGGCGGCAACGACTTCCTCCGCGCGCTCGATCCCGCGAACAGCCGCGAAAACCTGCGCGGCATTCTCGAAGCGGCAGAGGAGGCGGATGTCGATGTGATGCTCGTTGGCCTGACGATCTCGAACAACTACGGGCCGGACTACAAAGAGCAGTTCGAAGGTATGTACACCGACCTCGCTGCCGAATTCGACGTGCCGCTTTATCCCGACTACTTCGCCGCGATGAATGCATCGGATCTGCCGCGCGAAGACCTGATGCAGCGCGACGGCATCCACCCGTCGGCCAAGGGCGTTGCGATCACGGTGGAGGATATGGGGCCGAAAGTGCTCGAATGGTTGGAGACCGTTCAGTAACGCTCCATCTTCACCAGCGCGCTATAGGTGTAGCTCTGTTTGATGGAGCCGACGGGCTCGTCGATGAAGTTCGGGTCTTGCGGTAGGCATCCCGCCCCGCAGACCTGATAGGCCCGCATTTCGGACGAATCCACGAACCACATCCGCCCTCCTGGCGTGGCGATCCAACCGTCAGTGCCCGACGCTTCGTCCGATTCCATGTCGAGCGCGGAGGGCACTTCGCTGTGGTAGTCGGGGCTGTATGTGCTGTGGGTATGGAGCGACGCGATCACGTCCATCTTGGCCGATCGCACAGGCAGAATGCAGGTCGCTTCGGTGCCGACGGCCACGCGGGTCAACATCAGCCGTCCGTCAGGACCATAGCCGATGTACGCGCAAAGCTCGCGTTCGAGGTCGAAAGACTGCTGCTGGATTTTCTGGAAGACTTTTCTTGCGAACGGCTGGATTTCGCTGCGAGGTGTATCGTCGGCTTGGCTGAATGTAATTCCAAGGCCGATGATAAGCAGGGACGTCAGTGTCGCGAGGCGTTTCATGGGCCCGAATTGTGACGGGCCCATAAATTTTATCAAGAGCTAATCAGATCAGTTCGAGATTGATTGCCGACTCGCGACCATCACGGCCGGTCTGCAGTTCGAAGCTGACTTTCTGGTTGTCCTTCAGCTCTTCCAGGCCCGAACGCTGGATAGCCGAGATGTGAACGAAGATGTCCTTCGCGCCACCATCGGGAGCAATGAAGCCGTAGCCCTTGGTTTGGTTGAACCATTTCACGGTGCCGGTTGCCATCGTGATTTCTCCTTAAAACGTTTAGTAACCCTTTCTCGCAGTATGCAGAAAGGTCGGCTCGTCAGTCCTTGCGTCTAACTGAAGCCGTGTCGGAGGCAGGTAGAAATAGGCAACTCGCACGGGGTACTATGGTGATTGTTTATTCCACAATCAAGCGGGCTTGCGTGGGCAGTCTCGCGTTTCTCCTGTAGGTGTTGGGTATTTGCCGCTTTCGGCGGGGCACACTTGCGCTTTTCCGCCGAATACACATATGAAATGTTAAATGTATGACGGAGGCAACGATGGCCGGATTGAAAGTGACGTGTCTGGACTGCGGTCAGGTGAACCGCGTTCCATCCGAAAAACTCGGGGCAGGGCCGAAATGTGCGACCTGCGGGACCAAACTGATCAGCGACAAGGCGGTCGAGATCGACTTTGACACGCTGCAAAAGGCAGCGCGCAACGACGATCTTCCGCTTGTGGTGGATTTCTGGGCACCGTGGTGCGGCCCTTGCCGCCAGATGGCGCCCGAATTTTCGAAGTCGGCTCAGGCACTCAGCGGCAAGGCGCGACTGGTCAAAGTCAACACCGAGGCAGAACCCAAAGCTGGCGCGAAGTACAATATCCGCGGCATCCCGACGATGGTCCAGTTCAAGGGTGGCCGCGAGGTGAAGCGTCAGTCCGGCGCCATGCCGTCCCGCGCAATCACGGATTGGGCTGGGACCTGATCAGCCGTTGATGCGGGCGAGAATATTGGCCGTTGCGCGTGCGCGGCGGCCATGCATGTTCGAGATCAGCACGCTAAGTGGCGCGGCAATGCCAGCGATCAGATAGATCGAGAACGCGGCGACAACGCCGAGGTTCAGGAAAACGATTCCGGCAACAGCCAGACAAAGTCCAAGAAAGCTACCTGCAAGGAAAGCGACTAGGGCCATTTTGAATACTCCACTCAGCGACAACGCTACGGTTTTTGACATCACGGGGTTTATTTACCGTTAGTGACCCTCACCGTTCACCCCGCCTTATCCGCTGTGGTCGTGCACCTATCCTCTTGGAATTGTGCAAATGACGTGCAGAGCGCCTGCTGGGGATAATTTACTACTTAAAATTGTAGAGAAGTGGCCTGAGGCTTCGCTAAACGATTCGTTTTGATAGGATTTTACTATCAAAGAACGGAAAAACGATATTGATTTGAAGATAACTCAGGTTCATTGAGACCCGATCAGGGAGTCTCGTATGAACGTTGTCACGCCATTGCCGTCGCAGGACGATATCAAGGATATCATCGCGCGCCACAGCCAGCTTGAAGGGCCGCTGCTGCCCATCCTCCATGACATCCAGAGCCAGTTCGGCCATGTTCCGCAGATGGCGGTTCAGGTGCTCGCCGACGCTCTGAATATCGGCCGCGCCGAAGTGCACGGCGTCATCAGTTTCTACCACGACTTCCGCGACGCCCCCGCTGGCCGCCATGTCGTGAAAATCTGCCGCGCAGAAGCCTGCCAGTCCGTCGGCGCGAATGCCCTTGCCGACCACGCCCTGAACAAACTCGGCGGCGAGTGGCACATGACCACGCCTAACGGCAATATTACTGTCGAGCCGGTCTACTGCCTCGGCCTGTGTGCCTGCGGTCCGGCTGTCATGGTCGATGGTCAGCTCGAAGGCCGCGTGGACAACGAACGTATCGACGAAATCCTGACGGAGTGCGGCGCATGAAAATCTACGTCCCCCGTGACGCCGCGGCCAAGGCGCTCGGCGCAGAGCGCGTCGTCAAAGCCATCGAAGCCGAAATCGCAGAGCGCGGCATCGACGCGACTATCGTGCGCAACGGCACCCGCGGCATGATCTGGCTGGAGCCGCTGGTAGAGATCGAAACCTCCGAAGGCCGCGTCGGCTATGGCCCCGTGACCCCTGCGGACGTCAAAGCAATCTTCGAAGGCGACAGCGACAAGGCGCTCGGCAATGTCGAAGAGATTCCGTTCTTCGCCCAGCAGAACCGCCTGACCTTCGCCCGCGTGGGCAAGACCGATCCGCTGTCGATGGCCGACTACGAAGCCCACGGCGGTCTCTCGGGTCTGCGCCGCGCGCTGACCCTGACCGGCGATCAACTCATCGACGAGATGAAGACCTCCGGCCTCCGCGGTCGCGGCGGTGCTGGTTTCCCGACGGGTATCAAGTGGGACACCGTCCGCCGTGCCCAAGCGGAACAGAAATACATCGTCTGTAATGCCGACGAAGGCGACAGCGGCACCTTTGCCGACCGCATGATCATGGAGGGTGACCCCTTCACCCTGATCGAAGGCATGGTGATCGCAGGTCTGACCGTCGGTGCGACCAAGGGTTACGTCTACATCCGTTCCGAATATCCCGACGCTATCGAAGTGATGTCCGCCGCCTGCGCCATCGCCCGCGACCACGGTCTGCTGGGCAATGTCATGGGTTCGGGCAACAGCTTCGACATCGAGGTTCGGGTCGGTGCCGGTGCTTATGTCTGCGGCGAGGAAACCTCCCTCCTCAATAGCCTCGAAGGCAAGCGCGGCACCGTCCGGGCCAAGCCGCCGCTCCCCGCGCTGCAAGGTTTCATGGGCCGCCCGACGGTGGTCAACAACGTGATCTCGCTGGCGACCGTGCCGGTGATCTTTGAAAAGGGCGGCCAGCATTACGCGGACTTCGGACTTGGCCGTTCGAAAGGCACCATGCCGATCCAGATCGCGGGCAACGTCAAATTCGGCGGCCTGTTCGAAACCGCTTTCGGGATGCCGCTTGGTGATCTCGTGAACAAAATCGGCGGCGGCACCGCTTCGGGTCGCCCCGTAAAGGCGGTTCAGGTTGGCGGTCCGCTGGGCGCCTACATGCCCGTCTCCAAGTTCGACACGCCCTTCGGCTATGAAGAATTCGACGGGCAGGGCGGTCTGATCGGTCACGCTGGTATCGTGGTGTTTGACGACACCGCAGACATGCTCGGCATGGCGCGTTTCGCGATGGAATTCTGCGCGGTCGAGAGCTGCGGCAAGTGCACCCCCTGCCGCATCGGCGCGGTGCGCGGTGTCGAGACCATCGACCGCATCGCCCAAGGCGACGGCGAGGCTGTCGAACTGCTCACCGACCTGTGCGAGACCATGAAAGACGGCTCGCTCTGTGCGCTCGGCGGCTTCACCCCTTATCCGGTGATGTCCGCGCTCCAGAACTTCCCTGAAGAATTCGCGGGCGTGAAGGAGGCTGCGGAATGAAGGACTTTATCATCCCGTGGGGCGATGACCGTGACCTCGGCACCCCTGCATCGAAATCCGACAAGACCGTCACGCTGAGCATCGATGGTTTCGACATCACCGTTCCCGAAGGCACCAGCGTCATGCGTGCCTCGGCGCTGGCGGGGATCGACATCCCCAAGCTCTGCGCGTCCGACAACCTCGAAGCGTTCGGTTCCTGCCGTCTGTGCGTGGTCGAAATCGAAGGCCGCCGCGGTACGCCCGCGTCCTGCACCACGCCCGTTGCCGAAGGCATGGTCGTGCACACCCAGTCGAAAAAGGTCGCCAAGATCCGCAAGGGCGTGATGGAGCTCTATATCTCCGACCACCCGCTCGACTGTCTGACCTGCGCCGCCAATGGTGACTGCGAACTGCAAGATCAGGCGGGTGCCGTCGGTCTGCGCGATGTGCGTTATACCACGGGCGAAAACCACTATGACCCGACCGGAACAGGCGCGCTGTCGATGGCCGACGCCAAGCGCCGCGAAGGTCCGGGGAACCACCACTACATCCCCAAAGACGACAGCAACCCGTACTTCACCTACGATCCGGCGAAGTGCATCGTCTGCTCGCGCTGCGTACGCGCCTGCGAAGAAGTGCAGGGCACTTTCGCGCTGACCATCGAGGGTCGCGGCTTTGAAAGCCGCGTCTCCGCCGGTGCTGTGGACGATAGCTTCCTGACCTCGGACTGCGTGTCCTGCGGTGCCTGCGTGCAGGCCTGCCCGACAGCGACGCTTCAGGAAAAGTCGGTGATCGAGATGGGCACCCCGACCCGCTCCGTCATCACAACCTGCGCCTATTGCGGTGTCGGCTGTTCGTTCAAGGCAGAGATGAAGGGCGACCAGCTCGTCCGCATGACGCCTTACAAGCACGGCAAGGCCAACCGCGGCCACTCGTGCGTGAAGGGCCGTTTCGCCTACGGCTACGCCACCCATCAGGACCGCATCCTCAGCCCGATGATCCGCGAAAGCGTCGATCTGCCGTGGCAGGAAGTGTCGTGGGACGAGGCGCTGACCTTTGCCGCGAACAGGATGCGCGGCCTTCAGGAAAAGTACGGCAAGAAGTCGATCGGCGTGATCACCTCGTCGCGCTGCACGAACGAGGAAACCTACCTCGTGCAGAAGCTGACCCGCGCTGTGTTCGGCAACAACAATACCGACACCTGCGCCCGCGTCTGCCACTCGCCCACGGGTTATGGCCTTGGCCAGACCTACGGCACTTCGGCAGGTACGCAGGACTTCGACTCGGTCGAGGAAACGGATTGCGCGCTCATCATCGGTGCCAACCCGACCGACGGTCACCCCGTCTTTGCCTCGCGCCTGAAAAAGCGCATCCGTCAGGGCGCAAAGCTGATCGTGATCGACCCGCGCCGCACCGACATGGTGAAATCGAACCACATCGAAGCGGACCACCATCTGCCGCTCCGTCCCGGTACGAACGTTGCCATTGTCACCGCGCTGGCCCACGTCATCGTCACCGAAAACCTCATCGACGAGGCTTACATCCGCACCCGTTGCGATTGGGACGAATATCTGGCCTACGCCGATTTCGTCAGCGACAAGCGCCATTCGCCCGAAGCGGTCGAGATGCTCACCGGTGTTCCGGCTGCTGACGTCCGCGCTGCGGCCCGCACCTATGCGACCGCTGGCAAGTCGTCGATCTACTACGGCCTTGGCGTGACCGAGCACAGCCAAGGCTCGACCACCGTCATCGGTATCGCCAACCTTGCGATGCTGACCGGCAACGTCGGTATCAACGGCGCTGGCGTGAACCCGCTGCGCGGTCAGAACAACGTGCAGGGCTCGTGCGATATGGGTTCGTTCCCGCACGAACTGCCGGGTTATCGCCATGTCAAAAACGCCGATGTGCGTGAAGTGTTCGAGAACGCATGGGGCGTGCCGATTGATCCCGAACCGGGTCTGCGCATTCCCAACATGCTCGACGCGGCAGTCGATGGCACCTTCAAGGGCCTCTACTGTCAGGGGGAGGACATCCTCCAGTCCGACCCCGACACCAAACACGTCGCTGCGGGCCTTGCCGCGATGGAGTGCGTGATTGTCCACGACCTGTTCCTGAACGAGACCGCGAACTACGCGCATGTCTTCCTGCCGGGGTCGTCGTTCCTCGAAAAGGACGGCACATTCACCAACGCCGAGCGCCGTATCAACCGCGTGCGCAAAGTCATGGCGCCGATGAACGGTTACGCTGACTGGGAAGTTACGCAGTTGCTCGCCAACGCGATGGGCGCGGGCTGGACCTATACTCACCCGAGCCAGATCATGGACGAGATCGCAGCGACCACCCCGTCGTTCGCCAACGTGAACTACGAACTGCTGGAAGAGCGCGGCTCGATCCAGTGGCCGTGTAACGACGACAACCCCGACGGCACCCCGCTGATGCACGTCGACGGTTTCGTGCGCGGCAAGGGCCGTCTGATCGTGACCGAGTACGTCGCGACCGATGAAAAGACAGGTCCGCGTTTCCCGCTGCTGCTTACCACGGGCCGTATCCTGTCGCAGTACAACGTGGGTGCGCAGACACGCCGCACGAAGAACTCGGTCTGGCACGGCGAGGATCTGCTCGAGGTCCACCCGCACGACGCAGAGGTGCGCGGCATCAACGAAGGCGACTTCGTCAAGCTCGCGTCCCGTTCGGGGGAAACCACGCTGCGCGCCACGATCACCGACCGCGTATCGCCGGGTGTGGTCTACACGACCTTCCACCACCCCGACACGCAGGCCAACGTGATCACCACGGACTTCAGCGACTGGGCGACCAACTGTCCCGAATACAAGGTGACGGCTGTTCAGGTGTCCCCGTCGAACGGGCCGACCGACTGGCAGGAAGATTACAACGCGCAGGCCGCCGCCTCGCGCCGTATCCTTCCGGCGGCAGAGTGACGCCGAGCAAAACCATAGCAGGCCAAAGATGGCAGGGCGCGTTGCAGGACATGCAGCGCGCTTTGCCCGAAGAAGCGCCCGTGGCCATCGTGTTCAACGGCACCACCCAAGCCGTGATGATGGCGACCCCTGACAAGCTGGAGGCTTTCGGGACCGGCTTTGCACTGACCGAAGGCACGGTGAAATCCGCCGGTCAAATCGAAAGCCTTGAGGTCATCGAGCACGCGCAGGGCTACGAGGTCCGCATGTGGATCACCGACGACGCAGCCAAGCGGATGGAAGACCGCCGCCGCTCGATGCTCGGTCCGGTGGGCTGCGGGCTGTGCGGCATCGACAGTCTGGAGCAGGCGCTCCGCGAGTTGACAACTGTCAAAAATAACAAAGTGTTAACAGCGGAGGAGGTCAATCGCGCAACCGAAGAACTCCGCAAACACCAGCCGCTCCACGATGAAACCCGCGCGGTTCATGCTGCCGGTTTCTGGCGCGATGGTATCGTTGCCGTGTGCGAGGACGTGGGCCGCCACAACGCGCTCGACAAACTCATCGGGACGCTGATCCAACAGGGCATCGACCCTGCGGATGGCGCGATTGTCCTGACCTCCCGCGTGTCGGTCGATATGGTCCAGAAGACCGTGATCGCAGGCGCGCCGATCCTGATTGCCGTTTCCGCCCCGACCGCCCACGCGGTGCGCGTCGCGGACCACGCCAACCTGACTGTCGTTGCGCTCGCGCGCGGGGACGGTTTCGACGTTTACACCCATCCCGAACGGATAACCGCATGAAAACCGAAAAGATGGTCTACATGGCGAACCAGATCGCCACGTTCTTTTCCTCGCAGCCGACGGACGAAAAAGCCGAAGGCGTCGCGGCGCACATCAATGATTTCTGGGAGCCGCGGATGCGCGAGCAACTGTTGGCCCATTGCGAGGCAGGCGGCGAGGGCCTTTCGGACCTCGCGCTTGATGCCTGCAAACTGGTGAAGCAGCCCGCTTAACAGATCCGCGGGAGCTGCTCGCCCACGAGCATGTCGACAATGCGGCTGCCGCCGAACGCGGTGCGCATGGTGACGAGTGGATTACCCGCCTTGGCCCGCCCGATGATGCGGGCGTCTTTGCCGGTGTCGACCGATTGCATGGCCGCGAGCGCGGCGTCCGCGTGTTCTTCGGGAACGAACAGCACCAGCGTGCCTTCGTTCGCGAGGTAGAGCGGATCGAGGCCGAGGATTTCGCAGGTGCCTTTGCCGACGGGCTTGGTGGTGAAAAAGGGATCGAAGATCGACTGCGCGATGTCGTCAGAAATGCCCGTGCCGTTGTCGGCGACTTCGATGAAGGCCATGTCCTCTGCCTCTCCGATGCGGATGATGACTTCGGGCACGGCGGTGTTTTCGACGGCGTCCAGCGCGTTCTGGACGAGGTTCATGATGACCTGCTGGATGTGGCCGTTGCGCCCGTGGGCAATCAGCGACAGCGGGGCTTCCGTACGGATGGGGGCTTCTTTCTTGGTGCCGCGGGCGACCCAGTGGGTGGCGACGCGGGTGGTTTCCACCAGATCGAAATCGGCCATTTCGCCCGTGCCGTCCGACGACAGGCGGCGCAGATCCTCGACGATATCGCGGACACGTTCGGCACCGTCGCGGGCGCCGTCGATCGCCATGCGCATGTTCGACAATTCGCGGTCGAGGCGCAGGTCTTTCCGCAGCGCGATCAGGTCGTCGCGGCTCGCGCCGGCCTGAACCTGTTCAAAGTAGGTTACGAAGCGGCCCACGTATTTTTCGAGCGCGTGGGTGTTGGCGTAGACGAAGGAAATCGGGTTGTTCAGTTCGTGCGCAACGCCTGCGAGGAGGCGACCAAGGGAGGCCAGCTTTTCATTGCGGACGAGGTGGCTCTGCGCTTCTTGCAGCGCCTGATGGCTCTCTTCGAGTTCGGAATAAGCGCGGCGCAGCTCGCCCACAGGGCGGCCGATGAGCACTGCGCCGACGGACTTACCGCGCTCGCCGAGGCGGGGCGCGAGGGACACGTCGAACGGCTCCGCGCCGCTGGCGGTGTCGAGTTCGACTTCTAGCCGCATCGGGCGGCGGGTTGTGATGACCTGATCGAGGGCGGTGTTGAGTGTGCCGTAAGCCTCCTCGCCCGTGATGGCAGAAAGGGGCTGGCCCGTCACCGTCGCAGGATCGCGGCCAAGCTGCGCGGCGAAAGAACCCGCCGCCTGTTCGATCATCCCGTCACGGCTAACGACAATCAGAACGTCCGAGACCGAAGCCATGACGGACGACATGAAGCCGCGCATCTCATCGAGCTCGGCGTTCCGTTGCTCAAGCTGGCTTTGGTATTCGACAAGCTCGTTGTAGGTCTGGTCCATCGCCTTGAGCACATCGACCCTCGCCTCGTCCGAGACGTTCGCCGCGAGGCTGTCGGTATTTGCGATGGTGTTGGTCACGCGGCTCTCCCCTTGGGTGAGAGATTATCCATTTCGCGCCCCGCGTCAAAGCGCCTCCTGTCACGAAAAACGGCGCTGCCGCATGGGGATGTCCCCGTTTTGGCAGCGCCGTATGCAATCGGCTGGATGGCTGGAAGGCCGGTGATCAGAAGTCCGGCGTGACGCCCGGCAGATCAAGCGCCTTCACCAGATCGCGCAGCTCCTGACGGGCAGCGACGTTGGAGATGTTCAGCTGGGTGACGCCGATGTCGCGCAGGTCGAGCAGGGTCAGGCCGCGCGGGAAAAGTTCGCGGAAAATAACACGTTCGTTGAAGCCCGGCGCGGTACGGAAACCGATGCGGCGGGACAGTTTGTCGAGCGCGTTTTCCATCTTTTGCTTGTTGACCATCGCCTGCGCACCCATGCGGTTGCGGACGACGAGCCAGTCGATCGGCTTCAGTCCGGCTTGCGCGCGAAGCTGGCGGGCGCTCCACACCATTTCGGAATAGACGGAAGGGCCGGTGATGTTTTCACCGTCGCTGTCGATATGTGCGAGGAGGTCGAAGTCGACGAAGCTGTCGTTCAGCGGGGTGATCAGCGTGTCGGCGAGCGAGTGGGCGACCTGCGAAAGGCGAGTGTGCGATCCGGGGCAGTCGATCAGAACGAATTCGTTCTCGGACTCCATCTTGCTGACGGCGTTCGACAGGCGCTGGTCGAATGCGTTTTCGCCGGGCTTGAGGGCTTCCTGATCGACCTCGGGCAGTTCGTAGTAGTTCGGGGTGGCAAGATCGATGCCTTCGCTCGCGCAGAATTCCTTGCGGTTCAGCAGGTAGCGGCCGAGTGATTTCTGACGCAGGTCGAGGTCGATAACGCCGATAGAGTGACCCATGCGGGCCAGCGCGGTTGCAACATGCATCGACACCGTCGACTTGCCTGCACCGCCTTTTTCGTTCCCGACAACAATAATATGCGCCACGTTCTTTCCCCGCGTAGTTTGCTTGGCTCCGGTTATACGATCACGCGGAAGAGAGGAAAAGGTAAAGCGGATAGTGTGCTTAATCTTCATTCACTTGACATTTGTCTGATGAATCCGCATGTGACGCCTATCGGTATCCGTCACCTGTGGCGTGAGCAGCGCGTCGATAAGACAGACGCAAGGGGATACCACGAAAACTTCGGACCCACATTCACGCAGGGGGCCGTGGCGTAACGGCAGTCTGGCATGCGGCCAGATCGCGAGTCTGCGTCACCACCTGTAGGATGGCTTCGGCGTCCTGAGGGAGCCCGTGTGTTGCGGGCGGAAAGATATTCTATGACTTTTGAAGAATTCGGGCTTCAGGCCCGTCTGCTGGAAAACCTTGCCGAAAACGGCATCACCACTCCGACCCCGATCCAGGAAAAAGCGATCCCGCTGGCCATGGAAGGCCATGACGTGATGGGTCTGGCACAAACCGGCACCGGCAAAACCGCGGCTTTCGGTCTGCCGATCCTGCACGCGATGATGAAGGATGGTCGCCGCGTTGAATCCAAAGTGGTGCGGACGCTGATCCTTGCTCCGACCCGCGAACTGGCAAAGCAGATTTTCGAGAACCTGCAAAACTTCTGCGCTGGCACCCACCTAAAGATGGCTCTGGTCACCGGCGGTGCGGGTATCGTCGGCCAGATGCGCAAGCTCGAAAAGGGCGTGTCGGTTCTGGTGGCAACGCCGGGCCGTCTGCTCGATCTGATCGACCGCAATGCTCTGCGCCTCGACGCGACCGAGTTCCTCGTCCTCGACGAAGCGGACCAGATGCTCGACCTTGGCTTTATCCACCAGCTGCGCCGCATCGCGACCCTGCTGCCGCATGGCCGTCAGACCATGCTGTTCTCGGCCACCATGCCCAAGCAGATGGAAGAGATCGCTGCCAGCTACCTCAACAAGCCGCAGCGCGTTCAGGTAAACCCTCCGGGTCAGACCGCCGACAAGATCGAGCAGTCGATCCACTACGTCGGCAAAGCTGCCAAGTTCGACCTGCTGGTCGAGCTGCTGGACCAGCACCGCGACGACCGTGCGCTCGTTTTCGGCCGCACCAAGTGGGGCATGGAAAAGCTGGCCCGTTCGCTGGAAGCCAAGGGCTTTGGCGTCGCTGCGATCCACGGCAACAAGAGCCAAGGCCAGCGTGACCGCGCGATTGCCGACTTCAAAGCGGGCAAGACCCGGGTTCTAGTTGCGACCGACGTTGCTGCGCGCGGCATCGACATTCCGGATGTGCGCTACGTCTACAACTATGAACTGCCGAACGTGCCGGACCAGTATGTCCACCGCATCGGCCGTACCGCGCGTGCGGGCAACGACGGTAAGGCCGTAGCGTTCTGCGCACCGGACGAAATGGGCGATCTGCGCGACATCCAGAAGACCATCAAGAGCGAGATCCCCGTGGCTTCGGGTCGTCCGTGGGAAAAGAGCGAAGAGAAAGCAGCCGAGCCGCAGCAGCGCAACAAGCGTGGCGGTGGCGGCGGTCAGCGTCGTGGTGGTCAGAAAGCTGGCGGCGCACCGAAGCAAGGCGGCAAGCCGCAGCACCGCGGTGGCGCAGGTAAGCCCGCCCAGCGCCGTGCAGGTGGCAATCCCAACGCTGCATCGAAGGGTGGCGCTGCGTCGCCGCGTCGCCGCAAGGCCAACTAAGACGATACTGACGACAGGTGCCGTAATTGGCACCTGTCATCCGGTTCCCGAGCGCGGAACGAATTTCCTGACAAGTTGCAACATTTCGCCACTCCTTTTGCGGGTGATCGGCGGAGCTTGGCCATTCCCTCGATCACAGCTGCGTTTTTCCGCAGAAAACCTGATCGAATTGCGTTGGCCGCGCGTTAGCTCTCTGCACGACACAGTTACAGCCGCGCAACACCCCGCTACCGATTGATCGGCGCAGGGAACGCACGGCGAAAGTTGCGACCAGTCGACAGGTCGCATGGTGTGGCCCGGTGTATGGCGGAGCGCATGACGCATTTGCCGGGTCACGCCGTCCTCTAAGGAAGAGGGGAGGAGGTCGGGTCAGCGGCGGGATGGCTGCTGACTTGGATGGTTCGGTCTCACACACGCCGAACCCAACTGTGGGTGGGCCGGGTGCCTAATCCCGTGGACTGGCATCCGCCCGCCTGCTTTTTGCAGAGCATACCGCCCAAAGAAAAACGCCGCCCCGAGGGACGGCGTTTTCTGTTTCCGCTTGGAAAGGGATTAGAAGCCCAGACCTGCGTACTTGTTCTTGAACTTCGAAACGCGGCCGCCGGTGTCCAGCAGGCGCGAGGTGCCGCCGGTCCATGCCGGGTGTACCGAGGGGTCGACGTCGAGCGACATCTGGTCGCCTTCTTTGCCCCAGGTCGAGCGCATCTTTACGATGGTGCCGTCGACCAGTTTAACGTCGATGAAGTGGTATTCGGGGTGAATATCTTTACGCATCTCGAGCTATCCTTACTTCTCAGCCAGCGGCTTGTAGTTGGTGACCTCAGCGATACGAGCCGACTTACCGCGGCGGGTGCGGAGGTAGTACAGCTTGCTGCGGCGGACTTTACCGCGACGTACAACTTCGATGCTGTCGATGTTGGTCGAGAACAGCGGGAACACACGCTCCACGCCTTCGCCGAACGAGATTTTGCGAACGGTGAACGAGCCGGCAATGCCTTTGCCGTTCTTGCGGCTGATGCATACGCCTTCGTACATCTGTACGCGGGTACGCGAGCCTTCGGTCACCTTGTAGCCGACGCGAATGGTGTCACCGGCTTTGAAATCGGGAATTTCCTTCCCGAGCGAGGCGATTTGTTCTGCCTCGATCTGTGCGATCAGATTCATCTGATGCTCCTATCTGCTTGTGGTTATTCCACAAAGGTTGCTTGCGCCCTCAGAGCTCTTGGCCTTCAACCGGGTCCGCTGGGTTCCCATTCGGGAGCGCCCGCCAGAGTTCAGTGCGACTTTACTTGGTGCCACCTTGCCTGCCCTTGTCCCCCCGAAGAAAGAGGGATGCGGCAATACAAAACGGGCCTAGCGGAATCACAGATCCCCTAGACAGTCGCGCGTATAGGCCAAAGGGGGGCGGGGGGCAAGAAGGTATCATACATTGGCATGACACCTTGCGCGAGAGTTGGGATGCGCTATTCTTGCTGGAGAAGAAGTTGGTAAATCCTCGGCATTTATTTGAAAACGCAGCGCGCAACTCAATTCAGAGACTTTATCATTGTGCTGGTCGGTGCCGCTGGCGTGGTTGGGTTCCTCTTGTATTTATTGTCATTAGTAGTCGATGAAACTTGGTGGGAGCGAAACACGCTTTTGGTGGGGACGCACGGGTTTTATTTGTTTCTACTGCCACCATTGCTATGGGCGTTTCGCTTTCGTCATCAGGATGGATTTCAGTCGCCAACAGTTCGGAAAATATTAGACAACGGTCTAATTTTGGTGGAGCCCTGCGACTGGCTCGGTCATGGTATTGGGGTGTCTATTTTCCGAGCGAGCGATGACTTGGAAATATTTGTCGGATGTGCGCGAGTGATGAACATTCAAACAAATAGAATAGTTCAACTTCGTTTGACCTCCGCTGAAGATGATGAAGTTAGTACTATAAAAGAAATGGCAGATTTTCGAAAAGACCTAGTGATCAAGCCCGGGCACATGACATGACTGATAAAACTAAGAATCGTGCAACTGTGTCGCACGTGCCGGATGATTACCGCGCTGTGATTAACCGAGGAAGTCTCCATGGCGTTAAAGCAGGTGATGTCTACTTAATCTATTCGATAGGACCCGAATTGTTTGATCCTGACACAAATGAATCGCTTGGTCGTTTGGAAGAGGTGCGTGGGCGAGCCAAAGTAACTCATGTTCAAGAAAAGATCGCGACGCTTCGTTCGATCGAGTTTGAGGAAACCCACGGGAGCCGAAAGATCATTCGCCGTGACAGTGGGATCGCTATGTTTGGGCAGCAGCGTGAAGAAATTGAAGAAGGAGCGAAGAGAGTTAACCTATCGTTAGATGCGGAAGTTGGCGATCAAGCTAAACTACTAAGTTCTGCTTGACAGCAAGCGGCACTGGTTTCCATTTCTGAAATTTAAGGTACACTCAGCGCTTTAAAGTGCTCGCAAACTTCTCCCACATATCCGGCCGACGTTCCTTCGTGATCTCTTCGGCCTGTTCGCGGCGCCATTTTTCGATGTTGCCGTGGTGGCCCGACATAAGCACGTCGGGGATGGTGCGGCCGCGCCATTCGGCGGGGCGGGTGTATTGGGGGTGTTCGAGGAGGCCGTTGGAGTGGCTTTCTTCCTCGATGCTCTCGGCGTTACCCAGCACGCCAGGCAGGAGGCGGATGGTGGCGTCGAGCATGGCTTGGGCGGCAAGCTCGCCGCCTGTCATGACGAAATCGCCGAGGGAAACTTCCTGAATGCGGTAGGCGTCGAGCACGCGCTGGTCGACACCTTCGAAACGGCCGCAGAGCAGGGTGACACCGTCGTAGGATGCCCACTCGCGCGCCATCGCCTGATCGAACCGTTTGCCGCGGGGCGAGAGGTAAATCAGGGGCATGTTGCCGCGCGCGGTGCTGCCAGCGGTCTGGATCGCCTCGTCGAGCACATCGGCCCGCAGCACCATGCCTGCGCCGCCGCCCGCAGGGGTGTCGTCGACGTTCTTGTGTTTGCCGATGCCGAAGTCGCGCAGGTTGATCGTCCGCAGCGCCCAGAGGTTTTCGCGCAGCGCCTTGCCCGTGAGGCTCTGCCCCAGCATTCCCGGAAACGCATCGGGGAGCAGGGTGATGATCTGCGCGGTCCAGACGCCGTGCCACTCCGGCTGCTCGGTGAGCAGATCGCGGGGTTTCAGCGTGGGCCGCATCACGCGGCGGCCGCTCGATTTGTTGGGCGTATCTTCGGTCATGGCTGGCTCATACGGCAAAGCGGGGTCGAAGGGAACTCAGGCCGTGCGCCACCCGCCAAGTTGGGTTTCCTCGGCGAGAGCATCTTTGGCTGCGATGACCTCTTCGTCGGAGAGGCCGGAGCGGTTGATGGTCAGGAACTCGCGCCAGAGCGCCTCTTCCGGGCCGGTGTTGCCTTTGCCGACGGGAGCAAATCCGCTCGGGTCGATGCCGAATGCGTCCAGCAGCGCACCGCCGGGGCCGAGGGCGTGGGACTTCGCGTCCTCCAGCGGCAGCGTCGTGACGACATCGCCCAGTTCGGAGCGAAGCGCGTCGACAATCGGCACGAAGTCGGCGGCGGGGCTGTAGGCGGCGGCGAATTCGTCGAAATCCATCCGCAGGCGATGGCCCTTGAGATGGTGACGGTAGGCCGAGAACAGCCAGGACGACCGCTCGCGTGTGGTCAGCACGACCTTGGTTTCGATCGCGCCGAAATGTTCGGCCAGATAGTTGGCGACATAAGACACGGTGACGGGCGCGGCGGCGTAGGTATCGACGTTCGGCCAACCGGGCAGGTGGCCGCAAAGCGCCTCGCACGAGACCAGAACATCGCGGCCATCCATGGGTAGCTGTGACAGCAGCGTGTCCAGACGTTCGCTGAGGTCCAGCAGCACGAGCGGATTGCCCGTGCGCGAAAAGTTGTGGACGAGCGATGTCACGGGCTTGAGATGGCGGAGCATCAGAAGCTGGACCTGCGGTTCCAGCTTCTCGCGGTTCACCCAGAGAAAATGCTGGATCGAGCTGGTGCCGGTCTTGTGGAAACCGGGGTGCAGCAGGATCCGTGGCATCTTATTCATCGGGGAACAGGCCCTCCGGCGGGTCGGCGACGATGCGGCCTGCGGCGATGTCCACGGTCGGAACGGCCGCCTGCGTGAAGGGCAGCAGCACGGTCGATTTGTAGCCCGCCTTGTGAATTTCCAAGAGGTCCGTCGCGCCGTGGTTCATCACGGTTTTCACGGTGCCGAGGTCGTTGCCGCCCGTGTCGAACACCTGAAGGCCGATGAGGTCGGCGTAGTAGTATTCGTCGTCAGCGGGCGGGGGCATCTTGTCCCGATCCGCAAAGACCTGTGTGCCCTTGAGCTTGTCCGCGTCCTCTTTCGACACAACGCCATCCATGCGGACGATCAGCGCGTTTTGCGCGACGCCGGTCACGACGATCGTCGGGAAGGTGCGGCCATCCGCAGTATAAAGCGGGGTGTAGTCCGCAATCGCGTCGGGCTCTGCGCAGTACGATTTCAGGCGCACTTCGCCGCGGACGCCGAATGCGCCGCCGATGGCTCCGACGACAACTCGATCCTGTGTCATGTTATCTCTCCAGCAGTGCGGGCAGATCCTGCCGTTTTTCCCAACCGAGCCGTTCCAGCTCGGGGCTTTCCTCTTCGGTGAGCGGGTAGCCGATACAGAAGTAACCTATCAGACGCCAGTGCGAAGGCACATCCAGATCGCGGGTCAGCTGCTCGGGATCGAGGATCGACACCCAACCAAGGCCGATGCGGTGCGCGCGAAGCAGCAGCCAGAACTGCATGATGGCGGACACGCAGGAATAGGCTTTCATCTCTGGCATGGTGCCTGCGCCAAGGCCCTTGCCCTTAGTTGTGTTGTCTTCGCTGAAAACGGCGATCTGCACGGGGGCGTCGTCCATGCCGGACAGCTTCAGACCCGCGTAGATCTTGGCATCGTCGCCCGAATATCCGGCGAGCGCATCGGCGTTGGCGGCGCGGAAATTCTCGCGTGCGGCGATACGGCGAGCGGGATCGTTGACGCGGACAACGCGCCACGGCTCCGACAGGCCAACCGAAGGCGCGAGCGAAAAGCTCCGCAAGCAGTCATCGATAACATCGGAATCTACGGGGTCGGTGCGGAAGTGGCGAACGTCGCGCCGCATCCGCAGCAGGCGCCAGAGTTCATCGCGAAAGTCAGCGTCAAATCCGGTCATGTGCGGCTCCTTTGCGGTGACCGTAGCGGGAACGGTCGCGGCGAAAAAGCCGAAAAAGAAACTGCCCGGAGGTTTCCCTCCGGGCAGCGGGCGTGAAGATTACTCTTCGCCAGCAGCGGCTTCTTCGGCCTTAGCGGCTTTAGCAGCAGCGCGCTCCTGAGCAGCTTTGCCCGGAACGGCTTTCTTCGGGTTGTTGCGCTCTTTCTTGGCAACAACGCCAGCAGCTTCGAGGAAGCGTGCAACGCGGTCGGTCGGCTGTGCGCCGTGGTCGAGCCAGTACTGAGCGCGCTCGAGGTCGAGCTTTACGCGGTCTTCCGAATCCTTGGCAAGGAGCGGGTTGTAGGTGCCCAGCTTCTCTTTGAAGCGGCCGTCGCGCGGCATGCGCGAGTCAGCAGCAACGATTGCGTAGTGGGGGCGCTTTTTGGAACCACCGCGTGCGAGACGGATTTTGATAGCCATGATGTTTCTCCTGATCGAATGGCAGTGTGACGGCGAGGCCGTCAGGATTGGTGTTGCTTGTGGTGTTGGATCACTTCCTGAATGATGAAATTCAGGAATTTCTTAGCGAACTCGGGGTCTAGATCGGCCTTGTCCGCAAGGTCTGTCAGCCGTGCGATCTGCATCTCTTCGCGTGCAGGGTCGCTAGGCGGAAGGTCGTTTTCGGCCTTCAGCTTGCCCACGGATTGCGTGTGCTTGAAGCGTTCGGCGAGCGTGAAAACCAGAATGGCATCGAGGCGGTCGATGCTTTCACGGTGGCCTTTCAGAAGCTCGGCTGCGCGGGCGACGGCGTCGTCAGTCATGGAGTCCTCTTACTCGGGGATTTCACGGGGATAGCGGTAGGCGATGCAGCCGCCGAAGTCGGCGCTTTCGTCGCGTTCCGCACCCAGACGCTCGGCCAGTTTGATGGCGCGGGCGTTATCGGGGTGGATGTAGCTGACCAGCGTTTCCCAGCTCAGCGCGTTGTAGGCGTTGTTACGGGCGCTGCGGGCAGCTTCGAGTGCGTAGCCCTGACCTTCGAACTCTTCGAGGAAGAGGAAGCCCAGTTCCGGTTCCGGATCGCCGAACTCGTGGTCAAGCATGACAAAGCCGAGCGTTTTCAGGTCGTCGTTGCGCACAACGGTCCAGAGACCCGCGCCACGCAGCAGCCAGCCAGCAACCAACTGGTTAAAGTCGAGCCACGCATCATCGCGGCTCATCGGGCCGTCGACGTACTTGCCGCGCTCGGTGCACACGATTTTCGCGTAGTCCTCGAAGTCCGAGATATACGGCGCGCGCAGGGTGACACGTGCCAGCGCAATGCGCGGCAGCGAGCCTGCGATACGGTCGGTCGCGACGGCGGCCTGACCCTGAGGATCTGCTTCCCACGGGCGGTTCATGACAGGTGCTCCGGTTTGGTATGACGGTAAACAAGGCAATCTTTACCATCCGGAGCGGCCGCATTCGGGTCGCGCTTCGCACCCAGCTTTTCAGCCAGAGCGATCGAACGGTTGTTGTCGGGACCGATGTAATTCACGATCGTGTCCCACTTCAGCACGGACCATGTGTGGTCGATGATCGCCTTCGCGGCTTCGGTCGCAATGCCCGTGCCCTCGACGCTCTCGTCCCAGATCATCCAGCCGATTTCCTTTTCCGGCCAGCCAGCCGGATACCACGGGCCGATCATGCCCAGTGCGGTGTCGTCGCCTTTGCGGGTGACGACCCACATGCCATAGCCGTGGATTTCCCAGTGACCGATTTCCGCCGCGAAACCGCGCCACGCCTGACCTTCCTGCAACGGACCGCCCACGCCGACCGAGCGGTCCGAGGCAAAGAATGCCATCGCCGCGTCAAGGTCGGACGCCTTGGGTTTGCGCAGGATCAAGCGCTGGGTTTCGAGTGTTTCGGTCATCGGTTACTTTTTCTTACCCAGACCGCCGAGGCCGCTCAGACCGCCGGGCAGACCCATGCCGCCCAGACCGCCCATTCCGCCGGGGATCTGCTGACCCAGAGCTTTGGCAGCCTGCTGCATCGCCTTGGGATCGTTCATGTCGGGCATACCGCCTTCGGGCATGCCGTCCTTGCCGAACATCTGTTTGACGGCCTGACGGAGCGCGCCGCCTTTGCCCATCTTGCCCATCTTCTTCATCATGTCGGCCATCTGCTTCTGCTGCTTGAGCAGCTTGTTCAGTTCCGACACTTCCAGACCGGCACCCTTGGCCACGCGCTTTTTACGGCTGGCCTGCATCAGGTCGGGGTTGGCGCGCTCTTTCTTGGTCATCGAGTTGATGAGAGCGATCTGGCGGCGCAGCATGATATCGTCGAAGCCGGCTTCTTTGATCTTGCCAGCGTGCTTGGCCATGCCCGGCATCATGCCGACGAGGCTGTCCATGCCGCCCATCTTGATCATCTGTTCCAGCTGCATCTTCAGGTCGTTCATGTTGAAGCGGCCCTTCTGGAAGCGCTTCATCATGCGTTCGGCCTGCTCGACCTCCAGCGTGGCCTGTGCCTTTTCAACAAGAGCAACGATGTCGCCCATGCCGAGGATACGGCCCGCGACGCGTTCGGCCTCGAAGGTTTCGATCGCGTCCATCTTTTCGCCGAGACCGACGAAACGGATCGGCTTGCCGGTGATCGCGCGCATCGACAGCGCAGCACCGCCGCGGCCGTCACCGTCCATACGGGTGAGGACAACGCCCGAAACGCCGATCTTGTCGTCGAATTCGGTCGCAACGTTCACGGCGTCCTGACCGGTCAGGCCGTCGACAACGAGCAGGGTTTCGCGCGGCTTCACAACGTCGCGGACGTCGGCAGCCTGCTGGATCAGTTCTGCGTCAATGTGCAGGCGGCCTGCGGTATCGAGCATGTAGACGTCATAGCCACCGAGCGACGCTTGGGTCTTGGCGCGCTTGGCGATGGCAACGGGATCTTCGCCCTTCACGATCGGCAGGGTGTCCACGCCGATCTGGGTGCCGAGGATCGCGAGCTGTTCCATCGCAGCCGGACGGTTGACGTCGAGCGAAGCCATGAGGACGCGCTTGCCTTCGCGCTCTTTCAGGCGCTTGGCGAGCTTTGCGGTCGTGGTGGTCTTACCCGAGCCCTGAAGGCCGACCATCAGGATCGGAGCGGGCGGGGTGTCGATTTTCAGTGCGCCGGCGTCTTCTTCACCAGCCAGAACGCGGATCAGTTCGTCGTGGACGATCTTCACGACCTGCTGGCCGGGCGTGATCGACTTGGTGACGGCAGAGCCGGTGGCCTTGGTTTCGACGGACTTGATGAAGTTGCGCACAACGGGGAGCGAAACGTCGGCTTCGAGCAGGGCAACGCGTACTTCGCGCAGGGCAATCTTGACGTCGTCGGCGGACAGGGCGCCTTGCTTGGTCAGACGGTCGAAGACTCCGCCAAGGCGTTCGGATAGATTTTCAAACATGCCGACGGTCCTCCTAGACCAGTTACCAATCGTTGGACGACTACATAGGTGCCGACCGCTCAAACCACAATCGCGCCCACGGGCGCAACGCGCTGGTGGACGGCGATCCCCCCATATAGGGAAGGGACCGGAAGACTCATGCTCCCGGGATGGTTGGCTGGCCGTCTACGCGCGTGCGCACCTAGAGTCAAGGTACACATAGGCGGATGTGCGGTCTTGCAGTCCTGAGTGTGCTCACTAAAGTGGCGCACAGACTATTTAAGGTTTTACTCATGCAAAATTGGGATGAAGTGCGCACCGCATATCAGGTGGCGCGTTTAGGAACCGTGAGTGGTGCCGCAGAAGTATTAGGCGTGCACCACGCTACGGTGATCCGGCATATTGATGCCCTCGAAGGACGCCTCGGCGTCAAACTTTTCCAGCGCCATGCGCGTGGATATACCCCGACCGAGGCAGGCACCGACCTGCTGAACGTCGCAAAGATGACCGATGACCAGTTCCAGCAGTTGCAGGGACGCATCAAGGGACGCGGCGACGCGGTGGATGGCGACCTCACCGTCACCTCGCTGGCCTCGTTCTCGACGATGTTGACGCCGATCCTCGTCGGCTTCCAGAACCAGCACCCGAAGCTGCGCGTGCGCTATCTGACCGGCGACCGTCTGTTCCGTCTGGAGTACGGCGAAGCCCATGTCGCGATCCGTGCGGGCAACCCGCCGGATCAGCCCGACAACGTGGTGCAGCCGTTCCTTGAACAGAAGGTCTGTCTGGTTGCGTCGAAGTCCTACATCGAAAAGTTTGGCCGCCCGAAAGACGACGCGGACCTCGTGAACCACCACTTCGTCAGCCACGACGACATGGATGGCCGCGCGCCGTTCCACCGCTGGCTGACCGCGAACCTGCCGCACGACCGGATTTCCTATCGCACGATGGATAACCGTTCGATGCGCGACGCGATTGCGGCGGGTGCGGGTATGGGCTTCCTGCCGAAGTGCGAACTCAGCACCATGCCCGAAGTGGAATGCGTGATGGAACCGCGCGATGAGTGGTCGAGCCGTCTGTGGCTGGTCACGCACGTCGACCTTCATCGCACGCCCAAAGTGCAAGCCTTCCTCAAGTACCTGAAAGAAGAGTCGCGCAATTGGGAAAACTGAGCCCGTCACTCGCGGGCCACTTGGCAATGCTCACGTTCTCGGCGCTCGTCGCCGGGAGCTTTTCGTTGGGCTCCATGGTGGCAAACGAAATTGCACCCATGGCCCTCAACGCGCTCCGCTTCTGGATCGGCGCCGGTATCGTCGGCGGCATGGTCTGGTGGACGGGCACGTTCAAAGCGTCCGACTACAAGGGAACGTGGCGCTACCTGCTGCTCGGCGGGATCTTTGCGTTCTACTTCGTCCTTATGTTCGAAGGCTTGAAGACCGCAGAGCCCGTGAGCGCTTCGGCAGTCTTTACCCTCACCCCCATCATCTCGGCCATCGCGGGTTACATCCTGCTGCGGCAGATGATGACCGCGCGCATCGCATTGGCGCTCGCCATCGGCGGGGCAGGGGCGCTGTGGGTGATTTTCCGCGCCGATTGGGATGCGTTTTTGCGGTTCCAGATCGGCAAGGGCGAGTTCATCTATTTCTGGGGCTGCGTGGCTCACGCCATCTATACCCCTCTGGTGCGCAAACTGAACCGCGGCGAGCCTGCCGTGGTGTTTACCTTTGGCGTCGTCGTTGCGGCGGCTGTCGTGCTGACGTTCTTCGGCGCGAGCGCTATTGGTGCGACCGACTGGGGCAGCCTGCCGCCTCTGGTGTGGGTGACTATATTATATACGTCGATCTTCGCGACGGCGGTGACGGCGGTGCTGCTGCAATTCGCGTCGCTCCGCCTGCCTGCGGCCAAGGTGATGGCCTACACCTACCTCGCGCCGACTTGGGTGCTGGGATGGGAACTGGCGCTTGGCCAGTCGGTGCCGCCACTGGCGATCATTGGCGGGATCGGCCTGACTATTCTGGCGCTTCTTCTGCTTCTTCGGGACTGACGCCTTCGGACACGAGGAACCGTTCAAAACTGTCGAAGTCGAGCTGGTCGAACTGCCCGAACGACTGCATCCAGACGCTCGCTTCGCGCAGGGTGTCCGGTTCCAGTTTGCACCACTTCACGCGGCCGCGCTTTTCCTGACTGATGAGACCCGCGTCAGCGAGCACGCTCAGGTGTTTGGAAATCGCAGCGAGCGAGACGTGAAACGGCTCCGCCACATCGGTCACGGCCATATCGTCCTCCAGCAGCATCGACAGGATCGTGCGGCGGGTGGGGTCGGCGAGTGCAGTGAAAATCGTGTCGAGCGAAGCGGCCATGAAGAGTGATTAAGGTGTGCCACAGAGAAAGGTCAACCAATCGGTTGAATATGGATTCAATGCAGTTGCAGCGCCGCCAGGGTCGCCTGTGGACAATTTTACCCCATCGCCGATTTGAAAAATGCAGCAATATCAATGCAATGAAGGGGTGTCGCAGGGTGGCCGTAGCTTATTGACTCGGAGCGCCTAACAACTTAGCAAAGCGCCAACCTTCATGGGGACCCTCGACTGTGACGAACCAGACCGAACAAGACCGTCTGCGCTCGCTGGAAGAGCGGATCAACAAGGCCAAGGCGGAAGCCCCGACCGAGAACCACATGAAGAAAGACTACTCCCAAGCGCAGCACGCGTGGCGGATGGTCACCGAATTAGTTGCCGGTCTTCTGATCGGTTTCGTCATCGGGTTCGGGTTGGACTATGCCCTTGGCACGTCCCCCATATTCCTGGTGATCTTTATTTTCTTTGGCTTTGCCGCCGGTATGAAAACCGTGATCGGCTCGGCCAAAGAGTTGCAGATGAAAATGCTGGACCAGCAGTCCGGCAAAAATGGGGAAAAGTGACATGGCGACCGACGTGCACGGTGAAGAAGCTGGCGGCCTGGTTTTCCACCCGCTCGATCAGTTCGAAGTAAAATCGCTGTTCAGCGATGGTCCGGTAAACTTCATCTCGATCACGAACTCGACGCTGTGGATGGCAATCGCCGTTCTGTGCGTGGTTCTGCTGTTCGTCATGGGTACCCGCAAGCGCGCGATCATCCCGACCCGCACGCAGTCGATCGCAGAACTGTTCTACGGCTTCATCTACAAGATGGTCGAAGACGTAACCGGCCATGACGGTGTGAAGTACTTCCCCTACATCTTCACCGTCTTCCTGTTCATCTTCTTCGCGAACTTCCTCGGTCTGCTGCCGCTGTCGTACACCCCGACCGCGCAGATCGCAGTGACCGCAGTTCTGGGCTTCGGCGTGTTCATCGCCGTCACCATCATCGGTTTCGTCAAGAACGGCGCGAGCTTCCTCGGCCTGTTCTGGATGTCGGACGCCCCGCTGGTGCTGCGTCCCGTCATCGCGATCATCGAAGTGATTTCGTACTTTGTCCGTCCCGTCAGCCACTCCATTCGTCTTGCAGGTAACCTGACCGCAGGTCACGCAATGATCAAAGTGTTCGCTGGCTTCGCAGCTATCGCCGCCGTTGCTCCGGTTTCGGTTGTCGCTATCGCTGCTGTCTACGGACTGGAAGTTCTCGTAGCCGGTATTCAGGCATACGTGTTCACCATTCTGACCTGCATCTATCTGAAAGATGCCCTGCACCCGGCTCACTAAGCCTGCAAACGGTCTGAATATCTATCAAGCCAATTCCATCGTAAGGAGAAAATCATGGAAGGCAATATCGCACAACTCGGTCAGTTCATCGGTGCCGGCCTCGGCGCAATCGGTTCGGGCCTTGCTGCTATCGGCGTTGGTAACGTCGCTGCTAACTACCTGGGCGGCGCTCTGCGCAACCCGTCGGCTGCTGCTTCGCAGACCGCAACTCTCTTCATCGGCCTCGCATTCGCAGAAGCTCTGGGCATCTTCTCGTTCCTGGTTGCTCTGCTGCTGATGTTCGCAGTCTAATCTACTGACGCATCCTTACGGTCGGGGCGCGCGGGCACGCCCGCGCCCCCGATGACACCAAAGGGTCCGACGGAGAAAGACGAGATGGCAGACACTAATACCGAAGTCGCCCACACTGCTACCGATGTCGCTACCGCGCACGGTGCAGATATGGCGCACGGGGCCGAGGCCGGCGGCGCATCCATGCCGCAGCTGGACCCTTCGACCTATTCCAACCAGATTTTCTGGCTTCTGGTCACGCTCGTCGTGATCTACTTCGTGCTGTCCCGTATCGCCCTACCGCGCATCGCCGCGGTTCTGGCTGAACGGTCCGGTACGATCACTAACGATATCGCCGCTGCCGAAGAGCTTAAACTCAAAGCTACCGAGGCCGAGGCTACTTATAACAAGGCTCTGGCTGATGCCCGCGCCGAAGCTGCCCGTATCGTCGCTGATACCAAGGCTCAGATCCAATCGGATCTTGATGTCGAGATTGCGAAGGCTGATGAAGTCATTGCCGCCAAGACCGCCGAAGGCGCGAAGGCCATTGACGAAATCCGCGCCAACGCCGTCGCCAGCGTCGAAGAGGTGGCTAAGGATACCGCCGGTGCGATCGTTGCTGCGCTGGGTGGCACTGCCGATCAGGCTGTCATCGACGCAGAAGTCGCAGAGCAGATGAAAGGCTGAGGACCATGAAAAAGATCCTGATCCCCGCCATTCTCGCTGTGACTGCACAGCCGGCTTTTGCTTCGACGAAGAACGTGTTCTCGGGTGAGTTCTACTCGCTGCACAACACCGACTTCATCGTGCTTCTGGCATTCCTGCTGTTCGTAGGCGTTCTGGTTTATCTGAAGGTTCCGGGCAAAGTCGGCGAAATGCTCGACAACCGCGCGGACACCATCAAGTCCGAACTGGAAGAAGCCCGCGCACTGCGTGAGGAAGCACAGAGCCTGCTGGCCTCTTACGAGCGCAAGCAGAAAGAAGTGCAAGAGCAGGCCGACCGCATCGTTGCCGATGCCAAAGCCGAAGCTGAAGCTGCTGCAGAGCAGGCCAAAGCGGACATCGCCACGTCGGTTGCACGCCGTCTGGCTTCCGCTGAAGAGCAGATCAACGCTGCTCAGGCTTCCGCAGTGAAAGAAGTGCGCGACAGCGCAATCAACGTTGCTGTCAAGGCTGCCCGCGAAGTTATCGCCAAGCAGATGACCGCCGCCGAGGCCAACAAGCTGATCGACGACTCGATCAAGACTGTTGACGCCAAGCTGCACTAAACGCTTCTAAAGCTTTTAAAGCGCCCTGCCTGAGAGATCAGGCGGGGCGTTTTTCGTTTCAACGGTTGAGTTCGTGTTCGTAGCGCTTGCGGGCGATGGCCTCGTTGCGATCGGCCTTCTGCTGGTCGTCAAGCGCCTGCTGCACGAAGTCGAGGTGTTGGGCCACTGCGGCACGCGCGCCTTCGGGGTCGCGCTTCTGGAGCGCGTCGTTGATGGCGCGGTGCTGTTCGAGCAGTTCGCCGCGGGTCGTGCGCTGCTTGAACATGATCTGGCGGTTATAGAACACGCCCTCACGCAGCAGTTGGTACATGGACCGCATCATGTGAAGCATGATGACGTTGTGGCTCGCCTCGATGATGGCGAGGTGAAAATCCGCATCCAGTTGCGCTTCGTCGGTCGCGTTGCGCTTGGGGTGGGCGGCTTCCATCTTCTTGAAGATCGCGTCGATGACCTTGAGGTCGGTGTCGGAGCCGAGACGCGCGGCGCGCTCTGCGGCGAGCCCCTCCATATCGCGGCGGAAAGCGATGTAGTCGAACACGGCCTCTTCATGGGTGGAGAACAGCGTCACGAGGGCCGCGGAGAAGGCGGAGCCCAGCACGTCGGCCACAAATACGCCTGCACCTGCCTTGCTGATCAGTAGGCCGCGCTCTTGCAGGTCAGAGAGGGCTTCTCTCAGGGACGGGCGGGATACGCCAAGCCGGTCCGACAGTTCACGTTCCGAAGGTAGGCGCTCACCGGGGCGCAGGATACCTCTTAGAATAAGGCCCTCGACTTGACGGACGACCTCCTGTGACAGCTTTTCCTGCGTGATTTTTTCGAACGGCATGATCTTCTCCGGTTTGGTCAGAATATATGACCACGCCGCCTGCCGCACAATCCAACAAAAAAGGGGCCGCCCGAAGGCAGCCCCGATGATCGATATCCGGAAATCCGATTAGCCGTTCGGCGTGATGACGATCTCGACGCGACGGTTCTGGGCGCGGCCAGCGGCAGTCAGGTTGTCAGCAACCGGCTGGTCTTCGCCGCGGCCGATGACGTTGAGACGCGAAGCCGATACGCCAGCGTTGATCAGAACCGACGAAACGGCCTGAGCGCGGCGCTGCGAGAGGTCCATGTTGTAAGCGGCGCTACCGGTGTTGTCGGTGTGGCCAACCACGTTCACGGTGGTGTTCGGGTAGTTGTTGATCGAGCGAGCAACGGTGTAGAGGTCGCCCTGAAGCGCGCCGGTCAGCGAAGCGCTATCGGTTGCGAACAGGATGTCCTGCGGCATGGTGACGACCAGCTGGCTGCCGGTGTTCACGAGGCCAACGTTGTTGCCGAGCTGCTGACGCAGTTCTGCTTCCTGACGGTCCAGAGCAGCACCGCCAACAGCACCAAGGCCAGCGCCGACAGCTGCGCCCAGAACGGCGTTACGGGTGTTTTCGCGAGCGCTGTCGCCCTGCTTCGAACCGATAAGAGCGCCGATGCCAGCACCTACGAGAGCGCCAGTCTGGGCGTTACGGTTCGGGTTGTCCGGCGAGGTCATTTCGGTACAGGCCGACAGACCGATCACTGCAGCTGCGGCGAGGGCGAGCGAGGAACGAGCGAGAATCATAGTATTAAATCCGTTTTGTTTTGCGCATGTCAGCGCGTTGCTGCGGTATTCATGCGGCAAGCGCTTCTGATATCCAATAACGAGATGAAAGCCGGCAAAGTTCCGCCACTCTGGCAGATAGTCCATACTTTGGTGCAAGGCAGATATCGGATAACAGGGCTGCCGTCCGCGCTTCGCGGGCATCTTTCCTTGCCTGATCAGGCAGGTACGGGCATACCTCACCCCATGGTCAAGCAGCTCGATTATCACACGATCAACGAAATTTTTTCTCGCTTCGAAGCGGCGGAAGCCGAACCGAAGGGGGAGCTGGAGCATGTGAATGCGTTCACGCTGGTCGTCGCGGTCGCCCTTTCGGCGCAGGCGACGGACGCGGGCGTGAACAAGGCGACGCGCGAGCTGTTCAAGATCGCGGATACCCCGCAGAAGATGCTCGACCTCGGTGAAGAGGGCGTGACGGAGCACATCAAGACGATCGGACTGTTCCGCCAGAAGGCCAAGAACGTCATCAAGCTGTCCCGCATCCTCGTCGATGAATACGGCGGCGAGGTTCCGGCCAGTCGCGCGGCGCTGCAATCGCTGCCGGGTGTGGGCCGCAAGACCGCGAACGTCGTTCTGAACATGTGGTTCAAGTATCCCGCGCAGGCGGTGGACACCCATATCTTTCGCGTCGGCAATCGCACGGGCATCGCGGTCGGCAAGAACGTCGATGTCGTGGAGCGCGCGATCGAGGACCACATCCCCGCACATTTCCAGCAGCACGCTCACCACTGGCTAATTCTGCACGGACGGTATACGTGCGTCGCCCGTAAACCCAAATGCGCGGCCTGTCTGATCCGCGACTTGTGTCAATTCGAGGACAAGAACCTATGAAGAAGTATCAGGTTGTCGGCATCGGCAACGCCATCGTCGATGTTATCGCCCACGCTGACGACAGCTTTCTGGAGCTGATGGACATCGAAAAAGGCATCATGCAGCTGGTCGAGCGCGAACGTGCCGAACTGCTCTATGCGTCGATGGAAGACCGCAAGCAGGCCGCTGGCGGCTCGGTAGCCAACACGCTGGCAGGTCTGGGCGCGCTGGGTGCGCGGACCGCTTTCGTTGGCCGCGTGCGTGACGATGCGCTTGGCCGTTTTTACGCCGACGCGATGGAGAAAGTGGGCACCGCTTTCGTGAACCCGCCTGTGGCTGGCGCTGAGCTGCCGACCTCGCGTTCGATGATCTTTGTCTCGCCCGATGGTGAGCGTTCGATGAACACCTACCTCGGCGTCTCGGCCGAACTGGGCACCGAGGATGTTGATCTGGCCGTGGCCGCGGATTCCGAGGCTGTGTTCCTCGAAGGATACCTGTTCGACAAGGACAAGGGTAAGGAAGCGTTCACCGCAATGGCCCGCGCCTGTAGCGGCAACGGCGGCAAGGCCGGTATCGCGATTTCGGACCCGTTCTGCGTCGAGCGTCACCGCGCCGACTTCCTCAGCCTGATCGAAGACGAACTGGACTACGTCATCGGCAACGAAGACGAGATCAAGTCACTGTTCGAAACCGACGATCTGGAAGAAGCCCTGAAGAAGACCGCCGAGATTTGCCCGCTGGTCGCCTGCACCCGTTCGGGTGACGGCGTGACCATCATCGCAAATGGCGAGCGCACCGACGTGCCGGTCGAAAAGATCGTCCCTGTGGATGCGACGGGCGCTGGCGACGGTTTCGCAGCGGGTTTCATCTACGGCATGGTGACCGGCCGCGATATGGAGACCTGCGGACGTATGGGTTGCCTCGTGGCGGGGCAGGTGATCCGTCAGGTCGGCCCGCGTGCCGAAACGGACCTCAAGGCGCTCTTCACCGAGCACAACCTCTAAAAAGAAAAGCCGGCGGAGACGCCGGCTTTTTCGTTAATCGCCCAGTTTGGCGTGAACCTCGTCGAGGTCGATCTCTCCGATCGGCATCTTGTTCGACGGGTTTTCGAAATCGTATTTGAAGAGCTGGAAGTCCTTCTTGTAGATTTCGTAGACCAGATGCATCGACAGATCGTCGAAGTAATCCTCGACCGGATGCAGGCGCTTGGGGCCGTGGCCTTCGCTTTCGTTGAAGCGCGGGATGTTGTTGAGGTCGATCGGATGCGGGGTCTCGATGTTGTCGAGGACGCTCTGCATCCCTTCGTTGAATTTCTCGGTCCAGAAGATGTTGTCGTAGCGCCCGCCATTCACGATGAACGTGGCGACGTGGCCCGACATGGCCGACCAGTGGATATCGGGGTCCATGGGACGCTTGAAGCGGATGGTGTCGCGCGCGAACAGCAGGAAACGGCGGAACGACTGGATCTGGTCGAAGTCGAAGTTGTCCTCGGGCGAGCCGACCTGAATGCCGTATTTCTGCGTCAGTTGCGGCACGAGGTTCCCGCGGTAGCGGCGACCGTTGCGCTGGATGCCCGCGATCTTGTCGAAGAACGACGACAGGATGCGCGTGTAGGGATTGCGCACACAGCTGTAGGCATAGCTTTTGTGGGACTTCACGTTCTCCGTGATGGGAGCCTGACTCTCGTCCTGGGACCACTTGTGCAGACCCGAGGTGGAATCATGGATGTCGCCATCGAAAAAGCGGCCGTGGTCCGAATAGAACATGATCTGGCCGATGCTCGAACATGCACATTTGGGCACCACACGGTACACCATGCTCTCGCTCTCGGTCATCCATACGCCCGGAAATCCCATGCCTGTCCCCTTTTGACACGACCTGTCACTTGTTTTGCGACAAGTCCGGATGTTATCGACATATCAATCAGTCGGTTCGTTGAATACAACGATTGGTGAGAATATCAAAGTATTCAGGACTATACAGCGGGCACTGACTGTTTATTAGATGGCAAAAATCGCGTTCATACTTCTCTGCCACAAAGATCCTGACGCGATCATCCAGCAGGCTGAACAGCTTACCGCTGCGGGTGACTACATTTCGATCCATTTCGACGCCCGCGCACCCAAGGCGTATTTCGACCGAATCCGCACGGAGCTCGCCGATAATCCGAATGTTGCCTACGCCCGCAAACGCCTGAAATGCGGCTGGGGTGAATGGAGCCTCGTTGCGGCAACGCTCGAAGCGATCATATCTGCAGAACAAGCATTCCCCCGCGCAACGCACTTCTACATGCTGTCGGGTGACTGCATGGCGACAAAGTCAGCGCGGTATGCGCACAGCTTCCTCGACCGTCATGATTGCGATTTCGTGGAGAGTTTCGACTTCTTCAAAAGTGACTGGATCAAGACGGGCATGAAAGAAGAGCGCCTGATCTACCGTCACTGGTTCAACGAGCGGACCCAGAAGCGCCGCTTCTATTGGTTGTTCTGGCTGCAACGCCGTTTCGGCCTGACCCGCGAGATCCCGCACGACATCGACGTGCAGATCGGCAGCCAGTGGTGGTGCCTGCGCCGTCAGACCGTCGAAAAGATCCTCGAATTCACGCGCGAGCGGAAGGACGTGATGAAGTTCTTCTCGACCACGTGGATTCCCGACGAGACGTTTTTCCAGACGCTCGTGCGGCACCTCGTGCCCGCCAAAGAAATCCAGACGCGCACGCTGACGTTCCTGATGTTCACCGACTACGGGATGCCGGTGACGTTCTACAACGACCACTACGATCTGCTGCTCGCGCAGGACACGCTGTTCGCCCGCAAGATCAGTCCCGAAGCGAAAGAGCTGAAGAAACGGCTCGGTAAGCTGTGGGCGTCGGAGCGCGATCACTTCGGCATCTCGAACGAGGGCCGCAAACTGTTCGACTTCCTGACGGGCAGGGGCCGCGAAGGGCGCCGTTTCGCACCGCGTTTCTGGGAGACCGAGGCGAGCCTCGGGCCGGAGCGCGAACTACTGATTATTGCCTGCAAGAAGTGGCACGTTGCGAAGCGCCTGATCCAGTCGATCTCGGCCCGCACGGATTTGCCGACTGTGGCCTATCTCTTCAACGAAGAGAATACGGACCTACCAGACCTTGGCGGTATTCAGGACAGTCTGTCCAAGCGGCACCGTCACCGCCGCGCATTGATGCGGATGCTGTTCGACTATCACCAGTCGGACCGGATGGTGGTGTGTATGGACACATCCAGCCTCGATCTGATGCAGGACTTCGTCAACGACCGCGCGACCACGCGGATCATGGTGGTGCAGTGCCAGTTCTCTGACGACTACCTGCAAGGCCATGCGCAGCGTGTAGGGCTTGCGGGCGGCGAGACGCCTGCCGGTGCGATGTCGCGCCTGCTGCCGTCGGTGCGCAACGATGTGCTCCATGAAGCCGAACGCATCCGAGAGGCGCGGTTCACCCACTACTACACAATCAACGAAAGCGATCCGGTCGAAGCGAACGCTCGCGCGCTCGGCCAGTTTCTGTCAGTCTCCGACGAGGAGGCGCGGCTGATCGCCGAAACCCCATACCTGTTCCACGACTGAGGCCCGACATGGCGTTCGATTACGATCCGCAGAACATCTTTGCCCGCATCCTGCGCGGCGAAATTCCGAACAAGACCGTTTACGAGAACGACCACGCGCTGGCGTTCGAGGACATCGCGCCCCAAGCGCCCGTCCACGTGCTGGTGATCCCGAAGGGTGCGTACATGTCGCTCGACCATTTCGCGATGGAAGCGACAGCGGAAGAGCAGGTCGGTTTCATGCAGGCGGTTGCCGAGGTATGCAAACAGATCAACGCCGAAGATGGTTTCCGCGCCATTGCCAACACCCGCGATCATGGCGGTCAGGAAGTACCGCATTACCACCTGCACATCCTTGCAGGTCAGCCGCTGGGTAAGATGCTGGCGATCTGATCCGCCCGCGCGTTGCGCGAGCGGTGCCTCCGGCGGAGGTATTTTTATCAGAATGAAGAGAGCGCGCGCGCTGGTGCGCCCTTATTTATTGGAGGTGAGGGCGAGGAAGACGTCTTCGAGGTCGGCTTCTTCGGTTTTCACGTCAGCGATACGGATGCCTGCGTTGTGGACCACGGCGAGGACTTCCTCGGCGGATGTTTCCCGCGGCTTGTAGGTGAAGGCGAGGGTGCCGTCCTTGCGCGTCGTGGCGGTGATCCCAGCGGGCAGGTCGGGGATTGCCGTTTCAGTGGCGGGCGTGATCACCATGGTTTTGCTGTCGAGGCGGCCCAGCAGGTTCGCGGTGGTGTCGCGAGTGATAAGTTGGCCGTGGTTGATGATCGCGATCTCGTCACACATCTCCTGCGCTTCTTCGAGGTAGTGCGTGGTGAGGATGATCGTCATGCCCTGCTCTTCGTTCAGGCGGCGGACGTTGGCCCAGAGCATGTTGCGCAATTCGATGTCGACGCCAGCGGTCGGCTCATCAAGAACGAGAATCTGCGGGGTGTGGACCAGCGCTTTGCCCAGCAAGAGGCGGCGGCGCATACCGCCCGAGAGTGAGCGCGCGTAGGCTTCTGCTTTGTCGGTCAGGCCGATGAGTTCGAGGATTTCCTTGGTCTGGCGCTGCGATTTCGGCACGCCGTAGAGGCCAGCCTGCACTTCGAGGCTGCCACGCGGGGTGAAGAACGGATCGAGGTTCGGCTCTTGCGGCATGATGCCGATAGCGGCGCGGGACTGGCGCGGGTTCTTGTCCTGATCGAAGCCCCAGATATTCACACGGCCATCCGTTTTGTTCACGAGGCCGGCGAGGATATTGATGATCGTCGATTTGCCTGCACCGTTCGGGCCAAGGAGGCCGAAGATCGATCCGCGCGGGATGTTGAGATCGATTCCCTTTAGCGCTTCTTTGGCTTCGGTGCGGGGCGTGGCCGCATAAGTCTTGCGCAGACCTTCGATCTCGATGGCGTTTTCCGTCATAGTACTTTCCCGCTTGCCCATGCTTGGGCTTGATATAACCTTGTTCCCGATCTAAAGCGGGCCAAGTCCCGCGACAACCATATAGGCCAAGTGATGACCATTGCAGCACCCGAAACCAAGATCGTCGACACGTACAAGATCGCCTGTGACGGTGGCGAAGGTGCTCTGGGCCATCCGCGTGTCTGGCTGACCATCCCGCACGAAGAGGGCTTCGTCGAGTGCCCGTATTGCGATTGCCGCTATGAGATCAGCGACAATCCTTCGCACGACCACTGATTTTTTAGTTCTGACCTGAATGGTTTGAGGCGCGGCTAGGCAACTGGCCGTGCTTTTGTGTGTTTGAATGTTCGGCTTGAGCCTGCCGATGCAGAACAAAACGCGACTGGAAGGATGCGGCGGAACGTGACACAACCTCTCTGACTAAAAACGGGGAAGGAAACGGTATGAGCGGTTTCGGAAAAGGTTGTCACCTCCATCTCATCGACGGATCGGCGTTCATCTTTCGCGCCTACCACGCGCTTCCCCCGCTGACCCGTAAATCCGACGGCCTGCCCGTGGGCGCGGTGAGCGGCTTTGTGAACATGCTCCAGCGCTATGTCGAAGGGAACACCGGCCCCGATGCGGCGACCCATGTCGCTGTCATCTTCGACCACTCGGGTGCTTCCTTCCGCAACGCGATTTATGACCAGTACAAGGCGCACCGTCCGCCTGCGCCCGAAGATCTGAAGCCCCAATTCCCACTGACCCGCGAGGCAACCCGCGCGTTCAACATCGCCTGCCACGAGATCGAAGGCTACGAGGCGGATGACATCATCGCGACTCTGTCCTGCCGTGCGCGCGAGGCTGGCGGCCGTGTGACTATCGTGTCCTCCGACAAGGACCTGATGCAGCTGGTCGGTGACGGCGTCGAAATGCTCGACCCGATGAAGAACAAACGCATCGACCGCGAGGGTGTGGAAGAGAAGTTCGGCGTCGGACCGGAGCGGGTTGTCGATGTGCAGGCGCTGGCGGGCGATTCCGTCGATAACGTGCCAGGCGCGCCCGGCATCGGGATCAAGACCGCCGCCCTTCTCATCAACGAATACGGCGATCTGGAAACGCTGCTGGACCGCGCCGAAGAGATCAAACAGCCCAAGCGCCGCCAGACCCTGATCGAATTCCGCGAGCAGATCGAAATCTCGAAAAAGCTGGTGCAGCTCGATTGCGAAATGGAGCTGGATTTCACCATCGAAGAGCTGGAAATCCGCGATCCGGAGCCGGAAAAGCTGCTCGGTTTCCTTGCCGAGATGGAGTTCCGCACGATCACCAAACGCATCGCCGACAAGCTGGGCGTCGATGCGCCGACGGTCGCCGATGTGATTCCCGATGGCCCCGACGCCGCGCCCGCAGACGCGCCGGAGACACTGCCGTTCAACCCCGACGACTACGAATGCGTCAGCGATGTCGAGTCGCTCAAGGGATGGATCGCGCAGGCTTACGAGCGGGGTTACGTCGCCTTCGATACCGAGACGACCTCGCTCAACGAAATGCAGGCCGAACTGGTCGGCGTGTCGCTCTGTATTGAGGCTGGCAAGGCGTGCTACGTCCCGATCGGCCACCGTGCCTCGGCTACGGACGACCTGTTCGGCGGCAATGCACGCGCCGAAGGGCAGCTCGATCTGAATGAGGCTTTGGGACTTCTGAAGCCGATGCTGGAGGACGAAAGTATCCTCAAGATCGGCCAGAATATGAAGTACGATAGCAAGGTGCTGAGCCGCTACGGCATCATGCTCGGCCCGATCGACGACACCATGCTGATGTCCTATGCGCTGTTCGCCGGCATCCACAATCACGGCATGGACACGTTGGCCGAGCGCTACCTCGACCACACGCCGATCCCGATCAAATCGCTGCTCGGGTCGGGCAAGTCGATGATTACCTTCGACCGCGTTCCTGTCGCCGATGCGGTAAAGTATGCGGCTGAGGACGCCGACATCACCCTGCGGCTGTGGGAACGCTTCAAGCCGCAGCTTCACCAGCAGAAAGTGACGACCGTCTACGAAACGCTCGAACGCCCGCTGGTCCCTGTCTTGGAGCGCATGGAGATGCGCGGCGTCAAAGTCGACCGCGACACACTCAGCCGTATGTCCAACGCTTTCGCGCAGAAAATGGCGCAGCTCGAGGACGAGATCCAGAAAGCCGCTGGCCGCGATTTCAACGTCGGCTCGCCCAAACAGCTGGGCGAAGTGCTGTTCGACGACCTGAGCCTGCCCGGCGGTAAGAAAGGCAAGAATGGAGCATATTCGACCGGCGCCGATATCCTCGAAGACCTCGCGACCGAACACGAACTGCCTCGTCTGGTGCTGGACTGGCGCCAACTTTCCAAGCTGAAATCGACTTACACCGACGCGCTGCAAAACCACATCGACCCCGAAACGGGCCGCGTTCACACGTCCTATATGCAGACGGGCGCGAACACCGGACGCCTTTCGTCGACCGACCCGAACCTGCAGAACATCCCCGTCCGCAGCGAAGAAGGCCGCCGTATCCGCGAGGCGTTCGTGGCCGAACCGGGTAACGTGATCGTCTCGCTCGACTACAGCCAGATCGAACTGCGAATCCTCGCGCATGTGGCGGGCATCGACACGCTCAAGCAGGCGTTCCGCGACGGTCAGGACATCCACGCGCTCACCGCCTCCGAGATGTTCGACGTTCCGCTTGAAGAGATGACTTCGGACATCCGCCGTCAGGCCAAGGCGATCAACTTCGGCGTCATCTACGGCATCTCGGGCTTCGGCCTAGCACGCAACCTGCGCATCCCTCGCGCCGAAGCGCAGGGCTTCATCGACCGTTATTTCGAGCGCTTCCCCGGAATCCGCGCATACATGGATGAAACGGTGAAGTTCGCAAAGGACAACGGCTATGTGCAGACGCTGTTCGGCCGCAAAATCCATACGCCCGAGATCAATGCCAAAGGCCCGACCGCTGGCTTTGCCAAGCGCGCTGCGATCAATGCTCCGATCCAAGGCACCGCCGCGGACATCATCCGCCGCGCGATGGTGCGCATGGAGGATGCGATTAAAGGGCTGCCGGTAAAAATGCTGCTTCAAGTCCACGACGAACTCATCTTCGAGGTCGAAGAGGGCGCCGAGGACAAGCTGATCGAAAAGGCCCGTGCCGCGATGGAAGGCGCCGCCGATCCGGCGGTAAAGCTCGACGTGAAGCTCAGCGTGGATGCGGGTGTCGGCAGTAATTGGGCGCAGGCTCACTAAACAGGCCTGATTGGGGGCGCTGCCCCCGCGGCTCCGCCGCTCCCCCGAGATATTTCAGGCACAAAGGCAAAAAAGCCCGGCGCGGATTTCCACCGTGCCGGGCTTTGGCTTTCGCCTTCGTGCGCGGTCATCGGCGTCCCCGCCTGTACCGCACGAGCTAACTTGGGAGGAACTCGTTAAAATCTCCCTAAGGTCTGCCTTTGTGCGGCAAATATCCTCGGGGGTGAATTGGCCGGAGGCCAAGAGGGGGGCAGACAGCCCCCTCACGCCATCAGTTGACGGTTTGTGCGTCGACCAGTTCTTTCTGGGTGGAAGCACCTTTGCCGATCTCGATACGGCGCGGCTTTAGCGCTTCGGGCACTTCGCGAACGAGGTCGATGTGCAGCATACCGTTCTCGTGGGTCGCACCAATAGCGCGGACGTGGTCTGCGATGTGGAAGCGGCGCTCGAATGCGCGGGTGGCGATACCGCGGTGCAGGTAGGTGCGCGGGGTTTCGTCTTCGGCTTTCTTGCCGGTCACGAGAAGTGCATTCTCGCGAACTTCGACGGTCAGGTCTTCATCGGTGAAGCCAGCAACGGCCAGCGAAATGCGCCAGCTTTGCTCGTCGGTCTTTTCGATATTGTACGGGGGGTAGGTCTGCGCGCTTGCGTCGTTAGTCAGGACGCGGTCCATCATTTCGGCCATTTGGTCAAAGCCGACGGTGGCACGGTAAAGCGGTGCAAGATCAAAGGTTCGCATGGGTTATCCTCCATTGAGCGACAACTTCTATGGCCTTCCGACATGGACAGGCCTGAAACCGGAACCCTCTGTGGGCGTTCCGTTTTATTGAAGTGGGGAGGGTTTGGCGGCGTTTCAAGACCCTTTACGGGCGGATGAATTTCGCGCCTGTGTCGTTACGCTCGCCGGGGGTGATGACGCGCGGGCGGGCGCTGTCGACTGTGGTTCCGTCGAAGGCAGCGAGGAGTTCTTGTAGGGGCCGTCCGAGGGATGTGCCGAGCGAGACGGCGTTGCCCTTGAGTTCCGACATGGCAGAGACCACCGACACGATCTTCGCGCCATCTGATGCGATGCGGAAAACAGGGGAGCCGGAGGCGCCGAAGTTCACTTCGCAGGACATGATCAGGATATCTTCCTGCGAGCCGACCACGCGGCAAACGTCTTGTAGCGACGGAGCCTCTTCGCGTCCGCGGGCGTATGACACCACGCCGATCTCTTCGTTCTGCATCGCGTCGGATGCGACAGCGTAGGGCCGGATTCGCGTGGTGCGGATGGGAAGTTCGAGTTGCAGGAGCGCCAGATCGCGGGCGACTTCGGTCGCTGTATCTCCGCTGTGGTAGACATAGCCGGGATGCACCACGACGCGGCGGACGTTGCGGTAGGCTTCGGCGCGTCCTTCGCGCAGGCCAGCGTTGAAGGTAAATCGCTCTGCTGCGACGGGTTCGCCCGTTCGGTCATAGACGCAATGGGCGGCTGTGAGGACGAGATCTTCGCGGATGAGCGAGGCCGTGCAGAACCCTTTGCCTTCGATATCGAGGCGGCCGACCGCTTCCCAGCCGCGGCTGTCCTGTCCTGTGGACAAGCGGACGAGGCGTCCGTCCTGCGCCAATGACGATGTAGCAAAGAAGGCCAGCGCCACAGCCAGCCGTCCGAAGATTCGCATTGTGTTATGCCTGCTCTTTTTTACGGACCTGTTTAGCCCAATTCAGCGCAGGATCGGAACGCTTTCTTGCCCGCTGAGGGATTTCGGCTTTGGCCCGCCAGTGGCCCAGTCCAGCAGCTCGACCGTGTGAACGACCGGAACACCTGTGCCTGAGCCGATCTGCATCATGCAACCGATGTTGCCTGCGCTGATGACATCGGGTTTCAGCGCCTCCAGCGTGCCGACCTTGCGTCGCTTCAGTTCTCCCGAAATCTCGGGCTGCATGAGGTTGTAGGTGCCAGCCGAGCCACAGCACAGGTGTGGGTTCGCAGGTTCAAGGACCGTGAAACCTGCCTTTCGCAGCAGATCTTTCGGAGCGGCCTTGATCTGCTGACCGTGCTGGAGCGAGCAGGCGGCGTGGTAGGCGACCTTGAGCGGCTGGGCATTGGTGGCGGGCAGCTCAAGGCGGGACAGCAGTTCGGTGATATCCATCGCGATAGATGAAACGCGCTCGGCATCCGTCGCCAGCGCATCGTTGCGGAACATATGCCCGTAGTCTTTCACCGTCGTGCCACAGCCCGAGGTGTTGATGACGATGGCATCGAGGCCCTTGCCGTCAATCTCTGCCGCCCACGCGCGGATGTTTTTCGCTGCGGCAGCGTGGCTCTCGTCCTCGCGGCCCATGTGGTGGGTGAGCGCCCCGCAGCAGCCCGCGCCTTCGGCGACGACAACTTCCACGCCGAGCCGCCCCAGCAGGCGGATTGTCGCATCGTTGATGTCCGTGTTGAGCGCCCTCTGCGCACAGCCCGTCATGAGCGCGACGCGCATCTTCGGCTCTGCCACGACAAAGGTCTGCGGGTCGTCATTGCGGCTGACGGGAGGGATATGCTTCGGTGCCATTTCGAGCATCGCACGCAAACGCGGATCGGGCAGGAACCGGCGGAACGGACGCCCGATCTTGGCCCCCAACAGCGCCAGACGGAACCGGTTCGGATACGGCAGGATACGCGACAGCACCCATCGCAGGGCGCGGTCCATGAATGGGCGCTTGTAGCGCTGCTCGATATATGCGCGCGCATGGTCGACAAGATGCATGTAGTGCACGCCCGACGGACAGGTCGTCATGCAGGACAGGCACGACAGGCAACGGTCAATGTGCTTGACCGTCTTCGCGTCCGGCACACGCTCGTTTTCGAGCATATCCTTGATCAGGTAGATACGTCCGCGCGGACTATCGAGTTCATCGCCGAGCACCTGATACGTCGGACAAGTCGCAGTGCAGAACCCGCAGTGAACGCAGGAGCGCAGAATCTGGTGGGCCCGCTGGATTCCCGGATCGGTGAGCTGCTCTTCGGTGAAATTCGTCTGCATCAGCCCATCATCCCGCGATTGAATTTTGCGTCCGGATCGAATTGTCGGCGCAGCCCTTCGGACAATTTGGCAACGACCGCGTTTTCGGGCGGGAACACACCCAAGCGACGTTTGTCGGCTTCGGCGGCGCGCACCAACGTGGCATGACCGTTTTTTATGTGCGCACGGATGTCTGTGCCGGATGAGGTCAGCGCCCAGATCAGGCCGCCGCCCCAGTCGTAAAACGCATCAAGCGGGTTGATCGCCGCCACAATATCCGCCGCCGTCGACGGCTGGGTCGAAATGCGCCAAACGTCACCCTCGGCAGCCGTGAAACGCTGGACGTCACGAATGCCAAGCCACAGCGCCTCGCTATCCGTTATCTCCAATACGGCCGCCTCTCCGAATGGAGCCAGCAACGCCTGCAATGAACCTGAACGATAGGCTACCGATTTCTCGAACCCTTCCAACCGCAGCACAGTTCGTGCCGCAGCGCCGCCTGCTTCGGGTAAATGGCTCGCTCCTGACACTTCGAACGGCGATCCGAGCGATGCTGACATCATCGCTACCGCGCGATCCGCCGAAAGCCCCTCGTACACCAACGATACCTGCGTCTCCGGCATGGGCTGTGTCTTCAAGCTCACCTCGGACAGCACACCGAGCGTCCCGTGACTGCCCGACATCAGCTTGACCAGATCATAGCCCGTGACGTTCTTCATCACACGCCCGCCGTTCTTCACAACCTCGCCGCGCCCGTCGACGAACCGCACACCAAGGCTGAAATCCCGCGCAGCACCCGCAACCATACGGCGGGGGCCAGAGGCATTTGCGGCTACAACACCGCCAATCGTGCTGTAACCCTCAACACCCAGCAATCCGCCGAGGGACGGCGCCTCGAACGCCAGCCGCTGCCCTTCCCTCGCCAGCAGTTCCTCGACCTCGGACAACAGCGTGCCCGCCCCGACAACCAGCGTCAGCGACCCCGGCTCGTACAGTTTCACGCCGCTCAAGCCCCGCGTGGACAACGCCTCGCCCTCGGCCAAACCAATCGTCCGCGTCCCGCCGCCTGCGATCCTGAACGGCCCGCTGCCGCCCGCGACCAACTCGGCCAGTTCCTGCTCTGTCTTCGGCATCATCGTCATCGCCTTTGTGTCTCAAATATCCCGGGGGTGAATGCCGGAGGCAGAGGGGGCAGAGCCCCCAGCGCGCCGCGCCTCACTCGATGCCAGTGGAAAGACCTTCGCCGGATTGAGTAGCCATTGCGGATCAAAGACGTCCTTCACCGCCATTTGGCGATCCAGATCAACGGGCGCGTATTGCACAGTCATCAGATCGCGCTTTTCGATGCCAACGCCATGCTCGCCAGTCAGGCAGCCGCCGACCTCGACGCAGAGCTTCAGGATGTCCGCGCCGAACGCCTCGCACTTTTCCAGATCACCGGGCTTATTCGCATTATAAAGGATCAGCGGGTGCATGTTGCCGTCGCCTGCGTGGAACACATTCCCGACGCCGAGCCCGTACTCCTTAGACATCTCGCCGATGCGGCGCAGCACGTAGGGGAGTTCCGACACGGGGATCGTCCCGTCCAGACACATGTAGTCATTGATCTGCCCCATCGCGCCGAACGCGGACTTGCGGCCGAGCCAGATGCGGTAAGCCTGATCCGCATCCTTCGCCTCGCGCAACTCCACCGGATTGTGCGTCTTGGCGATCGCCATGATGCGGTCGAGCTGGTCGCGGATTTCACCTTCGGAGCCTTCGACTTCGATGATCAGCAGCGCCTCGCACATTGGGTAGCCGGCTTTCGCAAAGGCTTCGGTCGCCTCGATGCAGGGGCGGTCCATGAACTCGATGGCGACGGGCAGGATGCCTGCCTTGATGATGTCGCTGACGCACTGGCCCGCGACCTCGTTGCTGTCATAACCGATGAGGACGGGCAGGGCGCCCTCGGGTTTGGGCAGGATGCGCAGGGTCGCCTCGGTCACAACGCCGAGTTGCCCCTCGGACCCGCAAATGACGCCGAGCAGATCAAGCCCGCCCGAATCCATATGCGCGCCGCCAACTTCGACCACTGTGCCGTCCATCAGCACCATCGTCACGCCAAGCAGATTGTTCGTGGTCACGCCGTACTTCAAACAGTGCGCCCCGCCGGAGTTCATGGCGATATTCCCCGCAATCGCGCAGGCCAGCTGCGACGACGGGTCTGGTGCGTAGAAGAAGCCGTCCTGCTCGACCGCGCCGGTGACCGACAGGTTCGTGCGGCCGGTCTGAACCTTGATAAAGCGGTCAGGATAATTGACCTCGATCACATCGTTCATGCGTGCAACGCCGAGGATCACGCAGTCTGCGGTCGGCAATGCTCCACCGGCCAGCGACGTCCCTGCACCGCGCGGGACGACCGGAACGCCTTCCTCGTGGCAGATTTTCAGGACAGCGGAGACCTCGGCAGTATTGGCCGGAAGCACTGCAACAAGGGGCGGACAGCGGTACGCGGTCAGTGCATCACACTCGTAAGCACGCGTTTCGGCGATGTCGGAAATGACCGCGTCGTCGGGTAGAACCGCACGCAAGCGACTGACGATCCGGTCTTTTTTCGCGATGAGCGCGACGTTCGGGCTGGGCATGTCCATGGCTGACTCCTGTCCAATTGGTAAGAAAATATAACCAATAAGATTTTCTCGCAAGTCCTGTTTACTGCGGCTAATGTGCGCGCCATGACGGTATGGGAACACCTCGCTCTTCTGAGCTTCGGAGATGGCATCGCGGCAGTATTCATTCTGCTCGCGTGGGCTGCGGCTGGTTATTCGATCGAGCATCCGCCGAGCGGCTGGCCGTCGGTTTCGTCGATGATGGCCGATTACCGTCGGTCTTGGATGGCCGCTTGCGAGCGGCGCGAGAACCGAATTTTCGATGCGCAGATCATCGGCACCTTACGGCAAGGGACCTCGTTCTTTGCCTCGACCTCGATCCTCGCGATCGGTGGTCTGATGGCGCTGATCGGCAACGTCGATCCGCTGCGCGGTGTGGCGGTCGAGTTGATCGCGGAGGACGCGCCGGTCTTTGTCTGGCAGATCAAGCTGATCCTTGTGGGCTTTTTCCTGACCACAGCCTTCCTGAAATTCGTCTGGTCGCACCGCCTGTTCGGCTACTGCGCCGTGGTCATGGGATCGCTTGGCGCACCCGGAGCCGAGGGCGGTCGCCGCGCTGCATTGCGTGCCGCTGACCTGAACATCCGCGCGTCGATCAACTTCACCCGCGGTCTGCGGTCGATGTATTTCGCGCTGGGCGCTTTGGGCTGGCTGTTCGGCGCGGTGGCGCTGTTTCTGGCCACCGTCGCGGTGCTCTATCTGCTCTTGTCGCGCGAGTTTTACTCGGCTCCGCGCGACATCCTGATGCGCGATTAACGGCGCCCTTCACGGAGCCACGCGCCGAGGATTAGCAATCCTGCAAGCATCAGGAAAAGCCAAGCGGGCACAAGCGGCGTGACCGACAGCGAGGTCGTGCGATATGCGCCGCGCGGTGTGATGCCGAGCCAGTTGCTGCCCGCTGCCAGACGCCCTGCATCTACGGCGCGGATGTTGAACGGACCGTCCGACATTTCCAACGTGCCGCCGCCGGTGGCGGCTTGGATGGGTTCGATCACTTCGTCGGTCGCGATGGTCTGCTCGAACTCTTTCGGTGCGGCAGGGCCGACACCGACGACGGCGGTCAGGTCGCCTTCGCTCAGACGGTAAAGACCCATCTGTTTTGCATCGTACTCCAGTTCATAACGGCCCGGATCGGTCTGGTTCAGCGTCAGTGTCTCGACAGTGCCGTCAGGTTTGGTGATCGTCACGCTACCCACGCCCTCGGTCAGGGTGCGGCGAATGATGTGGAGCGTCTGGCCGGAAACGTCGGCCCAGAGTGCTTCTTCTTCCAGCTCGGGTTCCTTCATCATCCAGTGCGCAAGGCGGCGCAACAGTTCGAGCTGCGGGCCGCCGCCCTCATAGCCGCGATCCCAGAGCCACGAATGGTCGGATGCGATCAGCGCCACGCGGCCCTCGCCTTCGCGGCCAAGCATGAGCAGCGGGCGGTCATTGATGCCCGACATGACAACGGTGCTGTTCTTGGCCGCATTCACGTCGATCTGGCGCAGCCAACGGCCCCACGGCGTGTCGGTGTCAGTGCCGCCCGCGAACTGTTCGAGGCCCTCGGTCACAGGATGGCGTTCGCCAATGTCGGTCACGTTGGGCAGATACGGCTCCTCGACGACGCGGCTTGTCGGCACACCAGGGAGGATATCGCCAAGGCCGGAGCGGAAAATACTGTCCGCGCTGCCGTATTCGGGGCCTGCGGAGACCAGCAGCGCGCCGCCGTTCAGCACGTAATTCGTGATGTTGTTGAAGTAGCTATTCGGCAGGATGCCGCGACGGCGGTAGCGGTCAAAGATGATGAGGTCGAACTCCTCGATCTTCTCCTGGAACAGCTCGCGGGTCGGGAAGGCGATCAGCGACATCTCGTCCACCGGCACGCCGTCCTGCTTTTCTGGCGGGCGGAGAATGGTGAAGTGTACGAGGTCCACCGCACTGTCGGATTTCAGCAGGTTGCGCCATGTGCGCTCGCCCGGATGCGGTTCGCCCGACACGAGGAGGACGCGGAGGCGGTCTCGCACGCCGTTCATCTGGATGACGGCGGCATTGTTGCGGTCGGTCAGTTCGCCGTCAACGGTCGGCGTACGGAATTCGAGCACGTTCATCCCGCCGTGAGGCAGGGTGATCGGCAGGTCGATGGACTGACCGAGTGGGATTTCGAATTCGAGCGGCTCTTGTCCGTCAATGGAAATCGTCAGCGGTGCAAAGGCCGCTGCGGGCGCGCGGCCTTGATCCTCGACCATCAGGGTCAGCGTCACGGGCTCGCCAATGATGGCGAAGGCAGGCGCATTGCTGACCACGAGGCGGCGGTCCCAGTCGTCAGGCTCGCCCGATTGCAGCAGGTGCACCGGCGCGGGAACGTCTGGCGCCATCTCCATGTCGTGAATGCGTCCGTCCGACAGGAAGAATACACCCGCGACACGGCTCATCGGCTCTTCGGCAAGCGCGGCGGTCAGGGCGGTCATCGCTTCGGTACCAGCGTCTCCCTCGGCATCGCCAACGATGACTTCGCGCAGTTCAGTGTTCGGCAGGCGGGCGATGCGGTTGCGGAGTGTCTCCAGCGCCTCGGTCGTCTGGTCCGGGCGGGTGGAGACCTGCTGGCTTGCGCTGCGGTCGATCACGGCGATGACGATGTCCGAAAGTTCTTGCCGTTCCTCGCTCTGGTAAGCGGGGTTGGCAATGGCGATGAGGAGGGCAATCGCGCCAAGCGCACGCAGCCACCAGCCCGCCATGCGGCGCCAGACAGTCAGGCCGACCGTCAACACGGCAAGCGCCAGAATAGCCCAGAAAACGGGCCACGCGATCAGGGGGGCGAAGACGATATTACCGGTCATCACTGCCCCAATCGGTCGAGTAGATCAGGCACGTGGACCTGATCGGATTTGTAGTTACCCGTCAGCACATTCATCACGAGGTTGATGCCGAAACGGTAGGAAATCTCGCGCTGCTGCTGCCCTGCGGAGCCGCGACCGACGGGGTAAATCGGCTGGCCATAGTCATTTGCTGCCCAAGCCGCAGCCCAATCGTTGCCGCCGATGACGACGGGCGTGACGCCGTCGTTGAGATTGCGGAACGGCATCCCTTCGATCTGCTGGGCGGCGGGGTCCGACGCCTCGGCCCAGATCTGCCCGTTATAGCGACCCGGGAAATCCTGAAGCAGATAGAACGTGCGGGTCAGGATGTGGTCTGCAGGTACGGGCTCCAGCGGAGGAATATCGAGCCCCGCCGCAATTGTTTGCAGCTTGCGCCCCTCGGCGGTGGTGTTGCCATAGGTTGCACGGTCAGCGTCGCGGGTGTCGAAAAGGATCATGCCGCCCGTCGCGAGATAGCGGTTAAGCTTAGCGTAAGCCTCGGCGCTGGGCAGTGGTTGGTCCGCATTCACGGGCCAATAGAGCAACGGAAAGACGGACAGCTCGTCGGTTTCCAGATCGACGCCCATGGGGCGGCCGGGTTCGACGGAGGTGCGGCGGAAAAGCATATCGGACAGGCCGTAAAGTCCTTGGTGAGCCATCTCGTCCAGACCGTCATCGCCTGTCAGAACGTGGGCAAGCACGACTTCGGAGGCGGCGCGGATCAGGTCGTCGTCCTGCGCCTGCGAAGGGTGCGGCTGGAGGATGAGCAGCGCGATCAATACTGTCGCCGCATGGCGCAGACGCCCCGTCAGGCCGAGGGTGCCGATGACGTCGAGGGTCAGCAGAACCAGCGCGGAGACTAGGAACCAAGCGGACAAGTCACGCTCCTCTGCCGCTTGGGGGCGTTCGATGTCGGTGCCGGCCGGCCAGTTGGCGGCGGTCAGTCTCTGGTCGGCAGTGATGGTGTTCACTGCAAGCAGGCGATCCTGACCACGATAAAGGCCAGGCGGCAGATCGGGGCCGACTTTGCCCGTGGCGACGATCTCGCCCTCATAGGCAACGGTTTCATCCTCGCGCGCCAAGCAGCCGTCAGCCAGCAGGCGTTGGTCGAGTGACCAGATCGTGCCCTCGAACTCCGCTGCATCGGGCGCGGCGGGGCGGACGGCGATGGCGAGCCGTTCAAGCATCGCGGGGAACAGGCCCGAGAGCGGCAAGGTCGACCATTCGGCGTTCGCAGTGACGTGGAACAGAACGATCTGGCCTGCGCCGCTTTCCTTGCGGGTGACGAGCGGGGTGCCGTCGGCAAGCTCGGCGATGACGCGGTCGGCGAGCGTCGGGTCGGGCTGGGCGACGACTTGGGTGGACACGGTGACGTCGCCAGGGATTTGCAGGCCGACGAACGGCGAGCCGTCCTTGAACGGGGCTAGCGCCTTCGGTTCTCCCCAGCTCATCGTGCCGCCGACCGTACGGCCGCCGGTCCGGAGGCGAACGGGCAGCAGGTCGTCTTCGCCCGTGCGGCTGATGTCGGAACTGGCGAGGCGTGGACCGGCAAAACGCACCAGCATCCCGCCGTCATCAACCCAGGCGGACAGCGCCTCGGCCTCTTGCTGGGGCAGGGCGGCGGTGTCGGTCAGGATGATGATGTCAGGGTTGGCAGGGATCGCATCGGCGAGCGGGACTTCGATCAGTTCGGCATTCGGGGCAAGCGCTTCGCGCAGATAGTGGAGCGGCGAAAGCAGTTGCAGACCCTCCTGCGATGCGCCGGCGGGGATCAGTGCAATCTCGCGGCGTTTAAGACTGTCGTCGGTGAGCGACACAGCGCCTGCGGTGGGCTGGCCGACGATTTCGAAACGGGTCAGACGGTTGCGAATTTCGGGAGGCAGCTCGAAGGTGAGCCTCGCGGTCAATGCGCCTTCGGGGAAGGTCAAAGGCTGGCGGGATAGCTCTCGCTCTACTCCCGCCGGATCGCGCCCGATTGCGGCGATGGTCACAGGGTCTTCGGTCGGCAGGGAGCGCAGCACATCGAGACGGATCGCGCCATCATCAAAGCGGGCGGGATGCAGGCCGTACACGGGGCGCAGGCGTTCGAAAACGGTGACAGCGCCGTGGTCATCAAGGTCGGCGATCACGCTGCGGCTCGGGCGGCCGAGGCCATCGGACAGCCAGTAGGTGTCGAAATCGCTATCCAGCGCGGCGACCCATTCGGTCACTTCTGTATCGTCCGGCAGCCAAGCATTAGGGCGAATCGCACCGATCATACGCTCGGCGGCTTCGGCGCTTTGGAAAACGGGGCCGTCGGCGGGCAGGTCGGTGAGCGACGCGACTGCAATGGTGCGACCCTGACGACCGGCGTTGGCGACGAGCGCCTCGATACGTGACATGCGGGCGGTCCAGTCGTTCGCCTCCGCCCAGCTACCATCGGTGAGGATCAGGAGCGGACCGCTGCCCTGTTCGCGGTTTTCGGGGTTCAGGACTGGGCCAGCGAAACCAACGATAATCGCGGCGAGTGCCATCATCCGCAGCAGCAGGAGCCACCACGGCGTGCGGTCGGTCTGCACGCTGTCGTCGTTCAGTCCGAGCAGCAGAGCAACGCCGGGAAAACGGCGGCGGATCGGTGCGGGCGGGATGGCGCGGAGCAGTATGATCAGCAGCGGCAGCGCAATCGCTGCAAGCAGAAGCCATGGTTGGGCAAAGCCAAGAGGACCGATCTGGAACATCAGCGCTTGCGCTCCAACGCGCCGAAAAGCCACAAAAGGGCGCTCATTGCGCTCTGCATCGTGTGGTGGGTGTGGAATTGCCAACCGGCGGTACGGGCCAGATGGGCGAGGCGGTCTTTGCGCTCTGCCAGACGTTCGAGGTATTCGGCCTTCAGGTCACGGGCGCGGAGTGTTTCGTGTTTCAGATTGCCGCCCATCGATTCAAAGATCGTGCGACCGTCGAAGGGAAACTCTTCTTCCTGCGGGTCGAGGATCTGCAACAGCGCGCCGCCGACACCGCGATCTGCGGCACGGAGCAGGGCGTCCTCCACCCCCGACAGATCGCCGAGGAAATCCGAAATGAACAGCGCGCGCGAGTGCGGCAGCATCCCGTCCGTGGCGGGCGAGCCGTATTCGGTCGTCTCGTCCTCGGCCAGAATGCTCGCCATTTGTTCGATCTGCTGGGCTCCGCGGCGGGGCGGCAGGCGCAGCCCCGTGAGGCCCACACGTTCACCACCGCGCACCATCAGGATCGACGTCGCCAGAGCGAGGACGCGGGCGCGGTGGCCCTTGGTCTCGCCCGATTTCAGCGACGTGAATCCCATCGACGCACTACGGTCGATCCAGAGCAGCACCGACTGCGCGATCTGCCATTCCTTATCTTGCACGAAGGTGGAATCGGAGCGGGCCGAGCGGCGCCAGTCGATCAGGCGCGCTTCGTCGTGGTCCTGCGCGGGGCGGTATTGCCAGAATGTATCGCCAAGCCCTGCACGGCGCCGACCGTGTTCCCCGAGGATCACGGTGGTCGCCAGATGCTCTGCCTCGGCGAGAAGCGTCGGCATGGGGGAGGCTAGGTGTTCGGCCTCCGCTCGCAGGGCCAGCGGATCGGTCACGCAGCAACTCCGGTGCGGGTGACGGAGCGAGCGACGGTGTCGATGATGGCGGGCAGGCTTTCACCACGCGCACGGGCCGCGAAGGTCAGCGCCATGCGGTGCGACAGGACAGGCTCGGCCATGGCCAGCACGTCCTCGGGCGAGGGCGACAGGCGGCCGTTCATCAGCGCGTGAGCGCGGGCCGTCAGCATCAGCGCCTGAGCCGCACGAGGGCCGGGGCCCCACGAGACGTTCTGGCGAATGGCTTCGGGTGCGTCGGCATCAGGGCGGCAGGAGCGCACGAGGTCGAGGATCATATCAACGATGGCCTCACCGACAGGCATCCGGCGCAGGAGCGCCTGCGCGGCAAGAAGTTCGTCAGCGGTAAAGACAGCGTGGGCCTCGTCCTCTTCGACGCCGGTCGTTGCCAGCAGGATATCACGCTCCGCATCGCGGGTGGGATAGGGGACATCGATGGAAAGCAGAAAACGGTCGAGCTGCGCTTCGGGCAGCGGGTAGGTGCCTTCCTGTTCGAGCGGGTTCTGGGTTGCCAGAACGTGGAAAGGGCGACCAAGCGGGCGGTGCTCGCCTGCAATCGTCACCTCGCGTTCCTGCATCGCTTGCAAAAGGGCGGACTGGGTGCGCGGCGAGGCACGATTGATCTCGTCCGCCATCAGAAGCTGGCAGAAAATCGGACCGGGAACGAAGCGGAACGCGCGGGTGCTGTCGGCAGCGGTTTCCAGCACCTCGGAGCCAAGAATATCCGCAGGCATCAGGTCCGGCGTGAACTGGACGCGGTTTTCGTCCAGCCCCATCACGGTCGAAAGCGTCTGCACAAGGCGCGTTTTACCCAGCCCCGGAAGGCCGATCAGCAGTGCGTGGCCGCCCGAGATAAGGGAAGCGAGGACGAGGTCGACAACGCGGTCCTGTCCGATGAAGCGTCTGGCGATACTTTCCCGCGCTTGCCCCAGTTTCTGTCCCAGAGATTCAATCTCTGCCACCAGATCGGCGGGTGCAGCCATGACAATGCTCCTTATGACCTATATCTATCAGTGAACCAGATAACAGACCGGCTCCCAATCGGAAAAGCATGATGACACAAAAGATTGTGACACCTTCGGCAGATAACATAGCGGCCTCGGCCAAGGCTGCCTCCAAAAAGGGGCCGCCACCTGTCGATAAATGGAACCCGCCTTTTTGCGGCGACATCGATATGCGTATCGCGCGTGATGGAACGTGGTTCTATCTCGGCACGCCCATCGGCAGGCAGCCGCTGGTGAATTTGTTCGCGTCGATCATCCGCAAGGACGGCGACGACTACTTTCTTGTTACGCCGGTCGAGAAGGTGGGGATCAAAGTCGACGATGCGCCCTTCGTCGCCGTCGATTTCGAGCCCGAAGACGACGGCCTGCGTTTCGTGACCAACGTCGGTGACAGCGTGGTCGCGGGGCCAGAGCATCCGATCCGTGTTGTCCGCGACGAGGACGGTGAGCCGTCGCCTTACATCCTGATCCGCCGTAACCTCGAAGCGCTGATCGACCGCAAGTCGTTCTACCGCCTCGTCGATCTGGGTGAAGAGCAGAACGGCATGTTCGGCGTCAGCTCCGGCGGGACGTTTTTCCCGATCATTCCTGCGGCAGAACTCAGGGACTAAATGAAAACCTGCGCCAACCTTTCGCTGCTCTTCCCCGAAGCGGGTGGCCTTCTGGAGCGTATCGACGCTGCGGGCAAGGCGGGCTTTACTGCGGTCGAAGTCCAGTTTCCCTACGACGATCCGGCGAACGACATCCTGTCGCGCTTGGCCAAGTACGACATGCAGCTCATCACGATGAACTGCCCGCCGCCGAACTATACTGGCGGCGAGCGGGGCTGGGCCGCCGTGCCTGCCTTGCAGGACCGCTTCCGCCGCGATTTTCCCCGCGCGCTGCGCTTTGCCAAGGCGCTGGGCGTGACCCGAATGCACATCATGTCCGGCAGCGCCGAGGGCGCAGAGGCGCGGCAGACCTACGTCGAGAACCTGCGCTGGGCGGCAGAGCAAGCCCCGCATATGTCACTGCTGATCGAGCCGATCAACCAAACCTCGATGCCTGGCTATTTCCTAAGTGATTTCGACGAAGCCGTCCGCATTCTCGACGAGGTCGCCGCCCCAAACCTGTCTCTGCTGTTCGACAGCTTCCACGCCGCGATGATGGAGGGCGATATTGTGAAGGTCTGGGACCGTGTCGGTCACCGCGTGACCCACGTTCAGATCGGCGGCGCGCCGCACAGGCATGAGCCGGAAAATCACGAAGCGTTTTTCGACCGCCTCCGCGCAGACGGATATGGCGGCTATGTCAGTGGAGAGTACAACCCCAGCGGCCTGACGACTGATGGCCTCTCATGGGTGAAAGCTGCAACTTGAGGTCGCCGTTCGGTATTCCGGTACCGTTCCGAAAGGAAACGCAGGTCTACAATCCGTTCCAAAACGCAACAATCGGAGCGGACGTTTCCCCGCGACGACACAAAATGCCGCAAATGGCTGAAAAACGGCGTTCCTGTTCAATGGAATCTGCGTGGGCTGTCTGTAATAGCCAGCGAAAGCATACCGGAGACCACCATGTCGAAATACGTTCTTACAGTGACCTGCAAATCGACCCGCGGAATCGTCGCGGCCGTTGCCAACTACATGGCGGATAACGGTTGCAACATCACCGACACTGCCCAGTTCGACGACCAGAAAACTGGCAAATTCTTCCTGCGCGCCAGCTTCACCGCCGAAACCGGTATGACCCTCGAAGAGCTGACCAAAGGCTTTGAGGCCACCGGCGCCGAATTCGACATGGACTACGATTTCTTCGTCGACGGTGCGAAGACCAAAGTCGTCATCATGGTCTCCCGTTTCGGCCACTGCCTGAACGACCTGCTGTACCGCTGGAAAATCGGCGGCCTGCCGATCGACATCGTGGCTGTGATCTCGAACCACATGGACTACCAGAAGGTCGTCGTGAACAACGACATCCCGTTCCACTGCATCAAAGTCACCAAAGAGAACAAGCCGCAGGCCGAAGCCCAGATCATGCAGGTGGTCGAGGATTCGGGCGCAGAGCTGATCGTCCTCGCGCGCTACATGCAGATCCTTTCGGATGCGATGTGCCAGAAGATGTCCGGCCGCATCATCAACATCCACCACTCGTTCCTGCCGTCGTTCAAGGGCGCGAACCCCTACAAGCAGGCGTTCGAGAAGGGCGTGAAGCTGATCGGTGCGACCTCGCACTACGTGACCGCCGACCTCGACGAAGGTCCGATCATCGAACAGGATGTTGTACGCGTTACCCACGCCCAGTCGCCGGAAGACTACGTCTCGCTCGGCCGCGATGTCGAAGCGCAGGTCCTCTCCCGCGCGATTCAGGCGCACGTCCAGCGCCGCGTGTTCCTTAATGGCGACAAAACCGTCGTCTTCCCGGCAAGCCCGGGCGGCTACGCATCCGAGCGTATGGGCTAATAAACGAAGGGCGGGGATTTCCCCGCCCTTTTCAGTTCTTCCGACCGATCAAAAACAGCGCCGCTTTCTTGCCCGGCTGCCAGTCATGGATAATCTCCAGTCCGGCCTTGCGGTACATTGCCCGCATTTCGTGCTTGGTTCGCGCGTAAGGCGTCAGCCCCAGCCATGGCCAGCGCAGGAACGGCAGCAGGATCTTCATCCCCACGCCCATATCCGCAACACATGCGGTTGAACTGATCAGCACGCCGCCCGGTTTCAGCTTGGAAGAAGCCTCGGCGATGATGTCCTGCGGATTATGCACGAGATGTAGAATGCTGTGGCAGAGAAACGCATCAAACTGACCGTCCAGAACCTCCATCGAGCCCACGCGGAAATCGGCATTCGTCAGCCCTGCGGCTTCGGCCTTCCGCCGTGCAATGGCGATCATGTTCTCGGCGAAGTCGGACGCCACGATCTCCCGAACATGCGGCGCGATGAAGATCGCGGTCGATCCGGTGCCGCAGCCAAGTTCGCCGACGCGGGTGTTCTGGTCGACATACTCCAACGTCTTGGCCAGCTTCGCCTGATAGGACGCCTCGTCCGCGATCGGCGACTTGGCATAGCGCTCGGCCATCCAGTTCCAGAATTTCGGTGTCTTCGCCGTCATGCCTTAAACCTTCCAGATCAATTCGCGCTCTATTCACTTTGATAAAAATACCTTGGGGGTGAATGCCCAGAGGGCAGAGGGGGCAAAGCCCCATAAAACCCCCAACGAAACAAGGGCCCCGAAGGGCCCCTGCTGTAAAGTCCGAATTGCGTGACTTACATCTGGCCGATGGTCCAGAAGAACGTCTCGCCCGAGCTGTCATCGACGCCGTCGTTGTCGGTCGACACCCAAGTCGTGCCGTCCTCGAAAATCGCCAGACCCTCGATCTTGTCGACAACGTAGCCGCCGTTTGCAGCCAGATCGGGGATCAGGTCGCGGACGACTTCTTTGCTGACAACCGGCAGTTCGTTGCCGAGCGCTGCGGCGACCATTTCCGCAGCAGGCACGCGGACGATCTGTTTGATCGCGGCAGCTTCACCGATCTGGTTATCACGCTCGATCAGGTAGACGTAGTCGCCGTGCGCGGTGATTTCCGACAGGCCGACCCAACCGTTTTCGGCTTGGTCTTTCTGGAACGAAACGGCGCCCCATTCTTCGCTATCGGTGTTGTAGGCCACGAGCTTGACGACGTTTTCGGCGTCATCGGCCCATTCGCGCTGAACGGCCATCCACAGGGTGTCGCCAATCATGGTGACGCCTTCGAAGCCGTAGCGCTTCTCGACTGCCAGCAGTTCTGCGGGCAGCGAGATTTCTTCTTCGATCTCGCCGTCTGCGTTGATGTGGTAGATGCCATGCGGAACCATGCGGTCGGTACGGCCTTCGGACGCGACCCAAAAGCCACCTTCACCGTCGAGCGTGATGCCTTCCATGTCCAGCTTCTGCGCCGGATAGCCGCCACGGGTGACGGGCAGCGCCGATATGATGCGGGCCGGGGTCTGATTGGTGTCGATGGTAAAGATGGTCGGCTGGTAGCTGTAGAAGCTGTCGTTGACCGCATAGACCATGCCGTCTTCGCCCGCGACCATGCCCGAGATCGCGCCCCAACCGATCAACTCGTCTGCACCTTCCGAGGTCAGCTGCGGGTAGGCAGCCGGAGCGCCTTGCAGTTCGTAGACCATGACGTGAGCGCGTGCGCCGCCCTCTTCGGTCAGGTCGGTCTCGTTCGCGGTAACGAGCAGGTTGCGCGACGGGATTGCGATCGCGCCTTCCGGCGAAATGCCCGACGGGAGCAGGTTCTTGAGGACCGGAGCCGCCGGATCGGTCACGTCGTAGACGCCGACCATCGAGGAACGCTCGGACAGGATGAACAGGTACGGGGTGTCGCCGAAGACAGCGAATTCCATGCCTTCGGGTTCGTTACCCTTGGCGTCCGAACGCTTGTCCGGATAGTGGCCGGCCTGAATGATGGCTTCTTCGAACGAGGTGCCGGCCTCGTAAACGACGGTGCCATCCTTGTTGAAGATAGTGAAGCCACGCGAGCCGCCGTCCATGTCGCCTTCGTTGGCGATGGCAAAGTGGTTGTCGTCGATCCACTGGAGGCCGTCGGGTTCACGCAGGCGGCCCATCTGGCTTTCGGTGAAGATCAGCGCGCCGCGCTCGTCGGTGGCGTCGATGTTTTCCAGATCGACCGAACCGGCGGAGAACTGGTTCATGACTTCGCCGTCGGCGCCGATGACGACGATAGCGTTGTTTTCTTGCAGGGTGACAGCGATCTCGCCGAGGCTGTTCACGTCAACGAATTCCGGCTCCGGATCTTCCGGTGCGATCTCGGTCAGACCCGAGACGTCGATTTTCATCAGGCTGTCGCAGACGATGGCTTCGTCTTCGACCATGACCTTGACCATGTAACCGCCCGGAGCCTGACCGACGCGGCCATCGCCGAGGTCTTCGTCACGCTCGTTTTCGATCGCGACAGCAACGAACGATCCGTCCTTTGCGACAGCGGTCGAATCCGGCTGGCCACCGAGGTCACACTCACTGGTGATTTCGCCCGAAGCGAGGTCGATGGACACCAGCTTGCCCGACGGCGCGGTGTAGCTTTCCGAGGTGTTCACGCCAGCAAACGCGGTGTTGCCGATGACCGAAACTGCGGTCGGTTCACCGTCGACAGCCACGTTGCCCTTGGGCTGCGGGTTCTTCGGGTCGGTGATGTCGATCATGCCGATCACACCGAGCGGGCTGTCGGAATAGACGATGGTCATGCCGTCTGCGGAGGCAGAAATGATCTCGGCCGAGGTTTCCTGCGACATGTCTTCGCCTTCGGCCATGTTATGCGGCGTGGCGAACGAAGAAATGCGGTTGAAGTTCATCTCGGCCATGGCGCTGCCTGCAGTCAGAGCGAGGATCGAGGTCAGGCAGACGGTCTTGATGGTCATGCTACTCTCTGGGTCAAATGGACAGTGGCACGGAGGTGGCCGCAAGACGTGACAGCTGCGTGAGAGTTGGATGACACAATTGTAAAAAGAAAAGCCCCCACACGCAGGGCGGGCGGGGGCCTTTGTTCGGTTAGGTCTGCGCTCAGACGTTGGTGCAGATGTACTTCAGTTCGAGGTAATCCTCGATACCGTGGTGGCTGCCTTCGCGGCCAAGGCCGGACTGCTTCACACCGCCGAACGGGGCGACTTCGGTCGAGATGATGCCGGTGTTCACGCCCACGATGCCGTACTCCAGCGCTTCCTGAACCTTGATCACGCGGCTGAGGTCTTTGGCGTAGAAGTAGGAGGCGAGGCCGAAGATAGTGTCGTTCGCCATCTCGATAACCTCGTCTTCGTCCTTGAAGCGGAAGAGCGGCGCGAACGGGCCGAAAGTTTCTTCGCGGGCGACCTTCATGTCCTGCGTCGCGTCGCAGATGATGGTCGGCAGGAAGAACTGGCCGCCCTCTGGAGCCATTTCGCCGCCCGTCAGAACCTTGCCGCCCTTCGAGAGCGCATCGGCGAGGTGGTCTTTGACCTTGTCGATGGCCTTGGGTTCGATCAGCGGGCCAAGGTCGGTGCCTTCGCTCAGGCCGTCACCGACTTTCAGCGCCTCGACGGCTTCTTTCAGCTTCGCGCTGAAGGCATCGTATACGCCGTCCTGTACGTAGATGCGATTCGCACAAACGCAGGTCTGGCCGTTGTTGCGGAATTTACAGGCGATGGCGCCTTTGACCGCTTCGTCGATGTCGGCGTCGTCAAAAACGATGAACGGCGCGTTGCCGCCAAGCTCCATCGAGCACTTCATGACCTGATCGGCAGCCTGACGCAGCAGGATGCGGCCAACTTCGGTCGAGCCGGTGAATGTCAGTTTGCGTACCTTCGGGTTTTCGCAGAACTCTTTACCCACGCCCGAGGCGTCTTCGGAAGTCACGACCGAGAACACACCTGCGGGGATGCCTGCTTCTTCGCCGAGCTTGGCCATCGCCAGCGCCGACAGCGGCGTCTGCGAGGCGGGACGGATGACGAACGAACACCCAGCGGCGAGGGCAGGCGCGACCTTGCGGGCGATCATCGCGTTGGGGAAGTTCCACGGCGTGATGCCTGCGGCAACGCCGATGGGCTGCTTGATGACGGTGATGCGTTTGTCGGCCATGTGACCGGGGATGGTTTCGCCGTAAACGCGCTTTGCCTCTTCACCGAACCATTCGACGAACGACGCGCCGTATGCGATCTCGCCGCGGCTTTCAGCCAGCGGTTTGCCCTGTTCGGCGGTCATGATGATGGCGAGGTCTTCTTGGTTGGCCATCATCAGGTCGAACCATTTGCGCAGGATTTTCGCGCGGTCCTTGCCGGTTTTCTTGGCCCAGTCCTTTTGCGCTTTGTAAGCGGCATCAATGACTTCGCCTGTCTCTTCGCGGGACAGATCGGGGATCTTGGCGATCACGTCGCCACGGGCGGGGTTCACCACGTCGAAAGTGGCGCCATTCCGCGCGTCGACCCATTGACCGTTGATATAAGCCTTGTCCATGACCAGATCAGGATTGGACAACAGGGATTTCAGGTTTGTTGCCGAAGCAGACATGACTTTCTCCGAATAATTTGATCACATTCAACGCAAAGGGACCGCAAAGGTCCAGTGATTACGGTGGAGATATGCCAAATAATCGCGACGACGAATTCGCAAACGGTGCTTACATCGAAGGGGCTGCGGGCTATCCGCCGCGATGGCAGTCCGAAGCGGCAGAATTCCGCAAAACACACGCAAGCCGACTCGATGCGGGCATTCCGTATGGCGAGGGCGAGCGCGAGAAGTTCGACCTCTTTGTTCCTGAAGGCAAGGCAAAGGGCCTCGTCGTGTTCGTGCACGGGGGCTACTGGCTGGCGTTCGATCGTGCCGACTGGTCACATCTGGCAGAGGGGCCTCTGTCAGCAGGCTATGCGGTCGCGATGCCGTCCTACAGCCTCTGCCCGACCGTCCGGATTGCCGACATCACCCGCCAGATCCGCCGCGCGATTACCGTTGCTGCGGCGAAGGTCGATGGCCCGATCTATCTGACGGGCCATTCCGCTGGCGGGCATCTGGTAGCGCGTATGGCCTGCAATGACGAACGGCTGGACTGGCAGGATCGTCTGGCGCGGGTCGTGGCGATTTCTCCTCTGGCCGACCTAGCGCCGCTTCAGGAAACTACTATGAACGAGGATCTGTGCCTCGATCCTGATGAGGCTGCCGCCGAAAGTCCCGTCAGCCACAAACCCGTCTGTCCGGGGCATGTCTGGGTGGGGGCGAATGAAAGGCCCGTGTTCCTTTCGCAAGGGCAAATGCTGGCGGATAAATGGGATGTGCCGATCACGATTGAACCCGATCGGCACCACTTTGACGTCATCGACGGGCTCGCGGATGCGCAGAGCGCCCTTTGCCGGACGCTGCTCGCTTAGGGCAGTTCGACGAACCTTTCGCAGACGTAGTCGAGCTTTGGCGTGTTGCCGAGGGTGTAGGGAAACCCGCCGAATGCGTGTTCCGACACGATCACGACGGCGTTGGCATCACCGATCCCGTTGCTGATATTTGCGGCATCAACGGGGTCGAAAAAGTCCGCCAGCGCTTCTTCGACGCGGGTGCCGTAGCCTGTCGCAACATAATTCGTGTCGATATAGGCACCCGGAAGATCGCGGGTCAGCATCTCCGGACTGTCGGGGCCCTCGGTGTCGAAACAATAACCGAAGAGGTCAGCCTCGCTGTCGAAATGTCCAGCAAATACATGGACTCGCACGGTTCCTTCGGGGCTGGGCTGCGGCAGTTCCGGCTCATCTTCCGGCAGTGCTGCGGGGTCAATCAGTTCCTTGATGATACTCATTACGTTCTCTCCCTTGGTGCAAAGCACCACTCCAGATGGACAGCTAGATCGGTTTATCGTTTGTCCAAGAGGGCTCCCCACCTAGTTATACTACAAAAGAACTTAACACCTTCGTGATATCATACATCAAAACCACACTGCGCGTCAGACTTGCCGTATACATTTGCCCATTGGCATCCGAATGGTATTGGTCCGCAACGTACGACTACGGACAAAACAGAATGAAAGACCTCCGTTTGAAGATTTTTAAGCCGCTGTTTGCCGTTCTGGCCCTGTCACTCGCAGCAGCATGCGCCCCCGAGCCCGAACCCGTCGAAGAACCCCAGCCGCAGAATGTTGTTGTGCCGGGCTATGAGACGATCATCGACAACGGTTACGCGGTTGCTGCGGTCCCGTCGGAATACCTCGACACGCCGAACCGCCGTTTCCTTGTCCAGTATACCGGACCCGCCGAACCCGGTCAGATCGAAGTCGATATCTACGCCAAGTTCCTCTACTGGATCATGGAGGACGGCACCGCATGGCGCTATCCCATTGCCGTTGGCCGTCTTGGCCGTTCGATCCGCACCGACACCGTGATCAAGCGCAAGGTGGAGTGGCCGGGCTGGACCCCGACCGCGAACATGCTCCGCAACGAGCCTGACGTTTACGGCCCCTTCAGCGGCGGCATCCCCGGCGGTCTACGTAGCCCGCTCGGTGCGCGTGCGCTTTACCTCTATCGCGGAGACCGTGACACGTACTTCCGTATCCACGGAACCAACGACCTCGCTTCTATTGGTAACTCCGGTTCCGCAGGCTGTATCCGCATGTTCAATCAGGACATCATCCACCTGTTCGAGCAGGTTCCGCTGGGAACCCGCGTTGTGATGCGCAGCGAGGCCGACTCCATCGACATCGAGGACGAGTACTACAACCGCGGTATGGAAATGCCTGCGCGTCACGTCGACCCCGATGAGATCTACAGCGACGAGGCCATTGCCGCTGACCGTCCGATTGCTGAAATTATCGCCGACGAAATCGCCAACGGCGAACTTCCGGCTGATGCCGAGGTCGAACTTGAAGGCGAACATGCCACTGACGACTCGGCTTGAGTTGAAATGACATCAAAGCGAAAGCCGGAGGAGTAATCCTTCGGCTTTTTATTTTAATGAACCTAATTTCTCACGATCACGCACATTTAACTCACACTTTGGTATAGAAGTCGGGTTCTGAGGAACGTCGAGGTTGAATGTGCGGCTCGTAGAGTCCAGCTTATTGCCGAAGCCAGACGCCAGTGGGAGGCGACCTTTGTACGCAATTCTATTACCTGCCGTCGCATTGGCCGTCGTTGGATGGCTCATCCCGCAGCTCATCGCCAAGTTTCTGCCCGAAGGCCTCAAACCGCTTGCCATCAATGCCGTCATCTCGATCCTCGTAATGATGCTGATCGGCATCTGTTTTTTCATCGGCCTCTACGTGATCCAAGGTTTCCCGATTTTCGAGCTGCTCGACGCGGGCTTCACGGCCGTGCTTGAACACTTCGTCCCGCTCGCCGCGATTTCCGCGCTGCTGTGGGGGCCGGTCCTGGTGCTCTCGATCGCGAATTTGCCCCGACACTGGAGCAAGGTGGTCTGGTAAGGGCCGGTGCGGTTCATCGTCTTTCTCGCGGGCTTCGGCCTGATCCTGTCAGCGTTCTACCTCGTTGTTTCCGTCTATTCGCGGTCCGTCAGACGCGAGAAGCTCGAAAAATCGTGGGATGCGACCAATCTCGGGGGTGATCCCAACGCGCGGGAAGCCTATATCGCCGAGAACATGACCCGCTATGAACGCAGTTTTCGTAAAAAGCTGATCCTGCTGGTCTATATTATTCCAGCCGTCACCGTGGCGGTGATTTATTTTGTGACGAACTGAGGTCGATATGTCTTTCCGGATGATTTTCCGCGCTGTGCTCGTGGTGCTCTTGCTGCCGTTTTTCGACTACGTGCTTCCGCAGCACGACATCGCGCGCATCACGGGGACGGAAGTCATCCGTCAGGACTTCAGCCGCTGGAACAGAATGTTCTACGCCCAGCCTGAAAGCGGTAACGCCGACCTCGGCTCGCGGGACGTGCTGTTCATTAATACGGTGCGCCGCCCGACCTATCTGTTCGGCCTTATCCGCGGTTCCGAAGCGAACGACATCATGATCTATCGCAACGAGGACACAGGCTGGATCTGGCCGCCGTACTTCAAATTCGACAGCCGCGATCTGCAAGGCGAGGCGCAGGAATACACATCGACCTCCGCCAATCCGCAGTGGGTCGTCATCACCAAATACGGCTGGCGCAACCGCTTCCTGACCACGTTCCCGAATGCCGTGCGGATCAAGCCTGTCGATGGCCCTGACGTGACCATCATTCCGTGGTTCAACATCATCTTCTTTATCGCGCTGGCGATCTTCATACTGTTCACCCGCCGCGTCTGGTTCCAGTTCCGCGAACGTGTGATGGACCCTGCGCTGGGCCGCGCAGGCAATGGTGTGGACCGTATGGAAGCGGGCATCGCAGAGCGGAAATCGCGCTTCAACCGCTGGCGCAATCGCAAGTAATCAGGCGGGCTGGATCGCGTTCGTCTGGAACTGACGCCGGAACTGCGCTGGCGTCATCTTGTGGTAGGACAGGAACAACCTGTGAAAGTGGCTGAGGTTCGGGATACCGCAATCGGCGGCAATCTCGGCGAGGCTGTCGCCCGAACCCGTCAGCATTCGCGCGGCGTGCTGCATCCGGATTTCGTTAATGTATTCCGAAGGGCTCTGCCCGAGGAAATGACGCGCCGTACGGCTGACATGCGCATGGGCGCGGCCTGTGACACGAACAAAACCAGCAGCACCGTCGCGGAAAATCGCGGGTTCTTTGGCGGCGTTGCAGGCGCGCATCAGCCAGTCGGGCGCTTCTGAGGGCAGCGGAACCTGCTCTGCCATCAACGATGAAAGCAGCGGCAGCAGGAATGCTTCAGCGGCGAGCGACGAAGCGGACTGACGCTCCATCAACATCGCGGCGCGGTTCAGATCGGCCATCTGGCGGCTATCACGCAACACGCGGATAGGACGGGGCGCATTGGCCCAGAAGAACCGCCCGTTTAATTCGGGATGTCGCGACAGCAGGCTGGCGATCAGATCGGCGGAAAAGCTCACCGAAACGGCCATCGCCTCTTCACCGCGTCCCTGAAGGGCGTGAATATGCTGCGGCTGCACGAAAAGCAGCGAACCTTCCAGCAGATCCTCGTGACGGTCCTCGAGGTGGTGGCGCAGCTTGCCGTTCTGGACCCAGATCAATTCGTAGAAATCGTGTTGATGCAAGCTCTTGGGCTTCCGCTTGGACAGCAGAGCCCGCGAAAGCGCCCAATGTCCGCCCGCCGGAAGGACAGCGTCAGATTTGAGTAGCAGCACCGACATGCGTACATCCTAACCACAAAGATCGATATTCATGTGAACCTATTTGCCGCAGTGCCGCAATAGATGGTTTGAATGGATGACGTTGCCAGCAAACCGCGTTAAATAGCGGCAGAATGCACTAGGAGGACGCTGCGCATGACTTTCGACCGCTCTATCAAGATCGCTCCGTCGATTCTTTCCGCCGACTTCGCCAACTTTGGTCAGGAAATCCGCGCGATCGAGGATCAGGGCGCCGATTGGGTCCACGTCGATGTTATGGACGGGCACTTCGTGCCGAACCTGACCTTCGGCCCGCCCGCGGTTAAAGCGTTCCGTCCGCACGTCAAAACCTTCATGGATGTGCACCTGATGATCTCGCCGATCGATCAGTACATCGAGGCATATGCCGAAGCCGGTGCCGACATGATCACGGCCCACATCGAGGCAGGTCCGCACATCCACCGCACCGTTCAGGCGATCCGCGTGCAGGGCGTTAAGGCTGGCGTTGCGCTGAACCCCGGTACCCGCGCTGAAGAAGTCGAGTATCTGCTAGACAGCATCGACATGGTGCTCGTGATGACCGTAAACCCGGGTTTTGGCGGTCAGAAGTTCATCCAGAACGGCGTCGAGAAGGTCCGCAAAGTGCGCGAGATGATCGGCGACCGTCCGGTCCATATTCAGGTCGACGGCGGCGTCGATACCAACACCGCTCCGCTCGTCGCGGCTGCCGGTGCGGACTCGCTGGTGGCTGGTTCGGCTGTGTTCAAAGGCGGTTCGGTCGACAAGCCCGACGTCTACGGCGCGAACATCAAGGCAATCCGCGAAGCAGCGCAGTCCGCGCTCTGATCTGCACGCAATCTGCACATCTTCCGCAGTCCGGCTACGCGGCCGGACTGACACCTGTAGGCTCAACTACAGGAGACGAATGATGAAGCAGATCGTGGTAAATGGTGTCCCGCAGAGCCTTTTGCGGGACGGATGGTGGCTCGACGAACATGCGAAAGCCTTTCGCAGCGGAGCCGCCAAGGGTAGCGTGAGCCAGACCAAACCTGCCGAAGCCACCGACAAATGACCCGAACCATCCTGATCGCCGACGACGATGCCAACATTCGCGATATCCTGAGGATCGCGCTGAGGCAGGCGGACTTTGCGGTGATCGAAGCCGAGGACGGCGCGCAGGCGCTGGAACTGGCGCAGACGGCGAAACCTGATCTCTTGATCCTCGACATTGGAATGCCGGAAATGGACGGCCTCGACGTGTGCCGCCAGCTGCGCAAGTCATCGGACGTGCCGGTTTTATTCCTCACCGCACGCTCTGACGAGATCGACCGGATTGTGGGGCTGGAGCTTGGCGCCGACGATTATGTGGCCAAACCGTTTTCCCCGCGCGAGCTGGTCGCCCGCGTGAAAGTCATCTTGAAGCGTACCGTGACCGCACCCGCCAAGCCGAGCGGGTTGCGTCGCGGTGTTCTGACCCTCGATCCAGAACGGCACGTTTGCCATGTCCGCGAAACGGAGGTCGACCTAACCGCGCGTGAGCAGGACATCCTGATGCATCTGATTGCCCGTCCCGAGCATGTGGTCCCGCGCCCTGCATTGGTGGACCAGGTGTATGGCACAAACATTCACGTCAGCGACCGGACGCTCGACAGCCACCTGCGGAACCTGCGCAAGAAGCTTGCCGATGCGGGCTGCCCCGATGCTATCGACACAGTGCACGGCGTTGGGCTGAGGATGGGTCAATGTCGCGGCCATTAGGGGCGAAGTGGCGCCCGTCGCTCGGCCTCGTTGTTGCAGTCGTGCTTGGCGCTGTTCTGGGGCTGGCATTCGGCGGCATCGTGGCAGTCCGTTACCTCTGGCCGTACCTCGGCTACCGCGAGGCTGTTTTCGCCGTGTTCGCTGTGGTCTTCGTCGCGACCATTGCGCTCGGCTGGGGATTGGTGCGGCTGGTCTTGCGCCCCGTGTCTTTGCTGGCGGCACGCTCAGGGGCGATCAAACGGTCGGAAGAGGGGTCGCTCGACCCGTTGCCCCATTACGGGACCAGCGAATTTCAGATGCTTGGCCAATCCATGCTGGAGATGGGCCGCGTGCTGCAAAACCGCGAGGCTGTCGTGCGGTCTTATGCCGACCACGTAACGCACGAGATGCGCTCTCCGCTCACCGTATTGCGCGGCGCGGCGGAGCTCCTAGACAGTGACCTCCCGCACGATGAACGCCGCCGCCTTGTGGAGCGGATCGGGCAGGCGACCGACCGGATGATGGCGCTCCTCGAAGCGCAGCGTGATTTGGCCCGCGCGCAAGAGCCCATGCCAGCGGGGCAGACAGTGCTCGCCGATCTGGTCGAAGAATGGCACGTCGCTTATCCCGACCTCGATATCGCGATGAAGGGCGATGCGACGATCCCGCTCGGCAAGGATGCCGTCCGGCTCGTGATCCAGCATCTGCTAGCCAACGCTGCGGTCCATGGCGCGCGCAGGGTGACGCTGGAGTGCAACGGGCAAAAGGTCATCGTCACGGACGACGGGCGCGGGATCTCTGCTGGTAATCGCGACCGGATTTTCGAGCCATTCTTTACCACGCGGCGCAGTACTGGCGGCACTGGCATGGGCCTGCCGATTGTGCGCCGGATGCTTGAGGCGCACGGCGGCTCTATCGCGCTGCTGCCGACCGATGAGGGCACTGCGTTCGAGATACGTTTCTGATGCTGCGACGATTTGTCGACCCACCCAGCCGTTTTTTGGGAACAGAAACCCGCTCGAAATGCGTTGATAACGAAGACCGACTACTTTGTGCATTTTCTTGCCAAGCCGGATAACATTTTTGTGGTTCCGAGACGCAGCTGTCATATTTCGAAGGTATCGAGGCGGCAACGTTATCGGGATCGAGGCACGTTATTATGGATATTCAGTCCCAGAGTTTTTCGAGGGCCCCGTTCATTGTTCCGCCCGAAGTCGTGGCCGATTTGCAAGCGATGGCTCGCACGCCGAAATCCGACCGAAAGCCGAAGCACCAGCCAGGTAAGCGTTACTTCCCGACGATCTTCATCTCCGACCTGCACCTTGGCGCCCGTAGCTGCCGTGCAGAGGAATTGCTCGCATTCCTTCAGTCCCACGTTGCGGACACGATCTACCTTGTCGGCGATATTTTTGACATCTGGCGCCCGATCGGGTCGCGCTGGACCAAGACACACCACGACATTTTCCGCCTTTTGCTGGATCGCGCCAAAAGCGGTGTGCGTCTGGTCTATACTCCCGGCAATCACGACGAATTCTTTCGCAACTATTTTGGCACCTATTTCGAGTGCGTCGAAGTTGCCGATTACGTCTATCACACCGCATCCGACGGCTCGCGCTACCTCGTAATCCACGGCGATTGCTGTGACGAGTTCGAGCAGCGCGCCCCGCTTTTGTCAAAGCTCGGCGCCCATTGCGAAGGCGTGCTGCGCGGCGCACAGGATTGCTTCAACTGGGTTGCTTCGGGTTTCGGGATGAAGCGCGAATGGAACGGCATCAACTGGTGCCTGAACCGCATCAACAACATGCTGCGCGCGCAGGATAACTTTCAGTTCCGCCTGACCGATCTGGCCAAAGAACACGAAGTCGACGGGATCATCTGCGGCCACTTCCATCAAGCAGCGCTGCACTCGGATCATGGCGTCGTTTATGCCAACTGCGGCGACTGGACGGAAAATTGTACGGCTCTGGCTGAAACCAGTAGCGGTGGTTTGATGTTGGTAGACTGGGCGGCCCACGGTGCCACTGCGCCAGTACCCGCCGCTGAAGACGAACCAGTGTCTGTGCGAGCTTGAGTCATGAACGGAATTGAAATCATTGCCTCCGCGATCCTCGGCACCTCCGGCGCCCTCCAGATTGTGACGTCCGGCGCTGCTGCTTACGCGATGAAGGCAAAACGCAAGAAGAGCATCATCTCGGGCACCCCGAGCGTATCGGTCCTGCGCCCTGTCTGCGGGCTAGAGAACAACATTGAGGCGACGCTGCGCACCACGTTCGAAACAACGTGGCACGGGAAGGTCGAGCTGCTGTTCTGTGTCGACCGCGAAGACGATCCCATCGTTCCGGTGGTGCGTGGCCTGATCTCCGAATACCCCTCTGTCGAAGCGCGTCTGCTTGTGGGTAGGGACCATGTTTCGGGCAATCCCAAGCTGAACAATCTTGTGAAAGGCTGGAAAGAAGCGAAGCACGAATTCGTCCTAATGGCGGATAGCAACGTCCTGCTTCCGGCTGACTATATCGAGCGTCTGTTTGCGCGCTGGGATGACGAAACCGGCCTCGTGACCTCGCCGCCCGTTGGCGTTGATGCGACGAATATGTGGGGCTCGCTGGAATGCGGTTTCCTCAACACCTATCAGGGTCGTTGGCAGCTGAGTTCTGACACTTTCGAGAACGGCTACGCGCAGGGCAAAATGTTGTTCTGGCGCAAGGACATCCTCGACGCTGCGGGTGGACCCGAAGCGCTGGGTGCAGAGATGGCCGAAGATGTGGCCTCCACCAAAGTTGTCCGTGCCGCCGGCAAGAAAGTTCGCTTGCTCAACCAGTTGATGCCACAGCCGATCGGCGAGCGGGATTTCAAATCGGTCTGGAGCCGTCAGGTCCGCTGGGCCAAGGTGCGCCGCATGGGCTTTCCGGCTGTGTTCTGCGCCGAAATTCTGGCGGGCGTCGGACTGCCGATGCTCATGACCCTGATCCTGACTCTGACGGGTCTCCTTTCGTGGTGGTGGCTGCTCGCCGTACCCGCGCTGTGGTTCGGCACCGAATATGCCGTCGCCAGCCTCGCAGGATGGCCGCGGAGTTTGCGTGACGTCGCCTCGTGGGTTATCCGCGACGCCATGCTGCCCTTGATCTGGGTGAGCGCATGGAGAGGCAACAGCTTCGAATGGCGTGGCAATGCAATGGACGCCAGCGAGGTGACGGCGAAAGCCCGAGGCTAACTTATGGACTTGAATACACTCCAGCAGCTCGTGCAGGCGCACGGCCTGTGGCTGCTGGTTCCCGCGTCGATCGTCGAGGGACCGATCGTCACTGTCATTGCGTCATACATGGCGAGTCTCGGTCTGCTGAACATCTACGCGGTCTACGTGATCTGCGTGCTCGGCGATCTGCTCGGCGACACGATCCTGTATTGCATCGGTCGGTTCGCGCCAAAAACGCTGCCAGGTCGGTGGCAAGTGCGCCTCGGCTTGAGCCGTAGCCGCCGCAAGAGCCTGCGGGGCCATTACCACGACAAAGGCGGCAAGACCCTGATGATCGGCAAGCTGACCCATGCTGCCAGCGCGCCCGTTCTGGTCGCTGCGGGGGCCGCCAAGATGAACTATCTCAGCTTCATCGGCTGGAACACGCTCGCCACGCTGCCAAAGACTTTGGTTTTCACGATCGTTGGCTATGTATTCGGGTACGCCTACGTGAAGATCGACCACTACATTTTCCGCGGGTCGCTCATCCTGCTCGGCCTCATGCTGGTCGTCGGAGGCATCTGGTACTATCGCCGTCGCAATCGGGCGGCAAACGAAGAGGAAAACGAAGTTTGACCGTCAAGATCAGCTGCATCATCCCCGCCTACAACGAAGAAGCCCGCATCGGCCACGTGCTCGACACTGTTGTCGGGCATCCGCTGGTGGACGAGGTCATTGTTGTGGATGACGGCTCTTCGGACGGGACGGCTGACGTGGTTGCGGGGCGCGAAGGTGTGACCTTCATCAAGATGGAGCGCAATCGCGGTAAAACGTGGGCCGTGACGGAGGGTATCGAGGCGGCCAAGGGATCGCATCTGCTGCTGGTGGACGCTGACCTGCTGGGCTTAGAGGCGTGGCACCTGACGGCGCTCATCTCCCCGATTGTGTACGATCAGGCGGATGTGTCGATCAGCCTGCGCAAGAACGCTCCGAAAATCTGGCATCGGATCGGGATCGACTACATCAGCGGGGAGCGCGTTATCGAACGCGAGCTGTTGGCCTCGAAGATTGCCGAGCTGCGCAAGCTGCCCAAGTTCGGGCTAGAGGTATTCATGAACCGTCTGCTGATGGACCGTGACGCGCGTATTGCCGTCGTGCAATGGCCCGAAGTTGTCAGCCCCTTCAAAAACGCAAAGGTCGGCTGGATGCGGGGGCTGACGGCGGATGTCAAAATGATCACCGATATGTGCCGCAGTGTGCCCCCGTGGGGGCTGGCGTCGCAGATCTACAAAATGCGCCGCCAGCGGGTGAATGTGCCGAATCAGGCCTGAAGCTGAATGCGCTCCAGCGCTTTCTTGATCGCCGGACGGGCGTTGAAACGTTCGATATAGGCGTGGACGTTGGTGAACTGATCGAAATCGGTCACCTCTTTGGCGCCGTAGAAATCGAGCGCTTCCAGCCACGGCACGAGCGCCATATCCGCAATCGAATACTCGCCCGCGATCCACTCCTGACCTTCGAGCTGGGTATTGACCACGTTCAGCAGACGCTTGGCTTCGTTGATGTAGCGGTCGCGCGCGGTCGGGTCTTCCATCTTGGAGCCGGCGTATTTGTAGAAAAAGCCAAGCTGCCCGAACATCGGACCCACACCCGCCATCTGGAACATCAGCCACTGGATCACGGTATAGCGCTCGTGCGCGTTGCGACCGATGAACTTGCCGCTTTTGTCCGCGAGGTAAATCAGGATCGCACCGCTTTCGAACAGGCCGAGCGGCTCACCATCGGGGCCGTTCGGATCAATGATCGCGGGAATTTTGTTGTTCGGGCTGAGAGAGAGAAACTCGGAGCTCTTCACATCCGTGTCGCTGAGCGAAACCTGATGGTATTCGTACTCCAGACCCATCTCTTCGAGCGCGAACGGGATCTTTTTGCCGTTCGGGGTCGGGAAGGCGTAGAGCTGAATGAGCTCGGGGTTCTGGGCGGGCCAGCGTTTGTTGATTTCGAAAGTCGATAAATCGGCCATGAGAGCCTCCTGAAATTATTCTCTCAATAACTAGGCATATCCTGTGCGATATGAAGGATTAGACATGTGGGGCGGTGACGCTACCTATGTGCGTTAGAGCGCAGGATAGCGCACCTTTTAATTAAGGAATTGAGGGAAGATGTATAAAGAATTCAAAGCGTTCATTGCCAAGGGCAATGTTATGGACCTTGCCGTCGGTATCATCGTCGGTTCGGCTTTCACCGCGATCGTCAACTCGATCGTCAAGGATCTGATCAACCCGATCATCGGCGTGATCACCAGCGGCCTTGATTTTACCAACACCTATTGGGTTCTCAGCGGCGATGTTCCGGCAGACGCAAGCCTTCAGGAAGCGCGCGATGCGGGGGCAGCGATTTTCGCTTACGGCTCGTTCATCATGGCCGTCGTGAACTTCTTCATCATCGCGTTCGTCGTGTTCCTGCTGGTCCGCTTCGTGAACCGCGTCCGTGACGAGATGACCGAGAAAGAAGAGACCCCGATCCCCGAGGCGCCGAAGGCTCCGACCGAGTTGGAGATCCTCATGCAGATCCGCGACGAACTGCGCACTGACAAGGTTCCCGCCGGTCCGCAAGGCTAACAAAAAGGCCCGCCGAAATTGGCGGGCCGTTTCAATTTCCGTGAGTGGAAATTACAGCAGCGAGGCCGGATCGACCGTCTCGATGCCGAGAGCTTCGCCGACAGCGGCGTAGGTCAGCTGGCCAGCGTGAACGTTGAGACCATTCAGCAGGTGTTTGTCGTCAGCGCAGGCTTTCTTCCAACCTTTGTTCGCCAGCGCGATCATGAACGGCATGGTCGCATTGCCAAGAGCGATGGTCGACGTGCGCGCGACAGCGCCCGGCATGTTGGCCACGCAGTAGTGCATCACGCCGTCGACTTCGTAGATCGGGTCTTGGTGGGTGGTGGCCTTCGAGGTCTCAAAGCAGCCGCCTTGGTCGATGGCAACGTCAACGAGGACAGCGCCGGGTTTCAGCTCTTTCAGCTGGTCGCGCTTGATCAGCTTCGGCGCGGCAGCACCCGGAACAAGCACAGCACCGATGATCAGGTCGGCCTCGCGGGCCAGTTCGATGGTGTTGGCAGCGGACGCATAGGAGGTCTTGAAGGTGCCGCCAAACACGTCGTCGAGGTAACGCAGGCGCGGCAGCGAGCGGTCGAGCACGGTCACATCAGCGCCCATGCCAGCAGCGATTTTCGCGGCGTGAGTGCCGACGACACCGCCGCCGATGACCAGAACCTTGCCCGGACCAACGCCCGGAACGCCGCCGAGCAGAACGCCGCGGCCGCCGTTGGCCTTTTGCAGGGTGTAGGCACCGACCTGCGGAGCGAGACGGCCAGCGACTTCGGACATCGGAGCAAGCAGCGGGAGGCCGCCGCGGTCGTCGGTGACGGTCTCGTAGGCGATGCAGGTCGCGCCGGAGGCCAGCAGGTCCTTGGTCTGCTCCGGATCCGGAGCAAGGTGGAGGTAGGTGAACAGCAGTTGGCCTTCGCGGAGCATCTTGCGCTCGACAGCCTGCGGTTCCTTGACCTTCACGATCATGTCGGCAGCGGCAAAGACGTCCTCGGCCTTGGCTGCAATGCTTGCGCCTGCTGCGGTGTAGTCTTCGTCAGTAAAGCCCGCGCCGATACCTGCGTTGGTCTCAATCGTGACGGTGTGACCGTGGGCAACAGCCTCCTGAACGGCGCTGGGCGTCATGCCGACGCGGAATTCTTGCGGTTTGATTTCTTTGGGGCAGCCGATGTGCATGGTGCATCCTCCTGTTCGCTTAGACGTAGGATGACGCACCTTTCGTGCAATTGCTTCGGAAAGATCGGTTGCGAAAAGGCGAATATTCGAAGAATATTCGATACACTGATTGAAATGGCGAAGAAACGTGACTGATTTCGGAATCGATCCGACGGATCAACGCATCCTGACCATCCTGCAAAAAGAGGGTCGGCTGAGTAATGCCGATCTGGCCGAACGGGTGAACCTGTCGGCCTCTGCCTGTCACCGCAGGGTCCAGCATCTGGAGCGGGGTGGGTACATCACGGGCTACGTTGCGCTGGTGAACCCGCGCAAAGTCGGGCGTAAAACGACCGTGTACGTCGAGATCACGCTCAACGGGCAGGCGGATGAGACGCTGGATGCGTTCGAGAAGGCCGTTGCCCGCGTGCCGGATGTGCTGGAGTGTCACCTGATGGCGGGCACTGCGGACTATCTGCTTAAGGTGGTGGCCGAAGACGCTGAGGACTTCGCGCGTATCCACCGCCGCCATCTGGCGAAGCTGCCGGGTGTGCAGACGCTGCAATCGTCGTTTTCACTCAAGACCGTAAGGCAGACGACAGCATTGCCGATCTAGGGGCCGCGCTGCGCGCGGGCGGGGGCGCAGCCCCCGAACCCCCGAGGTATTTTCGTCAGAATGAAGAGCACAAAGAAAAACCCCCGACCGAGGCCGGGGGTTAATTTTAGCGACAAAGGGGTGCTCTTAGAGCAGACCTTCGCGCTGCAGCTTTTTGCGAGCCAGCTTGCGCTGACGGCGGATCGCCTCGGCCTTTTCACGGGCCTTCTGGACGGAGGGCTTCTCGAAATGCTGCTTGAGCTTCATTTCGCGGAAGACGCCTTCACGCTGCAGTTTTTTCTTGAGCGCACGGAGCGCCTGTTCAACGTTGTTATCGCGAACGCTTACCTGCATGTGGTATTCACCACCTTCCTAAGTTGGATTTGCAAAAAAGTTTGCAGGGTGGGCGGCGTATAGCAATTACGTCCTATGTTGTCTAGTGTGCTGCCCCGAAGGAGAGACCCTATGCCTATTACGCCCCTTTCGCCTGCCGTGGAACGCTTGCTTGATGCCATCGAGCCCAATGTCGTTTTCGACGGATGGACCGATACTGCATTTGAACATGCCGCAAATGCCGCCGGGATGACGAAGGCCGAGGCGCTGGCCGTTTGCCCGCGCGGCGCTGTCGATCTGGCCGTTGCCTATCATAATAAGGGCGATGCGGCGATGGTTGCGCGGATGCAGAGTGGCGAGATGGAGGGGATGCGCTACAGTGAGAAGGTTGCGGCGGCGATCCGTTTCCGTCTTGAGGCCGCTGATCGCGAGTTGGTGCGACGCGGGACGACGCTCTTTGCGCTGCCGCATCTGGCGCCGGTCGGGGCAGGGCTGATCTGGGGCACTGCCGATCTGATCTGGGAGACGCTGGGCGATACATCGGACGATTACAACTGGTACTCCAAGCGGACGATTCTCTCGGGCGTTTACAGTTCCGTCGTGCTCTATTGGTTGGGTGACGAAACGGGCGGCGAGGCGACGAATGCCTTTATCGATCGCCGCATTGCCGACGTCATGTCGTTCGAAAAGTTCAAAGGCACGGTGAAGAAAACTCCGGTTCTTGGCGCGTTTGCCGGTGGGTTGGAGAAAATGCTTTCGGGCATCAAGGCACCTGTTCGCGGACGGCAGGATGACCTGCCCGGACGCTGGACGTTGAACGAATAAGGAGCATCAGGTGCGCGCTATCGAAATTACCAAGGCCGGCGGACCCGAGGTCCTGAAAGTCTGCGAACGTCCGATGCCGGAAGCCGGTGCGGGGCAGGTCGTCATCAAGGTTGCCTATGCGGGCGTGAACCGTCCCGACGCATTGCAGCGTGCCGGCCTCTATGCGCCGCCGCCCGAAGCGAGTGATCTGCCGGGGCTGGAAGCGTCCGGCGAGGTTGTGGCGGTCGGTCCGGGTGTGAGCCTTTCCGTTGGCGACAAGGTTTGCGCGCTGCTGCCGGGCGGTGGTTATGCTGAATATGTTGCGACGTCGGCGTCGCACTGTCTGCCGATCCCTGATGGCATGAGTATGCGCGATGCGGCCTGTCTGCCGGAAACGTACTTTACCGTGTGGTCCAACGTCTTCATGCGCGGCGGGCTGAAAGGCGGGGAGCGATTCCTTGTGCATGGTGGTTCGTCCGGTATCGGCACAACCGCGATCCAGCTGGCGAAGGCATTCGGCGCACGTGTGTTCGCTACCGCTGGGTCGGCGGACAAGTGCAACGCTTGCGAAGAGCTTGGTGCCGAGAAGTGCTTCAACTACCGCGAAGAGGATTTCGTCGAGGGCATGAAAGCCGAAGGCGGCGCGAACCTCATCCTCGACATGGTTGGCGGCGAGTACATCAACCGCAATATCAAGTCGCTCGCGATGGAAGGACGTCTCGTCCAGATCGCATTCCTGAAAGGGCCTAAGGCGGATGTAAACTGGGCGCAGCTCATGATGCGCCGTCTGACGTTTACGGGTTCGACCCTGCGCCCACAGTCTGATGCCGCCAAGGCCGCGATTGCGGACCAGTTGCGCGAACATGTCTGGCCGCTGCTTGGTGCGGGGCGGATCAAGCCGATCGTCTACAAGGAATTCAGCCTTGATGAGGCAGCGGACGCCCATGCGCTGATAGAAAGCAGCGCACACATCGGCAAGCTCGTCATGCGCGTTGCCGGAGAGTAACCACACGTCGATGTGAAACGATGCGGCTTGGACCCCGTCGCAAAGCGGGGCAAAGTCGCGCCATGTTTCGGATAACTCTTGTACTGCTGGTAATCTTTGCCTTGCTGCCACTGAGAATGGCCGCGAGGACAGAGGCGCTTGTCTCTGTGCCGACGGAAGCGGCGATCACGCAGACGGCAGGACTGACGCTTCAGCAGCGATGCCATGGGGTCTCCTTGCCCGGTCATCGCTGTGCTGTGGACCTGTGGATGGCAGAGGACATGGCCTCGCCCGATCCGCATTTGCCCACCATCGCCGCGCCACGTGATGCCATCTGGCTGTCCGCGCTGCATCAGCTCGAAATTCCGGTGCCGCCGCCTCGATTTGTCTGACGCCTGAAAACCGTTAGCAAAATCACGAGGGATATCATGTTCAATCGAAGAAGTTTTCTCGCTTCGGCGGGAATGGCAGCGCTGTCTGCCTGCGCCCGTCCTGCGCCCGAACCGGAGCCTGTCGCTCCGCCCGCACCTCCGCCGCCACCGCCAATGCCTGCGCGATATGGTGCGCTTTATGACGAGCCGTTTCCTGTGCCCGCCGTCCCGCGCGGGGTGGTGTCACGGGAATACTGGCGCCAGGAAATTGCCAACCCGTTTACCGACATGGACGAGGGCGGCATCGTCGTCGATCCCGATGCGGCGTTCCTCTATCTGGTCGAGCCGAACGGCCGCGCGCTCCGATATGGTGTCAGCGTCGGGGCCGCCGGGTTTGAATGGAAGGGCGATGCGATCATCCAGTACCAGCGGGATTGGCCCGTCTGGAAGGCGCCCGACAGCATGGTCGAGCGCTGGCCGCAGTTCGAGCCGTACTCCGTCGCTAATGGCGGGATGCCGGGCGGTCCGGGCAATCCGCTCGGCGCGCGGGCGCTCTATCTGTTCCAGAACGGCGAAGACACGCTCTACCGCATTCACGGGGCGTGCGAGCCGGAAACGGTGGGAAAGGCTGTGTCGTCGGGCTGTATCCGCATGATCGATCAGGACGTGATCGATCTAGCCACGCGTGTCCGTCACCATGCACCCGTTCGCGTGTTGAAATCGGTGAAGCCCGAGGGCCTCACCGGCATCTACTAGCGGACCGGATCGAAGAGAGCGTCATCCAGCGTGCAGTCGCGGACCACATCCGCGCTGCACGTCCTGAATTCCAGGTCGCGGGTCAGGCAGATCCGCGCCTCTTGGATATAGCCCGACCGGCAGGTGATCGTGATGCCGTCGGGCTCCATCGCCGGATTGTTCTGAACGAAGGCTTCTTCGATCAGTGAAGCGGGGAGCGAGACCTGTTCTTGCAGCTTGGCAAAGGCGGTCGGGAATTTAATGCGCTCGTAAGCTTCGCGGGCGAGGCCATAGTAGTCCTCGGACGACAAACCCGAACAAACGCCGTGCTTGTTCCATTGGTAGAACGCCAGCCCGTCCGTGCCCATGATGTCCGCCATATCGCGGGTCTGTTGGCGGCTCGGGCGACCAAAATCAGTATCGCAATATTCGGGATATCCGCGCTCGTACTGCGGCCAGAGCCCGTGCATGATCCAGCCGAAATCCTCGTCTTCATCACATTGCGTTGAACCCCGCGCGTCCCCTTCGATGGTGCACCAGTTGGGCGACCAAGACAAAGACAGCACGTAATAGTCGAATTCTCCGGCAATATCCTGAGAGGCCGCAATCTGCGGAAACAGGCCGAGCGCCAATGCAGCAAGGGTCGATCGCATTTTCATCTTTTCTAATTGTGATGATATGACTATATAGCGCCTGAGTTCCCCGACAATGTGAACTGGGCCGATCCGATCCGGCCCGCCCCCTCGCGGGGCAGCGGGGAAGATATGTATTCAGGAGACGACGATGTCCGATAAACCGATCATGGCCAAAGCCACCGCTGTCTGGCTGATTGACAACACCACCATCGGCTTCAAGCAGATCGCCGATTTCGTTGGCATGCACGAGCTGGAAATTCAGGGCATTGCCGATGGCGAAGTCGCTCAGGGCGTGAAGGGCTTTGATCCGGTTGCCAACAACCAGCTGACCCAAGAAGAAATCGACAAGGCCGAAAAGAACCCGCTTCACAAGCTGAAGCTGAAGTTTAACCCGGCTGCCGTTGGCGAAGAAAAGCGCCGTGGCCCGCGCTACACCCCGCTGTCGAAGCGTCAGGACCGTCCGAATTCGATCCTCTGGCTGGTCAAGTTCCACCCCGAACTGCCCGATGGTGCGATTGCCAAGCTCGTCGGCACCACCAAGCCGACCATTCAGGCGATCCGCGAGCGTACCCACTGGAACATCGCCAACATGCAGCCGGTCGATCCGGTCGCTCTGGGCCTGTGTAAGCAGTCGGAGCTCGACCAGGCCGTTCAGAAGGCCAACGCCAACAAGGGCACCGCGATGTCGGACGATGAGCGCCGCAAGCTGGTGTCGACCGAGCAGAGCCTCGGCATGGATGCGGACGAGCCGAAAATGCCGTCGTCGATCGCTGGCCTCGAAACCTTCACCCTGTCGGACAGCGGCAGCAACGAAGAGCCGATGGACAACGACAAGATCGACGACGATTTCTCGGACGCCGACAGCTTCTTCAACCTGCCTTCGGGCGGTGATGACGACGAAGACGACAAATAAGTCGCCGTCGGTCCAAATGAAAAGCCCCGCGATTGCGGGGCTTTTTTACATTGTGCGTCTGGCTTTGAGAGCGGCTGTGATCGTGCCGTCGTCGAGGTAGTCGAGCTCTCCCCCGACAGGCACACCCTGCGCCAATGACGTGACCTTCACATCACCAAGCTGGTCCGCGATGTAGTGAGCCGTGGTCTGGCCGTCGATGGTGGCTGACAGCGCGAGAATGACCTCATTGATATGCTCCGACGAAATGCGGTCGATCAGCTTGGGGATGCGCAGTTCGTCCGGCCCCACGGCATCCAGCGCCGACAGCGTCCCGCCCAGCACATGATAGCGACCGCGAAACACCGCAGCGCGTTCCATTGCCCAAAGGTCGGCGACATCCTCGACCACGCAAAGCTCGCCGTTTTCGCGGCGAGTGTCCTCGCAGATCGGACAAATGTCGGCGGTGCCGATATTGCCGCAGTTCAGGCACTCGCGAGCCGTCTGCGCGACGGTTGTCATCGCTTCGGCAAGCGGCGAGAGGTGCGTTTTACGTTTCTTGACCAGATGCAGCACCGCACGACGGGCCGACCGCGGGCCAAGGCCCGGCAGCTTCGACAGAAGCTCGATCAGCGTTTCGATGTCAGCGGTGCCTTGAGCCATCTTAGAACGGCATCTCGAAGCCCGGCGGCAGGCCCAGACCTTCGGTCAGCTTGGACATCTCTGCCTTGGCTTTTTCCGAAGCGCGGCCCTGCGCGTCCTTGATCGCGGCGAGGATCAGGTCTTCGACCATTTCCTTTTCGTCGGTGTTGAAGATCGACGGATCGATATCGAGTGCCTTCAGCTCGCCCTTGCAGGTCGCGGTGGCTTTGACGAGGCCAGCGCCGGCTTCACCGGTCACGGTCATCGTTTCCAGCTCTTCCTGAAGCTGGGCCATTTTCGACTGCATTTCCTGTGCGGTCTTCATCATCTTGGCCATGTCGCCAAGACCGCCCATTCCTTTGAACATCACGTTTTCCTTCGATTGCGGATGCGCCGGACGGCGCGAATAAGTGCGAATAGCATTACGCCAGCAGCGAACACGGTCGGGACGATCGGCGGGGCTATGCAGCCTTCGGCCTGTCCCAGCGCCCAGATGCCGTCCGGGTCTTTGGCCCAAAGGCGCGTCGACACCAAGAGTAACACGAACGATGCAGATATAATGCCTGCCATCTGCCATGCAATGTGGCGGTAGAAAGACCCCATCAGCACAATCAGCAGCATGACGAACAGCATCGGGTTCGCGAACACGTATGCGGCTTCGGTCCAGATGTTCACGGTGCCCTTGTCGGGCGACCACATCGGACGGAGTTGTTCGCAGACGTCGGCCATTGCCGGAGCTGGAAGGAGGGCGAGGATCAGTCCTCTTCGAAGGGGTCCCATTCGTCCTCTACTTCTTCGAGTGCTTCTTCGAGAGCGCCGGTTTCCAGATCCTTCGCCGTGCGGACATCTGCAATCTTCGACTTCGGGAAGGCCGCGAGGATCGACTGCACGAGCGGCAGCGCTGCGGCTTCGGCTTTCAGTTCTGCTTCGGCAGCGTCGCGCACTTCGGAGACAGTCGGCTGACCGCCTTCGTTTACCACGATCACAGCCCAGCGGTTGCCGGTCCATGTTTGAAGGCGCGAGCCGAGCTTGGCCGCCAGATCGCGAGGCGCATTCGGCGTAGGTTCGAATTCGATGCGGCCGGGCCGGAAGTTGGCGAGGCGCATGTAATTCTCGACCTCGACCAGTAGCTGCACATCGCGGTGAGCACGGATCAGATCGAGTACGGATTCGAACGTGGCGTAGCGGGCCAGCGAGTTCTGCGCGAGCTGCGGGGCGGCAGATGCAACAGGGCCGCTGGGGCCGGAATGGGTCGGGACATGACCGCCGCCATAGGCGTTCGTGCTTCCACCTTGCGCGGGAGCATACGCGCCGCCACCACCGCCGCCACCCGGATGGGGCGGGGGAGCGGTGTTCTGCAGTTTGCGAACCAGTTCCTCGGGCGAGGGCAGTTCGGCGACGTGGGTAAGGCGGATGATCGCCATTTCGGCAGCCATCATCGCGTTCGGCGCTTGGCTGACTTCCTCGATCGCTTTGAGCAGCATCTGCCACATGCGGGTCAGCACGCGCATCGGCAGCGCATCGGCAGCGGTTTTGCCGCGCGAGCGTTCATCGGGGCTGACAGTCGGATCGTCGGCAGCCTCGGGCGTGATCTTGATGACCGAGATCCAGTGCGTGATCTCGGCAAGGTCACGCAGCACGGCCATCGGGTCGGCGCCGTCGGAATACTGCGCCGAAAGCTCGCCCAGAGCCTCAGCCGCCTGACCGCGCATAATCATGTCAAAGAGGTCGAACACACGCCCACGGTCGGCAAGGCCGAGCATCGCGCGGACCTGTTCGGCGGTCGTCTCGCCAGCGCCATGCGAAATCGCTTGATCGAGCAGCGAGGTTGCGTCACGCGCAGACCCTTCGGCAGCGCGGGTGATCAGGGCAATCGCGTCTTCGGTGATCTCTGCGCCTTCGGCGTTCGCGATCTTGCGCATGAGGCCGAGCATCACCTCGGGCTCGATGCGGCGCAGGTCGAAGCGCTGGCAGCGCGACAGAACGGTCACCGGAACCTTGCGGATCTCGGTGGTCGCAAAGATGAACTTCACATGCGCGGGCGGTTCTTCAAGCGTTTTCAGCAGCGCGTTGAACGCGCCGGTCGACAGCATGTGAACTTCGTCGATGATGTAGACTTTGTAGCGAGCCGATGCCGCGCGGTAGTGAACGCTGTCGATAATCTCGCGGATGTTGGCGACGCCGGTGTTGGAGGCGGCGTCCATCTCGATCACGTCGACATGGCGGCCTTCCATGATGGCGGTGCAGTGTTCGCACTTCCCGCAGGGTTCGGTCGTCGGGCCGCCGTTGCCGTCAACACCAATGCAGTTCATCCCCTTGGCGATGATACGCGCGGTAGTCGTCTTACCCGTGCCTCGGATGCCGGTCATGATGAACGCCTGCGCGATCCGGCCTGCCTCGAACGAGTTTTTCAGCGTGCGGACCATCGCATCCTGCCCCACGAGATCGACAAAGGTCTCGGGGCGGTATTTGCGGGCAAGCACCTGATACGGCTTGGGTTCGGCTTCGGTCATGGCGTCCTTGGGATTCTGGTTGCTGGCAAGGTAAGCGCAGGAGAAGGCGAGGTCCACCGCGATTGCCGCAATCAGCCGGTCTCGGCTGTGTCGAATTGTGGGGATAAGGTGAGAGGCTGGACAACGACCCAAGCGGGGCTCGTTACGGCTGCTTCCTTCCGGACCTGACCGGGTTGGCGAGGCGCTCGCCCGCGCCAACCTCTCAAGCGGGGAGATATGACATGGAACTGGGTTTTGCAAGGGCGCGCACGCAGCAAAACTCGCCGCATCGCAAAAGGCGTAATGCGGGCGTCAGTTCTATCGAACGTTCTGAATGTAGGGGGAAAGTGGCAGCCCGTAGGGGAATCGAACCCCTCTTTCCAGGTTGAAAACCTGGCGTCCTAACCGATAGACGAACGGGCCACTCTTGGTGTGAGCGGGCTAATAATGAAGTCCGCAGAGGGGCGCAAGTGGAAAATCACGCTTTTCTTTTGCGACCCACCAAAATTCCTCCGAGGATGAGCGCGACACCCGCGATCCGCGCGTATGGCGACCCCGGTGCGCCAGTGATGATGTCCATGATAACGCTGGAAAGCATCTGCCCCGCGATCACAAGAACTGCCGTTTGCGCTGCGCCAAGGCGCGAGATCAGCCAGCTGGACGAGGCCACGAAAATAACGCCGAGCGGGCCGCCGACGAACGCCAGCCAAGGCCAGTCGATGGGTTCGCCCTTGGGGAATAGACCGCCGAAGGCCAATGCCACCGCCGTCAGCGCAACGAAGCCGACGAAGTGATTCCAGAACGAGGACACAAGCGGGCCGGTGCTGAGCGACAGGCGACCATTGATCTGGCGGCTGAGGCCCACAAGGATGCCGCCGCCGAAAGCGAATGCGATAAACGTCAGCATCAGGCGCCCCGTCCGTAAAAGATGATGAGCAGGCTCCCCGCCACGATCAGCGCGATTCCCGCGAGGTCTTTCCACGCGGGCGATTTGCGGGGCAGGCCGAAGAGGCCGAATTTATCTGCCGTCAGTCCGAACACCATCTGACCCGCGAGGCCGAGCGCCAAAGTGCCTGAAAGTGCCAGTGCCGAGTTCACCGCCGTGGAGGTGAGAATCACTGTCAGCGCACCCGAAATGCCGCCCAAATAGGCCCAAAGCGGGGCCTTGGAGGCTCCGGCGGGGCGGCGGCGGAAGGCAGGGATCGCAACCAGCATGAGAATCGCGGCAATCGCGCCCGTTCCGTGTGCCGATAGCGATGAGAACAGCGCCGAGGCTGCCGCAGCCAGTTGCCCGTTGAAATACGTCATCAAAGTCAAAAGCCCGCCTGTACCGAGGGCGGCGAAGAACAGAATGGCGGGGCGTTCGGGGGGCTGTGTCATGGCATGTCTCCTGACGCTACCCCTGCCACCAGCGTGACCTGTGCGCAACCATCAGGCGTAAATTCCAAGGCGCATAATATGGTGCGTAAGAAAACATATATCCGCCTCATTCCTTACGATGCTAAGCGAAAACTAAAAATGGAATGGGACATGCGTGGTATTTTTGCTGTCACTGCTTGTGTGGCATCGCTCAATTTTGCACCGGTTTTGGCACTGGATTATGACACGGGCGCTGTTGCCCAGTCGTCGAACCCTTACGAGTTCGTCGGGATCGGTCGCATCTTTTCGAATGATAAATTCGGTGACAACGACGACCGCTGGCGGACTGGCAGCTACAACCTTTCGTTCGCTTTCTCGAACGAGGGCGACAACGACTACGGCTCGGACCCGCTTGATCTGGTCGAATTTCGTTTCCGCTCGGAAATCATCGCGCCGCGCAACCTAAAGCGCGCTGGCTCGGACGACCGTATCTATGTCGGTCAGCTCTCGTTCGGTGCGCATACACATTATGAGGTCGAGCGCTACGAGGTCAGCCTCGGTGCGGATATGATCTTTACCGGCCCACAGACCGGCATGTCCGACTTCCACCAGAAGACCCACGAAGCGTTCAGCGCACCGTCGCTTGGCGATAGCGTGATCGATAACCAGCTCGGCGACCACATCTTTCCGACCATCACCGCAGAGATCGGCAAGGAATATCAGCTGAGCCGTACCGCTCCTGTCACGATGCGTCCGTTTGCGGAGGCGATTGTCGGTGTCGAGTCGCTCGCCCGCGTTGGTGTCGATTTCAACTACGGTGTCGCCGGCCGCGACATTGCCTACAGCCGCGATTCCGCGACGGGCCAGCGCATCCCGCTCGGCTATGGTGATAATCTGGGCCTGACGTGGAATGCGGGTTTCGACTACGCCAACGTCATCGATAGCGCCTATTTCCCCTCCTATTTCGACAGCGAAATGGAAAACGACCGATTCCGTGCGCGGGCCGGTGTGAACTGGCATTTCGGCGACCGGATGGCTGTCTACTACGGAGTCACCTACCTGTCCGAAGAGTATGTCGGGCAGGAAGAGGGGCAGGTGCTCGGTTCGTTCCGGTTAAATTTCACCTATTAATTGAAATATTGGGAAAGTCTGTTCTCTCAACTTGATTTGATCTGTGTGTTGACGTTACGGTGAACTCCACAACCCGGGCGTTCAAGATCCGGACATGACTGAGGCACAGAGAAGAGCAGAAGATGAAAACGGGCTTTCATGGCACGTTCGTCATTTCCTGGTCGCAAACGGAACTTGATGGGGAGTGGTCCGCTCCGCTCGACGTCTTGCGCGTCGGCGCCAGCTGGATCTGGACAGGCGAAGCAGTCCGCGTAGACGGGCCTTCGGAAATCCTCCCCCTCGGGACTGCGACCGGAATGGTCGAAATGCGTAAGCGGGCGGCGCACACCGTCCGCCGTCTCCTTAATGCTGTCGACAAGAATACTCCGTTTTCGGAATCCCTTTCCGATGCGCCGCCGCTTGCCGAGAAGAGCTTCAACGTCACGGATGGCCGTTCGACGTGGAATGTCACGCTGATTGAAGCGGGGCAGGGCCGTAAACCGCTGCTCGTTTTCGTCGGAGAGATCCCACCGCGCGACACCGAGATGTGGATCGTGGCGCATAATATCGACACCGGCCGTGTGGCGCGTGCGAACGCGAATCCAGGTGGCGTGATTTGTTTCACCCCCGGAACCATGATCCAGACGGAGTTCGGTCCGCGCCTTGTCGAAAGCCTGCGCGAAGGTGACCGCATTCAGACCAAGGACAACGGTTGCCGCGAAATCCTCTGGATCGGTCAGCGGCGTATGACGGGCGCGCGTCTTTTCGCCATGCCGCACCTCGCGCCGGTCCGTATGCGCCGCGGTGCGCTGGACGAAGTTGTGCCGGATGACGGCATCCTTGTGTCGCCTGATCACCGCATGGTGCTGAAAGGCGCCCGTGCTCGCGCACTGTTCAATTGCGACGAAGTGCTGGTTGCGGCCCGTGACCTCGTCAACGACTCCAGCGTCTATGTGGACCGCGCCGTCCGCGAAGTGACCTACGTCCACCTTCTGTTGCCGGGACACGAGATCGTCTTTGCCAACGGGGTGGAGACCGAAAGCTTCCATCCGGCCAGCGCGGCGCTGTCGTATCTAGACGAACACGACCGTATGCGGCTGATGACGCGCATTCCTGAAGCGGGCTGCGATCCGATGGCCTACGGGGCCTTTGCGCGCCGCGTTTTGTCGGGTTATGAAACTGCCGTCCTGCGTCAGGACTTCTAACGCCGAAAGGCTGTTGACTCCTCCGCAGCGCTCTCTATAAGCCGCGTTTCATTGGTGTTGGTGGCCCCCGCAAGGGGACGCCTGTCAGGCTTCGGCCAGAGGACAACGCCCTTCGAAACCTAGTGAAGGAGATCAGCCGTGACCAAACGCACGTCTGCCAAGTACAAAATTGACCGCCGCATGGGCGAAAACATCTGGGGCCGCCCGAAGTCCCCGGTTAACCGTCGTGAATACGGCCCCGGCCAGCACGGCCAGCGTCGCAAGGCAAAGATCTCGGACTTCGGTCTGCAGCTCCGCGCCAAGCAGAAGCTGAAGGGCTACTACGGCGACCTGACCGAAAAGCAGTTCCGCCGCATCTTCTCGGAAGCAGAACGCGTTAAGGGCGACACCGGTGAAAACCTGATCGGTCTGCTCGAGCGCCGTCTGGACGCTGTCGTTTACCGCGCCAAGTTCGTTCCGACCGTTTTCGCTGCTCGTCAGTTCGTAAACCACGGCCACGTCACTGTTAACGGCAAGAAAGTTAACATCCCGTCGTACCGCGTCAAAGAAGGCGATGTCATCGAAGTTCGTCAGAAGTCGAAGCAGATGGCTCTCGTTCTCGAAGCAGCTCAGCTGCCCGAGCGTGACGTTCCGGACTACCTCGACGTAGACCACTCGAAAATGACCGCGACCTTCGTTCGCGCTCCGGGTCTGTCGGACGTTCCGTACCCGGTTCTGATGGAACCGAACCTGGTCGTCGAATTCTACGCGAAGAACTAATCTGTTCTTCGCCGCAATACGGAAAGGTCGCCCATTGGGCGACCTTTTTGCTTTTGGGGGTCAGCGGAATTGCCGCTCGATCTCGATCAGCTTCTGTTTCCGCCACAGCCCACCCGCGTAGCCCGTGAGCGTGCCGTCCGCGCCAATGACGCGGTGGCAAGGGATGATGAGCGCGATCTGGTTCTGGGCGTTAGCGTTCGCCACCGCGCGCGTTGCCGTCGGGCGCCCGATGTCAGCAGCAAGTTCTCCGTAGCTGCGGGTCTCTCCGGCGGGGATCGCGCGGAGGGCAGCCCAGATTTGTTGCTGGAATGCGGTGCCGTAGTCGGATGCAAGCGGGACCGTGAAGCCATCGAGCTCACCCGCGAAGAACTGGCATAGCTGATCCTCTGTCTGGTCGTGAATTGCAGTGCGTCCGAAGCCGAGGGCACCTTCGGTCTTGTGGATCTTGCGTAGTTGCTCGGGCAGGCCCTTGCGCTCGGGAAATTCCAGCATTCGAAGGGCCTTGTCGTCTGCTAGCGCGATCATCGGGCCGAGGGGCGTTTCGAAAAAGTCTGCCTTGAGCCGGCTGTCCGATTTCATTTCGGACGGAGCCATTCCCAGCATCGCCGCAAAAGCAGTCCGGAAAGCGGAGGGCGAGTCGAAGCCCGCGTTGAGTTGTGCGTCGATCACTTTGTGTCCTTTCGCCAAAGCGCGGGAGCTGTCACGCAGCCGCCTTGCGCGCGCCATTTGCAAGAATGTCATGCCGTATTGCCGCCGGAACGTCCGCCGGACGGTGGAACTGTCAAAGCCCATGGCGACCACGTCCTCCTCCGACCAGCGGTGGTCCGGTTCCGCATCGAGCGCCGCCATGAGCGCCCCGATCACTGGATCGGCTTCCGCCGCGGGCTTTACCGGATGGCAGCGCTTGCAGGGGCGAAAGCCAGCGTCAAAACATTCTTGCGGGGTCGCGTAGAACCGGCAATTCGACCGCAGCGGCTTGCGCGCAGGGCACGTCAGACGGCAGAAAATGCCGGTCGAGGCGACCCCCACGTAGGCTTGCCCGTCAAAACGGGCGTCGCGGCGCAGAAGCGCGTCATAAAGGGTGTCGAAGTCGGGCAATTTGAACAGCATGGCCCACCATAGCGCGCTTCATGTCACGCTGCCGCCTGAAAACGGGCAGCGCATCAATGATCTTCTCTGGAAAGGACAGGTGCGCCCCGTTATGGAGTGACTGTTATTCGGAGGGGCAGAGATGACCACCAAGCCACAGCCACAGCCCGGCATCATGGATATCGCACTCTACGTGAGCGGCGAATCCAAGGTCGAAGGCAAAACCGAGGTTCTGAAACTCTCGGCGAACGAAAACCCCTATGGTTTCAGCGACAAAGCTAAGGAAGCCTATCTGCGTTCGGCTGTGAACCTCCATCGCTATCCCAACACCGACCACGCACCGCTGCGCGAAGCGATTGCCGAAATCCACGGGATCGACGCGGGCCGCATCATTTGCGGTGTCGGCTCTGACGAGGTGCTCCAGTTCATTGTGCACAGCTACGCCGGTGTCGGTGACGAGGTCATCGTGACCGAGCACGGCTTTTCGATGTACCCGATTCTGGCCCGTATGGTCGGCGCAACTCCGGTCGAGGTGAAGGAAAAGACCCGCGTTGTGGACGTGGATTCGATCCTGTCCGCCGTAACGCCCAAAACCCGCGTTGTGTTCATTGCGAACCCCGCGAACCCGACCGGCACCATGATCGGTGAGGACGAGCTTTACCGTCTGGCCAAAGGTCTGCCGCGCAACGTGATCCTCGTGATCGATAGCGCCTATGCCGAGTTTGCCGAAGGCTATGACGGCGGCAAAGCCATCGTGAACGAATTCGCGAACGTCGTTATGACCCGCACGTTCTCCAAGCTGCACGGCCTCGGCGGTATGCGTATCGGTTGGGGATATGCACAGCGCGAGGTCATCGACGTTCTGAACCGCGTGCGTCAGCCGTTCAACCTGTCCGAAACCCAGATGACCGTTGCCGCTGCTGCCGTGCGCGATACGGACTTTGCCGAACGCTGCGTGCGTGAAAACGCCCGTTGGCGTGATTGGCTGCGCAATGCGCTGGTTCAGATGGGTGTCGGTTGTGACGAAAGCTACGCCAACTTCGTGCTGGCGCGGTTCTCGAACCCTGATGAGGCGGCTGCGTGCAATGTCGCGCTCAAGGCCGACGGCATCATCGTGCGTCCCGTGGGCAGCTACAAATTGCCGAACTGCCTGCGTATCACCGTCGGTGACGAGGCTGCCTGCCGCCGCGTAATCCACGTGATCGCCACATTCAAAGGTATCCGCTGATGACTTTGATCTACAAACGTGTCGCGCTCATCGGTCTGGGCCTGATTGCCGGCTCGATGTCGCTAGCCATTCGTCGCGGCAAGCTGGCCGAGGAAATCGTCGGTTACGCCCGTTCACAGGAAACCCGTGACATCGCGCGCGAGATTAACCTCGTGGATCGCGTCGTCGAGAGCGCCGAGGAAGCCGTCAAAGGCGCCGATCTCGTCGTGCTCGCCGTTCCGGTCGGCGCAATGGGCGGCGTGATGGAGGCGATTGCACCGCACCTTAAAGAGGGTGCTGTCGTGAGCGACGTCGGCTCGGTAAAGCAATCGGTGTTCGACGCCGTGATGCCGCATATGCCCGAGCACGCGCACTTTATCGGCAGCCACCCGATGGCGGGTACCGAACACTCCGGTCCGCGCGCTGGTTTTGCCACCCTGTTCGACAACCGCTGGTGCCTCATTGTGCCGCCGGCGGATGCCGAGCAGGCCGAGGTTGATAAACTCGCCGAGTTCTGGCGTGCGATCGGTGCGGATATCGAGTTCATGGAGCCAGAGCGTCACGACCTCGTTTGTGCTGTGGTGTCGCACACGCCGCACCTCATCGCTTACACGATGGTGGGCGTGGCCGATGACCTTCGCCGCGTGACGGAGCGTGAGGTCATCAAATTCTCCGCCGCCGGTTTCCGTGACTTCACCCGTATCGCAGCGTCCGACCCGACCATGTGGCGAGACGTGTTCCTGACGAACAAGGAAGCGACGCTGGAAATCCTCGGCCGCTTTACCGAAGAGCTTTTCGCCCTTCAGCGCGCAATCCGTACGGGCGATGGCGACACGCTGTTTGACTACTTCACGCATACCCGCGCGATCCGTCGCGGCATTCTCGAAGCCGGTCAGGATACCGACGCGCCAGACTTTGGCCGTACGAAAGCTGCGAAAGAATGAAACTGGGGTTGGCGCTTGCGCTGACCTTGTGGGGCGGCGCGGTGTGGGCAAATGCGCCCGCCGCGACGTCCCAACCCCGCCTGCGCCCGACCGAGGTCGTCGTGAGTGCATCAGGCACTGCCGTCGCCCGCCCGCGACTGCGCCCTGCGGCACTTGCCCCCGCGCCGAGCACCCCTGAAAGCACTGCCGCGCGTGTCGCGATGGAGCCCGAGACCTCCAGCCAGTTTGCCGTGCGCCGTTCGTCGCGGCCCTCGGCCCGCCCGCCGCACGTGGTGCTCGCGGGCATTGCTGCTGCCGAAGCGCGTCGCCGTGGCAGCATTTGCGGCGATTTCGACATCCAAGGCGAAGAGATCGCGGACATCAACGGCCCCGGTCCTTGCGGCGTCGAAGGGGCCGTGCGCATCCGCTCAATCCTCGGCATCGGGTTTTCCGAGCAGCCGACGGTGGACTGCCGGACGGCTTCGGCCTTTAAAACATGGCTCGAGCGTGGTGCGATTCCTGCCGTGGGTAGCGAAGGCGGCGGGATCAAGGAAATCTGGGTGATGGGGCACTACAGCTGTCGCAACCAGATCGGCAATTCCAGTAGCCGCAGATTGTCAGAGCATGCGCTTGGCCACGCTATTGACGTGGGCGGCCTGCGTCTGAATGACGGGGGCATGATTTCGGTCAAGGATGGATGGGGCACGCGTTCGGACGGCGGGCAACTGCGCGACATGCATCAGGCGGCGTGCGGACCGTTCGGGACGGTGCTGGGGCCGAACGCGAATGCGGCCCACCACGACCATTTCCATTTCGACACGGCCCGTAACCGCAACAGCGCCTACTGCCGCTGACATGCGAGGGGCGACGGCCCGAGTGGGAACGGCCCGAGCCGCATGGTTTGACCCGCAAGAGTGAGGGGCAGGGCGATACGCCCTTCGCTGTCGGCCAGATTGCCGCCGACAATCTTCCAGCTCTGGGCGACTTGCGGTTCGATCATTTCCATCTCGACCGCAACATCGAAGAACGTCTGCCAGCCTTTGACCGCAAGGTTGATCTGGCCTTGGGCATCGCAGCCATCCACGAAGGTCAATTTGCCGTCAAACGCCAGTTCGATATCGTCCCACTTCATTGTCGCGGTGGCGATATCCAAAGTCTCGATCACGGGATCGGCTGACTGTATAAGCAGCGGCCGTTTCAGACCCGCGAGCGCTTCAAAGTGGGCGGATTCGATGACATTCGACAGCGATCCGTTGATCTGCGCGAAAAGGTCGAGGTCCCGCGGCAGTTCGATGTTTGCCGCATCCATCGACAGCGCATAGCCGTTGTGGGCATCCTCCGACTGCTCGGCCTTCACATGAAGCGCTTCGATAGCAACGTCCGCACCGCTGACCGTGGCGTCTTCGATGTCGACGGTCGCCTTTTCGACCTCTCCAAACGGCCAGTAATTCACTTTCAGGTCGCCCTCGATGCGGTCGCCCGCAACGACAACGGTCTGCAACTCGTCCGCGACCGTAATCGGTGCCTTGGTCGACAGACGAAGGCCATTGGGCGGCGTCGTCGGAATGCTGACGTCCAAAGCATCAAAGGTCAAACCGTCAGCCGTCGCAAGGTCATCGACCCGAACGGTCCAGCGGAGCGGCGTAAACCTGATCGCGCGGTCCGACGCAGTGATGTCCTCACTGCTATCGAACGCCGTGCCAAGGCCAGCGTAGAGAACGACCGATCCGATGCCCCACCACAGGACATATGCCATCGGCAGTCCGATCTTCTTTCGCGTGTGGCGTGCCATGACTGCCCCTTCAAGTTTTCGTCTTGCGTCGTTATAGCCCACCCGAACAGGAGGAACAGTGATGACCTTATGGGTATTTGGTTACGGATCTCTTCTCTGGAATCCGGGATTTGAACCGGTCGAGGCTCGCCAAGGCCGGCTCGACGGGTGGCATCGTTCGTTCTGTATGCTCTCCATTCATCACCGCGGCACAGTCGAGCACCCTGGTCTGGTGCTGGCGCTAGACGCGCAAAAGGACGCGCGGTGTACCGGCATGGTCTTGCGCGTGGCAGACGAGGACACCGACGAGGTGCTTGCCTACCTGCGCGAGCGCGAGCTGGTGTCTGCGGCTTACCTCGAGGTGAAGCTGCCGGTCACGCTCGACGATGGGCGCGAGATCGAAGCGGTGACCTATGTTATCGACGCCTCGCACGCGCAGTATATCGACTTCGACCTCGAAACGCAGGCGCAAATGATCGCATCTGCCGTTGGTGGGCGCGGTCCGAACTACGAATATCTGGACAATACCGCGTCCCATCTGGACAAGATGGGCATCGCTGACCCCGATATGGCGTGGCTTGTTCGCCGCGTTGCAGCTATTCGTACAGGTGAATCCGTATAAATTATTTGGGTTCGGGGTTGTTGACCCCTATGGTGACCCAAAACAGAGACGAGGAACCTGTCCGACATGGACATCAGGGAACCTGAGGCCGAGCCGTATTTTTCGCAGCCGCTTCGCCAGATCATTTCTATGCTTATCGCCTTGGCCCTTATCGGGGCGGGGGGATATTTGGCGTTTGGAACGGTAGAATTCCTGTTCCTGTCCAATCCGTATCTCAACACGTTGATCGGACTGGTGTTCGTCATCGGTCTGTTCTCCTGCTTTGCGCAGGTGTTCCAGTTGATGAACAGTGTGGAGTGGATCAAGCGTTTCGTCCGTGAACAGCAGACCCGTCAGGCGCCCGCGCTGCTTGCGCCGCTGGCGACGCTGCTCCGTTCGCGCGGTGCGCGGATGCAGCTGTCGAACTCCTCGACCCGCTCAATTCTGGACTCGGTCGCGTCGCGTATTGACGAAGATCGCGAGATTACGAAATACCTGGGCAACACGCTGATTTTCCTTGGCCTGCTCGGTACCTTCTACGGCCTCGCGACGACGCTCCCCGCGCTTGTTGATACGATCCGTAACCTGAATGCTGACGGCCAGTCGGGGTCTGACGTGTTCACCAAGCTCCAGCAGGGCCTCGAATCCCAACTTGGCGGCATGGGCACGGCGTTCTCGTCTTCGCTGCTCGGTCTGGCTGGGTCGCTCATCGTTGGTCTTCTGGAGCTTTTCGCGGGCCACGGTCAGAACCGTTTCTACCGCGAGCTTGAAGAATGGCTGTCGTCGATCACCCGCCTTGGCTTTGCGTCAGGAGATGAGGCGACGGGCGGCGAAGGCACCGAATATGGCGGTGTTCTGGATCAGATGGCAGACCAGATCGACCAGCTTGCCGACCTTTTCCACCGCGCCGAAGAGCGCCGTGCGCACACTGACGTGCAGATCGCGAACCTCACCGGCGCACTGACCATGCTGGCGCAGCGGCTAGAGCAGGACGACCCGCGCCCCGCGCTGACAGCCTCCGCCGAAGCGCAACAGCGCCTTGTCGAGCGCCTGCGTGAAAGTGGTGTTGACGGCATCGACGCCGAAAGTCGTATGCGCCTCCGTTCGATCGACGTGCAGTTGCTGAAGATCCTCGAAGAACTCTCGGCCGGTCGTCAGGAGACGATGGCTGAAATCCGCGCCGAAGTTGGCGCTCTGGCTCGCGGGCTGCGTCAACAGCGCCGCCAGGGCGAGTAAAGCCCGATGGCAATCGGGGGCCGCCGCAGTACGAACCGTTTTAACGCCTCGATCTGGCCGGGGTTTGTGGACGCCATGACCGGCCTTCTGCTGGTCATGATGTTCGTTCTGACGATCTTCATGGTCCTCCAATTTGCCTTGCGCGAACAGATTTCGGGTCAGGAAAGCCGCCTGATTGAACTCTCGGACGAGGTCGCCATTCTTTCGCAGGCCCTCGGCCTTGAACGCGAAAAGAGCGCGACGCTTGAGAGCACTGTCGGCAATCTGAACGACGAACTCGACGAGGCGTCGGCTCAGGCTGATGCTCAGGCGGCGTTGATCGCATCCTTGCGGACCGAGCGCGACGATATCGCCGCCCAGCTTGTGACGGCGCAGAACCAGATCACCGGTTTCGAAGCGCAAGTCGCTGGGCTGCTGGCAGACCGAGCCGACCTTCGCGATCAGGTCTCGAACCTTGAAGGCGACAATGCGGAGTTGATGAGCGAGAGCGAAGCGCTGAACCTCGCGCTGGCGCAGGCGCGCGATGAAGTCGACGCGCAAGAAGAGGCCGCTCGCCTTGCCGCTGCCCGCCGCGAAGCGCTTGAAGCCATGATCGCAGAATTGCGGAACGAAGGGGCGGAGACGTCCGGCGCACTCGACGCTGCTCAAGCCGAGATTGACGAACTGGAAGCGGCGCGTCTGGCTGACGCTGCCGCCGCCGAAGCTCTGCGCGAACGCCTTGCCAATGCGGATAGCGAACTGACGGCGATGACCCTCGCGCTGGAGGAACAGCGCCAGCGGGCCGAAGAAACGCTGACCCTGCTCGCCGCAGCAGAAGCCGCCCGCGATGACCTCGATAGCAAACTGGCCGATGCGATTATCGCGCGGCAGGCGTTGCAGGCCGAGGTCGATAGCCTTGCTTCGACGCAGGACGAAACCTCTCAGGAAAGAGCCGACTTGCAATCGCGCCTCGCTGCTGCGCTCGCCGCATTGAACGAAGCGCAACAGGACGCCGCTGACCAGATGACCGAGGCAGACCGGCAGGCGGCATTGCTGGCGACGGCGAATAGCGCGCTGGCTGAACAAGAGGCGCTTTCGGCTGAAAGCGAACGCCAGATCGCTGCGCTGAACGCCAATGTTTCGCAGCTCCGTGCGCAGCTTGAAGAGCTTCAGGGCCTGCTTAATATCGCGAACGAAAACGACAGCAGCGCAACCTTACAGATCAACAATCTGACCACGCAGCTTAATCAGGCGCTTGCCCGCGCGGCGCTTGAAAACCAGCGTCGTCTCGCGCTGGAAGAAGCCGAGCGCAAGCGCCTTGAGGAAGAGGCCAAGGAGCTTTCGAACTACCGCTCCGAGTTCTTCGGTCAGCTTCGCGCGCTACTCGCGGATCAGGACGGTGTTCGTATCGTCGGCGACCGCTTCGTGTTCTCGTCCGAGGTTCTGTTTGACGAAGGCAGTGCTGATCTGTCGCCGCAGGGGCGCCGCGAGATCGGGAACGTTGCGTCTATCCTCCGTCAGATCGTCGACGATATTCCGGACACTATCGACTGGATCATTCGAGTCGACGGCCACACCGATGACCAGCCGCTGTCGGGCACGGGCGAATTCGCGGACAACTGGGAGCTTAGCCAAGCACGCGCGCTTTCTGTGGTGCGCTTCATGGTCGACCGCGAAGGCATCGACCCGCGTCACCTGTCGGCCAATGGTTTCGCCGAGTATCAGCCGATCAACGACGCCGATACGCCCGAAGCGCGCGCGCAGAATCGCCGTATCGAACTTAAATTGACCGAGCGTTAATCGAGCGTGAAGCTGGTGGACATGCTATCCAGCAGCTCACCATTTCGCGTCATTGTCACCGTGCCGTTGTAGGTTCCAGCGGGCCAGCGGTCCGTCGTCAGCCGTTTTCCGGCGGCGCGGAATGTTTGGGCCTGCGCGCGGTCGAGGGTTTCTTCGTGGGTGAAGGCGAAGCCGTCCGGCCCTTCGATACTCAGCGTCAGCAGGTCGCCGGTTTGGGTGCCAAAGCTCAGCCCCCAGATCACGAGATTGCTGTCGGCTGAGGGCAGGGTTGTCGCCGTGCCAGCTTTCGCCGCGTCATAGTCGGGCACGTTCGGCGCAAAGCCCACAGACACGATCCCGCCGTCTGGTGCGTTGATCGGTTCGGACCAGAGCGCACCCGAGGCCGTGCAGTCAGCCGCATTACCTGTGTCAAACGGGTCGATGACATCACCATCTTTGCGAACCGATAGATGAACGTGAGGGAATTGGGTCTGACCGGAAAGGCCCACTTGGCCGACGACATCACCGGCGGAGACCTGTTGCCCAACGCGGGGAATAACGCTGCCGAGAGCAAGGTGGCAGTATTGCGTTTCCCACCCGTCGCCGTGGTTGATGACGAGACCGTTGCCGCATTCTTGGTTCGTAACATCAGGTGCGCCGAGGCCGGTTTGCAAGACGTCCGGCATCTCGTCCCGCACGCCCGTCACCACGCCGTCCGCTGCGGCCAATACGTTCACGCCTTCCGCCTGCATCGCGAGCGAGGGGAGGGCGAAGTCGGTGCCCTTATGGCCGTCATAACTCAGGCCGCTACAGCGGAAATCGCTGACGCCGCCCGTCGGGTCGCGGTCGACGAATTGCTGGATGTAGCAGACCCCGCCGAGATCGCAGTCGATCGGCGAGGACAAAGAAAAAGCCCCTGCCGCCACGGGGGCGGCAAGGGCCGAAATCGTTACCAGTAACCGCATCAATCGGCGGTCAGAAGCGGAGGCTTGTTGCCGGTCAGGCGGCCAGGCTTCGGCGGCTCGATCTGGAGATCGAGCTTGTCGTCCTTGACCGCAACGCGGACCAGACCGCCCTTGGTGAGCTGACCGAAGAGAAGTTCCTCTGCCAGCGGCTTCTTGATGTGCTCCTGAATGACGCGGCCCAGCGGACGCGCACCCATCTTGGAGTCGTAGCCCTTGTCGGCCAACCATGCGGCGGCTTCTTCGGTAAGTTCGATATGCACGTTGCGGTCCATGAGCTGCGCTTCCAGCTGGAGAACGAACTTCTCGACCACCTGCATGATGACTTCTTTGGGCAGCGGCGCGAACGGAATGACAGCATCCAGACGGTTGCGGAATTCCGGTGTGAAGGTCCGCTCAATGGCGGCAGTATCTTCACCTTCGCGGCGGTCACGTCCAAAGCCGATGGCTTCTTTCGCTTGCTCCGCAGCACCCGCGTTCGAGGTCATAATCAGGATCACGTTGCGGAAGTCTGTGGTCCGGCCGTTGTGGTCGGTGAGCTTCCCGTGGTCCATGACCTGTAGCAGGATGTTGTAGACATCCGGGTGGGCTTTTTCGATTTCGTCGAGCAGCAGAACACAGTGCGGGTTCTGGTCGATCTTGTCGGTCAGCATACCGCCTTGATCGAAACCAACGTAGCCCGGAGGGGCACCGATCAGACGCGAAACCGCGTGCTTCTCCATGTATTCCGACATGTCGAAGCGGATCAGTTCGACGCCGAGCGTATCAGCCAGCTGCTTGGCCACTTCGGTCTTACCCACACCAGTCGGACCGGCGAAGAGGTAGTTGCCGATCGGCTTTTCAGGCTCACGCAGACCAGCACGGGCCAGCTTGATCGCAGACGACAGCGACTCGATGGCGATGTTCTGCCCGAACACGACCCGCTTGAGCGACTTTTCGAGATCCTTCAGGGTCTCGGCGTCGTCCTTGCTGACGTTCTTCGGCGGGATGCGGGCAATCTTGGCCACGACGGCCTCGATTTCCTTCACGCCGATAGTCTTGCGGCGCTTCGATTCCGCGACGAGGTGCTGGGCAGCGCCTGCTTCATCAATGACGTCGATGGCCTTATCTGGCAGCTTGCGGTCGTTGATATAGCGCGACGACAGCTCCACGGCCGACTTGATAGCGTCAGCGGTGTAGCGGATGTTGTGGTGCTCTTCGAAGTAGGGCTTCAGACCCTGAAGGATCTTGACCGAATCCTCCACCGAAGGCTCGTTCACGTCGATCTTCTGGAAACGGCGGCTCAGCGCGCGGTCTTTTTCGAAGTGCTGACGGAATTCCTTGTAGGTGGTCGAGCCCATGCAGCGCAGTTTGCCGCCCTGAAGTGCCGGCTTCAGGAGGTTGGACGCATCCATAGCGCCGCCCGAAGTGGCACCGGCACCGATCACGGTGTGGATTTCGTCGATGAACAGAACCGCGTCGTCATGTTCTTCGAGCTCCGAAACAACGGCTTTCAGGCGCTCTTCGAAGTCACCGCGGTAACGGGTGCCTGCAAGCAGGGCGCCCATGTCGAGGCTGAAGATCGTGGTGCCCGAAAGGACTTCCGGTACTTCTTCGTTGATGATCTGGCGAGCCAGACCCTCCGCAATTGCGGTCTTACCAACGCCCGGATCGCCCACGAGAAGCGGGTTGTTCTTGCGGCGGCGGCAAAGCACCTGAATGCAGCGCTCGACCTCGTGGTGGCGACCGATCAGCGGGTCGACGTCGCCCTTGCGGGACTTCGCGTTGAGGTCGACGCAATATTTGGCCAGCGCGGATTCCTTGCCTTCGGCTTCGGGCGCGGACTGGTGCGGGCGGGACGATTGCTCTTCTTCTTCGGCACCGGTGATCGGGCGCGCTTCGCCGAATGCGGGGTCTTTGGCGACACCGTGGGCGATGAAGTTGACCGCGTCGTAACGGGTCATGTCCTGATCCTGGAGGAAGTACGCGGCGTTGCTTTCACGCTCTGCGAAGATCGCGACGAGCACGTTGGCACCGGTAACTTCCGTACGGCCAGACGACTGGACGTGGATCGCGGCGCGCTGGATGACGCGCTGGAACGCAGCGGTCGGCACGGCCTCGGATCCTTCGACCTCGGTGATGAGGGTCGAAAGGTCGTCGTCGATGTAGTCTTCAAGATTCTTGCGTAGCTCGTCGAGATCGACGGCACAGGCACGCATGACGCGTGATGCGTCGGGTTCGTCGATCAGAGCCAGCAAGAGGTGTTCGAGAGTAGCCAGTTCGTGACGGCGGGCGTTCGCCAGCGCCAGTGCTGCGTGGATGGACTGCTCGAGTGTTGTCGAAAATGACGGCACGTCAGTGCTCCTCTATCGTGGTTCGCGAAGCCGGAAGCTGCGCGAAGCATGGCCTCTTATACTTAAGGTTTGGTGTTCTTTGGTTGTCCTTCAAGGACTTTCTCTCGATTTACCTTCACAATTGTCATCAACTCTATCCTACGGCTCAATCCCGCATCATGTTCGGGCATGTATCCGTCAGAAGTTGTCTTTACGCTTGCGGACCTCCGCAAAGACCTCCTCGTCGGTTGCAAGCGGCATGCCGATCGCCGATTTCAGGGCCTCGTCATCAGCTCGCAGATACGGGTTGGTTGCGACCTCATCGCCCAGAATGGATGGGACGGTGGGCTCGCCGCGTTCCCGCGCCGCAAACACCGCATCGGCCCGTGCTTTGACAGCCGGATGGCCCGGCTCGATGGTCAGGGCGAATTTGGCATTGGTGGCCGTGTACTCGTGGCCGGAACAAACAACGGTTTCGGGCGGCAATGCGCGCAGGCGTTTCAGACTGTTCCACATCTCGGCAGGGGTGCCTTCGAAAAGACGACCGCAACCGAATGCCATCAGACTGTCTGCGGAAAACAGATAGCCGCTTTCGGGCAGGTGGAAAGCGATATGACCGGACGAATGGCCGGGGACAAAGATGACATGGCACGTCTCGCCGCAAACCTCGAACGTGTCGTCGTCACTGACCGCAAGGTCCAGGGCAGGCAGGCGATGGGCATCGATTTCGGCACCTATTACGCGAGCGTTCGATTTCACGCGGAGAGCATCCACACCGTCGATATGGTCATGGTGGTGGTGGGTTACAAGAATGTCGTCCAGTTCAAATCCGCGGTGGCCGAGGAAGGATGCGATCGGTTCAACCTCGGGGGCGTCGACCAGCGCGGTCTTGCCAGTGGCCGCATTGTGCAACACGTATGCATAGTTGTCTGCGAGACACGGGATGGTGAAAAGCTCAAGGGGCATGGCATCGCCGTTCAGTTTGTTTAAAGTTGTAGCCAAGCCTGACCCAAAGGACGACCGTCTGCAATGCACCTTGATGTGTTGGATCTCCGCAACTTCTATTATCGCAGCCAGCTTGGCCGTGCGGTACAGAAGGTTATCCGCAACGATCTGCTGACGCTCTGGCCCGAAGCGAAAGGCCAGACAGTCGTAGGGTTCGGCTTTGCTGTTCCGATGCTGCGCCCCTATCTGACAGAGGCACGGCGGGTGGTGGGTCTGATGCCCGGACCGCAGGGCGTGATGCCTTGGCCTGCTGGGATGCCGAACGTTTCGGTCTTGTGTGAAGAGACGTTCTGGCCGCTCGATACTGGCAGCGTCGACAAGCTGGTGGTGATGCACGGGCTGGAGACATCCGAGAACCCGACTGCCGTCCTCAACGAGTGCTGGCGCGTGCTTGGGCCTGGCGGTCGGGCGATATTCGTCGTGCCGAACCGCGCAGGGCTCTGGTCGCGGAGTGACCGCACGCCTTTTGGTTACGGTCGTCCGTATTCGCTCGGCCAGCTTGAGGCGCAATTCAAGCAGCACAACTTCATTACCGAGCGTTCTCGGTCCTCGCTCTATCAAGTGCCGTCCTCCAAGCGGATCTGGCGAAAGCTTGCAGGGCTGACGGAGAACATCGGAAAGACGCTTCCGTTCGCGGCTGGCGGCGTGCTGATGGTCGAGGTGACAAAGCAGGTCGCGGCTCCTCGCAGGCCCGGATTGGGTGAGGCGGTCAAGCGACCGCTGCGAGTCCTCGAAGGGGTAGGGCGGCCGGTGCCGAAGCCGGGGCTATCGCGAACGCACCGCGAGTCATCTTGAGTGCAAAATATGTGGATGGATTCGGGTTTTCCGCCTCCACCGTTTAATGATGTCGGCAATTAATTGCGCCAATTGTCGCACATGTTGACATATCCACAATCTAGGGCACAAACATTGGCTAATTCCTGCCGTAAGGCTGTTGCCACATAAAAACCCCTCTGATACATCCCCCCGTGATCTTGTTGCCCCCGCAAATGCGAGGGCCATTTAAGCTGCCTGACGGTCGGCCCTCACGGGTCGAAGAGACGGCCTAATCATCGGAAGGGTGGACGTGTCCGAACCAGCTTCGATCTCAACCGGCATTGCTTCGCGCTATGCATCCGCCGTGTTCGACATTGCCAAAGAAGGCAATGGCCTCGCGGCACTCGAATCCGACATTGACGCACTGGCCGCAGCACTCGACTCGAGCGAGGACCTGCGTGCGCTGATCGGCTCGCCGATCTACAGCCGCGATCAACAGGCAGGTGCCGTCTCGGCTCTGGCCAAGAAAATGGAACTTTCGGAAACTATGAACAGCACGCTGGCCCTTCTGGCCCAGAAGCGCCGCCTGTTCGTGCTTCCGCAGCTACTTGAAGTCCTTCGTGCCCGTCTGGCCGAAGAAAAGGGCGAAGTGACCGCTGACGTCGTCAGCGCGAAAGCTCTGACCAAAGGCCAGACCGACAAGCTGTCCCAGACCCTGAAGGCGAAGGTCGGCAAGGACGTCAACATCAATGCCACTGTCGATGCTTCGCTCATCGGCGGTCTTATCGTTAAGGTGGGCTCGAAGATGATCGACACGTCGATCCGCTCCAAGCTCAGCGCTCTCCAGAACACCATGAAAGAGGTCGGATAATGGCGATCCAAGCTGCAGAAATTTCTGCGATCCTAAAAGACCAGATCAAGAACTTCGGCCAGGAAGCCGAAGTGGCCGAAGTCGGCCGTGTGCTCTCGGTCGGTGACGGTATCGCGCGTGTTTACGGTCTGGACAATGTTCAGGCTGGTGAAATGGTCGAATTCCCGGGCGGAATTCGCGGCATGGCGCTGAACCTCGAAGCTGACAACGTCGGTGTTGTTATCTTCGGTTCGGACCGTGACATTAAAGAAGGCGACACCGTCAAGCGTACCAACTCGATCGTGGACGTTCCGGCTGGTGACGAGCTTCTCGGTCGCGTTGTTGACGGTCTGGGTAACCCGATCGACGGCAAGGGTCCGATCAATACCTCGAAGCGCCTCGTCGCTGACGTTAAGGCTCCGGGCATTATCCCCCGTAAGTCGGTTCACGAACCGATGGCAACCGGCCTGAAGTCGGTCGACGCTATGATCCCGGTTGGCCGTGGTCAGCGCGAACTTATCATTGGTGACCGTCAGACCGGTAAGACTGCCGTTGCTCTCGATGCGATCCTGAACCAGAAGTCGTACAACGAAGCTGCTGGCGACGACGAGTCGAAGAAGCTGTACTGCATCTACGTTGCAGTCGGTCAGAAGCGTTCGACCGTTGCCCAGCTGGTTAAGAAGCTCGAAGAAAACGGCGCTATGGAATACTCCATCGTTGTTGCTGCGACCGCTTCGGATCCGGCGCCGATGCAGTTCCTTGCACCGTACGCTGCAACCGCTATGGCCGAGCACTTCCGTGACAACGGCCGCCACGCTCTGATCATCTATGATGACCTTTCGAAGCAGGCTGTTTCGTATCGTCAGATGTCGCTGCTGCTCCGCCGCCCGCCGGGTCGTGAAGCTTACCCGGGCGACGTTTTCTACCTCCACTCCCGCCTGCTCGAGCGTTCGGCTAAGCTGAACGAAGACAACGGCGCTGGCTCGCTGACCGCTCTGCCGATCATCGAAACCCAGGGCGGCGACGTTTCGGCGTTTATTCCGACCAACGTGATCTCGATCACCGACGGTCAGATCTTCCTCGAAACCGAACTGTTCTACCAAGGTATCCGCCCCGCTGTGAACACCGGTCTGTCGGTTTCGCGCGTTGGCTCGTCGGCTCAGACCAAGGCTATGTCCTCGGTTGCTGGTCCGGTTAAGCTGTCGCTCGCTCAGTACCGCGAAATGGCTGCCTTCGCGCAGTTCGGTTCGGACCTCGACGCCTCGACCCAGCAGCTGCTGAACCGTGGTGCCCGCCTGACCGAGCTCATGAAGCAGCCGCAGTACTCGCCGCTGACCAACGCTGAAATCGTCTGCGTCATCTTCGCAGGTACCAACGGCTACCTCGACAAGCTGCCGGTTTCGGATGTTGCCCGTTTCGAAGACGGTCTGCTGAACTTCCTGCGCAACAAGCGTAAGGACATTCTGGACTGGATCTCGAACGAAGACCCGAAAATCAAAGGCGAAGCTGCTGACAAACTGAAAGCAGTTCTGGACGAATTCGCCGCTGATTTCGCCTGATCGTTGGGCTCTAGTTAAGGAGACAAGGCTGTGCCAAGTCTTAAGGACCTAAAAAACCGGATCACGTCGGTCAAATCGACCCGCAAGATCACTAAGGCGATGCAAATGGTCGCGGCGGCTAAACTCCGTCGCGCCCAGGAAGCAGCCGAGGCCTCGCGTCCTTACGCAGAGCGGTTCAATGCGGTCATCTCGTCGCTGGCAGCTTCGGCTGGCGCGTCGGATACCGCTCCGCTCCTGCTCAAGGGTACGGGAAGCGATCAGACCCACATGCTTGTGGTGATGACTGCTGAACGTGGCCTGTGCGGCGGCTTCAATTCGTCGATCGTCAAGCTCGCCCGTCAGCGCATCCAAGCGTTGAAGGCCGAAGGCAAGACAGTAAAAATCCTGACGGTCGGCAAGAAAGGCCGCGAGCAGCTGCGTCGCGACTATGCCGATCTGTTCGTTGGTCACGTTGACCTGAGCGAAGTCAAGAAAATCGGTTACGCTGATGCGCAGTCGATCGCCAAAGACCTGCTCAAGCGCTTCGAGGCCGGTGAATTCGACGTAGCGACGATCCTCTTCTCGGAATTCCAGTCGGTTATCTCTCAGATCCCGACCGCCCAGCAGGTGATCCCCGCTAAGTTCGATGCACCCGAAGATGGTGTGACGACCGACTATGACTACGAACCTGGTGAAGAAGAGATTCTGGACGACCTGCTCCCGAAGAGCGTTGCGACCCAGATCTTCTCTGCTCTGCTGGAAAACGGTGCTTCCGAACAGGGTGCCCGTATGAGCGCGATGGACAATGCTACACGCAACGCCGGCGATATGATCGACCGACTGACCATCGAATTCAACCGTTCGCGTCAGGCCGTTATCACCAACGAACTGATCGAAATTATCTCGGGCGCTGAAGCGCTCTAAGAACCGGAGAAACGAAACATGGCACAAGCAAATGGCAAAATCACGCAGGTGATTGGCGCCGTTGTGGACGTGCAGTTCAGCGATAGCCTGCCGGCGATCCTTAACGCACTGACCACCGACAACAATGGCAAGACGCTGGTTCTTGAAGTAGCCCAGCACCTTGGCGAAAACACCGTACGTACCATCGCTATGGACGCGACCGAAGGTCTCGTTCGTGGTCAGGCAGTTGAAGACACCGGTTCGCCGATTTCGGTTCCGGTAGGTACTGCAACTCTGGGCCGTATTCTGAACGTCGTCGGCGAGCCCGTTGACGAAAAGGGTCCGGTTAACGCGACTGAAACCCGCGCGATCCACCAGCCCTCGCCGGAATTCAGCGAACAGTCGACCGCGACTGAAATCCTCGTAACGGGCATCAAGGTTATCGACCTTCTCGCACCGTACTCGAAGGGTGGTAAGATCGGTCTGTTCGGCGGCGCTGGCGTTGGTAAAACCGTTCTCATCATGGAACTGATCAACAACATCGCAAAAGTGCACTCGGGTTACTCGGTGTTCGCAGGTGTTGGTGAACGTACCCGTGAAGGTAACGACCTTTACCACGAGATGATCGAATCGAACGTTATCAAGCCGGACAACCTCGAAGAGTCGCAGGTGGCTCTTGTGTACGGTCAGATGAACGAACCGCCCGGAGCACGTGCACGTGTTGCTCTGACCGGTCTGACCCTTGCTGAGCAGTTCCGCGACGCTTCGGGTACCGACGTTCTGTTCTTCGTGGACAACATCTTCCGCTTCACCCAGGCTGGTTCTGAGGTTTCGGCGCTTCTCGGCCGTATTCCTTCGGCTGTGGGCTATCAGCCGACCCTGGCAACCGACATGGGCGCCATGCAGGAACGCATCACCTCGACCAAGAACGGCTCGATCACCTCGATCCAAGCTGTTTACGTCCCGGCCGATGACCTTACCGACCCTGCACCGGCAACCACCTTCGCCCACCTCGACGCTACCACGGTTCTTAACCGTGCTATCTCGGAACTCGGCATCTACCCGGCTGTGGACCCGCTCGACTCGTCGTCGCGTATCCTCGACCCGCAGATCGTCGGTGAAGAGCACTACAACGTCGCCCGTCAGGTTCAGAACATCCTCCAGCGCTACAAGTCGCTTCAGGACATCATCGCCATCCTCGGCATGGACGAACTGTCGGAAGAAGATAAGCTGACCGTTTCGCGCGCTCGTAAGATCCAGCGTTTCCTCTCGCAGCCGTTCGACGTTGCGAAAGTGTTCACTGGTTCGGACGGTGTTCAGGTTCCGCTCGAAGACACCATCAGCTCGTTCAAAGCTGTTGTCGCCGGCGAATATGACCACCTGCCGGAAGGTGCCTTCTACATGGTTGGCGGCATCGACGAAGTGCTCGCTAAAGCCGAGAAAATGGCCGCTTCGGCAGCCTAAGGAGTCGTTATGGCTGAATCGTTCCAGTTCGACCTCGTATCCCCTGAACGGAAGCTCGCTTCCGTCCAGGCCACGGAGGTCCAGATCCCGGGTGCCGATGGCGCAATGACGGCGATGGCAGGCCACGCGGCCACCATCACCACGCTGCGTCCGGGTATCCTGCGGGTTGTCCACACTGGTGGTACCGACGAATACATCGTTTCCGGCGGCTTCGCTGAAATCGGTGGTGAGAACGTATCGGTTCTGGCCGAACGCGCTCTCCCGACGGACGAAGTCACTCAGGACGCTTTCGATGCGATGGTTGCGGAATATCGCGCTGCGCACGAGAAGGCTCTCGAGAACTTCAAAAACGAACCGGGTCCGGTCGATGACGCTGCGCGTCTGCTGGCTGACATGGTTGCCGTTGGTACCCACATGGGTCTGTCGTACCGCGAGTAATCCGCGCTATACGAAAGAAATCAAAGAGAAGCCCCGCGACTGCGGGGCTTTTTGCATTAAATCTATCGTAACGCCTATCCGGATATGTTTATATGTCCGCCAAGCCAAGTTGACGGTAGAATGCTCAAACTCGAAAATCATCTTATTGGTGTGGATCAGGGCGATGTGGTGCTCTTTTCCGACTTCGACACCGACGGAGATATGTGGACGGGCGAGGGGCCGCGTCTAACCCGTTTTCCGGTCACCTTCCGCAAGGCCTATCGCAAGCTGCCTGCCGTTCAGGCGTGGGTGTCGATGCTCGATATGTCAAATCAGAGCAATGCGCGCATCGATGTTCAGGTAGAGAATATCAATTCCGAAGGCTGCGAGATCGTCTTCAGAACGTGGGGCGATACGCGCATCGCGCGGGCCCGCGCTGCGTGGATGTCCATCGGCGAGCTCAGGCACGACGACGATTGGGACATCGAATGAAAAAGGCGGGGAAGTTCCCGCCTTTGTTCTTTAGAGCGTGTTGTAGAGGCCTTCGTAGATCGGGATCAGCGTCTCGTCTTCGAAGAGCGAGGACACCGATGTGCCGTTCCACGTGTTCAGAATGGCCTGAGCGAACATCGGTGCAGTCGGTACGATGCGGATGTTCGGCGCCTTGAGGATCGCGTCGGTCGGCTGGATCGAGTCGGTGATGACCAGCGTCTTGAGGTGCGAGTTGGTGACGCGCTCGACTGCCGGACCCGACATGACGCCGTGCGAGATGTAGGCGTGAACTTCGGCAGCACCGGCCTGCATCAGATGCTCGGCAGCTTTGCAGAGCGTACCAGCGGTGTCGCAGAGGTCGTCCACGATGATGCACTTCTTGCCTTCGACGTTACCGATGACGGTCATCTCGGCCACTTCACCCGGCTTTTCGCGGCGCTTGTCCACTATGGAGAGGGGAGCGTTGATGCGCTTCGCCAGTTCACGCGCACGGGCCACACCGCCGACGTCGGGCGATACGACCATGATGTCCTCGAGGCCGCCTTTGAAGTGGTGCTTGATATCGAGAGCGAAAATCGGCGCGGCGTAGAGGTTATCCACCGGAATGTCGAAGAAGCCCTGAATCTGCGCAGCGTGCAGGTCTAGCGTCAGAACGCGGTCGACACCCGACTGGGTGATGAGGTTCGCGACGAGTTTGGAGCTAATCGGCGTGCGGGCCTTGGTGCGGCGGTCCTGACGGGCATAACCGAAGTACGGAATGACTGCGGTGATGCGGCCAGCCGACGAACGCTTCAGCGCGTCGGTGATGATCAGCAGTTCCATGAGGTTGTCGTTCGCCGGGTTCGACGTCGGCTGGATAATAAACATATCCTCGCCGCGTACGTTCTCGTAGACCTCGACAAAGATCTCCTGGTCGTTGAAGCGCTCGACGCGCGTATCCACCAGACCAACGTTCATACCGCGGTGCATGGACATGCGGCGCGCGATCGATTTGGCGAGTGGAATGTTGGCATTACCCGAAATGAGTTTCGGTTCGGTCATCGTCGGCATCTGCAATTGTCCCCGAAAGCTGAGCATCCGCCGGTGCATGACGGATTCGTGACGTTGACACCGCGTAGCACGAACCTAACGTGAGGCAAAGTTTAGACGGGGAGGAACATTCATAATGCCGCATATAGACTACTTCTTCGCGACCATGTCGCCGTTCACTTACCTTGCAGGAACACGGCTGGAGGAAATCGCGGCAAAGCATGGCGCGACCATCACCTACAAGCCGATGGATATCGGGCAGGTGTTCATGCGTACGGGCGGCACGTTGCCTAAAGACCGCCATCCGACGCGGCTTGAATACCGCGATCAGGAACTGCGCCGTCAGGCAAAGAAAGCCGGTCTGCCGCTGAACCTGCGTCCTGCGCATTTCCCCGTGAACGGTGCACCTGCGGCCTATGCGCTGATCGCGGCGCAGAATGCGGGCGGGGGCGATCTGGGAAAGCTCGTGCACGCGTACACCGGTGCCGTCTGGGCAGAGGATGCCAATCTCGCAGACGATGCGGTCATTCGTGCGTGTCTGGAGAAGGCCGGTTTCGATCCTGCACTGGCGGATAGCGGCCTGCTATCGGGCGCTGCGGCCTATGAGGAGAACACCGAGGAAGCAGTGCGCCGCGGTGTGTTCGGCGCACCGTTCTATATCACCGAAACCGACGAGCGGTTCTGGGGGCAGGACAGGCTGGACGATCTGGACGCCCACCTGTCCGGCAATCTTTAACGCAGGTGTGCGAGGAACGTCTCGACGTTTTCGTCGGTCGTTGACCAGCTACACACGAGGCGCGCTGCGAGGGCTTCTTCCGGCGCGCCTTCGAGGCTCTGGTTGAAGGGCCAGAGGTAATACATTGCGCCGGCCTTGTGGGCCGCTTGGTGGCCGCTGCGCGGGAAGCGGGCAAAGACGCAGTTCGCGTCGGTCGGGTGCAGGAGCGATGCGCCTTCAATCTGCTGGATGCCTTCGCTCAGCTTTGCCGCCATCGCGTTGGCGTTCGTCGCTAGATCGAGCCAGAGGTTATCGTCTAGGTAGACGTCCATCTGGGCCGACAGGTAGCGATGCTTGGAGAATAGGTGCCCACCACGCTTGCGGCGCAGTTCGAATTCCCAAGCCTTCTCGGGATTGAAGATCACGACAGCTTCGACACCCATCAGCCCGTTCTTGGTGCCGCCGAAGGACAGGATGTCGACGCCTGCGCGCCATGTCATCTCTGCCGGAGTGGCGCCGGTCGAGACGATGGCGTTGGCGAAGCGGGCGCCGTCCATGTGGACGGGCAGGTTGTAGTCGCGGGCGACGGCGGTGAGGGCCGTGACTTCTGCGACCGAATAGACGGTGCCGTTCTCGGTCACGTTGGTGATCGACACAGCGCCGCGCTGCATGTTGTGGACGCCAGCGCGGCCGGTGAACTCAATCGACTTGCGCAGGGCATCGGGCGACATCTTCGCGTGCTCTCCTTCGACCAGCGCGAGCTTGCCGCCGCCGATGTAGAATTCGGGCGCACCGCACTCGTCTTCTTCGATGTGGGCATTTTGGTGGCAGAACACGGTCTGCCACGGCTCGACCATGATCGACAGCGCGAGCGCGTTGGCCGAGCTACCCGTGGGCACAAAATAGACAGCCGCTTCGGGCGCTTCGAACAGGTCGCGGATTTTCTGGGCGGCGGACTTGGTCACGTCGTCAGCGCCGTAGCCGCTGGCGTAGCCCTCGTTGGCTTTGGCGAGCGCTTCGAAGACCTTGGGGTGCGCGGGGCTCGAATTGTCGGAGGCAAAGAACATCAGGTGGGTTCCTCAATAATGTAGTCTTCCCAGTCGTCATCGGCGACGTCGAACTCCGACACGGTCTGGCCGCGCAGGGATGCGTGCGCTTCGTGGACCGTTTCCGGACGGCCTGTCAGCAGCGGATGCCACTCGGGAAGCGGCTGACCCATGTGCAGAAGGCGGTAGGCGCAGGTCTGCGGGAGCCAGTAAAGGTTTTCGGTAATGGTTTTCGGCGAAAGGACAATGCACTCGGGAACGAACTGGTGACGGATCGGATACTGGCTACATAGGCAGGTATCGTCGTCCAGCAACCGGCAGGCCACGCGGGTCAGCGCCACTTCGCCGGTTTCCTCGTCTTCGAGCTTGTTCAGGCAGCACTTGCCGCAGCCATCGCAGAGGGCTTCCCACTGCGGGCGGGACATCTTGGCCATCGGGATTTTTTCCCAAAAACGATGGCCGAGACCTTTGCGATCAATTTCCGTCATTTGCGAGGATCTCTCGGCTTTGGCGGCAGTCGGCATCCATCTGGTCGATGAGCGCCTGAAGGCTGTCGAACTTGAGTTCGGGGCGAAGGTATTCGATCAGGGCGACCGACAGCATCGTGCCGTAGAGGTCGCCTTTGAAATCGAAGATGAAAGTTTCGATGTTGGGCACGTTGTCCTGACCGAACATCGGGCGCACACCGATGGAAGCCGCGCCGCCATAGGTGCCCTTATAGGTGCCTTCGAGCACGTCGATCTTCACGGCATAGACACCCAGCTTCGGCTGGTGCAGCCCTTCGATCGACATATTGGCGGTCGGGTAGCCGAGGTCACGGCCACGCTGGTCACCGCGAATAACTTCGCCTTCGATCCGATGCAGGTGGCCTAACATCGCCGCGGCATCACCGGGACGGCCTTCGGCCAGCGCATTGCGGATGTTGGTGGAGGACACTTCTTCTTCCAGCGACAGAAGCGGGGTGACGGTCACGCCGAACCCAAGCTCTGCGCCGAGGTTTTTGAGCGTGTTCACATCACCTGCACGCGCCTTGCCAAAGAAGAAATCCTCTCCGACGACCACATGAGCGAGGCCAAGGCGATCAACGATGATCTGCTGGGCAAACTCGCGGGGCGACAGTCCGGCGAGCGCCGCGTTGAACGGCACTTCGTAAAGCTTCTCAACGCCGAGCTTTTCAAGGCGGTGAGCTTTCGCTTCGGCATTCATCAAGCGGAACGCAGGGGCATCCGGAGCGAAGAACTGGCGCGGATGCGGCTCGAACGTCATGACGCCCAGCGGCAGGCCAGCCTCGTCAGCGACCTTGCGGGCCAGCGAGATGACGGCCTGATGGCCGAGGTGAACACCATCGAAATTACCGATGGCTGCAACGGCGCCACGGTCACTCGGGTCGATATAAAGGGTATCGCGGATAATACGCATGACCGATGCCTAGCCCTGCACGAACCTAGGCGCAAGATCAGAGATGTCTGTGCGCCGCCGAACTTACAATCGCACGGATTTGAATTGAAGCGGTGCATGGCCAAGCCTAACTCTGAGACTGTCGAGCTTACATTCGACGCACATTGAAAGATACACTCATGAACAAATTTGGTTTCGCCGGCATCTCGCTGGCCGCTTCGCTCCTCGCGATGCCCGTTTTTGCGGCTGGCACCCATTGGACCTATTCCGGCGATGAAGGCCCCGACCACTGGGGCGAGCTGCCGAAAGAGTACGCATCCTGCTCCGGCGGTACGTTGCAGTCGCCGATCGACCTGTCGGGCGCCGAAACATCGGGCACAGTCAATTACGAATTCGACGACCAGCCGGTCGCGCTGAACATCCTGAACAATGGCCACACCGTGCAGTTCAACACAGCTGAAGGCGGCGATCTGGTTGAGGCGGGCAAGGCGTTCCACCTCGCGCAGATCCACTTCCATACGCCGAGCGAGCACGATGTGGACGGCAAGGAATTCCCGATCGAGGCGCACTTTGTTCACCAAGCCGACGACGGCGCGCTGGCTGTTCTGGGCGTTCTGATCGAGGAAGGTGAGGCGAACGCGACCCTGCAAACCGTGATCGACAATATGCCGACCACGTCGACCGAGGCGACGGATGTTGCGGGCGTGACCATCGACCCGAACGGCCTGATCCCCGCGTCTCACGAAATCTACCGCTACATGGGTTCGCTCACGACGCCGCCCTGTTCGGAAGGTGTGAACTGGCACGTTCTGGCCACGCCGATGACGGCCTCGGCAGAGCAGATCGCGGCCCTGTCCGAGGTTCTGAACCACAACAACCGCCCGCTCCAGCCGCTGAACGCGCGTCTGCTGGTCGGTCCGTCGGGTAACTGATCAGTCGAATTTACGGCTGGGGGCTAGGACGACAGCTTCGCCTATCAGCACCTTTTTGTTGTTCACGAGGCAACGGGTATCAAGGGTGACGCGGCGCTTGGAGTGGTCGATGTTGATGACCTCGACTTCAGCCAGCACCATGTCACCCGGACGTACCGGTGCAAGGAACTTCAGGTTCTGACCAAGGTAGACTGTGCCGTGGCCGGGAAGCTGTTCGCCGATCACGGCAGAGACCAGACCGGCGGTCAGCATACCGTGCGAGATACGGCCTTCGAAGATCGTATCCTGCGCGTATGCGTCGTCCAGATGGACCGGATTTCTGTCGGTCGACACTTCGGCAAACAGTTCGATATCGCGATCGGTCACGACTTTCCGCAGGGAGCGGACCATGCCGATCTCGATATCCTCGATGCAGATCGTTCCGCGGGGGGCGTTATCCAGCATATTTGGCTCCATGAGTAACAAAAAGTCCCATTGTCCATATTGGGTGTAATTTTGTTACTTTGCGGATGCAGAAAAATCAACCCCCTTTAGACTAACTTAGGAAGCCGATCGAATAGGTCGGCGCCTGCATTTCTTTTTCGAGATAAGCACTTAGCGCGTCCGCATCTGGCTGCGTTTCGGTTTTTGTCTCTTCCGCCGCGATGCCGCCAGTGATGAAGAGGGAATCATAGCCCTCTCCCTGAGCGCCCGAGATGTCCGTTTTGATTCCGTCACCGATGCAGATGATCTGGGCTTCGTCAGGCTCGATACCTTCCTGAAGCAGGCGGCGACGGGCGAGGTCGTAGATCGGCGGGTGCGGCTTGCCGAAGTACAGCGTCTCGCCGCCCATTTCCTCATAGACCTTCGCAACGGCACCGGCGCACCATTCGCGCTTGTCGCCGCGGTCGATGATGATGTCAGGGTTCGCGCAGAGCATCTTCAGACCCTTTTCGCGGGCGAGCAGAAGTTGCGGACGCATGTCCTGCGGGTCGGCCTGCGGATCGAACGGGCCGCAGTTCACGATGCCTTCGGCGTCGTCGAGCGGCACGCGCTGAATGTCCACGGGGTTCTCGACGACCTTGATCGGGTTAAAGAACGTCAGGTCGCGGTCTTCACCGATGAACCAGACTTTTTCGCCCACAGCGCCGGAGAACATGGCAACACGCGCCGCGTCACCAGAGGTAGAGATCGCATCCCAAGTGTCGTCGGGCAGACCCCAATTCTTCATCTGCTCGACAACCAGCGGCCACGCGCGCGGGGCGTTCGTCACATAGATGACCTTGCCGCCGCTCTGACGGTAAGCCTGCATTGCTGCAACGGCTTCGGAGAACGCTTCGATCCCGTTGTGCATACAGCCCCAGAGATCCACGAAAGCGGCGTCATACTGGTCGGAGATTTCGGCAAAGGAATTAATGATCTGGGTCATAGGGAGCCCTGTTAACTAAGGTTTCCCATTGACTATAGACCGCTCGTTTAAAAGGAAAGCGTCGCCTTAGTCGAAGGCTTGCGGATAACGCAGCTCGAGGCTCTTCGCTTTCGCGGGGCCTGCAACCATCGTGTGGCCGACGGGGTAGGGCGATGTCAGGCCCTCCGGCGCGGGGCGGAAACCGGCGGTGGTATAAAGCGCCGGATCGCCGAGCATCACGAGCGTCTGGTCCGTCATGCGGGCCCACTCGGTAATTATGCCGACCATCCGTTTGCCGTAGCCCATGCCGTGCAGGTCGGGATGGATCGCCACAGGCGCGAGGCAAAGCCAACCCTTCGGCGCGATCATGCGGGACAGCGCGAGGTAGCCGACGATGCCCTGTTCTGACGGCAGAACCATTTCGCCCGCCATTGCCTTGGACTTGCGGAGCTTGCGCACGAGGTTCGCTTCGTCCGGCTGGCCGAATGCCGTGTTCAGCAGGGCCTCGACGGCTTGCTCTTCGCCGCTCTGCATTTCGCGGAGGAAGTCTGGTGCGAACATGGTAGGCTCCTTAAATAAAAAGGCCCGCACATTGGCGGGCCTCTGAAAGATCGGTCGAAGCTCAGAGTTTGAGGTTCGGGATGATCTGCTTCTTGCGGGACATGATGCCGGGAAGAACAACGCTGTCGCCTTCGACGGTCGCATCGAACGACTTCTCGGCAACGGTTTTGACCAGATCGTTCGGGACGAACAGGGTGGCTTCTTCGTTCAGAATGTCGACGACGAACAGCAGAACCTGATCAACGCCGTCTTCGGCTGCAACGGCAGCCATCGATTCCATGATCGACGCTTTGCGGTCCAGAACCAGCTTCGGCGCGGTGGTCTCGAGAACCGAAACGCGGAACTTGGTGCCTTCGACGGCGTATTCTTTCGAGTCCATGCGGATCAGTTCAGCGTCCGAGAATGCCGAGATGTCCGACTTGGCTTCGAACATTTCCGAAGCATAGGCGCCGAGGTCGATGTTCAGTTCCGAAGCGAGCTTCTGGGCCAGCGCCTTGTCGACGTCGGTGGTGGTCGGCGAACGGAATTCGAGGGTGTCGGACAGGATGCACGACAGCATAGCGCCCTTGATGTTGTCCGGCATCTTGTTGGCGTCGTCGCCCATCAGGTCGTACATGATGGTCGCGGTGCAGGCGAGCGGACGGATGGTGATGTCGATCGGGCCTTTGGTTTCCAGACCGCCGACCAGTTTGTGGTGGTCGATGATGGCGGTGATGTCTGCTGCGTTGATGTCAGCGGGCAGCTCGGCAGGGTTGTTGGTGTCAACGATGACAACCTGCTGGCCGGCGTCGACCGACGAAATGATTTCCGGCTTCTCGAAGCCCCACTTTTCAACGACGAAAGCGGCTTCGGTGTTCGGCTCGCCGAGCAGAACCGGCTTGGCGTCGACGCCCTTAACTTCGTTGAGGTACCAAGCCCAGATAAGCGGGGAGCCGGTAGAGTCGGTGTCGGGGGATTTATGGCCGAAAACAAGAGTCGTCATTTATCGCATCCTTAAAAGGAAAATTGGGTCGCGGGCCTTATAGGAAGGCCAAACGCCTTTGTCACCAGCGATGAACGGTCCGAATGCCGCAGGGCAGCAGTCATTCGATACGCGCAATGCTCCAGCCGTTTTCCGCGAGCAGATTGAGGATGCCGTCCTCTCCGGGCAGGTGGGCGGCACCGACCACAATAGAGATGTCATCATAATCAGTGGTTTCGGCCTCGATCACGGGAATCCAGTTGTGGTTTCGCTGGTCCAGCAGCAGATCGTTCTGGTCCGCCATAATCCGGTCGGCCTCATCGGGGTCGGCGTAAGGCGCGAGCAGTTCGGGAATGGTATCGGCCACCATCAGTAGGCTGATGTCCTGATCAAGATAGGCGTTCACCATGGTCGAGAGCGTCGCGTTGATGATCTCGGGGTTGAAGTTGGCGATCTCCAGCGTCGCGATCTGGTCGTCCAGAGGCATACTGTCCATCAGTTCGAAAATGGTCGTCGGCGTTTCGAGGCTCTTGTTCGGGATGTCCATTTCCTGCGCCGCGAGGAACGCGCTGTGATCGACGCCTTCCATCGTGGCCGGATCTTGCACGTCAATACATTCGCTCATCAGCGAAAGCTGTGTCGCGACCATGAAGGGCTTCAGCCGACCAACGGTGAACGCGGGAATGCCGCGATCTCTGAGGACTTCATGCAGCGCGGACCACGCAACGGGGTCCATCAGGTCGATCAGGGTCTTGTTGTCCGGCAGCAGGATCAGCGACGGGTCGGCGGCGAGCATCTGATTGACCTTGGCGAAATCCTCGGCGGAGGCTTCGGTCAGCAGCACCTCGGTCGGCGCGATCACCTCGTCCACCATCGTCGCAATCAGCGGCTCCAGCTCGGGCGTGTATATGTGAATACTACCGGCGATATATAGAGTGTCCTCGCCGCGCGTGGCAGTCCAGAAAAGACCCTGCGCGTTGATGACGTCAGCGGCTTTGGCCTGCACCTCGGCCTGACGTTCTTGCGACAGAAACTCCATGAACGACATCTCGCCGCAGAACGCGTCCGCTTGGGTGGCGGTCAGAATGGCGATCGTCGGCAGCAAAAAGCGCTTCATCAAATGTCCCCTAATTCGGCTCACCGCATTTGCGGTGAGCGCAAGAGTAAGAAGCCGATCCGCAGAAATCCACGGCCAATCGCAGCTCTGATTCCCAGATTGCTGGCAGGGGCGGAGCGGTCGCGGAACCGCGGATCGCGCGCGAGTTCGATCAGCGTTGCCTGCGGCTGGTGTGCTTTGGCAATTGGCTCGAAGGTGACGAACGGCTCTGCGGGCGAGTTGAAATCAAGCGCCTCGGGCGCACCACGCCGGATCGGCAAACGTTCGTCGAGTAATTTATGACGGTCCTGGCCCTGCGTCCACGCAGGTCCGCCGTTAATCGGGGGAAGCATCGGAAAAATCCTGAAAATCTTGGGAAATGGCGACGGCGCGAGGCTGTCGAAATAGGTTGCAGCACGGCTGGACTAGCAGGCGTGGAATCGGACTCCGTAAATCATATGCAACCTCCAAAGAGAGACAGGGTTTGTGTGGCATCTGCCTAAGCGAGTGCCCGCGCTTCACCAAGGGTAAATTTGCCTATCCAAAAAATCGTGACTTTTTTGCAAAGGGACCTGTTGACAGGGGAGGGGGGCTTTCTTAGCTATTTCGCTGTTAGCACTCACGAGTGACGAGTGCTAACACCCCTCGGGAGGGGTATTAGAGATAACTGTTAGCTAGGAGCTACAACAATGGCTTTCAAACCGCTGCACGACCGCGTTCTGGTTCGCCGCGTTCAGAGCGACGAAAAAACTGCTGGTGGCCTTATCATTCCGGATAGCGCCAAGGAAAAGCCGGCTGAAGGCGAAGTCGTCGCTTGTGGCGAAGGCGCCCGCAAGGACTCGGGCGAACTGATCGCAATGGCCGTCAAAGCTGGCGACCGCGTTCTGTTCGGCAAGTGGTCCGGCACCGAAGTCACCGTCGACGGTGAAGAACTTCTCATCATGAAGGAAGGCGACATTCTCGGCATCATCGCCTGAGAACGCTTCCTGACCTGACAACAATTTTAGACGAGGAATACAGCAATGGCTGCTAAGGACGTCAAATTCGGCACCGAAGCCCGCAACGGCATGCTTCGCGGTGTCAACATTCTTGCTGACGCGGTAAAAGTGACGCTCGGCCCGAAAGGTCGCAACGTTGTTCTCGAAAAGTCGTTCGGTGCCCCGCGCATCACCAAGGACGGTGTTTCGGTCGCCAAAGAGATCGAGCTTGAAGACAAGTTCGAGAACATGGGCGCACAGATGGTCAAAGAAGTCGCTTCGCGTACCAACGACGAAGCCGGCGACGGTACCACCACTGCGACCGTTCTTGCTCAGGCAATCGTTCGTGAAGGTCTTAAGCAGGTTGCTGCTGGCCTGAACCCGATGGACCTGAAGCGCGGTATCGACATGGCAACCGCCAAGGTCGTCGAGCAGATCAAGTCGATGGCTCGCGAAGTCGCTGACTCGGACGAAGTCGCTCAGGTTGGCACCATTTCGGCCAACGGCGAAGCTTCGATCGGTCGCCAGATCGCCGACGCGATGCAGAAAGTCGGCAACGACGGCGTCATCACCGTCGAAGAAAACAAGGGTATGGAAACCGAAGTAGAAGTCGTCGAAGGCATGCAGTTCGACCGCGGCTACCTGTCGCCGTACTTCGTCACCAACCCCGACAAGATGATTGCAGAACTCGATGACTGCATCGTTCTGCTGCACGAGAAGAAGTTGTCGTCGCTCCAGCCGATGGTTCCGCTGCTCGAGCAGGTCATCCAGTCGCAGAAGCCGCTCCTCATCATCGCTGAGGACGTCGAAGGCGAAGCTCTGGCAACTCTCGTTGTCAACAAGCTGCGTGGCGGTCTGAAGATTGCTGCCGTCAAGGCTCCGGGCTTCGGCGATCGCCGCAAGGCCATGCTGCAAGACATCGCGATCCTCACCGGCGGTCAGGTCATCTCGGAAGACCTCGGCATGAAGCTCGAGAACGTCACCATGGACATGCTCGGCTCGGCCAAGAAGATCCAGATCTCGAAGGACAACACCACCATCGTTGATGGCGCTGGTGAAAAGGCAGAGATCGAAGCACGCGTTGCCCAGATCCGTACCCAGATCGAAGAAACCTCGTCGGACTACGACCGTGAGAAGCTGCAAGAGCGCGTTGCCAAGCTGGCAGGCGGTGTTGCCGTTATCCGCGTCGGCGGCATGACCGAAATCGAAGTCAAAGAGCGTAAGGACCGCGTTGATGACGCACTGAACGCTACTCGTGCTGCTGTTCAGGAAGGCATCGTCGTTGGCGGTGGTGTTTCCCTCGTACAGGCTGGCAAGGCTCTCGAAGGCATGACCGGTGCGAACCCCGACCAGAACGCTGGTATCGCTCTGGTACGCCGCGCTCTCGAAGCTCCGCTGCGTCAGATCGCTGACAACGCTGGTGTCGACGGTGCTGTTGTTGCCGGTAAGGTCCGTGAATCGGATGACGTGAAGTTCGGCTTCAACGCTCAGACCGAAGAATACGGCGACATGTTCGCATTCGGCGTCATCGACCCGGCTAAAGTGACCCGCACCGCACTGGAAGACGCTGCTTCCATCGCTGGCCTGCTGATCACCACCGAAGCCATGGTTGCTGACAAGCCCTCCAAAGAAGGTGCTGGCGCGCCGGACATGGGCGGAATGGGCGGCATGGGCGGCATGATGTAATCATCCGTCCCATCCGGGAAATTGGAACGGGGTCGCTTCGGCGGCCCCGTTTCTTTTTGTGCTGTACGAATGGGGTAGGGCGCAAAAAGAAAAGCCGGGCACAAGGCCCGGCCAGTCAAGAGGGAGTCCCGACGCACAAGGCGCCGAGTCACCAAATTATTTCGCGATATAAGCGCGGAGGGTGTCCGCAACGCCGTTGTCGTAGAGGCTGTTCAGTGCAGCGCCGAAGGCCGCAACGAAAGTCTCGTTCTGGGCCAGATCACCAAAGACAGCCTGGTTCTCGAGGAAGGCTGCGGGACGCTCTTTGGCAGCGTCAGCGTATTCCTTGAGAGCGACGTGGTTATCGTCGTTCGGTGCGATCTCGTTGCCAGCTTCGTCAACGCGGGTGCAGTAGCGGCACCACAGAGCGACTTCGAGAGCGAGGCCCGAAACGTCCGCACCGTTAGCCAGCGCGTCACGCAGGGTCGGCAGGATGAACTTCGGCTGGCGGTTCGAACCGTCGAGGCAGAGACGCGGGATCGTGTCGCCGACTTCAGGGTTCGAGAAGCGCTCGATGATCTTTTCGCGGTACTTCTGGTAGTCCACGCCTTCGATCGGCTGAAGGGTCGGGATCACCTCGCGGCGCTCCAGTGCGTCCAGCCAGTCGTGGATGAGGGGGTCAGCCATCGCGTCGTGGACGAAGTGGTGTCCGATGAGAGCCGACGGGTATGCAATCGCAGCGTGGCCACCGTTCAGGATACGCAGCTTCATCAGCTCGTACTGGGCGACGTCCTCGACGAACTCTACGCCAACCTTTTCAAGGGCAGGGCGGCCCTGCGGAAAGTTGTCTTCCATGACCCACTGACGGAACGGCTCGCAAGCCACGGGCCACGCGTCGACGATGCCGAACTTGTCAGCAACCAGCTGGCGCTCGCGGTCCGAAGTGGCGGGAGTGATGCAGTCGACCATCGAGTTCGGGAAGGCGACGTTCTCCGAAATCCAAGTGGCAAAGTCCGCGTCGATCAGCTTTGCGAGGCCAACGACAGTACGCTTCGCAACGTGACCGTTTTCCGGAAGGTTGTCGCAGGACATGAAGGTGAACGGCGGCAGACCGGCGTCGCGGCGCATACGAAGAGCCTTGATGACCATGCCGAAGACGGTTTTCGGGGTATCGGGGTTCTCTGCATCGTGGACGATGTCAGGGTGCTTGGTGTCGAAGCCATCGGTGAGGGCGTCAACGTAGTAGCCGCCTTCGGTGATGGTGGTCGACACGATCTTGGTGACCGGATCAGCCATGCGGGCGATGGTCTTGTCCGCGTTGATTTCGATGAAGTCGATCATGGAGCCGGTGACTCGCGCGGTCAGACCCGACGGGTCGAGCTCGACCACAGTGGTCATCCAGTCCTGAGCTTCCAGCTTTTCACGCATCAGCGCATCGCCTGCACGGACGCCAGCACCGCAAAGTGCCCACTCGCGGCTTTCGCCGAGCGCAAACAGACGGTCGAGATAGACAGCCTGGTGCGCGCGGTGGAAGTTGCCGACACCTACGTGGAGGATACCGGCAGTCAGAGCGCTGCGGTCATACTCAGGCTTACCCACTTCTGCGGGCAGCTGGTCGAGTGCGGATGTTTCGAGTTTGATAGCCATGTCAGCTCATCCAGTTACCGCCGTCTACGTTATAGGTCTGGGCGACCACGTAATCGGCATCTTTTGTTGCTAGGAAAACGGCCATACCGGTGAGGTCTTCGGCACGGCCCATACGCCCATAAGGGACTTCTTTGCCTACGCGGCGCTTTTTCTCGCCGGGAGGAAGTCCCTCGTACTTTGCAAAGAACGCATCCACACCGTCCCAATGTTCGCCGTCGACAACGCCAGGCGCGATCGCGTTCACATTGATACCGTGGTGAATAAGGTTCAAACCTGCGGACTGCGTCATGCTGATGACGGCCGCCTTAGTGGCGCAGTAAACAGCGACGAGGCTTTCACCGCGGCGACCTGCCTGACTAGCCATATTGATGATCTTGCCGCCGCGACCGCGGGCGATCATGCCCTTCGCGACTGCCTGCATCATAAACAGTGTGCCTTTGACGTTGACGTCGAACACACGGTTATAGTCGGCTTCGGAAATCTCGATGATCGGCGCAGCGGTGAAGAGGGCAGCGTTGTTGATCAGGATGTCGATCCCGCCGAACTGCTCTTCGACCGATGCAACGGCGCTTTCGATGCTTTCGACAGACGTCACATCGCATTGCACCGCGATCGCGGCATCGCCGATTTCCGCAGCAGCTTTGGCAGCTGCTTCCGCATTGATATCGGCGATCGCGACCTTTGCACCTTCGGCCACAAAGGCCTTGGCAAAGGCGAGCCCGATCCCTCGGGCTGCGCCTGTAATCAATGCTGTTTTACCAGCAAGCCGCTCCATCAAATGCTCAGTCCTTCTGCGTTGAAGCGGTGGATCTTGTCTGCTTCCGGCGTCAGGTAAACGGTGTCACCGTGGCGCAGGTTGAATTCGCCGCTCACACGGACGGTGAGGGCTTCGCCCAGACCGGTGTCGTGTACATAGAGGAATGTGTCCGAACCGAGGTGCTCCGAAACGCCGACGGTGCCTTTCCAAGCGCCTTCGGTGGCCGATGCAGCAAGGTGCTCCGGACGGATGCCGATGGTGTGGGCATCGTACTTCGCAGCTTCCTGACCTTCGATGAAGTTCATCTTGGGCGAACCGATGAAGCCTGCAACGAACTTGTTCTTCGGGCTCTTGTAGAGTTCCAGCGGCGAGCCGACCTGCTCGATGACGCCAGCCTGAAGAACGACGATCTTGTCGGCCATGGTCATCGCTTCGACCTGGTCGTGGGTCACGTAGATCATCGTGGTTTCGAGGCGCTTGTGCAGCTCCGAAATCTCGAGGCGCATTCCCACACGAAGAGCCGCGTCGAGGTTCGAGAGCGGTTCGTCGAAGAGGAAGGCAGCCGGTTCGCGAACGATCGAGCGGCCGATGGCCACACGCTGACGCTGACCACCCGAGAGCTGGCCCGGACGACGGTCGAGGTAGTTGGTCAGGTTCAGAACCGACGCGGCGTTGTTCACGCGCTTGTCGATTTCAGCCTGATCCATCTTCGCCATCTTGAGCGGGAAGGCGATGTTCTTGCGTACGGTCATGTGCGGGTACAGAGCGTACGACTGGAACACCATTGCCAGACCGCGCTTGGCGGGCGGCAGTTCGGTGGCGTCCTGACCGTCGATGCGGATCTGACCGCCGGAAACGTCTTCGAGACCGGCAATCAGGCGCAGGAGGGTGGACTTACCGCAGCCAGACGGGCCAACGAAGACTACGAACTCGCCGTCTTCAATGGTGAGGTCCAGCGGCGGAATGACTTCGACATCGCCGAAGCGCTTGGTGACTTTATCGAGAGTAATGCGTCCCATAATCGTATTCCCTTATTTCACGGCGCCGAAGGTCAGGCCACGGACAAGTTGTTTCTGGCTGAACCAGCCCATGATGAGGATCGGTGCGATCGCCATGGTCGAGGCTGCAGAGAGTTTTGCGTAAAAGAGGCCCTCGGGGCTGGAGTAGCTTGCGATAAAGGCCGTCAGAGGTGCTGCTTTGGTCACCGTCAGGTTGATCGTCCAGAACGCTTCGTTCCAAGCGAGGATGATGTTGAGCAGCAGGGTCGATGCGATGCCCGGTACAGCCATCGGAGTCAGAATGTAGACGATCTCTTCTTTCAGCGATGCGCCATCCATACGAGCCGCTTCGAGGATCTCGCCCGGAATTTCGCGGAAGTAGGTGTAGAGCATCCAGATGATGATCGGCAGGTTGATGAGCATAATGACGATAACCAGTGCAGTGCGGCTATCGAGCAGGCCCATTTTGGCCGCGCCGATGTAGATCGGGTAGAGAACGCCAACAGCCGGCAGCATCTTGGTGGAGAGCATCCACATCAGGATGTCCTTGGTGCGCTTGGACGGCGTGAAGGCCATCGACCACGCGGCAGGAATTGCCACCAGAAGACCGAGCAGGGTGGAGCCGACCGAGATGAAGATCGAGTTCCACAGGAAGTTCGTGTAGTTCGAACGTTCCTGAACAACGCGGTAGTTCTCGAGCGTCCAGTCAAAGAACAGGAACACCGGCGGATCCGAGATAGCCTGACCTTCGGTTTTGAAGCTGGTCAGGATGGTCCAGAGGATCGGGAAGAAGATCAGCAGACCGACGGCCCATGCGAGGGCAGTGTTGATCGCTTTTTGCTGCGTAGTAACAGAACGTGCCATGATCGCCCCCTTAGTCCAGGTTTTTGCCGACGATGCGCATCAGGAAGATGGCAACGATGTTGGCGAGAATGATTGCGTAGACACCACCTGCGGAACCCAGACCGACAGCTTGGCTTTCGCTGATGCGCTGGAAGATGAGGTAGGTGAGGGTCTTCGTGCCGAATGCACCGCCGGTGGTCACAAAGATCTCGGCGAAGATCGACAGCAGGAAGATCGTCTGGATGAGCAGGACGATGGTGATCGCGCGGCTCAGGTGCGGCAGGATGATGTACCAGAAGCGGGCCAGCGTCGGAGCGCCGTCCATTTCCGATGCTTCGAGCTGCTCACCGTCGAGCGACTGGATCGCCGTCAGAAGGATGAGCGTCGCGAACGGCAGCCACTGCCAGCTGACGATGATGATGATCGACAGGAGCGACTGTTCCGACATCCAGACCACCGGGTCCGCTCCGAAGAAGCGCCACAGGTGGGCCAGAAGGCCGTTGGTCGGGTCCATGAACATGTTCTTCCAGACGAGCGCCGAAACGGTGGGCATGACGAAGAACGGTGCGATAACGAGGATACGCACGACGCCTTGGCCCCACATCGGGCGGTCAAGGAGAAGGGCGAGAAGAACACCGAAAACGATGGTGATGGCGAGTACGCCGCCAACGATAATCAAGGTGGTGAGGATGCTGGGCCAGAAAGAGCTGCTGCCAATAAAGCGCGTGTAGTTTTCCAAACCAGCGAAGCCGAGGTCGCCGCCGCGCATCGGTCTGTAGTCTCGGAAAGAGAGGTACAGCGTGGCGATCAGCGGAACGAGCATCCATCCCAGAAGGAGGGTAACCGCCGGCGCCATCATAATGCGGGCAGCTGAGCGAGAGTGTTGTGTTGCCATGATACACTTCCTCTGTTGGCAGTAATGACACCACCTGAAAATTTAAACGAGTTGTGCGGGGAAAGTGGAAAACAGGGGGGCAGCCTACGGCCGCCCCCCTGCGTTGGAGGAGACTATTAGCGGTAGCCAGCAGCTTCCATTGCGTCGTTGGTGATCGCCTGTGCCTTCTCAAGAGCTTCTTCGACGGTCTGCTGACCGGCGTAAGCTGCCGAGAATTCCTGCGAAACTTCGGTGGCGATGCCAGCGAATTCCGGGATAGCGGCGAACTGAACGCCAACGTACGGCGATTCATTCACGGTCGAGTCGAGCGGGTCAGCCGACAGGATCGAGTCCAGGGTCATCTGAGCGAACGGAACTTCCATGTAGTTCGGGTTTTCGTACAGCGAGGTACGTGCGCCCGGCGGTACGTTTGCCCAGCCTTCGTTCTCAGCGACGAGCTCGATGTAGTCCTTCGAGGTTGCCCATTCGATGAACTGCTTAGCAGCGTCTTGCTTCTGCGAACCTGCCGGGATGGCAAGTGCCCAAGCCCAGAGCCAGTTCGAGCGCTTGCCCAGACCGTTATCGGGTGCCAGTGCGAAGCCTACGCTGTCAGCAACTTCCGACTCGTTTGCGTTGGTGACGAACGAAGCAGCAACGGTTGCGTCGATCCACATGCCGCACTTGCCCTGCTGGAACAGCGAGAGGTTTTCGTTGAAGCCGTTGGTTGCGTAACCAGCCGGGCCCGACTCGTCCATCATGCCTTTGTAGAAGTTGAGGGTGTTTGCCCAAGCTTCGCCGTCAAAGGTTGCGTTCCAGTCCATGTCGAACCACTGGGCGCCGAAGGAGTTACCCATTGCAGTGATGAAAGCACCGCCTTCACCCCAGCCGGCTTTACCGCGGAGACAGATACCGTTGATGTCGGCGTCACGATCGGTCATTGCAGCCGCTGCTTCGCGGATGAATTCCCAGGTCGGAGCGTCCGGCATTTCCAGACCAGCTTTTTCCATCAGGTCGGTGCGGTACATGATCATCGACGATTCACCGTAGAACGGTGCAGCGTAGAGGGTGCCGTCGTGGCTCAGACCGCCAGCCATTGCCGGCAGGATGTCGTCTGCATCGTATTCGTCCGAAAGATCGTCGAGCGGGACGAGCCAGCCGTTCGCACCCCAGATCGGGGTTTCGTACATGCCGATGGTCATGATGTCGAATGCGCCACCGTTGGTCGAGATGTCGGTGGTTACGCGCTGGCGAAGAACGTTCTCTTCGAGGGTGACCCACTCCAGCTCGATGCCGGTCTTTTCGGTGAAGTCATCGTCAAGACCCTGCATGCGGATCATGTCACCGTTGTTAACGGTGGCGATGGTCAGCGTTTCAGCGTTTGCGAGAGCAGCGGCCGAGCACAGAGCAGTCGCGCCGAGAAGCGCGCGCACAGTCATTGTCATATTTTCCTCCCAATGCCCTTGATGGGCAATTGCTACGTTAGTGGGCAAATGTTCGCGAAAAGGCCGATTCATGTCAATCCCTGACCCTAGCTGCAGCGCAGTAGGCCAGAAAAATTCAATGAAATCAGTTATGCGTTTGAGAAATGCTTGTACGGAAGTACAGGTATGCGCTGACGGCAGGGCTTATTGCTGCGCTGCGGCGAAGCAAATCATGCGACGAATTGGTGGGTTGGGCGGAGAATCAGTCGGCCGAGAGAATCGCTTCGGCGGTTGATTCGCTCGTGATCAGACCGGAGATCAGGCGGCCCCTGAGAGCCCCCATGATACCTCGAACTTTGGATGGCCCGACGGCCACGCCGATGAACCGCTGATCACACGCCGGACGGAGCGGCGCAGAGGCCACACGGCGATTGAACGCGCAGTCGATGATCTCGCCGCTGTCGTCGTAAATCCACGAGGTGATCTCGCCCGCAGCGCCGCGGGCCTGAATTTCGTCGACCTCGTCACGGGTCAGGAAGCCGTCGACGAACAGCGGCGCGGTGCTGTCCATCTGACCGATGCCGACCAGCGTCAGGTCAGCCCGCTCGCAGAGGCTCAGCGTGTTCTTCACCGCCTCTTGGCCGAAGAGGGTGCCGAGTTCCTCGCTGGAGTTCGCGAGCACCGGAAGCGGGTAGGGATACTGCACCGCGTTGATGCGTTCGGCGAGCTGAATCGTAGCGTTATAAGGCGTTGCGGAGCCGTCTGACATCATGTTGCCCAGCCGCGAGACGACGCGGTGCTGGGGGCAATGCATGCGCGGAACCTGCTCAACCGTGGCTTTCAACGCGCGGCCAGTTCCGAGCGCGATAATACGCTCTTCGTCGGTCTTCAAAGTGCGTTCGATCTCCGCTCCGGCGGCGATGGCTGCGCCTGCCATGAGGTTCGGCGCTTCGGGGTCAGAGGGGACAACTTCGCAGAATTGCAGCCCGAATTTTTCGAGGATCGCTTGCGACAGATCCATGCATCTGGCGATCGGGTGGTCGAGGCGAACCTTGACCAGACGCTCGCTCACGGCCATCGCAACGAGGCGCTGCGCGGACTGTCTGGAGACCCCCAGTTTGCGGGCGATTTCGTCTTGGGTGTTGCCTGCGACATAATACAGCCAACCGGCACGAGCAGCGTCGTCCAGTCGCGTAGTTTCGGGCGTGAAACGTCCGACAGTCACAGATTTCTCCCTCTCTCAAAATTGTCGTAAGAGGTGTGCGAAATCGGACCAGTTGTCAAAGGATTGCGTATCGTCAGGCAATCTTATCCCGAGATTCCGCAGGTGCGAAGCGCCCGTGTAGGCCAGTACATTCATCTCTGCGGCCTTGGCTGCCGTGATGCCCGGAATGCTGTCCTCAACGACGAGAATGCGCTCTTTCGGAATGCCCATCTCCTTGGCAACATGGAGAAAAAGGTCAGGCGCGGGCTTGCCGCGCTCGACGAGGCTGGCGGTATAAACATGCTCGCCGAAGTACTTGTCGAGGCCGGTGAGTTCGAGCGTTCTCGCGACCCTCGGGGGGCTGGAAGATGTTGCAACGCAGCGACGGATATCGAGCTGTTCGAGCATCTCCGCAATACCCTCTGTTGGGCGAAGGCGGGTCTCGAACCTCTCCAGTAGCGTGTTGCGGTAGCGCATCTCGAAATCGTCGGGAAGCGGCGTTCTGTGGCTCTCGCGGATCGCCTTCGCGACGGTCGGGAAGCTGCGGCCAAGGCAGTGGATGCGAACATAGTCCCGATCAATTTTGATGCCGACATTGCGCAATTCTTCGATCAGAACCTCCGCGCTGATGATCTCGCTGTCCACGAGGACGCCGTCGCAATCGAAAATAATCAGGTCAATCATTAGTGCTCTCACAATGTATTGCCTCTCTCGTGCCACGGGCTAGCCTACGGAAGCAAGCACAGGAGCGAAAATGACCTCAATTCCCGTATTCGATGGCCACAACGATTTCCTCTTCCGCGTGTCCTCGGTGTCCCCCGACAAGAGGGAAGCCATGTGGTTGGAAGGCGTGGGTGCGCACCACCTCGATTTGCCCCGCATGAAAGAGGCGAACTTCGCGGGTGGCTTTTTCGCGATCTGGGTGCCGTCGCCCGACGATGGCTCCGGCCTCGATTTCGAGGCACAGATGGAGACGCTGCCCTATCACCTGAACCTGCCGCCCATGCTGTCGCAGGCCGATGCCGTGCTAACCGCGATGACCCAAGCGGCCTGTCTGCGTCAGATGGAGCGGGTCTCGGGCGGCGATTTCGTCATTGTTGAGAGCGGTAAACAGATCCGTCCTTTAATCGAAAGCGGGAAGATCGCGGCAATCATGCACATGGAAGGGGCGGAGGCGATCGGGCCAGAGCTTGATCATCTGCAACTATGGTACGACATGGGCCTGCGGTCGCTGGGCCCTGTGTGGAGCCGTCCGACGCTGTTCGGTGAAGGCGTGCCCTTTGCGTTTCCGTCGTCGCCCGATCATGGCGCGGGTCTGACGGACCTTGGAAAGCGATTGGTTGCCGAATGCGACCGCCTCGGCATCCTGATCGACCTGTCGCACCTGAACGAAAAAGGCTTCGAGGATGTCGCCGCGCTCTCCAGCCAGCCGATGATGGCAACGCACTCGAATGCCCATGCCATCACGCCGTCCTCCCGTAACCTCACCGATCGCCAGCTGAAGATCATGGCGGAGACGGACGGGATCGTGGGTTTGAACTATGGTTGCGCCTTCCTGCGTGACGACGGGCGCCGCGATGAAAACGTGGGTTTCGACCCGATGATGCGGCACCTCGACCATCTGTTGTCGATCATGGGTGAGGACCGTGTTGCGCTTGGCTCCGACTTTGACGGAGCGGTCATTCCCAAAGCCATTGGCGATGTCATGGGCCTCTACGATCTGATCCAAGCCATGCAGGCACACGGCTACGGGACCGAGCTCACGGCCAAGATCGCTAACGGCAACTGGCTCAACTTCCTCGAACGCGCGATGTGATTATTCGGCAGGAGCCCAGCCGGCGATAAGCTGACGAAGCCCCAACCAAGCGCCCGCAAAGATGCTCGCGACGACCAGAGGGGCGGACCATGACAGGACGGACATGGCAGACAGGCCCTGTCCAATGCTGCACCCCATGGCTACAACGGCGCCGACGCCCATAAGGGCCGCACCAAAGACCTGACGGCGAAGTTCGCGCGGGTCTTCGCAGGCTTCCCAGCGGAAGTGGCCCTTGATCAGCGAGCCGAGGAACGCGCCGCACCACACGCCGCAGACCGAACCGACTGCGAACGATAGCGAGCTCCCGCTGGCGGTCATGGTCCAAAGGATCGTCTCGCCCAGTGGGGCGGCAAAGGTGTGGCTCGCGACGATAGCGGGGTTGAACGCATATTCGGCGATCCACTGTGTCCCCGCCCAAGCAAGGACGACCGACAAGCCGACGACAGCGCCCCATGCGATGTACTCAGGCGCTTTGCGGACGTGCGACGGGGCGATGGTGGCCGCTAGGACTACGAGGCCGGCGGCAATTCCGATGAGGTTCGGCGAAACGCCTACGATATTGCCAAGCGTATGCGCGATACCCGCTGGAGCATCGGCGCGACCTTGCGGAAAGACCGCGACACGAAGATAGGCGAGGGGGCCGCTAATCGTGGCAAAGGCAGCGATGCCCATAACCACCACGATGACGAAGTTCCGCAGATCGCCGCCGCCCAATCGCGCGAGAGCGCCGTAACCGCAGTTGCCCGCAAGGGCCATGCCGTAGCCGAAAACGAGACCGCCAACGATAGCGCCAATGGGCGCAAACCCGAAGCCGAGGTAGATCGTATCCATGGGGCGGAGCAGGCCGACTGCCATCAGCCCGAAGGTTCCGAGCACAGCCACACCGATCGCCACGCCCCACATCCGGAGGCGCAAGTCATTGTTGCCGTAGAAGTAATCCTCGATTGCGCCGAGCGTGCAGAAGCGCCCGAGGCGAGCTGCTAGTCCGAGCATGATGCCGGTAGCGAGGCCGACAATAGCGGCCATGGTCCCGTCTCCGAGCCAGTCGATCATAAAGTGTCCTCCCTTGGCGACCCAAGGGCCGCACTCACGATCGTTCGCAGAACATCTCGTAGAGCACGTTGATAATCTGGCGGGGACGGTCGTCGGTCAAGCTGTAGTAGATGGTCTTGCCCTCGCGTCGCGGCACCACGAGACCCTCGAGGCGCAGGCGGGCAAGCTGCTGGGATACCGCGGCCTGACGGGCCGAGATAAGTTCTTCGAGTTCGGTTACCGACTTTTCGCCGGAGGCCAGATGGCAGAGGATCATGAGGCGACCCTCATGACTGATCGCCTTGAGAAAATTCGCGGCATCCGTCGAATTCTTCTCCATCTTCGCCATGTCAGCGAGGCTGATAGCGAGCTCACCCATGTCCCAATCCCAGCTTTTTGTAGAGCGTTCCATCGCGACTTACTGATCTTTGTCTACGTTTCAAGTCCCCAATAGGTCCCAGTTCACCCGAGTTGTTAACGCTATCACCCATAAGTCAGATATTCGGCGCGGGTAATTCGGCCTCCGCTAGCAGGTTTCCGAGAAAGCCCCAGAAGAAATCTTCGCCCGGATATCCTTCGATCCGGCCCAGTTCGACGTTGTCTTCGATCAGCACGAAAGTCGGCGAGAAAACAACGGGGCGCACGAAGTCATAGGCGTCCAGCGAGCCATGCAGATCCGCTGTAACCAGAGGTGCGGCCTTGCCCTCGGTCGTCTTGTCATAGGCGTCGCCGACTTCGGCGTCCCAGCGGGCGCACCAAAAACAGCCCGTTTCGCGCACCATCAGAAGCTGCGTTTCGGCTGCGACAGGTGCCGCTACAAGTATTGATAAGGCTGCGATAAGGTACTTCAGCTTCGGTCTCCTAATTCGTTTGACCGGCGTACGACTAGTCATCTAGCGTAATATGAATATGTGAATTCATCAAGGATGCCGCAATGGAGATCAGTTATCTCGGTGCAGCGATTGCCGGTCTGCTTTCTTTCTTCACGCCCTGCGTGTTGCCCATGGTTCCGTTCTACCTGTCATATATGGGCGGGATGTCGATGGCGGAACTGCAAGGCGACGATGAAATTGCGCCTGGTGCGCAGCGTCGGCTGATTTTGGCTTCCATCGCGTTCGCGCTGGGTGTCACGACGATCTTTGTTTTGCTGGGGATGGGCGCGACGACTGCGGGGCAATTCGTGGCGCAATGGAAATCGGTGCTGGCCTATGTGGCCGCTGCGATCCTCATCGTTTTCGGCCTCCATTTCCTCGGCATTTTCCGCATAGGTCTGCTTTACCGCGAGGCGCGCCTCGACTCGACGAAAAAGCCGGCGGGCCTAGCTGGCGCCTACGTAATGGGCCTTGCCTTTGGCTTTGGTTGGACGCCCTGCGTCGGGCCTGCGCTGGCCTCGGTGCTGTTCATGGCGGGCGGTATGGGCAACGTCTGGGAAGGGGGCCTTCTGCTGCTGGTATACGGTGTCGCCATGACCTCGCCGTTCGTCATCGCTGCGTTCTTTGCCAAGCCGTTCCTTGGCTGGGCGCGTAGGAACCGCAAATATTTGGCCTATGTTGAAAAAGTCATGGGCGTCATGCTGATCGTGTTCGGTATCCTCATCGCGACGGGGAGCGTAAACGTGATCGCGGACTGGATGATCAAGGCGATGCCTTGGTTCACCAACATACTCTGATTTCGCAATACGGGAGGAGAATCCGATGCGGAAACTACTGACTTTGCTTGCCGCGTGTCTTTGGACGTCGGTCGCTAGCGCAGCCACGCTCGGCGACGACGGGCTGCACAAGGAAACGTGGATGCGCGACACCTTCAAGGATCTGCGCGAAGACCTCGACGAAGCGACCGCAGAGGGCAAGCGCCTGCTGATCATGGTCGAGCAGCGCGGCTGCATTTACTGCACCAAGATGCACGAGGAGGTGTTCCCCAACGAGACCATCTCCCAGTACATCGAGGACAACTACTTTGTCGTTCAGATCAATATGTTCGGCGATGTCGAAGTCACCGATTTCGACGGAACGACTCTGCCTGAAAAAGAGATGGTCAAGAACTGGGGGATTCTTTTCACGCCGACGCTGATTTTCTATCCGAAAGAAGTGGAAGACGGCGTTGCCGGAATGGATGCAGCTGCAGCGGTGATGCCGGGCGCTTTCGGTAAATGGACCACCTATAACCTGCTACGCTGGGTGGTCGACGAAGGTTACCTCGGCGACGAGAATTTCCAGAAATATCATGCGCGTATGATCGAGGAGGGCGGGCTGTCCGATTGACAGCCTGCGACAATTCGCGCATACGTTGAGGCCCGCCGCAGAGCAGCAATATTCAAATTTTTGAATTTATCGTTGTCAGCGGCGAATGGTGTGCACTAAGGTATTCATTAAGCCGCATATGATGATCAGGGAGGGCTCATGAAGAGCATCATTCAAATGACGGCCGGTCTGGCTTTGGCCGCCACAGTCGCTTCGGCAGAGGACGTTGCTCCGGCAGATGTCGTTTACGAAGAGTATGGTGAGGTCACTGCTTCTCTGACTGGCATAGCTGGCGATCCGGAAAACGGCATCGTTGTTATGACTTCGCGTGGCAAAGGCAACTGCATCGCCTGCCACGAAGTTACGGCTCTCGCGGATTATCCGTTCCATGGCGAGGTCGGGCCGATGCTCGACGGCGTGGGCGGCTACCGCAGCGAAGCCGAACTTCGCGGTATCGTCGCGAACGCGAAACACACATTCCCCGACACGATGATGCCCGCGTTCTACAAGACTAGCGGTTACATCCGTCCGGGCGATGCGTTCACCGGCAAGGCAGGCGAAGAGCCACTTCCGCCGCTGCTGACCGCGCAGGAAATCGAGGATGTCGTCGCGTACCTGCAGACGCTGACCGACTGATCCAACCGTATTCTAAGGAGACAACATGAACCTGAACCGCAGAGAAATGATCCTGCTGGCGACGGGCGCTTCGGTGGCCGCAATGCTGCCGTTCCGCGCTTCGGCTGCCGCTGATGAAGCGATCAATGCATTCACTGGTGGTGCCGAAGTCGGCGAGGGTGGTCTGACCCTCACCGCACCGGAAATCGCCGAAAACGGCAACACTGTGCCGATCGAAGTCGACGCTCCGGGCGCGACCGCGATCTTGGTGCTTGCTGCTGGCAACCCGACCCCCGCGGTCGCAACCTTCAACTTCGGCCCGCTTGCGGGTGCGCAGATGGCTTCGACCCGTATTCGCCTTGCTGGTACGCAGGACGTCATCGCCATCGCGAAGATGTCGGACGGCTCGTTCGTTCGCGCTTCGAAAGAAGTTAAGGTCACCATCGGCGGCTGCGGCGGCTAAGGCATCGGAGAGAGAAAATGGCAGACAACGTAACACCCCGCGTCCGCGTTCCCCGCGATGCCACTGCTGGTGAAGTCATCACCATCAAGACCCTGATTTCGCACCCGATGGAGTCGGGCCAGCGCAAAGACGGCGACGGCAACCCGATCCCGCGTTCGATCATCAACCGCTTCACTTGTGACTTTAACGGCCAGAACGTTATCGACGTCACTCTCGAGCCGGCAATCTCGACCAACCCATACTTCGAATTCCAGGCCACCGTGCCGGAAAGCGGCGCGTTTACCTTCACTTGGTATGACGATGACGGTTCGGTCTACGAGGACACCAAGGAAATCGCGGTCAGCTAAGGGCTGATCGCGTCACAAGGGGAGGATCAATAATGATGAAAACGGCTCTTAAGGGTGCTGTGTACGGGCTGATCGCCCTTGCTGCATCCACTGCCGTCGCTGACGAGAGCGCCGAGCTTGTCATCAACGGCGAAACCGAGATCGTGACCCGCGCTGACGCGCCGGCACACCTTGATGGCGCTCTTTCGGAAGTCACTTCGGGCTGGCTCTACCGCTCCGATGAAACCCAAGCCATGCAGATGGACGACTTCGACAATCCGGGCATGCTCGCTGTCGAAGACGCCATGGTCGCTTGGGGCACCGCCGAAGGCACCGAGAACAAGTCCTGCGCGGATTGCCACGGCGCTGCCGAAGAGGGCATGGCCGGTGTGCGTGCGACCTATCCCAAGTGGAACGACAACGCCGAGGAAGTCCGTACTCTCGCGATGCAGATCAATGCCTGCCGTACCGAGAATATGGGCGCCGAGGAGTGGAAGTACGACGGTGGCGACATGCTCGCCATGGAAGGTCTGATTTCCTACGCCGGTCGTGGTGACACCATCAACGTCGCCATCGACGGACCTGCCCAGGCCATGTGGGAACAGGGTCGTGACATGTACTATACCCGCACCGGTCAGCTCGAGCTCTCCTGCGCGAACTGCCACGAGCAGAATTATGGTAACATGATCCGCGCTGACCACCTCAGCCAGGGCCAGATCAACGGCTTCCCGACCTACCGTCTGAAGAATGCGAAGCTGAACGGCGTTCACTCGCGCTTCAAGGGTTGTGTCCGCGATACCCGTGCAGAGACCTACGCAGTCGGCAGCGAAGACTTCATCGCTCTCGAACTGTACGTTGCAAGCCGCGGTAACGGCCTCTCTGTCGAAGGCCCGTCGGTTCGTAACTAAGCACCTAGGCAGGCCCGCATTCCATGTGGATGCGGGCTTTCTCCTAGCTAAAATATTCAATTTTCAGAATGCGAAGAAGGATCGAGTGACATGATCTCGCGTCGTGATTTTCTACAGGCAAGCATGGCGGCCAGCGCCATCGTCGGTGCCTCGGGGTTTGGTAATTGGGGCCGTCTGGCGGCGCAGCAACTCCTGACGCAGGACGACCTGCTGTCGTTCGAGACTTTCGGCAACGTGTCTCTGATCCACCTGACCGACATCCACGCCCAACTGAACCCGATGTATTTCCGCGAGCCGGAGATCAATATCGGCGTGGGCGAGAACAAGGGCGAGGTGCCGCACATCACTGGCGCGGACTTCCGTCGTCTGTACGGCATCGAGGATGGCTCCCCGTCCGCATATGCGCTGACCTACAACGACTTTGCCTCGCTCGCCAAAGGCTACGGCAAGATGGGCGGACTCGACCGTATCGCGACCGTGGTAAAGGCGATCCGCGCCGACCGCCCCGACGCGCTGCTGCTTGATGGTGGCGATACGTGGCAGGGCAGCTACACCTGCTACCACACCCAAGGTCAGGACATGGTCAACACCATGAACCTGCTCAAGCCCGACGCGATGACGTTCCACTGGGAATTCACGCTGGGTCAGGACCGCGTCCGCGAGATCGTCGAAAACCTCCCCTTCGCCGCGCTGGGCCAGAACATCTTCGACGCGATGTGGGATGAACCCGCTGCGGAATTCGCGCCCTACAAGTTCTTCGAACGTGGCGGCGTGAAGATCGCCGTAATCGGTCAGGCGTTCCCCTACATGCCGATCGCCAACCCTGGCTGGATGTTCCCCGATTACTCCTTCGGTATCCGCGACGAGAACATGCAGGCCATGGTCGACGAATGCCGCGCCAAGGGCGCCGAATGCGTCGTCGTCCTGTCCCACAACGGTTTCGACGTGGACAAGAAGATGGCTGAACGCGTGCAGGGCATCGATGTTGTGCTGTCGGGTCACACCCACGACGCACTGCCGGAGCCGTACCTCGTCGGTGAAACCATCGTCATTCCGTCGGGCTCGCACGGCAAGTTCGTCAGCCGTATCGACCTCGATATACGCGACGGCCGTATGATGGGCTTCCGTCACAAACTGATCCCGATCTTCTCCGATGTCATCGAAGCCGATGCCGAAATGGCCTCCGCGATCGAAGCCGAACGTGCGCCGTTCCAGAGCGAACTGAGCGAAGTGCTCGGCACCGTCGCCGACGACACCACGTTGTTCCGCCGCGGTAACTTCAACGGCTCGTGGGACGATCTGATCTGTGACGCGCTGCTCGAAGAGCGTGATGCAGAGATTGCCATGTCGCCCGGCGTGCGCTGGGGTCCGTCGCTGATCCCCGGTCAGCAGATTACCCGTGAGGACGTCTTTGGCGTGACCTCGATGACCTACCCGAACGCTTACCGCACAGAGATGACGGGCGAGTTCATCCACACCATCATGGAAGACGTTGCCGACAACATCTTCAACCCCGATCCCTATTACCAGCAGGGCGGCGACATGGTGCGTATGGGCGGCCTTGGCTACCACATCGACGTCAGCAAGCCGATCGGCGAGCGCATCTCCAACATCACCATGCTCAAGACCGGCGAACAGCTCGATCCGGCCAAGAGCTACGTCGTCGCAGGCTGGGCGAGTGTCAATGAAGGCACCGAAGGTCCGGCGATCTGGGACGTGGTGGAATCGCACATCCGCAAACTTGGCACCGTTTCCGTAGCGCCGAATACGTCGGTGCAGGTCAGCGGCGTCTAACCGGAGGAAAACAGGATGGATATCAAAATCAAAGGCACAAAGCCGTCCCGCCGGAATTTCCTGACCGGCGCCATGGCTGCTGGCGGTGCCGCTGTCAGCGCGTCGTTCGCGCGTGCCCAAGGTGCGCCCGATCCGGCGATCACCGAACTGCAACCGTGGCGCAACCAGCTTGGCGATGGCGTCGACGCGCGTCCCTACGGTGTGCCGTCAAAGTACGCTTCCGAGGCCGTGCGCCGCGACGTCCCGTGGCTGACTGCCGACCCGATCAGCTCGGTCAACTTCACGCCGCTCCACGAACTTGACGGTATCATCACGCCCAACGGTCTGTGCTTCGAACGCCACCACGGCGGTGTCGCTGACGTCGATCCGGCAGAGTACCGCCTGATGATCAATGGTCTCGTGGACAAGGAAATCGTGTTCACGCTGGAAGACCTGATGCGTTACCCGCGTGAGAACCACGTCTACTTCCTCGAATGCGCGGCGAACTCGGGCATGGAATGGGCGGGCGCGCAGCTCAACGGCTGTCAGTTCACCCACGGCATGATCCACAACGTCATGTATACGGGCATCCCGCTGCGCCTTCTGCTCGAAGAAGCGGGTGTTCAGGCAGGTGGCAAGTGGTTGCTTGCTGAAGGTGCCGATGCGTCTGCCATGACCCGTTCGATCCCGATGGAAAAGGCGCTCGACGACTGTCTTGTTGCGTTCAAGATGAATGGCGAAGCGCTTCGCCCCGAGCAGGGCTACCCTGTTCGCCTCGTCGTTCCCGGTTGGGAAGGCAACATGTGGATCAAGTGGCTCCGCCGCCTCGAAGTGGGTGACGAGCCTTGGCACCACCGCGAAGAAACGTCGAAGTACACCGACCTTCTCGCCAACGGTCAGGCCCGCCGCTTCACATGGGAGATGGACGCCAAGTCGGTCATTACCAGCCCGTCGCCGCAAGCACCGATCACCCACGGCAAAGGCTGGACTGTGGTCACCGGCATCGCATGGTCGGGCCGTGGCACGATCCCGCGCGTGGACGTGACCCTCGACGGCGGCAAGAACTGGCATCAGGCCCGCATGAGCGGTCCGTCGTTCAACAAGTCGGTTCACCGCTTCTACTACGAATTCGAATGGGACGGCTCGCCCTTGCTTCTGCAATCCCGCGCCCACGACAGTACCGGATACGTGCAGCCGACGAAAAACGAGCTGCGCGCCATCCGTGGCGAGAATTCGATCTACCACAACAACGGCATCCAGACTTGGTATGTCAACGAGAACGGCGAGGCTGAAAATGTCGAAATTTCTTAAGATCTTCGTCCCCGCTCTGGGCGGCGCGACAGGCATCCTCGCGATTTCCTACATGATGGCCGACCAGCTGGTCGTCGACATTCCCGCGCCTGTGCGCGAGGCCATCGCGGTTCGCGCGGCCTACGCCGAAGAGGTCAAAGCGCAAGCTGCTGCCGACGCGGAGGCTGCCGCAGCACTCGCCGCGCAAATGGAAGCTGCAGGCCATGCGCCGTCGATCGAAGGCGGCTATGGCCTTGGACGTCCTGCACTGACCGAAGAAGTCGCGGCTTGGAACACCGACATTCGTCCCGATGGTATGGGTCTTCCCGAAGGCTCTGGTGATGTCTGGACCGGTGAAGAAGTTTTCGTCGAAAAGTGTGCCATGTGTCACGGCGACTTCGGTGAAGCTGTTGGTCGCTGGCCGGTGCTCGCAGGCGGGCAGGGAACGCTGGAAAACGAAGATCCGGTGAAGACTATCGGGTCGTACTGGCCCTACCTGTCGACCGTCTATGACTACGTGAATCGCGCCATGCCGTTCGGCGATGCGTCGACCCTCACACCTGACGAAGTCTACGCGATTACCGCTTACCTTCTGTACCTCAACAACGAGGTCGAGGACGACTTCACCCTGTCGAGCGACAACTTCACCGAAGTGCGACTGCCCAACGAAGAGAACTTCTTCATGGACGACCGCATGGACACCGAATTCCCCGTCTTCATTCGTGCCGACATCTGCATGGAGAATTGCAAGGACGAGGTGGAGATCACGATGCACGCCAGCGTGCTCGACGTGACGCCTGAAGAAGAGGGCGCTTCGGAAGAAGATGCTCTGAACGAAGAAGCTGCCACAACAACCGAGGAATCGACAACCGAAGTCGCAGCCCAAGAAACCACCGAGGAAGCTCCGGCCGAAGAACCTGCTGTGGAAATGGCGGCCTTCGATCCTGAACTCGCGGCCGCTGGTGAGCGTGTCTTCGGCAAGTGCCGCGCCTGTCACAAGGTCGGTGACGGCGCGCGTAACGGCACCGGTCCGCAGCTCAACGGCATTGTCGGTCGCGGGATCGGAGCACTCGAAGATTTCCGTTATTCCGATGTTTTCCAAGAGGCTCACGCCAACGGCGAGACGTGGGATGAGGAACGCCTTGGCGCATTTCTTGCAAACCCGCGTGACGCTATGCCGCGTACCCGTATGAGCTTTGCGGGTCTACGTGATCAGGGTGATATCGACGCGGTGATCGATTACCTGAAATCGGTCGATCAGTAATCGGAGCGCTTCCCCCTTGGTTGTAGCCGCGAGGGAAGCTACATGCTCCGAAACATGATATAGATCAAAGCCACGTTTTTGATGTGGCTTTATCAACACCGCAGACTGAGGGGCTTTTGCCATGAACCGTTTTGCCATTTCCGCACTGGTCGCACTGACCGCTTCGACTGCCTTTGCGCAGGAAGCAGTGACCTATGACGTGAATGGCACCTTCGACGATGCCATCTTCGGACTGGAATCGGCGATCACGGGGCGGGGACTGGTGGTCGACTGGGTCAGCCACACCGGAGAAATGCTTGCCCGCACGGGCGAGGATGTCGGCTCCGATGTGACGCTCTTTGACAAGGCCGACGTCTACAACTTCTGCTCGGCAGCCCTGTCGCGCAAGATGATGGAGATTGACCCCCTCAATATCGCGCACTGTCCGTATGCGGTCTTTGTCTTCGAACGGGAAGGCGAAGTGACCGTGGGCTACCGCACCCAACCCGAAGGCGAGATGCAGGAAGTTCAGGCACTTCTTGACGAAATCGCCCGCGAAGCTGCCGGAGAATAATCATGGACTATCAGAACTTCTTCCGCTCGGAGCTGGACAAGCTCCGCGATGAAGGAAACTACCGCGTGTTTGCCGATCTCGAGCGTGAACGCGGCAATTTCCCTCAAGCGGCGAACTTCATTGAGGATAGCGTCCGCAAGGTGACGATCTGGTGCTCTAACGATTACCTCGGCATGGGTCAGCATCCTGTCGTCCTGTCCGCCATGCATGATGCGCTGGATAAGGTCGGCGCCGGTGCGGGCGGTACACGCAACATTTCGGGCACGACGCATCACCATGTCCTTCTGGAGCGCGAACTGGCCGATCTGCATGGCAAGGAAGCCGCGCTGCTGTTCACTTCCGGTTACGTCTCGAACTGGGCCGGTCTGGGTACCCTTGGCGCAAAGATCCCCGGTCTCGTGATCCTGTCGGACGCGTTGAACCACGCTTCGATGATCGAAGGCATCCGTCATTCCAAGGCGCAGCGCATCATCTGGAAACACAACGATCTCGAAGACCTCGAGCGTCATCTTGCGAGCCTGCCTGCCGAACAGCCGAAGCTCATCGCATTCGAGTCCGTTTACTCGATGGATGGTGACATCGCCCCGATCAAGGAAATCTGTGACCTCGCCGACAAGTACAACGCGATGACTTACCTCGACGAAGTGCACGCTGTCGGCATGTACGGCCCCCGCGGTGGCGGCGTGGCAGAGCGCGAAGGTCTGATGGACCGTATCACCGTCATCGAAGGCACGCTGGGCAAAGCGTTCGGCGTCATGGGTGGCTACATCACCGCCTCGCGCGAATTGGTCGATTTCGTCCGTTCGTTCGCTTCGGGCTTCATCTTTACCACAGCACTGCCGCCCGCCGTGGCCGCGGGTGCGTGTGCCGCGATCCGTCACCTCAAAGTTTCCGCAGAAGAGCGTGACGGCCAGAAGGAAAAGGTCGCCAAGGTTCGTGCAATGCTCGACAAAGCAGGCATCCCGCACATCGATAACCCGAGCCACATCATTCCGGTGATGGTCGGCGATCCGGTGAAGTGTAAGTGGCTATCGGACGTGCTGATGGACCAGCACGGCATCTATATCCAGCCGATCAACTACCCGACCGTCCCCAAGGGCACCGAGCGTCTGCGTATCACACCGTCGCCCGTTCACACCGACGAGGACATCGAAAAGCTGATCGGCGCGCTCTCGGACCTGTGGGAGCAATGTCAGGCGGCGCGAATGCCGATGGCAGCACAGTAATAAAGGAGGGGCCGATAGGCCCCTTTTTCATAGCTGGTCTTCGACGGATTTGCGGTCGATTACCGACCAGACTTGCCGGACTTTGCCGTCTTCGAACCTGTAGAACACGTTCTCGTCGAACTGTACGCGCTTGCCGTTGATGGGCAGGCCGAAGAATTCGCCCATTGGCGTGCAGTCGAACTCTAGCTTCGCGGCGATATGCGGCGGCTCTGCGATCAGGAGGCCGATGTTGAACCGCAGGTCGGGGATTTCGCGAAAGTCCCGCTCCAGCATTTTGCGGTAGCCCGAGAGCCCGATCTGATTGCCGTTGTGCTCAGCATCGTCATGGACAAAATCGCCGAGGTTGTCCCAATCCTGCCTGTTCAGACAGTCGATGTAGCCACGGTAAATGTCGGAAAGTTCTACGGGTGTCACTGCGACCACCTTAAGTCAGTCGCAGCGACCCTAGTACGCGTCAGGCGGGAATGAAACGGTAGCCGTCGCCCGATTTTTCTGCGTGTCCGATGCCGGGGAAGGGGAAGTGGAAACCGATCAGCATCGCCTTGTCCGCATTCAGACGGTCCAGCAGCGCGGTCCGCGTCGCCGCGCCGAGTTCGCCATCCTGATCCGAGCCAAGCTCCCACTGCGGCTGTTCGAACGCGACGTGGTGATTGCCGATGCTGTCGCCGACAATGACCAGCGGATCGGAGCCGTTCACGGCGAACGCCATGTGACCGGGGGTATGCCCCGGCGTGCCAACGGCCTGAAGGCCGGAAAGGACATCATCACCATCCTCGAAAACGTCCATTTCGACGGCATTTAGATAGCGAAGCGCCCCAGCAGCGAATGCCATACGCTCTTCGCCGATGGTGTTCACCGTTTCGGGGTCGAGCCAGTAGTCACGCTCCGCACGTCCGATCATGTGGCGGGCGTTGTAGAACACCGGCTCGTCGAAATCGTCGAGCACGCCCCAGAGGTGGTCAGGGTGCGCGTGGGTGAAGAGGACATGCGTGACGTCCTCCGGTGCGACACCCAGCGTGTCCAGCGAGTCGACCAAGCGGCCTGCGCTGGGCTGGAAGTTCATGCCAGACCCGACGTCGATCAGGACGGTATTCTCGCCATCGCGGAGCAGCGTCACGTTGCAATCGGGGGTCAGTTGCTCTGTGCCGAGGTCGTACCGCGCGAGGATATCGGCAGCGTCGTTCACATGCTCGCCGAGGATAAAACCCGCAGGCAAAATCAGGTTGCCATCGGACAGCGTGTCGACCGTGTAATTGCCGACCGTTGTCGAGGCATGAAGGCGAAAGGGCAGGGTTCCGGCTAGCGCGGCAGTGCCCATGATCATCGTCCGACGTGTGATGGCCATAATGGCTCCTCCCTCATCACATTCAATTTCGCCTATGTATATAGCGCCTTGCCTATTTTGGCTACATCGGTCATCGGTGCCGCAAATAAAACGCGGATGGTCGTATTTTCCCACTAGACGACCCCCGATAAATTTCCTATCGGAAACTTACGTGTTCGGGAGAACTGGATCGCCAGTGCCGAAGGAGCAACCGCCCCGGGAAACTCTCAGGCAAATGGACCTTGCACGTGCAAACACTCTGGAGAGAGGCGCAGCGCGCCCGCCGAAGGGATAACGATCTCAGGCGAAGGGACAGAGGGGGCATCGACAACGGGCGGAGACCCTGATGCTGGAGTGGACATGAGCGATATGAAACGCACGGGGCTTTTCGATCTTCATCTGGAACTGGGTGCCAAGATGGTGCCTTTCGCAGGCTACGACATGCCTGTGCAGTACCCGATGGGCGTGATGAAAGAACACCTCTGGACCCGTGAGAATGCGGGCCTGTTCGATGTCAGCCACATGGGTCAAGTCATCCTGCGCGGGGATGATGTCGCGGCCAAATTCGAGGCGCTGGTTCCGATGAACGTGCAGGGCCTAAAAGAGGGCCGTCAGCGCTACGGCCTTTTCACCAACGATGACGGCGGCATCCGCGACGACCTGATGTTTGCCAACCGCGGCGACCATCTGTTCGTGGTCGTCAACGCTGCATGTAAGGATGCCGATATCGCCTACATGCGGTCTGCGCTCGAAGGCGTCGACGTGATCGAGGTGACTGACCGCTCGCTCGTTGCGCTTCAGGGACCGAAAGCCGAAGCCGCGCTTCAGCCGATTGCGGACGTGGCCGCGATGAAGTTCATGGACGTGGCCACCATCGACACCGAATTTGGCGAGCTTTGGATCAGCCGTTCGGGTTACACCGGCGAGGACGGATTCGAGATATCAGTGCCCGACCAACATGCCGAAGCCTTCGCCCGCCGACTTCTGGCCGATGATGCGGTCGCTCCGATTGGCCTCGGCGCGCGCGATAGCCTGCGTCTTGAGGCGGGTCTGTGCCTCTATGGTTCCGACATCGACGAAGTGACCACGCCTGCGGCTGCCGATCTCCTCTGGGCGATCCAGAAGGTGCGCGTGACTGGCGAGCGGGCAGGCGGATTCCCTGGTGCGGACCTTATCATCGCCGAAATTGAAAACGGCGCGCCGAGCAAGCGTGTTGGGCTGCTGCCCGAAGGCCGCGCCCCGATGCGCGCAGGCACGCGTCTTTTCGCGGATGCCGAAGGCGGAGAGCCGATTGGCGTCGTCACGTCGGGCGCATTCGGACCGTCAATCGAGCGCCCGATGTCGATGGCGTATGTTCCAACGGAACTTGCACACAATGACGTAGTTATTTTCGGAGAAGTGCGTGGCAAACGCCTTCCCGCTAAAGTGACGGCACTCCCGTTCCGTCCTTCCACCTATAAACGCTGATGTCCAACACGGAGACCATGGACATGAAATATACCGAAGAACATGAATGGCTGCGGGTCGAAGGCGATCTGATTGTCGTAGGCATTACCGAATACGCAACTGAACAGCTCGGCGATATCGTGTTCGTCGAACTGCCGGAAGAAGGCACCGAAATCAGCAAGGACGACGAAGTTGTCGTCATCGAGTCCGTCAAGGCGGCCTCCGAGATCCTCGCCCCCCTCGATGGAGAAGTTGTCGAGGTCAACGATGTACTGACTGACAATCCGGCGCTCGTGAACGAAGATCCGCTGAATGACGGCTGGTTCTTCAAGATGAAGATCGAAGACATGTCCGTGCTCGACGAGCTGATGGACGAAGCCGCCTACAAAGAACACATCGGCTGATCTGGTCCCGCCTTCGGGCGGGCTCTTTTCGGAATAAATTCAGGGGGTGTCTCGGCATCCTCCGGGATAGCTTTTGCCTGAGGACACGGGATGACCTTCACTCCTACCGATTACCGCCCCTACGACTTTGCCAACCGCCGCCACATCGGTCCGAGCCCATCGGAAATGTCCGAAATGCTCAGGGTGGTCGGCGCGGATAGCCTCGACTCGTTGATCGAAGAAACCATTCCTGCGTCGATCCGTCAGGCGGAGCCGCTGGACTTCGGTAAGCCCAAGTCCGAGGGCGAGTTGCTGCACTTCCTCGGCAATGTGGCTAAGAAGAACAAGGTGATGACCAGCCTGATCGGGCAGGGCTTCTACGGCACGGTCACGCCGCCCGCGATCCAGCGCAACATCCTCGAAAACCCTGCGTGGTACACGGCCTACACGCCGTATCAGCCCGAGATCTCGCAGGGCCGTCTCGAAGCGCTCCTGAACTACCAGACCATGATCTGCGACCTGACCGGTCTCGAGATCGCCAATGCCTCGCTGCTGGATGAGGCGACCGCCGCTGCCGAAGCGATGACGATGGCAGAGCGTGTGGCCAAGTCCAAAGCCAAGGCGTTCTTCGTCGACGAAAACTGCCACCCGCAGAACATCGCCGTCATGAAAACCCGCGCCGAGCCGCTGGGCATCGAAATCATTGTCGGCTCGCCTGATGTTCTGGATGCGGAGGCAGTCTTTGGCGCGATCTTCCAGTATCCGGGCACCTACGGTCACGTCCGCGATTTTACCGCGCAGATGGAAGCGCTGCACGCGGCCAAAGCCATCGGTATCGTCATCGCTGACCCGTTGGCGCTGACCCTGCTCAAGGAACCGGGCGCGATGGGTGCCGATATTGCCGTTGGCACGACCCAGCGCTTTGGCGTTCCGCTCGGCTATGGTGGTCCACACGCCGCCTATTTCGCGTGTAAGGAAGAGTACAAGCGCTCCATGCCGGGCCGTATCGTCGGTGTCTCGGTCGACAGCCGCGGTGGCCGCGCGCTGCGCCTCGCGCTTCAGACCCGTGAACAGCACATCCGCCGCGAGAAGGCGACGTCGAACGTCTGTACCGCTCAGGCGCTGCTGGCTGTCATGGCTTCGATGTACGCTGTGTTCCACGGCCCAGTTGGCCTCAAAGCCATCGCGCAGCGTATCCATCGCAAGACCGTTCGCCTCGTGCGCGGACTGCAAGCGGCGGGCTTTAAAGTCGAGCCGGACGTCTATTTCGACACCGTCACCGTCGAGGTCGGCCCGTTCCAAGGTGCCGTGATGAAATCTGCGGTCGAAGAAGGCGTGAACCTGCGAAAAATCGGCACCACCAAAGTCGGCATCAGCCTCGATGAGCGCACCCGCCGTTCGACCATCGAAGCCGTCTGGCGTGCGTTCGGTATCAATGCCTCCGACGATGACCTGACGCACCGCTATGTCATCCCCGATGCGGTCATGCGCACCTCGGCGTACCTTGAGCACCCGATTTTCCACATGAACCGTGCCGAGACCGAGATGATGCGCTACATGCGCCGTCTGTCGGACCGTGACCTTGCGCTTGATCGCGCGATGATCCCGCTCGGCTCCTGCACCATGAAGCTGAACGCTGCGGTCGAGATGATGCCGATCACGTGGCCCGAGTTCGCGTTCATGCATCCCTTCGCGCCAGTCGATCAGGCTGCGGGCTATCAGGAGATGATCACCGACCTGTCGGACAAGCTCTGTCAGATCACGGGCTACGACAACATGTCGATGCAGCCGAATTCGGGTGCGCAGGGCGAATACGCGGGCCTTCTGACCATTCAGGCCTATCACCGTTCGCGCGGCGACGATCAGCGCAACATCTGCCTCATCCCGATGTCCGCACATGGCACCAATCCCGCGTCTGCGCAGATGTGCGGCATGAAGGTCGTCGTGGTGAAGTCCGCCGAGAACGGCGACATCGACGTGGAGGACTTCCGCGCCAAGGCCGAGAAAGCGGGCGAAAACCTCGCCGCTTGCATGATCACCTATCCGTCCACTCACGGCGTGTTCGAAGAGACCGTCCGCGAAGTGTGCAGCATCACGCATGAATTCGGCGGTCAGGTTTACATCGATGGCGCGAACCTCAACGCGATGGTTGGTCTGGTGAAGCCGGGCGAGATCGGCGGCGATGTCAGCCACCTCAACCTGCACAAGACCTTTGCCATCCCGCACGGCGGCGGTGGCCCCGGCATGGGCCCGATCGGTGTGAAATCGCACCTCGCGCCGTTCCTGCCCGGTCACCCCGAAACGGGCGGCTCCGAAGGCCCGGTCTCGGCTGCGCCGTGGGGCTCGGCGTCGATCCTGCTGATCTCTTGGGCCTACGTGCTGATGATGGGCGGGCAAGGCCTGACCCAAGCCACCAAGGTCGCGATCCTCAATGCCAACTACATCGCGAAGCGACTGGAGGCGGGCTACGACGTGCTGTTCAAGGGCCGTTCGTCCCGCGTGGCGCACGAGTGCATCATCGACACACGCCCGTTTGCGGATAGCTGTGATATCACGGTGGACGACATCGCCAAACGCCTCATCGACAACGGCTTCCACGCTCCGACCATGAGCTGGCCCGTTGCTGGCACCTTGATGGTGGAGCCGACGGAGTCCGAGACCAAAGCGGAGCTTGACCGCTTTTGCAACGCGATGCTCGAAATCCGTACGGAGATCGACAAGGTGGCAGAGGGTAAATGGCCAGCGGACAACAATCCGCTCAAGAACGCGCCCCATACCGTCGAAGACCTCGTTGGTGAATGGGACCGTCCGTACACCCGCGAAGAGGCCTGCTACCCTGCCGGATCTTTCCGCGTCGACAAGTATTGGGCCCCTGTGAACCGCGTCGACAACGTGTGGGGGGACCGCAACCTGACTTGTATCTGCCCGCCAGTGGAGAACTACGCCTGATTCACTTATCCAGAGGTTTCTCGGCTTAAGTGTCGCCTAATTGACAATAAGGCTGAACGAATCCCCTCATGGGTAAGTAGTTACGAGTTTGTAAGGTTCAGGTTGTGTGGACTGTGTGTGCGTACAGTCCGCACAACCTGCTTTTGCTTTGCAACGTAGACCGTGTATTCTTGCTCTGTGCCTATATCAGCTGCTCTGAACTCGACCTACCAGCCCTGTAACAAATCGCTGCGCCATTCGCAGCGATACCCCGCAATCATGTCCGCTCCGCTTCTTTCCGCTCTGCCAGAGGATGAACGGGCCGCGTTCATTGACGCGGGCCGTTTGGTTGTGGTGCAGGAGGACAAGGATATCGTCAGGCAGGGCGAAATGCCCGTCGGTGCGATGATCGTCGGCTCAGGCAGAGTAGAGATTATCTACCTCAGCGAAAATGGTCTGCGGCTCCCCGTAAAGGTGTCCGAAGCGGGCGATGACCTTGGCACGGCAGAGACGATTGCGGGCGTGCCATACGCTGCCACCTGCCACGTCGCGGCCAGCACTGCACTGGTTGTCTTTACACAAGCGCAGATGCTGGAGTTAATGACCGACATGCGCTGCGTTCAGGTGCTCGCAGCTGCGGCCTGCAATGCCTACATGAGCCACAACCAATACTGCGCCGCCGACCGCGCGCTGGCGGTGCCGCAGCGGATCGCACGATACCTGCTGGAAATCCGTGATCGCTCCAACACGATCTACCAGAACCAGAGCTTTCTGGCGGATGCGACGGGCTCTTCGCGTCAGACCGTGAACCGCGTACTGGGCGAACTTCGCCGCCGCGAGATCATTGAGGTTGGAAAAGGCACGATCCACATTACATCAGTGCCATCACTGCTGGCCTACGCTGATTACAAAGACGCGGACGATAATCTCGCTTGAAGAGGCGGGTCAAAGTTCCTATTTGGCGGGCCTAATTGCCAAATCCTTGCCTGATGGGGGGAGCCGATGATCCAGACGCCGTACTACTTGATCGACAAGGCACAACTGCTTCCGAATATGGAAAAGATCGCGTGGCTCCGTGAGAACTCAGGCGCCAAGGCTCTGCTCGCGCTCAAGTGCTTCGCGACGTGGTCCGTGTTCGACTTCATGTCCGAATACATGGACGGCACGACCTCCAGTTCGCTGTTCGAGGTCAAACTGGGCCGCGAAAAATTCCCGGGTGAAACCCACGCCTATTCCGTCGCTTGGAAAGACGACGAGATGGACGACGTTCTCGCGAACTCGGACAAGATTATCTTCAACACCGTCGGTCAGCTGACCCGCCACGAGGAAGTCTCGCGCGGTCACAAGCGCGGTCTGCGCGTGAACCCCGGTGTGTCGACCTCCGGCTTCGACCTCGCCGACCCTGCACGCCCGTTCAGCCGTCTGGGTGAGCACGACCCGAAGAATATCGAACCTGTAGCCGACCTGATCTCGGGCTTCATGTTTCACAACAACTGCGAGAACGCCGACTTCGAACGCTTCGACGGTATGCTCAACAGCATTGAGCAGAGGTTTGGTTATCTGATCCGCCAGATGGAATGGATCAGCCTTGGAGGCGGTATCCACTTCACCGGCGAAGGCTACCCGCTCGACAAGCTGGCGGAGCGTCTGAAGCGTTTCTCCGCGCAGAACGAAGTGCAGGTTTACCTAGAACCCGGTGAGGCGGCGATCACCAAGTCGACGACCCTCGAGCTCACCGTTCTAGACACGCTTCACAACGGCAAGAACCTCGCGATCGTGGACAGCTCGATCGAAGCGCACATGCTCGATTTGCTGATCTACCGCGAAAGTGCCAAGATGAACGAAAGCGGCGACGAAGACTGGATGGTCTGCGGCAAATCCTGCCTCGCAGGCGATATCTTCGGCGAATTCAAGTTTCCCGCGCCGCTCAAGGCCGGTGACCGGATCAGCATTCAGGATGCGGCCGGATACACCATGGTGAAGAAAAACTGGTTCAACGGCGTAAAGATGCCGTCGATTGCCGTCCGCGAACTCGACGGCACGGTCCGTCTGGTCAAGGACTTCACCTACGAAGATTTCTCGGCAGCTCTGTCGTGAATGTGTCGCTCTCGGGCGATAGACATAAACAATAACCTTAACTGCAAACCAAAGGGGGTCCGTTGAGTTGAAACAGAACGTACTCATCATCGGCGCTGGTGGCGTCGCTCAGGTCGTGGCGCACAAGTGCGCGCAAAACAACGATGTGCTCGGTGATATCCATATCGCGAGCCGGACGCTTTCCAAGTGTGAGGCGATCCTTGAGTCCGTCCGTGAGAAGGGCGCGATGAAACAAGAGGGCGTTCTTGAAGCTCACGAGCTGGACGCAACCAAATCGGCTGACGTCGCGGCCCTCATCCGCAAGACCGGCGCAGAGATCGTCATCAATGTCGGCACCGCCTTCGTGAACATGCACGTCCTCGATGGCTGCATCGAAACGGGCGCTGCGTACATCGACACCGCGATCCACGAAGAGCCCGACAAGATCTGCGAAACGCCGCCGTGGTACGCCAACTACGAGTGGAAGAAGCGCGACCTGTGCGCAGAGAAAGGCGTCACCGCCATCCTCGGCGCCGGTTTCGATCCGGGCGTTGTGAACGCCTACGCACGTTTCGCCATCGATATGATGGACGAAGTGAAGTCGATCGACATCGTGGACATCAACGCCGGCTCGCACGGCAAGTACTTCGCGACCAACTTCGACCCCGAAATCAACTTCCGCGAATTCACCGGCACGGTCTATTCGTGGCAGGAAGGCGAGTGGAAGTCGAACAAGATGTTCGAGGTTGGCAAGGTCTGGGATCTGCCGGTCGTCGGTCCGTCGCAGTCCTATATGTCGGGTCACGATGAGGTGCATAGCCTTGCGACCAACTACCCTGACGCGGACGTCCGTTTCTGGATGGGCTTCGGCGATCACTACATCAACGTCTTCACCGTTCTGAAGAACATTGGCCTCCTGTCCGAGCAGCCGGTCAAGCTAGCCGAAGGTCAGGAAGTCGTGCCGCTCAAGGTCGTCAAAGCGTGTCTACCCGATCCGGCATCGCTCGCGCCGAATTACACCGGCAAGACCTGCATCGGCGATCTGGTCAAAGGCACCAAGGACGGCGAAGAAATCGAAGTCTTCGTATACAACGTGGCCGACCACAAGGAAGCCTACAACGAGGTTGGCTCGCAGGGCATTTCCTACACCGCAGGTGTGCCGCCCGTAGCTGCCGCGATGCTGGTTGCGACCGGTGAGTGGGATGCCAAGACCATGAAGAACGTCGAAGAGCTCGACCCCAAGCCGTTCTTCTCGATCCTCGACCGCATCGGCCTGCCGACTCGCAAGCGCATTGGCGGTCTTCAGGGCGAAGACACGGCCTGGGACGCGTAAATATACGAATGCGCGGCGCCCTCTTCGAAGGGGGCGGCGGGCTAAAGTTGTTCGCGATATGCGACGTATTAAGGTGGGCTTCGGCCCACCTTTTTTGTTTGGAAAGTGAATGATTGCTGCTGGTATCGAGATAGGCACGAACAAGATCGAAGGTTTGATCTTTGATCGGAATTGGAAAGTCTCTGCGAGAAAACGTCTGGCGACGCCCACGGGGTACAAGAACCTGATCAAGACGACGGTGCAGGTGATCCGCTCTTGTGGCGATCTGCCAATCGGTATCGCGGGCTCTGGCCTCATCAATCCGGCAAACGGCAAGGCCATTACCTCCAACGTCGGGGCAGAGGGTCAGACCTTTCCGCGTGACGTTATCACCGCTGCCCGCCGCTCGACTACGTGGGTCAACGACTCGCGGGCGATCATCCTGTCAGAGGCCAGCTTCGGCATGGCCGAGGGACACAACCGCATCGCGGCGCTGCGGATCGGTAGCTCGGTGTCCTGCGCGTACCTCGTCGGTGGACGATTGGTGAATGGGCCGTCTGGCGCCTGCGGAGAGGTCGGCCATATGGCACTGCCCGCCCGCTCGTGGCGAAGTGGCGTCTGTCGCTGATCGACTGTTCCTGCGGCCGCGCGGGCTGCTTTGAGACGCTGTTGTCCGGTCCGGGGATGGTGCGATTGGCGCAATCGTTCGGAGAAAACCCACCCTCTGCCAAAGAAATTGCGGACGAGCGCGGACGCATCTGGGGCATCTGGACGGAAATCGCGGCGGAAGCGGTCGCGAACTTGATTTTCAGCTTCGACCCCGACGTCATCGTGCTCGGCGGCGGCGTGTCGCAGGCACCGAACGCCATCGAAGACATCAACGCAGCACTCAAGAAAACCATGATAAAAGGCTTCCCGCTGCCGGAGATCGTGACAGCATCGGCGGGGCAGGCATCAGGTCCGCTCGGCGCAGCATATGCGACATGGAGCAATACGCTTCACGACTGATAGTGCGTTGAAATGTAGGGGAGAAGTGGCAGCCCGTAGGGGAATCGAACCCCTCTTTCCAGGTTGAAAACCTGGCGTCCTAACCGATAGACGAACGGGCCACTCTTGCTGTGAAGCGGCTTCTAAGAGAAGTCCGAGGCCGCTGCAAGAGGTATTTTCAAAAAACTTTTAACTTGCTGGCGCGGCGTCTTCGAGGCGCAGTTGAACGCTCTGTCGACCCTGCCAGATGTTGATTTCGAGACGCCCCGCGAGGTGGAAACGCGCGCCCTTATGACCTTCGAGCATTGGTCCGATGTGGCCGTCGTAGGCACCGAATGCAATCGCGTCGATCCGCGCGCCGAGGCCATCGCCAAAGCTGATTTTCAGGTGGTTTGCACCGACCTTTTTCGCGAACAAAATCGTGCTGTCGGGAAAAGCGAAACGCGGGGCGGAAGCGGATGCCCCAAACGGGCCGGCCTTTTCGATCTGCTCGATTAGTTCGACCGTCGCAGCCCCGGGCATGAGGATACCGTCGAGCCGTAGGTCAGCCGGTCCCATGCGATCCGCACCCTGACGCGCCAGAAGTTCGGACAGACGCTCCATCGCGGGTTCCAGTTGGTCACGGTGGACGGTCAGACCAGCCGCCATCTTGTGTCCGCCCCCCTTCATCAGCAGACCTTCACCCGCGACGCGCTGGATCGCCGCGCCAAGGTCGATACCGGTCACCGAACGGCCGGAGCCTTTGCCGATGTCCCCTTCGAAACCGATGACGACCGCGGGGCGGTTGGTCGACTCCTTGATGCGGGCCGCAACGATCCCGACCACGCCGGGGTGCCAGCCGTCCTCGGCCGCCCAGACGAGTGCACCGTCGAGGCCGCGCGCCTCGGCTTGGGCGGTGGCTTCCTCGCGGACGGCGTTTTCGATCTCGCGGCGTTCGCGGTTGAGCATGTCGAGTTGTTGCGCCAGCTTCTCTGCCTCGAAACGGTCGTCGGTCGCTAGAAGCCGCGCACCGAGGTCGGCGGCCCCGATCCGTCCGCCAGCGTTCACGCGCGGTCCGAGCAGGAACCCGAGGTGATAGGACGTCGGCGCAGAATCCATGCCTGCGACATCCGCCAGAGCAACAAGGCCAATGCGTTCACGCTTGGCCATCACCGAAAGGCCCTGCCGCACGAAGGCGCGGTTGAGGCCGATCAGCGGCGCAACATCGGCCACCGTGGCCAGCGCGACGAGGTCTAGGAGGGCCATCAGATCCGGCCCGCGCACGTTCTTAGCCCGCAAGCGACGGTTTACATCGACCAGAAGCATGAACACGACGCCAGCCGCACAAAGGTAGCTGAGCGTTCCGCTCTCGTCCTGACGGTTCGGGTTCACGACGGCCACGCAGTCAGGCAAAGTTTCGCCCGCCAAGTGGTGGTCGAGCACAATGACATCCGCGCCCTTAGCGGCAGCAATCGGCCCGTGGGACAGTGTTCCGCAGTCCACGCAAACGATCAGGTCGTGGTCGCGGGCCAGAGCCTCCATCGCGGGCTCGTTGGGGCCGTAACCTTCGTCGATGCGGTCGGGAATGTAGAGCGTCGCCTTCCGGCCCATCTGGCGCAGCCAAACGATCAGCAGTGCCGCGGATGAGCCACCGTCCACGTCATAGTCGGCAAAGATCGCGATACGTTCGTTCCGCTCCACCGCGCGTTCGAAACGAGCGGCGGCGGGGTCCATATCCAGCATGGTGAGCGGATCGGGCAGCAGGTCGCGGAGCTTCGGCTCCAGAAAACTATCGGCTTCCATCGGGGGAACGCCGCGACGCACGAGCGTGGTGCACAGGGCAGGGGGCAAGCCGGTTGCCTGCTCCATCGCCTCGCATTGGCGGGTGTCTTCGATTGAGGGGCCGACCCAGCGGCGGCCCGTCGCGGAACATTCGACGTCGAGGAAAGCCTTCATGGGCCGAGTATATCGCCCGAAGCGCCGCCGAGGGCAAATACGAAAAGGGCCGCAGCGGTGACTGCGGCCCTTTTGTGATCAGACAGGGTTGCGGTAGGTCATGTAACGCACCGAGCCGGTCTTGGAGCGCATGAGCACCGTTGTCGCGGTCAGATAACCCGGTTCGCGCTTGATCCCCGGAACCAGGCTGCCATCGGTGACGCCCGTTGCGGCGAAAATCACGTCGCCGGTCACGAGGTCATCGCGGGTGTAAACGCGGTCGAAGTTGGTGATGCCGGCTTTGCGCGCGCGCCCTTTTTCGTCCTCGTTGCGGAACAGCAGCTTGCCGTAGAATTGGCCGCCCATGCATTTCAGCGCAGCAGCAGCCAGAACGCCTTCCGGTGCGCCGCCCGACCCCATGTACATGTCGATGCCGGTCTTCTCGACCTCTGCGCAGTGCATAACGCCTGCGACGTCGCCGTCGGTGATCAGGCGGATCGCGGCGCCGGTGCTGCGCAGTTCGCGGATCATCTCGTCATGGCGCGGGCGTTCAAGAACGCAAACGGTGATGTCTTCGGTCGAGCAACCTTTGGCCGCGGCCAGTGCGTTAACGCGCTCGGAAGGGCTCATCGACAGGGTGACAGTGCCCGGCTTGAAGCCCGGACCGATGGCAAGTTTTTCCATATACACGTCGGGTGCGTGCAGCATCGTTCCGCGCGGGCCCATTGCGATGACGGTCAGCGCGTTGGGCATGTCCTTGGCGGTCAGCGTGGTGCCTTCGAGCGGGTCGAGAGCGATGTCCACGGCCGGCCCCTGACCTGCGCCAACCTCTTCGCCGATATAGAGCATCGGCGCTTCGTCTCGCTCGCCCTCACCGATGACGACAACGCCCTGAATGTCGAGCTTGTTGAGCTGGTCGCGCATGGCGTTCACGGCAGCTTGGTCGGCGGCTTTTTCGTCGCCGCGGCCGATCAGCTTGGCCGATGCGAGTGCAGCCGCTTCGGAAACGCGGGCGAGGCCCAGAGAAAGCATACGGTCGTGAAATTCGGGGGTCTTGGACATACTCAATTCCTTTGGGCTATCGAATTCATCTACGCTGCGCCTGTGCGCTGCCGCAATACTGGGTGCGCTAACATCCGCAAAACACTATCTTTTGCGGCCAAGAACTATACAGATTTGGAACGATTTGATGAATTGACGGTAACGGTCTGCCGAAAATCAAAAGGCCGCCCTGCGGCGGCCTCTGGAAGTGTCTCAGACCTTCTCGATCCGGAGGGCGACGGGATCGCCCGAAACCACTCCGGTCTGGCCGAATAGCTCGATCGCATGTTCCAGCGCCTGACGCGTGGTGCGGTGCGTGACGATCACGACCGGCGCGTGGCTGCCGTCGTGGTCGTGCTGGCGCATACGGTGGATGGACACCCCAGCTTCGCCGAGGGCCGAGGCAACCTTGCCCATCGCGCCTGGCTTATCCAGCAGGTCGATGCGGATGTAGTAAGGCGCGGGCACAGCGGCGCGGGCCGATGCGGTTTTCTTCAGCGAGGCGGCGGGCTGACCGAATGTCGAGCAGCGGAAGCCGCGCGCGATATCCATGACGTCGGCCATGACGGCGCTAGCGGTCGGGCCTTCGCCCGCGCCTGCGCCGCGCAGAACGATCTGGCCAACGCTGTCGCCTTCAAGGACGACCATGTTGGTGCCGCCGACCAGTTGGCCGAGCGGGGAAGTTGCCGGAACGAGGCAGGGCGACATGCGCTGTTCGAGGCCACGGCCCGTCATCTGGGCCACGCCGAGGAGCTTGATCTTGTAGCCCATGTCGGCCGCATTGCGGATGTCTTCGATAGTGATCGCGCCGATGCCCTCAAGCTCCACGCCTTCGAAATCGACCTGCGTGCCGTATGCGATCGACGACAGCAGCGCGAGCTTGTGGCCCGCGTCGATGCCGCCGACGTCAAGGTTCGGATCGGCTTCGAGGTAGCCAAGGCCGTCAGCCTCGTCGAAGGCTTCTTTGTAGCTCAGGCCAGCATCTTCCATCCGCGTAAGGATGTAGTTGCAGGTGCCATTCATGACGCCCATCACACGCTCGACCTTGTTGGCCGAAAGGCCCTCGGTCAGCGATTTGATGACAGGGATGCCGCCAGCGACGGCAGCTTCGAAGCGAACGACGTTGCCTTTGGCTTCGGCAGCTTCGGCGAGCGCCTGACCGTGGTGGGCCAGCAGCGCCTTGTTCGCGGTCACGACGTCCTTGCCGCAGGCGATGGCTTTTTCGATGGAGGCTTTGGCGGAGCCGTTCTCACCGCCCATCAGCTCGACATAGACGTCAACGTCATCGCGCGCCGCCAGTGCGACCGGATCGTTTTCCCATGCGTAGGCGGACAGGTCGACGCCGCGATCCTTGTCTTTCGAACGGGCCGAAACCGCTGTGATGACCACGTCGCGTCCTGTTCGTGCACGCAGCATATCAGCGTGTTTCTGAACGATGCGGATGACACCGACACCAACGGTGCCGAGACCCGCAATACCAAGACGAAGTGCGTCACTCATGGTTGGATTCCACGTTAATCGGAAAGTATCGCAGTGCTGTTATCCTGTCCCGCCCGTCACTGCAACGAAGAGGCGTCCGCATCTTCACTTTCGATGTCCATATTGCGCAGAGTTTCAGCGCGGGCACGCAGCGCGGCGGCGCGGGCAAGGAGGTTGCTCTGTTCGTTCGCGGTCGCCTCGGGCACCGACGCCAAGAGCGTTTTGAGGTTCACCAGTTCGGGATATGCGGTGTCGTCATCGGGTTTGCCGCCCAGCGACGGGATGTTCGTGCAGGCAACAAGGACGAGGGGAAGGGCAAGCAGGATGCGCATGGGTACCGGACTTTGAGTTGCCCGACGATATGCCGCTGCGGCGCCAAGAAACAAGAGCGAAGCCGCAAATGGAAAGGGCGACCCGAAGGCCGCCCTCTAACAATTCAGTGTGCCGGACGAATGAACGTCCCGTTCCGCAATTCCTTGATCGCGCTACGGATCTCGTCCTGCGTGTTCATCACGATCGGGCCGTGCCAAGCGACGGGTTCCTCAATGGGCGCGCCCGAAATCAGCAGAAAACGAACGCCTTCCTCACCGGCTTGGACCACGATCTCGTCGCCTGTGCCGAAGCGAACCAGAGTGCGGTTGCCCGACATGTCGCGGATGTTGACCTCTTCGCCCATGACTTCCTTTTCGAGAAGGACGCCCTCAGGCGCCGACGCATCGACGAACGCACCCGAGCCAGCGAAGACATAGGCAAACGCGCGGCGGTATGTGTCGATCTTGAAGCGTTTTTTCACGCCTGCGGGGATCGAGATATCGAGGTACTGCGGATCGGCGGCGATACCATCGACGGGACCTTTTTTGCCCCAGAACTCGCCCACGATGACTTTCACCTTGGTACCGTCATCGTCGATGATGACAGGGATATCGTTCGACTTTACGTCCTGATAGCGCGGCGCGGTCATTTTCAGGCTCGACGGCAGGTTTGCCCAAAGCTGGAAACCGTGCATCTGGCCCGCGATGTTACCTTTCGGCATCTCTTGGTGCAGAATGCCCGAACCGGCGGTCATCCATTGCACGTCACCTGCGCCAAGCGTGCCTTCGTTGCCGAGACTGTCGCCGTGGTCGACGGTGCCGTTCAGCACGTAGGTGATAGTCTCGATGCCGCGGTGGGGGTGCCACGGAAAACCGCGGCTGTAGTCATTGGGGTGGTCGCCGCGAAAGTCATCGAACAGCAGGAACGGGTCCAGCTCGCTCGGATCGTGGAAACCGAATGCGCGATGCAGTTTGACGCCTGCGCCCTCCATCGTGGGAACAGCGCGCCGTGCTTCGACAGTAGGGCGAATTGACATGGTTTGATCTCCTTTGCGACCGAGATAGGCAGCATCAGCGCACATCGCAACTTGCCGTCAGCGCACAGAACCTCTGCAAAGCCGCGCCCCCTTCCGCTTGAAGGCAGGGCAGGGTATTGCAACCGCCATCGACCGGAGGATCACAATGACCGACATCCCACTCGCTACCCTCAGCGCATCTGCGCCGCGCCGCGCTTTCGGGGTCGCCGTACTCTTTGCGCTGGGCCTTATTCTCATTCTGATCCCGCTGCGTCAGCCGCCGGGTGCGATCTGGTACGGGCTCATGGTTCTTTTCGGGATCGGAGCGATCGTTCTGGGCGAGGCCTTGCGCCGTGCAACTGCCGCCACGCTGATCCTGACGCCGACCGACCTGCGCGAAGACACCGGCCGCGTGCTGGCTGTTCTGGAGGATGTCAGCAAGGTCAACCGCGGCAGCTTTGCCATGAAGCCGTCGAACGGTTTCACACTCGAAATGAAGTCGCACCAGCAACGTATCTGGGCGCCCGGCCTCTGGTGGAGCATCGGGCGCCGTGTTGGTGTGGGCGGTGTTGTGCCGTCCCCGCAGGCGCGGATCATGGCCGAAAAGATCGAGGAACTGATCTCGGCTCAGCAGGTCTGAGTAGAGGTGTCTCCGTTCTCTTGCGAGTTCCAGCAGACCTGCGATGAATTGAAACGCGGACGCACGGCAGCCATCTCGGAGAAAGTCTGCGACGGCAGCCAGTTTCCGTAGGGCGCTTCGTAATACATCATGTTCTCGACCACGATGACGACTTCGTTGCGCGGAATAAGCGGCAGTTGCGCTTTGATGGTCTCAAGGCTCGTTGCGGTCAGCTTTGTATAATCACCGCGGCGGCGCGACCAGCGCACGCGGTAATCGTTGTTGTCGTAGTCATAGTCGACGACTGAGACACGCAGCGATGTCTCATACGGCGACGCGGTCAGCAGTTCATTTAGCGAATAGAGCGAATCCAGGTAATTCGGCGTGATGTAGCCGGTCTCGCGGCCCAGCTGGTCAGCGATAGTGTAAGCCGCCTTGCTCAGCTGTGAAGATGACCGGAAGCCGTCGAAATACACGTAGGTGCCGAAGTACGCGAACAGGAGCGCGGGAAGCACGAACAGCGACTCGATGACCATGCTGCCACCTTCGTCATCGCGGAAACGGCGGAAGAAATTGGTGATCTTACTCATTACAGCGGTTCCATAACAAAGGAAGACACAGCAACCAGGCCGTAGGTGTCATCGCTTTGTGTTGCGAGAGCACGGCTGAGGCTCAGGTGCGGGAAGGTCGGGTCGAAGATGGAGCAGACGCGAACAAGCATCAGCTGGTTGGCGGCGCCTTGCTGGAAGCTGTTGAGCGGCTTGCCACGGTCTTCGCGGTCCACGCATTCGGTGGTGACGGGCGGATCGGACCATGCGAGCAAATCGAGGCGGCGCATCTCGATCCGCATGTCTTCGAGGCAGTTGGGCAGCGCAACGGCGCGTTCGCAAATCGCTTCCTTCAGCTTGTCATGCGTGACCGGAGAGATGTGCGACATGCGCACTTCGCGCACGGCGAGGTCCACGGCGCGGTCCAGAAGAACCTGACGGACCATGAGGATGCCGAGCTCGAAGGACGAGATCATGATAATCACGATAAGCGGGAACATCATCGCAAACTCGATTGTCGAGCTGCCTTTTTCTTCCTTTGCGAAACGCCGGAAGAAGCGCGGGAATCGGAGGAGGCGTTTCATTAGCGTGTCAGTTTCAGGTTGTTGATCTGGGTCGCGATGGCGTGGAAAGCGTCGGAAATCGAAACACCGTCTACGTCGAAGAAGTGGTTGGGCGTGGATGCGCAGTCCGACATCACCTGGTTGCCGTTATAGGTGTCGACTTCGAAGCCGATGGTCCACACAACGATGCCTGCATCCTTGGCGGCGTCGCACATGTCGCTCAACAAGCGGTTGCCGTCGGACTGGGTGTACTTTTCGTAGTAGTAGTACTGCCAGTATCGCTGATCGACATAGCGGCGCAGGTAGTAGTTGAAGTTGTAGTCGTTCCAGTGGGCGTATTCGCTTTCCCCGTCATAGGCCCAGCTCTGGATACGCTGCGTGTTCGAGTTTTCACCGTCCGTCATCAACACGACGAACTTCAGCGTTTCTTCGTCGTCGTAGTTGTTAGGGCGGTTGCGGAATGCGCTGTCAACGAGGCCATGATCGATGAATACGTTCTCCAACCAGCGCAGCGACGGGTCAAGCAGGGCGGTGCCCCACTTCATGCCGAGGTAGATCGCGGTACCGGCGCGGGGTTGCAGCCTGTTGATCTGGTTGATCAGGTCGCTGCGATTGTTGCTCCAAGGTTGGACCCATTCGTAATCGTAGCGCGGGCAGACGGTGTTTGTACGGTCGTTGTTGCGGCCGTCGAAGTTCCACTGGAAGTGCTGCATCTGCTGGTACTGGTAGTCCGAGCGGATGTAGGTTTCGCGGAACTGCGAATCCGGAAATTCCCAGCAGTAAGAGAAGTCATGCACCTGATTGCGGTTCAGACCGTATGACAGGTACGGGCCGATGTTCACCTGCTCCGAATAGGGGACCAGCGAGACTGAAACGAGGTCGCCATTTCCGTCTTCCAGAACGGTGTTCACGAAGTCCGTCGCCGCTGACTTCAGACGCGGTAGACGGTTGTTCAGAGCCATCGAGCCGGAGATGTCGAGTACGAGCGAGATTTCGACCTGCGCGACACGTTCCTGAGCGCGGGCAAGGCTTGGCACCTGCATCAACTCGCGGTCGTCATCATCTACGGCGAACATGTTCGCGACGGTCGAGAAGTAGAGCGGGACGTTCGTCTTCAGGCGCGCTTCGACGGTGCGGTAGTTCAGGCCCTCATCAATGACCGGATCACCGTCGAGTTCATCGAGCATACCCTTTTTCGAAAGGTAATCGCGCACCACGGTTGCCGCAGGCTGCGTCTGGTCAAGGTCAGCGGCTGCCAGCACGGCGGTGTCGAGCACGCCTTGCGCTTCGGCGCGGCGTCCTTCGATCCGGATGAAGTCGATTGCCAGACCGGACAACAGCAACATCGCCGCCAAAGCGACGAGGCCGAAAATCAGCAAGGAGCCGTCCTCATCCCGTCTGAAACGGTTAAAGAACTGCTTTGTTGTGGTCAGGGGCATTGAGCGACTCCGAATCCAAACGGATAAATACCTAAAAAGACTAGGTGATTTATACTTTGGAGAACGGCGGTTTTGCGGCGCGAACTAGGCCCAAAATGCGGCAATGTTGCGGCAACTGTGACAGCCCCAATCTCTCGCGAAAATTGTATCCGAATTGGGAGAAATCGTGTCCGAAAGGTCAGATCGCTAAGATAGAGCAGCATTTGGCCGAGAAGGATTCAAGTGCTGAATCCCGTCCCGATGGAAAATAGCGGTTTTCGGCACCTCATGAGGCAAGGGGAGGAACTGCCATGGGGACTACAAATTCATCTGCGGAACCGTCATTTCGCGAGTCAGTCGACATCATGTTCAACCGCGCTGTCGCGCTGATGGACCTGCCTGCGGGCCTCGAGGAAAAGATCAGGGTCTGTAACTCTACCTACACCGTCCGCTTCGGTGTGCGCCTGCGCGGCTCGATGCACACGTTTGTCGGTTATCGCTCGGTCCACTCCGAACACATGGAGCCGGTGAAGGGCGGTATCCGCTATGCCACTTCGGTCAACCAGGACGAAGTCGAGGCGCTTGCCGCGCTGATGACCTACAAGTGTTCGCTGGTCGAAGCGCCGTTTGGCGGCTCCAAGGGCGGTCTGTGTATCGACCCGCGTGAGTGGGACGAGCACGAGCTGGAACAGATCACCCGCCGCTTTGCTTACGAGCTGATCAAGCGCGACCTTATCAACCCGTCGCAGAACGTGCCTGCGCCCGATATGGGCACCGGTGAGCGCGAGATGGCCTGGATCGCTGACCAGTACAAGCGGATGAATACCACCGACATCAACAGCGCAGCCTGCGTGACGGGTAAGCCGCGCAATGCGGGCGGTATCGCTGGCCGCGTCGAAGCAACGGGGCGCGGCGTCCAGTACGCTTTGCGCGAATTCTTCCGCCACCCCGAAGACATGAAGATCGCCAAGCTGTCAGGCACGCTCGAAGGGAAAAGGGTCATCGTGCAGGGGCTCGGCAACGTGGGCTATCACGCTGCAAAGTTCCTGAGCGAAGAGGACGGCTGCAAGATCACGGGCATCATCGAACGCGACGGTGCGCTCTACTCCGAAGACGGGCTCGACGTGGAAAAGGTTCGCGACTGGCTGGGCAAGCACGGCGGGATCAAGGGTTACCCCGACGGACTCCATCACGCGGACGGCGCATCGGTGCTCGAAGAGGAATGCGACATCCTCATTCCGGCAGCGATGGAAGGGGTCATCAACCTCTCCAACGCGCACAACATCAAAGCCAACCTGATCATCGAAGCTGCGAACGGCCCTGTGACTGCGGGCGCTGACGAGATCCTGCGCGATAAGGGCGTGATCATCATTCCCGACATGTATGCCAACGCAGGCGGTGTGACGGTGTCCTACTTCGAGTGGGTGAAGAACCTCTCGCACATCCGCTTCGGCCGCCTTGGTCGCCGTCAGGAAGAGGCGCGTCACCAGATGCTGATTGACGAACTTGATCGACTGGATCGCTTTCTGGGTGACAAGTGGTCGATGACGCCGAACTTCAAGGAATCGTATCTGCGCGGGGCAGGGGAGCTGGAACTGGTGCGCTCCGGCCTCGATGACACCATGCGTGCGGCCTACGCTTCCATGCGCGAAGTTTGGCATTCCCGCGATGACGTGCCCGATCTGCGAACCGCAGCCTACCTCGTTTCGATTGCCAAGGTCGTGGACAGCTACCGCGCCAAGGGCCTCTGATCAGGATGGGGCCGCCACGCGCGGCCCCGACCCGACGAAAACTGAAAAGTTGATTTGGTGGGTTCTGGACACCGCCTGCCGCAGGGCCAATATTGTCCCCTATGAGTCTGCCCCCCGGATTTCTCGACGAATTGCGCACCCGTTTGTCGCTCGCCCAAGTGGTCGGGCGCAAAGTCATGTGGGATCAGCGCAAGTCCAATCAGGGCAAGGGTGACTGGTGGGCACCGTGCCCCTTCCATCAGGAAAAAAGCGCGTCTTTCCATGTGGATGACCGCAAAGGCTATTACTACTGCTTTGGCTGTCAGGCCAAAGGTGACGCCATTTCCTTCGTTCAGGAAAGCGAGAACGTAGGCTTCATGGAGGCGATCAAGATCCTCGCTGCCGAGGCCGGAATGCCGATGCCCGAGCGTGATCCGCAAGCGCAGGCCAAGACCGACCATCGCACCAAACTGGCCGAGGTGATGGAGGAAGCGGTCAAGTTCTTCCGCCTCCAGCTGAAGACTCAAGCCGCAGGGGAGGCGCGTGCCTATCTCGCGCGCCGGGGCCTCCAACCGCAGGCCCTCGATCGCTGGGAAATCGGATTCGCGCCGCAGGGGTGGCAGAACCTTTACGAGGCGATGACGGCCAAGGGCATTCCCGACGATCTGCTGCTGGCCGCTGGCCTGTGCAAGAAGTCGGACAAGAACGACCGCCGCTATGACATCTTCCGCGACCGCATTATGTTCCCCATCCGCGACGGACGGGGCAGGGCCATTGCGTTCGGCGGGCGAGCGATGGACCCGAACGACAACGCCAAGTACCTGAACAGCCCTGAAACGGACCTCTTCGATAAAGGCCGCAACCTGTTCAACGTCCGCAACGCGCGGGAGGCGGCAGGCAAAGGCCAGCCGCTCATCGTCGCCGAAGGCTACATGGACGTCATCGCGCTGTCCGAGGCTGGATTTGGCGCGGCGGTTGCACCTCTCGGGACCGCTGTGACCGACAACCAGCTTCAGATGATGTGGCGCATCTCGCCCGAGCCTGTGATCGCGCTCGACGGTGATAAGGCCGGTCTGCGCGCTGCGATGCGGGTCATCGACCTTGCGCTGCCAATGCTCGAAGCAGGCAAGTCGCTACGGTTTGCCCTGTTCCCTGACGGCATGGACCCTGACGACCTGATCCGCGCAAAAGGGGCGAGCGCCGTGCAAGAGGTGCTCGACGCCGCGATGCCGACCGTGCGACTGATGTGGCAACGCGAGACCGAAGGCAAAGTCTTCGACAGTCCCGAACGCCGCGCTGCGCTGGACAAGATCCTGCGCGAGAAGATCAAACTGATCCGCGATCCGTCACTGCGCCGTCACTACGGCGATGCGATTGCCGAACTTCGCGCCGACCTGTTCCAGACCCGCCGCAACGACACGCCCCGTTTCGACACAGGCGGCGGTGGTGGCCAACGCCGTCAGTGGCAGCCGCGCGGAAAGTTCGCGCCCAGCATGGCGACGGCGGGCACCAAAGCCTCCGAGCTTGCGACCGGAACGGCCGACGAAAACCTCATGCGCGAAACCGTGATCCTCGCGATTTTTGTCGCGAACCTTGATCAGGTAGAGGCGTTCGAGGAGCGTCTGGAGCGGATGGAGTGCTACAATCCGGAAAACGGACGGCTTCGCGATGCACTACTCAGAACCATTGGAGAGCACGAGCCGAAATCGGTGCTCGAAGAACAAATTGGTGTCCATGCCCTTGAAAACCTTATGGGCCAACGCCACATCGCCATCACTCCTGCCATAAGACGTAACGGCGACCGGGATCTGGTCCGCAATTCCTTGATCGAGGAAATGGACAAACTGTTCGCACGCCGTGGTCACGAAATAGAAATGGCTGAGGCTGTAGAAGAGTTCGCGGCCATCGAAGAGGGTGATGAAGGGGTGACGTGGCGCATCGGCAAAGCCGCACTAGCTGTAGATCCTACGACCCGCCGCGAAGTCGAAGATACGACGGAAGTGGTGATCGCGGACAACGGATTGGCATTAAGCAAGGACGAAAGAGACATGTTCCGGAAGCTGATCGAGACACTCGGCACCGGTTCTGAGGGCAAAAAATCCTCTAACTGACACTTATTCACAGTGATTCTCGCCTCAAGAGGTTGCGAATCGCTCGTTCCCAAAGTTGATTCGACCAGATCGAATCATCGAATCACATGGACCCGTTCCAAGGAGCTTTGAATGGCCGCCAAAGATAACGACGACACCAAGGATACCGATCAGGACGCCGATATCACCATGGATGTCAGTCAAGCTGCCGTCAAAAAGATGATCTCGGAAGCGCGCGAGCGTGGCTATATCACTTATGACCAGCTGAACGCAGTCCTCCCGCCGGATCAGGTGTCTTCGGACCAGATCGAGGACGTCATGTCGATGCTCTCCGAAATGGGCATTCAGGTGACCGAAGAGGAAGAGTCCGAAGAAGTCGAAGAGAACCAGGGTTCGACCCAGCTCGTGACCACCAACAGCGGTGGCCGCGATGTTGCGCTGTCCAGCGGCGATACCGAAAAGCTCGACCGCACGGACGACCCCGTTCGCATGTACCTGCGCGAGATGGGCAGCGTAGAGCTGCTGTCGCGTGAAGGCGAAATTGCGATTGCGAAGCGCATCGAAGCCGGCCGCAACACGATGATCCTCGGTCTCTGCGAGAGCCCGCTGACCTTCCAGGCGATCACCATCTGGCGCGACGAACTTCTGTCCGAAGACATTCTGCTGCGCGACGTGATCGACCTCGAAGCGACGTTCGGCAACAGTCTGGACGGCGAAGACGATGATGCCGAACCTGTCGTCGATCCGTCCGCCGCTTCAGCTCCGTCCGCACAGAAGAAAGAAAACGAGCCCGAACTCGACGCCGATGGTAACCCCATCCAGAGCGACGATGACGATGACGATGACGAGCAGGGCAACATGTCCCTTGCCGCGATGGAAGCCGCGCTGAAGCCGCGCGTCCTCGAAACGCTCGAACTCATCGCCCGCGACTTCTACACGCTGTCCGAAATGCAGGACGCCCGTATGTCGGCGACCCTGAACGAGGACAACACGTTCTCGTCCGACGACGAAGCGACCTACCAGAAGCTGCGTTCGGAAATCGTTGAGATGGTGAACTCGCTTCATCTGCACAACAACCGTATCGAAGCGCTGATCGACCAGCTCTACGGCATCAACCGCCGCATCATGTCGATCGACTCGAGCATGGTGAAGCTGGCCGACCAGGCCCGCATCAACCGCCGCGAGTTCATCGAAGCGTACCGCGGTGCCGAACTCGATCCGACCTGGATGGACCGCATGGCCGAAAAGCCGGGCCGTGGTTGGCAGATGTTCTCGGAGAAATTCGAGGACAAGGTCAGCGAACTTCGTTCCGAGATGGCTCAGGTCGGTCAGTACGTCGGCGTCGACATCAGCGAATTCCGCCGCATCGTGCAGCAGGTCCAGAAGGGCGAAAAAGAAGCCCGTCAGGCCAAGAAAGAGATGGTCGAAGCCAACCTGCGCCTCGTTATCTCGATCGCGAAGAAATACACCAACCGTGGCCTACAGTTCCTCGACCTCATTCAGGAAGGTAACATCGGCCTGATGAAGGCGGTCGATAAGTTCGAATACCGCCGCGGTTACAAGTTCTCGACCTACGCGACGTGGTGGATCCGTCAGGCGATCACCCGTTCGATCGCCGACCAGGCCCGCACGATCCGTATTCCGGTCCACATGATCGAAACGATCAACAAGCTGGTCCGTACCGGACGTCAGATGCTGCACGAAATCGGCCGCGAACCGACTCCGGAAGAACTGGCCGAGAAGCTGCAAATGCCGCTCGATAAGGTTCGCAAGGTCATGAAGATCGCGAAAGAGCCGATCTCGCTCGAAACCCCGATCGGGGACGAGGAAGATTCGCAGCTTGGCGATTTCATCGAGGACAAAAACGCGATCCTGCCGCTGGATTCGGCCATTCAGGAAAACCTGAAAGAGACCACGACCCGCGTTCTCGCATCGCTCACCCCGCGCGAAGAGCGCGTTCTGCGTATGCGTTTCGGCATCGGCATGAACACCGACCACACGCTCGAAGAGGTCGGCCAGCAGTTCTCGGTGACACGCGAACGTATCCGCCAGATCGAAGCCAAGGCATTGCGGAAACTCAAGCATCCGAGCCGCTCGCGCAAACTGCGCAGCTTCCTCGACCAATAACGAAAACGCCCCCGATTTCGGGGGCGTTTCTTTTTGCGCTTACAGCATTTCTGCCAGCTTCGTGGTCGGGCGGCCAATCAGCGACGAAAGCGTCTTGCTGTCATCGAACAGCCAGCCGTCGGCGGCTTTCGCGTCACTATCTGCAAGCATCGCGGCAAGGCCCTCGGGCAGTCCTGCGCCAAGCAGCGCGCCTCTGAAGTCCTCTTCGGGCATATCAATATAGGTGACTTCGGTGCCTTTGGCTTCGGTCACCGCAGCTGCGTAGTCGGCAAGGGTGAAGCCTTCGTCGCCGGCCAGTTCATAGACATGACCCTCGTGACCGGTTCCCGTCAGCACAGCAACCGCAGCCTCGGCAAAGTCCTGACGGCTGGCAGCGGCAAACTTGCCCTCACCGGCTGCGCCGAAGTGTTTACCCATCGACACGTCCTGATCGACGGTCATCACGATGTTTTCGAGATACCAGCCATTGCGGAGCAGGGCGTAAGGAATGCCGCTTTCTTCGAGGTTTTTCTCGGTCGCGAGGTGTTCGACGGCCAGACCCATCGGCGATTTGTCCGCCTGAAGGATGGAGGTGTAGGCGATGAATTTCACACCCGCCTGCTTGGCAGCGTTGATCACGTGAAGGTGCTGTTCGCTCCGCTTGCCGACTTCGGAGCCCGAGATCAGAAGCAGGCGGTCTACGCCTTCGAATGCCTCGAACATGGTTTCCGGCTTGTCGTAGTCGCCGTAACGGGCGTCGAAGCCTTGCTCTTTGAACTCGTTCAGCGCGGCCTCGGAACGGACCATCACGGCGATATCGGCGGCGGGAACTGATTTGGCGAGTTCGGCAACAACCTTGCGGCCGAGTTGGCCCGATGCGCCAGTCACAAGATACTTGGTCATATTAAACTCCGGTTTAGAATCGTGTATAGGTCTCATTTAGAGACCGTTGCTGGCTTCCGTAAGGAGGCAGTATTTCCGCACAAGGTTACACAGAGGTACCCTGCCATGCCCGATACCGCGATTGATCCCGATTTTGGCTTCACGTCCGATGAGCTTGATCCGGAGAAATGTCCGGTGCGTCAGGTGCTCGCTCAGGTCGGAGGCAAGTGGACGGTGCTGATCCTCGAGTTGCTTCAGCATGGACCGCGCAGGTTCAACGCGCTGGGCCGCGCGATCCCTGATATCTCCAAGCGGATGCTGACGCAGACGCTCCGCGATCTCGAACGGGACGGGCTGGTGTCGCGGGAGGTGTTCCCGACCAAGCCCCCATCCGTACAGTACGCGCTGACCCCATTGGGGGTTGATTTGATGAAGGCAATGGGTGGACTGTTGGACTGGGCGTGGACCAACTTCGACAAGGTCAAAACGGCCCGCGATGTTTATGACGCAACCCCGTAGGTGACCCATGCGCATTCTGTTAGCCGCCGTTCTGCTTTTCCCGATGGCCGCAAAGGCGGACACTGCCGAAAGCATGTTCACCTGCACCTTCAGGGGCGGCGACAAGGTCGTACAGGTTTACACCGTCGGCGAACTTGCGGGCTATGCCTACGGCCCGCAGCATGGCAATCCCGAGATGTCGCTTGTCCAACATGCGCTCGACGTCAATTTGCAGCCGTGGACCGGCATCGGGCGGTATGAGAGCGAGAGCGTGACCTTCCTTAATGTGGACACCAGCTACACAGTATGGTGGTCGATCGACAAAATGGACATGTCCGGCGTGGCAGAGGGCGGCATTACGGTCGCGCAGGGCGACAATGTGTTGGCCGACCTGACCTGTGATAAGGGCTCGGTCCTGACCAACACTTTCTATCCATTGATGAATTTGCGCGAAGACCTCGGCCTCCTCTGGTGTATAACGAGCCAGACTTGGGCTGCGAACTGCAAGGGCTGATGCACACAACTTTCCGGATTTCGACGCGGGGCGCGGGCCTCTATGAATTCACGCGCGACGTGACCCGTTGGGCCAGCGGCACCGGAGCAGACGAAGGTCTGCTGACGCTGTTCGTGCAGCACACGTCTTGTTCGCTGCTCATTCAGGAAAACGCCGACCCCGAAGTGCAAGTGGATATGCGCGAATATTTCCACCGCCTCGTGCCGCCGACCACCGATCCGTCGATGTCCTACCTGACCCACACCTACGAGGGGCCGGACGACATGCCTGCGCATATCAAGGCCGCGATGCTCCCCATTTCGCTGAGCATTCCGTTGATCGACGGGCAGCTTGCGCTCGGCACGTGGCAGGGCATCTACCTGTTCGAACATCGGTCGCGTCCGCACAATCGCAACGTCGTCGCGCAGTTGATGGTGAGTCCGTAGAGTCACAACATCATGTGACTTTCAGAATGGCCTATCCAAATCTAGCGAGACGCCATATGGTGCCTGTGGATATCCGGTGCATAACTCCGGACCGTACGGTGAGAGGGACCTAGCCGATGCGTTGCCCGTTCTGCGGAAATGTCGATACGCAAGTCAAAGACTCCAGACCAGCCGAGGACCACGTCGCGATCCGTCGCCGTCGTTTCTGTCCTGCGTGCGGTGGACGTTTCACGACCTACGAGCGTGTTCAGCTCCGCGATCTCGTGGTGATCAAGACCAACGGTCGCCGCGAGGATTTCGACCGCGACAAGCTTGAACGCTCGATCCGCATCGCCGTGCAGAAGCGTCCGATCGAACCCGAACGTCTGGACCAGATGATCTCCGGCATCGTGCGCCGTCTGGAAAGCACAGGCGACACCGACATTCCGTCGCGCAGCATCGGCGAGATCGTGATGGAGAGCCTCGCGCGTATCGACACAGTCGCCTATGTCCGTTTCGCCAGCGTTTATAAGAACTTCCAAGCTGCCGATGACTTCGACAAGTTCATCGACGAGCTGCGACCGTCGAGCAAGACCGACCAGTGAGCCTGACCTCCGACGACCGCTTCATGGCGCTCGCGCTGTCTTTGGGGCGGCGCGGGATGGGGCGTGTCTGGCCGAACCCGGCGGTTGGCTGCGTGATCGTCAAGGATGGCATCATTGTGGGACGCGCACGCACTGCGGACGGCGGGCGCCCTCATGCGGAGCCTCAGGCGCTCGAACAAGCGGGCGAGCGGGCGCGCGGCGCGACGGCCTATGTCAGTCTGGAACCTTGCGCGCACTACGGACAGACGCCGCCCTGTGCGAAGACGTTGGTCGAGGCAGGTGTCGCGCGCGTTGTGATCGCTTGCACCGACCCTGATCCGCGTGTCGCAGGGCAGGGGATAAAAATCCTCCAAGATGCGGGTATCGAAGTTCTCGTCGGTGTCCGCGAAGCCGAGGCGCAGCGTGATCATGCAGGGTTTTTCTCGCGCATTGGGGTCAAGCGTCCTTGGGTGACGCTGAAGCTTGCCTGCACGCTTGATGGCCGTATCGCGACGGCGACCGGCGAGAGCAAATGGATCACCGGACCCGAGGCGCGCCGCCTCGTTCACGCGCAGCGCGCCAAACATGACGCTGTGATGGTGGGCGCCGGAACGGTCCGCGCGGACGATCCGTCATTGACCGTCCGCGATATGGGCGTGACCCGCCAGCCCGTCCGCGTCGTCGTGTCCCGCCGTTTGGACCTGCCTGCGGATTGCATTCTGACACGCACTGCGAACGAAGTTCCTGTCTGGCTATGCCACGGCGAGGACGCGGGCAATCGCCTGAACCCGTGGGCCGAGGCAGGCGTCGTTGGCATCTCCTGCAAGGTCGAGCAGGGCCAGATTTCGGTGGTCTCCGCGCTTGAAGGGTTGGCCGAAAAGGGTCTGACCCGTGTGTTCTGCGAAGGCGGCGGCACGCTCGCCGCGTCGCTGCTGCTGAACGATGTGGTGGACGAGTTGATCGTCTTCTCGGCGGGCATGGGTATCGGCGCGGAAGGCATGCCCGCGCTGGCCGCGATGGGCATCGACGCGCTGAGCGAAGCGCCGCGTTTCAACCTGACCGAAGTCACGCAGGTTGGCCGCGATATCTGTAGCCGCTGGAGCCGCCGCTAACGCCAGAGATAGGCGAAGCTGGCAAAGACGCCCTGCAATTTCGCTAGCGCCTTCAGCGAGCTTTTCTGAGGGCCAAGTTCGCCACTCGTGAGCCGCTCGACGATCACCTCGACAGGGCATGGCTGGCCGGTGACCGGATCGAAATAGCGCGGATAGGCGATCAGGCAGCAATGCGCGAGCGTCTCGATATCCGGCTTTGCGGTGCGGCGAGGATGGGGCGCAGCATCGTTTGTCAGCCCCCAGCCCGCATAGAACGGCTGCCCGAGGCAGGTGACCTTTTTGCCACGTAGCAAAGCCTCGAACCCGATGGTGGAGGTAATGGTCCAGACCTCGTCAACCGCATTTAGCGCCGCGTCAGCACTCACACCCGAAAGCACCGCGTCCGCCCACTGCATCGGGTTCTCGACAGCGCCGATACGCAGGCCCGCTTCGACGTCGGGGTGGGGTTTGTAGAGGATCACCGCATCCGGATTGGCCGCCCGCGTTACCGCCAATAGATCGGCATTTGTGCGAATGTCAGCCGCACCAAGCTGGATCGAGGCATCGTCCTCGACTTGTCCGGGGACAAGAATGCGCCGACCTTCGGGAAGGTCCGGCAGTCCCGCGCCATCGAGGTTATATTTGCTCAGACCACCAGTCGTCAGGCTGCGTATCAGGTCCTCCACGCGGCGGTGCTCGGTCTGCGTGAGGCTCGCGGTATTGATGAGGTGTTCAAGGTCGGACAGGCGCGATGGATCGTAATAAATCCCGCGTGTATCCAGCGCGAGGCTCATCGGCGGCACCAAGTCAGCGCCAAGCCCGCGAGATCGCAGGAAGCCGTCCTCGACCCGTACCGCACCTTCGGGCCCGTCCTTCAGGCCCCACACCATATGGCGGCGATCAGGCGCAGCCTTTCCGAACACCAGCGGTTTGTAGCGGCCAAATGCCTTCTGCATCGAACCGCGTTTCCACAGGCGCATACCATGGGCACTCCACCCGCGATGGTCTTCGCGCCACGCACGGACTTCGGCTTCAAGGATCGAGACGGCGCGCTCGAAGCTGCACAGCTTGTCCTGAAACGGATCGTACCAGACGGGCGCGAGGATCATGGCAGCGGCAAAGAGCTGCGCGCGGGTCAGTTTGCGCTGCCTTCGATCAATCGGCATACGGTCGTCGGTGAGGCCCCAACCCGCATAGAACGGCTGGCCGAAAACCACGGGGCGGTGACCTGCGAGGATCGCGTCAAAGCCCATTTGGGACGACACGGTATAGACCGCCGTCGCGCCTTCCAGAAGATGCCACGGGGACACAGGATCGCTCAGGAATTCGAAATGCCCGTCACCGTCTTGATAGTGCCCTTCGCGGTGGCCTGCGGCAGTTTCGGGGTGGGTTTTGACGATGATGCGTGCGTGGGGGTGCTCCTCTCGCGCGAAAAACAGCATCTCCAGAAAACGGTTACGGTCGGCGCGGCTCGCTTTCACCGATGCATCGCCGGCGGTCTGGTCGATCACCAGCACATAGCCGGGTTCAGGCACTGCGGTGTCTGGGTCGAAGGCGCTGTACTTGGACAGATGCGCGGCCCTGAGGCGCTTGATCCCGTCTTTTGCGCGGGTGAGCAGGGCGGTGTCATCAAGCGGATGTTCGATCAACAGCTCTTCGAGCCGCGACTTCTTCGACGCGTCGAAATGGACGCCGCGGTCGTCGATCAGCAGGCCCAACGGCGGTTCGCCATCGCGGCCGGGCTTTACGGAGCGTAGGAATGCGTCCTCGACGCGGACCACTTCGCTGTTGGTGTAGTTCGCAACGGCCTCGCCGCGCGGCGACGTCGGCGACTGGCCCCAAACACCGACTAGATCACCTTCGGACGGCTTGCCGAGGCTGATGTCATATCCCGACAGTTCCAAGATGCGCCGGATGCGGCGCTGGGTCAGGAAACCGCCGTTGTAAACGTAAAGCCGCCGCGGGGCTGTCCCTGCGGCGGCCGGAATCCACTCTGGTAGATCCATTAGTTGCCAGCGATATCGGTCGCTGCGGTGGCCGCGTTGAGCGAGCCGGTCGCGGCTGCGACAACTTTGTTGAACTGGACGAATGGCGCTTCGGTCACGTAGATTGTGTCGCCGTCACGTACCGCAAAATCACGCGCCATGAACATGCCGTTCGGGCGGGTGAGGTCAAGGATGTAGACGACACGCTGCGTTCCAATGAGGTCGGTGCGGTCCAGAAGCTGGTTCGCGATCTCTGCCGGTTCGTTGCGGAACACAAAGACGCCGGTGGGGTCGGCGACAGCGGACAGAAGGCCGCCAACGGTCGCGAGCGCCTCTATGGCCGAAATCGACTTGGTCTCGAACGGAATGCGGTTCTGGGCACCGGTCGCGCCGAGCGCGGTGAACGTACGGCTGTCCTCTTTGACCATGATGCGGTCGCCCGCGCGGAGGGCGATGTCGCCCTGCGGATTGTCGTAGAGGTCCTCGTACCAGATCGTGCCGGTGGTGTTGCCGCGCACGACGGTCACCTGCGCGATTTCGGGCGGGATCACGACGCCGCCTGCCTGCGCGAGCATCGACGACAGGGTGCGGGTCGGGCGTTCGATTGGGTAGACGCCTTGCGCGCCGACACCGCCCGAGACGCTGACGGTCGAGCCGTCACCTGCGAGGCGGCGCACCTGAACCTGCGGGGCAGGGGTTTGGTCTTCGAGCTTGCTGGTGATGATCTGGCGGAGGCCCTCGGGCGTGTTGCCCGCCGCACGGATGCGGCCTGCGTAAGGCACGAAGATGAAGCCGGAACCGTCGACCTGCACTTCGTTCAGGACGGTCGCGGGCTGGCCGGTCGGGACCAGCAAACCGTCGTCGACGTTTTCCCAAACCGTGAGGCCAAGAATGTCGCCCGGCTGGATGGTGTCAGAGCCGAGGACGCCAGCGTTGTTGAAGGTTGCCGAGAAGCCGAGAGCGGGCGAAACACTTGCGATGCGGTTTACGCGGTCATCGACGATCAGCACGAAAGCGTCGCCTTCGCGCAGAACGGAACCTGCGAAAATCTCGTTCTTGTTCGGACCCGAACGGGGCAGACCACAGGATGCCAACAATGCAACTGCGGCCAGCATTGCCGCGCCTCTGGCCAGGCGCAAACTTAGAGTGGTCACTGCTCGGTCTCCTCGACCTGTTATTATTTGCCTCACATTTTAGTGTGACGGTAACGAAATTCACCTAAAAAATAAAGGACTACCATTCGGTCGCGGCATGAGTGTGCGATTGCGCCGAAAACCTGATCGTTCTCTCGTGTCAGCTGACGATGCGCAGGGCCTGACGGGGCGCGATCTTTCCCGACTTGAGTGCGTCATAGGGATCTTCATCGTCAAGCATCATGTCGACCACCTGCCGAAGAAGCTGACGGCGGCCGCGCGACGAATAGAAACCGCCGGGGATCTGGCTGGTTTCAAGCAGGAAGCGGCGGTAATCGCGGTAGGCGCGGTTATCGGGGCGGCCGGGTTGTTCGAAGAACTTGGGCAGCGGCAGGGTCGAAACGAACTCCGGCTTGTCATAGACCGCGCTGCCGAAAACCTTGAGCGGGATAGAGCGCCACAGGACTTGCTGCGCGGCGGTGGAGTTCACGGTGACAGCCGTCCGCGCATGGTCCAGAAGGCGCGCAAGTTTGCCGCCGCGGATGTAATGAACGCGGCTCGAAACGCCGTGCTCTTTCGCGATGCGGGCAATGTTCGCGCGGGTCGGGGAGCGATCGTTTTCAAGCGGGTGGGCTTTGAAAACGAGGTGATGGTGGGACGCGGCGCCCTTCGCAAAGCCGGAAATGACAAGCTCCAGAAACTCCTCCATCCGCTCGAAAGGCGAATGTTTGAGGAAGCTGGAATCGTGTTCGAGCTGGAGCAGCACGAGGTGATACGGGAAGCCGCCCATCCGCACGCGCATGGTCGCCAGCATACGGTCGAGCGCGATGTAAGGCATCAGCAGCAGACGCTTGGTATAAAGCGTGGCCTCTTTCGCGACCGGCAATTCGCGGTGTGGCTGGAAGTTCTTGAACTGGCGGTTCCGGAACATGACGAACCAGTGGTAAACCGCGCCGTAGAACACGTGCTGACGCATGTCGCCCCAGCGTGCAGGCGGCTCCGGCACGTCGAGGTCGGACAGAGCAAGCGCGGCCCGCATGTCGTCGATACTCATGTCCATAAGGCGGGAGTGCCCGTTGGTGCCGCCGCGCTCATAGGTGACCCAATAGGGGCGCATATAGCCTTCTTCGAAGACGTGTACGGTCAGCCCCTTGGCGCGCGCGATCTCGACCGCGCTGGCGTGGATCGGGCGGGTGTCGCCATAAAGGACGATATCCGTAATGCCCTTTTCCGCGACCAGATCTTCGAAGGTTTCGGGCCATTCTTCGGGCGAGCGGGTGAAGGGGATGAAGCCGCTGTCACGGAACGAAAACGCACGGTCGCCAGCGTTGAAGCCGACGCGCGACACCTTCGCCCCCGCGTTGCGGAGCATCTGCCCCAAGCGGTGGAAGAAAGGCCCGTGCGGCCCTTGCAGAAAAAGGAAGTGGCGTTCGGATTTACTCGGCACGTTTTCGTATAAACTCATTGCAGTTGCCGAAACTTTAACCTGCGAAACGATCGGAAATAAGATCAAAATTGGGCTTTGCCTTGCCCATGTTGCGTAAGGTGGCTACCTGTTTGGACAAATCAGCAGGAGTTTCGCGATGTTCACCGGCATCATCACCGACGTAGGCAAAATTCTCGAAGTCGAGCAGCGCGGTGATCTGCGCGCCCGTATCGGCACGGAATACGATGTGGACGGCATCGATATCGGTGCCTCGATCGCGTGTGACGGCTGCTGCCTGACGGTCATCGCGCTGGGCACAGAGCCGCAGAACTGGTTCGACGTCGAGATCAGTGCCGAGAGCATCTCAAAGACCAATATCGGTCAGAATATGTGGCACGTCGGCAAGCGCCTGAACCTCGAGCGCGCGCTGAAGGTCGGTGACGAGCTTGGCGGTCACATCGTCTCGGGTCACGTCGACGGCGTTGCAGAGCTGATCGAGCTGAGAGACGAGGGCGACAGCACCCGCATGACGTTCCGCGCGCCGGACGAGCTGGCGAAATTCATCGCGCCGAAAGGCTCGGTCGCGCTGAACGGCACCTCGCTGACCGTGAACGAAGTCAACGGCGCGACCTTTGGTATCAATGTCATCCCGCACACCAAAACCGTGACGACTTGGGGCGATGTAAAGGTCGGCGATCCGATCAACCTCGAAATCGACACGATGGCCCGCTACGTGGCCCGCCTGCGTGAGTGGGGCTAATGGCCAGCATCGGGCATAACGGCGGACCTGCCATCGGCTCGACCGGATGGCAGAGGTTCGCATGGCAGAAAGCCCGCACCGACCTGCTGCCGACGCTGCCCATCGAAGTGGTGCGCCTGCGCGTGAACCGCGCGAAGGAGCTGGGCCTGCCGTACAAAACCTACGCCAGCGTCCGCGCTGCGACGGGGCATGACCTAATCGGTTTCCTGTTCTCCAGCAACGCGCTGCGTTTGTTCAAAGAGGCCAAACTGGCCGAAGAGCAGGCGCAGAAGCTCGCGGCGATCAAAGCCGACCGCAATGCGATCGTCCATCGTCCGCTCTCGCCCGAGGTTGTGGCGCAACTGGACGGGATCGACTCGGCCCATGCGGCGCCGCTGTTTACTTCGAAGTGGACCGACATGCGCGACGATCTTCGTGCTATGGTGCAATCGCGCAAGGGTTCTGCCGATCGCTTCATGCTGATCGGTGAGGGCACAATCGAGCGCGAGTGGGTTGCCGCGGGTCAACTGGCCGGTTTCATGAGTGGCGAGGCTTACTTCGCACAGGCTCAGGGCTGAAACTTCGGCGCGACACATAGCCCGAACGTCGCGTCCGTACTTTTATTGCGAGGATGCCTGCCTTATCTGCAAGGCATCTGACTGCGGGGAATACAATGACTGCCGAATTCGAGAACGCCGGACCTGTCGAACGCGAACTGCGTGATGCCATCAGCCCGATCGAGGAGATCATCTCGGAGGCCCGCAACGGCCGCATGTTCATCCTCGTTGACCATGAAGACCGCGAGAACGAAGGCGATTTCGTCATTCCCGCGCAGATGTGTACGCCCGATGCGATCAACTTCATGGCCACCCACGGGCGCGGCTTGATCTGCCTGACCATGAGCGGCCAGCGTATCGACCAGCTTGGCCTGCCGCTGATGGCCTCGACCAACTCCTCCCGCCACGAGACCGCTTTCACCGTGTCCATTGAGGCTCGCGAAGGTGTTTCGACCGGTATCTCCGCTGCCGACCGTGCTCACACCGTTGCTGTAGCTATCGACGGCAACAAGGGTGCGCAGGACATCGCGACGCCCGGTCATATCTTCCCGCTGCGCGCCCGCGATGGCGGCGTTCTGGTTCGCGCCGGCCATACCGAAGCCGCGACCGACATCGCCCGTCTGGCGGGCCTTATCCCCGCAGGTGTGATCTGCGAGATCATGAAGGAAGACGGCGACATGGCCCGTCTGCCGGACCTCGTTGCGATTGCCAAGCAGCATAACCTCAAGATCGGTACCATCAGCGACCTGATCGCCTACCGGCGCCGTCACGATAACCTCGTGCGGATCAAGGAAGAGACCACCATCACCTCCGAATATGGCGGCGAATGGCAGATGCGGATCTATTCCGACGAAACCCACGGCGCAGAGCACATCGCGCTGATCAAGGGCGACGTGACCACCGACAAACCCGCGTTGGTGCGGATGCACTCGTTCGATCCGCTGCTCGACATGGTCGGGACGGGAGAAACGGGGCGCGCCTTTGAATTCTCGCGCTCGATGAAGTTGATCGCGCAAGAGGGCAGCGGTGTGGTAGTCCTGCTTCGCGATACCGACATGCAGATCGCGACCGGAGACAACGTGTCGCCCAAAACGCTCCGCCAATACGGCGTTGGCGCACAAATCCTGTCCTCGCTCGGACTGTCTGAAATCACCCTGCTGACCAACTCGCCCGCGCCGAAAGTGATCGGTCTGGACGCCTACGGGCTCGAGATCGTCGGCACTCGTCCCATTACGGAGTAAACCATGGCCGGTGCATCCCACTACACACTCGAACGTCCGACTTTCGATAAGCCGGTCAAAATCCTGATCGTCGTTGCGCCTTACTACAAGGACATCACCGACGGCATGGTCGCCGGCGCAAAGGCAGAGATCGAGGCCGTTGGCGGCACTTGGGAGCTGGTCGAAGTACCTGGCGCCCTCGAAGTGCCGACCGCTGTCGGCATCGCTGCCCGCATGAAGGATTTCGACGGATATGTCGCGCTGGGCTGTGTCATCCGCGGTGAAACCACCCATTACGATACCGTCTGCAACGATTCGTCCCGCGCGCTGACGCTGCTCGGCCTTCAGGGGCATTGCATCGGCAACGGTATCCTCACGGTCGAAAACTATGAGCAGGCTGCCGTGCGTTCCGATCCCGAAGGCCAGAACAAAGGTGGCGGCGCGGCCGCTGCGGCCTTGCACCTGATCGACTTGGGGCGTAAGTGGGGCCGCGCTGGCTCGATCGGCTTTACCAACGACATCCTTATGGCCCGAGAGGGCTGAGGAAGGACCCGCCCCCATGACTGTTTCGAACAACCAACTTCGCAAGATGAAATCGGCTTCGCGCCTTTTCGCTGTTCAGGCCCTCTTCCAGATGGAAGCGGCGGGTCAGACCGTGGAATCCGTGGTCGAGGAGTTCGAGACGTTCCGCTTCGGAGAGATCTTCGAAGACTGGGAAATGCAGGAGGGCGAGCCCGATGTGTTCCGCAACCTGATCGACGGTGCGGTCGAAAATCAGGCGAAGATCGACCAGATGACCGACCGCGCGCTCGTTGCGAAGTGGCCGCTGGGCCGCATCGACCCGACCCTGCGCGCGCTTTTCCGCGCCGCTGGTTCGGAGTTCATTGCCGCCGAAACCCCGCCCAAGGTGGTCATTGTCGAGTTTGTGCAGGTTGCCGAAGCCTTCTTCCCCGAAGGCAAAGAACCGAAGTTCGTAAACGCCGTTCTCGACCACATGGCACGCGAGGCACGCCCCGACGCCTTCTGATCAGGCATCGGTAGGCGAAAGGTCGCATCGTAACAAATAAACTACATTAATTGCTTGTAGCTGCCGTTATACGACATACATTGTTGTTAACGGAGGTTGCTGACATGCCAGAACTTATCAAGGTCTACATCAAGCAGGTCCTGATTGGCTTCGGTCTCTCGGCAGTATTCGTCGCATCGCTTCTTTATGGAAACGTCGCGAACCTCCGGCATCTTGTTACCCATACCGACGTCGGCACTCTCGCAGTGTTCCTGCTGTGGCTGTTCAACGGCATCGTGCTGGCCGGCGTTCAGTTCGCTGTTCACATCATGACGATGAACGATGATGACGACGATGATGGTCCCGGTGGTGGTCTGCGTGAGCGCTTTGTTCAGCGCGAACTGATTCCCGTGCGCGTCGAAGCGACGAGCCGCCCCACCAACAACACCCGTTACACCCGCCCACGAGGCTGAGATGTCAGTCGGGGGATTCCCTAACGTACGGCGCGATCCGAAGCGCGCGTTTCTCCAGAAGCTCAAGCGCCGCCTCAATGTGATTGGGGTGGCGATGTTGATTCTGGGAGTGCTTGCTCTTGTATTTCCGTTCTACTTTACAGCGCTCGCCAAGGTCGTCGTCGGCTGGTTCTTCCTGCTCATTGGCGCAGTCACGCTCTATAACGCGATCTGGGCCCGCAAGCTGGCGGACGGATTGCTGAGTGGTGCGGTTGCCGCGCTATACCTCGCCGTTGGCGTCTACCTATCCTTCGTCGCGAGCGGCGGATTGGTCGGACTGACCGCGATCGTCGCAGTCGCTTTCTTGATCGACGGGGCGATCGAATACGCTCTCGCCATGCGCCGCAAGCCGCGGGCAGGGTGGAACTGGATCGCGCTCAGCGGGCTGTCGTCAGCCATGCTTGGCGGTGTGCTGCTTGCACTTTTGCCGACCGATGCCGCTTGGGCGCTAGGCGCAGTTTTGGGGCTGAACTCCGTTACGACAGGACTGTCGGTCCTTGCGATGGCGCGCGCTGTGCGCCGTCCGGCGGAGTGAGTGGTGGCGAGAACCACAGCAACCGTACACGCTTAATTCCCGAGGACCTGTTATTACAGGTGGGCGCCAGATAACTAAACCAGAGCTCAGACAGAGCCAGCTCCCTCGGATTTGCTTAAGGCCACTGGAATGTTAGCGCATTCGTACGTGAAGAGCAGAAGCTCGCCGTGGACTGAGGTAGTACTGCGGCTTCTCGCTTTCAAGTCCCAATCGACTTGACGAATGTTCTCTAAATGTTCATTTTTAACCCATGAGCGATCAAGCTGCCCTCGACACACCCGATATAACCGACCTGATGAGACCCGGTCAGTTGCTGGCCCGCGGGGTTTCGCGGTTTCTGCTGAGCCATGACTTCGTCACGGTTGAGGAACTGGTCCCGACGGGCGGTTTGCGCGTCGACGTGATGGCGCTTGGCCCGAAGGGCGAGATCTGGATCGTCGAGTGCAAATCCAGCCGCGCCGACTATCAATCGGACAAAAAGTGGCAGGGTTATCTGGAATGGTGTGACCGTTTTTTCTGGGCGGTCGATGCCGACTTTCCGGTCGAGCTGCTTCCTAACGACTCAGGTCTGATCATCGCCGACAGCTACGGCGGAGAAATCATGCGGATGCCGGATGAGACAAAACTGGCCGCCGCGCGCCGCAAAGTGATGATCCAGAAGTTCGCGCGGCATGCGGCGATCCGCCAACATGCCGCCCGCGACCCTGGAATGAAGCTTAGCGCTTCTTCTTGGACATAGCGCGCGCACCCTGTGCAGCAGCGCGGATTTCTTCTGCAATTTCCTCGGCTTCTTCGGGATCGAAGTCCATCGGGATCTCGATTCCGCCTTCTGCTTCGATAAACAGGCGGACCATGCCGGTGTTGGTCGGTCCGATTTGCAGATTCGCTTCGATTTCGCGTTCGTTGTTAATACCCATGTCATGCTCCTGACTGATTTGGTTTGCAGTATCGCGCCTGAACGGGACGACGCAAGACTGCGGAATTTTTGACTTCGGGCTATTGCATTACCCGATAACCGAATGTAAATCCCCGCGCAGTGCCGCCTTAGCTCAGTTGGTTAGAGCGCCTGATTGTGGATCAGGAGGTCCCCCGTTCGAGCCGGGGAGGTGGTACCATCCCCCATCACTGCTGATAGTTGATCTGAACCCGCTGGGTCATCACGCCCGTTGTCGCGTTGAAAACGAGGATTTCGTCGCCCGCGACCACAGCGTACCATCCGTTGCCGACCGTGTACGACGTCGCCTCGACGCCATCGGGCAGGGTGATGCTGTTAGGCATCGACAGCGACGGGCCGTTCAAGCGGGTGACAAGCGTTACAATTAGCACTACGAAGCCTGCGATCATCACGACCGCCATCGCCAGAACCAGTCTTTTCAGGAAAACGGCAACTGGCGGCAGTTCATCCATTTCATCGGGAGCCTTCGTCATGGCCACGTCCCTTGTCAGCTTTGTGATTGCGGAAGATCCGCCCGCCCGACTTGATAAGGCGCTTTCGCGTGATGTGCCAGCAGAGGCTGACCTGTCCCGCTCGCGACTGGCCAAGCTGATCGAAGAGGGCGCCGTGAAGGTCGCAGGGGAGGTCGTGACCAACCCGCGCTTCAAGGTTGCTGGCGGCGAAGAGATTGAAATCACCGTCGAGGCAGCGGTCGAGACCGACATCGTGGCCGAGGATATTCCGCTGAGCGTAGTCTACGAGGACGATGACCTCATCGTCATCGACAAACCCGCCGGCATGGTCGTCCACCCTGCGCCCGGTACGCCGAACGGAACCGTGGTCAACGCGCTGATGTTCCACTGCGGCGAGAGCCTTTCGGGAATCGGCGGCGAAAAGCGTCCCGGTATCGTGCACCGCATCGACAAGGACACCACGGGCCTGCTGGTCGCGGCGAAGAACGACAAGGCCCACCACGGGCTGGCTGCACAGTTCGAAAAGCACTCGGTCGAGCGTCGCTATCTCGCGGTCTGCTACGGCGCACCCGACCAGAACGACCCGCGCATCCACGGTATTCGCGGCACCAATTTCGAGGCCGGCAATATCCTCAAAATCCAGACGTTCCTTGGCCGCCACAAGACCGACCGCCAGCGTCAGGCTGTCAGCTTCGAGCAGGGCCGTCACGCCGTGACCCGCGCCCGTATCATCGAATCGCTGGGCGAGCCTGCCTCTGCCGCGCTGATCGAATGCTGGCTGGAAACGGGCCGCACGCACCAGATCCGCGTGCACATGTCCCATGTGGGTCACAGCCTCATCGGTGATCCGGTTTACGGTGGTAAGCGTAAACTTAATGCAAAGGCCGTTGGAGAAGCCGGTGTCGAGGCCGCAGGTCGCTTTGACAGGCAAGCCCTCCATGCCGCGACGCTGGGGTTCGATCATCCTGTGACTGGAGAATGGATGGAGTTCGAATCCGAGCTGCCGGACGACATGGCGGAACTTGTCTCTGCTCTTGGCGGTTCTCTTTGAAACAGTGATCCCGTCTGCGTGAAACGCGTGAAAATCGCTCGCGCACCGACGGATCGCAGCTAAAGTTGCGTTCATACCTGTGCACGCCGCCTTGAACGGTTCGTTAGGCGCGCCCATATGGATGTAAAAGATTTAAACATTCCCCAAGGGGGGACGAAAATGAGCACTTATGCAAATCTTCCGGCTCCGTCGCCGGAACAGGGTCTAAACCGGTATCTACAGGAAATCCGTAAGTTTCCGATGCTGGAGCCCGAAGAAGAATACATGCTGGCGAAGCGCTGGGTTGATCACCAGGACTCCGCGTCGGCGCACCGTATGGTCACAAGCCACCTCCGCCTCGCCGCGAAAATCGCGATGGGTTATCGTGGTTATGGCCTGCCGCAGGCCGAGGTAATCTCTGAAGCGAACGTCGGCCTGATGCAGGCGGTGAAGCGTTTCGACCCCGAAAAAGGCTTCCGCCTTGCGACCTACGCGATGTGGTGGATTCGTGCGTCGATTCAGGAATACATCCTGCGTTCGTGGTCGCTCGTGAAGCTCGGTACGACTTCGGCTCAGAAGAAGCTGTTCTTTAACCTCCGCAAAGCGAAGGCCCGTATTGGTGCATTTGAAGACGGCGATCTGCGCCCCGAAAATGTGCAGCGCATCGCGAACGACCTTGGTGTGACCGAAGATGAGGTGGTGCAAATGAACCGCCGGATGAGCGGCGGCGACGCGTCGCTCAACGCGACCATCGGCACCGAGGACGACAGTTCGACCCAATGGCAGGACTGGCTCGAAGACGAGGACGCCGATCAGGCCACCGCGTACGAAGAGCAGGACGAGATGGACAGCCGCCGCGCCATGCTGGCCGAAGCCATGGATGTTCTGAACGACCGAGAGAAAGACATTCTGGTTCAGCGCCGTCTGTCGGACGAAACGGTCACGCTCGAAGACCTGTCGTCGCGCTACGAGGTCAGCCGCGAGCGTATCCGCCAGATCGAGGTCCGTGCATTCGAGAAAATCCAGAAAAGGATGCAGGAACTTGCCAAGGAAAAAGGCATGCTCGAAACCGCATGACCGACAAGGCCCGCCAAGTGCGGGCCTTTTCTTTGTCCGCCTTTACCTCCCGCGCCGCGCGGTCTAGCGTCCTCTCAACGTAATCAGGGAGGAAGTCATGAAGCCGGTTAAATGGGGTGTTTTGGGGGCGGCTAATTTCGCCAAGGAATTCATGGCTCGCGCAATCCACGCTGCCGAAGGCGCAGAATTCGCCGCCATCGCAACGTCGGATGCCAAAAAGGCCGAGCCGTTTCAGGCATTTGCGCCGAACCTCAAGGTCTACACCGACTACGACGCGCTGCTGGCCGATCCCGAAATCGAAGCCGTATACATCCCTCTGCCCAATCACCTGCATGTCGATTGGACGGTGAAGGCGCTCGAAGCGGGCAAGCACGTCCTGTGTGAAAAGCCGATCGCGATGGAAGAGGGCGAGTTCGACCGCCTCATCGCTGCGCGGGATGCCTCGGGCAAGCTCGCTGCCGAAGCCTACATGATCGTTCACCACCCGCAGTTCATTCGTGCCAAGCAATTGGTACAGAGCGGCGTTATCGGTGATCTGACGCTTGTGGATACGGTATTCAGCTACAACAACGCAGCCGACGTCGAGAACATCCGCAATCGTCCTGAAACCGGCGGTGGCGCGTTGCCGGACATTGGCGTTTACATCTTCGGCTCGGCTCGTTTCGTGACGGGGGAAGAGCCAACCGCCATCGCGCATTCGCAGATCACCCGCGAGAACGGCGTCGATGTGTTCACCCAGATGACCGCCGAGTTCCCGTCGTTCGCTTATCGCGGCGTGATCTCCATGCGTATGGCGCCGCGCCAGTACATCACATTCCACGGTACCAAGGGCCACCTGACGCTCACCGCGCCGTTCAATGCAGGCGTCTACGATGTGGCTGAGCTGACACTCGAAACCACTGCTGGCCGACAGATGGAGCGCTGGCCGAGCGCGAACCACTACGTGCTTCAGGTACAGAATTTCTGCCGTTCGGTCCGCGAAGGCACGGCCTATCCGTGTCCGCTCGAATTCAGCCGTGGTACGCAGCGCATGATCGACATGACAATTTCGGCGGCTGATGGCGCCTGAGATCAAGATCCACCTGCCTCGGGCGATGCTGGAAACCGTGTCGCATAATCCGAAGCAGTTCTATCGCCGTCTCGAGCGGGGATTGCAGGAAAAAGGTTACAGGGCGCGGCTGAAAGAACGCCGCGCTCTGAACCTTCCGCCCGATCCGGACGATGGGCATTTCTATTTCATCCACCAAGCGACGCATCAGCAGGCTAATGTCCTGAACACCGGCTTGGCCTATGTTTTTCCGTTCTGGTACGCCGACCCGAAAGGGATTTACGGCGAGAGCTCGGTAATTGATGCTAAGTTTGATCCTTCGGATGTTGAGGACGAAGCGACTATGTTTGCCGCGCGCCTACGCGACCGGCTCGCTGGCGGTCGAATGTCCCGCTACGACCAGCCTAAGGAAGTGACCAGCTTTGACAGCAAGCATGTTGCGGTATTTCTGCAAGGCGATAGCGATATCCTAGCCCGTTCTGCCTACCTTCACGGTCGCCAGATCATGCGCGAGGCTGTCGATTGGGCCGATGGGCGGCCGGTCGTAATCAAGCCGCATCCCAAGGGCATTTCCCGCCCTGACAAGCGCGTGTTGGATGCGCTGGTTGCACGGCACCCGAACGTCACTGTGTCAGACGCCAACGTGCACGACATCTTGGCCTCCGCGATGGTGACGCTATCGATCAGCTCTGCCGTTGCGCTTGAAGGCATGATCCATGGCGTGCCCGCAGTCCTATGCGGTAGGTCGGACCTGCATCATTGCGCGGTTACGGCACAAACGCGCGAAGAAGTCGGACCGGCCATCAACCAAGCGCTCGCCCGCGATTGGCCGTTCGATGCGTTTCTGTACTGGTTCCTGCAAGTGCAGATGATCAACGCAGGCACCGAAGGCATGATCGACCGCGTCCTTGAGCGCATGGTGGCCCAAGGGGCAAACCTCGACCCTTTCCGTTAGTTCAGGCGCGCCCGCAGAACGCGAAGCATGTTCTCGCCCATGACCTTGCGCACCTGATCTTCGGATAGTCCCGCGTCCAGCAGAGCCGAAGTCAGCGCGGGCAGTTCGGACGTATCGAACGCGGTTTCGACCGAACCGTCGAAGTCCGAACCGAGCGATACGTGGTCTTCCCCGACAGTCTCGATCGCCGCGACGATCATGCGCGTGATGCCTGTGGGCGTGATGTCACCGCATGCGACCTCGGCCCAGTAACCCATGCCGATCACGCCGCCCGTTGCAGCGATATCCTTAATCAGGTCGTCCTCGAAATTCCGCTTCACCGCGCAGTGCCCGTGGATGCCGCTGTGACTGACGATAAGTGGCACATCGGTCATCTCCAAAACCTCGCGCGCGGCCTGAGGGCTGACGTGGGCGAGGTCGATGATCCAGCCGTCCGCCTCGGCCTTGGCGACAACCTCGCGCCCGAAATCGGTGAGGCCGTGGTTGGCCTGACCATGCAGCGAACCGGCGACCTCGTTGTCGAAAAAGTGCGTCAGGCCCATGAGGCGATAGCCCGCGTCCCAGAGGCGGTCCATCTTGGCAATGTCGCCTTCCAGCGGATGCGCGCCCTCCATGCCAAGGATGCCTGCGACGAGCGGCGCGCCATTGGCGCGTGCTGCCAGAACCTCATCGAGTTCGGCTTCTGTGGTGACGATCCGCAAATGGTCGGGGTCTTCCAGTTCGAACTTATGGAGCTTTTCGGCCTGATACATCGCACGCTCGTAGATGCTGCCCCACGTCCGCACGGGCCACAGCTGACCGATGGACAACAGCGTGATGTTGTCGAGCGCATCGGCGTCATTCTCGTCGTAGTTCAGACCCATCGGGGATTTGGTGACGGCGGTGAACACCTGCACGGCCACGTTGCCTTCGCCAAGGCGCGGCAGGTCGACCTGCCCATAAGAACCGCGCTTGGTCAGATCCCTGTTCCACAGGAGGCTATCGGCGTGCCAGTCGCCAACCGTTAGCGTAGCGTGCAGCGCGGCGGCCTCGTCTGAGACCTTGTAGGGATCGTGGCCGATGACGTTGTTGCGCATCTTTTCCACGATGCCGGGTGCGAAGGCGAAGAAGCAAATGACGACCAGCAGCGCGAAGCCAAGTACGGTCAGTAGAATACGTTTAATCATGACACGCCTCCCGTTTGGGCAAAGCGTAGCGGGTGTGTCGGCGAATGGGCAAACTATTCCTCGCGTCATGTATGTGTCACGCAATGCGATTGTAACTCGCAGCCGAGCGGGTAAACGTGCCGCTGGGTAACGAGGGCATTATGGCGCGTCAGGCAGTTCGGGACGGTATCGTTGGCGCGTTGGTGCTGACCGAAGTGGTGGTCGTCGGGCTGGGCGCTTTCGCGCGGCTTGTGCCGTCGGAGGTCCACACGAACTCCGTCCTGCGGGTGATGGACAGCCTGTCTTTCCACCTGTTGATTGTCGGGCTGGTGTTGGCAGGCGTGATCGCGGCGCTTGGGGCCATTCGGGTGGCTTTAGCGGCGGGTCTGGTGACGCTGACGGCGCTGGGTTTTCTGGTGGCAGATCAGCGCCAGCATTCGCTGCCGTTCGTCGATGCGGAAAGCTCGGTCCGCGTACTCTGGTTCAACGTTCTCTACGACAACGTCGAGAATTCTGCGGCCATCGTGGACGCTATCATCGAGGCGAACCCCGATCTGGTGGTGCTCGGCGAAGCGGGCGCTCTGGTGGCGGATATGGACCGGCTGGCCGCCAACTACGACTGGATCACGGATTGCCCCGATGACCACTGCGAGGTTGTCATGTTGGGACGCGGAGCAGCTGCCGAAGGGCAACCGTTCGGCATCCTCCGGCCCGGACGGTATTTCACAGCCGAGCTGCCAGTGGGCGGACAGGCGCTGAATGTTGTCGGCGCGCATTTCGTGAAGCCGTGGTTCGATGGCCTCGCGGGGACCGAACAATGGCAACTGCGCAATCGCGTGAGGAAGATCGAAGGGCCGGTTCTGGTCGTCGGTGACTTCAACGCGGCACCGTGGAGCAATCCTGTCCGTTGGATGATGGAGGGCGCGGACCTCTATTCCGCACGGGTGCCGGTGGCAACGTGGCCCGTCGGGGCAGGGGCGCTGGGGGTGCCGATCGACCAAGTACTGGTCGGGCACGGGGCGCGGCTGGTTTCGGTAGAGGCGTTCGGGGATGACCTCGGCTCCAACCATCGCGGGCTGCTTGCCGAGGTCACGATCCCATAAAGAAAGCGCCCCGGATATTGGTCCGGGGCGCTTTGCTTAGTCTTCCATCGCTTCAAGCTCTTCGATGAACTCTTCGATCATCGAAAGACCCTTGTCCCAGAAGGCAGGGTCCGAAGCGTCCAGCCCGAACGGCGCGAGCAGTTCTTTGTGGTGCTTCGAGCCGCCTGCGGAGAGGAGGTCGAAGTACTTGTCCTTGAACTCTTCGCCCTGCTGTTCGTAGGACGCATAGAGCGCGTTCACGAGGCTGTCGCCGAAGGCGTAGGCGTAGACGTAGAACGGCGAGTGGACGAAGTGCGGGATATAGGCCCAGAAGGTCTCGTATCCCGGCATGAATTCGAACACGTCGCCGAGGCTCTCGCCCTGAACCGACATCCATAGCGCGTTGATATCGTCCGGCGTCAGTTCGCCCTGTTTGCGGGCGTCGTGCAGCTTGCACTCGAAGTCGTAGAAGGCGATCTGACGGACAACCGTGTTGATCATGTCCTCGACCTTACCGGCGAGCAGAACCTTGCGCTCGGTGTCGCTCTTCGCGCCAGAGAGCAGTTTGCGGAAGGTCAGCATCTCGCCGAAGACCGAAGCGGTTTCGGCCAGCGTCAGCGGGGTGTCCGATAGGAACTCGCCCTGCTTGGCCGCCAGAACTTGGTGCACGCCGTGGCCCAGTTCGTGCGCCAGCGTCATCACGTCACGCGGTTTGCCGAGGTAGTTCAGCATCACGTAGGGGTGGACGGTCGTGACGGTAGGGTGCGCGAAGGCGCCCGGTGCCTTGCCCGGCTTCACGGCAGCGTCGATCCAGCCCTTGTTGAAGAACGGCTCTGCCAGTTGGGACATGCGCGGATCGAAGGCGCCGTAGGCGTCCATGACGATCTTTTCGGCTTCGTCCCATTTGACGGTGCGGTCGGCTTCCATGGGGAGCGGCGCATTGCGGTCCCAGACTTGCAGCGTGTCGAGGCCAAGCCACTTTGCCTTCAGGCGGTAATAGCGGTGCGACAGGCGCGGGTAGGCGTTGACGACGGCGGTGCGCAGCGCCTCGACCACTTCCGGCTCGACATGGTTGGCAAGGTGGCGGGACATCTGCGGGCTTTCCATGCCGCGCCAGCGATCCTCAATCTCTTTTTCCTTGGCGAGCGTGTTGTGGACGCGGGCGAAGGTCTTGATGTTCGCACCAAAGACGCGGGCCAGTTCGCGCGCACCTTTTTCACGTTCGGCGCGGTCCTGTTCGGACAGCAGATCGAGCGTCGCTTCGATGTTTTTCTCTTCGCCATCTATGTTGAACGTCAGACCGGCGATGGTCTCGTCAAACAGCTTGTTCCATGCGGTCGCGCCAACGACGGAGGTATCGTGCAGGAATTTCTCCAGCTCGTCCGACAGCTGGTAGGGCTTCATCGCGCGCATACGGTCGAGCACGGGCTTGTAGCGCGACAGCTCGATGTTTTCGGACATCAGCTTGTTGTAGTGCTCGTCCTCGATGCGGTTAAATTCAAGGCTCCAGAACACGAGCGGGGTGGTGTAGCCGGTGATCTTGTCCTGACAGTCCGAAATGAACTTCGCACGGCCGGCATCGGTGGTGATCTGGTAGTAGCGCAGACCTGCGAAGGACATGATGCGTCCTGCGATCTCGCTGATCTTTTCGTTGCGCTGGACGGCGGTCAGCAGCTCGGCGGCGGTGAGGGTAGCCAGCTTGCCTTCGTAGTCGGCGGCGAACGAGGCGCATTCCTGCTCCAGCCAGTCCATGTCGCGCTTGAGTTCGGCGCTGTCCTCAGAGGGGTAAAGGTCGGTCAGATCCCATTCCGGCAGATCGCCGAGATCCTTGCCGCCGGTTGCATTCGCATCGAATACGGGGCTCGGGAGCTTCATGCTATGTCCTTCTCAATTCGTTTGTTCAAAGAGATAGTCCTCGAACGGCACGGATGAAAGGCTCAGGCAATCTCGCTCTGCGAACAATCGAACGAATTTTCGGCGTAATGGTCGAAATGCGCGCAAATCCGGTCGATGACCATCATGCGGGTTTCGGGTTTTTCCATCAAGATTTCATGGCGTCCGCCCTGAATGACGGTCAGATCGCCACCCTGCCAGCGCTCCATATAGCGATGGATGCGTGTCGGGCAGACGATCTGTTCGTCGGTGCCGACAAAGGTGACCGTCGGGTAATGCGGCGGGGGGAGGCGGTGCAGGTTCTTCATCTCGACCAGCGCTTCGTTCAGCCATTGCAGCGATGGACCGCCGAGCGACAAATCTGGATGCTCCATCACCTGACGGCGCATGTAGTCGAAGCTGTCACGGTCGGAAGTCAGCGTATTCAGCTCGAACTCAGCACGGGCGAGGTAGGTTTCGATCTGCTGGCCGGGGGCGAGCAGGTGGCTGAGGCCGATGCCGCGAGACAGCGACGATATGCTCCACGCCACAGGGCGCAGCGCAGCCGCCATCTGGATGCCCCACATCGGCGCGGAGAACGCCGCAGCTTTGACGTCCAGCCCTTCATGGAGTGAACGCAAACCAATGCAGCCACCCATTGAGTGACCAAGCAGGAAATACGGGCGGGGGAGGCCGGCTTCCTCGGCGTAGCGGACGGTGGCCGCGACATCGTGTTGATAGTCGCGGAAGCTTTCGACATGACCCAGCGCGGCGTTCGGGATCAGGCGATCCGCGATCCCCTGACCGCGCCAGTCAATCGCAACGGTCGCATAGCCCTTATCCAGAAATACCGCTGCATCGCGGCCGTATTTCTCGATGTATTCGGTGCGACCGGGGAAGATGAGAATCGTGCCCTTCACATCCGCGCCGGTCCAATGTCCGATGCGGATGCGGCAACCATCCGACGTGACGACCCAAGCGGCCTGACCACCGTCAGGCCCTTCGGCGACGTCACTATAGAATGGTGCGGCAGTCATCATTTTAGCCCAGTACGCCTGCGAGCTTCATCGCGGTGCCCATGTCACCGTCGACCGAGAGCTTGCCCGACATGAATGCAGTGGTGGGGTTCAGTTCGCCTTCGAGGATTTCCTGAAAGGTTTCTGCCGAAGCGGTCAGGGTCACATCGGTGTCCTCGTCGCCTTCATGGACGCCAGCGCCGTCGATCACGATATTGCCTTCGTCTTCGATCACGAACTTGGCCGAACCATCGAAGCCTTCGTTACCCAGTTTTTCTCTCAGTGCCACAACAGCAGTATTTACAACGTCGCTCATTCCAAAGTCCTTTCGCCAAAGTGAATATGCCGCCTCTGGTTATCGGCAAACAATAGTCTACACTGACGTTATGGGCGCGATGAAACCTTCAATCAAATGTACCGTTACGGCACTCCTGTTGTCAGTGGGGATTTCCCTACCGGTTTCAGCGCAGACCGTTGTTCTTGATGATCTTTTTTCGCAGCTGCAATCCGCTGATCCGGCGCAGGCCATGCGCCTTGTGGGCCGCATTCAGGAAGAGTGGGGCAAGAGCGGATCGCCGTCCATCGACCTTCTTTTAAAGCGTGGGCAGGATGCGCTGCTGCTCGGGTCGTTTGAATCCGCGATCGATCACTTCACCGCTGCCATCGACCACGACCCCGAATTTGCCGAAGCCTACAACGGACGTGCCACCGCCTATTACATGGCCGACGAAATCGGGCCGTCGATTGCCGATATTCGCAAGACGCTCGAATTAAACCCGCGTCACTTCGGTGCAATGATCGGATTCGCGGCTATCTTGGAAGAAATCGAACGTCCCGAAGCTGCGCTCGAAGTCTACCGCGAGGTTTCCGCACTGGTGCCAGCGGACGGAAACGTGCAAGAGGCTATCGACCGTCTTGAACAGGAACTCGAAGGCCAGTCCCTCTGATTGGCCTTTGTAGGGAAGAAAAATGAATACGTCCGCGCGCATCACGGCCGTTCTGGGCCCGACCAACACAGGTAAGACCCACTACGCTATCGAACGGATGCTGGCCTACCGGACGGGTATCATCGGCCTTCCGCTCCGGCTACTGGCCCGAGAAGTCTACGACCGCATCGTCGCGCTGCGTGGCCCTTCGGTCGTGGCGCTGGTGACCGGCGAAGAGCGTATCGTGCCCGACCGCGTTCAGTACTGGGTCTGCACCGTCGAGGCGATGCCGCCGGGAATGGGTTGCGACTTCCTAGCCATCGACGAAATTCAGCTCTGCGCGGATCCCGAGCGCGGCCACGTTTTTACCGACCGTCTTCTGAACGCGCGCGGCACTAAGGAGACCGTTTTCCTCGGCTCCGAGACGATGCGTCCCGCGATCGCGGCGATGGTGCCCAAAGCGCAGTTCATGAAAAAGGAGCGTTTTTCGACGCTCACCTATTCAGGTTCGAAAAAGATAAGCCGCATGCGCCCGCGCTCGGCAATTGTCAGCTTTTCGGTTGAAAATGTGTATGCCATCGCCGAGCTGCTGCGCCGCACCAAAGGTGGCGCAGCGGTGGTGATGGGTGCTCTTAGCCCGCGTACGCGCAATGCTCAGGTCGAGATGTACCAGAACGGCGACGTGGATTACCTTGTCGCGACCGATGCGATCGGTATGGGCCTGAACCTCGACATCGATCACGTCTCATTCTCTGCGCTCACCAAATTCGACGGCCAGCGTGTCCGGTATTTGGAGCCCGACGAGCTGGCGCAGATCGCCGGACGGGCAGGGCGCCACATGACCCACGGCACCTTCGGCGTGACCGGCGAGGCGCATGAACTTGACGAAGATGTCGTCGAAGCCATCGAGAACCACACCTTCCGGCCCGTAAAAAAGTTGCAATGGCGCAACAGCCGTCTGCAATTCGGCAGTATCGAAAGATTGCTCCAGACGCTGCAAGAGCGCACCGATGACCCGTGGTTGACCCGCGTTCGCGAGTCCGATGACCTCGCCGCGCTTCGGAATCTGTCTCAGGATGCGGAGGTTGTCGCACGTGCAAGCGACGGAAAATCCGTGCAACTTCTGTGGGATGTGTGCCGAATACCGGACTTTCGTGGCATTTCGCGCAATGAACACGCCAATTTGCTGCGGGATATGTATAATTTCCTGCATCAGCACGGCCACGTTCCCGAGGACTGGTTTGCCCGTCAGGTCAAACGCATCGACAGGACCGACGGTAATATCGATACTCTGTCGCGTCGCCTCGCTTTTGTGCGGACGTGGACCTATGTGGCCCAAAGACGCGGGTGGCTGAAAGACGAAACCCATTGGCGTGAAGCGACTCGCGCTGTAGAAGACCGACTGTCAGACGCTCTTCACGATGCGTTGACCCAGAGATTTGTGGACCGGCGGACCAGCGTTCTGCTTCGCCGGCTCAAGCAGAAGGAGGGCCTTGTGGCCGAAGTAAACGAACAAGGTGAAGTAACTGTCGGCGGCGAATTCGTCGGCAAGTTGGAAGGCTTCCGTTTTCGTATGGATAAGACCGCAAGCGCGGACGAGGCAAAAACACTGCGTCAGGCGTCCGTTCAGGCGCTGGCTCCGCAGTTCCATCTGCGTGCAGACCGCTTCTACAACGCGCCGGACACCGAGATCGATTTCACCGATCAAGGCGGCCTGATGTGGGGTGAGCACGCTGTCGGCAAGCTCGTCGCCAGCCAGGATGCTCTGAAGCCGGAAGTCGTCGCATTTGTCGACGATGAGGCAGGCGAGGATGTCGCCCAGAAGGTCCAGCGCCGTCTGCAACACTTCATCGACCGCAAGATCGCCGCTCTGTTCGAGCCGCTGCTCGCTATGTCGCGTGACGAGGCGATGGCAGGTCTGGCACGCGGCTTCGCGTTCCGTCTGCTCGAAAACTTCGGCATCATCCCGCGTGGTGAAGTCGCTGACGAAGTGAAGCAGCTCGATCAGGATAGCCGCGGCGCACTGCGCAAGCACGGCGTCCGTTTCGGTCAGTTCACCATTTTCATGCCGCTTCTGCTCAAGCCCGCGCCGACCCGTCTGCGTCTGGTGCTGTGGTCGCTGCATAAGAACCTCGACGATTTCCCTGACGCTCCGCCGCCGGGTCTCGTGACCATTCCGGCTGCTCGTGGTGTACCGCAGGGCTTCTATGCTATGGCCGGCTACCGCGCTGCTGGCGAACGTGCGATCCGTATCGACATGCTCGAGCGCCTCGCGGACATGCTGCGCGACAAGGATAGCAGGAACGGCTTCGAAGCGAATGCCGATATGCTGTCGATCACCGGCATGACCCTCGAGCAGTTCGCTGACCTGATGCAGGGCCTCGGCTACAAGGCCGACAAAGGCGAACGTGCGAAGGTCAAAGCGGCCGCTCCGGAAGTTCAGCCGGCTGAGACGCCGACCGAAGAGCCGGTAGAGCAGCCCTCCGAGCAGCCTGCACCCGAAGGCCCGAATGAGACGCCCGCCGAAACTCCGGCAGAGCAGCCCGCGCCCGAAAGCCCCGAAGAGATGGAGACGTTCTTCACCTTCACTTGGGGTGGCCGTGCACAGCGCGCCGCTGGCGGCAACCGTCCGCAGCAGGGTCAGCGTCGTGGTGGCGGTGATCGCGAAGGCGGCAAGGGTGGTGAACAGCGCGGCAAAGGCCGTGGACCCAAGGGCAAGGGCGGCAAAGGCCCGCGTCAGGATAAGGGTGCCAAGACCTTTGAAGCCAAACCCAAGAAAGAGAAGCAGATCGATCCGGATAACCCGTTCGCTGCGGCTCTGGCAGGTTTCAAGGCCAAGTGACGGACGCGCCGCGCCCGACCATCCGTGTCGACAAATGGCTCTGGCATGCGCGTTTCTTCAAGACGCGCACGCTTGCAGCTTCGGTCGTTTCGGCAGGGAAGGTGCGGGTGGACGGACAGCCCATCAGTAAACCGGCCCGCGCTGTCGGGCCGGACAACGTTCTGACCTTCCCCCAAGGTAAAGAGATTCGCGTCGTCCGCATTATTGCATGCGGTGAAAGACGTGGACCCGCGCCCGAAGCGCAAAGTTTGTACGAAGATAAAACCGTGTGGTCGGAAAAATCTCCCTCTAACCCGAGTTTTGACGGGAAAGGTCGCCCTGGAAAGCGCGAGAGGCGGAACATGGCGTCGCACGGACAATTGGACGACCCATTCTCGCTTGAATGACGGTCGAAGGCGGTCTAGCTAGACCCCCGAACATGAATAGGACCAACCAATGACCTATGTCGTTACGGAAAACTGCATTGCCTGCAAGTACACCGACTGCGTTGAAGTCTGTCCGGTAGACTGCTTCTACGAAGGTGAAAACACGCTCGTCATCCACCCCGACGAGTGCATCGACTGCGGCGTTTGCGAACCCGAATGCCCCGCCGACGCGATCCGTCCGGACACCGAGCCGGATATGGAAAAGTGGGTCGAGTTCAACCGCAAGTACTCGGAAATGTGGCCGGTCATCACCGCCAAGAAAGATCCGCTTCCGACCGCCGAGGAGATGGACGGTAAGCCGGGCAAGATGGACATCTTCTCGGAAAAGCCGGGCGAAGGCGACTAAGCGAATCATCTGTGGGTGCAAGAAAAAGCTTTGCGCCCGCAAATCCTTTGATACATTGAGATTAAAGGTTTCATGACGCAGTGCGGCATGGCCCTTTTTTTGGCGCTATTTTTGTGATATATAAGTTACAAATGCTGCCGGAAACCTGACCCGACCCAGTTCTGAACCTAATCCGACGGAGGCTTGTTTTAGTCCGCCGCCGGATTTTGCGTCGTCAGACGGGCGAGGTCGTCTAGGAAGGACGATCATGACCAAAGCAAAGAAGCCTGAATTCAGCCCCGAAGAATACGTTGTCTACCCCGCTCACGGTGTGGGGCAGATCGTATCGATCGAGAAGCAGGAAGTCGCAGGCTTTGAACTCGAACTGTTCGTAGTCTCGTTCGAGAAAGACAAGATGACCCTTCGCGTTCCGACCCACAAGGCGACCGAAGTGGGCATGCGCTCGCTGTCCTCGCCGGACGTCGTCGCTCACGCGATGAAGACTCTTAAAGGCAAAGCCAAGGTCAAGAAGGCCATGTGGTCGCGCCGCGCTCAGGAATACGAGCAGAAGATCAACTCGGGCGACCTGATCGCGATTGCCGAAGTGGTCCGCGACCTGCACCGCGCCGACGACCAGCGCGAACAGTCGTACTCGGAGCGTCAGCTGTATGAAGCTGCTCTCGAGCGTCTGACCCGCGAGATCGCAGCTGTCGGCGGCAACGACGAGCAATCGGCTGCCAAAGAGATTGACGACGTTCTGATGGGTCGCGCTGCTTAATCAGACGCGAACGTTCGGAAATTGAAAAAGCCGCCCTTCGGGGCGGCTTTTGCTTTTCTAGGGGAAGGGGGCCTAGCCTGACCGATAGTTGTCGACCCGATGGCCGTGCCGCTCGGCATCAATAGCGCGAAAAGGGCGCGGCATGTGCCGCGCCTTTTCTATCGTTTAATCATGTCTAGGATTATCGCCTGTGTCGCGACAGTACGGCCGCCGTAGGCGATACGAGGCTTCACTTGCGGCCCGATTTACTCTCTTCGATCCGCTGCTGAATTTCGTCTCCTACGATTTTCGGGCAGTCGGGATGCGCGGCGATCTTTTTAGCGTTGGCGAGCGTTGCGTACTTGCTGAAGAGGCGGAAGAATTCGACCATTTCGGGCTTATCCGCAAGCTCGTCCAGCACGCTCTCCAGGCTGTCGAAGAGAGCCTTATTCGCATCGACATAGGTTTGATGCTGATCTAGCGCGATTTGCGCTGTGAACCTTTTCCGCATTCTCTTTCAAACGCTGCTGCTTGTCGGTCAAGCGAGTGTAGTCGAGGACCGGGTGCCTTTTCTTTCTGGGCATCGTTGGGACTCCTGCTCTCAGAGTAATCACAGTCTCCACCCCGCGCTCATCGCAGGGTTTCTCTGTGCCTGCTGAAGACATGTTGCCAGCGCGGAGGACGCGGAAATCGCGTGGGCGATTTTTTTCAACTTTTTTCGTCGGGTCCCCGATCGCGCTTTCGAGACTGTGCCATGGACCGGAGCGCGTTCAGCGGTCCGATCAGAGATCTGCGAGCTTGAGCGAGGTGTTGGCGTGCCTGTTGTGGCAGCGTTTTGGCAATTTCCAGCAATGCGGCATCTGCAGCCTCAATCTGCGAAAGCTCTTTTTCCAGCTCAGCACGCGCCTCTCTGCGTGCGCGCTGCCGAAGGAGCGTGTCAATCGGCACCGAATATTGTCCCCTTATCGGCGCCCAAAAGTGACCCCCCTTGGCGGGACGCGGTGTAGCCTCCACACCGCGCAGCCGCGTCGGGCCGGCGTGGTCCTGGCTACTCCCGGGTTTTGAAGCGTCAGCTCTCGTTGCCGGTTTCGACGATGTCGCAATGATGGGTCAGTCGGTCGAGGAGCGCGGTCGTCATCTTGGGGTCTCCGAAGGCCGAGGGCCACTCTCCGAAATCGAGGTTTGTCGTCACGATGATCGCGGTGCGCTCGTAGAGGCGGCTGATCAGGTGAAACAGGAGTTGGCCGCCGGTTTGTGCGAACGGCAGGTAGCCAAGCTCGTCGAGGATCAGGAAGTCGAGGCGGCAGAGCAGATCGGCCGTGCGTCCCTGACGATTGGCGCGGGCCTTGGCGTCAAGCTTGTTCACGAGATCGAGGACATTGAAGAACCGGCCGCGCTTACCCCGCCTAATGCAGGACCGCGCGATGCTGACGGCGAGATGTGACTTGCCGGTTCCGGTCCCGCCAATCAGGACGACATTGCGCTGCTGGTCCAGGAAGTCACCTGTGGCGAGGTCGCGCACGAGGGTCTCGTTCACGGGCGTGTCTTCGAAGCTAAACTCGTCGACTTCCTTGGCCAGTGGCAGCCGTGCGACTGTCATCTGGTATTTGATCGAGCGCGCCTGCTTCTCGCTGATCTCGGCGCTGAGGAGATCTCCGACGATCTGCTGAGGCTCATGCTGCCCATCGTAAGCGGCCTTAATGCCGTAGAGCTTCAGCCGGCTCATTGCGTCCAGCACTTGCGATCTTTCCATTGTCGGGCCTACTCAGGCTGTCGTAGCGTCTGCAGTCAGCGACCGGTTCACAGGTCAGTCGCAACGCGTCGGGCGTGGTGATCGTCAGCGGTGGTGCCGGTTCGCGACGGCGGGCCAGGATGTTCAGGACGACAGCCGCCGCCGGTGCTCCTTCGCCCAGGCCACACAGCGATCCTCGAGCCAGGCATTGAGCTCGGCATAGCTCTTGAACTTGGGGCGCAGCACGAAGAACCGTCGCCGCACGACACCGACCTGGTTCTCGACCTGGCCCTTCTCCCAGCCGGACGCCGGAATACAGGCCAACGGGTCGACCAGATAATGACCGCACATCTGCTGGAAGCGCCGGTTATAGGCACGGTCGCGGCTCACGAAGATCGTGTCGACCGCTGTCTTCGCGTCCATTGTCCTCGGACCAATGGCGGACAATTCCCGCTGTCGTAGATCCCGCGCGTGCAGGTGCCCCCCGAAGAAGGCGAAGGCCTTGTCATGGGCGGCGAAGACCATCTCCTGCGTCTCACGCGGATAGGCCCGAACGAACAGCATCCGACTATGGCACAGGCGAACCTGCGCGACCTTCACGGTCGTGGTCGCGCCGTCGATCACCACGATCTCGTGGCTCCAGTCGAACTGGTAGGCCTCGCCCGGAGCGAAGGTTAGCGGGACATAGGCGGCCGCAGATGCCACCGCTTCCTCTCTGTTCCACGACGCGGCATATCGCCGAACTGCATCATAACCGCCGTCGTATCCGCGAGCCCGCAGTTCCTCAAAGACCCGGATGAGGGTTAGCCTCTCACGCTTCGCTTTCCGGGCATTTGCCGCAAGCATGTCATCGAGCTCACCCGTCCAGGGACCGATCTTCGGCAGCGGCTGGATCGTGCGCTCGTAGGTCAGTTCGATCGCCCCGGACCGGATCACCTTGCGCACCGTGTTCCGCGAGACCCGAAGTTCGCGGCAGATCTGCTTGATCGACTTCTTGTCCTGAAAATACGCTCGCCGGATCTTCGCAATCGTCTCCACAACCAACATCCCACACTGTGCTCCCCGATGATCTCGGGGCATGATCCACATCAGTGTAAGGGGGGTCATTTTTGGATGCTGATCACCCCGCTACAGGGTCAAAATTGTATGCCTGTTCACAGTTTCCGGAAAAACGGCAGCGCATACGTGCTGCAGGCGTTAGACGAGCCACCTTCCGGATCGGTCACTGCGACCTTTTCCAACTGGCCGCAAAGGATTGCGAGGGAGAAAGACGCCGACCCACAGAAGACCGTTCAGGACGATCCTGCGTCCTGCGACTACTAATCTTAGCAAATGGCAGGCGCCTATGCCCCTGCCTCAAATTGACAACGCCATTTCTACAGCCGCCTCGCAATGCAGTTTCGCGGTGTTGAACATGGGGAAATCCGGCATGTCCGGTTGGTCGATAAGAAGGAAAATCTCGGTGCAGCCGAGGATCAGTCCTTCGGCACCCTCGTCCCGGCGCATCCGAGCGGCGATCTCGAGATACCTCTGTCGGGAAGTCTCCTGAAACACGCCCTTCACAAGCTCATCGAAGATGATGCGGTCGATGTCGACCTGCTCCTCTTCGGTGGGACTCACGACAGTGATGCCGAAGTCGGCCAACCAGCGGTCCCTCATGTAGTCCATCTCCATCACCGGTTACGTGCCAAAAAGGGCGGCCCGCTTGATGCCCGCCTGTTGCATCGCCTCCCCCGTCGGCGTCGCGATATGCAAGAGCGGGATCGACTTCCCGGTCATAATCGGCTCCAGTGGCTTGTGCAGCGTGTTCGATACGCCGAGGATCATGTCGGCGCCGCCTGCGATCAAGGCCTCGACCTTGCCCGTCATGTATCGTGTCAGGCCATCCCAGTCGCCCTCGCGGACCATGGCTTCGATATTGCCAAAGTTCATCCCGACGATTAGCGTTTCGGCAATCTCCCAGCCTCCAAGTCGGGCATTCACGCCATCGTTGAGAAAGCGGTAGTACTCCATCGTGGCGACATTGGAGCTTCCGCCCAAAATGCCGATGGTCTTTAGGGAAATTGGGCGATGCGTCATCTCGGTGTCCTCTGGAAAGATCGGTTTGAGACCGGGATAGAGGCGCATGTCAGCGGCGTCTTGAACGGGTTTGATCTCGCTCTGAGCGGCTCGCGGCAAACATGCCGGGCGTGATCCCGTAGCTGCGTTTGAACCAGCGCGTCATGTGGCTCTGATCGGCGAAACCTGCAGCCAGCGCGGCCTCGGCCAGCCCGCTACCACCCGCGATCCTTTCGCGTGCCGCACGGACGCGCAGGCTTGTCAGGTACTGAAAGGGCGAAAGACCGGTTTCGGCGCGGAACCGCCGCGAAAGGTGTTCAGGGGAAATGTCCGCAAGCCGGGCAAGATCGACGAGGGTGACTGGCATGGTGGGATCATCGTTGAGGCGTTCGCGAACCCTTCCAATGGCTGGGGACGGCTCGCGCTCCTGTCGTGTTTCATCGTGTGTTTGATGGGCGCACAGGTTCGCCAAGAACTCTCCTAGGGCAAGCGGATCTCCTATCGCGATAGGCAAGTCGGACACCGAAGAGGGGCGGCGATGCACGCGGTGCCCTGCCAGGCATCTCTCGATTTCGGCGGCCTCCAATCCGGTGGCCTCCGCGATCTGATCGATGCTCAGGTAGATCGAGAGATATCGCCAGCCTGGCCCATCAACCGTCGAACCGCTGTGCAAGGTCTCGGGACCAATGACCAGCAGGTCCCCACACTGAACTTCGAAGGTGTGGCGGTCGCAACACGCGCGCTTGAACCCGCCTTCATAGGCGGCGATGACCACCTCGGCGTGGCGATGAGGCGTGTACTCGAACCGATGAACACGGCTTTCGAGAACGTCGAAGCCACCAAAAAGGGTGGCGCGGCTAAGTTTCATTCCGGCAAGGCCTGTATATTGATGCCGCCGCACGGAGGCGGCGCGACGTCGTTGACCTGCAGCATAAGGGAGCAAGTGGATTTTGAAGAGATAGCGGATTGGCGATCGATTGATCGCTCCAAGCATGCTGTACAATACCGCAAAGCACCGTTTGACGGATGCTGAGCCGCAGCGGCAACCAAGTGCATTAAGGGCAAGTCTGGGCTGGAATGAGATGAATGCTCGCGCAGCGAAGTTTCAGCACGATCTCTGGCAGTTTGGGCTCGAACCGGACCTCCGGTGCGATGCAGCATCATGTGCTATGACGTCATGTCAACGTCGGGTTGTCGATGTGGGTGGGCGTGGTGGGTGGAGGACCCATCATGGAAACACGAAACTTACCCGCCATCCGCGCGCTACGTCCTGCCGGAACAAAGGCAGCATCGTCGGCCAGAAACGGCCGCTCAAGCTCAAACACGTCTGGGCCATCAGGGTGCGGCTAGAGCTGGCTGAAAACCATCGTGATCTGGCGCTGTTCAATCTTGCCATCGATAGCAAGCTGCGCGGCTGCGATTTAGTGAAAATGAAGGTGGTCGATGTCATGGCATCAGGCCAAATCAAGGAACGCGCGTCGGTTCTGCAGAGCAAGACGCAGACGCCTGTCCGTTTCGAAATCTCCGAAGGCACTCGTGCATCGCTGGCAAGGTGGATGCGGGAGCCGTTGATGGCCGGGTCAGAATACCTCTGGCCTGGACGTTTTCATGAACGGCTTCACATTTCGACCCGCCAATATGCACGCATTGTGCGTGACTAGTTGATGTCCATCGGTCTGGATTCCAATGCCTAGGGCAAGCATTCGATGAGGCGAACGAAGGTGACGCCGATCTACAAGAAAACGGGCAACCTTCGGGTAGTCCAGCTGCTGTTGGGCCACACCAAGATGGACAGCACCGTCAGATATCTTGGCGTTGAACTAGAAGATGCATTGGTGATCTCTGAATCTATCGAGATCTAAAGGCATGGGCCGTCTTCACGGACGGCCCAATCCAAGCCGTCCCATCCCCATCCGATCGCCGCGGCGTAGCTTCTACTGACCAGTCTTTCATGCACTGCCCGGCCTTTTTATGCGGTCAAGATCTGCTTGGAATAGACGGCGGCCTCCTCAATCTCACCGACGGCCACGTAGATCTGTGCGAGGATGCCCTGGAGCAAACAGCGGGCGTTCCTGCGAAACCCTTGCCGCGAGAGACCCTCGGATGTGATCGGAACGGCCGTGTCAAAGGTCACATGGGGCCACATACCGACGACGATGCCGGTTAGAAGCGGCGCCCCAAGGATGGCTTCTCGAATTGCGCTGTGCAAGGCCATCTCTTTGGTCTCATTCGATGTAGGTCTGCCATCGCCGAACGCAAGCCGGTACGTGCGGCCTCCGCATCAGACAGGGATGCGGAGGCTCAGTTTCAAAGCAGGCTCAGGACAGGGCGGCCTTGAGGCGCGGCACGTTCGAGAGTATCAGCAGGTCGACGGCGATCACCGCCAGCAGCGCGAGACCCGCCATCGGGAAGGCCATTGCAAGTACCAACGCCACAAGTACAGCGCTTTTCCACATGGGCATGTCTGTGGGCGCTGGCGGCGCGGCAAGGCGCAGCGCGCCGGATGGGCGGCGCTTCCACCACATGATGATGCCGGTCACATTGATCATCAAAATCAGCGCCAGCAGCACGAGGTTCAGCACCCAATTCCACAGACCGGCAAGGCCCTTGTGCAGAGCGATGCCCTGCGCCATCGCCTTCGCCATCAGCGAATAGTCGTCATAGCCGATATCGGCCAGCAGGTTGCCAGTGTAACGATCGAAATGCAGCGTGCGGTCATCGCTAGGCGCGATGGTATCCTCGGACTGTGAAGCCCGCATCAGCGACCAGACGCCCTTTTCCCCCGCAGGCAGGGATACGCGGTACTGGCCGGAGAAGCCATTCGCCTCGGCCCAAAGCACGACACTGTCCAGCGTGGCGGGCTGGGGCAAGGCCTGTGTCCCGGCGGCGGTGCCGGATTCAGGCATCGGCGTCAGTTCCAGCCCCCATGGCACCTCGTCGAGCGGGCCGTGATTCAAAGACGCATGTGTGAGGTCTGACGACCAGAAGCCCGCATCTTTTTCAGCCGGGAAAGACGACCATGGCTGTACCAGCTTGCCGCCCCAGACCCCGGCCCATGCCAGACCGGACAGCAAGAAAAGCACAAGGAAGCCGGATACCCAGACGCCGCCCACGACGTGAAGCTCCTTGAAGAAGCTCCGCCGCTTCTTCGACAGATCGGGCAGCAGGGCGCGGCCGAGGCTGCGGTCGCGCGGCCACCACATGTAGATACCCGTCGCGATCAACAGCAGCGTAAGCGAGGCCGCAGCCTCGATCAGCCGGTCGCCAGTGTCGCCGATCAACAGCGTCCCGTGAATGTCATTGGCCCATGCATAGAGCGTCCCGGTCTTGGAATTCACCTGCGTGACCTCGCCGGTATAGGGATCGACGGCGACGGATTTGGCGGGAACGTCCCAAGGCTCCATCCCCGGCAGGGCATCGGCAGGGTTGCGGATGACGAAGTAAGCCGGGCGGTCGGCGGCTTCGGGTGAGGTGTACTGGATCAGTTGGCCGGGCACGGCCTCCAGCGCGGCCTTGGCCTGAGTCGACGGTGGCAGAGGCGTGCCGGTGGCAGTGACGCGAGGTGCGCCGCCGAGCTGGTTCGATAGCCCGTTGTCGAGCAGCATGATGAAGCCGGTAATAGTCAGCATCAGCAGAAAGGGGATCACGAAGATCCCGGCGTAGAAGTGCCAGCGCCAGGCGGCAAAGTAGAAGGCCCGATCGCGTTTCTTCGTATCGGCCATGGGGGTGGTGGTCATAAGAAAGTGTCCTTGTCTGAGAATGTATTGCGAAGCGGTCAGACAGGAACAGGGGGCGCTCGCGGCGTGGCTGCGCGATGCGGCGGGGTGCGGGCACTGACTTGGTGGCGTTGGGGCCAAGGGCGGACCATGTGGGCCGCGCCTTCAGTTCGTGTCAAAGCCATCGTAGGCACTAAGATCGGGACGACGCCGGACAGCACACAAGCGGCGGCGGCGTCTTCGGAACCTGTATCAGGGACTTGATTTCCCGAGGGATCAAGCACGATCTCCTGCGGGCCCTCTGCTGTGCAGAGGACGAGGACCATGCCGTCGGGGCCGGACGCGCGCATAAAGCCGTTCGGAACGCTCATCGTTCCGAGCAGCGACAGAAGCAGCAACGCGCGTAGTATCAGCCCCCAGATAGTCATAGGTCAACTCACGGGGTCAGTGACCGGAATGGTCCATGCTGCCGTGGTCGATCGTCGATTGATCGACGCCCCCAGCAGGATCGACCATAAACTCGATCGATACTTCACCCGCGTTGCGGAAAATTAGCGTGGCCGGGATCATGTCGCCTTCCTTCGCCTCTCCGGTCAGGCCCATAAACATGAAGTGCATTCCATTTGGTTCGAGGTTCACCGTATCTCCCGGTGCTATCAATAGTTCGACCAGCGGGCGCATCTTGGCGATGCCGTCCTCGTGGAGCGTGGTGTGAAGGGTCGAGGATTGTGCGAAGGGCGTGCGCACGCCGATCAGCGCCTCTGGCGTCTCGCCCTCGTTCGAGATGGTGATGTAGCCCGCCGCCGAAGTTGCCGTCATTGGCGGCTGCGGGATCGAGGGGTGAATGATATGCAGGTCGCCCGACATCTTGTCATGGGCGAAGGCAGGCGATGCCAGCAGCAAGGCAACAAGGACACGTTTCATGACAAATCCTTTCAGGGGTCAGGACATAGCCCGCGTGATGCGGGCGGGATGGTCTTCGGGCCACGGGTCAGCGTGGTCCGAGTTTGTGACAAAGCTCTCGTCGGTGAGGCCTTCGAGGAAGGCGATGATGTCGGCAATCTCTTGATCCGAGGCGGTGAAGCCCACGATCATCCCGTCCTGATTGGCGTGGCCTTCGCGCCCGCCCTTGGCGTAATGCGCCAGCACGCCGTGGAGGTCGGGGATGGACCCGTCGTGCATGTAGGGCCCTGTCACGGCCACATTGCGCAGCGACGGCGTGCGGAACAGCCCCGCATCACTCGGCGCGCCGGTGATCTCGATCCGCCCCGGAGCGCTATCAGGGTAGTCGGCATACAGCCCGGTGTTATGAAAGCCGGTCTCCTTCCAAGGGCTGTCAGCGCGCTGGAAATTGTCGGTGAACAGCACGCCCTGATGACAGTGGTAACATTCGAACCGATGGTCGAAGAACAGCTGCTCGCCACGCTGCGCAGCGTCGGACAACGCCGTCAGATCGCCGCCGTACTTGAACCGGTCATAGGGGCTGTCAAAGGACATCAGGCTGCGCTGAAAGGCCGCCAGCGCCCGCGTGACGGTGAACAGGTCAGGCGCTGGCCGGTCTGGGAACACCTCTGCGAAGGCATTCGCGTAATACGGATCGGACGCCAGATCGATAAAGATCCGCGCCTCCTGTCCGGTCGCGCCCATCTCGTCCGGGGCTTCGCCGAACAGCGGCACCAGCGCCTGAAATGCGAGCGAGGTCATATGCGGGTTCGCCCAGGCATTCACCGGAAGGTAGGCGACATTCGCCAATGAGGGCGCGCTCAGATTACCTGTCGTGCCATGAATGCCCACCGCCGTCTCGCGCCCGTCGGTGAAGGCGTGCACCGGGTCGTGGCAGGAGGCACATGCCACGCTGCCATCCCCAGACAGGCGGGCATCGTAAAACAGGTGCCGGCCAAGATCGACCTTGGCGGCGCTCATAGGATTGTCCTGCGGCACGGGCGGGCGTGGCATCCAGTCGGGCAGCGGCCAGTCATAGCCGCCTTCGGAGATGTCGAAAGCAAAAGCTGCCCCCGACACCAGAACTGCCAGCACCGCCGCGCCAAGCGCGACGAGCCGCATCAGCGCACCGCGATCAGCTGTTGTTCGCCGGCGGCGACCTCGTTGAAGGGCAGACCCAGCTTCGGCAGCACGGTGTTGCAGTCGGAATCGTTCGGGAAGGACATGCAGCCGGGCGACGTCTCAGGCGTGTTGGTGCGCAGGTCGACCTCTGCCACCACCGGCGCCGGGTCGATCACCAGAACCTGCGTGGCCGGGTCGAACCCGTCGAAGGTGACCTCCATCAGGTTGGGGTTCTTGCAAGGCGCAGCAGGTGCATCCGTCTTGCCATCCGAGGCGCACATGGTAGAGCCGAGATGCAGAAACCAGCCCTTCGGGCCATCGGCACTGCGGTCGGTGGGCACCATGTCGATGCGCACGAACTTGTAGCCGCCGCGCCAGTTCCAGAACATCGACGTCAGGTTGAGCGGCGTGGGCGCCACGGTGGGATCGCCGTGATTCACTTCGAAGGGCACGCCGATCTTGAAGGAGACGCCGGTGTAGTCGCCCTCCGGCACGGTGCCGGTCAGCACGGTGTTCACAGGGGCGGTGCCATTGGCGCGGGCCGCGCTACCGTCTTCGAAATCGAGAAGCGCGGTGCCGTCATGCTGGAACGCGCTTTCCGTCAGGGTCACCGGCACGCGGCTCCCGTCAGTGGCGATCATCGCCACGTCGCTGGCATAGAGCCGGAAGTCAGTGCCGTTCACCTCGGCGTTAGACATGCCTAAGCCGTTGAATGTCGCGTCAGAGGCGAAGGGCTGGCCACCAATTTCGGCGGCGAAGTTGATAGTGACAGGCTGGTCGGCCAGCACTGCGGTCACGGGAAGCAGGGCGGCAAGCGCCGCAGAACAAGCGAGTTTCATAGAGGTCTCCAATGTCTGACAAATCGGCCAGAGGCCGAGGTTCACTAAGGTGAAGGGTGTCAGACGGTCGGAGGGGCACGGGCCGTGTGTGTGGTTTGGCTCCGCAGGCCATGCAGAACAGGCGGTGTAATGGTCCAGTCTGCCGTATCGAGCGACAGTTCCGCCAGAATGACCGCCACGGCAGGTTGCGGCAGGTCCATGGATGCCTGCAGGCGGCAAGCTTCACAGCCGGTCTGAGTGCCATCCTCGCCCACGTCGCCACAAATCTCAGACAGATCCAGCCCGTAGGTGGCGGCAAAGATGCGCACGGCCTGATCCTCGGGCGTGGCGAAGCGATGCGCAAAGCCCGACGTGGCCAAGGCCACGACCAGCAGCACGATCAACGTGCGCAAGTGGGTTATCCGCATCAGTACTCGCATCCTGTCTGGATAGCAGGCTGCCGCTAATGCGCAAGTTACCAGAGGGTCGCAGCCGCACGCTTTTCGCCGCGAAGCTGTGCGCCGTCAGATCAGCGGCTCCTTGGCAAACCCCTTGCCGAGGATCGGACCGGTGGGCAGATTGGTCGGCGATCCGCCTTCCGGTTCCGACGTGATCTCGTACAGCTGTTGCGCATTGGGCGAGGGCAGACCGTCGATGGTCAGTGTGCGCGACCGCCCGGTGTCAAGCAGTCCCAGCGACACGGGCGGGCCGTCGTCCTCTGGCTTGGTCCAGACCTGCATAACCTTATCCTGCGGCACGTTCTGCGTTTCCAGAAGCGTCACGCGCGTTGTGTTGTCGGGCATCCCTTCGACCAATGCGATGGCCTCGCCCCGGTCGTTCAGCAGCACCGCCACCACCGCCTGTTCCTGCGGTAGCATAAAGGACCACGCGAGCACCATTGTCATGACCAGCGCCGCCGCGATGCCCCCCAGCGCCGAGACGCGCCAACGCGCCGCCTGCGTGCGCACCGCATTGAGATCGACTACCTCGGCCCGGTCAGCAGTGGCGACGGGGGCATCCATATCGCTTTGCCCATCAAGTCGCGCGTCGATCCGAACCCAGAAGTCGTCTGGCAGGGGCATGTCGTCCGCCGTCGCATCCAGCGGTGCGAATTTCTGCCGCGCAATATCCAGCCGCGCCGCAATCATCGGATCACTGGCGGCCATCGCCTCCAGACGCGCAATATCGTCATCCCCGGCAAGGCCGAGCACGCATTCATCGATCAGGATGTCGAGCGGCCGATCGGTCACGACAGGCACTCCCTCAGTTTGCTCAATCCCCGCCGCACCCAGGATTTCACTGAGCCAAGCGGAGCTTTCATGCGGCCTGCGATCTCGCCGTGGCTGTGGCCCAGCACGTAGGACGACAGGATCGCGCGGCGTGTGCCATCGTCCAACCCTTCGAGACAGCGCTTCAGGTCCGACGCCGTATCCAGCCGGTCCCACGCCGTGTCGAGCACACCACTTTCCAGTGTCTCGTCGATCATTTCGGGCGCGGTTGGCGTTTCGCGGGCCTCGTTGCGCAGCATGGTCAGGCAGCGATTGCGCAGGATGGTATAGACCCAGCCGCTGGCGCTGCCCCGGTCGGGATCATACTGGGCAGCCCGCCGCCAGACCAGAACCATGGCGTCCTGCACGGCATCTTCGGCAAGGTCACTGCGACGCAGCATCCGCGTCGCCACGCCGAGCATCCGCCCGCCTTCGGCGTCCATCAGCCGCTTCAGCGCGGCGCGGTCACCTGCGGCACAAGCCTTTATCAATCGCGCGTGGTCCGTCACCGCCTGCCTCACCCCTTATGCACGATCCTTTCCGCCTGCGCGGCGGGATCGCCTTCCCTGTTGCATGGCTATGGTCACGGCTGGCGACTGTCAATTCACGGTTGAGGCTGAACACGGCATCCATCCCCCCCCGCCAAAGGGCAGGAACACCCGGCGCGACGCAAGACGCCGCGCCGGATATGTCCTGTCGGCCAGAGATTACTCGGCGGTCATGAAGGTGATGTCGCGCAGGGTCGCGCCATCCGCGCCGGAGATGTCCCAGCTCTCGGTGATCGAGCCGTCTTTGAGCGACACGGTGTGCAGCTTGTCCATCGCCACCAGCCACGCGGTGTTGGTGCCCTCGGCGTCGGTCGCAATGTCAAAAGCGTAGCTGTCCGAGCCTTCGATGCCCAGCTTGCCGATCGCGCCCAGCGTGCCGTCGTTCGGCGAGGTCTGCTGGATCAGCGCCACGATGGTGCTGTCAATGTCATACATCGCGGTGCTGTCGGGCTGACCGTAGGAATTGATATAGGCGGCGGCCACGATGGCCGGGGCTTCGCCTGCGTGCATGTCCTGCTCTTCGAACGCGAGCGAGCCATCGACCGTCACGGCACCGGTTTCGATGTCTACACGGTGGTTGGTGGTGCCCGACATGAAGCGCAGCTTGTTTGCCATCGGGTTGAAGTCAACGATCACCGGCGCATCGCCTTCGATCGGCAGTTCGGTGTCCATGGTGGAAATGACGGTGGCCGCGCCGGTCATCGGGTCGATCTCGACGATCTCAAAGGCATCGGTAACGCCGATCAGCTGGCCGGTGGCAGGGCGCAGGTCGATGCCGAGCAGCTTGTCCACGCCGGTGACCTCCATCGATGCGGTGACGGTGGCGGTGCTAGCGTCGATCTGGTGCAGCATCTTGTCGCCGGACAGGCCGATGGCCATCATGCCCGCCATCTTGTCGGAATGCGCTTCGGCGTAAGCGCCGGTTGCGGTCACGAGGGTGGCGAGGGTCAGAGCGGTCATCGTCTTCATAACAGTGTCCTTTCGGGACGCTTGGCTGCGGTTCCTCCGCAGCCTTCTACTCTCATGACTCGCGGGGTTGCCTGTTTGGATGCAGGCCACCCAAAATTTTTTAGTTCTTTCCCAAAGAGTGTTTGGCATAGGTGGCTGCCGGGACAAGACAACAATAAACGTCAGCAGTTGATGGTCCGCTCCTTGCGCATTGCTGACTTTAGTCGCTGGTGTGGATTTGCGGGGCTTTGAACTTCTGTTCAAATGGCTGCTTTCGCCTCTTTGACTGCGTGCCTTCGCAAGCACAGCGAACTCCCGCTTCCCGCCCTTTTTTGCTCGTTCCACGTGACACGGAGTGTGCGTGGAATGTCTTGACTGGTTCGACCTTCCTGACGGGTACCAGCCGCGACCACCCCCTATATGAACTGCTATTTTTCTTCCCCCCGAGCAAATTTTGCGAGGGGGATTGCTCACTAATCAGTAGGCTCAAAGCATTTGAAGCGAAGCTTGAACAGTATCGTCAGAAGGAGGCGGTTCTGCCGAAGCTGCCGACAGATAGTGCAGAGCTCTTCGCAAAGGCTGTGGAGAGGTTGGAGAGCCTACTCGGCGACCCTGACCTGGTTCATCAAGCGAACGAGTATATGACCGAGTTCATACAGCACATCGAGTTGAGACCCGACACTAAATCACTGAACGGCCTTGCTGCCGAGATCTACATCGATCTCGGCAGTTTGCTTATGGCAGGAGGTGTTGAACCGGCCATCGCCGACCTCTTCAACGACAAAGCGCAACTATCGGTCAGGCAGGGGGCGCTGCCCCCTCGGCCTTGCGGCCTCACCCCCGAGGTATTTTCGTCAGCGTGAAATCAGAGGGCGCGCCAGCCGATATCACGGCGGCAGAAGCCTTCAGGCCAATCGATCTGGTCGATCATCGCATAGGCTCTGTCTGCGGCTTCCTTGAGGGTTGCGCCGCGTGCGGTGACGTTCAGGACGCGGCCGCCGGTGGCGACGATGTTGCCGTCCTTTTCAGCAGTGCCAGCGTGGAAGGTATATTCGCTGCTGGTTTCAGGCAGAGCGCCGAGGCCGTTGATCACGGTGCCCTTTTCGTAGCTACCCGGATAACCGTTCGCTGCCATGACGACGGTCATCGCATGGTCGTCGGCCCAATTGGCCGAGACATCCGAGAGGCGGCCTTCTGCGCAGGCCAGCAAGAGGTCGAGGGCCTGACCGCCGAGGCGCATCATCAGGACCTGACATTCAGGATCGCCGAAGCGGCAATTGTATTCGACAAGCCGCGGCTGGCCGTCTTTGATCATCAGGCCGGCATAGAGGACGCCCTGATACGGCATGCCCTGCTTGGCCATTTCCTTCATCGTCGGGATGACGATTTCGTTCAGCGCTTTCTGCGCGATGTCGTCCGACAGGACCGGAGCGGGCGAGTAGGCGCCCATGCCGCCGGTGTTCGGGCCGGTGTCGCCTTCGCCGACGCGCTTGTGGTCTTGTGCGGTGCCGATGGGCAGGACGCTCTCGCCGTCGACGAGGATGAAGTAAGAGGCTTCTTCGCCTTCCATGAATTCCTCGATCACGACCTCGGCGCCTGCGCTGCCGAATTCGCCGCCGAACATGTCGTCAATAGCGTCGAGCGCGTCCTGTTCGTTCATCGCGACGATGACGCCTTTACCAGCGGCGAGGCCGTCTGCCTTGACGACGATGGGCGCGCCTTGCTGGCGAATGTAATCCTTGGCCGGAGCGGCCTCGGTGAAGCGGGCATAGGCTGCGGTCGGCGCGTTGGCCGAGTCGCAGATGGCTTTGGTGAAGGCTTTGGATGCTTCGAGCTGGGCGGCAGCCTGCGAGGGGCCGAAGACCTTCAGGCCCGCATCGCGGCAACGATCGGCAACGCCGGCGGCCAGGGGCGCTTCGGGGCCGATGATCAGGAAGTCGATCGCGTTCTCTTCGGCGAAAGTCACAACCGCGTCGGCGTCGAGGATATCGAGCGAAGCGCATTCGGCCACGGTTGCGATGCCCGCATTGCCGGGAGCGACGATCAGGCGGTCACATTTCGGGTTCTGTTTGACGGCCCACGCCAGCGCGTGTTCACGCCCGCCGCTACCGAGGATGAGGATGTTCATGGCGACCTCCGCTTGGCCTTTGGTTTGAGGCGTTCTAGAGTCAGGTCCGAAATATAACAAGGGCGGGCAGATGGACCTTTTCGAAGAGCCGAACGACAACGCACATGAATTTTCGGTTTCCGAGATCTCGGGGGCGGTGAAGAAAGCCATCGAGGGCGAATTCGGGCATGTGCGTGTGCGGGGCGAAGTGGGTCGCGTAGTGCTCGCGCGGACCGGCCATCTGTACTTCGACCTCAAGGATGACCGGAACGTTCTGGCCTCTGTCAGCTGGAAAGGGCAGGTGGCGCGCCTCGCGCATCGGCCCGAGGAAGGGATGGAGGTCATCGCGACCGGCCGCCTGACCACGTTCGGGCCGCAGTCGAAATATCAACTCAACGTCGAGGATGTGCGCCCTGCCGGTGCTGGCGCGCTCATGGCTATGCTGGAAAAGCGCAAAGCAGCGCTGGCCGCCGAGGGTCTGTTTGCGGCAGAGCGCAAGCAGCAAATCCCGTATCTGCCGGAGATCATCGGCGTCGTAACCTCGCCCACTGGCGCGGTCATCCGCGATATCCTGCACCGCCTGCGGGACCGTTTCCCGCGCAAGGTGCTGGTCTGGCCGGTTGCTGTGCAGGGGCAGGGCTGTGCGCAGCAGGTCGCGAATGCGATTGAAGGCTTCAACAACCTGACCCCAGGCGGTGCGCTACCGCGTCCCGATCTGATCATCGTTGCGCGTGGTGGCGGCTCGATCGAGGACCTCTGGGGTTTCAACGAAGAGATCGTGGTTCGTGCCGCTGCCGCCTCCCAGATCCCGCTGATTTCGGCGGTCGGGCACGAGACCGACACCACGTTGATCGACTTTGCCTCTGACATTCGGGCGCCAACGCCGACGGCTGCGGCTGAGCTTGCAGTGCCTGTCCGGCTGGAACTGCTGAACTGGCTCGACAATCAGAACGCCCGCCTTTCGCGGTCGCTGGTCCAGACCATTGATCTGCGCCGCCAGCGGCTTCGGGATATGGCGCGTGCGCTGCCGCAGAAGGACCACCTGCTGGATGGACCTCGTCAGCGGCTGGACGTGCTGTCCGATAAACTGGAGGCAGGTCTGAAAAACGCCGCAGCGCGCAAGCGCCTCGCGTTGACCGAGGCATCAGGACACCTGCGCCCCTCGGTTCTCAAGCGACTGATGACGGATTCGCAGCGTAGCCTGAATGCGTGGGATGTGCGCCTTGCCCCTGCTTTGGGACGTGTTGCCGAACGCCGCCGCGAAGCGCTTGATGCTCGCGTTGCTCGTCTGCGGCCGCAGGCTTTGGCGCAGCAACTTGCCCGCACGGAAGAGAAATACGACGGGCTAACCGTGAGGCTGTCTGACGTTGCCACTCGCGCCCAGCAGGCGCGCATGGACCGCCTGCAATCGCTCGACCGCCTGCGTGAGACGCTGTCCTACCGCGCGACGCTTGAACGCGGTTACGCGGTCGTTCGCAGCGATGGCGATGTAATCACCACGGCGAAAGAGGCCGGCAAGGCGGGCGCTCTCGAAATCGAATTTGCTGATGGCTGCTTCGAAGTCGGTCAGGCGGCGAGCAAGCCAGCGCCCAAGAAAAAGGATACGCCGCCGACGCAAGGCTCGCTGTTCTGATCAGAAACCGAAGTTGTTGCAGACCAGATCGCGCTTTACGGGTTCGAGTTCGTAAATCTCGCCTCCGACGATCCCGTCGAGGCCAACGAAACTCGCCAGCAGGCGGCCACCGTCGAGGTGATAGTACCAGCATTGCGGGTCGGGATTGTTCTCGTAGGCAAAGCAGATTTGCTCGCCGTTCGTGTACCATTCACCGATCTCGCAAACGCCGTCGCCCCAGCTCCAGTAAACTTGGCGGTCCGGCATGTATTTTTCGAGCCCGTAGGGTTCAATGCCGACATAGCCGAAATCGAAGGTGCGACCCAAGACATAGGCTTCGAACTGACTGGCGGTCAGGCTGTCCTGCTGTGCCGTCGCAGGAAGCGCCAAAGCGCAGAGTGCTAAGCAAAGTTTTCGCATAGTTGCAGCCTGCGTCCTTCTTAACGCTTTGAAAAGCTACTCTTTCGCCATTTTTTCAGGCGCGGATGCATCACCTTGCGCCACAACGGAGGGAGCAGCGCGATGCAGGCCATCACAGGAATGGACCGCGGCAGGGTCGGCGCGTGCGGTAACTCCAACGCGGGGTAAGGACGCATGGGGTGGGCGTGGTGGTCGGAATGGCGCGGCGCATTGAGCATCAACGCCGACGAATACCAATGCGGGCTGTTCCAGCTATGACGAGGGGAGATCGGCTCCGGCTTGCCATCGGCGAACTTCCGCTCCAGCCCGTAATGCTGGACGTAATCGGACATGAGTAACTGCACCTGCGCGAAGATCGCAAGCGCGATGTACCACAGCAGGCCGTTCGTTCCACCGATCAGCCTTGCGATCAGCAGCATAAGCGCCGCGCCCAGCAGATAGATGATATACGGATTACGCCAGCGCGAACGCTTGCGCCGAGCCAGGCGGTCTTTTTCGGCTTCCAGACCCTTGCGGAACTCCCCGCGCCACGCACGGCCCGCGAACCTGTAGAAACTCTCGCTATAACGCGCCGAGTTTGGGTCACTGCGCGTGGCGACCAGCGGATGATGGACCAGCACATGCGCCGAGGCGTGTTGGCCATATAGCACGGAGATATAGGCCCATACACCAAGCTTCCTCAGCAGACGGGACTGGCGGTGGATCAGTTCATGCGCGTTGGAGTTGGCGACCTGCCCGAGGTAAAGCCCCGCCGCGACGAAGACGCCGAACGCCTCCGCCCACGACAGCGCGCCGATCCCGTAGATCACAGCGCCGAGCATCGCGAACTGCCCGATGACAACGACGATTGACAAGCGGTCGGGAGTAGGAAACTCGCTCTCGGGCGTCGGCGGGGTGATCACGCGCACCACTTCGTCCAGCACCGCCACCATCACCGTCATCGCCAGCGGCGCGAGCACTGCCCAGATGCCGCCATAGAGCGCCGCCGCGATGATCAGCGGCAGCGGCAACAGCGTGGCGACAGTGAAAAGACGCATTGCAGACATACGAACTTCCATAGCACATTGCCTGAATTGAGCCAGTCACATTGCCCGCGGGCCTTTCCAATCCTAGCTATTGCCTTTAGTTGGAAAGAAACTGCGCATCGGATTTCACATGTCCTTTTTCAAAAAGCTCCGCGACCGCCTGACGAAGTCGTCTTCCCAGCTCGATGAAGGGCTCGAAGCCATCGTCGACGAAGGCGCTGACGACGTCGCAGATGAAGGTCCCGTCGAGCCCGCCGCGCCCGTGGTTGCGCCTGCCGAAGCGCCGGTCATCCAGCCGACCATCGATCACGAGCAGCCCAAGAAAGCAGGCATTGTCGACCGCCTGATGGGCCGCGCCGACAACTCGCCGCGCCGCACGCTCGATGACGAGATGCTCGAACAGCTCGAAGAACTGCTTATCGCATCGGACATGGGTGTCGATACCGCGCTGCGCGTCACGGCCAACATCGCCGAAGGCCGCATGGGTCGCAAAGTCTCTGTTAACGAGATCAAGACGCTGCTTGCCGAAGAAGTCACCCGCATCATGGAGCCGGTCGCGCGCCCGCTGCCGCTTTATACGAAGAAGCCGCAAGTCGTGCTGGTTGTTGGCGTGAACGGCTCGGGAAAAACCACGACCATCGGTAAACTCGCCAGCCAATTCCGCGCTGCCGGCAAAAAGGTCGTTATCGCTGCGGGTGACACTTTCCGCGCTGCCGCCGTCGAGCAGCTTCAGGTCTGGGGCGACCGCGCAGGCGTGCCCGTCATGACCGCGCCCGAAGGCTCGGACCCCGCTAGCCTCGCGTTCGATGCGATGACCAAGGCGCAGGAAGACGGCGCCGACCTTCTGATGATCGATACAGCTGGCCGCCTCCAGAACCGCCAGGATCTGATGGAGGAATTGGCCAAGATCGTCCGCGTCATCCGCAAGAAAGACCCCGACGCGCCGCACAACACCCTGCTGGTGCTCGACGCGACGACCGGTCAGAACGCTCTCGTGCAGACCGAAGCCTTCCAGAAACTCGCCGACGTGTCCGGCCTTGTGATGACCAAACTCGACGGCACGGCCAAAGGCGGTGTCCTGGTCGCGCTAGCTGACAAATTCGCGCTGCCGATTCATGCCATCGGCGTGGGCGAGCAGATCGACGATCTCGCGCCTTTCGATCCCGAAGACTTCGCCAAGGCGCTGGTCGGCGCGCACGAATGACCCTTCATTCACTCTGGCACAAATACCTCGGGGGGCTAGGGGGCAGAGCCCCCTTCGACGTTTCATATGGGTGATTGGCTCGTCTCGATAGCGGGCACGCCGCAGGGCGCTCAGCTCGCAACCCTGCTCGCTCTGATGTCGGCCATTGCGCACGCATCCTTCGGCGCTCTGCAAAAAGGCAACGTCGATCCGTGGACGTCGCGCGGCGTCATCGACGGTTGGCTGGCGATCATCTCGGCACCTGTCGCGTTGTTTCTCGTACCCTGGCCCGATGGCCGTATGTGGATCATCCTGCTCGGCGCGGTCATCATCCACCTCGGCTATAAACTCGCGATGGCGCTGGCTTACGAGCGCGCGGCTTACACGGTTGTCTACCCTATCGTCAGAGGCAGCGGGCCAGTTGTCACCGTGGCCGCAGCGACCGTTATTTTCCACGAGCACTTCGCCCTGATCCAGTGGCTCGGCGTGGTCTGCCTGTCGGGCGGTATCCTGCTCGTTGCGGTACGCAACATGCTCGACGAAAAGCTGGACCCCAAGGGCCTGCGCATCGGTCTGATCTGGGCCGCGATTGGCGGGGCGACGGTCGCGCTCTACACCGTTTATGACGCTTGGGGCATCCGCCAGTCGGCCGACCCGTTCACATTCCTTGCGTGGTGGTTCTTCCTCGCGGCCTTCGACATGCCCGTCATCGCTGCGATCCGCTGGCGCAACCTGCCCGTCAAACCCGCCGTGGGGCCGCTCATGGTGCGCGGCATCTGCGGTGCGTTCATTGGTTGGATCAGTTTCGGCGGCGTGATGCTCGCCACGCGCATCGACAAGGTTGGCGAGGCTGCTGTCCTCCGCGAAACCTCGCCCGTTTTTGCCGCGCTGATCGGCTGGCTGTTCCTCGGTGAAAAGGTCGGCTGGCAGCGGTCCATGTTTATCGCGCTGATCGCCGTCGGCGCAGTCATCGTCGAATTTGGAGCCTAAGGAGCTGTCATGTCCGCAAAGCCCATCAATCCAATCCTGAAACAGGTGCTCGAGCTTGGCCCGACCGTGGTCTTTTTCCTGATCTACCTGCGGATAAAGGACGAGAACTACATCATCGGCGGCACCGAATATTCGGGCTTCATCGTCTCCGCGATCGTCTTCATTCCGATCCTGCTGGTCTCGATGGGCATCCTGTGGGCGCTCACCCGCAAGCTCAGCCGGATGCAGGTTTTCACCGCGTTCATGGTGATCTTCTTCGGCGGGCTGACAGCCTATTTTAACAACAAAGCGTTCTTCATGATGAAGACGACGATTGTTTACGGACTGTTCTTTGTACTGCTTGGCATCGGCCTGCTGCGCCGAGAAAGCTGGCTGCAATACGTGCTCGGGGAGTTCCTGCCGATGGAGCGCGAAGGCTGGATGATCTTCACCAAGCGCCTCGCGGTCTTCTTCCTCGTCCTTGCGCTGGCAAACGAAGTGATCTGGCGCACCCAGAGCGAGGAGCTCTGGGTCACGCTCGAGACATTCGCGTTTCCGGCTGTCACCTTCATATTCCTGTGGGTGAACATCGTCGCCCTCCAGAAATATCTGATCGAAGACCCTAAGAAATAAAGTCTGCCGCTGTGCGCGTGTCGCGCAGCGGACGCACCAGCTCGATGGACTTGGTGTAGAGCGGATGCGCCTTGTAGGCGGCGAGCTGCGCTTCATCCTCGAATTCCCCGTAGACGACGAAATCAGGCCCCTCGGGGCTGATCGGATCGCTGTTCAGGTTCGGTCTGATTTCCAGACGGATCGAGTCGGGGATGGTTTCGAGGAGCTTCAACCCCTCGAAAACGGCGTCACGGTTTTCGGGCCGCTTGACCGTGAAAAATACGATGTGCCGGATCATTTCTGTTTGAAAAGCCGTTCCATTTGTTCCTTGGAGTAGCCTTTCTGGCGCACTTCAGCGGCGAGTTCCATGCCCTTTTTAACCGCAGGGCGGGCGGCCATGCGGTCCATCCAGGCTTTCATATTCGGCTTGTCATCGAGCGTCTGCTGCTGGCCTTCCCAGCTTGCCGCCCACGGGTAGATCGCCATGTCGGCGATGGAGTAGTCGCCGCAGATGTAATCCTTGCCGTCCAGCTGCGTGTCGAGCACGCGGTAAAGGCGGGATACTTCGTTGCGATAGCGTTCCTGCGCGTAGGGCAGAACCTGCGGCGGGTCCATGTCGGGGGCGTAGCGCAGGAAGTGGTGCGCTTGGCCAGCCATCGGGCCAACGCCGCCCATTTGCCACATCAGCCATTGATCGACGTTGATGCGGTCCCGCTCGGTCGCGCCGCAGAACGTGCCGGTCTTGCGAGCGAGGTATTGCAGGATCGCGCCCGACTCGAAGAGCGAAATCGGCTCGCCATCGGGGCCTTCGGGGTCGACGATGGCGGGCATACGGTTGTTGGGGGCGATCTTCAGAAACTCCGGATCGAACTGGTCGCCAGCGCCGATGTCGACCAGATGCAGGTCGTATGGCAGGCCCATCTCCTCCAGTGCGATCGAGATTTTCTTGCCGTTCGGTGTCGGCCAATAATGCAATGCAATGGGGGCGGTCATCGGGAACTCCTAAAATTATAGGGGTACAATGCGCCTTTGCGCAGAGGCTGCAAGGTGTTTTCCTTGACCGCGTGGAACGTGAGGCGTATCCCGCCCACGTGGCGATTTGAACCGGATTGCGGGCCACGTTAAACAAACCGCTAAAAAGGAACAGGCCAGCCCCTGCTACCTTTCCGGTGTCAGGGGTTTTGTTTTAAGGCCAAAAGGAAAGCACATGGACAAATTTTCCAAGCGCACACGCGCGGTTCATAGCGGTGTCCGCCGCAGCAAATACAACGAACTGAGCGAAGCCATCTTCCTCACTCAAGGCTTCGTTTACGACACTGCCGAGCAGGCCGAGCAGCGCTTCGTCCAACTGGGCGACGACGAGTTCATTTACGCGCGCTACGGCAATCCGACCGTTGCAATGCTCGAAGACCGCATGGCCGACCTTGAAGGCGTTGAAGCTGGTTTCGCGACCGCCTCGGGTATGGCTGCCGTCAACGGCGCGCTGATGTCGCTGCTCAAAGCAGGCGACCACGTTGTATCGAGCCGCGCGCTGTTTGGTTCGTGCCTCTACATCCTCGAAGAAGTGCTGGCCCGCTTCGGCGTCGAGGTCACCCTCGTTGATGGCCGCGATATGGACGCATGGAAAGCCGCGATCCGTCCGGACACCAAGGTCGTGTTCTTCGAGTCGATCTCGAACCCGACCCTCGAAGTCATCGACATGAAGGCCGTCATCGACCTCGCTCACGCCAATGACGCGCTAGTCGTTGTCGACAACGCCATGGCGACGCCGGTCTACTCGATCGCGGGCGAGCTGGGCGCTGATCTTATCGTTTACTCGACCACCAAGCACGTGGACGGTCAGGGTCGCTGCCTCGGCGGTATTGTTCTGGGCAAAAAAGAGCTCGTGCGTGGTCCGGTTGAAGCCTACCTCAAGCACACCGGCGGCGCGATGAGCCCGTTCAACGCTTGGGTCATGCTCAAGTCGCTCGATACGCTGATGCTGCGTGTGAACCATCAGGCGGAAACCGCGATGAAGCTTGCGGAGGCGCTGGACGGTCATGCAAAGCTGAACTCGGTCAGCTTCCCGCTGCACCCGAGCCATCCGCAGTACGAGATGACCAAGGCGCAATACGACGGCGTGGGCACCGTGCTTGCGATCGATGTGAAGGGCGGCAAGGACGAATGCTTCCGCTTCCTCAACGCGCTCAACATCTTCACCATCACCAACAACTTTGCTGACAGCAAATCGCTGGTGACGCACCCCGCGACGACGACGCACCAGCGTCTGCCGCAGGAGCTGAAAGACACGCTCGGCATCACGCCCGGTCTCGTCCGTGTGTCGTGCGGCCTTGAAGATACGGACGATCTGATCGCTGACGTTCTTCAGGCGCTGGACGCAATCTGATGAGTGATCCGCGCGACGGTTCCAAGCGTATTCCCTTCGCATCTGGTAGCAAACTGTCGCGCGCTTCCCATATAAAAGAGCGTGCTGCCACTTCGGGAGACCCCGACATGAATATCCATAGTCACGACATGGAACGTGAACCTTCGCGTGATGAAGCCGAAGCTGCGCTTGCGCTCCTGCGCAAGTGGGCGAATGGCGTCACGCCCGAAGAGGTCGCAACTCTTGACCCGTTGGTTTCGCGGCTCATTCCGGGCAGCGAAGTCAGCAATTATCCCGCTTTGGCCCGCGCCTACCCCGAAGATTTTGTGGTCGACGAGGACTACAAGGCGTCGATGCCCGACCTCCAGAATGGTCCGTCCAGCCTGATCCGCGGCGCGAAGCAGACGATCCAGCACGTCGGGATTTCGAACTTCCGCCTGCCGATCCGCTTCTACGCCCGCGAGGGCGGCGAGGTGACGCTGGAAACCTCTGTGACCGGCACCGTTTCGCTTGAGGCCGAGAAGAAGGGCATCAACATGTCCCGCATCATGCGGACATTCTACAAACATGCCGAAAAGACCTTCTCGTTCGATGTGATCTCGGATGCTCTGGACGCCTACAAGGAAGACCTCGAGAGCTTCGACGCGCGCATCCAGATGCGGTTCCGTTACCCGATGAAGGTAAAATCACTTCGTTCGGGCCTCGACGGCTACCAGTACTACGACATCGCTCTCGAACTGATCGAGAAGGCGGGCGTTCGTAAAAAGATCATCCACCTCGACTACGTTTATTCGTCGACTTGTCCGTGCTCGCTCGAACTGTCCGAACATGCGCGCCAATTCCGCGGCCAGCTCGCAACCCCGCACTCGCAGCGTTCGGTGGCTCGCATTTCGGCAGTGCTCGACGAGAATTCGAAGACGCTGTGGTTCGAAGACCTGATCGAGATGGCTCGCGCTGCCGTGCCGACCGAAACGCAAGTGATGGTAAAGCGCGAAGACGAGCAGGCGTTTGCAGAACTGAACGCCGCCAACCCGATCTTTGTCGAGGACGCGGCCCGTCTGTTCTGTGAACAGCTTCAAAAGGATCCGCGTATCGGTGATTTCCAGATCGTCGCGAGCCATCAGGAAAGCCTGCACAGCCACGATGCGGTTTCGGTGCTGACCGAAGGCAAGACCTTCAACACCGACAGCCTTGATCCGAAGCTGTTCAGCACGCTCTATCACGTTGGATAATTCTGCATTGCAGCGAAATTATGCCGCATCGCAGAAGTAAGAATGGGCGCCGCTGGTCGGCGCCCTATTTCGTTGGTTTCACAAGCACGCCATCTACGGAGGTTTCCGCCATGGCAAATGCAATGATTGACGTACGTTTCCTGAAATCTGGCCTTCACCAACAAGTCGATGACTACTTCGCCGCGCTGGGGCAGGGGACCAATGCCTATCTCGAACGCCGTATGCGGATGGCAGAAATCCTCCGCCTCAACGCGAAATCGGATGCAGAGCTTGTACGGATGGGGCTTGAGCGCGAAGAAATCCCGTCATACGTTTTTCGTGACCTGTTCGGTGCTTAGCTGACCGAACCCACAGCGACTTGACTCCGGCTGGGGGGACAGCCAAGCCACTGCTCATGACTGATCTTCGCCCTGTCGGATATGTAATCGGACTGCTGACCGCAGTTCTCGGCCTCGCAATGGTCGCCCCGCTGCTGTTCGATCTGTTCGACGGCAACGGTGAATGGAAGACGTTCCTCCAGGCCGGAGTGATCACTGTCATCTTCGGCGGCACAATGGCTGTGGCCTGCACGAACCGCGAAACGCGCGGCCTGACGATCCGCCAGAGCTTTATCCTCACCACTGGTGTCTGGGTGACTCTTCCGCTGTTCGGCGCGATCCCGTTTCTAATGGGAGAGCCGAACCTGCGCCTTGTCGATGCGGTGTTCGAAGCGATGTCCGGCATGACGACCACGGGCGCCACGGTGATCGAAGGGCTGGAGTTCCACTCCTACGGCATGTTGCTCTGGCGCGGTATTCTGCAATGGCTCGGCGGGCTCGGTATCGTCATCGTTGCGATGATCTTCCTGCCGGTGATGCGCGTCGGTGGTATGCAGTTCTTCCAGTCCGAAGGCTTCGATACCTTGGGCAAGGCCCTGCCGCGCGCGCTGGACATCGCGAAGGGCTTGCTGAACATCTACGTCGGCCTGACGATCCTGTGCGGCTTTGCCTACATGATCACTGGCATGGACGGCCGCAACGCGCTGGTCCATGCGTTTACCACGATGGCGACGGGCGGCTTTTCGACCTCGGACGCGTCCTTCGCGGCCTTTGCTGGACCGCCGCAGTACGTGGCGGTGGTCTTCATGATCCTCGCATCGATCCCGTTCATTCGGATGCTCCAGTTTTTCCAGGGCGACCCCGAGCCGATCTGGAAGGACCAGCAGGTCCGCGGCTACCTCCTCTGGATCTCGATCGCCACGGCACTGGTGGTCGTCTACCGCATGATCCGCCTTGACCATTACGGCGAGTATGCGTTCCGCGAGACACTGTTCAACATCGTCTCGATCTTCTCGGGCACGGGCTTCGGGGACGGCGATATCCTTGCCTACGGCCCGTTCGCATTCGCAGTATTTTTCTGCGTTGGTGCGATCGGTGGGTGTTCGGGGTCGACGGGTTGTTCGATCAAGATCTTCCGCTATCAGATCATGCTGCGCGCCATTTCGGCCCAGATCCGCAGGTTGCTGAGCCCTCACCGCGTGGTGCCTGTCCGTTACGAAGGACGTCCGGTCAGCGAGGGCGTCATGAACTCGATCATGCTGCTGTTCACCTGCTTTATCCTGACCTTCGGCCTGATGATCGTGGCGCTGAGCCTGACGGGCCTAAGCTTCTTTGCCTCTGTGACCGGCGCGTGGACGGCGGTGTTCAATATCGGCCCGGCCTTTGGTCCAGAGGTTGCGGCATCCGGTGCGCTGTCGAATTTTCCTGATGCAGCCAAGTGGCTCATGTCGCTGGGCATGTTGCTGGGACGACTGGAAATCGTGTCCTGCCTCGTCCTTCTCGTCCCGCGTTTCTGGGCTGACTGACGAAAAAGGGCCGGAGCAATGCTCCGGCCCTTTTCAATTCTAGCGTCGCTCTTACCAGCAGCTCACCAATGCGGTGACATCCGCCGCGAGGCCGGTCAGTGTTTCCGGCGGCATGTAGCCGACCATATCGGTGGTTTTGGCCGTGATGCCCGCAGCGCCCAGAGCGTTCGTCAGCGCGGCAGCATTGCCCGCGAAATTCACGCTCTCAGGCAGGACCGTGTTGGTCTCCGCTTTCGGCATCAGCATGCCGATGACAGCACCACCCTGATCGAACACGGGACCGCCGACGTCGCCGTCGTGCGCTTCGATTTCGAGGCGCAGCACATCGGCTTCGCCATTCAGGCCAGTGAGGTCATTGAGGCCACCGAAGGTCACGGCGGGCAGACGCAGAACGCCGCCGTAGGGGTAGCCAGCCACGGCCACTGTGTCAGCGGGGCGGGGCTGCGACAGCTGGAATTCGGCCTGACCGATGGGCGCGAGCGCGGTGTCCGGCTGGAGGACGGCAAAACGGTCGTCCGACCACACGACGCTGGCGCGATGGCTATCGTCGAGCGTGACGTATTCGCAGCTACCGACGTTGGCAGCGGCAGTCAGAACAGCGCCTTGGGCGTTGACGAACATGCCCGCGCCGTTGCTCTGTGGTTTGCGGATCGCCAGTCCGGCGAGCAGGTCGGTCGACGGCAGTGCCTCATCCGGCACCATCGCAGCGTCCAGCACACCATCGATACGTTTGAAGCTTTCCTGCATCTTGGCAAGGACGCGGGTTCGGCGCTCTTCATCGCCAGCGGGCCAGACCAGACCGAAGCCCTTGATCACGCCGCGGTCGTTGGTCGATGCGGAAATGTAGGTGTGAATGTTGTCGTTCGATCCGTTGATTTCGAAGCGGTCGCCGTTTTTGCCGCGCTGACCTTCGGTCGGCACGATCTGAAGCGTCTGCAAAATCTCGTAAAGACCGTAGAGGCGCTGGCGGTCGCCCTGACCGGAAATCAGCAGAACCTGAACGCCGGAGCCGTCTTTCGCCTCATAGCGGACGAACGGGGCCTCATAGGTCGGCTCGCCGACCATTGCGGTCGGGATCATGATCGACACGCCCGCGCGCTCGTTGCGGACACGCTCAAGGCCGGTGCCTTCGAGGACAGCGTTATAGTCGCCCAGAAGTTCGGCGCGTTGGCGGGTCGTCAGGACGCCCGTGCCTTCGTAGCCCTTGCTCACCTGCCAGTCGGCCATCGAACTACGGGTGCCACGGCCGAATGCGCCGTCGATGCCGCTGTTGTAGAAACCGGCCCATGCCAGCGCGATCTGGAGTTCCTTGCGCTCGTCGCCCGACAGCTGGCTTTCGCTGGCGCGTGCTTCGGCAGGGGTTTCGTCGATGACGACGGGCTCGGGTTCCGGTTCGATCACCGGATCAATGACGATTGTCGGTTCTTCTTCGACCACCGGTTCTTCAGCCACAGGCTCTTCCAGCGGTTCGAGGTCGAGCGACGAGATGTCGACTTCGACATCATCGACGCCTTGAACATTGCTGCGGTCGGTCGCCGAGGGCAGCGGCAGCGGGCTGGTCGGTGCGCCGACGCCGATTGGCCAGTACTGCTGGCCGAAGCGGCTGCCGTCGCTGACGAAAGCATCGCGCGGAATGGTGCCGGCGCGGCGAAGCTCGCGGCGATAGGCGTCCGCATCGTCGGCCGCATAAGGGCCAAGCGCGACGACGTACCAGCCGTTACCAAGGTAGAAACCGTTCACATCCGGCAGTTCGGCAGCAAAGCGGCGCGCGCTTTCCTGACCACCGGACAGAGTGGGGCGTGCTTCGAGTTGAATCCATGACAGCTCTTGGGCTGCGGCTTGAAGTGCGGATCCGATCAAAAGCACGAATGCGAGGATATGCCTGATCATACCTGTCCCGTTTTATTCGTGTTGTTGTTAGGTACTTATGTCATCTAGAACGCTTTGCGTAAAAGCCATCTGCAAATAATTTTATCAGTGTACTTCTTATGCCTCAAAAGCCCTGCGATTGACCCCGCGCGGCGAGCGGCCTATTGAAGCGGCGAACCGAAAAGAGGGCGACAATGGCCGACAAACCCCGTTCCTTCCAAGAAATCATCCTGCGCCTCCAGAACTACTGGGCGGGCAAGGGCTGTGCTGTGCTCCAGCCTTACGACATGGAAGTCGGTGCAGGTACATTCCACCCTGCGACAACGCTGCGCAGCCTCGGCTCCAAGTCGTGGGCCGCTGCCTATGTGCAGCCGTCGCGTCGTCCGACCGATGGCCGCTATGGTGAGAACCCGAACCGCCTTCAGCACTACTACCAGTATCAGGTGATCATCAAACCGTCGCCGCCGGACCTTCAGGACCTGTACCTCGGTTCGCTGCAAGCGATTGGTATCGACGTGCATCTGCATGACATCCGTTTTGTCGAGGATGACTGGGAATCCCCGACCCTCGGCGCTTGGGGCCTTGGTTGGGAAGTCTGGTGTGACGGCATGGAAGTGTCGCAGTTCACCTATTTCCAACAGGTTGGCGGTCACGACTGCAAACCGGTTTCGGGCGAGCTTACCTACGGCCTCGAACGTCTGGCGATGTATGTGCTTGGCGTGGATCACGTCATGGACATGCCGTTCAATGATCCCGACGCACCGATTGCGCTGAAATACGGCGACATCTTCCGTCAGACCGAAGAAGAATACTCGCGCCACAACTTCGATCTCGCGGACACCGACAAGCTATTCCGCAACTTCGAAGAGGCGGAGAAAGAATGCCAGCGCCTGCTGGACTTCGATCACGACGACGAAAAGACCGGCAAACGCATCCTCATGGCGCACCCCGCCTATGACCAGTGCATCAAAGCGTCCCACGTCTTTAACCTGCTGGACGCGCGCGGCGTGATTTCGGTCACCGAACGCCAAGCCTACATCGGCCGCGTTCGTGCGTTGGCCAAGCTTTGCGCCGATGCGTTCGTCCAGACCGAAGCCGGCGGCCACGTCGTTTAAGGAAGTATCATGCGCTCTGCACGCCTTGCCGTTCTGGCGATTGTACTGACTGCTCTCGTTGCGGGCGCGGGTCTCTATTATTCGCTGGTCTACGCTTATTACGACGTTCTGGCCGGTGACGACCTGCCCGAGATTTCGCTGATCTCTGCCACTACGGGCGAGGCCGAAGGCATCGCGGTTTCGGAAGTTCAGGCGATCGACAGCGACAGCTCGCCGATCCGGCTGCGCGCTTGTTTCGAGACACCGACCCCGCTGGACGAACTCGCTGCGACCTACGAGGTTTACGAGAACGCCGTGCCGCTCAACGCACCTGGCTGGTTCTCGTGCTTCGACGCCAAACAGCTTGGTGCCGAGCTTGAGGACGGCGACGCCGTCGCGTTCCTTGGCACGCCGAATATCAACTACGGGATCGACCGGATCGTCGCCATCACCCCTGCGGGCAATGGCTATGTCTGGAACCAGATCAACGCCTGTGGCGACGCCAAATTCAACGGCGATCCGCTGCCCGAAGGCTGCCCGACACCCCCCGAAGGGATGAACTGATGCCCAATCTTCTGATCGAACTTTTCTCCGAAGAAATTCCGGCCCGTATGCAGGCCAAAGCTGCCGATGATCTGAAAAAGTTGATCACCGACGGTCTGGTTGATGCAGGTCTGACCTACGCCCACGCCGCTGCCTTCTGGACACCGCGCCGCCTGACCCTGTCGATCGAGGATCTGACGGGCGAGAGCAAAGCCGTCAAAGAAGAGCGCAAGGGTCCGTCCACGTCCGCTCCGGAAAAGGCTATCGAAGGCTTCCTGCGCTCGACCGGTCTGACCATGGACCAGCTCGAAGTACGCGACGACAAGAAGGGTCAGGTCTACTTCGCCGTCTTTGAAAAGCCGGGCCGCCTGGCTGGCGAGATCATTGCCGAAGTGCTCGACAAGACCATCCGCAACTTCCCGTGGCCCAAATCCATGCGCTGGGGCGCTGGCCCGATGCGTTGGGTGCGTCCGCTGCACTCGATCATCTGTCTGCTGTCTGACGCGGACGGTAATGAGGTCGTCCCGTTCGAAATCGAAGGTATCAAGTCCGGGAACACCACCAAGGGTCACCGCTTCATGGCGCCCGACGTGATCACTGTGTCGGACTTCGAGGACTACGAGGCCAAGCTCAAGCGCGCCAAGGTCGTCCTGCGCGCCGACGAGCGTGCCGAAACCATCGAGCACGAGGCCAGCAACATGGCCTTTGCTGCCGGTATGGAAATCGTTGAAGACAAGGGCCTTCTGGCCGAAGTCGGTAACCTCGTCGAATTCCCTGTGCCGCTGATGGGCCCGATCGCTGACGAATTCCTTGGCCTCCCGCCGGAGGTTCTCCAGACCTCGATGAAAGAGCACCAGAAGTTCTTCTCGGTCCGCAACCCCAAGACCGGCCGCATCGAAAAATTCGTCACCGTCGCCAACATCGAGACCGCCGACCACGGCGCTACGATCCTTGCGGGTAACCTCAAGGTTCTGTCGGCACGTCTGTCGGACGCGAAGTTCTTCTACGAAAACGACCTGCGCGTTGCGAAGGCGGGCATGGGCGACTGGCTCGATGGCCTCGCCAACGTGACTTTCCACAACAAACTGGGCAGCCAGAAAGACCGGATCGAACGCATCGCCGCTTTGGCACGCACGCTGGCACCGTCCGTTGATGCTGACGCCGAAAAGGCAGGCGAGGCGGCTCTGATCGCCAAGGCCGACCTGCGTTCGGATATGGTTGGTGAGTTCCCCGAACTTCAGGGCCTGATGGGCCGCTACTACGCACTTGCCGCGGGCCGCACCGATGATGTCGCCGACGCTTGCCGCGATCACTATTCGCCGCTCGGCCCGTCGGACGTTGTCCCGACCGCACCTGTTTCGGTCGCCGTCGCGCTGGCCGACAAGATCGACACGCTCACCGGTTTCTGGGCCATCGACGAAAAGCCGACCGGCTCCAAAGACCCGTTCGCACTGCGCCGCGCTGCGCTGGGCGTGATCCGTCTGGTGCTGGAGAACAACCTGACGCTCAAGCTCAAGGACGTCTTTGCATCGGCCAATGAAGGTGCGGATGCCGACGAACTTCTGTCGTTCTTCCACGACCGTCTGAAGGTATTCCTGCGCGATCAGGGCATCCGCCACGACGTGATTGACGCTGTTCTGGCTATGCCGGGTAACGACGATCTGACACTGCTGGTCAAGCGCGCCCGGGCGCTTCAGGACTTCCTGTCGACCGACGATGGCGGCAACTTGATCCAAGGTTACAAGCGTGCGTCCAACATCCTTGCTCAGGCAGAGGAAAAGGATGGCGTCGAGTACTCCTTCGGTGCCGATCCCAAGTTCGCCGAAGCCGATGCGGAGCGTGACCTCTTCACCGCGCTCGACAAGGCCGATGCAGAGATCAAGCCCGCGATGGAAAACGAAGATTTCGCCGCCGCTATGTCCGCGATGGCGGGCCTGCGTGCGCCGATCGACGCGTTCTTCGAGGCTGTGCAGATCAACAGCGATAACCAGATCGTCCGTCGCAACCGCCTGAACCTGCTGTCGCGCATCCGGACCAGCTGTCTTTCGGTTGCCGATCTTTCGCGCATCGAAGGCTAAGAAAACGGCACGTTACCCTTGCTGCAAACTGCACTTTGCATAAAGTGCAATGCAGCAAGGAGACGCCGCAGTGCAGCACAACATCGAGTTCGAGCCGTTCACCCTGATCACCCCCAACGCGCGTATGTCGCCGTCGGTCCATGGTGGTCGGGCCAAGTGTTTGCAGCGTCTGATCCGCCTCGACATGCCTGTGCCGACCACCGTCGCGCTGTCGTTCGACACGGTGCGCGAGATTGCGCGCGGGCAGATGCCGGAGATGTCGTCGCTGCTCGAACCGTTTGGTGACGCGCCGCTGTTGTCCGTGCGACCGTCCAGTGCCGACTCCGATTGGGGCGGGCCGGGTGCGATCCTGAACATCGGCTTCAACAACGCCCGCCACCGCGAACTGACTGAAAAGATTGGACTTGAGGCGGCGACAGCGCTCTATCTGCGCTTCGTTCAGTCCTATTCGGTCGTCGTTGCCCGTCTTGACCCCGAACAGTTCCACCTTCCCGATGCGCCTACCGAAGCGGCTCTGCGGTCGATGCTGGAAGCCTACGAATACGAAACTGACGAGTTGTTCCCGCAAGACCCCGCCCAACAGCTTGCCGAGGTGTTGCGGTCGATGGCTCGCGCATGGGACGGCACGACGGCGCGTCTGCTCCGTCAGGCCAAGGGCGCGCCCGCTGACGCCGGTCTCGGCCTTGTCGTGCAGGCAATGGCGATGGGCGTCGGACGCGGTAAGTCGGGCTCTGGCGTCATCCAGTTCGTGGATGACAAAACGGGTGAGCAGCGGATCACTGGTCGCTACCTCAGCCAAAGCCAAGGTCGCGAGGCGCTGACGAAGACCAAAGAGGCGCTGTTCATCACCAAGGATGATCGCGGCCTTTCGGTGGAGGAGGAGCTTCCGGAGGTATTTGCGCAGCTCGCCGGCTACCGCGATCTGTGCCGGATCCGTCTGCGTGAAGAAATGCAGATAGAATTCACGGTCGAGGACGGCGAGTTGCATGTCCTCGACGCGATCCGCGTACAGCGCTCGAACCGCGCGTCGGTGAAAATTGCCGTCGATCTAGCGCTGGATGGCATCATTCCCACTGACGAAGCGGTAATGCGCGTCGATCCCGCGATCCTGTCTGAATTGCTCCACCGTCAGGTCGATCCGTCGGCCACGCCCGACGTAATCGTTGCGGGTATCGCGGCCAGCCCCGGTGCGGCTTGCGGGCGGATCGTTTTCACCGCGAACGAGGCGCAGGCCAGCGCCGCCCGTTCGGAAGCCTGCATCCTCGTGCGGCGCGAAACCACGCCCGAGGATATCCGCGGAATGCACGCCGCAAGCGCCGTCATCACCGTGCGCGGCGGCATCACGAGCCACGCCGCAGTGATCGGTCGCGGCCTCGGTCTGCCCTGCGTAGTAGGTGCCTCAGACCTCGTGATCGACCGCAAACGCAAGGTCATGATCGCCCCCGACGGCCGCGAATTCCGTGAAGGTGACGTCATTACGGTGAACGGAACGTCAGGCCGCGTGCTTGCTGGGATGGTGCCATTGATGGAGCCCGCGCTGGATGGCGCATTCCGTCAACTCCTTGATTGGGCAGATGAATTTCGTGACATCGGCATTCGCGCAAACGCCGATACGCCCGCCGATGCGCAGATAGCCCGCAACTTTGCTGCCCAAGGGATCGGCCTCTGCCGGACCGAACACATGTTCTTTGAAGGCGACCGTCTTGGCGTGATGCGCGAGATGATCTTTGCCCATACCGCAGAGGATCGCCGCGCCGTTTTGGACCGTCTTCTGCCGATGCAGCGGGGCGATTTCATCGCGCTGTTCCAGATCATGCACGGCACGCCTGTGTGCATTCGTCTGTTCGATCCGCCGCTCCACGAATTCCTGCCTGCGGACAAATCCGGTCACCGCGAACTTGCCGAACAACTGTCGCTGCCGCTGTCCGAAGTCACCTCCCGCGTCGAAGCGTTGACAGAATATAACCCGATGCTCGGGATGCGCGGCGTGCGCCTTGGTCTGTCGTATCCGGAAATTTACGACATGCAGGCCCGTGCGATTTTCGAGGCTACGGTCGAGGCAAGCCGCTCGGGCGACCCTGTGGTGCCCGAAATCATGATCCCGCTCGTCAGCGCCATGCGCGAGGTCGAGCTGGTCAAAAGCCGCATTGATGCCGTCGCTGCCGCTGTTCGCGCCGAAACAGGCGTCGACTTCCGCTTCCGCTATGGCGTGATGGTCGAAACCCCGCGTGCAGCTCTTCGTGCCGAGGAAATCGCGATGCACGCGCAATTCCTATCATTTGGTACGAACGACCTGACGCAGATGACCTATGGCCTTAGTCGGGACGACGCTGGCCGCTTCATGTCCGCCTATGTGCAGGCCGGCGTCTACGCCGAGGACCCGTTCCACACGCTCGATGTCGAAGGCGTGGGCGAGCTGCTTTCGATGGGGGCAGAGCGGGGCAGGAAGGGCCGCGAGGACGTCGTTCTGTCCATATGCGGCGAACACGGCGGTAGTCGGAGTGCCATTTCTTTTTGCAGATCGCAGAAGTTTGACTACGTTTCATGCTCCCCCTTCCGGGTGCCCGCAGCGCGTTTGTCAGCAGCGCAATTAGCTATTTCAGACCGCAAAATTTCTGCTAGTGTCTAAGGTGTAAGGGACACTTACGCACATGGCGAATACGGAACTATGAGTCCGTTCAAAGGTTTACCCAAATAGTCGGGTGGACCTTTCCGGTGTTTTTTTGTACGCAGCTCGGGCCGGCGTGGGGCAAACCACGTTGAACCGAGGAAGTCCGATGCGTTTTGCTGTGTCGAAAATTCTGAATCTACTGGCCGTCACAATTGCAATTTCGGCTATGGGCAACAGCGTTTTCGCCCAAGATGTATTGGCTGTAAGGCTCGGAGCCTTGCTCGGTCAGGAGCGTGAAGCGATCGCGGAGATCCCGTCTTCTCAGCTTTCCGCTCTTGCGAATCCCCCCGCACCTGATTCCCGGAACATCGAGACCGTTCCGGTCGTCGAACGCTTCGACGATGCCACTTTGGCCGCTCTTCCCGAGGCTGATGGTGGTGAGCAGTGGCATTGTCTTGCCGAAGCGCTCTATTTCGAAGCGCGCGGCGAGAGCGTCGAGGGGCTGTTCGCGGTTGGCGAAGTCATTCTGAACCGCGTCGATAGCGCCGATTACCCGACCACCGTTTGCGGCGTGGTCAATCAGGGCACCGGCGGTCGCTATCGCTGCCAGTTCACCTACACTTGTGATGGTCTGGCCGAGACGATTTCCGAACCTGCCGCTTGGGAAAAGGTCGGCAAGGTCGCCCGCCTGCTCATCGACGGCACCCCGCGTGTTCTGACCGCTGGCGCGACGCACTATCACACCCGCGCGGTGAGCCCGTCGTGGGCCAAGCGTTTCCCCAAAACCGCGATGATCGGCAGCCATATCTTCTACCGTCAACCGACACGCACCGCGATGAACTAAGTCGCGTTTGGCAGGCGATCTGGCGTTGCAGGTCGCTTGCTCCAACGGCGATGGGCTAGTATGCCCAGACCAACGTCGTCGATGGAAAGATGCTATGAACAACGACATCCGCATGGCCTTCGCCCACCCGTCCGAGCGTGCCGAGGCCAGCGCTACCCAACCCTGCGACCGTATTTCGCTGCGTGATTACACCGTCGAGGTGGAGATCGGCGCATTCCAGCAGGAGCGGGGCCATCTCCAGCGCGTTCGTTTCAATGTCGTTGTCGAGGTCAAACCCCAGACCGGCGAAATTGACGACGATGTTGATCGCATTCTATCCTACGACCGCATCACCGAAGCCATTGACGGCGAGCTTGGCGCCGAGCGGATCAACCTGCTCGAAACATTGGCTGCACGTGTGGCCGAACGTATCCTGCGCGAACCGCAGGCGCTTCGCGTGTTTGTGCGGATCGAGAAGCTGGACCGCGGCCCGTTCTCGCTTGGCGTCGAAATCGTGCGCGGCAAGGGCGAGGTTGCCCGTTCGGGGCAGGACCACGTTGCCGTCCCGCATCCCCGCGTCCTGTTCCTGACGAACGAGGCGATCATGTCGAACCGTCTCGGTGTCTGGCTTGATGAGCTCGCGGCTGATGAAGCGCCGTTGATTATTGCCGTCGGTGCTGCGGATGTTTCCGCGCCTCAGTCGTCGGCGGCCCTTGCGCAGCGGCGTATCGACCTCTTGGCCATCGAACAGAACGCTTGGGTTCTGGCTGGCCGTGATAAGCGCTGCGTTGTCGTCGGCACGCGTACCGAGCTCGACTGGGCCATGAAGCATAACCAGATTTGCGTCTGGGCACCGTCGAAGATCGTCCTTGATGCCGTCGAAAGCCCGAGCGCCGATCCGCGCGACGCTCTCCAGTTGGTGTCTTGGTTCGCGGAGCACTACGAAGCCGCTGAGCTGCTGGTCGTCGGTGCGGACGCTCCGACCTCTGCCGTTAAGGTGCGTGCGGTGCCTGTGGACGCGGGCCAACTGCTTTGATGCGCTATTACCGACCGATCCCGATGATGGACGCCGCGCGCCCCGAAGGAGCGCGGCAACTCGCAGGCGGTTGGTGCTGGTTCGACCGCGTCGAAGTGCTGGAACGTGGGCAGGCTCCGCGCGTGGTGCCGCTGTCCGAGGTTCCAGATGACCAGATCACAGCGATGGTCGCGCCTCGCCCTGATATCGCTGCCCTGACGATGAGCACGCCTCAGATTATGGGCATCCTCAACGTCACTCCCGACAGTTTCAGCGACGGCGGCAAGTTCGACACTGCCTCTGCGGCGCTCGCGCAGGGGCGGGCAATGATGGCGGACGGTGCGACGATCATCGACATCGGCGGCGAAAGCACGCGCCCCGGCGCTGCCGAAGTCGAAATGAATGAGGAAGCCGCACGTATCGCGCCCTCCGTAGAGGCTCTGGCGCCGCATGCGGTTGTCTCCATCGACACCCGCAAGACGCTGGTCGCGCAGAAGGCTGCCGACCTTGGTGCTGCGATCCTGAACGACGTCTCCGCGATGGAGTTTGATCCGGACATGGTGAACGTCGCTGCCAAAACGGGGCTGCCGATCTGCCTGATGCACTCGCAAGGTACGCCCGAAACCATGCAGAAGGACCCCAGCTACACGGACGTCCTCCTCGATATCTACGACTATCTGGAGGCCCGCATTCAGGTCGCCGAGGCCGCAGGCATCCCGCGCAGCCGTATTATCACAGACCCAGGTATCGGTTTCGGAAAGACGCAGGCGCATAACCTCGCTCTCTTACGGCGGATTTCACTGTTCCACACGCTCGGTTGCCCTATCTTGCTCGGTGCGAGCCGCAAACGTTTCATCGGTGAAATATCAGGTGCGCAGGATGCTGCCCAAAGGGTGGCCGGATCGGTCTCTGTGGCGCTTGATGGCATTCGTCACGGGGTGCAGATCGTCCGCGTGCATGATACTTTGCCCACGAAACAGGCTCTTAGCCTGATGATGGCAATCAACGAGGAATAGAATGAGCCGTAAACTGTTCGGAACCGACGGTGTCCGTGGCAAAGCCAACCAGTACCCGATGACCGCCGACATGGCGCTGAAAATCGGAGCTGCCGCAGGACGCTATTTCCGCAACGACGGCTCGAACGGCCACCGCGTCGTCATCGGCAAGGACACCCGACTGTCGGGTTACATGTTCGAAAACGCGCTGACGGCGGGTCTGACTTCGACCGGCATGAACGTGCTGCTTTTCGGCCCGATCCCGACGCCTGCCGTGGGGATGCTCACGACCTCCATGCGTGCCGACGTCGGCATCATGATTTCGGCCAGTCACAACCCGCACCACGACAACGGTATCAAATTCTTTGGCCCCGACGGTTTTAAACTGTCCGACGTGGCCGAGGCCGAGATCGAAGAGCTGGTGTTCAACGAAATTACCCCTGCGAAGGCTGAAAACATCGGCCGCGCCAAGCGTATCGACGATGGCCGTTTCCGTTATGCGGAGCGTATCAAATCCACGCTGCCCGCAGGTCGTCACCTGACCGGCCTCAAGGTCGTGGTCGATTGCGCGAACGGTGCCGCGTACCGCGTTGCGCCCGAAGTGCTTTGGGAGCTCGGCGCCGAGGTCATCCAGATCGGCACCACGCCGAACGGTAAGAACATTAACGACAACTGCGGCTCGACCTCGACCCGCACCGCGTCCGAGGCGATCGTCGCGCATGGCGCTGATGTGGGCATCTGCCTCGACGGTGATGCCGACCGCATCATGATCATTGATGAGAACGGCAACGTAGCTGACGGCGATCAACTCATGGCGCTGATGGCGACCCAGTGGGCTGCCGAAGACCGCCTACGCGGCGGTGCACTAGTTGCAACCGTGATGTCGAACCTCGGACTTGAGCGCTATCTGGAGGGGCAGGGCCTGCGCCTCGAACGCACTGCTGTCGGTGACCGCTATGTGGTCGAGCGGATGCGTCAGGGGGGCTTTAACCTTGGCGGCGAACAGTCCGGCCACATCGTGATGACCGACTATGCGACCACTGGCGACGGCTTGCTGGCCGGTCTCCAGTTCCTGTCGGCTATGGTACAGACGGGCAAGCGTGCGAGCGAGTTGGCAAAGACGTTCGAGACAGTGCCGCAGATGCTGAAAAATGTTCGCTATGCGGCCGGCTCTGATCCGCTGAACGCTGCGACCGTGAAGGCCGCGATTTCAGATGCCGAAGGCCGCCTCGAAGGCAAAGGCCGTCTGCTCATCCGCAAATCGGGCACCGAGCCGCTGGTGCGTGTCATGGCCGAATGCGAAGATCCACACCTGCTAGAACAGGTCGTGGATGCGATCGTTGCCGAGGTTCAGGCGGCCGCCTGACCAAAGCCGAACAGGCGGCGCAGGCTACGCCACTGGCTGACGCACAGTCCGGTCAGGATGAGAGCCAGCGCCGCGAAAAAGCGGAGCGGGAGTTCTTCGTTGAGAAGGAACGCTCCGCACAGGACCGACCACACGGGTACCTGATAGTTCACCAGCGTCATGAAGACCGCCCCTGCGCTGCGGATCACGAGCGTCCGCAGCAGCGCGGCGAGCGCGGTCGGGAAAAACCCGAGGAAGATGATGGCGAGGCCCGCGCGGTCCGGTTGCCATGTGGGTACGCCCTCGACGGCAAGCATGGCGGGGATCAGCAGTGCCGATCCGACAACGAGTGTCAGCGCAGTCATCATGATCGGATCAATGGGCGGACAGCGGCGCGTCATGACCGATGAACCCGCATAGGATACCGTTGCCGCGAGGCAGGCGATCTGGCCCAGCGGCTCCATCCCTGATCCGATGCGCAGCGCCGACGGACCGATGAGGACCAAAGCGCCCGCAAATCCGATGATGACGCCGAGTGTGCGGCGCAAGTCCATCCGCTCATCAGAGAAGAAATGCGCAAGCGGCAGGACAAAGAGCGGCAGCGCCGCCATCGAAATGCCTGCGAAGGCCGACGGCACGTACTGCTGGCCCCAAGACAACAGAACGAATGGCAGCGCGGTGTTCGTCGCGCCGATGATCGCCAGATGGGGGAAGGTGTTCCGCTTGGGCAGGGGGGCTTTCAACGCCAGCGCCAGTGACAACATCGCAATCGCGCCGAGCGTCGTGCGGGCGCAAGCCACAGTGATTGGCCCGTAGCCTTCGAGGGCGATGGACACCACCATAAAGGTGCCGCCCCAGATCAGACCGAGGGCGAAAATCGAGAACCAGTTGGCGGGTGTGGGCTGCGAAGTCATGCGGTTCTTTGACCACTTCGCAGAGGGACTGTCTACTCGGCGCTATGCGCATTTGTGAATGTTGAAATCTATCAATTTGCGCTCGCCAGCTATCCTGTTGGGATAAGGCAGCGATTTCGCGGCGCGACTATCTTCGGGATACAGGCAAAGGAGTTCGTAATGATTCGTATCCTCAAATCTCTGATCAGCATCTCGGACTCAAGCACCGATCGCTATTCTCCCAGCGCTCTAAAAGTGCCCATGTCGGCGCGCCGTCGCCGCTGATCCGCTCCGGTAGCTGAAATTTCCAAAGCGTCCTTCGGGGCGCTTTTTTGTTGCCTATCCATCAGCCCAAGCAAAAAAGGCCCCGCAAATGCGAGGCCCTTTCCGTAATCTGGAAGCGATTAGTTCTTCGCTTTGTCGACCATTTTGCCCTTGGAGATCCACGGCATCATTTCGCGCAGCTTGGCGCCGGTCGCTTCGATCAGGTGCTCGTCGTTTGCACGGCGCGACGCTTTGATGGTCGGCTGGCCAACAGCGTTTTCGAGCATGAAGTCGCGAACGAACTTGCCCTGCTGGATGTCGGTGAGGACGTCCTTCATGGCTTTCTTGGTCTGCTCGTACGGCAGGATGCGCGGGCCGGTGACGTACTGGCCGTATTCTGCGGTGTTCGAGATCGAGTAGTCCATGTTGGCGATGCCGCCTTCATAGATCAGGTCAACGATCAGCTTCACTTCGTGCAGACATTCGAAATAGGCCATTTCCGGTGCGTAACCGGCTTCAACCAGAGTTTCGAAGCCGCAACGGATCAGCTCGACGAGGCCGCCGCAGAGAACTGCCTGTTCGCCGAAGAGATCGGTTTCGCACTCTTCACGGAAGTTGGTTTCGATGATGCCCGAACGGCCGCCACCGATAGCCGAGCAGTACGACAGACCGATGTCCAGCGCCTTGCCGGTTGCGTCTTGGTGAACTGCTACGAGGCAGGGAACGCCACCGCCTTTGACGTATTCGCCGCGAACGGTGTGGCCCGGACCCTTCGGCGCCATCATGATGACGTCAACGCCTTCCGGCGCTTCGATCAGGCCGAAGTGAACATTCAGGCCGTGAGCGAAAGCGATAGCAGCGCCCGGCTTGAGGTTGTCTTTGACATACTTCTTGTAGGTTTCAGCCTGAAGTTCGTCGGGCATGGTGAACATGATGACGTCGCACCATGCAGCAGCTTCGGCGATACCCATGACCTGAAGGCCCTCACCTTCGGCTTTCTTGGCCGACGGCGAACCTTCACGCAGAGCGATGACGAGGTTCTTGGCGCCCGAGTCGCGGAGGTTCAGCGCGTGGGCGTGGCCCTGCGAACCGTAGCCGAGGATGGCGACTTTTTTGTCCTTGATCAGGTTAACATCGCAATCGCGATCGTAATAAACGCGCATTGGGGCGCTCCTTGTCATGTCGTTTCGATTGAGGGGCACCCTACGCCCCGTGATTGATGAACGCGAGACTGTTGCGAGTGAAAAATGTGGTCAAAAGCGATGTTGTTATTCGCCGGTTGGCTGATTATTGATAAATCTATGCTTGATGATGTCGATCGCCGTATTCTGCGCCTGATGCAGTCCGACCCGTCCCTGACCGTCCCGGAACTGGCCGAGTCGTGCGGCCTCACCGCGAACCGTGCCACCCGCCGAATCGAGAAGATGCGCGAAGCCGGTATTCTCATCGGGCAGGAGGCGGTCATTGACTGGAAGGCACTCGGCTTCGATGTGGCGGTGTCACTTCGCATCACGCTCGATAAGGCTGCCCCGCGCGCGTTCGACGATTTTCTTGATGCCGCGCGTCTGGTGCCCGAGGTGATCGAGATCCAGACCTTCCTTGGCCGTGTGGACGTGCGCCTTCACATTTTAGCTCGCGATCTCGCGCACTGGCAGGCGATCTACCGCGATCAGGTTCTGAACCTGCCGCATATCGCAGAGATCGAAGCGCTAATGACCGTGGCGTCCGTCAAGCGCGAAGACGTACTGCCGCTATGATCGACCTCGACGACCTCGACCGCAAAATCCTCCGCAGTCTTCAGCAGGATGCGACGCAGTCCGCTAGTGTTCTGGGGCGTAGGCTTGGCCTGTCGCAGCCCGCGACGTGGCGCAGGATTAAACGGCTGGAGCAGGCGGGCGCGATTGCGGGGCGTCGGCTGGTATTGAACCGCGAACAACTCGGGTTCGGCGTGACCGTTTTCCTAGGCGTCAAACTGGTCGCGAAGGGGCGTGTCAGCCTTGAGGACTTCGAACGCGCAGTGTCCGCCATCCGCGAAGTGCAGACGGTGGAGCATGTGCTCGGCCTTTATGACTACCGTTTGCGGGTGGTGGCGACCGACCTTGCAGACTTCGAACGTATTCTGCGGCGGCGGATCATGACGCTTCCGGGCGTCGGGACAGTCGAAGCGAACGTGCTACTGTCCGAAGAAAGGCGCCCCGGTCCGCTGTAGGGCAGGGCGCCTTTGATTTTACAGGTCGCGCAGGAACCGGCGCAGGACCTTTTCCAGCTTTGCGGCGCCGAGCGGAGCCATCGCTTTGGTGTGCTCGTGGCTGATCGCTTCGTCGCTCATGCCAGCAGCCATGTTGGTGATCGTGGAGATCGCCGCAGCGCGTAGGCCCATGAAACGGGCGAGGATGACCTCGGGAACCGTCGACATACCAACCGCATCAGCGCCCAGCGTCTTGATCGCGCGGATTTCGGCGGGCGTCTCGAACGACGGGCCGGAGTACCAAGCGTAGATACCCTTGTGCATCTCGACCTCTTCGGCCTCGGCAGCGGCGAGCAGCTTGTTACGCAGCTCGGGCTCGTAGGCGTCCATCATCGGCACGAAGCGTTTGTCGGTCGGCTCGCCGATCAGCGGGTTCAGGCCGCTGAAATTGATGTGGTCGGTCAGCGCCATGATTGAACCCGTCGGCATGTCCGCCTGAAGCGAACCCGCAGCGTTGGTCGCGATCACGGTATCCGCGCCCAGTTCGCACAGAACCTCGAGCGGAACGCGCATCTCGTCCGGCTTGCCGCGTTCATAGTAGTGCGCGCGGCCACCGAAGACGGCCACGCGGACGCCTTCGAGTGTCCCGATGACGAGGTTCGGGTTGTGACCCGACACGCCAGCATGCGGAAAGCCCGGCAGTTCCGAGTAGGGGATCGCGACGCCTTCGACAGCACCGGCAAGGTGGCCGAGGCCCGATCCGAGGATCAGGCCCAGTTTGACCGGTGCGTCGCCCGCGTGTTCGCGGATGGTCTCGATGAGTTTAGCGTTCTTTGACATAGGCCTCTCCACCCGCACGCGGCGGGATCGCTTTACCGACGAAACCGGCAAGCACAATAACAGTCAGCACGTAGGGCAGGGCGTCCAGAACCTGTGTCTGGACCTTGATGCCGATAGCGCGCTCAAGGATGTCGGGGCGGATCGCCAGTGCTTGGAGGTAGCCAAACAGCAGCGTCGCACCCAGCGCGTACCACGGACGCCATTTCGCAAAGATCAGCGCGGCGAGGGCGATATAGCCACGGCCCGCAGTCATTTCGCGCACAAAGCCCGCTTGGATGCCGGTCGACAGATATGCACCTGCGATACCGGTCAGCACGCCGCAAATGATGACGGCCGAATAGCGCATCCGCTGGACCGAAATCCCTGCGGTGTCGACAGCACCGGGATTTTCACCGACAGCACGCAGACGCAGTCCGAAGCGGGTGCGGTAGAGAACCCACCATACCAGCGGCACGATGAAAATCGCGGCGTAGGCGATGATGGTGTGACCGGACAGAAGCTCCGAATAGACCTTCATGCCCCAGTCGGCTTTCATGATCTCGCGGATCTTGGTCAGCGCACCGGGAAAAACGATGGGGTCGAAACGTGCATCGCCCGAGAGCGAAGGCGTACGGCCACCCTGACCGAACCACGCCTGCGCGGCGATGACCGTGATGCCCGAGGCGAAAAAGTTGATCGCAACGCCAGAGATCAGCTGGTTGCCGCGGAAGGTGATCGACGCAAGGCCGTGCAGCAGCGACAGCACGACCGATGACGCGATACCCGCAAACAGGCCGATCCAGACGTTGCCGGTTTCGAACGAAACCGCAGCGGCAAAGAAGGCCGAGATCAGCATCTTGCCTTCAAGTCCGATGTCGAACACGCCCGCACGTTCCGAGAACAGACCCGCGAGACAGGCAAGGAGCAGCGGCACAGCGAGGCGGACAGTGCCGTCAAGAACCGCAATGTCGAATAGAGCCAAGAGATCCATCAGTTGGCCTCCTTATTGTTGCGGATCATCAAGAAGATCTTCTCGATCGGCATCCGCACCATGTTGTCCAGAGCGCCGGTGAACAGGATGACAAGCGCCTGAATGACGGTGACCATTTCGCGGGGGATGCGCATCTCTGCCGACAGTTCCGCGCCGCCCTGATAGAGCGCACCGAAGAGGAGCGCGGCGAGCAGGATGCCGAACGGGTGGTTGCGGCCCATAAGCGCCACGGCGATACCGATGAAGCCAGCGCCTTCGACAGCATTGAGAACGAGGCGTTCGGCTTCCCCCATGACGTTGTTGATCGCCATCATGCCAGCAAGGCCGCCGGATATCAGCATGGCGACCATGATGATCTTGGTCGGGTTGATGCCTGCGTATTTCGCCGCCGGTTCGCTTTCACCGTAGGCGCGCGTCTCGTAGCCGAGCTTGGTGCGCCAGATCAGCGCCCAGACGCCCACACAAGCGATCAGCGCCACGATCAGCGCCACGTTGGCGGGGCCGGTGCGGGCGAACTCGATACCGAAAAAGCCGAGGACTTCGGACAGGTTCGGCAGGTGCGTGTTGGAGGCGAAAGAGGGCGTCGCGGCTTCCATGCCTTCGGCCTTGATCGGGCCGTTCAGCAGGTAGTTCAGCAGCGGATAGGAGATGTAGTTGAACATGATCGTGGTAATCACGATGTGGCTGCCGCGCTTGGCTTGCAGGTAGGCGGGGATCGCTGCCCACGCTGCGCCGAAAATGGCAGCGGTCGCGCCAGCGCCAATCAGTGCGATGGTCCAGTGCGGCCACGGCACATAAAGACATGCAAGCGCCGCGCCCAGTCCGCCGATATAAGCCTGACCTTCTGCGCCGATGTTGAACAGGCGCGCATGATAGGCGACCGCAACGGCGAGGCCGGTGAAGATGAAGTTGGTCGTGTAGTACAGCGTGTACGACAGGTTCGTGGACGTGCCGAGCGCGCCAGTGATCAGGATGCCGAGCGCCTCGATTGGGTTCTGGCCGATAATCAGCAGAACGATGGCCGAGATGATCGCCGCTAGCAATAGCGAGATTAGCGGGACGAGGACCACATCGGCCCAGTTTGGGATCTTTTGCATCAGGCAGTTTCCCTCTGCATACCGGCCATCAGAAGGCCGAGTTCGTTGACGTCTGTTTCATGCGGAAGGCGTTCGCCCATGATCTTGCCGTCGAACATCACGGCGATCCTGTCCGAAAGGGACATGATCTCGTCGAGTTCGACCGACACGAGCAGGATGGCTTTGCCCTGATCGCGCAGCGCGACGATCTGCTTGTGAATGAATTCGATCGCGCCGATGTCGACACCGCGTGTCGGCTGGCCGATCAGCAGGATGTCCGGATTGCGCTCGATTTCGCGGGCCACGACGATCTTCTGCTGGTTGCCGCCCGAGAAGTTCTTGGCGGCGAGCATCGGGTTGGGCGGGCGAACGTCGAACCGTTCCATCTTTTCGGCGGTGTCGCGGATGATGGCCGCGTTATCCATGATGAGGCCGTTTTTCTGGTAGCGCTCGTCCATGTGGTAGCCGAAGGCGGTGTTTTCCCAAGCCGAGAAGTTCAGGATCAGACCTTCGCGGTGGCGGTCTTCGGGGACGTGCGAAATGCCTGCGCGGCGGCGGTCCTGTCCGTCGGCCTTGGAGGACAGGTCAATCTCCTGACCGTTCACCAGAACCTTGCCGTCCGCCTTGCGATAGCCGCCGAGGACTTCGAGCAGTTCCGATTGACCGTTACCTGCAACGCCCGCGATGCCTAGGATCTCGCCCGCGCGGATGTTGAAGGACACGTCCTTGACGCGGTGGACACCCTGATTGTCGGTCACATCCAGATGCTGCACGTCGAGCACGACGTCACCCGGTTTGGCGGGGATCTTGTCGACTTGCAGGAGTACCTTACGACCGACCATCAGCTCCGCCAGTTCCTGCGGATTGGTCTCGGCTGTCTTGACAGTCGCGGTCATCTCGCCGCGGCGCATGACCGACACCGTGTCGGTGATGTCCATGATTTCACGCAGTTTATGCGTGATCAGGATGATCGTCTTACCCTCTTCGCGCAGACGGTCGAGGATGCGGAACAGCTGGTCCGCCTCCGCAGGCGTCAGAACGCCCGTCGGCTCGTCGAGGATGAGGATGTTGGCGCGGCGGTACAGCGCCTTCAGGATTTCTACACGCTGCTGCATGCCGACGCCGATCTCTTCGATGACGGCATCGGGATCGACGTTGAGCCCGTATTCGTCAGCGAGAGATTTCAGCTCGCGGCGCGCTTTGCTCAGCGAGGGGCGGAGGAGGAAGCCATCCTCGACGCCGAGAATGATGTTTTCGAGAACTGTGAAATTCTCGACCAGTTTGAAATGCTGGAAGACCATCCCGATACCGGCTGCAATTGCCGCTTCACTGTCGGGGATTTCGGTCTGTTTGCCGTTAACCCAGATTTCTCCGGAGTCGGCTTTGTAGAACCCGTAGAGGATCGACATGAGCGTTGATTTGCCCGCGCCGTTCTCACCGATAATGCCGTGGATGGTACCGGGCCTAACCCGGATGGAAATGTCCTTGTTCGCCTGAACGGGGCCGAAAGCTTTGGAAATGCCCTTAAGTTCAATGGCGGGAGCGATGTCGTTCATGCTTGTCCCTCGGGTCGGAAAGCGAAAGCCGCGCCGAACAATGCGGCGCGGCCCCGTGATGTGCTAGCGCTGGAATTAGAAGTCCAGAGCCGGGCAGGTTTCGTCCGACATATAGTCGTGAACCATCAGCTCGCCCGAAGCGATCTGTGCGGTTGCTTCTTCGACAGCTGCCTTCATTTCGTCAGTGATCAGCTCTTCGTTGTACTCGTCGAGAGCGTAGCCAACACCGTCGTTGTCGAGTCCCATGACCTGCAGGCCGACTTCAACGTCGGTACCAGCCGAGAAGGCATCGTAGACTGCGTTGTCGACGCGCTTGAGCATCGAGGTCAGAACCGAACCCGGCTGCATGTAGTTCTGGTTCGAGTCGACGCCGATCGAGTAAACGCCCTGGTCGGCTGCAGTCTGGAGAACACCAACGCCGGTGCCGCCGGCAGCTGCGTAGATCACGTCAGCGCCCTGGCTGATCTGACCGAGGGTCAGTTCCGAACCTTTAACCGGATCGTTCCAAGCTGCCGGAGTGGTGCCGGTCATGTTGGCGATGACGGTCGCATCGGGGTTCACAGCCAGAACGCCCTGTGCGTAGCCACAAGCGAACTTGCGGATGAGCGGGATGTCCATGCCGCCGATGAAGCCGACAGTGCCGTCTTCCGAAGCCATAGCAGCCAGCATACCTACGAGGTACGAACCTTCGTGCTCGTTGAAGACGACCGAACGGACGTTCGGAGCATCGGTGACCGAGTCGATGATGGTGAACTTGATATCCGGATAGTCAGCAGCAACGGTTGCCAGCGGGGTGCCCCACGAGAAGCCGGCCATGACGATCGGGTTGTAGCCGTCTTCGGCGAAGCGGCGGATCGCCTGCTCGCGCTGCGCGTCCGAGGTGATCTCGGTTTCGGCGAAGCTGCCGCCGGTTTCTTCGGCCCAACGCTGCGCGCCGGTGAAGGCAGCTTCGTTGAACGATTTGTCGAACTTACCACCGAGGTCGAAGATCACGGCGGGGTCGGCCATCGCGGCGCCTGCGGTCAGGGCCAGCGCGGTCGATGCGCCGAGGAATTTGGTGAAGAGGCTCATGAGTATTCTCCCAACTGGATTGTGGGACCGTCCTAACTGGTCGGTCCTCGACATCTTCGTGTCTGCCTTAATTAGAGGCGCGGGTAAGCGACAGGGTCAACCTGAATCTCGCGTCATTTGATAGAGATTTGATCGCGTGATCAAAGTTTACGCCGCCTTTAGCGTAACCTGCATGAGTAATGCATCATGTGACGTTCCGTCACCCACTGCGTAGTAGCCACGGCGCAATCCCGAATCGGAGAATCCGAAAGTGCGGTAAAGCGCGATCGCGGCAGAGTTGTTGACGTTCACTTCCAGAAAAACCCGCGTCACGCCACGGGCTTGCACCGCCGCGAGGAGGTCCGTCATTAGTTGGCGACCCTCGCCAGAACGGCGGGCATCGGGATCGACGGCGACTGTCAGAACCTCTGCTTCGTCCAGTATGACCTGTCCCATCGCGAACCCGTTTTCGGATGTGATCGTGATGACCTTCGGGTCCATTCTGAAACTGTCCAACTCCGTGGCCGACCACGAGCGCGGCACAGTGAAGCTCCGCGCGTGGATGTCCGCCATCCGGTCCGTATTCATGTCAGGATTTTCGGTGCCGCATCGCGCGGCGGGGCGGCATCTGCGGCACGCACATAGAGCGGAGCAGGGCGCGGTTGGTCGGTCGTCGCACGCTCGACGGCGATAAGGGCGACATTCTCGATCAACTGATGCGCGGTCGGCTCAGGCACGACGGGGTAGGGCGAAGGGTCTTCGGCGCTGCGCATTTCGGGCGCACCATTGTCATCGCGGGCATAAACCTGACCGCGCGGCGCGGCGATCACTGTGGTGACGGGGGCGCTGTGGCCAAAGGCGCGTGCGTCAAACCCGTCGACGCCGATAGCCGGAATGCCGAGGCCGAGCGCGATACCGCGAGCTGCGGACACCGAAATCCGAATGCCTGTGAAGTTGCCCGGCCCGATGCCAACGCCAATCGCGCCGAGGTCGGACATTTTCAGCCCGTGTTCCGCCAGCAGTTCTTCGACCAAGGGCATCAGGCGCTCGGCCTGTCCCTTGGACATCTCTTCGACCCGCGTGTGCACGGTGCCGTCGGTCAATAACAAAGCGGCGGCGCAATGCGCCGCCGATGTATCAAACGCCAGTACTGGTCGATCAAACCGCAACGGGGCGGACCTCGAGCACTTCAGGAACGTAGTGGCGCAGCAGGTTTTCGATGCCCATCTTCAGCGTCAGGGTCGACGAGGGGCAACCGGCGCAAGCGCCCTGCATGTGCAGATAGACAACGCCGCGATCAAAACCGTGGAACGTGATATCGCCGCCATCCTGCGCAACGGCCGGACGCACGCGGGTATCGAGGAGCTCTTTGATCTGTTCGACCACAGCCACGTCTTCTTCCGCAACGTGTTCGGAGTTGTGGCCGCCGCTCGCGTCGGTGCCTTCGATGGCCGAGGCGCCGGACTGGAAGTGCTCCATAATCGCGCCGAGGATTGCCGGCTTGATATGGTCCCACTCGACCGAGTCTTCTTTGGTGACGGTTACGAAATCGTTGCCGAAGAACACACCGGCAATGCCGCCGGTCGCGAAAATGCGGCTGGCGAGCGGGGACTTCTCAGCGGCGGTCGCGTTCGGGAAATCGGCGGTGCCTGCTTCGAGTACGGTCTGGCCCGGAAGGAATTTCAGCGTCGCCGGGTTCGGCGTGGATTCGGTCTGGATAAACATGATGGCCAACCCTTTCTGTCAGGGTTGTAAAATGGTGAGAGCCATCGGGAATGTCAATGTTTAGAACAATTCTAAAAAGAAAAAGGGCCGCCAATGGCGACCCTCTTCCGGAGTAATCCGAAAAACGAATTACATGTCGGTGGTGTACATGGTCTTCGAAGCAACAACTTCGCCGTCCACGGTCAGGGTGACGAGGATCTGGTCAGTGGTTGCATAGTCGTCGATGTCGACAACAACGTTCGAAGTCAGGCCACCGTCGATCAGGTCGGTACCCAGCAGAGCGCCTTGCTCGTTACCCGAGTAGTCGTAGATCGAGATGACGCCATCAGCCGGAGCCATTACGGTTTCCAGAGTGATTTCCGAACCGAGAACAACGTTGTCGGTTTCGTCGAAGTAAGCGTCAGCGCTGCTCAGTGCAAAAGCGCTCGAAGCGATCATGGTAGCAGCGGCGGCGGCGGCAAGAGTGAACTTTTTCATAATATATCTCCAGTTATCTTAAGGGCGACGCGGTGTGTTGCGCCGTTTGTGCTATTCGATATGTGCCTGATTTTCGGAGTGTGAAGGGCCGGAAAGCTGAAAAGATTTTTGCGATTTTGGCCATAAAAAATTGAACTTTTAGGGGTGTCCGGAGTTGTGAAGGGGTTCCCGATATTATTAGTCACCGCAGTGTGCATCAGCGCGCAGAAGTGGATGGAACCAGCAAAAAAGCGCGCAAAATATTGCGCGCTTGACCCGGAAAAAAAACGGAATTTTTTCGAAGTTTTTTGCCCTCAGGTAATCATCTCGAGCTTTTCTTTGCTCAGATCGCCCGGAACGATAGTAATCGGGATGGGCAAACTACCCGATTGCCGCGTCAATTGGCTGACGAGAGGGCCAGGACCCTTCTTATCGTCGCCCGCGCCAAGCACTAACACACCGATGTCGGGATCCGTACTCACAACATCGAGAATCTGCGGCACCGGCTCGCCTTCGCGTATCACCAGTTCGGGGTCGATGTTCTGGCGGTCGCGCATCCACTTTGCGAAAACCTCGTAATGGGCCACGATCCGTTCGCGCGCTTCTTCGCGCATGATCTCGCCCACACCGATCCAGTGATTGAACTCGTCGGGAGTGATGACCGACAGGATGGTGACACCGCCGCCGGTGTTGTGCGCGCGCATCGCGGCAAAGCGCATCGCGTTCAGACATTCGCGGCTATCGTCGAGCACGACTAGGAATTTACGCATGAAGGTCCCCTTTGTTCGGGGATATTGTCGGAACCGCCCCTCACTTGCAATGATCGTTGTCGGCGGCGCTTTCACCTCTGGGATGAGCCCGAAAACAAAAGCGCGCCCACGCTGGGGCAAGCGTGGACGCGGAGTATTCTGCCAGCGGGGACACGCTAGACTTGGACCGGCGACGGACAGGAACACCGGTAATGACAGCGTTCCTTGATTCCGTTTCAGTTGTGTGACGCTTCGATGTCAGCCGCGAAGAAGGCCGACGATATCGTATGTTTGCTTCAGGATCGGCTGCGCGATCTCGCGGGCGCGTTCGGCGCCGCGGGTCAGCAGGCGATCGATTTCAGCCGGATCGTCCATCAGGCGCTTCATCTCGGTGGAGATCGGCGCGAGCTTTTCGACAGCGAGATCCGCCAGAGCCGGTTTGAACTTGCCCCAACCCGCGCCCGCGTACTCGGTGATGACCTGTTCGTTGGTCATATCGTTGAGCGCGGCGTAGATGTTGACGAGGTTACGCGCCTCGGGACGGTCAGTCAGACCTTCCAGTGTTTCCGGCAGCGGCTCGGCGTCCGACTTGGCTTTCTTAAACTTCTTGGCGATCTGGTCGGCATCATCGGTCATGTTGATGCGTTCCATGTCGCTCTCGCCCGACTTCGACATCTTCTTGGAGCCGTCACGCAGGTTCATCACGCGCATGGCAGGGCCCTCGATGACCGGAGTGGTCTCGGGGAAGAAGTCGACTTTGAAGTCGTGGTTGAACTTCTTGGCGATGTCGCGGGTCAGTTCGACGTGCTGCTTCTGGTCCTCGCCCACCGGAACGTGGGTTGCGTGGTACAGAAGAATGTCGGCGGCCATCAGCGACGGATAGGCATAAAGACCGAGCGAGGCCTTCTCGGCGTCCTTCCCCGAACCGGCCTTGTCTTTGAACTGCGTCATGCGGTTCATCCAGCCCACGCGGGCGACGCAGTTGAAAATCCAGCCCAGTTCGGCGTGTTCCGCGACCTGTGCCTGATTGAACAGGATCGACTTCTCGGGATCGATACCCGAGGCAAGGTATCCGGCCGCAACCTCGCGGGTCGCGTTCGCCAGTTCCTTGGGATCCTGCCAGACGGTGATCGCGTGAAGGTCCACCACGCAATAGATCGTCTCGAACTGGCCGCCCTGCATATCCACGAAGCGTTTGATCGCGCCGAGATAGTTGCCAAGGGTCAGCCCGCCCGAGGGTTTGATGCCAGAGAACACGCGGGGCGTGAAATTGTTATCGGTCATCTGAAACCTTCCGGGTCTGGATTTACAGTGCGCGAAGGCTTACCGAGGGGGAAAAGTCGCGTCAATGCGATGTGTCCACGGAGGCGAGACAATGGAGCAGGAACGAGTCATTAATCCCATTCCGCCCGCAGTTCTGGTGCTGGCGCTGTTGATGGTCGGGATCGAACTGGTCATGCAACTGGCCACGGCCGGTCTGGCTGGCGGTGCGCAGGGCGTCGGCTGGCGTGCGGATACGATCAACGATTTTGCGTTTTTCCCCGCCATCCAGCACGAGATGTTTGCGCGGGGGGCGTTCCCGTTCGACTATCTCTACCGCTATGTCACGTACCCGTTCGTCCACAGCAGCCTGATGCACGCCGGCTTTGCTGCCGTCATCACTCTGGCGGTTGGCAAATTTGTCGGAGACCGCTGGCACTGGGCCTCGGTCGTGACGGTGTTCTTTTCCTCGGCCATCGTCGCGGCGGTGATCTTCGGACTGATCGCGCCTGAAAACTGGCCGTACTACGGCGGCTACCCAGCGGTTTACGGTCTGATCGGCGCGTTTTCCCACATCATGTGGGTGCGCCTCGGCCAGCAGGGCGCGAACCGTTGGAAGGCGTTCAGTATGATCGGCATCCTTCTCGTGATCCAGATCATCTGGGGCCTGTTCGTAAAGTTGATCTACCTGATGGGATACGGCGGTGATGCGACCCCGATGATGCTCTATCTGGGCATATCGGAGTTCGCAGGCTTTGGCGTCGGTCTGATCCTCTCGCCGCTCGTCGGACCCGGCGGATGGCAAGGCTTCCTCGCACGGATCCGTCAGCGCTGATCAGCGGCTGCGGCGGAACGCTCCGGCAAATTCCCGAATGCGGAAAGCGCCGATAAGCTGGCCGATGAGGAAGTAGCTGACCATCCCGATCATCACGAGGATGAAGAGCGCCAGATAGCGGATGTGCGGCAGGCCAAAGAAGAACGCCGCGCTGCCGTAGCTGAACCAGAGCACCGCACCCATCGCCAACGATGCAAGGACGATCCGCCAGATGCGGCGCTTGAAACGGTTGTCGAACTGCGCGGCCTCGCCCATCGGGCGCGACATGATCCAGAGGATCAACACAGCCACCCAAGCCGAAAGCGTGGTCGCAATCGCAGAGGCAATGAAGCCTATGAACGGTGCAAGCCCGATGGCCATCGTTGCGGTAATCGCCAGCGAGGCGAGTGCGATATAGAACGGGCGGCGGGTATCTTCGCGGGCGAAGAACAGCGGTTGCAGCGTTTTCTGCATCACGAACGCAGGCAGACCGAGGCCATAGACAGCAACCGCAATCGCGGTGTTCATGGTGTCGTCACTGCCGAACGCGCCGCGCTCAAACAGCACCTGCACCAGCGGCACCGGAATGACCATCAGCGCAACGGCAGCGGGAATGGTCAGCGCGAGCGACATCTCGCAAGCGCGGTTGAACGCATCGCGGCTGCCGTCGATATCACCGCCACGCAAACGGCGGGACAGGTCTGGGAGCAGAACTACGCCAATCGCGATGCCAACAACGCCGAGCGGCAGTTGATAAAGGCGGTCGGCATAGGACAGCCACGCGACCGCTCCGTCAAAGAAACTGGCGATCTGGCGACCAATCAGCAGGTTGACCTGAACAACACCGCCCGAAAGGGCAGCGGGAGCTGCGATAATCGCGAGGCGCTTGAGCTCCGGCGTGAATTTCGGACGGGTAAAGCGCAGCGTGAAGCCCGCCTTGTGCGCCGCGTACCAGACCAGCGCCATTTGCGCGAAGCCGGCGAGCGGCACGGTCCAGACCAGGGTGTCACCGACTGGCCAACCGAGCGCGTGCCCCAGAACCATGCCCGCAATAAACAGGACGTTCAGCAGGACAGGCGCAGCAGCGGCAGCGGTGAAGCGACCGATGGAATTCAGCACGCCCGACAGCAATGCGGCGAGAGAGATGAACAGAATATAGGGGAAAGCGATGCGGCCGTAATCGACGGCGAGGTCAAACCGCTCGTCGCCGGCAAAGCCCGAGGCCATCGCCAGCACGAGCCAAGGCATTGCGGCCATCGCAATGACGGTGAAGGCAATCAGGACCGTCGCAAGGCCGGTGAAAGCGTCGTTCGCGAACTTTTCCGCATCCTCTCCCGCCTCGAATTTCTTCGAAAACATCGGCACGAACGCCATGTTGAACGCGCCCTCGGCAAAGAAGCGGCGGAACATGTTGGGCAGGGAGAAGGCGATCAGGAACGCTTCGGCGACAGGGCCGGTACCGAGGTAGGCGGCGATCATGATGTCGCGCACAAAACCCATCAAGCGGGACACAAGCGTCCACAGACCGACAGTGAGAAAGCCGGAGACAAGTCGAATGGGTTTCATAGGTTTTGAAGGTCCTGCGTTGAATAATGTGGCCTGTCTACTGGCAGGGCCATGTAATGACTATGGAGAATTCGTGCAGCTTATATAGGGCGTTTCATGACCAAGACAGACGTCCATGCCCCAGGCCCTGACGGATTGAGGCGCATAAGAAAAATCCCCCAGCGATCCGGCTGCCCATAGGTGCCCGCCACCCAGACGCGCGATAGATCGACGGTTTCCAACCGGCCATCGGGGTCATCCTGCATCTCGGGGAAATGCGCGGCGACCCACGCGGTGGCTTTTTCCAGTAGCCGAGCTTGCTCGTCGGCCTCGAAATACGGCTCGGCCTCGGTGACCTCGCATCCTCTGTCCGAGAGCGAGACCATCAATCGGTCCTGCGCCGAGACATACGATACAGTTTCATCCTGCTGTTGGCGCACCTCAAAGCCAGCGAGGTTCGGGTCCTCATGGTTGGCGAACGGCAGACAGACTTGGCTTAACAGGTCGACATACGCATCTACGCGGTCGAACCGTCCGAAATGCAAGCGGGCGGCCAAACCTATGGCCACCCCGAGAACGACGATGATGACGAAAGCCAGAGCTTTCTTCATCAGACCGTTGCCCGTTCCACACCCATGCGGATTGCTTCGCGCAGTTTCTTCTCCAGCGCGGCGCGGCGGTTTTCCTGATGGAATTTCAGGCCAAACATGTCTTTGACATAGAAGGTGTCGACGACCTGCTCACCGAACGTCGCGATCATTGCCGACGCGATATAGACGTTGTCGGCCGCCAGAACGCGGGTCAGGTCATGCAAAAGTCCCGGCCGGTCGCGCGTGTCAACTTCGATGATGGTGTAGATATCCGAACCCTCGTTGTCGAAGAGGATGTTGGTCTTCACCTTGAACGCCTGCTCGCGTTTCTTGAGCTTGTCGCGATCCTTCAGTGCCTCGCGGGTAATCACCTCACCGCGCAGCGTGCGGTAGATCATCTGCTGCAAGCGGGGCAGGCGGCTCGCCTCGTAGGGATGGCCGTCGGCGTCCTGTACCCAGAAGATCGCGGTCGCATAGCCATCCTTCGACGTGTCCGTCCGGGCATCGACCACGTTCGCACCGACAAGCGCCAGCGCGCCGGTGAGGCGGTTGAACAGACCAGGGTGGTCGGCCATGGCAAAGCACGCACGGGTTGCATCGCGGTCAGGGTCCAGCTTGAGGTCGATCTTGATCTCGGCGTCGGTGATGTTGCGCAGTAGCTCCGCAAATACCATGTGGACCGAATTGGGCAGGCCCTGCCAATAGGGACCATAATGGCGGCCCATCTCGGTGCGAAGGTCCTTCGCGTCCCAATCGCTCAGAGCCGCGCGAAGAGCCTTCTTCGCCTCGTTCTCGCGGGTTTCGCGGTTGATCTCTTCCAGACCGTTTTCAAGCGCCAGCCGGGTTTCATTATAGAGACCGCGTAGCAGCATGGCTTTCCAGTTGTTCCACGTGCCGGGGCCAACGCCATTGATATCGCAGACCGTCAGAACCGTGAGCAGATCAAGCCGCTCGACCGACTTCACCGCTTTGGCAAAATCGCGAACTGTACGCGGGTCGCTGATGTCCCGTTTCTGCGCCATGTCCGACATCAGCAGGTGATAGCGGACCAGCCATTCGACGGTCTCGACCTCTTTCTTATTGAGGCCAAGACGCGGTGCAACCTTGCGGGCAATCTGGGCGCCGACGACGCTATGGTCTTCGGGGCGGCCCTTACCGATGTCGTGCAACAGGATCGCGATATAGAGGATCTTGCGGTTCACCCCGCCGCCCAGAATGCTGGAGGCTACGGGAAGTTCCTCGACCAGCTCGCCGCGTTCGATCCGTGCCAGGTGGCTGATGCATTGGATGGTGTGCTCGTCCACGGTGAAGTGGTGATACATGTTGAACTGCATCATCGCGACGATGGGGGCGAATTCGGGCATGAATGCCGATAGCACGCCAAGCTCGTTCATGCGGCGCAGCGCACGTTCGGGGTTGCCGTGCTTCAGGAGCAGATCAAGGAAGATGCGGTTCGCTTCCTTGCTGGTGCGCACGTTGTCGTCGATCAGATCAAGGTGCGAAGCCAGCAGACGCATGGCGTCCGAGTGTAGCAGCGTGCCTGTGCGGAGCGCTTCTTCGAAAATCCGCAGCATGTTGACGTGGTCCGAGAAGAACGCGGTCTCGTCGGCAATCGTCAGGCGGTTCTGCTTGATCGCGTAGGGCGGGCGGGCACGGCGGCGGCGCGACAGAAGGCGCGTGAGCATGGGCTCGGCCTTGGTGTGCGTTGCTTCGAGCGAGGTGAGGAAAATGCGGGTCAACTCGCCCACGCGGGTCGCGTGGCGGAAATAGTCCTGCATAAAGTGCTCGACCGCGCGGCGACCGCTGTTGTCGTTGTAGCCCATGCGCTCGGCGACCTCGACCTGAAGGTCGAACGTCAGCTGATCCATGGCGCGTCCGGTAATCAGGTGTAGGTGACAACGCACGGCCCAGAGGAATTCCTGCGCCTGTTCGAACGTCGCGAATTCCTCGGCGGTGAAAACGCCGCGATCAACCAGCTCGGACGGGTCTTCGACCTGATTGACGTACTTCGCGATCCAGTAAAGCGACTGGAGGTCACGCAGACCGCCTTTGCCTTCTTTCACGTTGGGCTCGACGACGTAGCGCTGGCCACCTTGCTTGCGGTGACGTTCGGAACGCTCGGTTAGCTTGGCTTCGATGAAGTCGGCAGCGGAGTTGCTGAACAGATCGCTCCAGAGTTTTTCCTGAAGCGACTTCGCGAGCTTCTTGTCGCCGTCGAGGAAACGTAGCTCAACAAGGCTCGTGCGGATCGTGTAATCTTCGCGCGCGAGTTTCAGGCAGTCTTTGATCGTGCGGCTGGCGTGGCCGACCTTCAGGCGCAAATCCCAAAGGATATAGAGCATCGACTCGATCAGGCTCTCGGCCCACGGCGTGATCTTGTATGGGGTCAGGAACAACAGATCGACGTCGGAATGCGCGGCCATCTCGCCGCGGCCGTAGCCACCGATCGCCACAAGCGCGAGGCGTTCGCCGTCGGTCGGATTGTGCAGAGGATGCAGCTTTGTACGGGCGACGTAAAGGGTCGCGCGGACCAGACCGTCGGTCAGGAAGGTATAGCTGCGGGTCACAGGGCTGGCATCGAAGGGACGCGCGGCAAAGGAGGCGGCGATGGCGGCGAGACCGCGTTTGCGAGCCGCCATCAGAATCTTGACCGTCTCTTTGCGGATGTCCATCGCATCCGTCAGATCCGCGATTGCGGTATCGATTTCAGCAATGACAGCATCTTTGTCAAAGATATCGGCGGCCGTGCAAATCAGGCCTTCGGCCGCCGTTTCGTTCGGGGCTTGCGTGAGGAGTGTCGGCTCAGAAGCCGAATCCCGCAAAGCTTCTTGGGGCAGGTTCAAGGATTACCACCTGATTGTTCTGGATCTGTGCGATAGCGAGTGCTCGCTCGTTTGTACCATTAGGAAGCAGACGGAACACCCCTTGCGTGCCCTCAAAGCCCTGAGTTTTCGTCAGGCTGTTGCGGGTGAGGGCACTAGCGTCACCACCGGCAGCCAGAGCGCCGATTGCAGCGATGCCGTCAAACGCCAGACCTGCAAGCGGATGCGGAGCGGAGCCGTAGGCTTGCGTGTAACGGCTTTCGAAGAGGTTCATCATGTTGGTGTCCGGCACGGCGAAGATACCGTTCTGAAGACCCGGCAGCGAAATCGCTTGGCCAGCGGCGTCCCAACGGGTCAGACCAACGAAGCTCGACGAGTCGACACCCTGCTCCGACAGGCCGGTCGCGATGATCGGAAGGTCGGCGTTGATACCGCCTGTCAGGACAACTGCGTCAGCGCCGCTCGATTTGATGGCGTTGGCAATCGGTCCTGCTGCGCTGATGATCGCCTGCTGCGACATGCCGTAGCTTTGCACGGTCGACAGCGCGACACCTGCGTTGCGCGCGGCATTTGCAGTTGCGTCACGGCCAACGGCACCCTGAAGATCTTCACCGTAGACAACAGCTACGTTGCGGCGACCCTGACGGGCGGCATAGCTGACAAGGCGGTTTGCAGTGTTCTGGAAGGTTGCGCCCAGAATGAACACGTTGTTGCCCGCAATGCTCGCATTGTTCGAGAACGCCAGCACGTTCACATTACGGCCTGCAACGGCAACGCCGGCAGCGTTTGCCGCTTCGGCATAAAGCGGTCCGAGGATGACTTTAGCACCATCGTTGACCGCTTGGGTCGCGACGGCAGCAGCCTGCGCAGGGCTACCTGCGGTGTTGTAGACACGCAGATCGACGGTCACACCGCTCAGATCGGCCATGGCCAGACGCGCAGCGTTTTCGAGGTTCTGGGCGAGAATGTTGTCGGATTCTTTCGCCGAGCCGCCCGGAACGAGAAGGGCCACCTGAACAGGCTGGCTCGGATCAATGCGTGCGCCGGTGTTTCCGCCGGTGCTGCTGACCGGCACGTCACATGCCGCGACCCATATCAGCGATAGTAAAGCAAAAATTCGTGCGGCCCACGACCGGACGGTGCTGGAAAAATTCATCATGAAATATACGCTCCCTACTTGCATGGCCGTTGCCTTCGCGGCATCCCCCAGCAAACGTTAGTTTAACGGGATAATAGACTTGGCAGACGAGGGGTCCAGAAATGAATCATGAAATACGTCCTCTTGCGCCTGGTCTTTACATGGTCGCAACGCCGATCGGGTCTGCGCGGGACATGACCCTGCGGGGCCTCGATATTCTCGCCTCAGCCGATATCATCGCTGCCGAGGATACCCGTACCGCCCGAAAACTCATGGATATTCACGGTGTTCCGCTCAACCACCGCAAGATGGTCGCGTTCCACGACCACTCCGGTCAGGGCGAGGTCAACGGACTGGTCAAAGAGATCGCAGCGGGCAAATCCATCGCCTACGTTTCCGAAGCAGGTACGCCGCTAATCGCCGATCCGGGGTATGAACTGGGGCGCGCCGTGGCCGCCGCCGGTCTGTTCGTCACCGCCGCGCCGGGGGCATCTGCCGCGCTTGCTGCGATGACCGTTTCGGGGCTGCCTTCCGACCGTTTCATGTTCATTGGCTTCCTTCCCGCGGGCAAAGTCCAGCGCGAGACCGAGATCGCAAGCCTCCGCGATACGCCCGCCACGATGATTTTCTATGAAAGCCCGAAGCGCATTCAGGAAATGTTAGTGAGTTTGCGCGATATTCTTGGTGACGAGCGCGAAGTGGCCGTGTGCCGCGAATTGACCAAGAAATTTGAGGAAGTCACCCGTGGCACCCTCGCCGAAGTCACCGAGGCTTACGCCGATCGCTCTGTCAAAGGTGAACTGGTTGTCGTCGTTGGCCGTGCTGGCGCGACAGAGGTGGAGGATGTCGACGTGGAAAGCGCACTGCGCGAGGCAATGAAGACCATGCGGGTCAAAGATGCCGCAACGGCTGTCGCTGGCGCGCTGGGTTTGCCGAAACGGCAGGTCTATCAGATAGCTTTGTCACTCGATAAGGGCGAATGACCGCAAAGGCGCTGCGAGGGTCGCTCGCTTACCACTCCGGTATTGCTGCCGAAGGGATTGTCGAACGCGCTTACGAGGAACGCGGAGCGGAGATTATCGAACGCCGCTGGCGCGGACGCGCGGGTGAAATTGACCTGATCGCGCAGCTCTCCGATGTGACCGTCTTTATCGAGGTCAAAGCCTCGTCGCGGCATGACACCGCAGCCACGCACCTCAGGCGGCGCCAGCTCGAGCGGATCTGCATCAGCGCAAGCGACTACATGGCCAAGCATGCGAAGGGCAAAGCCATGCGTATCGACCTCGCAACCGTCGATGGCGCAGGGCAGGTGCGCATCTACGAAAACATCAGTTTCGATCTGTGAGGGTTGCACCGGTGGGTATGCTGCGCCATCTATTCGGCAACAGCAAAGGAAAGACCCATGTCCCTCAAGGTCGCAATCCAGATGGACCCGATCGGTCCGATCAACATCGACGCCGACAGCACGTTCCGCATCGCCGAAGAAGCGCAGAAGCGCGGACACTCTCTGTTTTATTACACGCCCGACCGCCTCGCATTTCAGGAAGGCCGGATCACCGCACGCGGCTGGCCGCTCGAGGTGCGCCGCGAGAAGGGTAATCACTACACACTCGGCGAAGAGCAGGAAGTCGATCTTGCAGACTACGATGTCGTCTGGCTTCGTCAGGACCCGCCGTTCGACATGGGCTACATCACGACCACTCACCTTCTGGACATGATCCATCCCGAAACACTGGTCGTGAACGATCCGTTCTGGGTCCGCAATTACCCTGAAAAGCTGCTAGTCCTCCAGTTCCCCGACCTGACCCCACCGACAGCGATTGCACGTGATCTGCAAACACTGCGCAATTTCCGTGAAAAGCACGGTGATATCATCCTCAAGCCGCTCTACGGCAATGGCGGTGCAGGCGTGTTCAAGCTGACATCGGGCGACGGCAACCTTGCTTCGCTGTGGGAAATGTTCAGCGGTATCAATAACGAGCCGCTGATCGTGCAGAAATTCCTGCCGGACGTGTCGGCTGGCGATAAACGCGTGATCCTTGTTGATGGCGAGCCCGTCGGTGCGATCAACCGCGTGCCTGCTCAGGGCGAAACCCGCTCGAACATGCACGTCGGTGGCCGCCCCGAAAAGGTCGAACTGACCGCCCGCGACCGCGAGATTTGCGCCGCGATCGGCCCGCTCCTGAAGGAAAAAGGCCAAGTGTTCGTCGGCATCGATGTCATTGGCAACTACCTGACCGAGATCAACGTGACCTCTCCGACCGGCATTCAGGAACTCGAACGTTTCGACGGCATCAACGTCGCCGAGAAAATCTGGAAAGCCATCGAGGCCCGCAAAGCATGATGCGGTCGCTGCGCCTCAGGCTCTACGCTCTGGGTGCGCGGCTGACCATTCGTCCGCTTTTCAGCCTGACTGACGATGCAAAGCGGGATGGTGACCGGCTCGACCGGCTCGCCTCCCGCTTTACCCATTTCATGCCCTACACGTTACGTTTGCCGCGTGAATTGGGCGGACGTCCCGCGCTTTGGCTGGCGGGGAAGGGCGCCGATCCGTCCAAAGTGATCCTCTACTTCCATGGCGGTGCGTATTTTGCGGGTTCACCCGACACCCATGCTGCGATGCTGGCGCGGCTATCGCGCTACGCCGGCTATCCTGTCTTTGCTCAGGCTTACCGCCTCGCGCCAAAATATCCATTTCCGGCCGCTTTCGACGACGCGCTTGCCGCTTGGGACGACCTGATTTCGCGGGGTTATCACCCCGAAGACATCATCATTGGCGGCGACAGCGCGGGCGGTGGGTTGGCGTTGGCGCTTTTGGCAACGCTGTGCGCCCGCCGCGAATGTCCCGCCGCGCTGTTTGCGATGTCGCCGTGGACCGACCTGACAATGTCGGGCCGCTCGGTTGAAGAGGTCGGAAAAAGTGACGACGTTATCCCCTCTGACCGCATGACAGAAGCCGCGCGGGCCTATGTGGGCCAGGCTGATCCCTCCGATCCGCGGGTGTCACCGCTATTCGCAGAGTTCGATCACCCGCCGCCGGTTTATTTGCAGATCGGTAGCCCCGAAGTGCTGGAAGACGATACCTATCGTATGGCTGAAAGGTTGCGCAAAAGCGGCGGCAAGGTACTGGTCCAGACGTGGGACGGCGCGCCGCATGTCTGGCACTTGGGCGAGCTCTGGGTGCCGGAAGCGCGCGATGCTCTCAGGCAAATTGCGCATTTCGTTCAGACTTCTTTTGACAAAGTCAGCCGGTAGCTCACCGCTTCGGCCAAGTGCGGGTAGCGGATATCTGGCGATCCATCGAGGTCTGCAATCGTCCGCGCCACGCGTAAAATGCGGTGATATCCGCGCGCGGTAAGGCCGAATTTCTCGGCCACACGAAGGATCAGATTGCGGCCTTCGGCATCGGGCTCGGCAATCTGCTCCAACACGGCACCTTCGGCTTCTGAGTTTGTGCGGATGTTTTCCAGATCGGCAAAGCGCTTAGTTTGAACGGCACGCGCGGTACTGACCCGCTGGGCAATCTGGTGCGAATGCTCACCGTTCGCGGGCAGGTCTAGATCGTTGAAGGACACGGGCGGCACCTCGATTCTTAGATCGAAGCGGTCCATGAGCGGGCCGGAAATGCGCCCGAGGTAATCTGTACCGCAATTGGGGGCGCGACTGCACGCGCGAGCGGAATCGGCCAAGTGACCGCAGCGGCAAGGGTTTGCGGCGGCAACCAGCATGAACCGGCACGGATAACGGATGTGGGCGTTGGCGCGGGCGACGTGTACTTCGCCGCTCTCGATGGGTTGGCGCAGCGTGTCGAGGACGGTGCGCGGAAATTCTGGGAATTCGTCGAGGAACAGAACGCCGTTGTGGGCCAGGCTGACTTCACCCGGTTTAGCACCTTGCCCGCCTCCGATCAGCGCGGCGCGGGACGCGGTGTGGTGCGGACTGCGGAAGGGACGCGTCAGGCAAATGCCGCCGTCATCCAACGCTCCGGCGACAGAGTGAATCATCGAGGTTTCGAGCGCTTCGGTCGGCGAAAGCTCGGGCATGATGCCCGTGATGCGGCTGGCGAGCATGGATTTGCCTGACCCAGGCGGGCCGAGCAGGAATAGATGGTGCCGACCTGCGGCCGCGATTTCCAAAGCACGTTTCGCGCGTTCCTGACCTTTGACATCTCTCAGGTCGTCGAACTTCGGGCCTGACCGGTTCGCCTTTGGCGCGGCCGGAGGTAGGGGCGATTTTCCATTCAGGTGCTGCACGACCTCGTACAAGGTCGCCGCGCCGAACACCGCCGTGCTGCCGACCCACGCGGCTTCGGTCGCGGCGACGGGTGGGCAAATGAGCATTCGATCTTCTTCGGAGGCGGCGAGCGCGGCCGGGAGGGCGCCTGTCACATGCACCAGTTTGCCGTCGAGCGACATCTCTCCCATAGCGACCGTTTCGGAGGATTTGTCGCGCGGGATCACATCCAATTCTGCCAGCAGCGCGATGGCGATGGGCAGGTCAAAATGCGAACCTTCCTTGGGCAGGTCGGCGGGCGAGAGGTTGATCGTGATGCGCTGGCTGGGGAGCGCGATGGCCATGGCTTCGAGCGCCGCCCTGATCCTGTCGCGCGCTTCGGACACGGCCTTGTCAGGCAGGCCGACGATGGAGAATGACGGTAAGCCAGCGGTAGCCGCACATTGCACTTCCACAAGGCGCGCCTCGACACCTTCAAACGCCACGGAATACGCCGTCGAAACCATTCTGCCTCTCATGACTATTGCGGCATGGTTAACCGAGGCGTGGTTTCAGAAGTCTTAACGGTATTACGGAAGGTGGCTAATTTCTCGCGCCGTGAAGCCGCCAGCCGTTTCGATGACCGTCACCGACAAATTGCTGATCCGATGCCCGAAAGTGTCGTAGGCGGGTATTCCGAGCGCCCGCTGCACCTGCGTCAGGATCTGGCCGAAATGGCCGACGACGATCAGGTCTGGGTGCTGCTGGGCAATCAGGCGGTCAATCGAGCGATCCACACGGGCTTTGACGGTGTTCCAGCTTTCGCCGTTGGGCGGCGCGATATCACCTGGGGTTTCCCAGTAAGCGCGCATGAGAGGATCGTCCTTGAATTCGGACATCTCCCAATCGCCGAAGTTAATTTCGCGTAGATCGGGATCGTGGGGCAGGCGCAAGCGGACGCCTTGGATTGCATCGGCGGTCGCAACAGCGCGGCTGAGGTCAGAGGACACGACGGGCGCGTCGGGCAGATAGGAAGAAAGCCGCGCAATCGCGGCCGTATCGCTCAGATCAGCGGGCAGGTCGGTCCAGCCGACCATAGCCTTCGCGTGGGTCGGGCCGTGGCGCACGAGCCAGAGGCGGGTCATGGTAATTCGCCCTTCAGAACGAGCGGAAGGCCAGCGGCGACGAAGAACACGTTATCGGCTGCCTCGGCGATCATGGCATTGAGCCGCCCCTGTGCCTCGCGGAATTGTCGCGAAATGGCGTGTTCAGGGACGATCCCCATGCCGACTTCGTTCGAAACCACGACCACTTCCGCCTCGCACGAGCGGAGTTCTGCCACCAATTTTGCGCTCTCCTGAGCGATTTCCCGCTCGGCCATCAGCACGTTTGTGAGCCATAATGTAGCGCAGTCGAGCAAAATTATTTGATCGGGAACCGCAGCTTCCAGCGTCGGACCCAGATCGAGCGGCTCCTCGATCGTCTCCCAACCGTCGCCGCGCTGAACGAGATGTCGGTCAACCTTCGCCTGCATCTCGGCGTCGAAAATCTGTGATGTAGCAAGGTACTTACGGGATTTTCCGGTCCCGATGACGAGCTTTTCCGCGAACTCGGATTTTCCCGATGCGGCGCCTCCTAGTACGAGCGTCAGCTTTTTCACGTTATTCGATGCAACCATTTGTGAGCCTGCGCGTTTGTTCATCGAAGCACTGGTAACGACACCGGTTGATCCAGACAACGCACAAGGAGGCACAAGCATGGCGCTTGATGACACCAAACAGTTCGATCTCTCCCGCCGTGCCATGAAGGCAGAACTGCTTGATGCGGAGACCGAAGCCAACCTTGCTCGTGCATGGCGCGATCATCACGATGAACGCGCACTCCACCGCCTTATCAACGCATATATGCGCCTCGCTATTTCGATGGCCAGCAAATTCCGCCGCTACGGCGCTCCGATGAGCGATCTGGTGCAGGAAGCTAGCCTCGGACTGATGAAGGCCGCAGACAAGTTCGACCCCGACCGCGGCGTCCGTTTCTCGACCTACGCAGTCTGGTGGATCAAGGCCAGCATCCAGGATTATGTGATGCGCAACTGGTCGATGGTTCGCACCGGTTCGACCAGCAGTCAGAAAGCTCTCTTCTTCAACATGCGCCGCATACAGGCCCGTATCGAACGCGAAGCAGATGCCGCAGGTATCGTTCTTGAGCGTCACGAACTGCACCGCATGATCTCTGAAGAGCTCGGTGTGCCGGTCCACGATGTACAGATGATGGAAGGCCGCCTGTCGGGTTCCGATTTCTCGCTCGACGCTACCCAGTCGACCGAAGATGAAGGCCGCACATGGGTCGAAAGCCTTGCTGACGAAGGCGAGCAAGCCGAAGAGAGCGTCTCTGTCGCCCATGACGCCGAATTGATCCGCAGCTGGCTCCTGACCGCGATGATGGAACTGAATGACCGTGAGCGTTTCATTGTCCGCGAACGCAAACTCCGCGATGATCCGCGCACTCTCGAAAGCCTCGGCGGCGAGCTGGGCCTTTCCAAAGAGCGCGTTCGCCAGCTCGAAGTCGCAGCGTTCAGCAAAATGCGCCGCACCCTTTCCTCGCGTTCCCCGGAGGTGCTAAACTTCATCGTATGAAGTGGCTCGCATCCCTGATTTTTCTTTGCGCTGCCCCTGTGGCGGCGCAAAACGTTTTTGTGCTTGGCGAAACGCACGATAATCCGTTGCACCACGCCGAGCAGGCGAATTTGATCGCTGAAATTGCCCCGACAGCATTGATTTTCGAAATGCTCTCGCCTGAACAGGCGAAGGTGCTGAATGCATCCGAGCGTGACGCCGCGCTAGGCGACCTCATTGGTTGGCAAGAGTCTGGCTGGCCTGATTTTGCGATGTACCTGCCGGTTTTCACGGCGAGCGACGCTCCGGTCTATGGCGCAAGTGTCCCGCGCGATGATCTGATGGCTGCCATCGGCACTGACGCAGCTTCGGTTTTCGGGGACGATGCGGAGCAGTTCGGCCTGCTGGAACCCGCGCCGAAAGACATGCGCCAAGAGCAAGCCGACGCCCATTGCGGAGCGCTGCCCGACGAAATGTTGGACGGCATGGTCGAAGCGCAGCGCCTTCGTGATGCTTCATTTGCGCGAACGACCCTTCAGGCGCTGGACGAAACCGGCGGCCCTGTCGTGCTCATCTCAGGTTCTGGCCACGCGCGCATCGATCGTGGTGTTCCGGCATACATCGCCAACGCGCGCCCCGATGTGGAGGTCTATAGCATCGGCATCGTCGAGCTCGAGACAGTTCTGCCGTTCGATGAGATCATCACCACCGAAGCCGCCGAACGCGAGGACCCTTGTAACGCTTTCAGGTGATTGTCCTTTCTCTCTGCGCCTCATAGACTTTGCCGCAAAACGGGGAGGGCAGACATGCTCGCAGGCAAGCGGATTCTCTTAATCATCGGCGGCGGCATCGCGGCTTACAAATCGCTGGACCTGATCCGCCGCCTCAAGGAACGCGGCGCGGCTGTTGTGCCTGTGCTGACCAAGGGCGGATCGGAGTTCGTCACCCCGCTTTCGGTGTCCGCCTTGGCTGGCCACAAGGTCTATCAAGACCTCTTTGACCTCACCGAAGAGGCAGAGATGGGTCATATCCAGCTTTCCCGTTCCGCAGCCCTCGTCGTCGTCGCGCCTGCCACGGCGGACCTTATGGCGAAGATGGCGAACGGGCACGCAGACGACCTCGCTTCGACGCTCCTTATGGCCACGGACAAACGCGTTCTGGTTGCGCCTGCCATGAACGTCCGGATGTGGGATCACCCTGCAACCCAGCGCAATATTGCGACCCTCGCAGGCGACGGTGTTCTGTTTTCCGGCCCGAACGAAGGCGACATGGCCTGCGGAGAATACGGTCCGGGCCGCATGTCCGAACCGCTAGAGATCGTCGCGGCTGTCGAACGCGCGTTCGGGAACGGGCCGCTGAAAGGCAAGCGGATCATCGTGACCTCCGGCCCGACGCACGAGCCGATTGATCCCGTGCGATACATCGCAAATCGCTCCTCCGGTGCTCAAGGAACTGCCATCGCCGCCGCCCTCGCCAATTTGGGCGCGGATGTTGAATTTGTGACAGGACCAGCGGATATTCCACCGCCGAGCGGCGTGAATGTTGTAAAAGTGCAATCGGCTGCTGAGATGCATCAGGCGGTGATGAATGCTCTGCCCGCGGATGCAGGTGTCTTTGCTGCCGCCGTCGCCGACTGGCGAGTGGTCTCCGCATCGTCGTCGAAAATCAAGAAAGACAACGGCAAGCTTCCCACGCTCACGTTTGCCGAAAACGCCGACATATTGGCCGAAGTTAGCCAGCTGACGGACAATCGCCCCCCGCTGGTAGTGGGCTTCGCGGCTGAAACCGAAGATGTTATCGCCCATGCAACGGCAAAGCGCGAGCGCAAGGGCTGCGACTGGATTGTGGCCAATGATGTTTCGCCCGAAACCGGTATCATGGGAGGCAAGGAAAACGCTGTGACGTTGATCTCCGCCGATGGCGCGGAGGAGTGGCCGCGCATGTCCAAGACCGAGGTTGCCCGCCGCCTTGCCGAACGAATTGCTGCGGCGCTTGCTCCCGAGAAAGGATAAACTGTGATCGGAATTACTATCGAGTGGCTCGAAGGTGCCGACCAATCCGTGCCGCTGCCTGCCTACGCCACCGCGGGCGCTGCCGGTGCTGATGTGCGCGCCAATTTCGGGCCCGACAAGCGTGACGGTGTAACGCTCGAACCTGGCGCACGGACACTTGTGCCGTGTGGTTTCAAAATGGAAATTCCCGAGAATTACGAGGTGCAGGTCCGTCCCCGTTCCGGTCTGGCGCTGAAGCACGGTATCACGCTACCCAACACGCCTGGCACCATCGACGCCGATTATCGCGGTCCAGTTGGCGTCATCGTCATGAACGCGGGGCAGGAGCCGTTCCACATCGCGCACGGTGAACGCATCGCGCAATTCGTCGTCGCGCCGGTCGTCCAAGGGCGCTTTATCGTGGGCGAAAGCCTTAGCGAAACGGCCCGCGGCGAAGGCGGGTTTGGATCGACGGGGCGCGAATGATCCTTGTTCTCGTCATGGCTGCCGCCCTTTGGGGCATCGGATGGGCGATGAAAGCGCCCGTTCGCGCTCGCGCGGTCATGATCGGCATTCTTATGATTGCCGTGCTGCTGATCCAGTTCACGCTGCCTTTCGGCCATCCGCTCCGCCAAGCGACGGGCGGCGATCCGCGGTTGTGGCTGCTGTTTCTCGGTTTCGGCTTTGTGGTGGCGGGCTACACGTTCGGACTGCGTAAGGTCCGCACGCTCGCCAAGGCGAAATCCGAGCCCCCAAAGCAGGCCGGCACGTTCAACGACAGCGAGCTCGACCGTTACGCGCGCCACATGATGCTCCGCGAAATCGGCGGGCCGGGTCAGAAAAAGCTGAAGAACGCCAGAGTGTTGGTCATTGGGGCAGGGGGGCTTGGTTCGCCTGCGCTGCTTTATCTCGCTGCTGCTGGTGTCGGCCAGATCGGTATCATCGACGAAGATACGGTCGATAACTCGAACCTTCAACGGCAGGTGATCCACACCGACGCGGCCATCGGCCAGCCCAAGGCGCTTTCGGCGGCCTCTGCTATGACCGCGCTCAATCCGTGGATCACGGTGAAGCCCTACACCCGCAAACTGACGGAAGAAAACGCGGCAGCGCTGATCGGCGAATACGACCTTGTGCTCGACGGGACGGACAATTTCAACACACGCTATCTGGTGAACCGTGTCGCCGTTCAGGCTCGTAAGCCCCTGATTTCAGCGGCAATGACCCAATGGGAGGGGCAAATATCGCTCTATGATCCCGCAAATGGTGGCCCATGCTATCAGTGCGTTTTCCCCGAAGCGCCCGCCGCTGGCCTTGTTCCATCCTGTGCAGAGGCAGGGGTTCTCGGACCGTTGCCGGGCATCATTGGTTCCATGATGGCCGCCGAGGCTGTTAAGTACATCACCGGTGCCGGAGAAAACCTGCGCGGACGGCTCATGATGTACGACGCGCTTTATGCCGACACACGGATCATGAAAACCAAGCGCCGTGATGACTGTCCCGTCTGCGGCGGTATGCATTCCTGACTTGGTTTCTGCTTCGCTAAACCTATGTCGTGCAATGGCCATCCGGCGCTAGGAACAGGAGACATCGCTTCGTGAGTTTTGACGACCGCGCCCAGATTTTTCGACGCATTATCCGTGACAGGCTGGCCGAGCAGGAGAACGGTTTCGTCCAGTTTTTCCGCCTCCTCGCCGCGACTCCGGTGCCGGAGGGAACCGCACGTATTGTCATCGCGATCTACGAAGACGACCTGACCGAAAAATTTCCTGCGCTGCTGGCCTATGTGTCCGGCAACAACCAAAGCGTCGAGAATGACGAGGCCGCGCGGCGGCTCCATGCGCGGCTGTCGTCTTTCCAGCCGGTGATCGACATCCAGCAACTGGCGGAACTGTCGGACTGGGAAATGCATGGTGATGAGCAGGTTCCGGCCCTTCGCCAGCCCTATGATCACGTGGACCATGTGGGCGAATTGGTGATCCCCGCGCTCTGCGATGCCGCGACCAAGGCGGATATGTCGGCGCTGCCCGTGCCCGTCCACCTTGGTTCGGCACAGCGGTACGAGGACGTCAAAGTCATCTACGAACCCTCGGCGCCGCCCGAGCCGGGGTTCTGGAGCCGCGTCTTACGCAAGGGCTAGTGATTTCGGGCTGGCAGGTCACCCTTGAGCGTCCTACCTTGCGTTCAAACAGGAGTATTTCCATGACCAACCCGCTTCTTGCAAACTGGGACACGCCGTTCGGGCTGCCGCCTTTCGAAAACATCAGTGACGACGATTTCGCGCCTGCCGTTGATGCCGCGCTGGTTGATGCGCAGGCAAATATCGACGCGATTACTCAGCAGGAAGAGGTCACCTTCGCCGGCACGATCGAGGCAATGGAGCGTGCTACCGAAAAACTGGATCGTGTGCTCGGCGCGTTCTATGCGGTCGCCGGCGCGGACTCGAACCCAGCCCGTGAGGCGCTGATGCGGGACTTCTCGCCTAAGCTGTCGGCTTTCTGGTCGGACATCACGGCGAACGCAGCTCTGTTCGAGCGGATCGACCAACTTTGGCAGCAAAAGGACGAGTTGGACCTGAATGATGAGCAGCAGCGCTTGCTCTATCTCACCCACCGCTCGTTCGTCCGTTCGGGCGCGCAGCTGAAAGGTCCGGACGCTGATCGCCTGAAGGAAGTTAAAGGCCGCCTGTCGGTTCTCGGTACCGAATTTACCCAGAACCTGCTCGCAGACGAACGGGACTGGTACCACGAGGTTGACGAAAATCTGCTCACCGACCTGCCCGAGTTTGTTGCCGACGCTCTGAGGGCCGCAGGTCAGGAAAAGGAAAAAGAGGGGCCCGTAGTGACCCTCTCGCGGTCCGTAATTGTTCCATTTCTGCAATTCTGTCCTGACCGTTCTTTGCGCAAAATCGCATATGAAGCATGGACCTCCCGCGGTGCGAACGGCGGTAAAACGGACAACCGCGCGATTGCCGCGGAAATCCTCGCGCTGCGTTACGAGCGGGCCAACCTGCTCGGTTATGATGACTTTGCGCACTACAAGCTGGAAACCGAAATGGCGGGCACGCCCGAGGCTGTCCGCGATTTGCTGATGAACGTCTGGCAACCTGCGCGCGCCAAGGCGGTCTCGGCTGCGGCGACGCTGGAAGAGATGCTGAAAGCTGATGGGCACGCCGCGCCGCTCGAGGCGTGGGACTGGCATTACTATTCGGAAAAGCGCCGTCAGGCCGAGCATGATCTCGATGAGGGTCAGGTAAAGCCATATTTCCAACTGGACAACATGATCGAGGCGGCCTTCGACTGCGCAAACCGTCTGTTCGGCCTTGAGTTCAAGCCGGTCGACGGCCCGAAGTACCACCCCGACGTCCGTCTGTTCGAAGTGTCGCGGAACGGCGAGCATATCGCTCTATTCGTCGGCGACTATTTCGCGCGCGGTTCGAAACGGTCGGGCGCGTGGTGTTCGGCCATGCGCAGCCAGCAAAAGCTCGCGGGCGACATCCGCCCGATCGTGGTGAACGTTTGCAACTTCGCCAAGCCTGTCGCCGGAAAGCCTGCGCTGCTGTCCTATGACGACGCGCGCACGCTATTCCACGAATTCGGCCATGCGCTGCACCAGATGCTGTCCGACGTGACCTACGAGTCGATGTCCGGCACCTCCGTTGCGCGCGATTTCGTCGAACTTCCGAGCCAGTTGTTCGAACACTGGCTGGAAGTGCCCGAAGTCCTTTCCAAGTTCGCCATCAATCCGGCGGGTGAGGCTATGCCGCAGGAATTGCTGAACAAAGTGCTCGGCGCGGCGACCTATGACATGGGCTATCAGACTGTGGAATACGTGGCCTCGGCCATCGTGGACCTTGAATTCCCCCTCGGCACGCCGCCCGCCGATCCGATGCAGAAGCAGGCCGAAGTCCTCGAAGATATCGGGATGCCCCACGCGATCCGTATGCGCCACGCGACGCCGCACTTTGCGCACGTCTTTGCAGGCGATGGCTACTCGTGCGGCTACTACAGCTACATGTGGTCCGAAGTCATGGACGCCGACGCTTTCGAAGCCTTCGAGGAAGCCGGCGGCGCGTTCGATCCCGAAACGGCGAAATCGCTCGAAGACAACATTCTGTCCATGGGCGGCACGGTTGAAGCGGCAGAGCTCTACACCCGCTTCCGTGGCCGCTTGCCCGGTGTGGAGGCGTTGCTTAAAGGCCGCGACCTGCTGGACGTTGCATAATTCGGGGCGCCCATCGGGCGCTCCTTTCATTTGATTGGTGAAGTCACTCCGATGCGCAGCATTCTGGTTTTCATTGCACTTCTGTTCGTCACCGCCTGTTCGCAACGACCGGGTGACAACGTGCTGGTGCCGTATGTCGACATCGGTGACGACGCCGAGATCATCCGCCTTTTCGTGGTCTCGTCGCGGACCCCGACCGAGTATGGCTACAACGCGTCGTTCGATTTCGCGACCGGCTTCCGCTACTACGATATTTCTGTTCCGCCGGAGCGGACCGAAGGCAGCATTAAGTGGCCGAACCTCGACCCCGATCCTGTGACGGACTTCCTCGTGGTCGATACCGGCACGCTGACCCGCGAAGAATTCATCCGCCAAGTCCATCGCGATAACCTTGGCGATGGAGAGGTCGGTGTGTTCGTTCATGGCTTCAATCAGCGCTTCCAAGAGGCGCTGTTCCGTGTGGCGCAGCTGAATGCGGACTCGGATTCCGACACCGTCGCGTCCGTGCTGTTTTCGTGGCCGTCAGAGGGCAATCCCCTCGGCTACGAGACTGACGCGCAAGGCGTTCTGTTCTCCCGCGACCCTTTGGCCGATCTGCTGACGGACCTGCACGACACTGGGCTGAGGACCGTCGTTTTTGCGCACAGCATGGGCGGCTGGCTGACGGTCGAGGCGCTGCGGATACTCAAGCTCGCAGGCCGTCAGGATGTGCTTGACGGGTTGGAGGTGATCCTTGCCGCACCGGATGTGGACACGTTTGTGTTTGGGCGGGCGATGGACTTGATCGGGCCGATGAAGACACCCATCGCGGTGCTGGTGTCACGCAAAGACCGTGCGCTCGACCTCGCCGCGCGATTGGCGGGAGGCAGGCCGAAGCTGGGATCGGTCGATGTGACAGACCCAGCGGTCGCGGAGGCGGCGCAGTTGGCGCATGTCCAGCTGATCGACATCTCGTCCGTGGACTTCGACCCGCTCGGCCATAGCGGCTACATCGGCGTCGCGCAGCACTATTCGGAACTGCAACAGGCGGACTCGGGCAGGGGCGACTTCGCGTCGACAGGCGCGTTCGTGTTCAACGCATTTGAGAACGCGGTCATCCAGCCTGTGAGCGGCGCGTTCTACCGTTAAGCGTTGCGCGGATCGTCGGGGTGACGTTCCACGCCGATCGGGTCTTTGTGGATCAGAACGTCTGCCTCGGGACGGGCGGCAACGATTGCACGGCGAAGGGCGGCACCAATCGAATGGGCTTCGTCGAGGGTCTGGCTGCCGTCGAGTTCGATGTGGATGTTCAGGAACACACGGCTCCCAGCCCGGCGGGTTTTCAGATCGTGGAAGCCGTGCACGCCGGGAAACTCGCCAACAATCTTTTCGACGTCAGCAATAAAATCGTTGCTGGCCGCGCGGTCCATCAGCGCATCAAACGCTTGCTTGCCGATGCGGATCGCACCCACGGCCATGAGCAGGGCGGCGAGAAGCGCTACGATGCTGTCGACTGAGCCCAGCCCGAACTGCGCGTTTAGCCAAAGCGCAATCAGCGCACCCATGTTGGGGATCAGGTCTCCGACGTAGTGAAGCGAGTCTGCCTCGACCACCTTGTTGCCAGTGCGTTTGCTGACGTACCGCTGCCACGCGACGAGGATCAGCGTCACCACAATCGAAAACACCATGACCACCATGCCCGCCCCTTCGCGGGCGACCGGCGACACGGCATCAGACGTCAGGCGCAGGTAAGCCGCGATGGCGATGGCGCAGGCCGACACCATAATGAAAACGGATTGGGCCAAAGCTGCGAGGTCTTCTGCCGACGTGTGACCGAAGGCGTGGTCATCGTCTGCGGGTTTCGACGCATAGATAATCGCGGCCAGACCGCCAAGCGACATGAGCAGATCAAGCGCGCTATCGGCGAGGGTCGCAGCGATGGATAGAGAGTTCGTGGCGGCAAGTGCCCAGAGTTTCGCGCCAACGAGCAACAGCGCGACCGTTACGGAGAGGACACCGGCGGAGATTGAGAGTTTTGTTCTTTCTCTGTCCGGCATGGTCAGGTCTCCTGAGTCTGGGAGGGACTATCTAGTCTATGAGTTCGGTCTCGCCCACCCCCCAAAGGTTGGTTTTCGGACTCCAACCCGTGAAACCGCCAGCGGAGAGCTTGCACCAGTCGACGTTGCATTCGCGGATGCGGGCAACCACGCCGCTTTCAAGCTGCGCTTCTTGCGTGGCGTCCTCGTCGGGCATGGAAAACAGGGGGGTCATCTCGTCGATGATCACGGTGCGGCTGCCCGAGAGCATGATGTAATGCACCCAGCCGCCCATGCCGTCGCGGTCAATCACGCGGCGCCAGTGGCCATGCTCTGCGGTAACTTGGAGCGGCATGTCGCGGCGCGTGAAGACCCAGTCGATCCGGTAGTCGGTCGAGGGGCCACGGCGCACGTTTGCCTCTTGCGCTTTGAGCGAGACAAAACGGGGAAGGGGGAGGTTCGTCACTTCGCCCAGTTCTTGGGTATCAGGCACGCTTGAAGGCGCGTCTTCGGCGTGAACCGAAACGGCGAGCATCAACGCAATCAGAGTTGCGATCGGACGCATCATGGGGCGCATCGTGTCACCTGTAAGCCTGTTGCCGCGCGGGGCATATGCTGCTCTTGTATCATGCGCGAGGTGCAGGCAATCTGCATTGTAAGAAAGCAAATGAAAAGTTGCGTAGAGGGTAGCATGCCGGGAAAACAATTGAGTGTTGTTGTAACGCGACGGTTGCCCGACCAGATCGAAACGCGGATGAAAGAGCTTTTCGATGTGCGTCTACGTGACGATGACACCGTCATGAGCAAGGCGGAGCTGACTGCAGCACTTCAGGATGCGGATGTTCTGGTGCCCTCGATCACAGACCGTATCGACGCCGAGGTGATCAAGTCCGCCGGTGAGCGATTGAAACTGATAGCGAACTTCGGTGCAGGGACGGACCACATTGACGTGGATGCCGCGCGTGATGCGGGTATCGAGGTGTCGAATACGCCGGGCGTGATGACCGAAGACACCGCCGACATGACGATGGCGCTGATCCTCGCCGTGGTGCGCCGTATTCCCGAGGGTCTTGCAATGATGCAGGCCGGTGACTGGGAAGGCTGGTCGCCGACAGGGATGTTGGGTGGCCGTATTGCAGGGCGCCGTCTGGGTATCCTCGGCATGGGCCGCATCGGTCAGGCTGTCGCCCGCCGTGCTGCCGCATTCGGGATGTCGGTCCATTACCATAACCGTCGTCGCCTGCGGCCCGAGACGGAGCAGGAGCTGGGCGCGACCTATTGGGACAGCCTCGATCAGATGGTTGCGCGGATGGATATCATCTCCATCAATTGTCCGCACACGCCTGCGACGTTCCACCTGATGAACGCGCGGCGACTGAAGCTGATGAAACCTGATGCGGTGATCGTTAACACCAGCCGCGGAGAGGTGATCGACGAGAACGCTTTGACCCGAATGCTGCGTGCGGGAGAGGTCGCGGGTGCGGGCCTCGACGTGTTCGAACAGGGCGCGCAGTTCAATCCGCGTCTGCGAGAGTTGAGTAACGTTGTGTTGTTGCCGCATATGGGCTCGGCGACGCGGGAGGGGCGCGTCGAGATGGGTGAACGGGTGATCCTGAATATCCACACCTTTGCGGACGGTCACAAGCCACCTGATCTGGTAGTGCCCGAGTTCCTTTGATCCGGCTTCGCTGCGCGAAACCGGCGCCTCCGGCGGAGGTATTTGGGTCAGAATGAAGGGGAGGGGAAATGTTTACAGACGAAGTGCGCCGTGCCATCGACCAATCGGTTTTGTGCTGGCTGGCGACTGTTGACGGCGAGGGGCAGCCGAACGTCAGCCCGAAAGAGATGTTCTACGCGGTTGGTGATCGCGAGATCCACATTGCCGAAATCGCCAGCCCTGTGTCGCGCCGCAATATCCAAGGCAATCACAAGGTCTGCGTGAGCTTCGTCGATGTGTTCCGGCAGAAGGGCTACAAGATCCACGGCGATGCGCGGATGGTTTGCGAGGATGCAGGCGACTTCGACGCGCTTGCCGCGCCTTTGCAGAAGTTGGCCGGACCAGGGTTCAAGGTGCGCGGCGTTGTTGTCGTCGAGGCAATCAGGGCGACGCCGATTGTTGCGCCGAGTTACCGGCTGTATCCCGACCGCACGGAGGCGGAGCAGATCCGGAATGCTTTCCGGACCTACGGTGTCCGCGCGGTCGAGTAGCGTTTAGAGCGTCAGGATCGTGCAGCCTGTGGTCTTGCGCGCTTCGAGCGTGCGGTGAGCCTCGGCAATGTCTTCGAGTGGGAAGCTCTGGTCGATGCGGATTTTGACGTCGCCAGAGGTGACCTTTTCGAAAAGCTCGGCTGCCATCTGCTGGCAGGTAGCGTGATCGGCGATGTGGGTAAACAGCGTCGGGCGCGTAATCTGGAGCGAACCTTTGGCCGCCAGCGTTTGTAGGCTGAACGGCGGTACGGCGCCCGAGGCGTTCCCGAACGAGATCATCATGCCGAGCGGGCGCAGACAGTTCAGCGAGCCTTCGAAGGTCGACGCGCCGACCGAGTCCATCACCACATCGACGCCCTTGCCGCCGGTGATTTCCTTCACGCGTTCGGCGAAGTCTTCGGTGTTGTAATTGATCGTGTGGGTCGCGCCATGTTCCGCAGCGAGCGCGCATTTTTTATCGGAACCCGCCGTTCCGATGAGGGTGATGCCTTCGCTCTTGGCCCATTGGCAGGCGATGAGGCCGACACCGCCAGCAGCAGCGTGGAATAGCACGGTGTCGCCCGATTTGATCGGCACTGTGCGGCGGAAAAGGTAGTGCGTTGTCAGGCCCTTCAGCATCATAGCTGCGCCTTCTTCGAAGCTGATCGCATCGGGAAGCGGGCAGACTTGAGCGGCGGGCATGACGCGGGCTTCGCAGTAGGACCCCGGCGGGTTAGCGGCATAGGCGGCGCGGTCGCCGACCTTGAGGTGCGTGACGCCTTCGCCGACGGCTTCGATCACACCGGCGGCTTCCATTCCCAGAGCGGCAGGCAGTTGCATCGGGTAAAGGCCCGAGCGCTGGTAGCAGTCGATGAAGTTCAGACCGACGGCGTGATGGCGGATGCGAACCTGACCTGCTGCGGGTTCGCCGACATCGCGGGTCGCGATCTTCAGGGCCTCGGGGCCGCCGTGTTCTTCGATGATGACAGTTTTGGACTGCATGGTTTTCTCCCTATCTTGGGAGAATTGCTAGGCGAGGCCGGAAGTCATGTCCAGCTTCGCCTAGCGCACAGTCAGTTGGTGATTTGGCGCAGCAGGCGCTCGCCAGGCAGGTCGGCACCGATGATCTGTTCACGGGCCGAGCGGGCGAATTTGTCGAGCAGGGTGCGGTAGTAGCCATCGCCCGACTGGACGGCGGAGCTGATCAGCGCGCCGGTTGTGGTGGTCGACGCATCACCAGCGGTGACTTGCAATGTGTAGGTACCGATGGTCGCACCATTGCGGACGATACGGGCGGAGCCTTGGAGCGTGGACAGGTCACGGCCGAATGCGGTCGTCGTTGCACCCGCAACGTTCAGACGCGAGACATCGACGATCATCTGGACGCCGGTGCCGGTGGTCATGCGGTCGCGGAATTCACGCTCGAGCTGGCCTTTGAGTTCGGGCGCCAGCGAGCTGGTGTAATCACGCGCACGGGTGCTGTCGAAAGCCGTACCAGCGGTGTTCACCTCAATCGAAGCAATCCGCAGCGTCGCGCGCATGTCGCGGCTGATCGGGTTGGTTTCATAGAGGATGGGGGTACAGGCAGTCAGAGCTGCGCCTGCGAAAAGTGCGAAAAGGGCGCGACGGTGCATACGGTATCTCGAATCCGGAATAGGTCAGAATATGCGAGATACATAGCGTGACGGGCGGTGCCGTCACGCTGTTTTTTGCTTCAGGGCTTAGCGGTAGACCTGATCTTCACCCGGAAACGCGCGGGTTTTGACCTCGTCCGCGTAATCGGAGACAGCCTGTTCGATCATCGCGCCGAGCTTGCCGTATTCTTTGACGAACTTCGGGGTCCACGGGTTGAGGCCGAGCATGTCTTCGAGCACGAGGATCTGGCCGTCACACTGGGCGGATGCGCCGATGCCGATGGTCGGGACGGCGACCTGCTTGGTGATCTTCGCCGCGAGGGGTTCGACCATGCCTTCAAGCACGATGGCAAACGCGCCTGCTTCGGTGACGACTTTGGCGTCCTCCTCGTGGAGCTGCCAGCTGTCTTCGTCGCGGCCTTGGGTCTTGAAGCCGCCCATGACGTGGCTCGACTGTGGAGTGAGGCCAATGTGCGCCATGACGGGAATGCCGCGTTCGGTCAGGAAGCGGATGGTCTCTGCCATGCGCTTGCCGCCTTCCAGCTTGACCGCGCCGCAGCCGGTTTCCTTCATGATCTTGGCCGCGTTGCGGAACGCGATGTTCGGGCTTTCCTCGTAGGTGCCAAATGGCATGTCGACGACGATGAGCGCCTGCTGGGTGCCGCGGACCACGGCCTTGCCGTGCATGATCATCAGATCGAGCGGCACGCCCACGGTCGATTCCATGCCATGCATCACCATGCCGAGGCTGTCACCCACGAGGATGAAGTCGGCGTATTTGTCGACGATGGCAGCGGTGTGCGCGTGGTACGAGGTCAGCGAAACAATCGGCTCGCCGCCTTTGCGGGCTGCGATCTGGGGGACGGTCGTCCGGCGGATTGTCTTCGTTTGGGTGCTCATAGGGTAATCTCCCTCTGGTCAATGAGGAGGACGGTGTTGTCCTCGGGGCCGAATTCGGCCGAAATCATAATGCCGATGGTGCCGCTGGGGCGGCCTGTCACCGGCTGGAGTGTGAATGCCTGCACAATGTCGACGCCAGTCAGGCGTGCGCGCGGCTCTGCGTTGATGGTATCACGGATCGCGGCGTCGATCTGCTCGATGGTGCCGCCGCCTGCCGCGACCTCTTCGGCGCGCGTGAGCGAGGCGTTCAGAACGATCGATGCAGCGCGGTCTTCGGGCGAAAGGCGCACGTTGCGGGAGGACATGGCCAGCCCGTCAGCTTCCCTCACGGTCGGCACACCGTGGACAGCGGTCGGCACATTCAGATCGAGCGCCATACGGCGGATGACCTGAAGCTGCTGGTAGTCCTTTTCACCGAAGTAGGCGTTGTCGGCCATGACGATGTTGAAGAGCTTGGTCACGATTGTGCAGACGCCGCGATAGTGACCTGGACGGACGAGGCCGTGCAGCATGTTGGCAAGCTGTGTTGTCTCGACAATCGTCTCCGCGCCTTCGGGGTACATCTCGTGGACGGGCGGCATGAAAACCGCAGCGACGCCCGCGGCTTCCAGCTTGGCGAGGTCTTCTTGTTCGGTGCGGGGGTATTTCAGCAGATCGTCAGGATTGCCGAACTGTGTCGGGTTCACGAAAATCGTGGCGACAACAGCGTCTTTCGCGGCCTTGGCGGCTGCAACCAGCGACAGGTGGCCGTCATGCAGAGCGCCCATCGTCGGCACCAGTCCGACGGTTTGACCAGCGGCGCGGAAGTCCCGCACAGCGGACCGGATTTCAGCGATTGAACGGCAGACCAGCATAGCCCCTCCACTTTTGCGCAAGGTGTAGCGGTCAGGGGCGGGGGCGGCAAGCAAACACGGGCGCGGGGTGGCGCTAACAATGTGTGCGGAAACGAAAAACGCCGCGTCCTTGGCGGGACGCGGCGACTCGGTGATGGTTAGTCAGATCAGTTCGTCAGGACGAAGCGACGGTTTACCGGCTGGAGCGAGCGCGCGTTCATCGCATAGCGCTTGGTAAATGCCGCAACGGATTCGTCCGAAACGGCGACCGGCTGCTGCATGACGGTCCAGAGCACTGTTTCCGAGCACGGCGGCGTGGTGAGCGAGCCTTGGTAGCGATAGACGCTGGTGTTCTCTGGCAGCAGGTCAGTGAGGTCGTAGTGGCCGACGAGCTCAAAGCCGCTCGATGCCTCGACGCTGGCACCGGTCATGATGGTGTTGAACAGCGCGTTGGTGCCGCCGCCGATCATCAGCACACCAATCACGGCGAGCTGGCCGTCGGCTGCTTTGTGAACGTAGTGGACTTCCATCGGTGCGCGGGTGCCGTTGATGGCGTGCTCGGACGGAGCGTGGAAGTGGAATTGCAGTAGTTCGAAGTACTTACCGCCGATCGTCATGCCGCCGCCGTTCGCGACGTTGACCTGAATGGTGTGACCATTGTCGACGACCGTCAGGTCAGCCGAGGTGTCCCACGACAGCTGCGGCTGGGGCAGGTCGGCGTTGATGCCGCCGGTCAGGTCGATCGGGGACTGCTCCGCACCGTTGTCGCAGACTGCGAATGTGTCGGACAGGATGCCCCAGTTTTCGTTTCCGCTGTTGGGATAGGACCAGTGCAGAGTGGACAGTCGCGAATGGCTCGCCGAAGAGGAGCTATTGCTGGAATGATCTTGGGCAACGGCAGCCGAAGCGAGGGCGGCCGAGGCAAGAAGGGAACAGATTGCATGCAGCTTCATGGATATACTCCAGTTTTGTCTAGAGCGTCCAACGGCAGGGCAAATGGAACTGTTACTGTTCGTTCGCACAGCCGGAATGAAATGCTGTCGGTTTTCGACACTTTCTGGTCGGCTGTTTCCATTGCCGTTTTGCGCAATCAGGCAAAAGTGCCTGCAAGTCCAAACGGGAGTCGCCCTAATGAAATCGCACGTTCGCGCCCTTGTTGTCGGTGGTGGCGCCATCGGCACCTCCATTGCCTACCACCTTGCCCGCGCCGGCTGGGAAGACGTCATGCTCCTTGAGCGTGACGAGCTGACCTCCGGCTCGACATGGCACGCAGCCGGTCTTCTGCCGCTGTTCAACATGTCGTACGCGACGACCCACATCCACAAGTACTCGGTCGACTTCTACAAGACGCTCGAGGAAGAGACCGGCCTGAACGCCGGCTTCTCGATCTGCGGTAACCTGCGTATGGCGCAGACCGACGAGCGTATGGATGAATACAAACTGTATTCGTCGGTTGCAGAAACCGCCGACGTCTACCACGAATTCCTGACCCCCGCGCAGATCAAGGAACGCTGGCCGCTGGTCCGCACCGACGACCTCAAGGGCGCGCTGTTCCACCCGCAGGACGGCTACATCAACCCCGCCGACGTCACCATGGCGATGGCCAAGGGTGCACGACAGCGCGGCGTGATCATCGAGCGCAAGTGGCAGGTCGATGGCTACAAGTGGACCGGCGATCACTGGGAAGTCACCGTCACTAAGATGGGCGAAAAGGGCGGCAACCTCGTTCCGACCGACGAACAGACCGTGATCCACGCAGAACACGTCGTCACCGCCACCGGTAACCACGCGCAGCGCACCGCAAAGATGCTCGGCATCAAGATCCCCGCGATCCCGGTCGAACACCAGTTCATCGTCACCGAGCCCGATCCGGCGCTTGTCGCCTACCGCGAGGCAGGCAACCCCGAGCACCCCGTTCTGCGCGACGCAGATTCCCTCTGGTACGTCCGCGAAGAGCGTGGCGGCTGGATCCTCGGCCCGTACGAGCGCGGCGCTCCGGCACGTTTCGAATACGGTGTACCCGATAGCTTCCGTGCCGACCTCTTCCCGCTCGACCTCGACCGTATCGAGGAAGAGTATGTCTCCATGATCCACCGTCTTCCGTCGTCGGAAGTCGCTGGCCTCAAGGACGATTTCAACGGCCCGATCTGCTACACCCCCGACGGCAACCCGCTCGTCGGTCCGGCGCCGGGTCTGCGCAACATGTGGCTGGCCGAAGGCTTCTCGTTCGGTATCACCGCTGCTGGCGGCACCGGCTACTACCTCGCCCAGATGATGACGCAAGGCGAAGCCGAGATCGACATGGCCTCGCTCGACCCCAAGCGTTACGGCTCGTGGATGACCACCGAATACGGTGCCCGCAAGAACGAGGAGTGCTACGAGCACGTCTTCATCTTGCACCACCCCGACGAAGAGCGCGAAGCCTGCCGTCCGCTGCGGACCGCTCCGGCATACGACCGCCAGAAAGCCCGCGGTGCTCAGTTCGGTCAGGTCAACGGTTGGGAACGTCCGAACTACTACGGTCCGCTCGACGCTGCCGACAACTTCGACCACGACAGCCGCAGCTTCCGCCGCGGCGGTTGGTGGGAATACGCGATGGAAGAGGCGAAGGCCGTCCGCGAGACCGCCGGTCTCATCGACGCGACCGCCTTCACCAAACACATCGTCAAAGGACCGGGCGCGACCCAGTTCCTCGATTGGTTCACCTGTAACAAGCTGCCCAAGGTCGGTCGCATCAACCTGACCTACGCGCTGACCGAAGCAGGCACCACCCGCACCGAATACACCATCGTCCGTCTGGGCGAGGACGAGTACTACCTCGTTTCGGCAGGTGCATGGACCGACTACGACGGTGACTTCCTGCGCAAAGCCGCCGAGGACAAGGCGCCCGAGTTCGGCTACATCGAGATCCAGAACGTCACCACCCAGTGGGGCGTCTTCGCACTGGCCGGTCCGCGTTCGCGCGACATCCTGAAAGAAGTCTTGAAGGATGCCGACGTCGAAACCGCGCTGTCCAATAAGCGCTTCCCGTGGCTGTCGGCCCGTCAGATCGAACTGGGCATGTGCCCCGTCAACGCAATCCGCGTGGCTTACACCGGTGAGCTTGGCTGGGAACTCCACCACCCGATCGAAATGCAGAACTACCTCTGGGATCTGCTCGTTCCGGCACTGGAAAAGCACGGCGGCAAGCTCGTCGGTGCCCGCGCACAGAACTGGCTGCGTCAGGAGAAGTCCTACCGCGCATTCGGCAACGAACTGGGCCGCGACGCGACCCCGCTCGAAGCGGATCTGCCGCGCTTCGTCGACCTGTCCAAAGATTTCCAGGGCAAAGAGAAGATGGAAGCCATCGGCGTGCGTTCGAAGTGCGTCACCATCCTCATCGACGGTCCGGCAGATGCCGATCCGTGGGGCAAGGAAGCGCTGCGCGATCTGGACGGAAACTATGCGGGTCGTCTGACCTCGGGTGGCTATTCGGTCCACTTCGGCAAGCAGATCGGCATGGGCTATGTCAAACCGGCGCTGGCCGAGGTCGGCACCAAGCTCAAGGTCAAGATCATGGGCGAGCTGTATGACGCGGAGATCGTCGAGGACAGCCCCTACGATCCGACCAACGCGAACATCCGTGTGGATGGCTAAGTACAAAAGGGCGCCTTCGGGCGCCTTTTTCGTTTCGGGGCTCTGCCCCTCTTGGCCTGCGGCCAATTCACCCCGGGATATTGGGGGCACAAAGGCAATCAGCGGTAGCGATCCGGCAGGACAGCGGCTGCGTGTTCTGCGTCGATGGGGAGTTCGTTGCCTGCTATGATGGCGCGGAGGAAGTCTTTGACGGCTGGTGCCGTAGTGAAGCCGTAACCGCCTTGGCCCGCGCACCAGATAAACGAGGGATCGAGCGGATCGGGGCCGAGCACGAGCGTTTTGTCGGGCGAAAAGGTTCTGAGGCCCGCCCAGTTCGCGATCATGCGGTCGACCTCTACCGTGGTGTGGTCCTCGAAGCTGGCGATGCCTTCGGCGAGGTCCATATCATCGGCCCATGCATCCATCGGTTCCGACGGGGTTGCGTCGGCGGGGGAGACGATGAGCGCGCCTGCGTCGGGCTTCATGTACCAGCTTTCCCCTACACCGAAGACCATCGGCCAAGCGGCGGGATTCATACCGTCGGGGGCGGGGACACGCGCCATGGAGCGGCGTTTGGGCTGGAAGCCGATCTCTGCAATGCCTGCGAGTGCGGCGACCTTGTCGACCCAAGAGCCTGCGGCGTTGGCGATGTTCTTTGCTTCGAAAGTGCGATTGGCTGTTGTGACGGTCCAGATCTCGTCTGTTTTCGACATGGATTGGACGCGCTGGGCGGTGAGGACTTCGCCGCCGCCTGCACGGATTTCCTTGGCGTAGGTCTGCATCAAGAGTTCTGTGTCGATGTCATAGGATGCCTCGTTATAGGCGGCAAAGGCGACCTGTTCCGGATCGAGTATGGGGCAGAGGTCTAAGGCTTCGGTCATGTCGATTTCGGTCATGCCCATGCCTATGGTGTCTGCGTCGAACTCAGCGCGCTGATCGGCTTTGGCGACAAGCATCACGCCGCGCGGGGACAGGACGCCAGCCGCTTGATGCCCAGCGAGGGACGCATGGCCCAGCGCCTCGACCGCTTTGCTGCCGTAGCTCGGTTCATAAAGCGCCGCGGAGCGGCCGGAGGTGTGGTAGCCCAGCGTGTCTTCGGCTTCGAGCACGGTGACTTTTCCCAAGGGTGAGAGGCCAGCGCCCGCTGCAAGTCCGGCAATGCCGCCGCCGATAACCAGAAAGTCGATCATGATAGGTATCCGTTGTCAGTTGGCCTGACCCTGACACAGGCGCGCGCCATGAAAAAGGGGCGCCAAAGCGCCCCTTTGAAACATAGCCGAAAGAGACCGATCAGGACGGGATGTCGCCATCGATGCCTTCGACGTAGAAGCTCAGACCGGCGAGGGTGCCGTCATCCGCGACTTCGCCCTCGGCTAGCCAGACCGAGCCGTCCTGCTTATTGATCGGGCCGGTGAACGGGTGGTATTCGCCAGCTGCAATCTGGTCGCGCAGGGCTTCTGCTTCGGCTTTGACGTCGTCCGGAACAGCCGACGAGATCTCGCCGATGCCGACCATGCCAGCGCCGATGCCGTCCCAGGTGTTCGTCGACGACCAGGTGCCGTCCATGACAGCCTGTACGCGGTCGATGTAGTAGGGGGCCCATTCGTCGATGATCGACGAGATGCGCGGCTTCGGACCGAATTCGGCCATGTCCGCAGCCTGACCGAAGGTGTAGACGTCGCCTTCGGCATCCTTCGCAGCCTGCTGCGGCGCGGTCGAGTCGGTGTGCTGGAGGATGACGTCGCAGCCTTGTTCGATCAGAGCCTTGGCAGCGTCGGCTTCCTTCGCGGGGTTCAGCCATTCGAAGATCCAGATGATCTTGAATTCGACATCGGGGTTCACCTTCTTGGCGTGGAGGTAAGCCGAGTTGATGCCGCGCACGACTTCCGGAATCGGAACCGATGCGATGTAGCCGATCTTGTTGCTCTGGGTCATGCGGCCCGCGAGGGTGCCCTGAACGGCGCGGCCTTCGTAGAAGCGTGCCGAGTAAACCGAGACGTTGTCAGCCATCTTGTAGCCGGTTGCGTGCTCGAATTTCACATCGGGGAACTTGGCAGCGACGTTGATGGTCGGGTCCATGTAGCCGAACGACGTGGTGAAGATGATGTCGGCACCGCCGAGTGCCATCTGGGTGATCGCGCGTTCGGCGTCGGGGCCTTCCGGAACCGATTCCTGATAGACGAAATCTACCGCGTCGCCGAAGTGCTCTACCATTTCCATGGCGGAGTGGTGGTGGTGCTGGGTCCAACCGCCATCGTTGATCGGACCGACGTAGATGAAGCCGACCTTGGTCTTGTCCTGCGCGCGGGCGGGGACGCCCAGTGCGGCTGCAATCGCGGCGCTGGCACCGGTGGCAAGTAGCGTTCTGCGTTTCATTTTTTGTTCTCCCAATTGGACCAGAGCAGATCTGGCTGTTTGCAGCGCCTCAGGTCGAGGCGTGAAAGGTTTTGCCCAGCGATGCGGGCGCATTGGAGGCGCGCAGCCCGACCAGAACGGCAATCGTCGCGAGGTAGGGTAGCATCGAAAGGTATTCGATCGGAATGGTCTGCATGCCCGCGAGCCGCAGCAGTCCGTAAACCACTGACAGAACGAGGATGATGACCGAGAGCAGGTTGTCCATCGGTGCGGCTGCCTTCTTCGTGATCGAGCGGGTAAGCCATACCACAGCGGCAGCGACCGCAAGAAGCCCAATTGCGATATCGAGAAGCGCAAGCGTGCCGTCGGCTTGCAGGTTTAGCTGCAACACGGTGACGCCGCCGAAAAGATAGGCACCGATCAGAAGGCGGAAGGGTTTCCAGCTCGCAAAGACGACGATGGCGAGCGCGATCCAGCCCGCACCGGCGGTGATGCCGTCGGTCCATTGGGGTACGCGCACGAGGCTGATGTAGGCACCTGCGAGACCCGCGCAGCCGCCGCCGAAGAAGATCGCTAGCATCCGCACGAGGCGGACAGGATAGCCGAGCGCGTGGGCTGCGTCGTGGTTTTCACCCGTCGCGCGCAGGATCAGGCCCGCGCGGGTGCGGAACATGATGAACCAGACGAGCACTATCAGAAGGATCGACAGGTAGACGACCGCATCGTGGTTAAACAGGATCGGCCCGAGCGACGGAATGTCCGACAGCAGCGGGATCGGCAGGCGCGGTACGGTGACGGGATAGGTGGCCGTCGCGCCTTGGCCGACGAGCGACGACAGGCCCAGCCCGAAGAGCGTCAGGCCAAGCCCCGTGGCGGTCTGGTTAGTCAACAGGAACTGCGTGAGGAAGCCGAAAATCAGGCTCAGACAAGCACCCGCAAGCGCCGCCGCGGCAAAGCCTCCGATGGCACTGCCGCTGCCGTGACCGATGATGTAGCCGAACACGGCTCCGGTGATCATCATGCCCTCGACACCGAGGTTCAGAACGCCGGAGCGCTCGACGACCAGCTCTCCGATCGCGGCGAGCAGGACAGGCGTGGATGCGACCATAACAGCCGCAAGAAGGAGGATCGGGTTGATATCCATCAGCGCACCTCGTTCTTTCCAAAGCGGAGACGATAATTGGTCAGCACATCGACCCCGAGGATCGAGAACAGCAGCATCCCTTGGAACACCATGATTGCCGCAGCGGGCAGCTGCTGGCGGTCCTGTGCAACCTCGCCGCCGATATACGTCAGCGCCATCAATGCGCCCGCCATCAGAATGCCGACCGGATGGAGCCGGCCCAGATATGCGACGATGATAGCCGTGAAACCGTAAAATTTCGGGAAAGATCCGAGGATTTGTCCCGCAGGGCCCGTGACCTCGAAAACGCCCGCCAGACCGGCGAGGCCGCCCGAGAGCAGCAGCGATAGGATCACCAGCTTGTTCGGGTTCACGCCCGAGAAGGACGCGGCCTTCGGGCTCTGTCCTGCAAGGCGCACGTCAAAACCGAACTGGTGGCGGGTCAGGATTACATATGCAACCGCGACCGCGATCAATGCCGCGATGACGCCCCAGTGGATGCCGGTACCGGCGAAAAGCTCGCTGTTCGCGGCGGCGGGGTACTGGCTCAGGTTCCGGCTACCAGGGAAGCCATGGCCATCGGGGTTGCGCATCAGGCCGGATGAGAACGCGGTGATCAGCACCTGCGCGACATAGACCAGCATGAGCGACACAAGGATTTCATTCGTCTTGAATTTTACCTTGAGCAGCGCGGGGATCAGGCCCCAGACAGCGCCGCCGATGGTGCCCGCGATGATGGCGAGCGGGAAGACAAGCCAGCGGGACTCGCTTGGATAGAACGCCAGCGCGACGCCCGCGCCGCAGATGGCGCCCATGATATACTGGCCCTCGGCGCCAATATTCCACACGCCTGCGCGAAACCCGAATGCAAGGCCGGTCGCGATCAGGATGAGCGGAGCGGCTTTCTTGATGACCTCGGGGCGGTAGTAGAACGAGAACTCACCGAACAGCGGCTCGTAGAAAATTGCGCGGATCGCGCCCACGGGGTCTTTGCCGAGGCTCGCGAAGAGCGCCATGCCCAGCAGGATTGTCACGACCACTGCGACGAGAGGCGCGGCGTAGGTCCAGAATGTCGACGGCTGGGGTCGTTTCTCAAGCCTGAGCATGCGCGGCCTCCATATCGTGGGCGCCGCCCAGCATCAGACCGATTTCCTCGATACTCAGCCCCTTCGTCGAGACGGGCTTAGACAGCCGCCCTTCGTTCAGGGCCGCGAAACGGTCTGCAATTTCCAGAATTTCATCAAGGTCCTGGCTGATCACCACAACGGCCGATCCGCCTGCGGCCAGGTCAAGCAGCGCCTGACGGATCGAAGCCGCCGCAGCAGCGTCCACGCCCCATGTGGGCTGGTTCACGACCAGAACCTTGGGCTTTTGCAGGATCTCGCGGCCGATGACAAACTTCTGCAAGTTGCCGCCCGACAGTGCGCGGGCCGTTGTCTCGGTCCCCGGAGTGCGGACGTCGAAGGCGTTGATGATACTGTCGGCAAAGTCGCGCGCTTTCGCCCAATCGAGCATACCGTTCTTCGACAGGACCATCCGCGTGTTGCCGGTTAGCAGCGCGTTTTCTGTCAGCGTCATGTCGGGCGCGGCGGCGTGACCGTTCCGTTCTTCGGGGGCTGCACAAACGCCGATTTTTCGGCGCGCATTCGGTGTCAGTCCGCCAATTGAGGCTCCATCGACGACAACCATGCCTTCGCCGGTTCGCATCTCGCCCGAGAGGGCCGCGACCAGTTCGTCCTGACCGTTGCCTGCAACGCCGCCGATGCCGACGACTTCGCCAGCGCGGACGGTGAGTTCGATGTTCTTCAGGGCGGTCCCGAACTGATGCGGGGCAGGGGCGGAGAGGTTTTTGAGGCAGAGAATTTCGGCGCCCGCTTCCGCATAGTCGCGCTGCGGCGCTTGCAGAACGGTGCCGACCATCATCTCGGCCATCTCGCGGCTCGTCGTGGCGCGCGGATCGCATTCGCCGACGACCTTGCCGAGCCTCAGGATCGTGGCCCTGTGGCAAAGCGCGCGAATTTCGTCGAGCTTGTGGGAAATATAGAGGATCGAGGTACCTTGCTCGGACAGCAGGCGGAGCGTCTCGAACAGGATATTGACCTCTTGCGGGGTCAGAACGGACGTCGGCTCGTCCATGATGAGCAGGCGCGGCGACTGGAGCAGGCAGCGGATAATCTCGACGCGCTGGCGCTCACCTGCGGACAGATCGCCGACGATCATATCGGGATCGAGCGGCAGGCCGTATTTCTCTGACACCTCACGAATACGGCCCGCGATCTGCTTACGCGGCGGCGGGTTGTCCATACCGAGGGCAATATTTTCGGCCACGGTCAGCGCGTCAAACAGCGAGAAATGCTGGAACACCATCGCAATACCAGACCCACGCGCGGCGCGCGGATCGCTCGGGCTAAAAGGCTGCCCTGCGAGCGTCATGTCCCCCGCATCGGGCCGCACCAGACCATAGATCGTCTTGACCAAGGTCGATTTGCCCGCGCCGTTTTCACCCAGCAGCGCGTGGATTTCTCCCTCGCCGATGGAGAAGCTGACATCGCTGTTGGCAACCACGCCCGGATAGGCTTTGGTCAACCCTCTCAGATCAAGCAGTGTCACTGTTGCCCTGTCCCGTTCCCTGTCCGATGTGCGCCCGTTGTAGCACATCTGTTGCGACCCCCAAGGCTATTGCCTGAGGATGTTTGCCGAGCGACGGATCCCCGATTGGACAGACGATACGCGCGATCTGTTCCTGCCGATGTCCCAGATCGGCAAGCCGCTTGAAAAAGCGGGCGCGTTTGGTCTGCGAGCCGATGAGGCCGAGGCCGGAAAATCCATGTGCCAGAAGAGCATGGCAGAGCGCAAGGTCGAGTTCATGACTATGCGTCAAGATGACATGCTCGGCAGTTTTTGGTGCGTGTTTGACCATCTGCACGGGGTCCACGGCGACCAGATCGGTGACGCCGAAAGGGATGTCCGACGGGAAACGGTCCTGCGCGATGTCGACCCATTTGATGTCCGCCAATGGGGCGAGAACCGCGACCAGCGCGCGGCCGACGTGACCGGAGCCCCAGACCCAGATCTCGCGGCCCCTAGGCGGCGCGGTCTCGATCAGCCAGCCGTGGACGATGACCGGAGCGGGGAGCTTGCCGATGTGCGCCAGCTTGCGCTCGACGCTCGTCGGCATCGGATTGGGTTTCAGCGGACGCGCATAGGGGAGGGTCGGCAGTGTTTCGGCGGTGAAAACCTCGGTCACCAAAGTTACCGACCCGCCGCAGCACTGACCAAGGCCCGGCCCGAGCGGATAGGTGCGTTCGGACAGCGCGTCGGTTTGCGTGCGAGCGGCGACAACCGCCTCCCATTCGAGCCGTCCGCCACCAATCGTGCCGTCCTGACCATCTTCCCAGACATACATCACCGTTCCCGCCTCACGCGGAACAGAACCTGCGGTGCGGGTCACGACGATCCGTGCCACAGGTCCGCGCGCGGTCAGGGCCGCGAGGTGTTCGAGGTCGAAGCTCACCCGCGCACCCTCTTGATGGCTTCCAGTAGGCGTTCGGGCGTCACGGGCGCGTCGAGCGCAGGGTAGGCCGTGCCGCAAGCAGCGACCGCGTCCGACAACGCGAGGAACGCAGAGATGCCCAGCATGAACGGCGGCTCGCCTACGGCTTTGGAGCGATAGATCGTGGCCTCTGGGTTCTCTGCGTCGACGAGTTCGACGTTGAAGACAGGCGGACGATCCGAACACGCAGGGATCTTGTAGGTCGACGGCGCGTGGGTGCGCAGACGGCCCTGATCGTCCCAGACAAGTTCTTCGGTCGTCAGCCATCCGGCACCTTGAACATAGCCGCCTTCGACCTGACCCTTGTCGATCGCGGGGTTTAGCGACTTGCCCGCGTCGTGCAGAATGTCTGTACGCAGGATGCGGTTCTCGCCCGTGAGCGTGTCGATCACGACCTCGGTTACGGCAGCGCCGTGGGCAAAATAGAAAAACGGTCGGCCTTGGCCCTTCTGGCGGTCCCACGACAGGTCGGGCGTCTTGTAGAAACCCGTGGCCGACAGGCTCACGCGGGCCTCGTAGCACTTTAGCGCAGCTTCGGCGAAGGTCAGCTCCTGATCCGCCCAGCGCACCATGCCGCCGGCGAATTCGACAGGCTGACCACCGCCGAGGTTCGCTGCCATGCGCTCCTTGATCGCATCACAGGCGGCCAGCACGGCCATACCATTAAGGTCCGACCCCGAAGATGCAGCGGTCGCCGATGTGTTCGGCACCTTCGCAGTATCGGTCGCGGTGATGCGCACTTTGTCGACGCCGACACCAAAGCGGGCAGAGGCGACCTGAGCGACCTTCTGGAACAGACCCTGACCCATCTCCGTCCCGCCGTGGTTCATCATGATCGAACCGTCGGCGTAGACGTGGACCAGCGCGCCTGCTTGATTGAGGTGGGTGAGGGTGAATGAAATGCCGAACTTCACCGGGGAGAACGCGATGCCGCGCTTCAGGATCGGAGAGTTTGCGTTCCAATCGGCGATGGCTTTGCGGCGCGCCTCGTACTCACAGCTTTGCAGCAGCTTTTCCGTCATCCCATGGAGCAGGAAGTCCTTCACCTCCATCCCGTAGGGCGTGGTGTTCGGCTCCGGCTTGTGGCTGGGGGGCGAGTACTTGCCGCCGAAGGGGGTGCCGCCGCCTTTGACGCGCGAGAATGTGCCGTCCGGCGCGGTCTGCGAGGCTTCGTCGATCTTGGCTTCGGCGTAGTAGTTCACTTTGCGCACTTGGACCGGATCAAGACCCAGATCATGCGCGATATGATCCATGACACGTTCGATGCCGACCACACCCTGCGGGCCGCCGAAACCGCGATAGGCGGTGGCGGACTGCATGTTGGTCTTGAGGCGGTAGGACGTGATCTTGGCCGTCGGCAGCAGGTACGCATTGTCCGCGTGGAGCATGGCGCGGTCCGCGACCGCTCCGGTTAGATCCTGCGCCCAGCCGGCGCGGGTGATCTGCTCGAACACGACACCCTGAACCCGCCCGCGGTCGTCGAAACCGACCTCGTAGTCGATGCGGAAATCGTGGCGCTTGCCTGTGATGACCATGTCGTCATCGCGGTCGTAGCGCATCTTGCAGCTTTTGCCGGTGAGTCGCGCGGCGACAGCACAGGACACGGCGAGCGCGTTGCCTTGGGATTCCTTACCGCCGAAGCCGCCACCCATGCGGCGACATTCGACGCGAATGGCATGCATCGGAGTGCCGATCGCCTCGGCCACCTTGTGCTGGATTTCGGTCGGGTGCTGGGTGGAGCTGTGCACCACCATATCCCCGTTTTCCTGCGGCGCGGCCATCGCGGCCTGACCTTCGAGGTAAAAGTGCTCTTGGCCTCCCATCTCGATCCGGCCCGACAAGCGATACGGGGCCTTTGCGACGGCCTCATCGGCGTCACCCTTCTGCCAGACGCGCGGGCCGCCTTCGAACCAGCTTTCGGCAGCGAGGGCGGCGTCATAGGTGAGCAGCGGCTCCTCTTCGTCGATGACCATTTTGCCGAGGCGCGCGGCCTTGCGGGCGTTCAGGTGTGTATCCGCGACGACAAGAAACACGGGCTGACCGACGTGGTGCACGCGGTCCGTGGCGAGCAGCGGCTCGTCATGGATCGAGGCGCTGACGTCGTTCGCAAAGGGCAGATCGTCGGCGGTGAGAACCGCGACGACACCTTCGGCGGCGCGGACGGCTGAGACATCCAGTTCGCGCAGCGTCCCGCGCGCTTTCGGAGACAGACCGAACGCGAGGTGCAGCGTGCCTTTGGGCGTCGGGATATCATCGACGTAGCGGGCTTTGCCGGTGACGTGAAGCGCGGCGCTATCGTGCGGATTTGAGGTGCCGACGGTCATGCGCGGACCTCCATCAGGTCGATGGAGATGCCTTGGCTCTCCGCGAAGTAGCGGCGAAGCATCCCTTGCGCGGCCTCGGTGCGGTAGGCGGCAGAGGCGCGCATGTCGGACATCGGGTTGAAGTCGTTGCCTAGCGCGGCGCAGGCGCTGTCGATGGTCGTGTCGTTCCACGGCTGGCCGATAAGAGCCTCCATCGCGCCCTTGGCCAGTTGCGGTGTCCCCGCCATGCCGCCGAACGCGATGCGGGCATCGCTGACGGTGCCGTCGGCAATGGTCATATTGAAGCAGCCGCAAACGGCAGAGATGTCCTGATCGAAGCGTTTGGACAGCTTGTAGCAGCGCAAACCCTCGGCCGATTTGGGGATGGTCACGGCCTCGACGAACTCGCCCGCTTGGCGGTCCTGTTTGCCGTATTCGATAAAGAAATCCTCGATCGGCAATGAACGACGTTCGTCCCCGCGGCGCAGGTGCAGCGTGGCGCCCAGCGCGATGAGGGCGGGCGGGTTGTCCCCGATGGGGGAGCCGTTGGCGATATTCCCGCCGATCGTCGCCGAATTACGCACCTGCTCGGAGCCGTAACGGCGCACCATTGCGGCGTAGCTCGGGTGGTGTCTGGTCAGCACGGGCAGCAGTTCGGCCATCGTCACCGCTGCACCGATACGGAGTGTATCGCCCTCGTCATCAATGCCGCGCATGTCTTCGCAACCACTGACAAATGCCACTTCGGGCAGATCGCGCAGTTGCTTTGTCACCCATAGGCCGACATCGGTCGCACCGGCAACCAGCGTGCCTTCGGGATGCTCCAGATACCACGCGGCCAGTTCGTCCGAGGATATCGGCTGGGCGGGCGAGGCGCTCGCCTCAACCGCCTTGTCCTTCACCCACTCCGGAGCCGCCTGATGCGCGGCCTTTTCGGCGGCGCGTACAATCGGCGCGTATCCGGTGCAGCGGCACAGGTTGCCAGCCAGAACGCGGTCGGTATCGGTCTCTCCGGTCAACTGGGCGGTGGCCATCGACACCACGAAACCCGGAGTGCAAAAACCGCACTGGCTTCCGTGTTCTTCGACCATCGCGTGCTGGACGGGGTGCATTTCACCGTTCGGACCCGAAAGACCTTCGACCGTGCGGAGCGCTTTGCCGTTGATCTGCGGCATGAGCATGATGCAGGCGTTGTGGGCACGCGGGCCGCGTTCGTCGGTGATCATGACGGTGCACGCACCGCAGTCCCCTTCGTTGCAGCCTTCTTTCGTGCCGGTAAGTCCTTGCTCTTCGCGTAGCCAGTCGAGCACCGTCCGCGTCAGCGGAACGTCTACCGAAACAGTCTCTCCGTTCAGAAGAAACGTGATCTCCATGTGAAAACCCGCCGCGTTACTCTTCCTTGGGGAATGGCGCATCGTCGATGCGGCGTAGACCCGCGCCCCCTTTTACCGATCATTCAAATCTATGAAGGCCCTTCTGCGCAAGGTGTATTGCCGAATGATTTGCACGCTAAGCAAGCGACGCTAGGGCATTTGCCTTAAATTTATGCAATCGGGTTCGGCCGGAATGTGATCGCGATGATGTTCCACTTATCAAAGGCTTGGGGTAGCTTGGGCGCATGACCGACTCTCCCCGTTTTATCCATCTGCGCGTCCACACCGAATATTCGCTGCTCGAAGGGGCAATGCGGGTCAAAAAGCTGTCAGGCATCGCCTCGGGCATGGGAATGCCTGCTGTCGCGGTGACGGACACGAACAGCATGTTCTGCGCGCTGGAGTTTTCCGAATATGCGAGCGGGGCGGGGCTCCAGCCGATTATCGGCTGTCAGGTGAGTTTCGGCTACGTCAAACCCGAACCTGGAAAGAGGCCCGAACCGCCTGCGCCGTTGGTGTTCCTTGCTCAGACCGAAGAGGGCTACGAGAACCTCATGCGGATGTCGAGCATCCTGTATGTGGACAATAACGAGGGTCAGTTGCCGCAAATCCAGATGTCCGACCTGCGCGAGCACAACACGGGTCTGATCTGTCTGACGGGCGGCCCTGACGGTCCGATGGGGCGTCTTTTGCGCTCGGGTCAGGCGGCCAAGGCGCAAGCGATGATGCAGGAACTGAAGGACATCTTCGGCGACCGCCTCTACGTCGAATTGCAGCGCCACCCCGAAGAGGGCGGTCTTCCGGAGGCCGAGAAGCTTAGCGAGCGCGGCTTTGTCGAGATGGCATACGCGATGGACATTCCGCTGGTCGCGACGAACGACGTCTACTTCCCGAATGCCGAGATGTACGAAGCCCACGACGCGATGATCTGTATCGCGGAGGGCGCTTACGTCGACCAGCAGCAGGACCGCCGCCGCCTCACGCGTCAGCACTATTTCAAGTCGCAGGAAGAGATGATCACGCTCTTCGCCGACCTGCCCGAAGCTATCGAAAACACTGTCGAGATCGCCAAGCGTTGTGCGTTCAAAGCCTACAAACGCGCGCCGATCCTTCCGAAGTTCGCCGATGACGAGATCGAGGAACTGCGCCGTCAGGCGTGGAAAGGTCTCGAAGACCGCCTTGCTGTCATTCCGCACGCCGCGCCGGTCGAGGAATACAACAAGCGCCTCCAGTTCGAGCTCGACATCATCGAAGGTATGGGCTTCCCCGGTTACTTCCTGATCGTTGCCGACTTCATCAAGTGGGCCAAGGATCAGGGCATTCCCGTCGGGCCGGGCCGTGGTTCGGGTGCGGGCTCGCTGGTGGCTTACGTTCTGACGATTACCGACCTTGATCCGCTGCGTTATTCGCTGCTGTTCGAACGCTTCCTGAATCCCGAACGTGTGTCGATGCCCGACTTCGACATCGACTTCTGCATGGATCGCCGTGAAGAGGTCATCAAATACGTTCAGGAAAAATACGGCCGCGATAAGGTTGCGCAGATCATCACCTTCGGTGCGCTTTTGTCCAAGGCGGCAGTGCGCGACGTGGGCCGTGTGCTACAGCTGCCGTTCGGTCAGGTGGACCGTCTGTCGAAGCTGATCCCCGTCGAGGGTGTGAAACCTGTGTCCATCGAACAGGCGCTCAAGCAGGAAGACCGCCTGCGCCAGATGGCCAGTGAAGAAGAGGTGATCGACCGCCTTCTGAAATACGGAATGCAGGTCGAGGGGCTGCTGCGGAACGCATCCACCCACGCTGCGGGTGTCGTGATCGCGGACCGCCCGACGGATCGGCTCGTGCCGCTTTATCAAGATCCGCGTTCGGACATGCCTGCGACCCAATTCAACATGAAATGGGTGGAACAGGCGGGTCTGGTGAAGTTCGACTTCCTCGGTCTGAAGACGCTGACCGTGATCCAATCGGCGATGAACCTGATCTTCAAATCGGGTCGCTCTCTGCACGTCGCCGCCGATGGCACGCAGCTCTACGAGCCTGCCGCCGGCGCGGAAAACCACATCAACGCGATCCCGCTAGACGACAAAAAAACCTACGACCTTTATTCCGATGCGAAAACGGTCGCCGTGTTCCAGGTGGAAAGCTCGGGCATGATGTCCGCGCTTCGCCAGATGAAGCCGACCTGTATCGAGGACATCGTTGCGCTCGTGGCGCTCTACCGTCCGGGTCCGATGGAGAACATTCCGACCTATTGTGACGTAAAGCATGGCCGCAAGGAGTTGGAATCCGTCCACCCAACCATCGACCACATCCTCGCCGAAACGCAGGGCATCATCGTTTATCAGGAACAGGTGATGCAGATCGCGCAGGTCATGGCGGGTTACTCGCTCGGCGGCGCTGACCTTCTGCGCCGCGCGATGGGTAAGAAGATCAAAGAGGCGATGGACGCCGAACGTCCGAAATTCGAGGCGGGCGCCGCAGAGAATGGCGTCGACAAAAAGAAAGCGTCAGAAGTCTTCGACCTTCTGGAAAAATTCGCGAACTACGGCTTCAACAAATCCCACGCTGCGGCCTACGCCGTCGTGTCTTACCAGACGGGCTGGCTCAAGGCGAACCATCCGGTGGAGTTCATGGCAGGCGTCATGAACTGCGATATCCACCTGACGGAAAAGCTGGCGATCTACGCCGAAGAAGTCCGCCGCGGCATGAACATCGAAATCGTGCCGCCATGCGTGAACCGCTCGCTGGCGACCTTCGATGTGGTCGATCAGAAACTGGTCTACGCGCTGGGCGCGCTGAAGAACGTCGGCTCCGAAGCGATGAACCTGATCGTCCGTGCCCGCGAGGAAACGGGCCGCCCGTTCGCGACGCTCTACGACTTCGCCCGCCGCGTCGATCTCAAGAAAGTCGGTAAGCGCCCGCTGGAAATGCTGGCGCGGGCAGGGGCGTTCGATCAGCTCGACAGCAACCGCCGCCGCGTCTTGGAAAGCCTCGACCCGCTGGTCGCCTATTCCGCCGCGATCCACGAACAGAGCGCGTCCGCGCAGGTATCGCTCTTCGGTGACGCGGGCGAGGATCTGCCCGAGCCGCGTCTGGCTGCCGTCACCGATTGGGCACCGTCCGACCGCCTCATGGAAGAGCAGAAAGCCATCGGCTTCTTCCTCTCGGGCCACCCGCTCGACGATTATGCGAGCGCGTTGAAGCGCAAGAAGATCTTCACGATCGCCGACGCGCAGAAAAAGGCAGAGGCCGAGGGCGCCGTTGCCGTTCGCGTGGGCGTCATGGTTTCGGGTTTCCGCGAGATGAAGTCGTCCAAGGGCACCCGCTATTTCAGGATGAACATCTCGGATTCGTCGGGCCAGCTTTCAGGCATCGCGATGTTCATGCGCAAGGATGACGAGCTGTTCGCCGCGCGCACCGTGTTCGAGGAAACCGACAAGGTGGTCGTCACGCTCGAAGGGCGATTCAACGACGGCCAGTTCGATCCCACAATCCGCGCGGTCTCTCCGATGGAATCGGTTGTGGCGGACGCAGGCGGGGCAGGGCTTCAGGTCTACATTCAGGATGAAGAGGCCGTGGTCTCCATAGCGTCCGTTCTGGAAACCGCGCGCCGCGACAGGGTGAAGGGCAGTATCGGCCCGATCCGCCTCACGGTCATGACCAATGCCGATCCGGCAGAGGTCGATATCGATCTTGCGGACAACTTCCCCGTTTCGCCGCAGATCCGTGGGGCGCTGCGGTCAATCGAAGGCGTCGTGGACGTGATCGAGATGTAATTACCAGTGCGGCGGGCGCTGGTCGGCGAGCGGGATGTCGTTGCTGCTCGCATATTCGCGCTCTGCCTCACGCTCCATCAGCATGGCGAGGCGGCGCTTGGCCAATAGCAGATCGGTCTCCTGCCGCGCGACAATGTCGGACAGTTCCTCGACGGTGCGGGTGAGGTGAGCGATGCGCTCTTCAAGTGCGGTGGTGTCTGTCATGTGCAACATCTTATGCCGTGGCGGAGGAAAGGCCAAGATCGCGTTGCTCTTGTGCGGTCCTGTCTATAAAGGATGCGGCGAAAACCGACCGAGGACGGACCATGGCAAAGCAAAAGAAGCAGCCCCGCCCCAAGGCAGTCACGCCGAAGGGGTTCCGCGATTATTTCGGCACCGAAGTGACCGAACGCACCCATATGCTGTCGCAGATTGCCGAGGTCTACCATCGTTACGGCTTCGAAGCACTCGAGACATCCGGTGTCGAAACCGTCGAAGCTTTGGGTAAATTCCTCCCCGATGTCGACCGCCCTAACGAGGGTGTGTTCGCATGGCAGGAAGATGAAAAAGACTGGGTCGCCCTGCGCTACGACTTGACCGCGCCGCTGGCGCGTGTGGCTGCGCAATACCGCAATGACCTGCCGTCGCCCTACCGCCGTTACGCGATGGGTCCGGTATGGCGCAACGAAAAGCCCGGACCGGGCCGTTTCCGCCAGTTCTATCAGTGCGATGCGGATACCGTTGGTGCGCCGACCGTTGCCGCCGATGCAGAGATTTGCGCGATGCTGTCCGACACGCTGGAAACTGTCGGCATCCCGCGCGGCGATTACATCGTGCGCGTCAACAACCGCAAAGTCCTGAACGGCGTGATGGAAGTCGCAGGCGTGCTCGACCCGAACGATCCCGAGGCAATGGCCGAAGAGCGCGGCACCGTGCTCCGCGCCATCGACAAGTTCGACAAGTTCGGCGAGGAGGGCGTCCGCCTTCTGATTGGCAAGGGCCGCATGGACGAGTCCGGCGACTTCACCAAAGGCGCTGGGCTGTCGGACGAACAAGCCGACATCGTCATGGGCTTCATGTCCGCCCGACGCGATACCGGCGCTGCGACCGCCGCGCGTCTTCGCGAACTGGTCGGCGGTTCGGTCGTCGGCAATGACGGCGTCAACGAGCTGGAATACATCGCCGAGCTTCTGGACGCTCAAGGCTACGGCCCCGACCGCATCCTGATCGACCCGTCGGTCGTGCGCGGCCTCGGCTATTACACAGGCCCTGTGTTCGAAGCAGAACTGACCTTCGAAATCCTCGATGAAAAAGGCCGTCCGCGCCAGTTCGGCTCGGTATCGGGCGGTGGTCGCTATGATGACCTCGTGAAGCGTTTCACCGGTCAGGAAGTCCCCGCGACGGGCGTGTCCATCGGTGTCGACCGTCTGCTCGCCGCTCTCCGCGCCAAGGGTCGCATGGGCGGAACCCCGACCGGTCCGGTCGTCGTGACCGTCATGGATAAGGATCGCATGGCCGACTATCAGGCCATGGTTTCCGAGCTGCGCAACGCGGGCATCCGCGCCGAGGTCTACCTCGGCAACCCCAAGAACTTCGGCAACCAGCTGAAGTACGCGGATAAGCGCAACAGCCCGATTGCCGTCATCGAAGGTGGCAGCGAAAAGGAAAATGGCGTCGTACAGATCAAGGACCTGATCCTCGGTGCCCAGATCGCGCAGAACGCCACGCTCGATGAATGGAAAGAACGCCCGTCGCAGTACGAAGTACCGCGTTCGGAACTGGTCGCCAAAGTCCGCGAAATCCTTGAAAGCCAGAAGCAATGACGGGACTTCGCCAGACGAACGAAGAAGCGCGCCGCATCCGCGCTCTCTTCGAAGCGCAGGGCGCGCAGCTTGTCGAAACGGACATCCTGCAACCCGCCGAAACGCTTCTCGACCTCTATGGCGAGGACATCCGCGGCCGCGCCTATGTCACGACCGATGGCGTCCGCGGCGAGATGATGCTCCGTCCGGACTTCACCGTTCCGGTCGTACAGTGGCACATGGAATCCAACGCCGATCCGGCCCGCTACACCTACTCGGGCAAGGTCTTCCGTATGCAGGAAGAGGACCTCAGCCGCCCGAACGAATACGTGCAAGTCGGCTACGAAGTGTTCGACGGCAAAGCACCGGTTCAGGCCGACGCAGAGGTCTTCGCGATCATCGCCAAGGCTCTGGACGGTCTGCCTGTCCGTGCTGCGACCGGCGACTACGGTATCCTGACCGCCGCTGTTCGCGGGCTCGACACATCCGATGCGCGCAAGGCAGCTCTGCTCCGCCACATCTGGCGTCCCCGCCGTTTTCGCGCACTTCTGGAACGTTTCGGCGGCAAGTCCGACGTACCCGCTACGCGCGCGGCGCTTCTGGCCAAAGCCGACCCGATGGCTGACGCGCAGGTCGTCGGCCTCCGCTCTGCGAAAGAGGTCGAAGAGCGCATCGCCGCCCTCCGCGAGGACGCGCAAACGGCGCCGATCGACAGCGAACAGATCGCGATGCTCGAAGAGCTGGTAAGCTTGCGCGAAACCTGCCCGAACGTCCTCGGCAACCTGCGTGACATCGCAGTCGACATGCCGTCGATTTCCAAAGCCGTCACCCGCTTCTCCCAGCGTCTCGACGCGCTGTCTGAAGCCGGTATCGACGTCGATGCGCTCGAATTCGAAGGTAACTTCGGCCGCACATCGCTTGAATATTATGACGGCTTCGTCTTCGGCTTCTATTCGGAAACCCGCGCGGGGATGCCCGCCGTGGCAACGGGCGGCCGTTATGACGCGCTGACCCGTGTTCTGGGCCGCGGCCGCGAAGTGCCCGCCGTGGGCGCCGTCATCCGTCCGGAACTCGTCGTCGCACTCAGGGGGCAGGCATGACCGTGAAACTTGGTGTGCCGTCCAAAGGGCGGTTGATGGAAAAGACGTTCGAGTGGTTCGCTGATCGCGGCCTCAAGCTGGTGAAAACCGGCTCCGAGCGCGAATACTCCGGCGCTGTCGAAGGCATTGACGGCATCGAACTCGTGCTCCTCTCCGCGGGTGAAATCCCGCGTGAGCTTTCGGCAGGCCGCATCCACCTTGGCGTTACAGGCTCCGACCTCGTTCGCGAAAAGGTGCCCGATTGGGAAAACCGCATCCGCGAACTGGCTCCGATGGGCTTCGGTGGCGCCGACCTCATTATCGCCGTTCCGAACGGCTGGGTCGATGTGGACACGCTCGACGACCTCGATGCCGCCGCTGCGCAATTCCGCCGCAACCACGGCTTCCGCTTGCGCATCGCGACGAAATATCACCGTCTCGTTCGTGAATTCCTGCGCGACAACGGTGTGGCTGACTACCAACTGGTGGATAGCCAAGGCGCGACCGAAGGCACTGTCCGCAATGAGACCGCAGAAGCGGTGGCAGACATCACTTCGACCGGTGAAACGCTGCGTGCGAACGGTCTGAAAATCCTCGACGACGCACTCATCCACGCAAGTCAGGCAACTCTCTTCAAATCGCGCAACGCGGACTGGAGCAACGAAGACCGCAACGTCCTAAATCAACTCGAAGACCTGCTCCGTATCTGAGCCTGCCTTTGTGCGAAAAATATCCCGGGGGTGAGGCCGTCGGGCCGAGGGGGCAGCGCCCCCTCACATGATCCCGATTTCAGCGAGCGCCGCCGACAGGGCAGCCGGAAGCTCCGGCTCTTCTTCACGCTTGGCGCCCAGATCGACAGGGGCGTCCGAGGGCGCGAGATACCGCCAGCCTTGGAACGGACGCTTCTGCGTCGGCGCCACGCGCACCATTTCGGGGACGAGAACGATGGCGCATCGGCTAATCCCGTCACCGCCCAAAACTTCATCGAGTCGGACGATCTTTTGGCGACACTGGATCAGGCCCTTGATCACCCAATAAATTGATCCGCCGTTCAGAACTTCGTCCTGACGTTTGGGCCACATCCTAGTAACATGGCAGGGCAGACCGTCCGCGGTTTTGGCGGCACCGGATTTTTGCCAACGTTCTAAACCGGATACGTCTTCCGTGCCGACCGACAGCTTGATCAGATGTGTGAATTTGCTCATACGGTCTCTCCTTGTCGCTTACTAATTATCTGTTCACAACCTGTGGACAAGCCCGTATTTTGCGTTGATACGGGAAAGTGACCGCAATATGTATGCGCACCTCACCTAAACCCACTCTGGAGGATTCGAGCCCATGTCCCGCTTTGCAGCCCCTATCGCCGAACAAATTTGGGATATGAAATACCGTTTCAAAGACGCTGACGGTAAGGCTCTGGACGGCACGGTAGAGGATACCTGGCGCCGTATTGCCCGCGCTCTGGCGTCGGTCGAAAAGGACTCGGCCAAGTGGGAAGACAAATTCTACCACGCGCTCGAAGATTTCAAATACCTGCCCGCCGGCCGCATCACCGCAGGTGCGGGTACTGCGCGTTCGGTTACGCTCTTCAACTGCTTCGTCATGGGCACCGTTCCGGACTCGATGGCAGGCATTTTCGACATGCTGAAAGAAGCCGCGCTGACCATGCAGCAGGGCGGCGGCATCGGCTATGACTTCTCGACCATCCGCCCCAAGGGCGCGCTGGTTCACGGCGTCGCTGCCGACGCGTCGGGCCCGCTGTCGTTCATGGATGTCTGGGATGCGATGTGCCGCACCATCATGTCCGCAGGTTCGCGCCGCGGCGCGATGATGGCCACCATGCGCTGTGACCACCCCGATATCGAAGCCTTCATCACTGCCAAGTCGGACCCCGCCCGCCTGCGCATGTTCAACATGTCGGTGCTCGTCACCGATCCGTTCATGGAAGCCGTGAAGGCCGACAAGTCGTGGGAGCTCACCTACGGCGACAAGGTCTACAAGACCGTTCAGGCCCGCGATCTGTGGAACCGGATTATGCAGTCGACCTACGATTACGCCGAGCCGGGCGTGATCTTCATCGACCGCATCAACAAGATGAACAACCTGAACTACTGCGAGACCATCTCGGCGACCAACCCGTGTGGTGAACAGCCGCTGCCGCCGTATGGCGCGTGTCTGCTGGGTTCGATCAACCTCGCTCGTCTGGTCGAGAACGCGTTCGAAAAGAACGCACGCATGGACGTCGAAGCTCTCGACGACCTCGTTGCGACCGCTGTCCGCATGATGGACAACGTGGTCGACGCATCGAACTTCCCGCTCGACGCTCAGGCTCAGGAAGCCCGCAACAAGCGTCGCATCGGTCTTGGCGTGACCGGCCTTGCCGACGCTCTGCTGATGCTCGGTCTCAAGTACGGCACCGAAGAGGCCGCCGCCCAGACTGACGCATGGATGAAGCAGATCGCCCGCTCGTCCTACCTCGCATCGGTCGAGCTGGCCAAAGAGAAGGGCGCGTTCCCGCTCTTCGACAAGGACAAGTTCCTCGCTTCGGGCAATATGAAGCAGATGGACAAGGACGTCCGCGATGCGATTGCAAAGCACGGCATCCGCAACGCTCTGCTGACCTCGATCGCACCGACCGGCACCATCTCGCTCTATGCTGGTAACGTGTCCTCGGGCATCGAGCCGGTGTTTGCCTACGCCTACACCCGCAAGGTTCTCCAGAAAGACGGCTCGCGCACCGAAGAAGAAGTCGTCGACTACGCCGTGAAGATGTACCGCGACAAATTCGGCGCCGATGCCGAGTTGCCCGATTACTTCGTGAACGCCCAGACGCTGGAGCCGCTGGCCCACGTCCGTATGCAGTCCGCTGCGCAGAAGTGGATCGACTCGTCGATCTCCAAGACCATCAATTGCCCCGAAGACATCAGCTTTGAATCATTCAAAGAGGTGTACATGGAGGCGTACGACACCGGCTGTAAGGGCTGCACCACCTACCGTCCGAACGACGTGACCGGTTCGGTTCTGTCGGTTTCGGAGTCCTCGGAAAAGACCCCCGCCGAAGCACCGGCAACCGTCACCGAAGACGCCGAAGTCATCTACATGTCGGAGCCGCTGGACCGTCCGGCAGCACTCGAAGGCAACACCTACAAGGTCAAGTGGCCGGACAGCGAGCACGCGATCTACATCACCGTCAATGACGTCGTGATCGCAGGCCACCGCCGTCCGTTCGAGGTGTTCATCAACTCCAAAAACATGGAGCACTTCGCCTGGACCGTTGCGCTGACCCGCATGATCTCGGCCGTGTTCCGCCGCGGTGGTGACGTGTCGTTCGTCGTCGAAGAACTGAAGGCCGTGTTCGATCCGCGCGGCGGTGCATGGATGAAGGGCAAATACGTCCCGTCGATCCTCGCTGCTATCGGCGGTGTCCTCGAACAGCACATGGTCGCAACGGGCTTCATCAAGGGCGAGGGCCTCGGCCTCAAAGCCGACCCGCAAGCCGAGGTCATGGTCGTCGGCGAAAAGCCCAAGGGCAAATCCTGCCCGAGCTGCGGCGAGTACGGCATGAAGATGGAAAGCGGTTGTGAGTCGTGCTTGTCTTGCGGATATAGCAAGTGTGGATAAGGCTAACGCTTTGATTTATAAAGAAAACGCCGCCCAATCGGGCGGCGTTTTTCGTTAGCCCCACTTGGCGAGCGACGCTGCCAATTCGGGGTGGTCCTTTGCGTAGTCGGCCAATTCGACGTCCGCGGCTGCTGCGTCCCATGCTTGACGGATCGCTTTGACGCCCGCCGCGAGGCCCATCGGATGACCATGAATGCCGCCTCCGCCAAGGTACATCAGGTCCAGCGTTCGGCCTGTCTGGCGATAGGTGTCGACCGCTTGGCCGCCCCATTGGCCGGAGCACACCACCGGAAGCGGGCGGTCGGCGTCCGAGAAGATTGGCGTCATCACGTCCTTGAACGACTGGACGAAGCTTTCGTCCGGCTCCCAATATTTCGCGCGGATGCCGTTGATCTGGAACTGGTCGACGCCGAGCAGCCGCCAGATTTTCTGGTAAGCGGTGAAATCCATGCCCAGACCCGGATGGCGGGTCAGGATGTCCCAGCCGTTCCGATGCGCGTGGAGGCATAGCCCCGAGCGTTTGCGCAGGAACGACATCCCGCCGTAGCCGATGGAGTTGATGTTGAGGACCGCCGCGTTGCCGCCATAGGCGACGACCGTGTCATGGTTGCGCATCATCGTATCGGGGTCGGCCGAGGAAATGCCGAAGGCGTACATCACCTTCTTGCCGGTTTTCTGTTCGTGATCCTTGATGACCGGCATGATCGCCTTCACGCGGTCCTCAAGCGACGAATATCCGGGGCTCATCAGCTTTTCGTCGTCCTTGATGAAGTCGACACCGGCATCGCAGAGCGTTTTGACCACTGCGGCCGTCTCGTCGGGCAGGAGGCCCAGCGAGGGTTTGATGATCGAAGCAATCATCGGTCCGTCTGTGACCCCCATCAGTTTGCGAGACCCTGAGATACCGAACTGCGGGCCGGGGTGGCAGGACCACTCGGACGGCAGGTCGATGTCCTTCACCCGCACACCCGTGAGCCCGCGTACGGCGTAAACCCCGCCGATGGTGATGGTCATCAAAGCAGCGATATCGGTGCCGACAGCCTCGAGCGGATAGGCGATGGTGACGTCCGCGCGGTGGTAGGGGCCGGTGCCATCAGGGTCGGGAAATGACGGGGTGACCGACGATTCCAGCGGCACAATTTTCACGACTGTCGCCGCGCAGCGAGCGCGCACTTCATCGGTTTCGTTCGGAAGGGCAGTAAACGTTCCCGTGGACTGGTCAGAGGCGATCTTGGCCGCCAGCGCCTCGATTTCGCCTGATGTTTCAATCCGGTACGCGACCTGAATAGTGCTGCGCGACATTAAATCCGTCCTCCAAAATCTGGGCAAAGAGTAGTAGTGATTATACCAGTTGACAACACGATAATTATCTCACACCCTGACCGTCGACCGAGGAGGAAGCGCCCGCAACGCGCAGTTTCGGTCGACAGGAGGAGAGGAACCCCATGAAACTTAACCGTCGTCATTTTATGACCGGCGTCGCGGCTGCTGCTATCCTGCCGCTCGCTCGTCCCGCCTTTGCCCAAGACAAGGGCCTGATCGCAATCATCACCCCGAGCCACGATAACCCGTTCTTCAAAGCCGAGGCTGTCGGTGCCGAAGCCCGTGCGATCGAGCTGGGCTATGAAACCATTATTATGGTCCACGATGATGATCCTAATAAGCAGTCGGAGCTCTTCGATAGTGCGATTGCCCGCGGCGCGAACGCAATCATTCTCGACAACGCTGGTGCCGATGCGACCGTTGCCGCTGTCCAGCGCGCAAAGGATGCAGGCATCCCGTCGTTCCTGATCGACCGCGAAATCAAAGAGTCCGGCATCGCCGTCAGCCAGATCGTGTCAAACAACTATCAGGGCGCCCAGCTTGGTGCCGAAGAGTTCGTGCGTCTGATGGGCGAGGCAGGCAACTACGTCGAACTCGTTGGCCGCGAGGCGGACACCAACGCCGGTATCCGTTCGTCGGGCTATCATGACATCATCGACCAGTACCCCTATCTGGTGATGGCCGCCCAGCAGTCCGCGAACTGGTCGCAAACCGAGGGCTACGAGAAGATGGAAACCATTCTTCAGGCCAACCCCGATATCAAGGGCGTCATCTGCGGCAACGACACCATGGCAATGGGCGCTTGGGCTGCTCTCGAAGCTGCTGGCCGTACCGACGTGATCGTCGTGGGCTTCGACGGCTCGAACGACGTGCGCGACTCGATCCTCGCGGGCGGTATCAAGGCGACGGTTCTCCAGCCGGCCTACCGTCAGGCGCAGATCGCCGTCGAACAGGCAGATGCGTATCTGACCGACGGCTCGACTGGTCAGGATGAAAAGCAGCTGATGGATTGCGTTCTGATTAACGCCGACAACGCTGCGAACCTCGAGACCTTCGCGCTCTCGTCCTGAGAACTCCCTATGCGGGTCGCCGGTTAACGCCGGCGCCCGCTTTTTATTTAAGGACACAGAATGCGCGACCTATTCACGCCGCTCGCGATCCTGTCTTGCATGGCGCTGCCGCTCGCAGGCTGCAAGATCGTTAAAAATCCCGACCCGAACGATGCCTCCGTGCAGGCTGCCGAGATGACCGACGAGGCCCGCATGGCCGCCTACGCGGATGAAATTTGGACGGACAAAGTCCTTCCGACCGTTTCCCAAAATGCGGTGAGCCTGACCGATCTCCATGCGCAGATCGACGCAGAGGGCCTCGACGCTGCCGGTGCCGCGCATGGGCTGCGACCCGAAGGAGAGGCGAACCCGTGGAATTTTGCCGCCAATGGTGAGGGCACGATTGTCGAAGCCAATACCGAAAGTCGCGCTGCCAAGCTCATGGTGGATGTCGATGCTGACGGCGCAGCGGACCTGACCCTGCAACTCGGCCCCGTTATCCGCGGCACGGCCTTGCGTGATGCGATGCCGTTCATCGTCTTCACCGATTTCCGCGACCAGATCGAATTTGCGAAACTGGCGCGCGCGCTCAATGACCTTGCGAATGCGGGCCTCAGCGTCCCCGAAGGCGACCTCGTCGGACGGACCGTGACGTTCGAGGGCGTCTACACGCTCCGCAATAAAAGCGACGCGATCGAACTGGTTCCGACTACGCTTCAGGTGCAGTGATGGAGCAGGAAAAGCATCCCATCGGCCTGAAAATCCGTGGCGGGACCAAGGTCTATCCGGGGACGGTCGCCCTGAAGAACGCCGATTTCGATCTGCGCATGGGCGCGGTCAACGTGCTCGTCGGTGAAAATGGCGCGGGCAAGTCCACCATGATGAAGGTGATCGCAGGGGTGGAGCAACTCACCTCCGGTTCGATCTTCGTCGGCGGGAAGGAGGTCATTCTGACCTCCACCGAGGAGGCCGCTCGCCACGGCATCGGCATCGTGTTTCAGGAACTGAACCTGTTCCCGAACATGACCGTGGCCGACAACATCTTCATCAACCGCGAGCGCACCCGCTACGGCGTCGACATCGACCGCGCCAAACAGCGCGAGGCAACGCGCAAGCTGATGAAGCGGCTCGAACATGACATCGACCCCGATGCGCTGGTCGGTGACCTAAAGGTCGGGCAGCAGCAGATTGTCGAGATCGCGAAGAGCCTCGCCCAGAACGCCCGCATTCTGATCCTTGACGAGCCGACCTCTGCGCTGTCGGCGGCCGAGGTGGAAATCCTGTTCCGCGTGATCGAAGAGTTGAAACGCGACGGGGTGGGGATCGTCTATATCTCCCACCGCCTCGAAGAGCTGATCCGCGTTGGCGATTACATCACGGTCCTGCGGGACGGTGTGATCACCGGTGCCCGCTCGATGGAGGGCGTCGACATCCCGTGGATCGTCCTCAACATGATCGGCGACGCCAGCAAGGACTTTCCCAAGACGCTGGATCATCCATTCGGTGACGAGATATTCCGCGCCGAAGACGTCTATCTGCCGAACTCGTCGGGCGGCTTCACCGTCAACGGCGTGTCTATGTCACTGAAGGCTGGCGAGATCCTCGGCGTCTATGGTCTCATGGGGGCAGGACGGACGGAGTTTGTCGAGACCGCGATGGGCCGTTACCCCCACGCGCGCGGCACGTTCTACGTGGACGGCAAGGAGGCCAAATCGCCCCATGTGTCCGACCGGATCAAGATGGGACTCGCGATAATTCCCGAGGACCGCAAACAGGACGGCCTCGTTCAGATCTTGTCGATCCGCGAGAATATGACGCTGTCGTCGCTGGGTGATCTTTCGACCGCTGGTCACCTCGACCTCGCCAAGGAAAAGAAGACCGTCGGCGACTACGTCAAACAGTTGCTGATCAAGATCGCATCGCCCGAAAACCCTGTCTCATCGCTGTCCGGCGGCAACCAGCAGAAGGTCGTCATCGGCAAGGCGCTGATGACCAAGCCCAAGGTTCTGCTGATGGACGAGCCCTCGCGCGGCATCGACATAGGCGCCAAGGCCGAAGTGTTCCGCGTCATGCGGCAACTCGCGGCCGAAGGGCTGGGCATCATATTCGTCACCTCCGACCTCGAAGAAGTGCTCGGCCTGTCCGACCGCATCGTCGTCATGTCGAACGGTAAGATCACTGGCGAATTCACCCAAGAAACCGCGACCGAGACCGCGCTCATTACTGCATCTGCGGTCGGTCACGCTGCTTCGCACGAACATAAGGAAACCGTATCATGACGGCCATGACGTCTTCGACCGTCCCTTCGGGCAACTCCAGCGCGCTGCTCGTGCTGCTCAAGGCGCGGACATTCATCGCGCTGATCCTTGTGGTGGCGTTCTTCTCTGCCGCTGCGCCGAACTTCCTGTCGACCGCGAACCTTGTCATCATGTCCAAGCACGTGGCGCTGAACGCCTTCCTTGCCATCGGCATGACGTTCGTCATCATCTCGGGCGGCATTGACTTGTCCGTAGGCTCCATCGTGGGCCTCTGCGGGATGGTCGCGGGTTACCTCGTGCTGAACGGGATTGACGTGGGCCTCGGCTGGTCGGTGCAGTTCAACACGCTGGAGATCTGCCTGATCGTCATCGCGGTCGGCATTTTCATCGGCGCCATCAATGCGTTCCTGATCACCAAGCTCAACGTGGCCCCGTTCATCGCGACGCTCGGCACGCTCTACGTGGCGCGCGGAACGGCGATGCTGTCCTCGGACGGTCGTACATTCCCGAACCTGAACGGCAATGCCGAGTACGGTTCGGACACGTTCCGCTGGATCGGTGCGGGCGACATCTTCGGCATTCCCGCGTCGATCCTGATGCTGATCGTGGTTGGTGTCCTCGCCACCTACATCGCCAGCCGCACCCCGCTGGGACGCTTCATCTATGCTGTCGGCGGCAACGAGCGCGCGGCGGGTCTGTCGGGCGTGAAGGTCAACCGCGTCAAATACTTCGTCTACATGTTCTCTGGCTTCTGCGGCGCGCTTGTCGGGATCATCATCTCTTCGCAACTGGTGGCATCCCATCCCGCGACGGGTGATACTTTCGAACTCAACGCCATTGCGGCAGCGGTTCTGGGCGGCACTTCAATGGCGGGCGGACGTGGCAAAATCGGCGGCACAATCGTGGGTGCTTTCGTCATCGGCGTGCTATCGGACGGCCTCGTGATGATGGGTGTCTCGTCGTTTTGGCAGACAGTCATCAAAGGCCTCGTTATCATCGCCGCAGTAGTCATTGACCAGGCCCAGCAACGCGTACAAGCGCGCGTTGCATTGCAGGCGCAGGCCGCAATCGGCTAGTAAAGGAGCGTATTTATGAAGGTTGCACTGATCGGCTGCGGTTTCTTCGCGATGAACCAGCTTCACGGCTGGAAGGACATCGACGGCGTCGAAGTCGTAGCCCTCTGTGATCGCGACGAAGAGCGTTTGTCCGTCGCCTCGGCGCTGTTCGACAACGTGCGGACCTACAAGGATGCAGCGGCGATGTTCGCGGATGGCGGCTTCGATACGGTGGACATCGCAACGACAGTTTCATCGCACCGCCCGCTGGTTGAAATGGCCGCCGCTCACAATGTGCACGTCATCTGCCAGAAGCCCTTTGCGCTGAACCTCGAAGATGCGCGGGCTATGGTGAAGGCGGTCGAGGCCACGGGCAAGACGCTCATGATCCACGAGAATTTCCGCTGGCAATCCGCTGTTCGCGCCGTGATCGAAGAGGTCCGCAGCGGGGTGATCGGCACGCCATTCTTTGGCAGAGTGTCATTCCGCTCGGGCTACGATGTGTTCTCCGGCCAGCCCTATCTGGCCGAGGGCGAGCGGTTCATCATCGAAGACCTTGGCATCCACATCCTCGATATCTCGCGGGCGCTGTTCGGTGACGCAACCCGCATCGCCGCCACGACCCGCCGCATCAATCCCAAGATCAAAGGCGAGGATGTCGCGACCATGCTGCTCGAACACGAGGGCGGCGTGACCTCTGTCGTCGACTGTTCCTACGCCACTCACCGTTCGCCCGAGACGTTCCCTGAAAGCCTGTTGGAGATCGATGGCGAGAAGGGCACTATCCGACTCGACGCGGGCTATAAGATGTCCGTGCAGCTGGGCGACGATGTGACCGAACGGGATGTCGCACCGCCGGTGCTCGATTGGGCGTCGAGGCCGTGGCACAATATTCAGGAAAGCGTGCGGATCATCCAGCAGCACTTCGTCGATTGCATCGCGGCGGGGGCGGAGCCCGAAACCAGTGGCCGCGATAACCTGCAAACCTTCGCGCTGGTCGAGGCGGCGTATCTGTCTGCCAAGGAACACCGGACCGTCGAACTGGCTGACCTATGACCACAGCGCTGGAGCTCTACGGTACCGAAAAGCCGCCCGCCAAGATCGAGAAGATCAGCGTTGGTAAGCTAACGTTTTCGCTCCAAGGCGGCGCGCTGCGGCACATCACCTATGACGGCGTAGAGCTGCTGCGCGGCATCGCCTTTCTGGTCCGCGACCGCGACTGGGGCACCCTTGCGCCGCTTCTGACGGAGATTTCGCGGGATACCACGCATGGCTTCGCGCTGTCGCAACGGATGGAATACGAAAGCTACGGGGCAAAGCTGGACGTGACCGTCGACGTGTGCGCCGACGAAAACGGTCTGATCGTGTCAGCCTGCGGCGCTGCCGATGCCTTGTTCGAGACCAACCGCACCGGTTTCACGATCCTCCACCCTGCGGGCGTTTCGGGCTGCCCTGCGGTGGTCGGCCATTCCGACGGCTCAGCCGAAGAGGCATCGTTCCCCGTCCTCATCGACCCTTGGCAACCGTTCATGGACATCGTCTCGCTGGTGCACGAGCGGGACGGATACCGTGTCCGCTGCGAGCTGTCAGGCGATACGTTCGAGATGGAAGACCAGCGCCAATGGGGCGACGCATCGTTCAAGACCTACAATCGCCCGCTCGCGTTGCCATGGCCGTACGAACTTCAGGCGGGTGAAACTGTTGAGCAGTCCGTGCGGCTGACGTGGGAAGCCTGTGAAACCTGCGCGCCTGAAGTCACTGATCGAGCTGAAAGCGCCACTTTCCCCGAAATGGCCTTGGTCATCACAGCCGAGGACGCATCTCGCTTGGCGAGTTCGCCGCAGGACATCGCCAAAGTCGCACCGCAGCGATTGCTCTGCCACATCGACGCCGCGCTCGGTGACATCGAAGGCCAGGTCGCGGCCTTCGCAGCGCTACAAAATGCCCTTCCATCGCTCGTTTACGATGCCGAATTGATCGGTATCTACGAGCCTTCGGTGGCGGACGAACTCACCGCCATGAAGGCCGCGATGGACACTTCGGGCTTCACGCCAGATAGTGTTCTGGTCTGCCCCTCGGTTGATCGTCAGTCCACGCCGCCAGGGTCGGAATGGCCCGAGTGCCCGCCGCTGGATCTGATCCACAGTACTGCTGCCGATGTGTTCTCGGACACAACCCGCGGCGGCGGCATGGTCAGCTTTTTCCCTGAACTGAACCGCAAGCGACCGCCGCTCGGACACCTGTCATTTGTCTCGCACGGGCTCTGCCCGATCGTGCACGCTGCTGACGACGTGTCGGTCATGGAGACGCTTGAAGCGATCCCGCATATCACGCGCTCTGCGCGGGCGATTATCGGCGACCTCGATTACCGGATTGGCCCCGCGACTATTGCCATGCGCCAGAACCCTTACGGCAATCGCACGATCCCGAACCCCGACAGTGACCGTGTTTGCATGGCGCACGACGACCCGCGCCACCGCGCGAAGTTCGGTGCGGCCTACCTCGTCGGACTGGCCGCGTCGTTGGCGCCCGCTCACGTCACCGTCTGGACACCGTCGGGCGTCTACGGACCCCGCGGTTTGGAGGGGCCGATCGTCGATGCGCTGGCCGCTTTGGCGCGCTGCGCTGGGCAAGAGGTCCATCGCGCAGAGGTCGCGAACGGCATCGCAACGCTCGAAGTCGGAGGCACGAAATTCACGGCCAACCTGACGCCCAATACGATCGGCGACCTCGGCCCCTACGACTGGGCGCAATCCAACCTTGCTGACGTGGGCGGTAACGACTTATAAACTAATGACCTTCAAGACAAATATGGAGCACGGGCATGATCCCGACGGCAAACAAGAAAGCGGACGCGGACAAAATCGTTCGCCGCAAGCTGTCGGATCAGGTGCTGGATAAGCTGCGGGAAATGATCCTGTCGCGCGAAATCCGCCCCGGTGATTTCATGCCGTCCGAGCGTGCCCTGATGGAGCGTTTCGGCGTTGGCCGTCCTGCCGTTCGGGAGGCGCTACAGTCGCTCCACAACAGCGGTCTGATCAGCATCAACCACGGCGAGCGTTCGCGCGTGAACGCTATCGACGCGGGCACGGTTCTGAGCCAGTCCGACGAGGTGGCGCGTATGGTGCTGAGTGCTGCGCCGGCGAACCTCGAACATCTCAAGCATGCGCGCCAGATGTTCGAACTGGGCATGGTGCGTGTCGCGGCGCAAAAAGCGAGCGCCGAAGATATTGCCGATTTGCGGGCGATCCTTGAAGAACAAAAGGCCCTCCGCGATGATCCGACGGCGTTCATCGAAGCCGACATGCGCTTTCACACCCGCCTCGCCGAGATGACCGAAAATCCGATTATCGTCTCGGTCTCGCAAGCGATGCTGAGCTGGCTCTTCGAATATCACGTCAATCTGCTCCACTGGTCGGGCAAAGAAGACGTGACGCTGGCCGAGCATGAAGAGCTGATCAACCAGATCGAAAAGCATGACGTGACCACCGCCGTCGAAACCATGGCGCGGCACCTTGAGCGGTCCGCCAACGTGTTCGAACCGAAGCCCTAACGCGGCCCCCCGCCGTCACGGATCCAGCCGAAGAAATCCATACTTCCCATCTGGCCGCCCTTCAGGGCGATCTCCAACCCGTCGTGATGCTCCCCCCCGTAGCCGGTGCAAAGCGACGCGCCGGGAATGGTCGGCGCGATGGCCTTGATCGCTTTGAGGCCGAGTGCGCGCATCCCGTGGCCGGAGGTGTCACCGCCGGAAATCACCGCGCGGCGGATGTCTGATTTACGGAGAACTTCGTCTAGGATGCGCCCGAGAGTGATGCCGATGTTGCGGTTGATGTCGTCCATCGACGTGCCGGTCTTTGCGGACGCCTCGCGCACGGCGGCGACCGCAGGATCGCGCGGGCCGGTGGCGGAGCAGACGAGCGGGCTTTGTCCGTTCGAGATGGCCGCGAGAGATTGCATGACAGCTTTAGCAATGAGGTTTTCGGTCTCCGCAGGGCGTTCGACCATCGCGGCGGCGTCGAAACGGATGACCTCGAACCCGTTCGCAGCGGCCCAGTCGATCTGTTGCGCGGTGCTGGGCGAGACTGAGCCCGACACCACGGCGATCTGATCCACTTTCCCTGCGGAGGTCAGGGGGGCAGGGGGCGGAATGATGCCTTCGTTCAGCCAGTGACGGACGAGCGCGAATTCGATGCCCTGCGAGCCGACCACGAAAGACATCTCATCGCGATTGTCCCAGATCAGTTTGCCTGCAGCGGCTTCCGAGCGTTCCTCCATGCTGTCGATCGAAATGACGCGGGCGCCGTCCTCCAGCAGCGCAGCCAGCCGCGGCGCGGGGTCGGACCAGAGAGCCTCAAGGTCGATAAGGCCCGAGCGGAGGTCCGTTTGCGCGGAAAGGTGCGTCAGCAGATCGGCCTCGGCCATCGGCGTGACGGGGTGCTGGGACATCACCGGATGGCGGTCGAGCCGGAACACGCCGTCGAACGTCCCTGCGAACAGGTTGCCGAAGGCTTGGTAACGGCGCATCTGCGGAGCGGCGGTGACCATCAGCGCTGCTTTGGCGCCCATCACGCGCAGGCCGATCTCGGTCGCGCGGCCGATGCTGCCGGTGCTGGGCGATGAGTCGAAGGTCGAACAGACCTTGTAGTGCAGGATCGGCGCGCCGGTGGCTTTGAGGAACGCGAAAGCGGCGGGCAGATTGGCGTCCATCCACTCCGGCCCTTCGGTGCGCGCGGTGGAGGCGATGCCGATGGCGTCACAACCCGCGAACCTCTCCATCAGGGCAGGATCGGGCATATCCGCAAACAGGATTGTGTCTATACCGGCGAACGCGAGAACTTCCATAACTGCGGCTGCGCCGGTGAAATCGTCACCGAACCACGTCAACTTTGGGGCCACAATCATCCTCCTGCGGTGTTTTGGCCGTTCGGCCAGCATTGACAATCTAATGCGGATATTATCTGATCATACCAGTTACGCAAGATGTCCGAACAACGGGGCATGGAGGAGATGTATCATATGACTAATGTGGCTGTATTCGGCGCCGGCGGGAAAATGGGGGTGCGGTGCTCACTCAATCTGGCCAAGACGTCCTTCAATGTGTCCCATGTCGAGGTCAGCGAAGCCGGTCGCGCGCGTCTGAAAGATGCTGTCGGTGTCGACTGCGTTGACGTCGACTTCGCGATCAGAGACGCCGACGTCGTACTGCTCGCTGTTCCGGATACCGCGATTGGTGTCGTTGCCAAGGGTATCGTCGACAAGCTGAACTCCGGCACCATGGTCGTGATACTCGACGCCGCTGCACCCTTCGCCGGTCACCTGCCGGAGCGCGAGGATATCACCTATTTCGTCACGCACCCGTGCCACCCGATGATCTTCCATAATGAAGAAACCGAAGCCGCGCGCCTCGACCGTTTCGGCGGCGTTGCTCACCCGCAGGGCGTTGTGAACGCGCTGATGCAGGGGCCTGAAGAGCACTATGCAGTCGGCGACGAAATCGCCAAAGCGATCTATGCGCCCGTCCGCACGACCTACCGCGTGACCGTTGAACAGATGGCCTATCTGGAACCGGGTCTTTCGGAGACCGTCTGTGCCTCGCTGCTCGTCGTGATGAAGCAGGCGATGAACGAAGTGGTGAAGACCGGCGTGTCCGAAGAATGTGCGCGGGATTTCCTCCTCGGCCACATGAATATCCTCGGTGCGGTCATCTTCGGCGTTCAGGAAGGGCAGTTCTCGGACGCTTGTAATAAGGCGATCGAATTCGGCATTCCGGCACTGATGAAAGACGACTGGAAGAGCGTCTTCGAGAGGGACGAAATCATGGCCAGCATCAAGCGCATCACCTGATACGAAAAAGGCGGAGCCAAAAGCTCCGCCTTTTGTTTTATGCGGTAGCGACCGCTGCGGCGCTTCGCTTGAAGCCGAGAACCGCCGCGACCCAGAAGAACCACACGATGAAGCCGAGGCCAAAGATCGCGCCCGCTGCATCGCCAAGAGCGGGGACGAAGGTCAGCAGACCCGCCAGACCGACTGCCGCGCCGAAACCGGCGAGGGCTTTGGAAAAGCGCAGGCTGGATGCGGCAGCGGCCGAGACGATCAGCACCCAGACGCCGCCTGCGATTTCATTGCCGCCACCAAGGCCGTTTTCCACGATGGAGACGACCTGCCAGAGACTACGCGCGCCCTCGGGGTCTTCGGCGTAGATGCGGGTGACTTCGGCAAGGCCGACGTTGGCCACCATGCCCGCACCGACGACCAGCGTCGCCCAGAGCGCGCCGAACGTCTTGATCATCGGCGCGGCATGGGGCGCCTCGTACCGCAGGACTTCGGACAGGCAGACCGCCAGCGCGGCCAGCGCCAATCCGTTCAGCACGTAGATCGACATGTTCCAGATCGTCATCAGACCCGCGTGGCTCGTCACAAACGCAAGGATCTGGTCCACATCGGCGCCATCAGTGCCGTAACCGCTTTCGGCCAGTACTCCGATCATGAGCGCGAAGCCGAACACATAGGTCGCTCCGCAGACGAAGGCAGCCCAAGCGCCCCATTTTGCAAACTGTTTCATTGGTTGTCCCCACAATAAATGTCTTCGATTGCCTGTGTTCTATCGGTTTTCTGCGCCCCACCGTATGACCGCACGTACCAAGCTATTGCTTGCTCGTGACACTTCCGTCTACACCCAGAGCATGAAACAGCTCACTGTCGCCACAGGTTTGGCGCGAACTTATGTGGATTATGCGCATAAACAGGGCGCAGACCGCGCGGCGTTGGTGGCCGAGGCGGGCCTCGTTGGCGTGGATCTGGACGATCAGGATCGGCGTATCCCGTTGGAGACGTACAAGAACCTGATCCGCACGGCGCAGCGTATGACTGGCGATCCTGCATTTGTGCTCCATCACGCCATGGATACCGAGATCGAGGAGATTTCGGTCGTCGGTCTTATCGTCCATTCCTGCCGCACGATGGGCGAGTCGCTCATGCAGCTGAACCGCTACGGCAAGCTGATGGTCGAAGTGGACGTGATGGACGGGGGCGAGCGTTTTTCGACTGAGTTTGCGCCCGAAGGCGTCTGGATCATCGATAATCGGCCCGATCCGAACAGTTACATCGAGCTGACCGAAGGCAGCTTTGCCCGCTTCGTCAGTGAATTCACCCGCGAGTTTCCGGACAAGCCTTTCGCCAAGGCGATGGAGTTCACCTACGCACCGCCGAGCTACGCCGAAGAATACGCGCTGATGCGGTGTCCCGTGACCTTTAACGCGGCGCGCAACGCGATGCTGATCGACGCCGCGTGGCTGGGGCAGGAATTTGACGAACACATCGGCTATGTCTTCGGCCTCTTTACCGAACGCGCGGACGCGTTGATGGCCGAACTGGAACGCCGCACCACCCTGCGGGCCAAGATCGAAGCGGCGCTGATGCCGGTCCTCCACAAAGGCGACATCTCGGTCGAAGCGGTGGCGAGCGACATGGGCATGAGCCGCCAGACGCTTTACCGCCGTTTGCGGGACGAAGGGGTGACGTTTGCCGAGCTGCTCGACGGGCTGCGGTGCCGCATGGCGTCGGATTATCTGACGGCGCGCAAGGTCTCCATCAACGAAACGGCTTACCTCGTCGGTTTCTCGGAGGCATCGTCTTTCGTCAGGGCGTTCAAGCGATGGACGGGCCAGACGCCCGCCGACTACCGAAAAGGTGCGACGCTCGGACACAGCTAAACCCGCATCTTAAATGCCGGATTACGTTGCAATAGCGGCCCATAGGCATAGTTTGACGAACAACGCCGCTTCTTGGCGGTTCATTCGAAAAATCAGCTAGAGGGCAGAGACGAATGCTCGGTTCCTTCGATGCGGTGCTGCTGGCACGCCTGCAATTCGCCTTTACGGTATCATTCCACTTCCTGTTCCCCGCCTTTACCATCGGATTGGCGAGCTATCTGGCGGTGCTGAACGGGCTGTGGCTTTACACGAAAAAGCAGCACTACCTCGACCTGTTCCGCTACTGGATCAAGATCTTCGCACTCGCCTTTGCGATGGGCGTCGTGTCGGGCATCGTGATGTCCTATCAGTTCGGCACCAACTGGTCGGTCTTTGCCGACAGGGCAGGGCCGGTGATCGGTGCGCCGATGGCCTACGAGGTATTGTCCGCGTTCTTCCTCGAAGCGGGCTTCCTCGGCATCATGCTGTTCGGACGCGACCGCGTCGGCTCGACGCTGCATATGGTAGCCTGCCTCGCAGTTGCGTTCGGCACGTTCTTTTCGGCCTTCTGGATTTTGTCGGTGAACTCCTGGATGCAGACACCGGCGGGTTTCAGCATCGATCCCGAGACCAACCAGTTCATGCCGGAGGATTTCTGGCAGATCGTCTTCAACCCGTCCTTCCCTTACCGTCTGGCCCATACCGTCACGGCGGCCTACCTGACCACGGCGTTCATCGTCGGCGGGGTCGGCGCATGGCATTTGCTGCGCTACAAACGCCGCGGCGATAAACCCAGCCAAGCCACGAAGACCATGTTCTCGATGGCGATGTGGATGGCGACGATCGTCGCGCCGGTTCAGATTTTCCTCGGCGATGCGCATGGCCTCAACACGATGGAGCACCAGCCGCAGAAGGTCATGGCGATGGAGGGGCACTTCGAAAGCCATCCCGAAGGCTGGGCGCCGCTGTACCTCTTCGGCATCCCGAACGAAGAAACTCAGACGCTGGACTACGCTGTCGGCATTCCGGGTTTGTCTTCGCTGATCCTCGGCCATAGCTTTGACGCGCCGATCATGGGCCTCGACAGCATTCCGGACGATGAACAGCCGCCCGTCGCGATCGTCTTCTGGTCTTTCCGCATCATGGTCGCGCTGGGCTTTGCGATGCTGGGCGTGGGCATGTGGTCGCTGTGGGCGCGTTATCGCAAGAGGCTGTACGAGGCGCCGTGGCTCCACCGCGCAGCCGTTCTGATGACGCCATCCGGCCTTGTCGCTGTGCTGGCAGGCTGGGTCACGACAGAGGTCGGTCGCCAGCCCTATACGGTCTACGGATTGCTGCGCACGTCGGACTCTGCGGCTCCGCTTGAAGCGGCTGCGGTGGGCGCGACGCTGGTTGCATTCATCGTCATCTACACGGCGGTCTTCGGGGCAGGCACGTACTATATCCTGCGCCTGATGGGCCACCCGCCGCACACCGCCGAAGCCCGCTACAAAGACGTCGTCGATGGTCCGACACGGACGGCGGGCATCACTCCTGCGACCGAAGAACTCATGCGCCGCCACACGAAAGAGGAGGAGTAAGCCATGCCGATTGCAGAAGGTGTATCTTTCGACCTGACCCTCGCGTGGGCGATGCTGATCGCGCTGTCCGTGCTGATCTACGTGATCCTCGACGGCTTTGACCTCGGCCTTGGGATGCTGTTCGCGGTCGAAAAGGACCGCAAGAACCGCGATGTGATGATGAACTCCGTCGCGCCTGTGTGGGACGGGAACGAGACGTGGCTGATCCTCGGCGGCGGGGGGCTTTTTGCAGCCTTCCCTTTGGCCTACGCGACGATCCTGCCGGCGACGTATATCCCCGTGATTATCATGTTGCTCGCATTGATTTTCAGAGGCGTCGCCTTCGAATTCCGGTGGCGGACCGAACGGTGGAAGCCTGTCTGGGACGCGGCTTTCATCGGCGGCTCGACCTTAGCTGCCTTCGCGCAGGGGATGATCCTCGGCGCGCTGCTTCAGGGACTGGATATTGACAAGGCGACCCGTTCCTACGTCGGCGGAGGGTGGGGCTGGCTGACGCCGTTCAGCCTGTTCGTCGGCCTCGCGGTTGTTTTCGGCTACGCGCTGCTCGGCGCAACGTGGCTGGTGATGAAAACCGAAGGCCCGCTGCAAGAAAGGATGCGCAAGCGCGCGCGAGTGCTTTCGGTCATCACGGTCATCTTCATCGGCCTCGTCAGCATTTGGACCCCGTTCCTGCAAGACGGATATTTCAGCCGCTGGTTCACCGGATTTGGCATCGGCCTTGCGGTTCTGGTCGCGCTCGTGACCCTACTGATGCTGGCGCTTCTCCAACTCACGCTCCGTAGCGGAGGCGAGGAGGTCTGGCCGTTCATCCTCTCGCTTGCGCTGTTCGCGCTGTGCTTTGTCGGCATGGGTGTGTCGATGTTCCCCTACATCGTGCCGACCGAAATCACGATCTATGAAGCCGCAGCCCCGCGCGCGAGCCAGCTCTTCATGATCGTCGGAGCCAGTGTTTTGATCCCGATCATCCTGATCTACACGGGCCTTGCCTATTGGGTGTTCCGCGGAAAAGTCGATCCGGAAAAAGGATATCACTGATGTTCGGCAAGGTCGCTTGGTTCGTCGGACTGTGGCTCGCGAGCGTCTCGGCGCTCGGCGTCATTGCCTTTGTCATCCGGCTCTGGATTGCGTGAAAGTGCAGCGCCTCAGGCGCGCTGCACTTTGCAATAGACCGCATCGTGGTCGGACAATGGACGGCCCGTGTCGTCCAGCGATGACACCACCCGTTTTTCCAGACAATCGAAGCCGCGCGTGGCGAACCAGTCCAGTTTCATCTGGCGGTCGGGGTGGCGCGTGATGAGGCTCGGGCGCGTTGTCGGGCCTTCCGCCGTAGCGGTCCACGTATAGCCGTGCTCCTCGGCCAGTCCGAACAGCGTTTCCTTCTGCCAGTCGAAGTCCGGCGGCATGTGATTGCCGGTGTTCAAATCGCCGCCAATGATAACCGGCATGTCGGGCGCGAATGCATCGACCGCGTCGATGATCTTCTGCATCTGCACATGGCGATGCGGCGCTTGGGCGTTGCTCTCCAAGTGGGTTGAGACCACGCAAATCGGACCGTTTTCAGTTTGTACTTCGGCCAAGAGTGGCATCCGGCCACCGATGCGCGGCTGGTCGGGGTCGGCACCGCAAGCAGGGTCGAACCATTGACCGTGATCGTCAAGGCGCAGGAGTTCAACGCGGGTCAGGGGCGCCTTGCTCATGATGCCGTTGCCGTGGAAGCCGAGCGTGTTGAAGTCGTCGGTGAAGAACTCCTTCTCCGCGTTGCTGCCGAGGCTCATTTCGAAGAACTCGACCCCGTAAATCCACTCCATCCCCAACGCGTCCGCCATGTCCTTGGTTGTATTGCGCTGCGCCGTGCGGGACATGCCGTTGTCGACCTCCGACAGCAGGACTACTTCCGCGCCTAGCGAAGCGAGGGTCGCCGCCGTTGCCTCGGGAAAGAGGCACCTTTCGACGTTCCAAGCGACGACATTCAACTGTTCCGGCAGCGTTTGCACGGACGCTGTGCCGCCTTTCTGAACATCCTGCATCGCGTCCAGCGAGGACATGAATTCGCGGTGGGCATCAGCCGTGCGCGGGCTCGCGAGGATTGCCGATTTCTCCGCCTCGGTGATCGGTGTCAGGTTCTCTACGCAGCGTGTCACAGGCGGTTTCCGGTCTGGTGGTCGAACAGCGAGACGGCGTTGTTCTTGATCGCAACGGGGATCGGGCCGTCGCCGATGGCGGTGTCCTTGCCAATCTGCATGGTCAGCGCCTGACCCGCAATGTGACCGTGCACGAGGCGATGCGCGCCAAGCTCTTCGATGATGGACACATCAATGCGAAGCTGGCCGCCGACGCTTGGCTCAAGATCCTCGGGGCGGATGCCCACGGTGACGGGGCCCGTAACCGCGAGCGTAGTGTTGCCGACGACAGTATCACCGACGCGGATCATCCCACCGTCCACGCGGCCCTCGAGCAGGTTCATCGGCGGAGCACCCATGAAAGACGCCACGAAGGTCGACGCCGGGGAGTGGTAGACTTCCGCCGGAGTGCCGATCTGTTCGATGATGCCGCCGTTCATGACGATGATGCGGTCGGCCATCGTCATCGCTTCGATCTGGTCGTGGGTCACGTAGATCGAGGTCACGCCGAGGCGGCGCTGAAGGGCTTTGATCTCGATCCGCATCTGGTTGCGCAACTTGGCGTCGAGGTTCGACAGCGGCTCGTCAAACAGGAACAGCGATGGGTCACGCACAATCGCGCGGCCCATGGCGACGCGCTGGCGCTGACCACCCGAGAGCTGCGACGGTTTGCGGTCAAGGTACTCGGTCAGGTTTAGCATAGTCGCCGCTTCCTGCACCTTCGCCTCGATCGTGGATTTGTCGATCTTGCGGTTCTTGAGGCCGTAACCGATGTTCTTGCGCACCGTCATATGGGGGTAGAGCGCGTAGTTCTGAAAGACCATCGCGATGTCGCGGTCGGCGGGATCGACCTTGTTCACCTGACGGTCGCCGATTTTCAGCGCGCCGTCGCTGATGTCCTCAAGACCTGCGATCATGCGCAGCATGGTGGATTTGCCGCAGCCCGAAGGTCCGACCAGCACCACGAACTCGCCATCGGCGATGTTGTAGGAGGCGGGCTTCACGGCTTCGAAGCCGTTGGGATAGACCTTGCGGACGTTGTCGAGTGTAACCTGAGCCATTCTGTCAGCTCCTTATTTATCGGATTCCGTCAGGCCCTTCACGAACCAGGACTGGAAGAAAATGACGATGAGGACGGGCGGCAGGATCGCGATGATCGCAAGCAGGTTCGCGCGGCCGTACTCGGGGACGTTGGTGTTGTCGATCGACTGGGTGATCTGCTTGATGCCGCGTACGAGGGTGAACATGTCCTCCTCGGTCGTGATCATTGTCGGCCAGAGGTACTGGTTCCAGCCGTAGACGAACATGATGATGAACATCGCCGCGATCATCGTGCGCGACAACGGCACGAGGATGTCGATGAAGAACTTGATCGGGCCGGCACCGTCGATACGCGCGGCCTCGACCAGTTCTTCGGGCACAGAACGGAAGAACTGGCGGAAAAAGAACGTCGCGGTGGCGGATGCGATCAGCGGGATAATCAGGCCCTGATAGGTGTTCAGCATCCCCAGCTTCTGCACGATCTCGTAGGACGGCAGGATGCGCACTTCGAGCGGCAGCAGAAGCGTGGTGAAGATGATCCAGAACGCCATCGTTGCGAAGGGCAGGCGAAAATAGACGATGGCATAGGCGGCCATCATGCCGACGATGATCTTGCCGAAGGCAAAGCCGAAGCCGAGGATCATTGAGTTATACAGCATCCGCACGCCGGTATTGGCACCGCTGAAGCCGTCCGCTTGGAACATCGCCTTTTCGAAATTCACCGGAATCTGGTCGCCGAAGACGAGGCCGGGGCCGTTCTTGATCGTTTCGATATCGGGCGTCGATGCCATCTGGAGCAGCATGACGATCGGCAAGATCATGATCAGCGACCCGATGATGAGCACCGTATGGTCGAGGATCGTCTCTAATTTGATACGTTTCATGACTGTCCTCAGGTGTAGTGGATGCGGCGTTCGACCATGCGGAACTGAAACACGGTCATCGCAAGGACGAGGACCATCAGCACCACAGACTGCGCCGACGACCCGCCAAGGTCATTGCCGCGGAAGCCGTCGACGTAGACCTTGTAGACCAGCGTGAGCGGGTTGTTTCCAGGCTCGCCGCGGACCAGCACGTCGATCACGCCGAAGGTGTCGAACATCGCGTAGGTGATGTTGGTGATCAGAAGGAAGAAACCGGTCGGGGCCAACAGCGGGAAGGTGATGTCCCAGAAGCGGCTCGATGCCGAACGGTTGTCGATCAGGGCGGCTTCGCGAACCGAGCGGGGGATCGATTGGAGGCCGGAGAGGAAGAAGATGAAGTTGACCGGAAGCTGTTTCCAGACCGACACGACGACCATCGCAAAGGCGGTGTCGTAGTAGTTCACGCCAAGGCGGAAGTCGTAGCCGAGGAGGGCAAAGAACTCGGTCGCGGGGCCCCAGCTCTGGTCGAACATGATGACGCCGAGCACGCCAGCGACGGGCGGCGCGACAGCGTAGACCCACATCAGCAGCGTGCGGTAGGTTTTCGCGCCGCGCAGAACCTTGTCGGCTTTGACAGCGAACAGCAGTGCGATGGCGAGCGAGAAGAACGTCACGAGCACTACGAAGAACAGCGTGAACCACGCGGAGCGCATGTAGGCGGAGGACTTGAACAGCGAGGCGTAGTTCTTGAGGCCGACGAAGGTTTCCCCAAACCCGAAGGGGTCCTGAAGGAAGAACGACGACCGAACCGCGTGCCACGCAGGCCAGTAGAAAAAGATAACGATGATCAGCAGCTGCGGCAAAAGCAGCATGATCGGCAACCACCGTGTGGAGAAACCGGCGCGCTTCATGAGGCCCCCTTGGTCGTAATGGATAGCGGCCGCCTGATGGCGACCGCTGGACACTCTCGGAGATGGAGAGAGTTACTGCTGGGTCATCGCAAAGCGCGACAGCAGATCGTTGGCTTCGGTTTCGATGGTCGCGAATGCGTCTTCGACCGAGGTCTCGTCGGTGAGGATACGGCCGAATTCACGGTTCATCACGTCACGGATCTGAACGTAGAAGCCCATACGGTAACCGGCGGTGTTCTCACCAGCAGGCAGCGAAAGTTGCTGGATGCCAACTTCGGCAGCGGGGAAGCGGTCGTAGTGGCCGTCTTCTTTTGCCATCTCGTAGGCGGCTTCGGTGATCGGCACGTAGCCGGTTTCGCGGTGCCACATGTACTGGACTTCCGGCGAGGTCAGGTACTGGAAGAAGGCTGCGGTCGCAGCATTTTCTTCGTCCGACTTGCCCGACATTGCGAACAGCGATGCGCCGCCGATAAAGGTCTGGGTCGGCTCGGTGGTGATAGCTTCCCAGTAGGGCAGGTAGGTTGCCGAGAATTCGAACGGCAGGTCTTTGGCCATCAGGCCGCCAAACGAACCCGACGAGCCGAGCCAGATGGCGACTTTGCCTTCTTCGAACGGGGTCTGGTTGTCGTCCCAGCTTGCGCCGTACCAGTTGTAGTAACCTTCATCGAGCCACTCTTTGACGTTCGACCAGTGCATCTTGATCTCGTCCGAGTTCACGAGGATCTCGGTGTCCGCACCGTCGTAGCCGTTGTTGTTGGTCGCAAACGGCAGGTTGTGGCGCGAGAAGAAGTTCTCGACGAAGATCCACGGGGAGTGCGACTGCGAGAGCGGGATGTAACCTGCTTCGACGAGTGCCGGAGCGGTGGTGTTTTCGAACTCTTCCCAAGTCTTCGGAGCTTCGACGCCGGCTTCTTCGAGGGCGTTCTCGTTGAAGTACATGATCGGCGAGGACGAGTTGAACGGCATACCGATCATCTTGCCTTCGCTGTCGGCGTAGAAGTAGCGAACGCCGGAGATGTAGTCTTCGATGTCGAAGTCGACGCCATTGTCGATCAGCAGGTCCTGAACCGGAACGGTTGCGCCCTTGGCGCCGATGACGGTGGCGGCGCCAGCGTCGAAGACCTGAAGGATGTTCGGCTGTTCACCGGCGCGGAATGCTGCGATGCCAGCGGTCAGGGCTTCCTCATAGGTGCCTTTGAAAACCGGAGTGATCTGGTAGTCGTCCTGGCTTGCGTTGAAGTCGGTCGCAATCTGGTTGACCGTGTCACCCAGTGCGCCGCCCATAGCGTGCCAGAAAGTGATTTCGGTTTGAGCGAAAGAAGCATTGGCCGCGAGCGACAGTGCGAGGGCCGAAACGAAAGAAATGCGCTTCATAGTCCTGTTCCAATCATGAGCGCCTGAATAGGCGTTTGGGTTGGTTTGCCCTCCGGACCTCCGCAGGGCGCGAAACTCGTATGTCGGCGGGTGGGCCGACGCTTTGCACTTCGGGCATCGCCTCTTCGCGAATCTTGCCAGAATGTGCACACGTGTTCATATAGATGATGCACGTAACGAGTATGTGTCGGTAATTTTGACTAAGCAATAAAATTGCACTTATAGCGGGAATTCGCGATGTATGGCCCCAGCAAGAGAACGCGCCGCGCAACGGCGGCGGATGTCGCCAGATTGGCTGGAGTGTCCCGCTCCGCAGTCTCGCGGGCCTTTACAAAAGGGACTTACCTCGATGCGGAGAAGCGGGAGCGTATCCTGCTTGCAGCCGAGGAGATCGGCTATCGCCCAAACGCTCTCGCTGCTGGGTTGCAGGGGCAGCAATCCAACCTTGTCGCGATCTTCGTGGGGGACATGCCGAACCAGTACGATAAGGAAGCCGCTGCAAGTCTCGCCACAGGCCTGAACGCTGCTGGCAAGTGGCCCATCATGATCGGGGGGAGCGATGCCGTCGCGCGCGCAGCCGCCTCGCGCGTTCTCAGTTTTCCCTTGGAAGCCATGATCTTACGGTCGGGCAGCCTTGGAGCGGATGTCGCGGCGACCTGCATCAAGATGGGAGTGCCCGTGATCTCGTCCGGCCGGATCATCGAGCAGGATGGTGTCGACAACATCTGCGTCCGTAACCGTGAGGGGATGCGGGAGGGGGTGGCGCACCTCATCAAAGGCGGCTGTCAGCGCATCGCCTACATCGGCGGACCGTCGTCGTTCTCGTCTGCACCTGAACGCAGGGCAGGGTGCCTCGATGCGCTGGGCGGTCTGGAACTGATTGCCGAATGCGAGGGGCTCTACACGATGGAGAGCGGATACGACGCGGCCCGCGCTCTATTGAAAGAGCGCAGGCCGGACGCATTCGTTTGTGCGAATGATGCCATGGCCCTGGGCGCGATGACTTACTTGCGTGAAGCGGGTGTCTGTATCCCCGATGACATCGCTCTTCTCGGCTTTGATGACATCGAAATGTCAGGCTGGCCTGCATTCGACCTGACAACGATCCGGAACCCGATCGACGATATGGTCGCGGCGATAACAGAGCTTCTGCACCGCCGCGCCATGGACCCCGCCAAGGAAGGCGAGGTCATACTGCTCGACACAAAACTGGTTAAGCGATCGTCGAGTCGTAGGCTGCTGCCTGATCGGTGAACTGGAACATATCCGAAGTGAGCTCATTGCTCTGGATACCCCAGATGATCACGCGGTCGTCGCCGACGTTGACGATGACACGGTTGTTCGTCGTGTCGTCCTGTAGCGTCGCGTTGGCCATCAGGGTGTCGTAGTCATCGATACCGTCGAATAGCACAACGACGTTGTCGCCCTCGGCAGCCGCGAAATCGCGGATCTGGTTGGTTTCGTCACCATCGGCAAACACGAACATGTCCGCGCCCGCATCACCGTAGGCTTGGTCATTGCCAGACCCGAAGATGATGTAGTCGTCACCCGCGCCGCCGAACAGACGGTCGATATCGGCGCCGCCGTCCAGCATGTCGTTACCGCCTTCGCCGTAGAGCCAGTCGATACCTTCGTAGCCGCGGATGATGTTGTCGCCGTCGTTGCCCTCGATGTTGTTGTTGAGGTCATTGCCGTTCGCGTCAAAGTCCGCCTCGCCATCAAAGTAGATGCGCAGGATGTCGTCGGCCATGTTGAAGGTCAGGCCCATGCTGCTGTCACCCTTGATGTGCAGCGAGTCCGTGTCGATGTAGACGCCACCCATCTGCTCCCACATGTTCAAGCTCAGAATCTCCATGCCGCGGTGCGAGGACGCGTCATCCAGTGCGGAACGCAGGTCGATGTATTCACCGCGAAGGCTGCTGTAGGTGCTGTCGTCATAGATGACGACGGTCGGCTCGGATTCCTCGACCGTGAGGTTGTAGACAACGGTTTCGCTGTCCAGCTCGCCGTCCGAAGCGAAGATGTGAACCTCGTACTCGCCCGCATCCGCGAGGGTCGGGTCGATCGTCAGTTTGTCGCCGTCGATTTCACCGAAGTAATGACCGCGCGAGCCGTTCGCACCGTAGATGTGGACGTAGTAGCTGAGCGCGTCGCCTTCGGCATCGGAGAAGCCATCACTCAAGTAGATGCTGTCCGAGTAGCCTTCGCCGATGGTCCAGTACTGGTTGTCGAGCGCCATGGTCTGACCCGGGCTCGGATCGGGATCACCCCACGCGTAGACGTCCTCGCTGTTGTCTTCCGGCGTGATGTCGAACACGGGAGCCGTGTCGCCGGTCGCGGTGCTGCCCGGATTTTCGCGCTCTGCCAGAATGTCCATGTAGGCGTCGAAATAGCGGTGGCCGAATTCGACCAGACCTTCGCCGTCAAAGTGGATGTTGTTCGTGCCGAAGGTGCTGATACCGACCGAGGACACAAAACCGAGGTTCGGGTCCGTCTCGGTCGTCTCGATGTTCTGGAGGGCTTCGTTCATGTGATAGTTGTCGCCCTTGCGCGACAGTTCACCGGCGAGAAACGCGAGGTCTTCGCCGCCCCATTGGGTGCCGCGGACCTGTGCGACGAACTCCATGAATTCCTGTTCGTATTGCGCGGGGTCCATGGTGAAATCGGACTCGCCCTGATGCCAGATGAAGAGGTCGGCCTTGTCCTGATCGATGGCGGTCAGCGCGTTCTCGACCTCGGTGTTCAGGTCACGCCACAGCGCACCTGCTTCGGGATCGGCCTCGTCTTCGTTCCACATGGACATCGTGGTGCCCGGAACGGCGTGGGTCACGACGAGAACGGGGCGGTCGAGCTCTGCCGCCAGATCGTTGGCGAGCGGGAAGTAGAGGTTATTGTAGGTGGTGCCTTCGGGCTTGATGCCCGTGCCGCCCGCAGGCGCCGCGTCGTAGTCGGCCACAACGATTTCGCCGTTGATGTAGTCGTATGCCATCACGTTCGGGTCGATGGTCGTGTCGCCGCCTTGGCCCGAGCCGAACATGTTCGACTGTCCGCCAGCCACGAGCACGAAGTAGTCGGGCGACCACCATTGACCGTTGCTGTCCTGATATTTGTAGTCGGCGTGGAGCGGTTCGTCGTCGCGCAGAATGTATGTCGTGCCTGCGATGTCGACCTCGGTCGCGCTGGTGTCGAGGCCGGTGTCGAGGAACTCTGCAAAGGTGACGAAGCTGCCGCCGTTGATCGCAGTGTCAGCTTCGGTCACGAAGGTCGTCGACGCTTGGACATCGGCGAGCGACGTGTTCTGCACGATGATCTGCGCCGTGCCGTCCTTGATGGTGACATGGCCGCTGGCCTCCGTCACGGCGCCTGCGGCCATCAGATCGTCGAACGAGGTGTAGGTGCCTTCCAGTTCGATGCTGTCGCCTTCGGTTGCGTCGAAATCCTTAATGTAGGACTTGCCGTTGGCATCCAGCGCGAAGTGGAACGTGTCAGCACCATTTTCGCCGTAGAGGAAATCGGTGCCGTCACCTGCAAAGAGATGGTCGTCGCCGTCGCCGCCGTTCAGAATGTCCGAGCCTGCACCGCCGAAGAGGCTGTCGTTATCCTGATTGCCGAACAGGCGGTCGTTGCCGTCACCGCCCACAAGAACGTCATCACCGCTGCGACCGACGAGACTGATGCCGCCATCCCCTGCGGTCATCGTGTTGTCGCCGTTGCTGCCGTAGAATTTGCCGTTCGTATCGCCACCGATGATGGTGGAGTTGCCGTCGCCTTCGAGACGGAAATCGGTGATGCCTTCGGCGAGGCGGAAAATGTCGCCTTCCTGGCTATTGATGAACATCAAATCGTCATATTCGATGTCCACGATGCCCAGAGGTTCGTAGTCTGCCGGGAAGCGGAGCGCGTAACCGGTCTGGAGGGCGGCCTTCGCTTCGTCGTATGTTTCATAAACGCCTACGACTGTCTGCGAGGCAAAGTCCGAGTAGACGACAAAATTGTCGTGGGTGGCTGGAAGCAAAATGTTCTCCGAGATGTAAAAAGCGTGCGGGAAAATCGCGTTTAAAAATCAACCGTAAAGAATGTCGGTTCGCTAACTTTAGGTTGTATCGACCCGCTGGCAACGTCTTCAAGGGTGCGCCTTCAAACTTCCCGATGTGCGCATTTGTTGTTCGGACTTAGCCAATCTGCACGAAGGCCCGACATATCAACGCTTTGCTGGCATTCCATTCACACGTGTATTAGGTGCGAAAATATTCTCGCGAGATAGAGATGCTATCCGGACTTTCCATATTTGGTTGTCATGCTAAAAGTTTACGCGAGATGCGAGTTTACCCAGAGGTTAGCCGTGGGCTAATTTGATTTGAGGTAAAGCGTTATTCCCTCCCACATGCTGAAATGACATCGCATCTGTTGGTGCGCGTGGCCATTAGTCATTCGAGGGTTTGATATGAAACATAAACGAATTCGTCCTTTCAATACGAAGGACACCTATCCGGAGCAAAACCTCGATAACGACCTTGCGCAGGCTGTCGTCACGCACGGAGGGCAAACCGTCTGGATGCGTGGGCAATGTCCGCAGAACCTCGACGATGCCAAGAATATCGACAGCCACGATCCGGTCGTGCAGACCCACAAGGTCATGCAGAATATCCGCCAGCTAATCGAAGAGGCGGGCGGAGAGATGGAGCATCTCGTGAAAGTGGTCGTCTATATTACCGACGTCCGTCACCGCGAGGCCGTGTACCGGACGATGGGCGAGTATATCAAAGGCGTGCATCCTGTCTCGACCGGGCTGGTTGTGTCCGCTCTGGCGCGGCCCGAATGGCTGGTCGAGATCGATGCGACCGCAGTGATCCCGGATCCGCTATGACATTCTCGATCGTCGCCCGCTGCGCAGAAACAGGGATGTTTGGTGTCGGCATCTCGTCGTCCTCTCCGGCTGTTGCAGCCCGCTGTGCCTTCGCGCGGGCGGGGGTTGGGGCAGTCGCGACCCAGAACATCACCGATCCGCGTCTGGGACCGCTCGCGCTGAGCCACATGCAGCGCGGATTGGGCGCTGAAGCGGCTATCGAGGAAGTCCGCAAGTTCGGTCGTAATATCGAGTACCGTCAGGTACTCGCCATCGGCGCTGATGGCAGCGCATTTGTTCATTCCGGCGAGGAAGCATTGGGCATCTTCGGCCATGCCATTGGCAATGATGTCGCCGCTGGTGGCAATCTGCTGGACAACGCTGGTATTCCTGCCGCGATGGTTTCGGCGTTCGAACAGTCCGAGGGCCACTTGGGCGACCGCATCCTCACTGCGCTTTGTGCGGGGCGCGATGCAGGTGGCGAGGCCGGACCCATCCATTCTGCTGGCATCCTTCTGGTCGACAAACAAAGCTGGCCCTATGCCGAACTGCGTTGTGATTGGACCGAGGGGTGTCCAATCGACGACGTGAGCGCGGCGTGGAATGTCTACAAGCCGCAAGCTGATGATTACGTCACCCGCGCCCTCGATCCGACCGTTGCGCCGTCTTATGGCGTGCCGGGCGACGAATAGTTGTAGTTGATTTATTTACGATTTTCGCTCAACTGTTAGTAAGGTTGGGACTCTTGATTGGGAAATTTTAAATGCTGCGATTTACAATGCGGCAGCTTGAGTACTTTGTCGCGGTTGGCGATTGCGGAAGCGTTACGCTGGCTGCTGAAAAAGTAAACGTTTCAGCACCTTCGGTCAGTTCGGCAATCTCACAGCTTGAGGCGGAATTGGGTCTGCCTCTGTTTGTGCGCAGACACGCGCAAGGGTTGTCACTGACCACCGGCGGAAAAGCGCTTTTTGCGCAAGCACAGGTGGTGCTGCGCGAGGCAGACAAGATGGTGCACATCGCTGGCGACATCAGCGGGGAAATGCGCGGGCCGCTCACCGTGGGCGGTATGGTCAGCTTTGCACAGGTGGTGCTGCCTGCGATGCGCCGTGCCTATGAGGCCGTCGCGCCGGAGGTGAAGTTCTCCCAGATCGAGCTGGATCAGAACGGGATATTTTCGGCCCTGCGCCGTGCAGAGATCGACATCGCGCTGAGCTACGACCTTGGCATTCCGCCGGACATGGACTTCATCCCGCTCATCGGAATGCCTGCGTACGTCATGGTTTCCGGTGGCAGCCCGCTTGCCTCGCGCAGCAGCGTCGCGCCCGAAGAGCTCGTGTCGCTGCCGATGGTGCTGCTCGATCTGCCCTATAGCGCCGACTATTTTCTGTCATTCTTCGAACATCTTCCCGAGCGCCCGACCATTGTCGAGCGCACCCGCGATATCGCAGTTCTGCGCAGCCTTGTGGGGCACGACTTCGGCTTTGGTCTCGTCAATATGCGGCCGCTGAACGATCTGTCGCCCGATGGAAAGCCGCTGGCATTCGTGCCGCTGGAAACGGATCTGCCCACTTTGCAGATGGGTCTTTCGATGATGAAAGGCGCGGACAGCACGCAGGTGGTCAAGCACTTCGTCAACTTCGCCAAGGAATGGACGACCGAAGGCCGTATGCCGCGCGTGATGCCGGAGAAGAAGTAATGGACACCATCGCGCTGCTCGAAAAACTCATCGCGTTCGAGACGGTCAGTGCGAAGTCCAACTTGCCTCTGATCGACTTTGTGGACGAATTCCTGAGGTCGCGTGGATGGACGGTCGACCGGATCGAAGATGGCGAAAAGGCGGGACTGTTCTGCACCCTCGGACCTATCGCATCGGGCGGCATCATCCTGTCCGCCCATTCCGACGTCGTGCCGACAGATGGCCAGAACTGGACCAAAGAGGCGTTCCAAGCGACGCGGCAGGACGGCCGGATTTACGGACGCGGCGCAACGGATATGAAGGGCTTTCTCGCCGCCATGCTCGCGCTCGCTGGCCGCGTGAAAGCCGAATACCTGCAGGCGCCGCTGATGCTCTCTATTTCCTATGACGAAGAAGTTGGCTGCGTCGGGATGCAGAACATGATTGCCCACCTGCCGGATCATTTCAAAAGTGCTGCGCTTTGCATTGTTGGCGAGCCGACCGAGATGAAAGTGGCCATCGGTCATAAAGGTAAATCGGCGATGAAGGCGGTTTGTACGGGGCAGGCGGGGCATAGCTCGCTCGCGCCGAAGTTCGTCAACGCGGTGCAAGTCGCGGCTGCCTTTGCGCGTGAGCTGGATGTGCTCCAAACCCGCATGGCCGACAGGGGCGCTCACGACGAAGCCTACGACATTCCCTATTCGACCTTTCACGTTGGCAGCATTACCGGCGGCTCTGCGTTGAATATCGTGCCTGATCGTGCGGAGGTTCTTTTCGAATTCCGCCATCTCGCTGCTGACAAGCCCGAAGACCTGCTGTCATCGATAGACGCCGCGGCTGCCAAGGCGCTTGCCGGTTTCAAGAACGGCGCGGGGATCGAGATCGAGGTTTTCAACAGCTACCCCGGATTTGACGCGGCCCCCGAAAGCGTTGGAGTCCAGCGCGCCTTTGCGCTCGCGGAGAATGCCAACCCCGTCAAAGTCGCATTCGGCACAGAGGCGGGCTTCTTTGCCCAGCTCGGCATTCCGACCGTGGTTTGCGGTCCGGGGTCGATGAGCGCGCAGGGCCACAAACCGGACGAGTACATCGAGGAAAGCCAGCTCGCCGCCTGCGATGACATGTTGGGCCGCGTCTTGGAAGCGTTGCAGCTTAGCTAGTTGCGATGTGGTCTGCGACGAATTTCGCGTCGTGCCAGACACCCCAGATGAATGACGATCCCCGACGCGAAAGCCACGGCAGTCCGAGGTAGTAAAGGCCATCGACGGCCCCGATCCCGCGGTGGTGCAGCGGCTTTCCATCGGCAAGCGCACCATCGACTTGGAGCCAGCTGAAATCCTGCGTGTATCCGGTCGCCCAGATGACCGTTCCGATATTCTCTTCGCTAAGCGACAGCGTACGGATCGGATTGGTCGCCGCATCAGGCAGCGGGCCGATATCGTGCGCTTCGGGTTCCGGCGGCAAATTCAGACTGTGATCGGCGACATAGGCGTCGGCTTCACGCAATACCGAAAGGTAGTTTGCATCGCCGTTTCGAATATTCGCGGCGAGGTCATCGGCAAATCGCACCTCGTCACCTTCGCATCCGTCGGTACGTCCGACGAGGGTGATACCCAGCTCCGCCAGTTTGCGGAAATCGACCGTGTGACCGCCGTTCGCACCGCTGACAGCGATGGTCACATGCTCGCGGCCCGCACCTGGTGTGGTCATATCCCACTTGCCAAGCACGCCCAGCCACCAGACGAAATCCTTTCCGCGATAGCTGCGGGGCGGGCGATCATGCGGGCCAACCGACAGGAATACTTTCCGGCCCGCGCGGGCCAGTTCTTCGGCAATCTGCACGCCAGAAGAGCCTGCGCCGATTACCATGACCGCCCCTTCGGCTAGCTCGGCGGGATTGCGGTAGGCGGCGGAGTGAATCTGATGAGCCGCTCCGGACGGGATGAGGTCAGGAAAGACAGGCTTCTGGAACGGTCCGGTGGCCGCGATCACATGGCGCGCTTGGTAGGTGTTCTTGGAGGTTTCAACAATGAAATGCTCGCCGTCTTTCGTAACGCGCTGCACCTCGACACCAGAGCGGATCGGGGCATCAAAACGCGCGGCATACTCTTCGAAATACCGCACGACTTCGTCCTTGCCGGGGAAACCGTTCGCGGATGTTTCGGGGAAGATCATATTCGGAAAGCGATCATGCCAAGCAGGACCGTTGGCGACCAGCGAGTCCCAGCGGCCAGTGCGCCACTTCTCCGCGATGCGGTCCTTTTCCAGCACGATGTGCGGGATGTCGTGGGCCGTCAGGTGTTCGGACGCGGCGATGCCCGCCTGTCCGGCGCCAATGACAACGGTATCAATAGTGCACGTATTCATAGTCGCTCCAGTCCCCTCAACTTGGGGGTCACTCATCCTATACGACCAGCAAAAAACTACGGGAACAACGGTTTGGCTAACCCGAGGTTGGGGCGAAGCTAAATTTTCTGCCCGACCGGCGCTTCTGGCGGGCGCGGCGCACCAAGCAAAAGTTCAATCGCGGATGAGAATCTTGGTTGTGCGGTTTGGTTTTTTGGGGTCGGAACTTTCGTTCTCGCGTCCAATTTCAGCCTTAATAACGAGCTAACTTCGCGTCACCTTCGCGTAAAAAGTTAACCGTTTGTTAAAATTCTCGTCAGTGTAAGCGGAGTGTTAAGCGCAAGTTACAAACTTCCTTAACGTGTGCTGATGACCAAGCTCATTTTGGAGACAGCTATGTTCGCATTTCCGGCCTTTGGTGCTCTTTCATCGTTCAATCGTTACAAGAATTTCCTCCCGACTCTCGAAATCGGCTCGCGCGGTGATGACACCTTCTACAGCAATGGCGGAACACAGTTCTTTATCGGCCAAAGGGGTGACGACACGCTGGTGATTGATGGATCGATGGAGGACTACAACTTCCTGTCGACCTTCCGCCCCCACAAATGGGCCGGCTCGCCGCTCGCGCTGCTGTCGGGTACCAATGCGCTGGGTCAGAGCGAGACGATCACCATCGTTGGCGTCGAGCAGATTTTCTTTGCGGGCGATGATTACACTCTTTACCTCGACGGTCGGAACAACGAAGTGCTGGCTGCTGACGATAGCGTAGTTGCTGTCGAAGACGTTGCGCTCCAGATCGATGTTGCGGACCTGCTGGCGAACGATTTCGACGCCGACGGTGATGCGCTGAGCGTATCGTCGGTTGCCGCGACCAGCGAGCTTGGCGCATCGGTCACCATTGAAAACGGCGTGATTACCTACCTTACCGGCGACGCGATGAACGCGCTGGCAGAGGGCGAGGTTGTCACCGATACCTTCGTTTATAACGTTGCTGACGGCTACGGCAGCGAAGTCACCGCCACCGTTTCGGTCGAAGTCACCGGCACCAACGACGCGCCGGTTGTGACTGTTGCCCCGTCCGTTGACATTGCCGAGAACCAGACTGCGGTTGCAACAGCTTCGGCTACCGATGTCGATGGTGAAACCGTCACTTGGAGCCTTTCGGGTAATGACGCGGCCAGCTTCGCGATCAATGCGGATGGCGAGATTTCGTTCATTGATGCGCCGGATTACGAGACCGACCCGACGAGCTATAACCTGACTGTCACCGCGACAGACGAAGCAGGCGGCGCGTCCAGTGAGGAGCTGACGGTCAACGTGACTGACGTTATCGAGGCCGACCCGACGCCGCGCCTCAATGAAATCCACTACGACAACGTCGGCGGCGATGTTGGAGAGTTCTATGAAGTACGCGTGGGCGCGGGGGCGGATGTTTCGAACCTCTACGTCGAGCTGTATAATGGCAGCAACGGATCGCTTTACGATACCAAGGTCATGTCAAATGCGACCAAGACGAGCGACGGCACCTATGACTACTATGTCGTGGAAGTCAGCCGCATCCAGAACGGTTCGCCCGATGGTATCGCTCTCGCTCAAGATGGTGAGCTGATCGAGTTCTTCTCTTACGAAGGTACGTTTACGGCTGCCTCCGTCTTCGGCTACGCCGACGGCGCCACTTCGACCGATATGGGAGTCGAGGAAGGCAGCTCGACCCCGATCGGCTATTCGCTCCAGCGTCTCGACGACGGGACTTGGGCCGAAGCCGCCCCTGAAACCAAGGGCTACGCCACCGGCGGCGTCGAGCCCGAAGAACCGCCCGTCGAGAAAGAGATCGTGCTGATCTCGACCATTCAGGGCGAAGGCTATTCGACCGGCATGTCCGGCCAGACCGTGACCGTGTCGGCTGTTGTGACCCAGATCACCAACACCGGCTTCTTTGTGCAGGAAGAGGACATCGACGCGGACGGCAATGCGCTGACCTCCGAAGGCATCTTCGTCTATACCGGCGGCGGCGAAGCTGTCGAACTCGGCAACCTTGTCGAAGTCATCGGCGAAGTCGAGGAGTACTACGGCCTCACCCAGATCGACGCGGATGCTGTCGTCGTGATCGAACAGGCCGCGATGGCACCGGACTATGTCGACCTCTACCTGACGCCGACCGAAGCGCTCTCGCTCGAACAGTACGAAGGCATGCTTGTCGAGGTCCACTCGGGCACCGAAGACGCGCTGACCATCATCGAGAACTACAACCTTGCCCGCTACGGCGAGATTGTTGTTTCGGCAGGCACCCAGATGCAGCCGACGCAGCTTTACGATGCGCAGACCCAGCAGGCCGAGATCGAGGCGCTGAACGAAGCCAACGGCAACAACCGCCTGATCTTTGAGGACAACACTTCCTCGCAGAACCCCGACCAGTTCACCTATCTGCCTGGCGGAGCAGGGGACAACGGTAACGGTTACCTTGATAAGGGCGACGATTTTGGCGACGACGGCTCGACCATTCGCCTTGGCGCTGAAATGGACAGCGCCAAGGGCGTTATCAACTACGCCTATGGCGATTACCGCCTGAACGTCACCGAAACGCTGGAGCTTGATCCGGCAACCAACGAAGGCGCCCGTGAGGATGTGCCGTCGGATGTTGGCGGTACGCTTCAGGTGGCGTCGTACAACGTGCTCAACTACTTCACCACGATCGACGTTTCGGGTGCGGGCACCGGTCCTGACGGCACGCTCGATCCGCGCGGCGCGGACTCTGCGTCGGAATTCGAACGCCAGTCGAGCAAGATCGTCGAAGGTATCCTTGGCACCGGCGCTGAAGTTCTGGCGCTGCAAGAGATCGAGAACAACGGCTTCGGCGAAGGGTCTGCCATCGGCACACTGGTCGGCCAGATCAATGCTGAAGGCGGCACCAACTTTGCCTATGTGAACCCGCTGTCCGAAGGTGAGACCCACGTCGGCACCGATGCCATCATGACCGGCATTATCTACAACGCCGATGAGGTCACGCTCGTCCACGCAGAGTACCTTGTTTACGAGGAAAGCTCTGCCGACACGACCTATGCCATCGCGGGCGAGATCGCGGACACGCTGGGCGTCAATTTCGACGACTACGACCGCAACCGTCCGTCCACGGCGGCGACGTTCATCGACAACGCGACCGGCGAAGAGTTCACCGTCGTCTCCTCGCACTTCAAATCGAAGGGCGACAGTGGGCTGGCCGATGTGGTCGATGCAGCCAAGGCGCATATCGCCAGCGGCGGCACTGACATCACGCAGGAACAGCTGGACACACTGCTCGCCGATCCGAACGTCGATCAGGGCGACGGTCAGGGCTACTGGAACGCGGTACGTACCGATGCGGCGATCGAACTGGGTAACTGGATCACCACCGACTACAACGGCACCGGCGCAACCAACGTCATCATGATGGGTGATATGAACGCCTACGCGCAGGAAGATCCGGTGCAGGCGCTGGGCGCTGACTTCAACGACCTCGTCGATGAGTTCATCGGTCAGGATCAGGCGTACTCCTACGTCTTCGACGGTATGCAGGGCTCGCTCGATCAGGGCCTCGCAGATGACGAACTGATGGCGCATGTCACCGGCGTTACCGAATGGCACATCAACGCGGACGAGCCGGGCCTCATCGGCTACGACGATACCTACACTGACTCGGCGTTCTATAACGACGGCGTCTACGGCAGCTCCGACCATGATCCGCTGATCGTCGGTCTGGACTTCAGCACTGCGGACACCTTCCTGTTCTAAGCTGATCGAAATCTCATAAAAACAGGCCCGCCGGAATGTCGAATTCCGGCGGGCCTTATCGTTTTCAGGGTCATTTTGAATACGAATGCAAAAATCACTTGCGAGACTCGCATTCTCCACATAACGCTATTGCAATCGTATTCAAAACATTCAGACGACGGGAGAGACGGCTTTGGCCATTACCTACCTGAAAAAGGGCAAACCGGAGGCCGAGCGCCAGTCGGACGACGCAGCGGTCCGCAACACGGTCGAAACCACGCTGGCCGAAATCGAAAAGCACGGCGACGCCGCCGTTCGCGAACTGGCCGCCAAGTTCGACAATTACACCCCTAAAAGCTTCCGCCTGTCCCAAGAGCAGATCGATGCACTGATCGCGACCCTGACAGAGCAGGAAATTGCGGACATCAAATTCGCTCAGGAGCAGGTTGTCACCTTTGCCAAGGCGCAGCGCGCGTCCATGACCGATATCGAGGTCGAAACGCTTCCGGGCGTGATCCTTGGTCACAAGAACATCCCCGTGCATTCGGTCGGTTGCTACGTGCCGGGCGGCAAGTTCCCGATGGTCGCTTCGGCGCATATGTCCGTTGCCACCGCCAAGGTCGCTGGCGTTCCACGCATCGTGGCCTGCACACCGCCGTTCAAAGGCGAGCCGAACGCAGCCGTCATCGCAGCCATGCATTTCGGCGGTGCGGATGAAATCTACGTACTCGGCGGTATTCAGGCGATCGGCGCAATGGCGCTGGGCACCGAAACGATCGAGCCGGTCCACATGCTGGTCGGTCCTGGCAACGCGTTCGTTGCCGAAGCCAAGCGCCAGCTGTTCGGCCGCGTCGGCATCGACCTCTTTGCCGGTCCGACCGAAACCATGGTCATTGCCGACGACACGGTCGATGCAGAACTGTGCGCGACCGACCTTCTGGGTCAGGCAGAGCACGGCTACAACTCACCTGCCGTTCTGCTGACCAACAGCAAGACGCTGGCCGAAGACACGCTGGCAGAGATCGAGCGCCTGCTCGCCATCCTGCCGACCGCCGACACCGCCAGCAAAAGCTGGGAAGATTACGGTGAGGTTATCGTTTGCGACAGCTACGACGAGATGCTTCAGGTCGCTGACGACATCGCTTCCGAGCACGTTCAGGTCATGACCGACCGCGACGACTGGTTCCTGGAGAACATGACCTGCTACGGCGCGCTGTTCCTCGGGCCGCGCACCAACGTTGCCAACGGCGACAAGGTGATCGGCACCAACCACACGTTGCCGACCAAGAAAGCCGGTCGCTACACAGGTGGTCTCTGGGTTGGTAAGTTCCTGAAAACCCACAGTTACCAGAAGGTCACGACCGACGAGGCTGCCGCACGTATCGGCGCATACGGCTCGCGCCTCTGCATGCTCGAAGGTTTCGCGGGTCACGCTGAGCAGTGCAACGTCCGCGTCCGTCGCTACGGCGGCGTGAATGTGCCCTACGCCGAGGCGGCTCCGGTTCTGCAAGAGGCCGCCGAATGAACTTGCCGCAAACACCATCGTTCCGACTGGACGGAAAGCGCGCTCTCGTGACGGGAGCGTCATCGGGCATCGGTCTGGCCTGTGCGGTGGCGCTTGCGGAGGCCGGAGCGGAGGTGACTTGCGTCGCCCGCCGCGAAGGCCCGCTCGAGGAGGCGGTATCGCAGATCCGCGCACACGGATGGGATGCATACTCCCGCGTCTGCGATATCGCCGACCTCGACGCTCAGGCAGAACTCTTTGACGTTCCTTTCGATGTCGTTGTGAACGCCGCGGGCATGGCCCGCCACACTCCCGCGCTTGCGACCACGGCGGCTGACTATGATGCCGTGATGAACGTCAACGTGCGGGCCGCCTATTTCCTTTCGACCAACGCAGCCAGGGCGTTGGAGGCAGCAGGGAAGGGCGGCTCGATCATTCACATCTCCAGCCAGATGGGCCATGTCGGCGGGCCGGACCGCGCGGTTTACTGCTCGTCCAAGCACGCCATCGAAGGCATGACCAAGGCTATGGCGCTTGAATTCGGCCCGTCCGGCATTCGCGTGAACACGGTCTGTCCGACGTTCATCCGCACGCCCCTGACCGAAGCCACATTCGCCGATCCCGAACGGTTCGCATGGATCACCGAGAACATCGCTCTCGGCCGTGTGGGCGAGCTGTCGGACATGATGGGCGCCGTTCTTTTCCTCGCTACGCCTGCATCGGCGCTGGTGACGGGTACCTCACTCAAGGTCGACGGCGGCTGGACCGCACGCTGACCGCATAACAAAGAAAGACTCGCAATGACTCCGCAGGAAATGGAAAGCCGCATCGTTCGCTACGGCGAACTCGTGCCTTGCAAAACCGCATTCATCGACGCCCACACGCCGGGTTCGGACCAGAAGGAAAACTTCACCATCATCGGTGGCGGCGTTTCCGAAAGCCCCGACCAGCACGTCCACATTAAGGACACGCCGGGCTTCAACATCGGTGCAGCGGGTCAGCCGCCGAAGTGCCGCAACTCGCTCCACTCGCACCGCACCGCCGAAGTGTTCTTCGTGCTGAAGGGCCGCTGGCGCTTCTTCTGGGGTCGTTGGGGTGATGCGGGTGAGGTCGTGCTCGAAGAAGGCGATATCATCAACATTCCGACCGGTATCTTCCGCGGTTTCGAGAACATCGGTATCGACTACGGTATGATCATGGCGATCCTCGGCGGCGACGATGCCGGTGGCGGTGTCCAGTGGGCGCCGCAGGTAATCGAAGACGCAAAGGACCACGGTCTGGTGCTGGGCGAGAACGGCAAGCTCTACGACAGCAAGAAGGGCCAGTTCCTGCCCGAAGGCGTGAAGCCGATGCCGCTGCTCACCGAAGAGCAGTTGAAAGCCTACCCCGAGCCGACCACCGCAGACGTCATTCCGGGCTATGTCGCGCGTTACTGGGATCTCATGGCTCTGGCCGACAAGACCCCTGCAAAGGTGATTGGCGAGAACGCCGCACTTAAGGACAAGCCGGGTTTCGAGGTCGACTTCATCTCGCACAAGTCTGCCAGCGACACGCAAGTCACCAGCGGCCGCAACGACGTGCTGATGGTCATGCGCGGTCACTGGAAGCTGACTTGGGAAGGCGGCGAGTCCGTTCTGGCTCCGGGTGATACCTGCGCCGTTCCGCCGTCGCTTACCTACTCGCTGGTGCCGTCGATGTCGGGCGAGGCCAGTCTCTATCGCGTTCGCGATACCGACGACGCCGCCGGCGCGACCTGGAAGCCGTAAATGGGATCGCGTGATCTGTCTCTGGTCCTGCTGCCCGGCATGATGTGCGATGCGAGGCTCTTTGCCCCGCAAGTCGAGGAAATCGGCGCATACATTCCGGTCAGCGTGGCCGACTTCACGACGCAGAGCACCATCGCCAACATGGCGAAAAGCGTTCTGGACAACGCACCGGAGACCTTTGCGCTGGCCGGTCTTTCCATGGGCGGCATCGTCGCGATGGAAGTCTTGCGTCAGGCACCGGAACGGATCACGCACCTCGCGCTTTTGGACACCAACCCGCTGGCCGAGACCGATAAGGTCAAAGCCGGGCGCGCACCGCAGATCGCCCGCGCCAAAGGGCGCGAGCTGGCTGCGATGATGGCCGACACCTTCATCCCACGCTACCACGGGGCAGAGGAATGCCATCTCGTCAGCTCGGTCGCGATGGACATGGCGCTGGACCTCGGCCCGCTGGTGTTCGCCCAGCAATCCGTCGCCCTGCGCGACCGTCCCGATCAGACGGAAACTTTGAAGGCGCACAAGCCACGCACGCTGATCCTATACGGGTCCGAAGATAAACTATGCCCGCCGTCACGTCATGAATTTATGGCGGATTTGATGCCCCACGCAACGGTCGTCCGCATCGACGGGGCAGGGCACATCCCGACACTCGAAACACCCGAAGTCGTCAATGCAGCGCTTCGCAACTGGCTGGAGATATGATGACGCCGACACTCCTCGAACTGCTGCGCTCGGTCGATACACCGACGGTCTGCAATGCCATCGAAGTGGCGCAGGGCAAGCGCGGGTTCAACGACTTCACGCGCGGCACCGTCCAGATCAGCGATCCGTCGGGCGTTGTCGTCGGCAAAGCGCGCACCGCCAAGATCGCCGCTAAGGTACCCAGCACCGAAGATCCCGCTTTGATCCGCGAACGCCGCATGGCTTATTACAAATACATGTCCGAAGGGACCGAACCGTCGATCGTCGTGATCGAGGACGAAGACGGCGCCGATGCAGTTGGCGCGTTCTGGGGCGAATTGAACACTACCGTTCACAAGGCATTCGGCCTCGCAGGCGTGCTGACCAATGGCGTCATGCGCGACCTCGGCGATATGGCTCCCGATTTTCCGGTTGTCGCAGGTCGGGTCGGCCCGAGCCACGCATTCGTGCGCGTGACCGAGCTGGACACGCCCGTCACCGTATTCGGCATGACCGTCCGCGCCGACGATTGGGTTCACGCCGACCGTCACGGCGCGGTGGTGATCCCCGCCGATGTGATCCCGCAATTGGAGGATGCGATCCGCAAGACGCAGGCCACCGAACGTATCGTTCTCGATGCCACCAAGGCTGAAGATTTCGATTTCTCCTCATTCGAAGCCGCTTGGTCGGCCTTCGAAAATGCCCGTACCTGACCACTCCATTTGGAATTAACGCATGACTTCTCCGCGCCTTCCCATTCCGTCCTCCATTGAATTCGTCAAATCGCCGAACCGCGACGCCATCGCGGACAACTCTTCGGTCGAGAGCATCGTTGCCGAAGTCATCGACCGTGTTGCCAAAGAAGGCGACGCTGCGGTGCGTGACTATTCCAAGCGTTTCGACAAAGCCGACCTCGAAGTTTTCGAAGTCACCGTTGAAGAGCGCGAAGCCGCTCTGTCGCGCATGGATCCGCAGACCCGCGCCGATACCGAATTCGCCATCGAAAACGTTCGCGCTTTCGCCAAGGCGCAGCTCGGCACTCTGTCGGAACTCGAGGTCGAAATCCGCCCCGGTGTTCATCTCGGCCACCGCAACATCCCGCTGGAACGCGTGGGTTGCTACGTTCCCGGCGGTCGTTACCCTCTGCTGTCGGCACCGATCATGACCATCGTTCCGGCTAAGGTCGCTGGCGTCGAAGAGATCGTCGCCTGCCTTCCGCCGAACGCTCATGAAGCCATGATCGCGGGCTGCCACCTGTCGGGCGCTGACCGCATCTTCCGCATCGGCGGCGCACAGGCGATTGCCGCTATGGCGCTCGGCACCGAAAGCGTCCCGCCGGTCGACAAGATCGTCGGTCCGGGCAATGCCTTCGTCAACGAAGCCAAGCGTCAGGTTTTCGGCCCGGTAGGTATCGACCAGCTGGCCGGCCCGTCGGAAATCTTCATCCTCGCCGACCAGACCGGCGATGCAGAGATGATCGCGACCGACCTTCTCGCACAGGCAGAGCACGACACCCGCACCCGCGTTGGTCTGATCACCACCGATAAAGCGCTGGCCGAGGCTGTTCTGGTCGAAGTCGACAAGCAGCTCGAAACCCTCTCGACCGCCGAAACCGCCGGTCAGGCATGGCGCGACTACGGCGAGATCGTTTTTTGCCCCGACGAAGAGTCCATGATCGCCTATTCCGACATCGTTGCCGCTGAGCACCTTCAGGTTCACACGCTCGACGCCAAAGCGTTTGCGAAGAAGCTCAAGCACTATGGCTCGCTGTTCATCGGCACCAATTCGAGCGTCGTCTATTCGGACAAGTGCTGCGGCACCAATCACACCCTGCCGACCATGGGCGCGGGTCGCTACACGGGCGGTCTGTGGGTTGGCACCTACATCAAAACCTGTACCCACCAGTGGCTCAGCGAAGAGGGCGTCCGTCAGGTGGCTCCGCCGGCAGCGCGTCAGTCGGCCAGCGAAACGCTCGAAGGTCACCGCCGTGCGGCCCAGCTGCGACTGGACCGCATGCAGGACTGATGTCCTCAGTCAGTGATTTCCAGCGGCCCGTCCTGCAATGCAGGGCGGGCTGTGTGGTTTGTGGCTTGCTCGAACGCGTGAGCGATGCGGCAGATCATGCCTTCTTCGCCGAAACGCCCGACGAGCTGCATCCCGAGCGGAAGCCCATGCGCGAAACCGCAAGGGACAGAGCTCGCCGGGTGGCCCGTCATGTTGAAGGGCAGGGTGCGCATGGCCGTCCAGACAGGCCCGTCCTCGAAGTCCGCGAAGGCAGGCGCGGTCGACAGCGTTGTCGGCGTGAGCAGCGCCGCGAAGGGTTCGAGCGCTTCGTCGAAGGTCGTCCGCAGGTCGGCGGCAAAGTCGAACGCCGCTTTGATTGTCGCCTCGTCCAGCATCGCGCCCGACAGAAGGTTGCGGCGCGCATCGAGGCCGTAGCCGTCATAGGACTTGGCAAGGCCCGCTTTGTGGTTCTCCCACGCCTCGGCCTGGATCTGGACGCAGCCCATGACCTCCATCGGGGCGTAGTCGGGCAGGGTGATCAGTTCGATCACCGCTCCAAGTTGCGAGAGCATTCCCGCCGCATCATCCATCGCGTCGATGACATATTGCTCGCAGGCGGGATCATTGACGAACCAGTCGCGGGCATAGCCGATGCGGAGCCCCTTGATGTCCTTGCCGACCTCGGCAGAGATGTCCCGTCCCGTCATCGCATCAAATACGAACGCCGCGTCGTCGACAGACGCAGCCAGCGGGCCGACCACGTCGAGGCTTTGCGACAACGGGAAAACGCCGTCGTTCGGCACGGCGCCGTGGGTCGGCTTGAGGCCGACGCAGCCGCTGTAGGACGCCGGAGAACGAACGGAACCACCCGTGTCGGTGCCTAAAGCTGCGCGGACCAGACCGCCAGCGACGGCAGCGGCGGAACCCGAGGACGAGCCGCCCGTGATGTGCGCCTCGCTCCACGGATTGCGGGCAGTCTGGTTGGGCTGGTCGTAAGCGGGGCCGGTCAGCGCGTATTCATAGGTCGCGACTTTGCCGACGGGCGCCATGCCGAGCGCACGCAGAGTTGCGACGACGGACGCGTCCTTTTCGGCAGGCGCGCCCTCATGCGCGTGAGAGCCGCAACGTGTCGGCATTCCGGCCACATCAATGATATCCTTGACCGCGATCGGAAGGCCGGAGAGCGGCCCCTCAGCAGGCGTTTCGCCGTCCGAAAGATGCACGAAGGACCGCAGTTTGCCATCGCGCGCCTTGATGCGGTCCATGGTGAGGGTCCACAGTTCTGCCGCCGTAAGCTCACCGGATTGTAACAGCGCGGCCTGCTCGCGGAGCGGGAAGTCAAGAACGGACATCGGCGTCACCTTTTCCAATGATGCGATTCGCATTCTCGCGGAGCGCTTTGCCTGCTTCATAGGCGGCCCTCAGGTCGTCAGCAGGGGGGACTATGCCCGAACTTTTAAGTCGTTGCCGGAACTGGTCAAATGTCATGTTGTCAGAGGTCATCGCCGCACTATTTCGCTGTTTTTCTTCACTTTTGCATACCTATTCACCAAGTCAACCTGACAACCGGAGTGCTTTGTTTTAGCATGGCGAACAGGAGTTCTTCAGTCAGTTTTGCATAAGTATGCATTTTCTTGTTGATCGATTCCGAGTTTCAGTCAACGATGCTGTGAATAGGTATGCAAAATACATTTTTGCGACGTCTTTAAGAAGATTGGAACAAACAAATGGGAAATCAGGACACCACCCCGGTGGCCGATAAGAAAGTCACGGCTTCGGCGAAAGCGCCGCAGGTCATGCAGGTCGAAACCAACGACTTTGTAGACCTCGTGCCGGAGACCCGCCAGCGAGCTCACTCGATGGAAGGTTTCGACGACTGTTACTCGGATATTGTCGATTACATTATCCGCTGCACGCACAAGATTTGGGACGAGCGTGACGTTGGTCTGATCTACACCCATTACACTCATAACTGCGTTCTCTACGGGACCATGGGTACGATGTACAACCGCGAGGATGTTGTCCGCGACACCATCCAGCGCCTCGTCAGCCTGCCGGAACGTCGCGGTCTCGCGACTTCGGTTATCTGGAACGGCGACGACAAGAACGGTTTCTACACTTCGCACCTCGTCACCGGCACCGGCCGCTACACCCAGAACGGTCACTTCGGCAAAGCGAACGGCCGTCCGTTCGTGTCGCGCACCGTCGCCGACTGCATGATCCTGCGTAACAAGATCTACCGCGAGTGGGTTGTTTCGGACCAGATGGCGATCATCCTGCAACTCGGCATCGACCCGCACGGCTATGCCGAAAAGATTGCCGCATCGAAGCTGTCGCAGGGCCTCAAGAGCCTCGACATCGGTGAAAACGGTCTGATGCTCGGTCAGTATCCGGTCGCCGAAGGCGTCGACACCTCGATCGCGAACAACGATCTGGAACGTAAGACGCTGGAAATGCTCCACGCGATCTACAACCGCAAAATGTTCGGAGAAATCCGCCGCAACTATGCGCCGACCTGCATGTATCACGGTCCGCTGATGAAAGAGCTTTACGGCATCAACGCTGTAACGCATCAGATCATCGGCCTCGTTGGTGCCCTGCCTGACGCCGTCTACTCGCCGCAGCACATCTGCTCGGTTCCCGACATCGAAGGCGGCACCAAGGTTGCGGTGCGTTGGGTGATGGAAGGTCATCACCTTGGCTTCGGCGGGCTGGAGAGCTTCGGCGATCCGACCGGCAAGCGGGTTCAGGTTATGGGCATGTCCCACTTCCACTTCAAAGACGGCAAGATCGTTGACGAGTGGACGGTCTACGACGAGCTGTCGATGCTCGTTCAGATCAAACTGGCACAACTGGCAGACAAGCCTTCGGCAGAAGAGGCACTTGCCTGATCGAATGACCGGAGCGGGGTTGTCCCGCTCCGTCACACCTACGATCCGCGCGCAAAACAACGCGGGCGTAATAACGGAGAGGAAAGACATGATGATGATGAAAACGACTGCGGCCAGCATCGCCGCTCTCGTCCTCGGCACCGGCGCTGCATTCGCTGACTGCGGCATCGAAAGCGGTTCGGTCCGCATTCTTGCCAACGACTTCGACGCGCTCGGTATCGTAATCGACGAAGCCAAAACCTGCGCTTCGGACACCGTTTCGGTCGAAGCGAACATGACCTCGGAGCACAAGTCGCTTCAGGTTCCGGCTCTGACCATCAATCCGGCCCAGTACACCGTTGCTCTGGTCGCCAACAACTCGATCGTTCCGCTGCTGAACGACGACCTGATCCGTCCGCTGGACGATCTTGTCGCTGAATACGGTGACAGTCTTCAGGAAAGCCAGCTGATCCGCGTCGACGGCGAAGTCGTTGCCATCGCGTTCATGGGCAACGCCCAGCACCTGTTCATGCGTTCGGACATCCTCGAAGAAGCTGGCATCGAGACGCCGACTTCCTATGAAGAGATCCTCGAAGCTGCCAAGGTTCTGCGCGAAAAGGGCATCATGGAATACCCGCTCGCGGCTGCCGACCTTCCGGGTTGGAACCTCGCTGCGGAATTCGTGAACATGTACCTCGGCATGGGCGGCGACTTCTTTGAGGCCGGTTCGGCAGAGCCGTCGATCAACAACGAAACCGGCATGAAGACGCTGGAAATGATGAAGGCGCTGACCGAGTACATGTCGCCGGAATACATGACCTATGACGCCAACGAAATGAAGGCGCTGTATCTTGCTGACGAAGTTGCCATCATGAACCAGTGGGGTTCGATGGTGAACGGTCACATCGACCCCGAAGGTCCGGCTCCGGAGATCGGCGAAGCAACTATGCTCGCTCCGGCACCTTTCGTCGGTGGTGGTGCGACCCCGGCTGCTGCTCTTTGGTGGGATGGTTTCACCATCGCCAAGAACATCTCGGATGAAGACGCAGCTGCTTCGTTCCAGGCTATGGTCTACGGCGCACGTCCGGAAGTCGCTCAGGCGAACCCGACTGGCGCTACCTGGCTGATGAAGGACTTCGACGCTCCGGAAAGCGCGAACGGCGTTCTCGGCACGGCTGCCGAAGGTGCTCGCGCTTACCCGATGACCCCCTACATGGGCCTTCTGCACACCGCACTGGGTGCCGAACTGGCTGAGTTCATGCAGGGTTCCGAAGGCGCAGAGCAGGCACTGTCTGACGTAGAAGCCGCCTACCGTGCAGCCGCGACCGAGGCTGGTTTTCTGAACTAAGCCTGTCGCACCTCCCGTGTCCCCGACATTGTCGGGGACACCTCTATTTCGGAAGCACTCCATGCGACATCGCGATTTTATCGCCTTTATTTTCCCGTCCGTGGTCGCGATGATCCTGTTCATCGCCATTCCCATCGTGTCGGTGGTCGTCCAGTCCCTTTATGTGGAGCACGACCGCGTCCTGATCGAAGTTGAGAACTGTGGTCCATTCGGTTGTACGACCGAAACCCGTGTCGATGCCGAAGCCACTGCCGAAATGAAGGCAGAACAACCGCTCGGCAAATTCAACGGCCTCGGGACCTATTTCAACCGCGCCCACCTCGCTGTGGACGAGCTCAAGGCGATCTTTGCCGACAACGACGGATTTGGTGACATCGTCGCCCAGATATACAACCTCCCGTTCTACAAGGCGCTGAGCTTCACGCTGGTCTATACGTTTCTCGTGACACCGCTCTGTATGATATTCGGTTTCCTCATCGCGCTGGGGGTCAATGCGATCCCGAAAGTGGTCAAAGGGCCGGTGATCTTCCTGTCGCTGCTGCCCTATATCGTGACCCCGCTAATCGGCTCGCTCATCCTGTTCTGGATGATCAACTCCGACGGCGTGATCGGCGCGAGCCTCCAGTACATCTTCAACGATCCCGAGCTGTCGCTCAAAGCGTCGCCGGTTCTGATGTGGATGGTCCTCATCATCTACGGCACGTGGCACATGGCACCGTTCTGCTTCGTCGTGTTCTACGCGGGTCTTCAGACCCTGCCGACCGACACGCTGGAAAGCGCGATGATCGATGGCGCGAACCGTTGGGAACGTATCCGCTATGTTGTGATCCCGCACCTTGTTCCGCTCGCGACCTTCGTTGGCCTCGTGCTGCTCATGGATAACTTCCGCGTCTTCGAACCGATCGTCGGTTTCTCTTCCGAAGCGCACGCAACGTCGCTGTCCTGGGCGATCTACAACGACCTCAGCGGTCAGGTAGACCAGCTTTATGGTTCGGCTGCGGCAACTTCGGTGCTGACAATGATCGGCGTACTTATCATCCTGACGCCCGTGCTGATCCGCACATGGCGTGACTTCTCGCGGAGGGCCCGCTGATGCACGACACTAACGCACTCCGCCAGAGCAAAGGACTGATGATCGTTACGACGGTGATCCTGATCCTCTGGCTCATCCTTGCGGCCTTCCCGTTCTTCTGGACCGTTTGGGGCTCGTTCAAAGTGCAGGCCGATTTTTTCAGCCGCGAGAACTTCCTCAACGCGATCTTCGGACCGGCAACCGAACGCCAGACAGGCGGCGCCTTCACGCTGGACGGCTACCGCGGTGCGTGGATCGAGCGCGAATTCTGGCGCTCGGTCATCAACACGGCCATCGTCACTGTCTGCGTGACCACGATCAGCCTCGTGTTCGGCACGCTGGGCGGCTACGCGCTGTCCCGTTCGACCCGCAAGTACACGTTCTGGATCCTGATGGCCGCGCTGTTCTTCCGCGCAATGCCGCACATCACGCTGGTGTCGGGCTACCTGCTGCCGTTCTTCGAGATGAACATCTGGGGCTATCTGCCGACCGCGATCATCGTGCTCGTGGCGATCAACCAGCCGTTCACCATCTGGATGCTGCACAGCTTCTTCATGTCGATCCCGAAAGACCTCGACGAGTCCGCCATGGTCGACGGTTGCACCCGTTTCCAGGCGTTCCGCTGGGTGATCATGCCGGTCATGTGGCCGGGTGTGATCACGACGGGTCTGTTCAGCTTCCTGCTGGCTTACAACGACTTTGCTGTCACAGGTATGCTCCTCAATCAGGACAACCAGACCATGGTCCCCAAAATCAACTCCTTCATGGGCACAATCCAGAGCGAAGGCATGATCATGTATGCGGTTGCCGCCGTGGTTTCGGCTACCGTTCCGCTCTTCATCCTCGTGATGTTCTTCCAACGCCAGATCGTCAGCGGCCTAACCGCCGGCGCAGTCAAAGGGTAATCCCATGGCAGAAATCCATCTCAAGAACGTCTGCAAACGCTGGGGCGATGTTGTCGGTGTCGACAATTTCGACCTCGAGATCGCAGACAAGGAATTCCTCGTTCTCCTCGGGCCGTCGGGCTGCGGTAAGTCCACTACCATGCGCATGATCGCTGGCCTCGAAGACGTCACCGACGGCGAGATCATCATCGGCGGAAAGGTTGTGAACAACCTCGAACCGAAGGACCGCGACATCTCCATGGTGTTCCAGTCCTACGGCCTCTACCCGAACATGACCGTCTACGAGAACATCCGCTTCCCGCTGAAGGTCCGTAAGATCCCGAAGGCCGAACACCACGACCGCGTTATGCGCGCAGCCGACATGGTGAACCTCGGCAACCTTCTGGATCGTCGTCCGGCAGAGCTTTCCGGCGGTCAGCGTCAACGTGTGGCTCTGGCCCGTTCGCTGGTCCGCGAGCCGAACGTGTTTCTCATGGACGAGCCGCTGTCGAACCTCGATGCCAAGCTGCGCGTTTCGACCCGTGCGGAGATCAAGAACCTCCAGCACAAGCTGCAAGTCACCACGATCTACGTCACGCATGACCAGATCGAAGCCATGACGCTCGCTGACCGCGTGGTCGTCATGAGCGACGGTGTCGTCCAGCAGGTCGCCACCCCGACCGAGATTTACGACAATCCGGCGAACACCTTTGTGGCCAGCTTCATCGGCTCGCCCGCGATGAACCTCGTCGAAGGCCAGATCAATGGCGGTGTCTTCACGGCCGAAAACCTGACCCTCGCCGGTCTGCCGACGCATCAGTCGGGCAAGATCATCCTCGGCTTCCGCGCAGAGGACGTGACGCTCTCGGATCAGCCTGCGCACCTCAACGCTCCGGCCTTCGCGCTGGAACTGTTGGGCGAGGCTTCGATGGTCGCTGTCCACGTTGGCGAGACGCTGGTTAACCTCAAGGCTGCAAAAGATTTCCGCGCCGAGATCGGCGAGATGATCCATGCAACAATTCCGGTAGAAACTTGCCACCTGTTTGATAGTAAAACGGGTAAACGTATCATTCTGGATTAATGACATCGGCCGTTCACGCCGATAAATACCACCTGACACAAAGGCGAGTAAGTGAATGGCTAGCGCGAAATCAGTGACATCCGTAGATGTGGCCCGCAAAGCTGGCGTCAGCCAGTCGGCCGTTTCGCGCTATTTCACTCCAGGGGCGTCGGTCTCTGCAAAAATGGCCGAGAAAATCCGCGTAGCCGCTGACGAATTGGGCTACCGCCCGAATGTTCTGGCCAGATCGCTGATCACCGGCAAAAGCCGCATCATCGGTCTGGTCGTCTATTATCTCGAAAACAGCTTCTATCCGGAAGCGGTCGAAAAACTGTCGATCGCTTTGCAGGAAAACGGCTACCACGTCCTGCTCTTCATGGCGTCCAACACCGTTGGCGATGTCGAGCCGGTCGTGCAGCAGATCCTCGACTACCGCGTTGACGGCATCATCATGGTGTCTGTCTCGGTGTCCTCGGTTCTGGCCGAGCGTTGCCGCGATCTGTCCATCCCCGTGATGCTGTTCAACCGCGACCAAAAGCGTGATGACCTGCGCTCTGTCACCAGCGAAAACTACCGTGGCGGCCAGATGGCGGCGGAGATCTTCCTGAAATCCGACCACAAGAAGATCGCACACCTCGCCGGTTTCGACGACGCGAAAACCCAGATCGACCGTGAAAAAGGGTTTGTCGATGCTTTGAATGCGGCGGGGCAGGAACTGCATTCGCGGGCATCCGGCAACTACGATTATGCAGAAGCGGTCGAAGCAGCGCGCACTTTGTTCGATGTCGAGGACAAGCCCGACGCTCTGTTCGTGGCAGACGATCACATGGCCTTTGCAGCGATGGATGTGATCCGCCACGAACTGGGCCTGCGCATTCCCGAAGACGTCGCGGTTATCGGTTTCGACGACACGCAGCAGTCGCGTTGGCCAAGCTACAACCTGACCACCATTCGCCAGCCGCTGAACCAGATGGTGTCGGCTGCGGTGAACGAGCTGATCAGCGCGATCGAAGACCCGACCACGCCGATCCGTAGCATCAAGATCGAGCCGGTGCCGCAGATCCGCGGCACCACCCGAAATTAAGCGTATTCTCTCATTGTGAGTTTTGCAGCGGCGGCTTCGTCCACGATGACCGTGACCTGAGCGTGCATTTGCAGGATCGAACCGGGACACATGCTGGTGACCGGACCTTCGATCATGGCTGCAACCGCGTCCGCTTTGCCGTCGCCGACCGCAAGGACGATGATGCGCTTGGCATCCATGATCGACGCGATGCCCATTGTGATCGCGGTCGTCGGTTGGCGTTCGCCCGCGTTGAAAAAGCGGCTGTTGGCGTCGAGTGTGCTTTTGGTGAGGGACTTCTCGCGGGTGCGGGACGCCAGAGAGCTCAGCGGTTCGTTGAAGCCGATATGACCGTTCCGACCAAGGCCCAGCAGTTGCAGGTCGATCGGGCCGAATTTCTGCAAAAGCGTTTCGTACTCTTCGGAGGCTTCTTCGGGCGGGATATCCCCACGCGGCAGGTAAGCAGAGCTTTGGCAGATGTCGACGTGTTTAAAGAAATGGTGCTGCATGTAGCGGCGATAGCTTTGCGGGTGATCGCCGCTCAGCCCGACGTATTCATCGAGGTTGAACGTCACCGCGTCCGCGAAACTCAGGCCGCTTTCGTGTTTATCGCGCAACAGCGCATAGACCGGCTCCATCGTGCCGCCGGTCGCCAGCCCGAGGACCGATGACGGTTTGTCCGTGACCTGCGCTGCGATGAGGTTGGCGGCCTCGGTCGCGGCGTCTTCGGGCGTGGGGTGAACGTGCAGGCGCATATCAGGCCGTCAATTCCAACTCGTTAAGATTTACATTTCGCTCGAAGGCGCTGCCGTCCGCGCGGAACAGGTGCGCGTTCTGACCTTCGAAGCCGACCGCGATTTCCTTGCCGCCCGCCATCGTGACCATACCGCCGGTGACGATGCAAATCGGCGCGCCGGAGAGCGTGTTCGCATATACAACGGTTTCGTTGCCGAGCCGTTCGACCACATCGGGAATGACCTTGATGTTGCCGCCCGAATGGAAGTCGGCAGGGCGGACGCCGACGCTGACTTCGTCGCCGATCTTGCAGTCGCCAGAGACGGGGAGGGTGCATTCGTTGCCGTCGTTCAGCTTGACCGTCACGCTCGCGGGAGAGATCGCAGTGATCGTGGCAGGCAGGAAGTTCATGTTGGGGTTCCCGATGAACCCGGCAACGAATTTGTTCTGCGGCTTGTGGTAAAGCTCCAACGGGCTGCCGCATTGTTCGATGACGCCATCGCGCAGCACGACGATCTTGTCGGCCATGGTCATGGCTTCGATCTGGTCGTGGGTGACGTAGATCATGGTGTTCTTGAGCTGGCCGTGCAGACGCTTGAGCTCGACGCGCATCTCGGCGCGGAGCGCGGCGTCGAGGTTCGACAGCGGCTCGTCAAAAAGGAAAACCTTGGGTTCGCGCACAATCGCGCGGCCGATGGCAACGCGCTGGCGCTGACCACCGGACAACTCGCCGGGTTTGTGCTTCAGGCGCTCGTTCAGCTTCAACACGTCGGCTGCGCGGCTCACCAGACGGTCGACGTCGGCTTGGGGCGTGCGGGCTACGCGGAGCGGGAAGGCGATGTTCTCGTAAACCGACATATGCGGATACAGAGCGTATGACTGGAACACCATCGAGATGCCGCGTTTGACGGGCGCGAGGTTGTTAACCACCTTGTCGTCGATGACGATCTCGCCGCTTGTGATCTCTTCCAGACCCGCGATCATGCGCAGCATCGTCGATTTGCCGCAGCCCGAAGGTCCGACAAAGACAACGAACTCGCCTTCGTTGATGTCCAGATTGGTCGGTTTGATGACTTCGGCCTTGTCGAAGCTCTTCGTCACCGCACGCAGCGAAAGTTGGCCCATATCGCAGTCCTGTAGATGGGGTGGGGGAGGCGGCGTGGTGCCGCCTCCGATAGTGGCTTACTCGTTCAGATCTTCGAGTTCCGACTGGGCCTCGGCAGCGGCTTCTTCTGCCGATACTTCACCGGTCAGGACCGACTGGATGGCTTCGTTGATCACGTCTTGCATAGCAACGTAGTCATAGAGAAGCGGCTCGGGGCCACCGGTCGGAACGGAGATGACGAACGGCTCCCACGACGGATCTTCGGCAACGAGGTTCTCGGTATCCATGGTCTGACGGATCGGGGTCCAACCACCGGCGATGTCGAATGCCGACTGCTGTTCCGGAGCGGTCATGTAGGTGATCAGGTCGAGGGTCGCTTCTTCGACGCCCGAACCTTTGAACACGACAAGGCTGTCGGTGATCAGCAGGGTACCGTGGTCGCCCGACGGACCCGACGGTATCAGGGTAATACCATAGTCGATGTCGCCTGCGGTGTTACGACCCCAACCACCGTTGGTGTACATGCCGATAGCTTCTTCAGCGAAGAGCGGCTCGAGCTTGCCGCGGTCATATGCCAGCGGACCTTCTTCGGTGTAGTCGGCCAGATCACCATAGAGCTGGAGGGTTTCGACGACCTCGGGAGAGTCGAACACGATCTCGCCGTCCGCGTTGATGACTTCACCGCCGTTCGAGTAGAGCCAGTTCAGCCACTCGTGCATGGTGTTGTCAAAGTCGGCAGCGGGGAGGCCGATACCGGCAGCGTCGGTGTTTTCGGTGATCGCTTTGGCAGCGGTCACAACATCTTCCCAAGTCTGCGGGCCGTCCGGCATGTCGAGGCCGGCTTCTTCGAAGAGACCCTTGTTCCAGTACAGTGCCTTGGTCGAGAAGGCGCGCGGCAGACCCCAGACTTCGCCGTCGAACATGACGGTCGACAGAACGGAGTCTTCATAGGTGCCGAGTTCTTCTTCGGTCAGGTCGAACGGAATGATCAGATCGCTTTCAGCGAGCTGCTTGAGCACGCGCGAACCCATGTAGGACGCAGCAACCGGATCACCTGCCGAAGCGAGGGTGATAGCGCGTTCCTGGCACGAACCCCACGGAACATACTCGAACACGACCGAGTAATCGGGGTTTTCGGCTTCCCATGCTTTCGCATGTTCTTCCTGAAGCGGGTTCTGCGGGTCGGCAGCAGCACCACAGTTGATCAGGTGGATTTCAGTCTGTGCGGCAGCAGCGGAGGCAAACCCCAGAACCGCAGTCGTAGCAAGAAATAGTGCCTTGGCTTTCATTGTTATATTCCCTTGTTGGACCATGATTTTTCGTCACTCCTTCACCGCGCCGGAGGTCAACCCGGCGACGATGTAGCGTTGTAGGAAGACGTAAAGGATCAACACCGGAGAGATGCCGACCAGACTTGCAGCCATCAGTTCGTTCCAGTGAACGGTTTGGTGGCCGAAGAAATCGTAAAGTCCCACGGGCAGCGGCTTGTAGGCGTCCTTCGAGTTGAAGGTGAGGGCGAACAGGAACTGCTGCGCATAGGCGGTAATGAAAGTGGCAATGGTCACAACCATGATGCCGGGAAGCGCGACCGGGAGGATGACGCGCCACAGAGTGTAGAGACGCGAAGCACCGTCGACGTAGGCGGCCTCTTCAAGCTCTTTGGGGATACGCAGGAAATAGCTGCGCATCAGGAAGATACCGGTCGGCACGCAGAACGCTGCACCAGGGATAATCATCGACCAGTAGGTATTCAGAAGTCCGAGCGTCAACATCAGCTTGTAGAGCGGAATGATGAGCACGGCGGCACCGACCATGTTGATGCCGAGGAACATCGCCAGCAGCCCGTCGCGTCCACGATAGGTGAAACGACCGAAGGAGTAGGCGGCAGGGATGATGCAGATCAGGGCGAGGATCGTCACGCAGCACGCGATGAAGAAACTGTTCCAGATATAGAGCGCGAGGTTCGGCACGGATTTCCACATGATCGAGTAGTTCTCGAACGTCATGTCATCGGTGATGAACTCGTAAGGAATGTTGAACAGACCATCGAGCGGGCGGAGCGAGACCGCGAAGGCTTCGGCGAACGGCGCGAGGACGAACATCAGGAAAACAGCGACGCCGAGGTAAAGCAGGACCAGTTCCCACCAAGTGTATTTGTTCAGCATCAGGCAGTCCCCCGCTTGCTCAGTCGCGACAGCAGCGCGAGGTAAACTCCGGCAAAGGCCGAGAGGCAGATGAGGATCATCACGGCGCGGGCGGCACCTTCGCCGTAGCGGAAGCGGCTGATCGCGGTCTTATATGTGTCGATGATCATCGTGGTGGTCGAGCCGCGCGGGCCGCCTTCGGTCAGGATCCAGATGATGTCGAAGCTGTTGAAGGTCCAGATCGCGGACAGCAGCGCCATCGTCGCCATCGCAGGTGCGATCAGCGGCAGGGTAATGCGGCGGAAACGGTAGAAGCGCGATGCGCCATCGGTCCAAGCGGCTTCATGCAGTTCCGTCGGAATGGATTGCATCGCGGCCAGCAGGTAGAGCGCCACCATTGGCGTGCCGATCCATACGTCGGTGATGACCGTGGCGAGGAATGCGGTGTTGCCGAAGGCGAGGAATTCCAGCGGTCCGTCAATCAGGCCGAGGCGCTGCATCACGCCCGAAATCATGCCGAACTGGCCGTTGTACATCCAAGCCCAGATGAACACGCCCACAGCAATCGGCACGATCCACGGCGGCATGATGAGTACACGGAACAGCGCGCGGCCCGGAATGGCGGCATTCAGGAGTACCGCGCCGAATGTGCCGCAAATGATCTTGAGCGCGACCGAGCAGGTCATCCAGAGGAAGGTGAGGCGGATCACCTCCCAGAAGTCGTCCTCGAAAATCTCGACGTAGTTGTCGATGCCAACGTATTTCCACGATGGTCTCATCGAGGCGTTGGTGAACGACAGGCGGAAGGTCTCGAACAGCGGCCAAGCCACGATCGTCACCGTCAGCGCGAACGCCGGTATCAGGAGGAGGTAGGGAAAGTAGTCGATCTTTTTCATGCGTTGCCCGCCAGAGCCTTGTCGAAATCGTCCCAGACAGGAGCCAGATCGATCATTCGTTTTTCATTACGCGACAGGTCCATCGCCATCGCGGTGACGCCTGCTTCCAGCGCGTCGATGACGCTGAGCGGAAGCTGGTCCAATGTGCCGTTGATGTGGGCGACGATATCCACCGCCATAGCGTCATCCGCGCCGTAGTGTCCGTCGTTCGTCGCATCCCCCGGAGTGCTGTCGATGATCCGCTCGCCGGTATCGGAGAGGGTGACGTGCAGGTAATTGCGGAGGAAATCACCTTCCGCCTGACCGTCAACTCCTGCCACCATGAAACGGCGGTATTCGTCGGGCACGTTCAGGTTGGTGTGGAACGCCAGCGTCGCGCCGTTTGCGTAGTTCACGATCGCGGTCTGGTAATCGATGATGTCGCCGGTGCCTCCGAATGCGTCATTCACGCCGCCCCAACGCGGGCTCATCTTCGACAGGTAGTCAGCATCGACGCGGCGCTCGGGCAGGTATTTCTTGCGGCCACCGAACGAGGCGACCTCCATCGGACGCGCACCGACGAGACCTTGATAGAGGTCGAGGTCGTGGCAGCATTTTTCCAGCATGAAGCCACCCGACATCGCGGTATCGCGGCGCCAGTCGCGCATGAAAAAGCTGCCGTGGTAGGGAGCGATGTGCTCGGCGGCCTCTATGGACATGATCTCGCCAAGGTGCTGTCGGTTCGCATCGGTCAGCGCGCGATAGAGCGGTGAATAACGGAGCACCATGCCGACGAGGATACGGCGAACGCCATCATGCTCCGCCATCAGCTTGGCCAGCGACATGGTCTCTTCGATGTTCGTGACGACCGGCTTTTCGGCAAAGATGAACTTGGCCTTCGATTTCAGCGCCAGTTCGAGGTGTTCGAGGTGCAGGTGGTTGGGCGATCCGATCATGATCACATCCAGATCATGCTCCGCCAGCATTTGTGCTGGACTATCATAGCGGATCGGAGCGGCATCGAGCGGCTCGAATACTGGCATTCGCACATCATCGGGGTCTGTAACGGCCACCCATTCAATGCTCTGATCGGCTGCGGCAAAGCAGCGAACCAGATGGGCGAGCCTGTCGCCAAGGCCGATAATGCCGTACTTCATGCTGTCACTTTCTGGTGGATTGCAGCCTTCAGAGCCGCGACTTTTCCGGCATCGGTCATGCGCTGTGTAGCGTTGATGCCGATGCGTGAGACCGCGCCCTTCGCCGCGATATCGGTGCCGCAGGAGGAGTGGATCGCGTGGATGCCCGCGTCGATCAGCGGCTCAATGTCAGCGATGGTAAGGCCGCCGCCAGCCATGATCTCCACGCCTTCGGAGGCGGTGATCATTTGTTTGATGATGGGCAGTCCTTCGCGGACGCTGGATGTGCCGCCAGATGTCAGGATGCGCTTTATTTTGTTGCGCTTTGCCACTTCGACACACGCAACCGGATCGGGCGAAATATCGACAACGCGGTGAAGCGTGACATCGAGGTTGCCAGCTTCCGCGACCATCTCCGCAATGGCTGTTTCGTTGATAGTGCCGTCTTCATTCGCCGCGCCGATGACGATGCCTTTTACGCCTGCGGTGCGCAGGAACGCGATGTCGGCAAGGCAAGCGTCGATGTCAGCCGTGCTGAACACGAAGTCGCCCGCACGGGGACGCACCATCGCATGAACCTCGGCGCCTTGGGCAATCGCGCTGGCGACGAGGCCGACGCCGGGAGTGAGACCTCCAAGCGCCAGCGAGGAGCAGAGTTCGATACGATCAGCACCCATCGCGGCAGCAATGCCGTCGGGCGTGTCGATACAAACTTCCAGTGCAACGCGGTACATGGTGACTCCGATTGGTTGCACAACTACGAGCAAGTTTTGCGACTCGTTTCAAGAATTATTTTCGTTGAACTAAAATTTTGGCGCCGACTTATTGGTTTGACATAAACAATGGTTTCAGCAATTCTAAATCCGCATCTTGGCTATAGGGCGGCTTAATGAGCGAAAAACGTGACCTCATGTCGGAGATCAGGGCGGAGCTGCCCTCGCTCACGACGAAGCTGCGTGCCATCGGCGATCTGGCGCTCTCCGATACGGAGCGTTTCATTCGCAATACCTCCAAGGATATCTGCGCAGAGATCGGCACTTCCGAGCCGACGCTCATCCGATTTTGTCGCCATTTCGGCTTTGCTGGCCTCTCCGATTTCCGGATCGAGCTGGCGCTGTCCCTCGCGCGTCAGCCGCGTGGATCGGGCTTTGTCGAGCCACTCGCTGTCGACCGTCGCCGCACGAATCTAACCCAGAAACAAAAGATTGCCGAACGGGCCGTTCCGCTGATCGAAGGGGACTCTGCGATCCTGATCGACAACGGCTCTACCGCCGAATTCTTTGCCGGTGCGCTGGGCGAACTGGAGCCGCTGACCATCATGACGACCGGTTTAGTGGTGGCGCAAAACGCGATGCAGCATCGGCAGCACACCGTGATGCTGACCGGCGGGCGTATCCGTCCGAATGCGCTGTCGCTCACGGGGCGCCTCGTCGAAGACTCGCTCAAGGAATACCGCTTCGACACCTTCGTTATGGGCGCCGACTCTGTCGATGCGCAGTTGGGCCTATCGACGTTCCGCGAGGACGAAGCCGCCCACAACCGCGCGATGGTCGATGCCGCCGCCCGTGTTATCGTGCTCGCCGACAGCACCAAGTTTTCAAAGCCCGCACTTCACAAGATTTGCGACATTCCGTGCGTTTCGACCCTCGTAACCGACCTGCCTGACGACGATCCGAACGTCGCAGCACTGCGTCAGCGCGGGCTCGAAGTTATCCTCGTTTCCTGAATACAAAGTTGACGTCATGACCGATTACAAAACTTCGGCCACTTGGGGCGAAATTGCAGCCCAGCCAGCGATCTGGCGCGCGTGGGCCGAGCCTCTGTCCGAGAAATCCGCTGAAGTGCAGGCTTGGATCGCTACCGAGAATTTCGATGAAATCTGGGTGTCGGGCGCGGGGACTTCCGCGTTCATCGGCGATATCATCGCGCGCGGCAGCGCCAAAGTCCGCGCTGTCGCGACGACCGATTTTGTCGGCTGCCCGCAGGATTATCTGTCGGCAACTGGCAAAATCCTCGCGATCCAGTTCGGGCGTTCCGGCAATAGCTCGGAGACCATCGGGATGCTCGATCTGCTCGACGCGCATCGTCCCGATATTGCCCGCCTCAACATCACTTGTAACGGCGAAAGCGCCCTTGCGACCCGTCCAGCTGAGAACCAGCGTGTGATCGTATTGCCCGAAGCGACGCACGACAGCGGCTTTGCCATGACGTCGAGCTTTACGACGATGACGATGACGGCGCTCGCGTGTCTTGGCGTTCTTAATTGCGGCGATATCGAGAAACTGGCCAATGAGGCCGAACAACTGATCTTCAAAGCCGACGCGATGTCCGTTGCCCGCCCCGAGCGGGCCGTGTTCCTCGGCGCTGGTGCGCTAACGGGCGTGGCACGTGAAAGCGCGCTCAAGGTGCTGGAATTGACCGCGGGCAAAACGATGACCCAGTGGGACAGCACACTCGGCTATCGTCATGGTCCCAAAGCGGGTGTGGACGGCGCGACGCAGGTCTACGTGATGTTGCACCCCGAGGCATACGTTCGCCAGTACGACACTGATATCGCAGACGAAATTCGCCGGCAGTTTCCAAATATCCCTGTCAAAACACTCGGGCAAGGTGGCGATTTCGACATCAGAGGCAATGGCGATCCACGTATTGACAGCGTGCTTTTCGTGCTGCTCGCGCAGGTGCTGGCGGTGAAGTGGTCGGCGGACTTGGGCCTTCCCATCGACGACCCTTTCCAAGGGCAAAACCTGTCCCGCGTCGTATCGGGCGTAAAGCTGTACCCGCTATGATTTGCGGCGGTATCGACCTTGGCGGGACGAAGATCGAGGCCCGTTTTTTCGACGGGCCCGATACGGCGACCATAGAAAAACGGCGCGTGCCGACGCCCTTGTTCAGCTTTGACGAGATGATCGACGCGCTCGTCGACCAGATCGAATGGCTGCGCGCGCAGGGGGGCAACGATCTGCCCATTGGTGTCTGCGTGCCTGGCGTCATCGACCGCGAAACAGGCATCTGCTACGCGTCGAACATCCCGTCCACGGGCCACTCTATCGAAGCGGCGGTCAAGGCGCGGATCGGCGTTGCGATCCCCGTCATCAATGATTGCATGGCCTTCGCATTTTCCGAAGCGATGAATGGCGCGGGGCAGGGCGAGGCGTCCGTAATGGGCCTGATCCTTGGCACTGGCGTCGGCGGCGGCTACGTTTTGAACGGAGAGCTGCCTTACCGCGAAAACGGCCTTGCGGTTGAAATCGGCCACGTCGGGATGCCACTTCGCGCTGCGACACGTCACAACCTGCCGGTCTTTACCTGCGGCTGCGGCAAGGTCGCCTGCATGGAAAACTACATGTCCGGAACGGGCTTCGCTAACATCGCACAGCATGTAACGGGCCAGCGGATCGGTGCGCATGAACTCCATGTCGTAGACACCAATCTGGCCGAGCGCCTTCTGAACATCTGGACGGATATCGTGGCGGAGTGCCTCTATACCATTCAGGTGATGCTTGATCCGGGCTGCATTGTACTCGGTGGCGGGGCGTCGCAAATTCCGAACCTTACGGACAGGTTGGAGGTCGCGCTGGAGCGTCACCGCCTCGGCCATGTTGCTGCACCACAAGTCCGGCTCGCCCTGCATGGCGACAGTTCCGGCGCGCGCGGGGCGGGGCTGGCTGCACTCGAATTCGCGGGGGCGAAGTGATGTTGATTACACCAGAGTTCACCTATCTCGACGGCCGCCTGAAAACGGGCCTCGGGATTGAGGCCGCCGATGGCAGGGTCAAGCGCATCTTTGAAACGCAGAGTAGCGGTGATCACTCACCATTTCTTTTTATGCCGGGTTGCCACGATCTTCAGGTCAACGGTGGGGGCGGCGTGATGCTGAACGGCTCGCCAACGTCTGATGCGCTGCGCACCATGCAAAAGGCGCACGCCTCGCTCGGTACGACCGCGATCCTCCCGACGGTAATTACCGATACCGCTGACGTCATCGACGCAGCCGCCGACGCCGCGATTGAGGTGAAGGGCGAAGCTGGTCAGCTTGGTCTGCATATCGAAGGCCCACACCTCGCGATTGAACGGCGCGGCACCCACAAGCCCGATTTCATCCGTCCGTTGGACGAGACCACCGTCCGTACGGTCGAGCGTCTTCGCGACGCTGGCGTCACTGTCATGCTGACGCTTGCGCCGGAATTGGCCGACCGCGATCTGATGGGGCGGATGGTTGCAGCGGGCGCGATCCTCGCCGCGGGGCACTCTGCCGCGACTGCCGCTGAAGCTCGCGAGGGCCTCGACAACGGCGTCTCCTGCTTCACTCACATCTACAACGCGATGCCGCCGATGCTGTCCCGCGCTCCGGGAATTCTGGCCGCCGCGCTATTGTCCGAGGGCTACTGCGGCCTGATCGCCGACGGCATCCACGTCGACTGGGACATGGTCCGCATCGCGCTCGCCGCGCGTCCGAAGGCGGGTCTGACCTACCTCGTCTCCGATGCGATGGCGACGGTCGGCGGGCCGGATCATTTCGAACTCTACGGTCAAAAAATCTTTGTGCGTGATGGTGCGCTGGTGAATGCCGAAGGCTCGCTGGCCGGCGCGCATATCGACATGGTCACCAGTATCGCTAACCTCCATCGCAAGGCGGAGGTGCCGCTCGAAACTGCCATTGCAATGGCAACCGATGTGCCGCGCGCCGCTATCGGTTTGAAGCCGCAGCGCGTTGGCGCGGGCGCGGCATTGGCCGACTTCATCATTCTCGACGAACATCTCAAATACGCCCCACTGGAGGCCGCATGACGCTCTTTCTTGCGCAACGTTACCTGAACGACACCGGCACCGAGCACGGCGCTTTCGAATTCCGGCTGATGAACACCGGCACCGAGCCACTGGCGCTGGCCAAGCTCTGTTATAGCTCCATGACCCGCATTCGCGATGATGTTGCGGTGACGGGCGCCAAGTTCAAGCGCAAGTTCGCGAACCACGTTGAACTAACCCCCGACGCTAAGGAAATCGGTGCGGGCGAAGTGCTGACCTTCCGCGTCGACGGCCTGACCCACCCGCCCAAGAACCGCTCGCAAGGTGTGCTGGCGTCGTGGATCGAGGACGCGAAGGGCAATGCGACCTCCGCTTCCATCGGCGATCTGGAGGCTCCCGCCGGAACGCAGCTTTCGCCGCTGAAGGACTGGCCCGAAGGCAAGGTCACCAGCCAACTCGGCCTGCTGCCTTGGCCCAATACGGTTGCTGTCGGCTCGTTCGGCGACGCCGCTGTGGCCTATCCTGCGGATAGCAAAGACGCCGCGCTTTTCGCTTCGGTTGCCAAGCTCCACCGCCGTCTGTTTCCGTCCGCGAAGGCTCCGGTCTCTGCCATGCCTGTCGCGGGAGTGGTCGTCGCGATCAAGCAAGGCGACGTGCCCGCGCAAGGCTACAAACTGACTTTCGCGGCCGACGAAATCACGCTTGAACATAGCGATGAGCAAGGCCGCATCTACGGCGTGATCGCCATCGCGCAGATCCTGCACCATGCCTATGCTGACGACCGATTTGCCCGTCCGACGTCGGGCACGATTGAAGATGTTCCGCGTTTTGACTGGCGTGGTGCGCATCTTGATGTGGCGCGCAATTTCCGCGGTGCGGACAAGGTTTTGCGCTTCGTAGATATCCTCGCGTGGCACCGTTTCAGCCACTTGCATTGGCACCTCACCGACGACGAAGGCTGGCGCCTGCCGTCCCGCAAATTCCAAGGGTTGGCCGAGCACGCCGCCAAACGTGGTCGCGGCAATGCACTTGCGCCGCAATACGCCGATGGTCCGAACGGTCAGCAGGGTGATTACAGCTTCGATGAGGTCGCCGAGGTCGTGGATCGTGCCGCCGAATTCGGCATCACCGTCATGCCCGAAATCGACATCCCTGGTCACGTCACAGCGCTCCTCTCGGCCATTCCGGGGCTCAAGGATGCCGATGAGACGCCCGACAGCTACCGGTCGATCCAAGGCTACCCGAACAACGCGCTGAACCCCGCGCTGCCCCGCACCTACGAAGTGCTGGAGCAAATCCTCGAAGAGATCTGCGAGATGTTCCCGTCCCCGATCATCCACGTTGGCGGTGACGAAGTGGACAAGAAAACATGGTCGCAATCGCCCGCCGCGCAGGAGCTGGCGTCGCGCGAGGGGCTCTCGGGCACGATGGAGCTGCAAGCCTATTTCATGCGCAAAATCCACGAGATGCTGAAGGCGCGCGGTCGCCAGCTTGGTGGCTGGGATGAATGCGGCGAAGGCGGCGGGGTGGACCGCGACGGCAGCCTGTTGTTCGCTTGGCAAAAAGTCGAAACCACCGCTGCGCTGATGAAGGAAGGCTACGATGTCGTCGCCACTCCGGGTCAGGCATATTACCTCGATATGGTGCAGGCGGACGGCTGGAATGAGCCGGGCGCCGCTTGGGCCGGTGTTTGCACGCCTGCGTTCTGCTACGACTTCGAACCCAGCCGTGGTCTGCCGGACGGTCCGGGGAAACTGGTCGGTGTTCAGGCCGGTATCTGGACGGAAACCATCGTCGGCGACCGCCACTTTAATCACATGGTGTTCCCGCGCCTTTCAGCTATCGCCGAGGCCGGCTGGACCCAGCCCGACAACAAAGACCGCGACCGGTTCTTTGCCCTCTCGCACGTAATGCCGCAGCTATGAAGCGCGTCGCGATCGGCGGCCTCCACACCGAATGTTCGAGCTATTCGCCGCTCGAACAGGTGAGGGAGGATTTCACCCGCTCCGAAGGCGACGACTTGATCAGTCGCGCGAATTTCGACTTTGCAGCTAGGGGCATCACGCCCGTCCCGCTGTTCCACGAACGCTCGGTGCCGGGCGGTCCGGTCTCCAGCGCGTGTTTCGCCGCGCAACGGAACGAGTTCATGGCCATGCTCCGCGATGCGCTTCCCCTCGACGGGGTGCTGTTGTTGATGCACGGGGCGATGTTTGTGCCGGATGTCTCCGACCCCGAAGGCGAATTCATCGCCGAGGTCCGGCGGATCGTCGGGCCCGACTGCATCATCTCGGCGTCGTTCGATCTGCATGGGCAGATCACCGACCAGATCACGATGAACCTTGATGGCTTCGCCGCCTATCGCACCGCTCCGCACATCGACGTGCCTGAAACCTACGCACGCGCCGCCAAGATCCTCGCCGATGCGCTGGACGGGCCGCGTCCTTGCGTGCGCTGGGCCGCTGTGCCCGTGCTGGTGTCGGGAGAGATGTCGTCCACCTTTGTCGAGCCGTGTCAGTCTCTCTATGCTCAATTGCCGTCTGACGACCAAGACACTGGTATCATCGATAGTAATTTGATGATCGGCTACGTGTGGGCAGACAGCCCGCGCGCCACGGCCGCCGCTGTTGTTACCGCGACTAACCCCGAAGCAGGCCAGGCTAAGGCGGACGAAATCGCCGCGCGCTACCGCGCCGTGCGGCATGAGCTGACATACGACATGAACTCCATGCCTCTCGACGAAGCATTGGCCGCGCTCGAACTGCCGACCGTTCTGGCCGATAGCGGCGACAACCCGACGGCTGGCGGCGTAGGGGATCGCGCTGACGTTCTGGCGGCAATCCAGGCGGCAGGGATGCCTGCATTGTTCGCAGGGATTTGCTCGCCCTCGGCCCATGAAGCGCTCCTGAACGGCGCGGCAGCGGTCACGGTAGGCGGAGCGCTGGGCGGCGGCGGTCCGGAGGTTACGTTGATCGTCGATCAGGTGACCTTCGCGATGGATTGCGCCGTGGTCGCCAGCGGTGCGCTAACCGTGGTCATTTCCAAGAAGCGTCGCCCGTTCCACAACTTCGAAGACTTCGAAGCGCTCGGGCTCGTGCTGAGCGCACATCCGCTGCTCGTGGTGAAGTCAGGTTATCTGTCGCCGGACCTCCGCACTTTGCCGCGCCAGCAGATCATGCTGCTGACCGATGGGGCCGTGTGTCAGGACCTGCTCGCGCAAGCCAATGAACACCGGCCGCGTCCGACGTTTCCGTTCCAATCGATCGACTAGGACTACTGAAGTGGCGCCTGTAAATGGCGCTACATCCGGCTCATCAGGTTGAAGATCACCCAGATCGTGCCGAGGCCCATGACCCCGATGACAAGGGTGGTGAAGAGAATGAGTTGAAGGTCTTCCTTTGTCTGGCCCTTGAGCCGGATGTGAAGGAAGAACCGGAAATGCACGACGATCTGGAGGATGGCCGCAACCCCTGTGATCCAGAGCAGCGTGCTGCGGTCGAGCCAGTCGAAGGCGACCGACGCGAAGAGCGGCACCGTCAGCAGCAGCGCGTAGCCGAACCCGAGAGCGTAGCTGAGTTGTTCTTTGCGTTTCTCGGCTGCTTTGTCGGTCATGCCAGCCCTCCGATGTAGACGATGGAAAAGATGCCGATCCACACAATGTCGAGGAAATGCCAGAGGATGCCGAGCCTCAGCATCCCCGTTTTGACCTCGTCATCCAGCCCGTAGACCGCGATCTGGCCGAGGATCGCAAGCGCCCAGATGCAGGCAGCCGTGACATGTATGCCGTGCAGCGGGACGAGGGCGTAGAACGACGAAAGGAACCCGCTTGCCTGCGGGATGCCGCCTTTGCCAGCCATCGTGATGAAATCGTTCACTTCCATCCCGACAAAGATTAGCGCGAGGGCGACGGACACCAGAAGCCAAATGATCATTCGGGCAGGGTGGGGGTGATACTTCATCCCGATCTGTGCAAATCCGAAGGTGAGCGAGCTGAACAGCAGCAACATCGTCTCGATGAACACGGGCCGCAGTTCAAACAGCTCTCGCGGCCCGGGTCCGCCGTTCAGATTGCCGGACATGACCACATAGGTCGCCATCAGGAGGCCGAAGATGATCGCGTCCGACATCATGAAAACCCAAAACCCGAAGACCTCGACCTCTGCGGTGTCGTCAGCCTCTCCATGGTGCGGGCCGAGGTTAAGGCCGGGGTGGCGGGTGGTGCTCATGAGGTGATCTCCTCGCTCGCGGGACTGGCGTGGCCCATGTTCTGCGTCGTCTGTTCAAGCGAGCGCGGGATGCGCGGTGTCGTGTCGGCGAGGGCGCAAAACGCCTCCCATTCGGCTTTGACGTCTTCCGCTTTGACGATGCGGTGGGTGTTGCGGCGGAACCCACAAGCCACGGTCGCGGCGAAACACACCATCGCGCCAAGCGCAGCGAGCCACCACATGTACCACACCAGCCCGAAAGCCATTGCGGTCGAGCCAACCATCAACACGGGGCCAAGTGCCGAATTCCGCGGCATCTCGATATCGTGGTAGCCATCGTCGGGCGCGCGCAGGTCGTAGCCACCTTCCTTGAGAGTGGCGAAGGCATCGCGCCCTTCGACTTCGGGCGTTGCGGGAAAGTTCCACTCGGGCGCGGGGGCGGGCACGGCCCATTCAAGCGTCCTGCTATCCCACGGGTCGCCCATCGGCACGGCAAGCGCTTCGCGGTTTTTGATCGACACATAAAGCTGGATGCAGAGACATGCGAAGGCCGCGATAATCATCACCGCGCCCAGCAGCGCCACCAGCGTCAGCGGGAACCACGCGCCGTTGAAATACTCGGCCATGCGGCGCGGCATTCCGAGGATGCCGAGGCCGTAAAGCGGGAAGAACGCGAACACGAACCCCGCGATCCAGAGGTAGGCCGCGCGGTAGCCCCACTTGGGATCGAGGATGAAGCCGAACGCCTTGGGGAACCAGAGCGTGTAGCCCGCCAGCATCCCGAACAGTAGTCCGGGGATCAGCATGTTGTGGAAATGCGCCACGAGGAACAGCGTGTTGTGCATCACGTAATCGAGTGACGGGTTGGCCAGCAGGATGCCCGACAGACCGCCGATCGTGAACAGGATCAGGAACGCCACTGCGTAGACCATCGGCACCGCCATGCGGACGCGGCCACGGTACATCGTCAGCATCCAGTCGTAGATTTTCACGCCTGTCGGAATGCCGATCAGCATCGTGGCAATGCCGAATATGGCGTTGAGGTTGGCGCTTTGCCCCATGGTAAAGAAGTGGTGCACCCAGACGGTGAAGCTCAGTACCGCGATGCACATCGTGGCGATGACCAGCGCGGTGTAGCCGTAGAGAGTCTTGCTGGAGAAGGTCGAGAAGACCTCTGAATAGACGCCGAATGCTGGCAGGATGAGGATGTAGACTTCGGGGTGGCCGAACAGCCAGAACAGGTTGGCGAAGTTCATCATGTTCCCGCCGCCGTCGTTCGTGAACATGTGGAAGCCGAGGTAACGGTCGAGCGCCAGTAGCCCCGTCGCGACCGTGAGCGGGGGCAGCGCGAAAATCATCAGGATCGACGTGCAGAGTGACGTCCAGCAGAACAGCGGCATGTCCATCAGTTTCATCCCGTCACAGCGAAATTTGTAGATCGTCACGACAAAATTGATGCCCGACAGGGTGGTTCCGATGCCCGAGAGCGTGACCGCCCAGATCCAGTAGTCGGGGCCGGGGCCGGGGTTGAATGCGGCCTCGGTGAATGGCGGATAGCCGGTCCAGCCACCGGTCGAAAACGGCTGCAAGACGAGCGAGATCATCAGAAGGACAGCGCCCGCTGCTGTAAACCCTAGACTGACGGAGTTCATGGTCGGAAACGCCACATCCCGCGATCCGATCTGGAGCGGCATGACGTAGTTGATAAGGCCCGTCAGGAACGGCATTGCCATGAAGAAGATCATGATCGTGCCGTGGGTCGAAAACAGCTGCGCGAAGTGTTCGTTGGACACCAGCCCTCCGCCGCCATCACCAAGCGCCTGCTGGGTGCGCATCACAAATGCTTCGGCCAGAGCGCGGGCGAGCATGACGAGAGCGAGGACGACGTACATGATCCCGATTTTCTTGTGATCGACAGACGTCAGCCAGTCGCGCCAGAGAGGCCCCCAGAGGTGATATTTTGTCAGAGCATAGACCAGATAGAGCGCGCCCAGAACAGCCAACCCCGCAGCAGTGGTCCCGACGATCCCGCTGGCAAGTTCGCGCCCGTTGGTGGCGTGGATGATCTCCAACACGGGGAGGGCGTCGAGCGTCAGGCGCCCGAAAACCAGAGACCAGAGATCGCTCATTGCATTGCCCCCATCCGGCTTGGATCAGTCGCAACCGAAGTGAATAAATCAGGCGGCGCATCGGTGAAAACGACACTTTCGCCACTGACACCGAGGGTATCCAGAAGCTCGCTGCGGGTGCTCTGCGCCTGCAACGCTTCCAGCGCGGTGCGATCAAACGGCATTCCATCAGCTTTGCCGCTTTCGGCCCAAGTGGCGAAGTCTTCCTCACTCACCGCATGGACCGCGAAACTCTGCGTTGCGAAACCGTCTCCGCTATATTGTGAATTCTCGCCGAGGAATTCTCCCACGCCAGTTGCGGCGAGGTTCAGGCGCGTCTCCATCCCCTTCATTGCATAGATCTGACTGCCCAATGCGGGGATGAAGAAACTCTGCATCACGGTGTCCGAGGTGATGCGGAAACTGACGGGCCGATCAGCGGGAAACACGAGGTCACCCACCGTGGCGATACCTTGCTCGGGGTAGATGAACAGCCATTTCCAGTCGTAGCCGATGACTTGGATCTCAACAGCATCGCCCGCCAACGGTTTATACGGATCGAGCGTCATGGTCGCATGCGCCAGTTTGATCCCGAGCGCGATGACGACCAGCACAGGCACGCCCCAGACCAGAATTTCGAGCGGCTTGGAGAAATGCCAGCGCGGGCTGTAATCACCGCGCCCATGTTTGTAGCGATACCGCAGGATGATCCACGGCACTCCGATGAACACGGGCAGGCACACGACCATCATCACGGTGACAACGTACCAGAAATGTTGGCTCTGCGCGGCGGCAATGGGGCCTTGGGGCGACAGGAAGCTGCTCCTCCCCTCGCATCCGCCAAACAGCAGGACGAGCAGGAACAGAGGCAATAAGCGTTTCATTCAAAGATGCCGATATCAGTCGCAGAAAATGACCTGCCGTGCCGCGTAGGTTTACGTGCCGGTCACGCCACGAGCTAGGCCGACCGGATCGATCATCAAGGACTAAGCCGTAATCAGGATCGCGCGGAAGTCGTTGACGTTGGTGAGCGTCGGTCCCGTCACGACCTGATCGCCGAGCGCGGCAAAGAAGCTATGCGCATCGTTGTTGTCCAGCATCGCCTGCGGATCGAGGCTCAGTGCCTTCGCGCGCTGCAACGTGTCCGGCGAGATGATCGCGCCCGCAACCTCGGCCCCGCCATCGACGCCGTCCGTATCGCAGGCGAGGGCATGGATGTTTGCGGCTCCGTCCAGTGCGATAGCCAGCGCGAGGAGGTATTCGACGTTCGGGCCGCCGACGCCGGTCCCGCGACAGGTGACCGTCAACTCTCCGCCAGACAGCAGCAGACAGGGTTTGGACGACAGCGCGAGGGCGGCATGTACAGCGGCGACCTCGCGCGCCTCACCCTCGATGGCATCGCCGAGGATTTGCACCGGCATCGTCGCTAACTCGGCAGCCGCTTCGAGTGACTGGGCAGGGGCTGCGTAGATCACATTCTCGGTCGTCCTCAGGCGCTCGTCATCGGGCGCGATGACGCCGGTCGGGTGGCTCAAGGCAGTGATGACCGAGGGCGGGACTAACATCTTCCAATTGTCGATGACCGCCAAAGCGTCGGCGCTGGTCGACGGATCGCCGACGGTAGGGCCGGAGCCGATGAACGCAGGATTGTCCCCTGGCACGTCGGAAATCATCAGCGTGAGCATCTTCGCCGGATGCGCTGCTGCCGCGAGCTGCCCGCCCTTCACGCGGGAAATATGCTTGCGAACCGTATTCATGCGGTCAATCGGCGCGCCGGATGCCAGTAGGGCAGCGTTGAGCGCTTTCAGGTCGCCCAGCGAAATGCTCTCCGCCGGAGCCTCAAGCAATGCCGATGCGCCTCCCGAAATCAATGCCAACACAAAATCGTCCGGTCCACAGCCATCCAGCAGGTCCAGCATCCGCGCCGTTGCATCCGGTCCTGCCTGATCGGGGACAGGGTGGGCGGCTTCGACGATCTCGATCCCTTGGGTCGGGCGGGCATAGCCGTAGCGCGTGATGACCAGCCCTTCGCACGGTCCCCATTCCGCCTCCACCGCCTCTGCCATTCGTGCCGATGCCTTGCCAGCGCCGATGACGATCACGCGTCCGGCGGGCTTGGGTGGCAGGTGGTCTGCCAGAGACTGCATCGGATTCGCGACCTCGACGGCTTTGTCGAAAAGGCTGCGCAGAAATTGTGCTTCGGTCATGATCGGCATGTCTCACGTTGATACGGTTTCAATCTTAACCGCTTATTCCCAAAAGACTATTGTGCAGATTCTTGCGCGAGCTGGGCGCGAGCGCAGGTTTATCGCTATCAGTGGCCTCACAAATACTTGAACTCCTCGTGTTCGGTGGTTTAGCTCACCCTACAGGAGGATTGCCGATGCGATTTTTTGTAACCGAAGACGGAACGAAGCTTGCCTATAAGGACGAGGGCGAGGGCCTTCCGGTACTCGCGCTTGCTGGACTGACCAGAGACGGTCGGGATTTCGACTATGTTGCACCGCATCTTGAAGGTATCCGCCTGATCCGGCTCGACAGCCGTGGACGTGGCCAATCGGGGTGGAGCGGGGCCGACACCTACTCCGTTCCGCAGGAAGCCGACGATGCAATCGCGCTTCTGGATCACCTCAAAATTGACAAAGCCGCGATCCTCGGCACCTCGCGTGGCGGCCTGATTGCGATGCTGCTCGGCGCAGTCGCCAAGGGCCGTCTGCACGGCATCTGCCTCAACGACGTCGGCCCTGTGCTGGAACCGCCTGCGCTTACGCGGATCGGCGACTATATTGGCAAACGCCCTGTCGCGAAGACGATTGAAGGTATGGCCGAAAAACTGTCCCACGATCCCGCATTCCCGAATGTGCCGATGTCGCGCTGGATCGAGGAGGCGGAGCGTCACTATGTTCAGGAAGGCACCGGCCTCGGCCTGCCTTATGATCCCGAATTGCGCACGTCGTTCATGAAGGCACTCGATGCGCCGGCAGTGGACGCTTGGCCGCTGTTCGACGCGATGAAAGGCATTCCGCTGATGCTCGTTCGCGGTCACAACACCGACCTGCTGTCCGAGGAAACCGCGAACGAGATGCGCAAGCGTATCCCCGAGATGATCTTCGTCGATGTGGCTGACCGTGGACACGTGCCGTTCCTCGACGAGCCGCTTGTCGTCTCGGCCCTCCAGAGATGGATCGGCGAGATGAAAGATCGCGCCTCAAAGGCCGAGTAGAATTTCCTGAAGCAACCTGTCGGCGGCACGGCTAAGCTGCCGCGTTCTGTCTTGAATGATGAAGAACGGCGTCACGGTAATCGTGGTGTCGATGTCGAGCGTCGTCAGGCGGCTACTGATCTGCGAGCTTGTCAGCAGTTCCGCCACTTCGCGCGATTGGGGCGAGATTGAATTGCTGTCAGCGAGCATTGCGAGCACCACGAGCAAAGAAGAGCTATGCACGACACGCGTCGGCGTGGGAATGCGCGCGGCGTAGTAAGCGTTCTCAACCGATTGGCGAATGGGCGAGCCGCGTTCCTGAATGATCCAGTCGTAATCGAGCAGCTCATCAAGGCTCACGTTCTTCTTGCTTGCAAGGGGGTGCGTGTCCTTTACGACGAGAGAGACAACCTCGTTGCGGGCAGGGTGAACGCGAAGGGCGCGGCTATCGTATTCGGACGGCAGGCGGGCCAGCACGAAGTCCAGCGCGCCTTCGTCCAGAGCGCGGACCAACTGGTTGGACGGGCCGACCTCGATAGAGATTTCGATGTCCGGTGCTTCCTTGCGAACGGCCTGCACAGCAGGGACGAGAGAGCTTACCGCAGGGCCAGTGACCGACCCGACCCGGACGTTGCCCATCTGGCCGTCTTTCAGGTTCCGCACTTCCTGACCCAGCGAGTCGAGTTCCGACAGCACCACACGCGCGTGCCGGATGAACGCTTCGCCAACGGGGGTCGGGATCATGCCCTTGGGGTGCCGCTCGAACAGGGGGGCACCCGCAGCCGATTCCAGATCGGCCAATGTGCGCGACGCCGCAGGTTGCGACAGGAAAAGGCTTTCAGCCGCGACCTGCAATTTGCCCGTTTCTGCCACGCGGACAACCAGACGTAGGTGGGCAGGTTTGATCCTATGAATAAGGTCCATCGGCACCATCATAACATAAATGATATGAAGATGGTCGATATTGGAATTTTACAGTTATGTAAACGTCTGCCTATGACGATAGCGGGGATCGACCCCGCAACATTGATGTGAAGCCGCAGAGGAGCGGCGGCACTTCTGGGAGGACATTATGAAATTCAAGTATCTCGTGGCCACTGCTGCCGCGGCCATTACCCTTGCGGGCGGCGCATTCGCTGACGGTCTTGTTGGCATCGCTATGCCGACCAAATCTTCGTCCCGCTGGATCTCGGACGGCAACTCGATGGTAGAGCAGTTCCAGGCTGCCGGCTACGAGACCGACCTGCAGTACGCGGAAGACGATATCCCGAACCAGCTCGCCCAGATCGAGAACATGATCACCAAGGGCGTGGACGTTCTGGTCATCGCGGCGATTGACGGCACCACGCTGTCGAACGCTCTGGAAAACGCTGCTGCTTCGGGCATCCACGTCATCGCGTATGACCGTCTGATCCGTGACAGCGAAAACGTCGACTACTACGCGACCTTCGACAACTTCAAAGTCGGGGTGCAGCAGGCTTCGTCGCTGGTCAGCGGCCTCGAAGAGCGTTTCGGCGAAGGCCCGTATAATGTTGAACTCTTCGGCGGCTCGCCGGATGATAACAATGCGTATTTCTTCTACAACGGCGCGATGTCGGTTCTCCAGCCGCTCATCGACGACGGCACCGTGAACATCGGGTCCGGCCAGATGGGCATGGACACTGTCGGTACCCTGCGTTGGGACGGTGCAGTCGCCCAGTCGCGCATGGATAACCTGCTGTCGGCTTACTACACCGATCAGGACGTCCACGGCGTTCTGTCGCCCTACGATGGTCTCTCCATCGGTATTCTGTCGTCGCTCAAAGGCGTTGGCTACGGTTCGGGCGATATGGAAATGCCGATCGTCACCGGTCAGGACGCCGAACTTCCGTCGGTGAAGTCGATCCTTGCAGGCGAGCAGTACTCGACCGTGTTCAAGGACACCCGCGAACTCGCTCGCGTCACCGTTGGCATGGTTGAAGCCGTTCTCGAAGGCGGCGAGCCGGAGATCAACGACACCGAGACCTACGACAACGGCAAGAAGGTCGTTCCGTCCTACCTGCTGGAGCCGGTTTCGGTCGACGCATCCAACTGGGAAGAGATCCTCGTTGGTTCGGGCTACTACACCGCCGACCAAGTCGAATAATCGTCCATCCTTCCCGACCCGTCCGCGCGCAAACGCGGGCGGGTCCCCAAAAGACTAAGGGGCGAATATGACTCCGCTGCTGCAAATGCAGTCCATCACCAAGGAATTCCCCGGCGTTAAGGCGCTCGATCAGGTGAACTTGAAGGTGATGGAGGGCGAAATACACGCGATTTGTGGTGAGAACGGCGCCGGCAAATCCACTCTCATGAAAGTTCTGTCAGGGGTTTATCCCGCCGGTAGCTACGACGGCGAAATCCACTACGACGGTCAACTTGCAGAATTCCGCGATATCTCCGACAGCGAAAAGCGCGGCATCATCATCATTCACCAAGAGCTGGCTCTGGTTCCGCTCCTGTCGATTGCCGAGAATATCTTCCTCGGTAACGAGCGTGCCTCCAAGGGCGTCATCGACTGGCGCAGCACCTTTGCCAAGACCGAGGACCTGCTGAAAAAAGTCGGTCTGCGCGAAAGCCCCGGTACGCTGATTGAAAAGCTCGGCGTCGGTAAACAGCAGCTGGTCGAGATCGCTAAGGCACTGTCGAAAGAAGTGCGCCTACTGATCCTCGACGAGCCGACCGCGGCGTTGTCCGAAGCCGACAGCCAAGCACTGCTCGACCTGATGCTGGAACTGAAGGCGCAGGGCGTCACGCAGATCATCATCAGCCACAAGCTGAACGAGGTCCGCCGCGTCGCCGACACCGTCACCGTCATCCGCGACGGCACCACCGTCTCGACCATCGACGCGCGTACCGAAGCCGTCACCGAAGACCGCATCGTCCGCGACATGGTCGGCCGCGACATGGCGAACCGCTATCCGGAACGTGACCGCCGCGCGGGCGAGATGCTCATGGAGGTCAGTGACTGGAACGTCTGGCATCCCGAACATAACGACCGCCAGATCATCAAGAACATCAATCTCAACGTCCGTGCGGGCGAGGTTGTCGGTATTGCAGGTCTTATGGGCTCTGGCCGGACCGAGCTAGCTATGTCCATTTTCGGGCGCAGCTACGGCCAGAACATCTCTGGCGAGGTGAAACTCAAGGGGCAGGTCGCCAACGTCAAGGAAATCGACAAGGCTATCGACGCGGGCCTTGCTTACGTCACCGAAGACCGCAAATCGCTCGGTCTCGTGCTGGACGAGAACATCCGCACCAACGTGACGCTGGCGAACCTCGAAGGCGTGTCGCGCAGCGGCGTGATCAACGAGAACGCGGAAACCACCGTGGCCGAAAAATACCGCGCCGCGATGAACATCCGCACACCGTCGGTGTTCCAGAAAGTCGGCAACCTGTCGGGCGGCAACCAGCAGAAGGTTGTTCTGTCCAAGTGGCTCTTTGCCGAGCCCGAGGTGCTGATCCTCGACGAGCCGACACGCGGTATCGACGTCGGTGCGAAATACGAAATCTACAACATTATCAACGATCTGTCCGCACAAGGGAAAGGCGTTCTGATGATCTCGTCTGAGATGCCGGAACTGCTGGGGATGTGTGACCGGATCTACGTCATGAACGAAGGCGCTTTCGTGGGCGAACTGACCGCCGCCGAGGCCAGCCAAGAGCGCATCATGTCGCTCATCGTAACGGAATAGGGAGACCATCGAAGATGGAACAGGCAACCAACAATTCGGGCGGTCTGGGCGCTTATCTCAAGCACCACATTCGCGAATACGGTCTACTTTTCGCGCTGATCGCTATCATGCTGATCTTCCAGATCTGGACGAACGGCACGCTTCTGAAGCCGGTGAACATCACCAACCTTTTCTTGCAGAACAGCTACATCATCATCATGGCGCTGGGCATGTTGGTGGTCATCGTGTCGGGCAATATCGACCTCTCGGTCGGCTCGGTCATGGGCTTTATCGGCGCTTTCGCTGCGGTGATGGTGGTCGAATGGGACATGCCGGTGGCAGTCACCATGCTGGCCTCGCTCGGCGTGGGTATTCTGATCGGCGCGGCACAGGGCTACTTTGTCGCGTACTGGAAAATTCCGTCGTTCATCGTGACGCTGGCAGGGATGCTCGTATTCCGCGGTCTGTCGCTCTGGCTGCTCGAAGGCCAGTCGATCGGTCCGTTCCCGCAGTCGTTCCAGCAGATTTCAACCGGTTTTATTCCGGATATCGTTCCGACAGGTTTCTCGAAGTCGCTCGCTGAAATCGCAGGTTCGCGCAACTTCAACGTCCTCGCCGTGCTGCTTGGTCTCGTGGCCGTGCTCGCGATTATCTACGTCGGTATGCGCGAACGTGCCCGCAATGCGCGCTACGGTGTGGTCGGTGAGCCCTTTGCGTTCTTCGTTGTCCGCAACGCCATCGTCGCCGGTGCGCTGCTGTTCGTCAGCTTCAAGCTCGCTACCTTCCGCGGTCTGCCGAACGTGCTGATCTCGATGGTCGTGCTGACCGTGATCTACGCCTTCCTCACCGCCAACACGACCATCGGTCGCCGCGTCTATGCGCTGGGCGGCAACGAAAAAGCGGCAAAGCTATCGGGCATCAAGACCGAGCGTCTGACCTTCCTCGCCTTCGTCAACATGGGGATGCTCGCGGCGCTTGGTGGCCTGATCTTCGCGGCCCGCCTCAACACCGCAACGCCCAAAGCAGGCTTCGCGGTCGAGCTTGACGTCATTGCGGCGGTCTTCATCGGCGGCGCGTCCATGTCGGGCGGTTCGGGCAAGATCGTCGGCGCGGTTGTCGGCGCGTTCATCATGGGCGTCATGAACAACGGCATGTCGATCGTCGGTATCGGCATCGACTTCCAGCAGGTCATCAAGGGCCTCGTGCTGCTCGCCGCTGTGTTCTTCGACGTCTACAATAAAAGCAAGTAAGGGTTAATCATGTCGTTCAAACCTGCGCCCTGGCCGCGCAAACTGAGATCAACCCACTGGTACAGCGGCAACTCCCGCGACACGATTTACCATCGTGGTTGGCTCAAGAACCAAGGCTACCCTTCCGACCTGTTCGACGGGCGCCCGATCATTGGCATCCTCAACACTTGGTCCGAACTGACGCCGTGCAACGGCCACCTTCGCGAGCTGGCGGAGAAGGTCAAAGCGGGCATCTGGGAAGCTGGTGGTTTCCCTGTCGAAGTGCCGGTGTTTTCGGCGTCGGAGAACACCTTCCGCCCCACGGCGATGATGTTCCGCAACCTCGCGGCCATGTCGATCGAAGAGCAGATGCGGGGTCAGCCGATTGACGGCGCTGTGCTCTTGGTCGGCTGTGACAAAACCACACCGTCTCTCATGATGGCTGCGGCATCGACCGACATTCCGTCCATTGTCGTAACCGGCGGCCCAATGCTGAACGGCCATTTCCGCGGCGAGCAGATCGGGTCCGGTACCGCGCTATGGCGTTTCTCTGAAGCCGTTAAGGCAGGGGAGATGACGCAGGAAGATTTCCTCGAAGCAGAGCAGGCCATGTCCCGCTCGTCGGGCACCTGCAACACGATGGGCACTGCGTCCTCAATGGCTTCGATGGCCGAGGCGCTCGGCATGGCGTTGTCGGGTAACGCGGCAATTCCCGCCGTCGACAGCCGCCGCCGCGTGATGGCGCAGCTTTCGGGCCGCCGCATCGTGCAGATGGTGAAGGACGACCTCAAGCCGTCCGACATCATGACCAAGCAAGCGTTCGAGAACGCGATCCGCACGAATGCGGCCATCGGCGGCTCGACCAACGCGGTCATTCACCTGCTGGCCATCGCAGGCCGCGTCGGGGTCGATCTGACGCTGGACGACTGGGACCGTTGCGGGCGCGATATCCCGACCATCGTGAACCTCATGCCTTCGGGCAAATACCTGATGGAAGAATTCTTCTACGCCGGCGGTCTGCCCGTGGTGCTCAAGCGCCTCGCCGAAAGCGGTCACCTGCACAAGGACGCGCTGACCGTTTCGGGCGAGGGCATCTGGGAAGAGGTCAAGGACGTCGTCAATTACAACGAGGACGTCATTCTCCCCGCCGACAAGGCGCTGACTCAATCGGGCGGCATCGTTGTGCTCAAGGGCAACCTTGCCCCGAATGGCGCGGTGCTGAAACCGTCGGCCGCTTCGCCCCATCTGCTCAAACACCGTGGCCGCGCCGTCGTGTTCGAAGACATCGACGACTACAAAGCCAAGATCAATGATGACGCCCTCGATATCGACGAGACTTGCATCATGGTCCTGAAGAACTGCGGTCCCAAGGGCTATCCGGGCATGGCCGAGGTCGGCAACATGGGCTTGCCGCCCAAGGTGCTGAAGAAGGGTATCACCGATATGGTCCGTATCTCGGACGCGCGCATGTCGGGTACCGCCTACGGCACGGTGATCCTGCACACATCCCCCGAAGCCGCAGCCAAAGGTCCGCTCGCGATTGTACGCAATGGCGACTTCATCGAAGTGGATGTCGAGGCGCGGAAAATGCACCTCGAAATTTCGGACGAAGAGATGGCAGTGCGTCTGGCGGAGTGGCAACCTATCCACAATCATCCGGAGAGTGGATATGCTTGGTTGCATCAGCAGCATGTACTTGGCGCCGACACTGGTGCCGACTTCGATTTCTTGAAAGGCTGCCGAGGCAACGAAGTTGGAAAGGAAGCCCATTGATGGAAATCGCACTTGTTGGCGTTGGTAAAATTGCAATCGACCAGCACATCCCGTCTATCTCCGCCTCGCCCGATTGGGAACTGTCCGCGACGGTATCGCGTCATGGTTCGGTCGACGGTGTGGAAGCCTTCACCGACTTCGACGAGATGCTGGAGAAGCGCCGCGATATCCGTGTGATTTCGCTCTGCCTGCCGCCTGTGCCGCGCTTCGACTATGCCGCGAAAGCCATCCGCGCAGGGCGTCATGTGATGTTGGAAAAGCCGCCGGGCGCTACGCTGGCCGAATGCCACGCACTCGAAGCGCTGGCCCGCGAACACCGCGTGTCGATCTATGCGACGTGGCACAGCCGCGAGGCGGACAAAGTTGCTGCGGCAAAGGCTTGGCTTGCGGACAAGACGCTTCGCAAGCTGCATGTCACTTGGAAGGAAGACGTGCGCCGTTGGCATCCCGGTCAGGAATGGATCTGGGAGCCGGGCGGGATGGGTGTCTTCGATCCGGGCATCAACGCGTTGTCTATCTTGACCGAGATCCTGCCTGTGAATGTCCACCTGAAGTCGGCGGACCTCGACGTGCCTGAAAATCGCCAGACGCCTATCGGGGCGCGGCTCGATTTCTTCCACCCGAACGGCGCGGAAGTCATTGCCGATTTCGACTGGCGTCAGACAGGCGACCAGATCTGGCAGATCGAAGCCGTCACGGACGAAGGCACGCTGACGCTGCTCGAGGGCGGTGCGCGCATCCAGATCGACGGTGTCGAGGATGCGCTAGTTTCGGACAATCCTCTCGCGGGTGAATATCCGCGCCTCTATGCAAATATGGCCAAGCTGCTGTCGACCGGCGGCATCGATATGGACCTGCGCCCGATGGTGCATGTGTCCGACGCTCTGGCTCTGGGCAGGCGGAATGCCGTCGAGCCTTTCCACGAATAGGAAACAACTATGAAAGACGTACTCACCGGCATTCTGCCCGTTGCTCCGACGCCGTTCTTCGATGATGGCCGCGTCGACGAAGAGGGCATGCGCCGCGTTCTGGACTGCATGATCGATCAGGGTGTCGACGCGATCTGCATCCTCGCCAACTACTCGGAGCAGTTCCTTCTGTCCGACGAAGAGCGGGCGACCCTGACCCGCGTGTCGCTCGAACATGTCAACGGACGCGTGCCGGTGATCGTTACGATTAGCCACTTCGCGACCGAGATCGTGGTGAAGCGCGCGAAGGAAGCCCAAGCGCTCGGCGCATCGATGGTCATGATGATGCCGCCGTATCACGGTGTCGGCCTCGTGCCCGCCGAAGCCGGTATCTACGAGCATTTCGCTGCCGTGTCCGACGCGATCTCTATCCCGATCATGGTGCAGGACGCGCCGCTGTCGGGCTGCACGCTGACGGTACCGCTGCTGGTGCGCATGGCGAAAGAGCTGGAGAATGTCAGCTACTTTAAAATGGAAACACCGTTTGCAGCCGACAAACTGGCTGCACTGATCGAGCAGGGTGGCGAGCACATCGTCGGCCCGTTCGACGGCGAGGAAGCCGTGACGCTGCTGGCCGACCTTGACGCGGGCTGCACGGGTACGATGACCTCGGCGCTCCAGCCCGAGAAAATCCGCCCGATCGTGGTCGACTACCGCGCTGGCAATATCGACGCCGCGCTCGACCAGTGGCGCCTTTGCCTGCCGCTGATTAACCATGAGAACCGCCAATGCGGTCTGCGGGCAGCCAAAACCGTGATGCAGGCGGGCGGCGTGATCCGTTCGGACTACGTGCGCCACCCTCTCAAGCCGATGAGCCAGCGGACCAAGGACCGTCTGTTGCAACTCTCCAAGGAACTCGATGTGATTGCCCTGAAGTGGGGCAAGTAAGGACGACTTATGACCTATGTACCAAGCGGTAAGCACCTGATTGCAGGCGAATGGGTCGCGGGCGACGCGACCTTCACCTCCAGCCCCGCCCACGGCGAAGCGCGTGAATATAGCGAGGGCTCGCCTGCCCATGTGGACCGCGCCTGTCAGGCGGCGGAAGAAGCGTTCTGGACCTTCGGCTATTCGCCCCGCGAGGAACGTGCCGCGTTCCTGAACGCCATCGCCGACGAAATCGAAGCCCGCGCGGATGCAATCACCGAGATCGGCACGCAGGAAAGCGGTCTGCCCGAAGCGCGCCTGATGGGCGAGCGTGGTCGTACTGTTGGTCAGATCCGTCTTTTTGCGCAGCACATCCTTGATGGTGCGTATCTCGACCGCCGCCATGACGAGGCGCTGCCGGATCGCCAGCCGCTGCCGCGTCCCGATCTGCGCATGATGCAGCGTCCCATCGGCCCTGTAGCTGTGTTCGGTGCGTCGAACTTCCCCCTCGCATTCTCGACCGCTGGTGGTGACACCGCTGCGGCGCTTGCAGCGGGTTGCCCTGTTGTCGTTAAAGGCCACGATGCGCACCCCGGCACTGGCGAGATCATGGCTGAGGCCATCGCCGCCGCCGCCAAGAAATGTGGCATCCATCCCGGTGTGTTCAGCCTCGTCCAAGGCAGCACACGCGAGGTTGGCGCGGCGCTGGTTCAGCACCCGCTCATCAACGCGGTTGGTTTCACCGGCTCGCTCGGTGGTGGCCGTGCGCTGTTCGACCTCTGCGCCCAGCGTGAGGTTCCGATCCCGTTCTACGGCGAGCTCGGTAGCGTGAACCCGATGTTTGTTCTCCCCGAAGCGGGCGACACTCGCGGCGCTGCAATTGCCGCCGGTTGGGCCGGATCGCTCACCATGGGGGCAGGGCAGTTCTGCACCAATCCGGGGATCGTCGTAGTCCTAGCAGATCAGGCCGAAGCCTTCGCCAAAGCCGCTGCCGAGGCACTGAAAGATGCGGCCCCGCAGATCATGCTGACCGACGGCATTGCGAACGCCTACCGTAAGGGCCGCGACCGCGTTGCCGCTGGAACCAACGTTAAAGAAGTGCTGACCTCGGTCTGCGATATGCGCAACGCAACGCCCTACGTCTATGAGGTGAGCGCCGAGGACTGGCTGGCGAACGAAGTGCTGGCAGAGGAGGTCTTTGGCCCGCTCGGCATCATCGTGACAGCGCAGTCGGTCGACGAGATGGACAAGCTGGCTCGTAGTCTGCAGGGCCAGCTGACCTGCACGCTCCACATGGACGACGGCGACGCGGCAACTGCCCGCCGCCTGCTGCCGATCCTCGAACGCAAAGCGGGACGTGTGCTTGCCAACGGGTTCCCGACCGGCGTTGAAGTGGCTGACGCCATGGTTCACGGTGGTCCGTACCCTGCCTCGACCAACTTCGGCGCGACTTCGGTCGGCACCCTCGCGATCCGCCGCTTCCTGCGCCCCGTATGCTATCAGAACATCCCCGTAGGAGTTCTGCCCGAGGATCTTGCATGAGCCAAGTCGCGTGGATTGCAGCCGACTGGGGCACGTCCAACCTGCGTGTTTGGGGTTTGGGCGCCAACGGCAAAGTCATCGAAACAGCGCGTTCAGATCAGGGGATGGGGAAGCTCACTCCTGATCAGTACGAAGGTGTTCTGAACGGTCTGGTTGCCGGTTGGACCGACGGCCCGACCGACGTCCTGATTTGCGGAATGGCCGGCGCGAAGCAGGGCTGGAAAGAAGCGCCGTACCTCTCGGTACCCTGTGCCCCGGCTGGGGCTGACGCGGTTTCGGTGCAGACAAGTGGTGCGCTCAACGTGCGCATTCTGCCCGGCCTTTGCCAGATCGACCCGCCGGACGTCATGCGCGGGGAGGAAACGCAGATTGCGGGGTTCCTCGCTTCGCGTCCTGACTTCGCGGGCACGATCTGCTTGCCGGGAACTCACTCCAAATGGGTGCAGATCGCGGACGGGCAGGTAAGGTCTTTCCGCACAAAGATGACCGGTGAGCTGTTTAATCTGCTCTCAGAACAGTCCGTCTTGCGCCACGGGATGTCGGACGACTGGGATGATGGCGCTTTTACCGACGGGCTGAAGCAATCGCACGACGCGCTAAACGCCCTCTTCACCGTCCGCTCCACCGGTCTGCTGGACCCGAGCAAAGCAGCGGGCGCGCGGTCCTACCTCTCCGGCCTCCTCATCGGCGCGGAGCTTCAGGGCGTCGACACTGCCGTTCCCGTTGTCCTGATCGGCGACGGAAAGCTTTCCGCGCTCTATGCCACCGTGCTCGAACAGTTCGGCGCAACCTCGGAAATCGTTGACGGCGAGGGGCTGGTTCTCGAAGGTCTCAAAGCCGCTTATGCAGAGTTGAAGGGTTAACATGACACGCAATATCGTAGCCATCATTCGCGGCGTCACGCCGGACGAAGCCCTTTCGGTCACGGGGGCTTTGATCGACGCAGGCATCACGAAAATCGAGGTGCCGCTGAATTCCCCCGACCCTCTGAATTCCATTGAAGCAATGGCCAAGGCGTTCGGCGAAACGGCCCTCATCGGCGCAGGTACAGTCCTGTCGAAGGGCGATGTGGAGGATGTAGCCAACGCGGGCGGTAAGCTGATCGTCTCGCCCGACTGCAACCCCGAAGTCATCGGCGCGGCCAAATACAAGGGCCTGCTGTCCTATCCGGGCGTCATGACCCCGACCGAATGCTTCGCGGCCCTTCGCGCAGGGGCGGACGGGCTCAAGTTCTTCCCCGGATCGCTCATCGGTCCCGCTGGCCTCAAAGCGATGAACGCGGTTCTGCCCAAAGGCACTGATCTGCTGGCGGTCGGCGGCGCGAGCGCCGACAACTTCGGTGAGTGGGCCGCCGCCGGTGCGACGGGCTTCGGCATTGGCACGGCACTCTACAAACCGGGTGACAACGCCGCCGTGGTGGCCGAAAAGGCAACCCATATTGTGACTGCTTACGACCAGGTATTTTCTTGATGACTGCTTCTGTTTTCGACGACCGCGCTTGCGAACTGGGCGAAGGCCCCCTTTGGCACCCCGAGCGCAAGCAACTGTTCTGGTTCGACATTATGGCGAACACGCTGCACACGCGCTCCGACGCTGGCCCGCAAAGCTGGGATTTTGGAGAGCGCGTATCTGCCGCCGGCTGGGTGGATCAGACCACGCTGCTGGTCGCGTCGGAAACCAAGCTCCAGAAGTTCGATATCGAGACGGGCACCACTGGCCACGTCATCGACCTTGAGGCCGACAACTCTGTCACCCGTTCGAACGACGGCCGCGCTGATCCGTTCGGTGGTTTCTGGATCGGCACGATGGGCAAGAACGCCGAGAAAGTGGCCGGATCGATCTATCGCTACTACCGCGGCGAACTGCGGAAACTGTTCGGCGGTATCACCATTCCGAACTCCATCTGCTTTGCCCCTGATGGCCGCACGGGGTATTTCACCGACACGCCGACACGCATCGTTAAAAAGGTCTCTCTCGCGTCCGACGGTTGGCCCGATGCCGAGCCCGAGGTGTTCGTCGACTTGAACGACAGCGAAATGAACCCCGACGGCGCGGTCACGGACTCCGAAGGTGCGGTCTGGTGCGCGCATTGGGGCGCCCACCGCGTCACACGCTATCTGCCCGACGGCACCAAGGATATCAGCGTCGAAGTCGGAGGCGCCCACGCATCGTGCCCCGCATTCGGCGGCGACGGCTACAAAACGCTGTTCGTCACGACCGCCTGCGAAGGGATCGACACCCCATCCGAAGCCGAAGGCAAGGTCTATAGCGCGCCAGTCGACGTCGCCGGTCTACCGGAGCCGCGCGTCATCCTCTAGCGCTATTCGCAGGCTTGGATGTCCAGTGCGTTGAAAATCGGATAGGACGTCGGGACCCATTCCCTAGCTGGTGCTGACCCGATGACAGACGCTACCGCCACGCTCGCCTTCGTCGACTTTTTGGCAACGGCGATCTTTGCCATGACCGGTGCGCTTGTAGCGTCTCGTAAGCAGCTGGATATGCTCGCTTTTGTCTGGTTCGCAGCAGCGACCGGCATCGGCGGAGGAACCCTGCGTGACCTGCTGCTCGATGTGCCCGTGTTCTGGATCATCAATCCGGTCTACCTATCGATCTGTATCGTCGTAGCGGTGGTAATGCATTTCGCCGCCTCGCTTGTGGCCTCGCGGCAAACCTGGATCTTGTGGGCGGACGCCTTCGGCATGGCCTTCGCGGCGGTCGTCGGCACGGCTAAAGCGCTTGAATTGGGTGCGTCAGCCCTCGTTGCGGTCGCGATGGGACTGTTCAGCGCCACCGCGGGCGGGATCATCCGCGATACGCTTGGTCAGGAGCCGAGCATCATCTTGCGCCCCGAAATCTACATGTCAGCCACGGTTTTGGGTGCAGTAACAGTCGTCGGAGGCCATTGGTTTGGCCAGCCGATGACTTTATCGATGCTTGCGGGCTTTTGCGTCGCGCTAACCGTCCGCTTGGCAGCAATCCAGTTCGATTTGAAGCTTCCGGTCTACAAGCCGCGCAAGGGCAGGCCGTGGGGACGCAAAAGCTGAGGCAATTCCCGACACCGCCAAGGTGCGAAGTCATTCAATAAATTGGGGAAAATAGAGGTGGAGGCGAGTACCGGACCCGCTACCATTTTTCTAAGCCACTGGAAGGCTTCAACAATCGAGTGCGAGGTTGAGTTGTGTGTCGCACTTCGTGTCACACTTATGCTGCTAGAGTTGCGTTTCTGTCAACCGCCGAGTGTTCTCTCAGGTGGCCTTCTATTCTCCTATAGGTGGCCCGGATGCCGACACCCGGCAGTTATCTTGCCTATGCGAAGGCCGACTTACGAGGCGGGGCGTATCCCTACCATCGCGGGTGGGGTATGGGGGAAGTCCGCGCGGCTCAGTATATGGATAGGGCCGCGAAAAAATGTTTTGAGATTTTATGATGACCGATGAACCCAAGTCCGTACTTGCTTTAAAGGCAGCGGCTTTAGCGGCTGAGTTGCCCAACCAACTCGCAGATCATTCATGGGCCTTTGAACCATATCTTGCGCTATCAAATCCCGATGCACAAAACCTTATCGACTTGCTTATGGATGACGTGTGCGCAGCGTGGACCGCATCATTTGCGCGAAAACCAAGCATCGACAGGCAACAGGCGTTTATCGACTGTGGCGGTGTCATTCTCGTAAACCTGATGCGGGCGAAGTGCAACAAGCGGCCGACTACAATCGGAATGCGACGTGGCAAGGGCGCTCTAGATCGTGAAAAGCGATACCGCCCAGACCACATGAAAGCCAAGCTATTCATCACTGTGCAAGACCGGCTTATCAACGCGGGCTATGTCGAAAAGGCGAAAAGTGGTTTCAATCTTCCCGGCTACAGTCAGACAAGCCGGTTTGCCTTGACGGAAAAGGGCGCGTTGGAACTCGAAACACATGAATGGGACGTCAACGACTTCAAAGTGCACCGGGGCAGAGAAACCATCCGCTTGAAGGACGCCGATGATCGACTTTGCGGATACGATGACACGCCTGAGATAATGGCTATCCGGGCGCATATTGACGAGATCAACGCAAAGCTGGAAGCAACCGACATAGACACTGCGCGACCGCTCAGCATCCATGACAAAGGGCCGGACTATGAAGGTCGCAAGGCGAGCTTGCACCGGGTATTCAACCGGGGCAACTTCGACCATGGGGGGCGGTTCTATGGCGGGTGGTGGCAGGTCATCAAGAAACACGCGCGGCCCAAAATCACCATAGACGGGCGGCACACCATCGAAGCAGACTTCCGGGGCTTCAACCCGGCGGTGCTGTTGGCAGAGGCGGGCCAGCCCATACCGGATGATCCTTATTCTCCAATAGTGGGGTCGAATGCGGACAAGGAGTTGCGGGACCACGGCAAGTCCACACTTGCCGCGTTGCTCAACTCCAAAACAGGCACCACCGAAGAACCTCGCGACTTCGACAGCGCCCGTTGGGGTATAACGGCAGAGGACTTCCGGCAGAAGGTGCTGGACGCCTTCCCAATGGTTCGCGCCATGCTGGGCACCGACAAGGGCCTAACCCTGCAACGGTTGGAAAGCGACATTGCCGAGGCGATCATTCTGCACTTTGTCAGGCAGGGCCATACGATCCTGCCCATCCATGATGCCTTCATCGTGCAGGCCCATCTGGAAGGGGAACTTGTACGAGTGATGCAGGACACCTTTAAAGCGAGGCTGGGGCAGGTTCCTCCTGTCAAAGTCACCCGGTCCTACGCCCTACGCTGACCTATCCCTACAAATCCAATGTTCCCTTTACCGGGGCAAATAAGGGACCGCTGGATTTTCCCTGTTCCGTCAGGCACAAAGGGCGAAAAGACGAACACGGGGGCGACCATCCATGCAAAACCTTCTCGATGACCTGACGGACCTTCTTCAAGCCGAACAGGCGTTTATCTCGGATGGGGCAATCCTCAAGAATGCGGTAATCGAGGCGGCGCTGAACATGGATGCGCGGCTTTTAGAACTCCTGATGCAGTTAGACACGATCAAGGCGCACTTCTTCACCGAAGTTGCGGGGGTGCTGGTGTTCGACAAAGTAAAGTTTCAGGACTTTGTGTCCAATAAAGCCTTCCTGCCCGACAGTTACACCGCTTTCAAGAACCGGATCGGCCTGACCGATGGGCGAGGTGACTACCTGAGCCAGTCGCGCGACGTAGTGCTGGCGTGGCCCTACAAGGATTGTGTGCTGGAAGGCGGCATGACGAAAGAGGACCGAGGCCGCAACGAGGTGTTCTGGAACACGACGCTGGCCCCGGACGACATCACGCGACTGTTTGAACCCAAGGTGCTGACCGGCTGGGAACGCTGGGATGCAGAGGCCGTGGCGGAGGGCAAGGCCAAGCCCGTGGCGGAGGTGTCAGAGGACGACAACCTGCTCATCAAGGGCAACAACCTGCTGGCACTGCATTCGCTGAAAGCACGCTATGCGGACAAGGTGAAGCTGATCTATATTGACCCGCCCTATAACACGGGCAATGACGGGTTTCGGTATAACGACCGCTTCAACCATTCCGCGTGGCTGACTTTCATGAGGAACCGTTTGGAGGTAGCGAAAGCGTTGTTACAAAAAGACGGGCTTTTGTTCGTGCATTGCGATGGGAACGAGTTTGCATACCTTAAGGTGCTCTTAGATGAAGTGATGAGTGACGGGATTTTTATCGAGTGCATTACCGTTGTGAACAATCCCCGTGGTCGCGATTATGGCGGCATTGCCAATATGCACGAATACATCCTTTGCTACGCCAAGCGACCTGATTATGAACTTCATCGCCTTGACGATCCTCAGAAGCAGTTTCCATATTCCGACACAACCGGAGGCTTTGAGCTTCGTGAACTTAGGAACCGAAATACTGCCTTCAACGAGGGCAATCGTCCCAATCTTGTATATCCTTTCTATGCCGATCCAGAGGACACTGATGAAAATGGCCTTCACACGATAAGCCTTGAACCTAAGGACGGTTGGCGGGAGGTCATGCCAGCCAAATCGCAAGGTATTCAGACTGTTTGGCGCTGGGGTAAACCTCGATCACAACAGAACCTCAACACTGAAATCAAGGCCAAGCAAATGAAAGATGGCCGATATCAAATCGTTGAAAAGTATCGCGACACTAAGCAGATGGCGCGTTCGGTTTGGTGGGATAAGGAAGTAAACTCTGAGCGCGGTACATTGCATGTGAAGTCACTCGTAGGGAAACAGGCCTTCACTTATCCAAAACCAGAAGAAACGCTCAGCCGCATCATCGAGATGACAACCGACGAAGGCGATCTTGTACTCGACTTCTTCGCAGGCTCCGGCACCACAGCTTCAGTCGCAAGTAAAATGGGGCGGCGTTGGCTGGCAGTGGAGCAGATGGACTATATCGAGGATTTAACCAAAACTCGCCTCAAGAAAGTCATTGAGGGTGAACAGGGTGGCATATCCAAATCCGTCGAGTGGCAAGGCGGTGGATCGTTTGTCTATGCCGAACTCGCAGCATCCAACTCGGTCTTTGCGGACCGGATCGAAGCGGCCCCTGACATGGTCACGCTGCAAACCATTCATGCCGACATCCAAGCCACGGGCTATCTGCGCTATGACGTGGACCTGAGCGCCTTTGACACTGATGACTTCGCTGCACTTCCACTGGACGATGCCAAGCGCGTCTTGATGGACTGCCTTGATGCCAACCACCTCTACGTCAATCTCGGCTCCCTTGGAGATGCGGATTTCGACATCTCGGACGAAGACGCCCGCGCGACCCGCTCTTTCTATGGGCTGGACGCATGAGCCAGACCCTAAACGAACAGATTGATGCGGTTGCCAAGTTTGGGATGCTTAAGGCCGACATTCCCGACGACATCACCGGCAACCTCGCGCCGAAGATCGAGTTACGCCCGTATCAGCGCACGGCACTAGAACGCTGGCTGTTCTACATCGACAAATACGAGGCGCGGCCCAAGGCCCCGCACTTGCTGTTCCACATGGCCACAGGCAGCGGCAAGACTGTGCTGATGGCGGCGCTGATCCTTGATCTTTACCGGCGCGGCTATCGGAACTTTCTGTTCTTCGTGAACTCCGCCCAGATCATCGAGAAGACCAAGGAAAACTTCCTCAACCCTGCATCGGCCAAGCACCTGTTTGCGCCAACGGTACGCATTGACGACAAGCCCGTGGAAATCCGCGCGGTGGACACCTTCGACGCGGTGTCAGGCGATGCGATCAACATCCACTTCACTACCATTCAGGGACTGCACACAAGGATGCAGGCCCCCAAGGAAAACGCCGTCACCATCGAAGACTTCCGCGACTACAAGGTGGTGATGATCTCGGACGAAGCGCACCACTTGAACGCCGAGACCAAGAAGACGCTAACGGCAGGGGAAAAGGCGGACAAGGCCAGTTGGGAAGGCACGGTATCCGAGATTTTCCGCCAGCACCCCGAGAACATGTTGTTGGAGTTTACCGCGACTGTGGACCTGAGCCATGAGGCGATCCGCGCGAAGTATGCCGACAAGATACTGTACGACTATTCCCTGCGACAGTTTCGGGAGGGCGGCTATTCCAAGGACATCGAGTTGCGGCAGGCCGATTTGCCGCCCGAGGCCCGGATGATGCAGGCGATGGTTCTGAGCCAGTATCGCCGCAAGGTGGCCGAGGCGCACGGGCTGCATTGCAAGCCGGTGATCCTGATGAAGTCCAAGACGATCAAGGAAAGCGCCGACAACGAAGCGACCTTCACTGCGATGGCTGCCGGGCTGACGGGCGAGGCGCTGGACGCGCTCAGGGTGGCCTCTGAGGGCGATGAGACGCTTTCGCGGGCCTTTGCCTTCATCATGGATGAAAGGGCCATGAGCGGCGCGGATTTCGCCCGCGAGCTACAGGGCGATTTTGCCCCCGAGAAGGTGGTGAACGTCAACAACCCCAAGGATTTGGAAAACAGACAGATAGAACTCAACGCCTTGGAGGACCGCGACAACGAGATGCGGGTGATCTTTGCCGTCGATAAGCTGAACGAAGGCTGGGACGTGCTGAACCTGTTCGACATTGTGCGGCTTTACGATACTCGCGACGGCAAGGCCAACAAGGTCGGCAAAACCACTATGGCCGAAGCTCAGTTGATTGGACGCGGGGCGAGGTACTTTCCGTTCATGGCCCCGGACCAGCCTGACGCGGCTCGGGAAAAACGCAAGTACGACAGCGCCGTGGACACGCCTCTGCGCATCTTGGAGGAACTGCACTACCACTGTTCGCACAATCCTAAGTACATCCAAGATATCCGCAACGCCCTGCGTGAAACCGGGATGCTGGATGATACCGCACGGACGGTGCGACTGCGCCTCAAGGACAGCTTCAAGCAAACTGACCTGTATGAACGTGAGTTTGTTTGGGTCAATGATCGGGTGCGCAATCCCCGCGATGGTGTTGCTGGCCTTGACGCCTACAAGATCGAAAGCACTGTCACCTATCCTAACCTGATGACAGGCCGGGTGATAGAAGCCTCTGCCTTTGGCGGCGGGCAGTTGACTTTGAAGCCGTCCAGCAAAGAACCTGTGTCCCGCGACTTCAAACTGGCCGACTTTGGCAGGGCCATTCTTGGCTTTGCGATGGACGCCAATGACTTCTTCCACTTCGCCAACCTGCGGACCTATTTCCCGCAACTCGCCAGTGCATCGCAGTTCGTCACCTCTGACACCTATCTGGGCGGCGTGACAGTGAGTCTGCGCGGATTGCTAGATGACTTGGACAACCTGACCGCACGGCAAAAGCTGGACATCGCGCAATACGTCCTGCACGAGATCGAAAGCGGTGTGAAACGCGAAAGTGTCGAATATGTCGGCACCAAGGACTTCAAGCCCTATCCCATCAAGGACCGTTTCACCGACAAGGTGCTGAAACTGCGGGTTGAAGGCGAGACTGGGCTAAGCTGGACCGAAAGCAACGTGCCAGGGCTGGACCAGATCGACCTGTCGGGCAAGGGCTGGCACGCCTATGACGACAGCTATGGCACGGATCAGGAAAAGCACTTCATCAAATACATGCACGATCAGGAAGCCCGGTTGCGCGGTATCTATGACGACTTCTACCTGCTGCGGAACGAGAAGGCGGTGAAGCTATACGACTTCGACACCGGACGCGCCTTTGAACCCGACTTTGTTCTATTTCTGAGGAAGAAGGGCGAGGATGCAAGCACGATCTTTCAGCTATTCATCGAACCCAAAGGCGACCAGTTGCGCCCGCAAGACGACTGGAAGCAAGACTTCCTTGCTCAAGTGAAAGCCAAGGCCCGACTTGAAACGGTATTCCAAGGGCGGGACTATACCGTGCTGGGGCTGCCCTTCTTCAATGAGACTGGGCAGACCAATACTGACTTCAAAGCCGCATTCGAGACTGAGGTGCTGGACGCATAGCACGGTGCCGCTTGTCTAAGTCTGCGGGATTGGCGGGCCTATAAATGGTATCTCCCCATTACTGGGGCAAATAGTGGGAAGAAATCCCACATTCAGAAAAAAGTAATGATATGAGTACCTTCACGCCACCAAAGCGCATTTCGCTCAAGAACCATCCTGTCTATTCCGAGAACTGGGTGCAGGACATTATTGCAGCCGATCCGGCGATCCTTGGGCTTGGTGACTTGGTTCTGCGTGATCGTGAACGCATTCAGACACGGGCGGGCAGGTTGGACCTGCTTTTGCAAGACCGGGATAGCTACAAGCGTTATGAGGTTGAATTACAACTCGGGCCAACTGACGAAGCACATATCATCCGCACTATTGAATATTGGGACATCGAGCGGAAACGCTATCCGCAATACGAGCACTGCGCGGTTCTGGTCGCTGAGGACATCACCAGTCGCTTTTTGAACGTGGTGTCATTGTTCAATGGATCACTGCCGATCATTGCAGTACAGATGCAGGCTTTTGAAGTCGGGGATCACATCACGCTTGTCTTCACCAAAGTGTTGGATGAAATGCAGCGTGGCTTGGTAGACGAAGACGAAGACGCAATCAGCGCCCCGACTGACCGGTCTTACTGGGAAGAAAAGGCCGCTAAGAAGACCATAGCCCTTATGGACCGCATGTTTGAAGTGGTACGTGAAGGCGATCCGAACTGCGAACTGAAATACAACAAGTTTTACATAGGCTTGTTGAAGGATGGGCGGGCGAACAACTACGTCGCCTTCCGTCCAAAGAAGTCTTTCGTGGTGTTTGAGCCGAAGTTGCCACGCTCAGACGAAGTTGACGCAATGCTAGACACCGCAGGCGTTGAAACGCTTGAGTATAGCACGCGGTGGGCCAACTACCGTATCCGCGTCATTGACAAGGACTTCAAAGAGCATGAAGACCTTTTCCGGCATTTGATAAACGAAGCGCGCAATCAGCGTGAGGGCTGAGCTGATACGCCAAGCGAAGACCGAGCGAATGGCCAAAGTGCGGGTTGAGACTTGCTGCTTAACCAATGCAATGGAAGGGGCCATCCGAGACAGCCCCAACCACCCAATCGACTATTTGGCTCGTTCGATGGCGAAGCGGTCGATGGCGTCTTTCAATTGTGCTAGCGTGTAGCCTTCCCTCAGATAGACTTCCTGCGTGACACCTGACCGGGCGTGGCCAACAATGCACTGGATGATCGGCTCTGGCACGTTCGCTTGCCCTAGTCGCGTCACCACGGTGTGCCGCAGGCTATGGAAGACAAGGCCCGGTTGCTTGATCCCCAGCTTGGGCAAGAAACTCTCGTTGCACCAGCGGCCCAAGTTGCGACCGTAGCCGCCATTGGCGCTGTAGCTGTAGTCTGGGAACAGGCGTGTGCCGTTCCTGCGACTGTCCACGAAGTCGAGAAAGCCAAGGCGGATCAACTCCGAATGCAGCGGCACCTTGCGCCGTCCTGCCTTAGACTTAACGCTTTTGGTGTCGTCGCCTTCGTCGGTGATGTTTAGGAACCATGTATCGCCGTCCTGCTTCACATCGGCAATGTCGAGTTGGCAAATCTCGTTCAGACGCGCCCCGGTGAACATGCCTAAGAGCATTCCCCACTTATGGCTGTCCTTGCGGACCAGCCCGGACGGGTTTCTCGTCAACTCGGTGTAGATCAGGCGCGCTTGGTCTGGTGTGAAGGGCTTACGCTCGCTCTCGCTGGCCTTGTCCTTCTTCACCTTCATACCTTCAAAGAGCGTATGCGGTGAATGCCCATGCCGTTCGGCCCAGTCGAAGAACATCTTGAACATCTGGATATGGCTGTTGATCGTCTTGGCTGCGATCTTCTTGTGACCGGGTTCCTTGATGACTTGCATCAACGGTACGGCCTTCAACTTGGGCTTCGTGTTCCGGCTTGCCGGTAGCGCCTGTAACACCTTCTTTACTTCGCTGGCATCCTGCTTGGTGATCATTGCAAGCAACCGATCAGGGCCGAAGTATTCTACAAGGATGTTCAGGTAGGCACGGTTCTGGCCAGTGGTTTTTGCGGCCCACTGCCGCGAATGCTCAGCAATGAAATCATCTACCGCCACGCCCAGAGGCGATGAGGCTGGCAGAGCGGGTGCAGGAGCGGCAGGAGCGCTGGCTGGGACATCGTCATAGGAGTAATGCTCAAGACGCTCAGCGGCTTCGAGAACGCGCCTGAGCATGTCCCGGCGGCCTTGGCGTAGCTGGTGGGTGATCCGTGGCTGGCTGGCGTTCCATTGTTCGTCTGACACATCCATGACGCGCTTGAAACGCTCAACGGGCAACCACTGTGGAAAATCCGTCTCCATCTCTAGGAAACTTTCATGGTCCAGTATTTCTTCGCGAATGTCCGTTAGGGCGTTCTTCGACAAACCGCGACGGTCCAGCCAATCAAGGTACTGGTCCAGTTGCGCCTTGAAGTAGGCTTGCACCTTGTCGCGTATCTCGCTTTGTCTCAGTCCTGCCAATGCGTTGTTCTCTCGCAGTATTCTTCCGCAGGATGCAAGATGGCGGGCCAAATCACCAGCCCGATCCGGGCAACGTGTACGCAAGGATATGCGTATTGACGCTCGCTTTCCCTCCCTAGTGTGAGGGATAGACCAGCGAAAGTAGTAAATCCCGTGTCTTGAGGGGCTTAGATAGGATGACAGCATCATAGGGCGTGTGTCCCACTTTGTGTCCCACTCGACCGTTCAGCCGCTAACCCTATGATTTAGAATGAAATGGAGGCGAGTACCGGAATCGAACCGGTGTACACGGATTTGCAATCCGCTGCGTCACCACTCCGCCAACTCGCCGCCGTGGTGTGGTATGGTTCGCGTGATCTATACCGGAACTTCAGAACGTGCAAGCGGGTCAGATAGGATATTCTTTGACTTTCGGACATTGCGGGTTCGGGTTAGATATGGTTAGAACCTAATTGGAACTGAACGAAAGAGTTTAGACCGTGGCTGAATACACCACCCGCCGTACAATGATGGTCGATACGCAGATCCGCCCGTCGGATGTGACCAAGTTTCCGATCATTGAAGCTTTCCTCGCCGTGCCGCGCGAAGCTTATGTGCCGTCGGCACAACGCGAAGCCGCCTACCTCGGCGAGAACGTCGCAATCGGCGAGGGTCGAGTGATGCTCGAACCGCGCACCTTTGCTAAGCTGCTGGATGCGCTCAATATTCAGCCTAACGAAGTCGTTCTGGATCTGGGTTGTGGCCTCGGTTACTCGACCGCTGTCATGGCTCGAATGTCTGAATTTGTCGTAGCCGTCGAAAGCGACGAAGCAATGGCTGCTGATGCGCAGGCGCTTCTGTCCGAGCACGGCGTGGACAACGCCGCAGTGATGACGAACCCGCTGGCCGAAGGCTGTGCCAAGTCCGGTCCGTACGATGTCATCATTCTCGAAGGCGCTGTCGAGGTGGTTTCTGATTCCCTTCTGGCCCAGCTCAAGGAAGGCGGCCGCATTGCGTGCCTCTTTGCCGAAGGCGAGCTTGGTGTGGCCCGTGTTGGCTACAAGCTGGATGGACGGATCAATTGGCGGTTTGCGTTCAACGCTTCCGCTCCGGTTCTCGCCGGTTTCGAGAAAAACAAAGAATTCGCCCTCTGAGCCGGGAACGCAGTGGATGGGCGCCATGGATATAACAAGGGAAAGCCATGTTCACGCGTAACAAACTTCTCACAACCGCGATGGCGGCAGTATTTGGGCTGTCGGCATCGCTGGCTTCCGCTGAAACCTTCGGTCAGGCACTGAGCTCGGCCTACGAAAATAGCGGTCTTCTTGAATATAACCGTGCCGTTCTGCGCGCTGCCGACGAAGATGTGGCGCAGGCTGTTGCCTCGCTCCGTCCGGCTGTTTCGTGGTCTTCCTCGCACTCGCGCGCGTACGACTTCGATGGAAACCTCCTTCAGACTTCGACCGAACTGGCCCGTATTTCGGCGAGCTTCGATATCTGGGACGCCGGTATCGGCGCCATGGGTGTCGAACAGCAGAAGGCCACCGTTCTGGCGACCCGCGAGTCGCTGAAGTCGGTCGAGCTTGATGTGCTCAGCTCGGCTGTGTCGGCGTACCTCAACGTCCAGACCGCAGGGGAATTCGTGAACCTGCGCGAAAGCAACGTCCGCGTTCTGACGCAGGAATTGCGCGCTGCGCGTGACCGTTTCGATGTGGGCGAAGTCACTCGCACCGACGTTTCCATCGCCGAAGCCGCGCTCGCATCGGCCCGCAGCCTTCTGGCCGTGGCGCAGGGTAGCCTCGCCAATGCGCGCGAAGCCTATGTTGTCACCATCGGCCACCTGCCGTCGAACCTTCAGGGCGTTCCGGTGGCTCCGCTGCCGATGAACCTGACGGATGCGCAAGCCTACGCGGTTCGTAATCATCCGACCGTTGTTGCTCTTCAGCACCAGATCGCTGCTGCCGAGATCGGCCTGACCCGCGCGCAAAACGCGACCATGCCGACCGTTTCGGCTACCGCGACTGCGGGCATCGACGAAGATTTCAACGGTGCAGCCCAGTTCGGCATCAACGCTGGCGGTCCGATCTACCTCGGCGGTCAGCTCGACAGCACCGTGCGTCAGGTGCGTGACCGCATCGACGGTCTGCGCGCCCAGCTTCACCGCGCTAGCCTACTGATCGAGCAGGGCGTTGCGAACGCTTACTCGAACTATCAGGTCGCTGTCTCAGCGTCCGAGGCATATTCGCGTCAGGTTTCGGCTGCCCAGCTGGCATTCGACGGTGTCCGCGAAGAAGCCAGCGCGGGTTCGCGCACCACGATCGACGTTCTGAATGCAGAGCAGGACCTGCTCGACGCACGCGCCAACCGCGTGTCGGCTCAGGCCGATGTGGTTCTGGCGAGTTACGGCGTTCTCTACGCGATGGGCCTGCTGAACGCGTCGCACCTGAACCTCGACGTCACGCAGTACGACGTCGAAGCGCACTACAATCTGGTTGCCGACGCACCGCTGGCTCGTTCCGAGCAGGGCGCCGCGCTGGAGCGTGTTCTTGAGGCACTCCGTTAACCGAGAGTTGCAAATGTGAACAACCGGATCAGCGTTAATGTTGTCTGCGGGGTGTCACTGGTCTAAATTGATCGTGAGGCAAAGCAGGATAATAAAATGTCTGATCCGGTCACCAATGTCGAAATCGAGGACGTGCTGACGTCCATCCGTCGACTCGTGTCCGATAACGAGTGGGCACGCCCTAAGGTTTATCGCCCTGACAGTGCAGAGGATGCACGTCAGATGGAGAAGGCCCCGAAATTCGCCGACAAACCGGCGGCGGAACGATTCGTTCTCACCCCTTCATTGCGCATCGCGGAATCGGCAGAACCTGCTGTTTCGGCTGTGGAAAATGTCGAGGTCGAAGAGGACGAAGAAGTCGCCATCACCTACAGCGAACCCTATGCGGAGCCCACGGCCCCCGTGGTGGACGGAGCGCCCGAGCAGGAGCCGCAGTTCCAGACCAAGCGCCTTATGCCAAAGGACGCCGTCGAATTTTCTTCTGATTATACTGAAGACTCCGATACCATGGCCGCAGACGCTCGCATGAACGAGCTCGAGCGCATGATGGAAGAGTTGGAGGCGGCAGTGAACCACGGCAGTGAATGGGACGACGAAGCGCCGTTCGAACACGTCGCGGACTCGTCCGCTGTTCGTCCTATGCGCGAATCCGACACGGTCGAAGATGCTGAAGTGGCTGACGATGCGCCGGAACTCGGCGTTCTCGAAACCGCTATCGAAGATGCGATCTTTGACGCGATCCAGACCGCGCCGCGACAGCCTGAGCCGGAAGTTCAGACGCTGTTCGATGCGGAAGAACCTGTAGTCGATGAGCCCGCCGCTGCGCAGGATCACTACATGCCCCCGCAGCGGGATGAAGATTTCGCGATCCCCGAAGAAGACGCCTACGAGCACAACGACGATCCTGACCTCGATCTGGACGCCGATCCGCTTGAGGACTTCTACGATACCGGCCCGCAGTTCGAAGAAGCCGCGCTGCGCGAAATGGTCCGCGATATCATCCGCGAAGAACTGCAAGGCAAGCTGGGCGAGCGCATCACGCGCAACGTCCGCAAGCTGGTTCGCCGCGAAATCTATCGCGTGATGGCGCAGCAGGATTACGAGTGATCAGCCGTTCTCGGCGATCCGCAGAATAGCATCCAGATCCAGATAGGTTTCCATGTGCTCGGCCAACGCGTCGAGCGCAGCATCCACCGTTGCCGCATAGCCAGGCGTCGCGGTGGCACCGAGCGTTTTGAGGAACGCCGCGCGGAACCCGTCAGCGGCGAACAGCCCGTGGATATAGCAGCCGAGCACCTTGCCATCTGCGCTCGCCGCACCTTCGCCGCGCCCGTCGAGCGTCAGCCAAGCGCGCTCGCGGTCGGGGCCTTCCGTTACGCCGATATGGATTTCGTACCCGCTCACCGCCTCGCCGGAGGCATTGTGCAGCGCGCTCGAAATCGTCAGGCGCTTCATCGGCTTCATCTCGGTCACGACATCCAGCAGGCCAAGGCCCTCGACGCGGGCAGGCGCGCCCTCGATCCCATCGTCGTCGTGTATCGCTTTCCCGAGCATCTGGTAGCCGCCGCAAATTCCGAGAACCCGCCCGCCACGGCGTACATGTGCGTAGAGGTCGATATCCCAGCCTTGCTCGCGGAGATAGGCGAGGTCAGCTATGGTCGATTTGCTGCCGGGGATCAGCACGAGGTCCGCATCGGCAGGTAGGGGGCGTCCGGCTTCGATAATCTCGACAGTCACATCGGGCTCGGCGGATAGCGGATCAAGGTCGTCGAAATTTGCGATACGGTTCAGGCGCGGCACGGCGATTTTCACGTGCCCACCGGGGCGGCCTTTAATGTCCATCACGTCCTCGGCGGGCAGGCGCCACGCATCGGCAAACCACGGAACGATGCCGAGCGGCGTCCATCCGGTGCGATCGGTGATGACGTCCATGCCCTCGGCGAACAGCGTTGTGTCACCGCGAAATTTATTGACGGCAAAGGCTTTGATCCGGTCGCGGTCCTCGTCAGGCAAAACAGCGTGCGTGCCGACGAGCTGAGCGATGACCCCGCCGCGGTCGATATCACCGATCAGGGCAACGGGGACGTTCGCGGCCTCTGCAAAGCCCATGTTCGCAATGTCGCCCGCGCGGAGGTTCACCTCGGCCGGCGATCCCGCACCTTCAACGACGACCAGATCGAACTGGCTCGAGAGCCGTTTGAAACTATCCAACACGGCAGGCAGCAGGGTCGATTTCGTCTTGCCGTAATCCCGCGCTTTCATCGTGGCGACGCGCTTGCCCTGCACGATGACCTGAGCGCCGACATCCGTTTCGGGCTTCAGGAGGACAGGGTTCATGTCGGTGTGCGGCTCAAGCCCCGACGCCAGCGCCTGAAGCGCCTGTGCACGCCCGATTTCCCCGCCATCTATAGTAACGGCAGCATTGTTAGACATGTTCTGAGGCTTGAACGGTGCCACTGACAGCCCGCGTTTGCGGAACGCACGGCACAGGCCCGCAACCAGCATCGACTTGCCGACATTCGAGCCAGCACCCTGAATCATGATCGCTTTGGCCATGCGCGTTCCTCCGTTCCGCTGCTTGTAGCGGGGGAATGTCCGACTGTGAACATACCCTTGGCGCCGCAGGTGCTCTCGCACCCGTCGACGTAAATGTGAGGATTTGCGACATTCGCTTGCTCCCCTGTTGCTGGCGGATATGCTGGAGCGAACGAGGGAGAGGCGAGCATGAAATCAGCGGTCTTGGCAGCGGTGATGGCCCTGTCGGCGGGGCAGGCATCGGCTGACGAAGTCATTGTTTTCGCTGCGGCCTCTCTCAAAACCGCACTGGACGAGATCGCCTCGGATTATAAGGCCGAGACGGGCGAGACCGTTCTGATATCCTACGCAGGAAGCAGCAAGCTCGCGCAGCAGATTATCCAAGGCGCACCGGCGGACGTGTTCATCTCTGCCTCGACGCAATGGATGGACGCGGTAGAGGCGGAGGGGCTGCTGACAAAGGGAAGCCGAACCGACCTCCTTGGCAACTCACTGGTTCTGGTCGGCTTTGAGGATGCAATGTTCGACATCGCGGGTTTGCCCGAACACTTGGGCAACGAACGCCTCGCGATGGCCCTCGTGAACTCCGTTCCGGCAGGGCAGTACGGCAAAGAGGCGCTGACGTCGCTCAGCCTTTGGGGCACGCTCGCGCCCTCCGTGGCGCAGGCGGATAACGTACGAGCCGCGCTCGCGCTGGTGGCGACGGGGGAGGCTCCTTTCGGGATCGTTTACGCCTCCGACGCGGTGGCCGAGCCTTCGGTCCACGTCATCGCGACTTTTGCCGAGGACACCCACGCGCCGATCATCTATCCCGCCGCATTGACGACCGAAGCCAGTGATACGGCCTTCCTTGATTACCTCTCCACTCCGCAAGCCGCCGATGTGTTCGAGGCGCAGGGGTTCACCGTGATGCAGGGCAAAGAGTGACGGACTGGCTCAGCCCCGAAGAGTGGCAGGCGGTTCTGCTGTCGCTCAAGGTGGCGCTCTGGGCTACGGTCTGGAGCCTTCCGCTCGGCATTTTCACAGCCTATGCGCTGGCCCGTTGGCGGTTTCCCGGACGGCAGTTACTAAACGGGCTGGTGCATTTGCCGCTGGTCCTGCCGCCTGTCGTGACGGGCTACCTGCTGCTTATTGTCTTCGGTCGGCGCGGTGTGATCGGCAGTGCCTTGGCGGATATCGGGATAGTCTTCGCGTTCCGCTGGACGGGCGCGGTGCTGGCCTGCGCGATCATGGCCTTTCCGTTGCTGGTGCGCGCCATCCGCCTATCCATTGAGGCCGTCGATCCGAAGCTTGAACAGGCTGCCGGAACGCTGGGCGCGTCAAAGCCGTGGGTGTTCATCACCGTGACCCTGCCGCTGATCCTGCCGGGCGTGCTTGCGGGAGCAGTCCTCGCTTTCGCCAAGGCGATGGGAGAATTCGGCGCGACGATCACCTTTGTCTCCAACATTCCTCGGCAGACGCAAACTCTTCCGTCGGCGATCTACGCTTTCCTCCAAGTGCCCGGCGGCGAGGCATCGGCGATGAGGCTCGTCATCATCGCAGTCGTCATCGCGATGGGCGCGGTGGTGCTGTCCGAGTACTTCTCGCGCCGCATTGCGCGCAGGGTGAGCGGGCAATGACGGTCTCGGTCGATATCCGCCACCGCTTCGGTGATTTTGCCTTGGACGTGCAGTTCGAGGCGCCGCAGGGGCTGACGGTGCTATTCGGGCGTTCGGGGTCGGGCAAGACCACCGTGATCAATGCGGTCGCGGGCCTCATCACGCCCGACAGCGGACACATCGCCGTCGATGGCCGCGTGCTGATGGGCGACGGGGTGGACCTGCCGCCACACAAACGCCGTGTCGGCTATGTGTTTCAGGATGCGCGGCTGTTCCCGCACCTGACGGTCCAGCAAAACCTGCACTACGGACGCTGGTTCGCGCCGAAGTCCGCGCGGCCCCAGAACGCGGGCCGCATTATAGAGATGCTCGGGCTTGGTCAGTTGCTGACCCGCAGACCAGCGCAACTGTCTGGCGGCGAAAAGCAGCGCGTCGCCATCGGACGGGCGCTGATGTCCGGCCCTGATGTGCTGCTGGCCGACGAGCCGCTGGCCGCGCTGGACGAGCAGCGCAAGGAAGCGATCCTGCCGTATTTCGAAAAGCTTCGCGACGAAGCGGGTGTGCCGATCCTCTACGTCAGCCACTCACCCAGCGAGGTTGCGCGCCTCGCCACGACGGTCGTAGCGTTGCAAAACGGCAAGGTCTTGCGGGCAGGGGAGGCGCACGACGTGCTGTCGGACCCTGCCGTCACTCCGGTCGGTGCGATGGCCGCCGGTGCGATGCTGACGACGACCGTCGGCATGCAGCACGAGGATGGCCTGACCGAGCTTCGCTTCGGGGCGGAGAGCCTTTTGGTCCCGCACGTCGACAAACCGGCCGGCGCGGGCGTGAGGGTGCATGTCGAGGCGCAGGATGTGATGCTGTCGCTTGAGCGCCCCACGGGTATTTCGGCCCTGAACGTTATTCCGGCCAAGGTCAGGTCGATCCGTATGGGCGACGGACCAGGTGCGCTTGTGCAGCTGGAAACGGGTGGAGAGCGTCTTCTGGCCCGCGTCACGCGGCGCAGTGTGGCAGCCTTGGGCCTCACCGAAGGGCTGGAGCTCTATGCGGTTCTGAAGGCCGTATCGGTATCCCGAAGCAATCTCGGGTCCTGAAAACAGAAACGCGGCCCGAGCAGAGGACCGCGTTTCAGTAACATTAAACTTTGGACAAGCCTTACGCGGCTTCGTCCTGTGCAGCAGCATGACGGCGTTCGCTTTCTTCGCGCGACAGTGCAACCGAAGTACGGATGCCCTTGGCGACGAATTCCATCAGACCGTTTACAACGCGCTCGTTCGGGTCGATCCCGGCGCAGGTGAGAACTTCACGGCCGTCACGCGAACGCGCCCAGCGGGCGATCTGTTCGGGACCGTTGCCGTACTTTTTATCATCGGCAATCGCATCATCAAGAGCAGCGAGGACGACAGCGGCGAAGAGCTTGCGCGCGCGGTTGCCTTGCTCGTTATTGAATGCGGTGCCATCTACGAAATCGTTCATTTCGCGTCCTTTGTTGTTTTTGCTCTTGTGGTTCAGGCGTAGGGGGCAATATCCCTATTTCGTCTTGATTCGGGGGCCCTCTTTTGGAATGGCAGCTATGCACTCACTGCATGGCCTGACCGGCGAATTTCAAGTATTGCGCGTGCGGCTTGCCGAACGCATTGGCCCGATGTAATGCGCTATCAGACTCCGGCAACCTATAGTCACGGAAAAGAGACCACTCATGCCCAAGATCAACGGCAACGAAATCAAAATCGGCAATATCCTCGAGCATGACGGCGGCCTCTGGGCTGCGGTGAAAGTTTCGCACGTCAAGCCCGGCAAAGGCGGCGCCTTCGCTCAGGTCGAAATGAAGAACCTGCGCACCGGCTCCAAGCTCAACGAGCGCTTCCGTTCGGAAGACAAGGTGGAGAAAGTCCGCCTCGAGCAGAAAGACCAGCAGTTCCTTTATGAAACCGACGGCCGTCTGGTGTTCATGGACACCGAGACCTTCGAGCAGGTCGAGATCGACGCGGAACTCCTTGGCGAACGTCGCCCGTTCCTTCAGGACGGCATGACCGCTACCGTCGAATACTACGACGAAGAAGCGCTGGGCGTTTCGATCCCGCAGAAGGTCGTTTGCAAGGTCGTCGAGACCGAGCCGGTCGTCAAAGGCCAGACCGCTGCGAACTCCTACAAGCCGGCGATCCTCGACAATGGCGTCCGCATCATGGTTCCGCCGTTCATCGGCACCGACGAGGACATCATCGTCAACACCGACGTGATCGAATACTCCGAACGCGCCTGATTTGGCCCGCTGATGCGGACCAAGCCTCCGGCGGAGGTATTTTTATCAAAGTGAAAAGGGCGCGGGATTTCCGCGCTCTTTTGCTTTCTTCGGCTTGCTCGCGGGCTGGGTAGGCGTTTAACTCGGGCGGCTATGACCAATGATCCTCGCCTGACACCGCTTGCTGCGTCGCTTCCCGCGACTGTTCCCTTCGTAGGTCCGGAGGCCCGTGAGCGGCAGACGGGACGGCCATTCGTGGCGCGGCTTGGTGCAAACGAGAACGCGTTCGGGCCGTCGCCGTGGGCAATTGCCGCCATGCGACGGGCTGCGATGGACAGCTGGAAATACGGGGATTCCGAGAGCCACGATCTGCGCCGCGCGATAGCCGAGCGAGAGGGAGTGTCGCCCGAGAACGTGATGGTTGGCGAAGGTATCGACGGGTTGCTCGGGCTGTTGGTTAGGCTTTTCGTGGCGCAGGGCGACAATGTGGTGACGTCTGATGGCGCCTATCCTACTTTCAACTATCATGTCGCGGGCTTCGGCGGCACGTTGCACCCGATCCCGTATACCGGTGATTTCGAGGATCCCTCCCGCCTGATTGCCAAGGCCAAGGAAGTCAGCGCAAAGCTGATCTATTTCGCCAATCCCGATAATCCGATGGGCACGATGCACGACGCCTGCACAGTCGTGCGCATGGTGCAGGCGGTTCCAGAGAGCGCGCTGCTGGTGCTCGACGAGGCGTATCTGGAGTTCGCGGACGAGAGCGTCGTGCCTGATATCCCGATCGAAGACGCGCGTGTCATCCGGATGCGGACGTTCTCCAAGGCTTACGGGTTGGCTGGCGCGCGTGTGGGATACGCATTGGGGCCGAAGGCGGTGATTTCTGCTTTTGATCGCGTGCGGAACCACTTCGGTATGAGCCGGATGAGCCAAGCGGGGGCGTTCGCGGCTTACCGTGACGAGGAATGGCTCGCCCATGTGCGGGCCGAGGTCATCATGGCGCGTCGCCGGATCGGAGAGATTGCCGCTGAATGCGGGCTTACGGTCATTCCTTCATCGACCAATTTCGTTTGTATCGACTGCGGGCGCGACGGGGCTTTTGCCAAGTGCGTGCTGGATGCCCTCGACGCGCGAGGCATCTTTGTCAGGATGCCCTTCGTCGCGCCCCAAAACCGCTGCATCCGCGTGAGCTGCGGCACGCCCGAGGAGCTCGACGCCTTTGCGGAGGCGCTGCCTCTGGCACTTGCAGAGGCAGCAGCAGGTTAAGCGGACAACAGGCGCGTGGCGGCTTCGACAGCGCCGTCGCCATGCGGGATTTGCAGGGCTTTGAGGCCTGCGTCGATTGTCGCGATGACGCCCAGCACCATATGCGCGTTGATGTGGCCCATGTGGCCGATGCGGAACCATGCGCTGTCGGGCGTGCGTCCGAGGCCGATGCCGAGCGTGACGCCTGCTTCGTGTTCGCACCAGTGACGCAGACGGTCCGCATCGTTGTGACCGAGGTGGACGGACGTCACAGCGTGGCTGCGGTGCGCGGCATCGGCCATGTTCAGGCGCATTTCGCCCTTCTGGCCCCATGTCTCGATGGCCGTCCAGATCATCTTGGCCAGTTGCGAATGGCGTGCCCAGATGTGGTCCAGACCTTCGGCGCGGATCAGGTCCAGCGCGGCGCGGAGGGCATAGAGGTGATGCGTCGGCGCGGTGCCGCCCCAGTACTGGTGGAAGAAATCGGGCGTCGCGCGCGGGCGCCAGTCCCAATAGCGGCTCGCCAGATCGGCGGTGTTGCGGGCTGCGTCGGCCTTGTCGTTGAACCAGACGAAACCAAGGCCGGGAGGAGTCATCAGACCCTTCTGGCTCGCAGCGACGATCACGTCGACGCCCCATTCGTCCATCTTCATCTCGTCACAGCCGAGCGAGGCGATGCAGTCGACCATAAGCAGGGCAGGGTGACCGCTCGCGTCCATCGCGCGGCGGATCGCGGGGACGTCGTTGCGGATGCCGGTCGAGGTATCGACGTGGCAAAGCGTGACAGCGCGGATTTTGTGTTCGGTATCGGCGCGAAGGGCGGCTTCGATACGGGCGGGGTCAACGGCGGCTTCCATGCCGTGTTCCAGCATCTCGACATCGAGGTGCAGGCCCTGTGCCATGTCGGCCCAACCATGACCGAAGCGGCCATTCACAGGCACCAGTACCTTGTCGCCGCGCGAGGCAACATTACACAGCGCCGCTTCCCAGACGGCGTGGCCGTTACCGATGTAGATCGCCACGAAATGTTCGGTGCCCGCGACGTACTTCAGGTCGGGAACCAGCCCATTGGCGAGGTTATGCAGTTCACCCTCATAGATATTCGGGGCCGGCCGCATCATCGCGCGCAGAACGGAGTCAGGCATGACCGAAGGGCCCGGAATGGCCAGATAGGGGCGGCCGTTGGAAAGTGTCATCGAATTCTTCCTTGGAATAGTGCGGCGAGACTACTCCAAGCCGAAGCGGGGTCAATCGGGCTGGCGCTTTCATCCTGCGCTTATTATCGCTATTGGCATGTGCAGTTATGAAAGGAAGCGGTGTGACTGAACCCGAGACCAATGCACGCGCTCTGTTCGGCTGGCTCTGGCGCCGGTACCTGAAGAAACAGACGGGCGGCCTGATGGCTGCCGTGTTCTTCATGGTGCTCGAAGGCTCGATGCTCGGCGTGCTGAGCTGGGTCATGAAGCCGATGTTCGACAACGTGTTCGTCGAAGGACAGTCCGGCTCGCTTTGGTTCGTCGCTGTTGCCGTTCTGGTCATTTTTACCACCCGCGCGATCAGTTCTGTCGCCCAGCGAGTGCTGATGAAGCGCGTGAGCGAGAAGGCCGCCGCGGTCATTCGCCTTGACCTGCTGCGCCACCTCATGCGCCTCGATACCTCGTTCCATCAGGTCAACCCGCCGGGCAATCTGATCGAACGTGTGCAGGGTGACGTTCAAGCGATCGGCACGGTCTGGACTGGGATCGTCACCGGCATCGCGCGTGATGGTGTCGCGGTCATCTGGCTGTTCGGTGTCGCGATGTACACCGACTGGCGCTGGACCGTTGCCGCGCTGATCGGCATCCCCGTGCTCGTGCTGCCCTCGACGCTCGCGCAGCGCTACGTGCGCCGCAAATCCAAAGAAGCCCGCGATGTCGCCGCCAAGATGTCGACCCGCCTCGACGAGGTGTTCCACGGCATCAACCAGATCAAACTGAACTCGCTCGAGGACTATCAGGCCGACCGCTACAACGCGCTCGTCGATGCCCGCGTACGGACCGAAGTGAAATCCGCGCTCGGACAGGCAGCAATCCCCGGTCTGATCGACGTGATGACGGGCGTCGGTTTCATGGCCGTGCTGCTCTATGGCGGCGCCCAGATCATCGAAGGCGACAAGACCGTCGGCGAGTTCATGTCGTTCTTTACCGCGATGGCGCTGGCCTTCGAACCGCTCCGCCGCCTCGGCAATATCTCGGGTCTGCTGCAACAGGCTGCGGCCAGTATCGAGCGTGTCGTGACCGTCTTCGATACCCAGCCGACCCTCGTTTCGCCCGCCCAGCCCAGGCCTGTTCCGCAAGAGGCTCCGCCGATCGTGTTCGATGACGTGAGCCTAGCTTACGGTGAATTCCCCGTTCTGCGCGGCGCCACCTTCACCGCCGAGGCGGGTAAAACCACCGCGCTTGTTGGAGCGTCCGGCGCTGGTAAATCCACCGTCTTCAATGTGCTCACCCGCCTTGTCGAACCGCAAAGCGGCCTCGTCACCATCGGAGGGATCCGCTCACAGGACTTCGCGCTCGAGGACCTGCGCGGCCTCTATTCGGTCGTGACGCAGGACGCGGCGCTCTTCGACGAAACGCTCCGCGAAAACGTGCTGCTCGGCCGCGATGTGCCCGAAGACCGCCTGCGGGACGTGCTGCAAGCCGCCCATGTCGCCGATTTCGTGCCGCGTCTGGCAAACGGCCTCGACAGTCCCGCCGGTCCGCGCGGCTCGAACCTGTCGGGCGGCCAGCGCCAGCGCGTAGCCATCGCCCGCGCCCTACTGCGCGATACACCCGTGCTGCTGCTCGACGAGGCGACCTCCGCCCTCGACACCCGCAGCGAGGTGATCGTCCAGCAGGCGCTCGAAAACCTCTCCAAAGGCCGCACCACGCTCGTTATCGCCCACCGCCTCTCGACCGTGCGCAACGCCGACAAGATCGTGGTGATGGACAAAGGCACCGTGGCCGATCAGGGCACCCACGACGAATTGCTCGAACGCGGCGGCATCTACGCCGATCTTTACCGCCTGCAGTTCAACTCCGAGAACTGATACCTATATCCGTCTGACGGATAAGAGGAACGCTATGAGCACACGCACCATTCTGGCCGTCACCGGCAGCGACCGCGAAAAATTCCTGCAAGGTCTCGTCACCAACGATGTCTCGAAAGCGCGCGGCGGGATCGCCTACGCCGCGCTTCTGACGCCGCAGGGCAAATACCTCGCCGATTTCTTCATGGTGGGGCAGGAGGATCGCATCCTGATCGACGTCGATACCTCACTCGCGCCGATGCTGCTCCAGCGTTTGTCGATGTACAAACTCCGGTCCGATGTCCAACTCGAGGCCACGGACATTCCTGTTGCGCGCGGAACCACGGACGCCCCCGAAGGCGCACTGACCGACCCCCGCGACCCTGCGATGGGATGGAGGCTCTACGGCAGCGAAGGCGACGACGGCACCGACTGGGATGCGCTCCGCATCGACCACCTGATCCCTGAAACGGGCAAGGAACTCGGCCCCGACAGCTATATCCTCGAAATGGGTTTCGAGCGTCTGAATGGCGTCGATTTCAGAAAAGGTTGCTATGTCGGTCAGGAAGTCACCGCGCGCATGAAGCATAAAACGGAACTGAAAAAGGGCCTCGCCCGCGTCACCTTGGACGACCCCGTCGACGCCGGCACAAGCCTCACATCGAACGATCGCCCTGCTGGCACCGTCCACACCGTGGCCGGAAACAAGGCGCTCGCCTATCTCCGCTTCGACCGCGCCGAAAACCTCACCGCAGGCACGACACCGGCCAAGGTCGACTGACCCCTCTGCCTTGGTGCCTCAAATATCCTGGGGTGAATTGGCGAAGCCAAGAGGGGCAAAGCCCCTGAAACGAAAAAGGGCGACCACTCGGGCCGCCCTTTTGTTTTATCAACCGATCTCTGCCAGTCGGGCCAGCGCGGCTTTCAGCTGCGCTTCTTCTTCCTCGCGCAGCGCGAGGTTGCCTTTGGCTTCTTCGACAACCTCGTCCGGCGCGGAGGCGACGAACTTCGGGTTGTTCAGACGGCCACGCAGACCGCCCAGCTCTTTCTGCAACTTGCCGAGCACCTTTTCGATGCGGGCCTTCTCGGCATCCACGTCGATGATGTCGGCCAGCGGCAGTGCGAAGGTCGCGCCATTGGTCGGGATCGTGATCGAGCCTTTGGGCGCTTCGGCAGCTTCGGTAATATCACCAATGCGGGCCAGACGCTTGATCAACGTCTCGTTGCTGGTCAGCGCAGCCTTCGCGGCGTCCGCGGCTTCCTGCATGACGACCGGCACATAGAGGCCAGCCGGCACGTTCATCTGCGCGCGGGCCGAACGGATGCCTTCGATCAGCGAGATCGCCCAGTTCATTTCCGCGTCGGCCTTCTCGTCGACAAGTTCGGCCATCGTGTAGGTCGGCCAGTCGGCGTGGACGAGCATCTTGGAACGGTCCTCGGCAAGGGTGCCCCACAGCTCTTCGGTGATGAACGGCATGATCGGGTGCAGCAGGATCAGACACTGGTCGATGACCCAGCCCATGACCTTCTGCGTTTCCGCCTTGGTCGCTTCATCACCGTCGAGGATCAGCGGCTTCGAGAATTCGACGTACCAGTCACAAACCTTGCCCCAGACGAACGCATAGAGCGCCAGCGCAGCGTCGTTAAAACGGTAAGCAGCCAGCGCTTCGTCCACGGTTTCGCGAACGCGGGCGGTTTCGCCGATGATCCACTTGTTGACGGTCGCGGTCGCCGTCGGAATTTCGGTCTGGCCGCAGACAGCGCCGTTCATCTCTGCAAAGCGCGACGCGTTCCAGAGCTTAGTGCCGAAGTTGCGGTAGCCTTTGATGCGGTCCTCGGACAGCTTCAGAACGCCGCCGATGGAGGCCATCGCGGTGTTGGTGAAGCGCAGCGCGTCCGCACCGTATTCGTCGATGATGACGAGCGGGTCGATCACGTTGCCCGTGGTCTTGGACATCTTCTTGCCCTTCTCGTCGCGGACGAGGTCGTGCAGGTAGACGGTGTGGAACGGGATGTCGTCGACGACAGCAAGCTGCATCATCATCATACGGGCGACCCAGAAGAACAGGATGTCCTGACCGGTGACGAGCACGTCGGTCGGGAAGTACTTCGAGGTGCTTTCGTCCCAGTTCGGCCAGCCCAGCGTGCCGATCGGCCAAAGACCCGACGAGAACCAGGTGTCCAGAACGTCGGGATCGCGTCTAAGCTCTACGAAAAGCGAGCCAAGCTTACCTGCCTCTATTTCCGCACTCCAACCGCTTTCAGCGATCGTAATGGCTTCCTCACGTCGTCCGGCGGAGTCGGGGCTCGATTTCTGCTCGCCAGCGTTGCCTACTTCTACGACAATTTCACGCCCCGGATACTTTTCTTTGTATAGATCGTGAGCTTGGCGAACGGCTTCGGCTTCGGTCGGGGCACAATAGGCTTTGCCTTCGAGGTCGTACCACACTGGGATCTGGTGGCCCCACCACAGCTGACGCGAGATGCACCACGGTTCGATGTTTTCGAGCCAGTGGTAGTAAGTCTTCTCGCCCGACTCCGGCATGATCTTGGTTTTGCCGGTGCGCACGGCCTCGAGCGCAGGCTCAACGATCTTCGAAGTTTCAACGAACCACTGGTCGGTCAGCATCGGCTCGATCACGACCTTGGAGCGGTCGCCGAACGGCTGCATGATCTTCTTGGCTTCGATCAGCGGAACGAGCTGCTCTTCCTCGGTGCGCATCTCGCCGCCCTCGGCGGGCTCGACAGGCGCTTTGACGGCGGCCTTGCCCAGACGCGGGTCGGTCGCTTCGGTCATGACGGCGAGGCCCTCGGCGACAATCGCTTCGACGACCTTCTTGCGTGCCTCGAAACGGTCGAGGCCACGGTACTCGTCAGGCACGAGATTGATCGCGTCGATTTCCTGAACGGTGAAGTCCTTGCCGCCCGCGTACTCGGCAGCCTTCGCGGCTTCGTCGCTGTAGGGCGCACCATCGGCACGCATCGCGCCGCGGGTATCCATCAGGCGGTACTGCGGAATGTTGTTGCGCTTGGCGACTTCGTGGTCGTTGAAATCGTGAGCACCGGTGATCTTTACCGCGCCCGAACCGAAGGTCATGTCGGGGTATTCGTCGGTGATGATCGGGATCAGGCGGCGGTGCTCTTTCGGACCGACCGGAATTTCGCAGAGCTTGCCGACGATGGGCGCATAGCGTTCGTCATCGTGGTGAACGGCAACAGCGCCGTCGCCGAGCATCGTCTCGGGGCGCGTGGTCGCGATAGAGATATAGTCGCGCTCTTCGGTGAACACGACGTTACCGTCCTCGTCCTTCTCGACGTAGGTGTAGGTCTCGCCGCCAGCCAGCGGGTACTTGAAGTGCCACATTTGGCCGTCGACTTCGGTGTTCTCGACTTCGAGGTCCGAGATCGCGGTTTCGAAATGCGGGTCCCAGTTCACCAGTCGCTTGCCGCGATAGATGAGGCCCTTGTTATACATCTCGACGAAGACCTTGATGACCGCGTCGTGGAAGTTGCCGTCCTCGCCGTCGGGCGCATTTGGCGCGCCAGACATGGTGAAGGCATTGCGCGACCAGTCAGCGGACGAGCCCAGACGCTTCAGCTGGCTGATGATGGTATCGCCGTACTGCTGCTTCCATTCCCAGACCTTGCCGAGGAACGCCTCGCGGCCCAGATCGCGGCGACCCGGTTGGCCGCTGGCGGCGAGCATCTTTTCGACCTGAAGCTGGGTTGCGATACCCGCATGGTCCTGACCTGGCTGCCAGAGCGTGTCGAAGCCGCGCATACGGTGCCAACGGATCAGGATGTCCTGAAGCGTGTTGTTGAAGGCGTGGCCGACGTGCAGAGCGCCCGTCACGTTCGGCGGCGGGATCATGATGCTGAAGGTTTCGTCACGGCTCGCGTTGGCGCCAGCCTTGAATGCGCCGGACTCTTCCCACTTCTTGTAGATGCGGGCTTCGGCCTCGGCGGCGTTGAAGCTTTTTTCCATCGGCATAATGCGGATCCCTAATTCTGGTTGGGGATCAGATAACCCGTGGCTGGTCCGAGGGAAAGGGGTCAGACCGTCCGGTCGATGCGCGTAGACAGATGAATAAGGCTTTCGAGCAGGATCACACCGTCGATTTCACCGATCTGGTCGAGCGCGGAGTCCAGCTCGAGCGTGTTGTTCGTCCGCAAGAGGCAGCACAGATCGAAACGGCCGGAGGTCGTATGGACAGCCTCCACCGCAGGCATCCGCTTGAGGTGGGTCAGCACACCGGGCAGTGCGGCGGGGCGGATCTGCACAAGGACGGTCGCCTTGATCGACTGCCGCTGGGCCTGATCCGATAGCCGCACCGTATAACCGGCGATGACGCCGGACCGTTCCAGCCGTTCGAGCCGTGCCTGAACCGTCGTGCGGGCAAGGCCCAGCCGCGCGGCCAGTTTCGCCACCGGAAGGCGGGCATTTTGCGAAAGCTCGGCAATCAAAAGCCGATCGGTGTCATCAGTTTCGGTCATATTGACGATGATGTCGTCAAACTGCCGATCATCCAAGACAAATTAAACAATTCGCCCCCACATTTTGACACAAACGGGCCTTACTCTTATCGTACGAGACAGGAGTTCCCATGCTGCACCAGCCAGTTCGTCAGACCTCTATCGCAGAGTTCTTGCAATCCTATCAGGGTGGCGGCTCGGTTCATTTCTTCAGTCCAAGCCTGCTCGCGGCCAAACTGGCGGAGTTCCAGCGCGGCTTCGGTGGCCTCGTGACCTTTGCGGTCAAGGCCAACCCGACAGAGGATGTCCTGTCGACCCTTTGCCACGGCGGTCTTCACGGGTTCGATGTTGCGTCCCCTGAAGAAATCGCTTTGGCGCGCAAGATATGCCCCACCGCCGCGCTTCACTACAACAATCCCGTCCGCACCCGCGCCGAGGTCGAATTCGGCGTGGCGAATGGCGTGGCGTCCTGGTCGGTCGACGACTGGGACGAACTGGAAAAACTGCTCGCCCGCGTGCCCGAGGACGCAGAGATCGCTGTGCGGTTCAAGTTGCCGGTGGAGGGCGCGGCCTATAACTTCGGTGCGAAATTTGGCGCGACCCCGCCGCTCGCAGCCATGATGCTCGCGCGCGTGGCAGAGGCGGGGCGCAAGCCGTCGCTCACCTTCCACGTCGGCACGCAATGCGTCGATCCCGCCGCGTGGGGGCAGTACGTCGGAGAGGCTGCCGCAATCGCTGCCGAAGCGGGCGTGACCATCGAGCGGCTCAATATTGGCGGTGGTTTCCCCGCCTCGCGCAATTACCGCGTCGAGATGATGCCTTTCTTCACCGCGATCAAGGAAGCGCTGGGCGCGTTTCCCGTGCAGCCGACCTTGATCTGCGAACCGGGCAGGGGCCTCGTCGCCGATGCCTTCGCACTCGCCGTGCAGATCAAATCGGTGCGCAACGACTGCATCTACCTCACGGACGGCGTGTATGGCGGGCTGTCGGAGCTCCTGTCCATGCCCGCGCCATCCTTCGCCGTTCTCTCCGAAAAGGGCTGGCGTAAGGGCCCGCACCGTCCGCGCAAAGCGTTCGGGCCGACCTGCGACTCCATCGATGTGCTGCGCGACCCGCTCGAACTGCCGATTTACCTCGATGAAGGCGACTGGATCGTTTTCCGTTCGATGGGGGCCTATGTCACGGGCGTGACGACCCGTTTCAACGGCTATGGCAGTATCGAAATGGTGACGCTCGACACACTCGATGCGCCGTTCTGAGAGATTGGCCTTGCCCCCGCACTGAACTACCTTTTCTCATGCGAGGGAAGGGCGGAGGTTTCATGGAAAAGTTCGGGAAAAGCCAGTCGGTCAAACGCGTCGAGGACGTGCGTTTCATCACGGGCGAAGGTCGCTATGTCGCGGACATTGTGCCTGAAAATGCGCTGCGTGCCTATTTCGTCCGTTCCCCCATCGCTCATGGCCGCTTGGTGTCTGTTAATCTGGACGACGTGCGCGAAATGGACGGTGTGCGAATGGCGATGAGCGCCGCCGATCTGGAAGCCGCAGGCGTGCGGCTCGATATGAAAGCGATCCTCGTCAAGAACAAGGACGGCAAGCGTGCGACCAAAACGCTGCGCCCGCTGATGGCGACTGACCGCGTGCGTCACGTCGGCGAAGCTATCGCTGTCATCGTTGCCGACACCTTCGAACAGGCCCGCGACGCAGGCGAGATGGCGGACTTCGATATCGAGGAACTACCGCCCCACATCGACCTGCGCGTAGGCGGCTCCGCCATCTACGAGGAAGTGCCCGACAACATCGCCTACGATTGGGCGATGGGCGACGCCGATGCGGTCGAACAGGCCATCGCGCAAGCCGCACATGTCATCCATACCTCGGTCCCCGATAACCGCATCATCGTTAATTCGATGGAGCCGCGCGGCGCCTATGCCGAGCCCGACGGCAACCGTATCCACCTTTGCGTCAACGGTCAGGGCGTGTGGTCGGCTCGTGATGACGTCGCCCGACACCTCAAGCTCGCCAAAGAAGACGTGCGCGTGACGACCCCCGACGTCGGTGGCGGTTTCGGGATGAAAGCGATGGTTTATTGCGAGCCGATCATCGCCGCCTTCGCTGCGCGGACGCTGGGACAGGCGGTCGCGTGGATTCCCGACCGCAGCGAGTCGATGCTGTCTGACAACGCTGGCCGCGATCTGGTGACCGAAAGCACGCTGGCTTTCGACGAAAATTACAAGATCACGGCCTATAAAACGCGCACGCTGTCGAACCTCGGCGCCTATAACTCGCAGAACGGGCAGGTGATCCAGTCCGAGCTGTTCTCCAAGGTCGCGCCCGGCACCTACGATTTCAGCGCGATCCACCTAGAGGCCAAGGGCATTTACACCAACACCACCCCCGTCGACGCCTATCGCGGTGCGGGTCGTCCGGAGGCGATCTTTGTCCTCGAACGGTCGATGGATGCTGCCGCGCGCGAACTGGGCATAGACCCTTGGGAGCTGCGCCGCCGCAATTTCATCAAGCCGAGCCAGTTTCCCTACACCTCTGCGACGGGAATGCCCTACGATGTTGGAGATTTCGACAAACTGCTGACCGAGGCCGAAAAGCAGACCGAAGGCTACGACCAGCGCCGCCGCGCGAGCGAGGCGAAGGGTTGCCTGCGCGGGATGGGGCTGGCGTATTACATTGAAAGCATCCTCGGCGAGCCGAGCGAAACCGCGAAGGTCGAATTCCTTTGGGACGGTTCGGTCAACATTTATGTCGGGACGCAGTCGAACGGGCAGGGGCACGAGACTGTCTATGCGCAGTTCCTGTCTGATCAGACCGGCATTCCCGCCGAGGACATCACCGTCATGCAAGGTGACAGCGACCGCATCGCAACCGGCGGCGGCACCGGCGGGTCGCGCTCTGTAACCGTGCAGAACACCGCGACGCTGGCGACGGGCGAAACGATGATCACCCCGTTCTCTGCCTCCCTTCTGGAAAAAGAGGGCGGTGAGGTCACGTTCGACGACGAGCGTTTCCGGATTGAGAACTCGAACCTTTCCCCGTCGATGCAGGACGTGGCCCGCATGGCACGGGAGGATGGCCGCGAGGATCTGCTGTCCCATTCGGCGACGATCACCCTCGAAAACCGCAGCTTCCCGAACGGCTGTCACGTGGCCGAAGTCGAGGTCGATCCCGACACGGGCCAGCTACGTGTCGACCGCTACGTGGTGGTCGACGACTTCGGCAATCTCATCAACCCGATGCTGGCCGAAGGGCAGGTCCACGGCGGTGTCGCGCAGGGCCTTGGTCAAGCGGTGATGGAACAGACGGTTTTCGACAAGGACGGCCAGCTCCTTTCCGGCAGCTTTATGGACTACGCCATGCCCCGCGCCTCGGATATGCCGTGGGTCAAATTTACCTCCGTCCCCGTGCCGTCGAAATACAATCCGATGGGCATGAAGGGCTGCGGTGAGGCCGGAACCGTGGGCGCGCTGGCGGCTGTGACCAATGCCGTGATCGACGCGATTGGAACGGAAATTGCTATGCCATTAACGCCATATCGCGTGTGGCGGGCACTTCAGGAGAAAGGCGTTGAAGCTCGGTAACTGGATACTCCGGTTCTTTAACAAAGAGCCGCGCGTCGAAGAAAAAATCGTCCGGAAACGGGGTGCCGCGACGCATGTCATCATCCTCGATGGCACCAATTCGTCGCTGCGTCCGGAGGAAGAAACCAACGCGGGCCTCATCTACAAGCTGCTGCGCGAAAACGGCTATTCGGCCAATATGACGCTCTACTACGAGGCCGGTATCCAGTGGAAAGACTGGACCGAGACCTTCAGCGTCGTCGCTGGTCGCGGGATCAATCGGCAGATCAAACGGGCCTACGGTGCGCTCTGTTCCCGCTGGCGCGAAGGCGACGACATCGTGCTCATCGGGTTTTCGCGTGGAGCCTTCGCTGTCCGGTCCTTAGCCGGTGTCATCGACCGCGTCGGGCTTGTCCGAAGTCACCACGCCAATGAACGCAACATCCGGCAGGCGTATCGCTATTATTCTCAAGGTGCGGGCTCGCCCTATGCCAAGAAATTCAGCGAGCTGCACTGCACCCGCGACGTGACGATCAGCGCGCTGGGCTGCTTTGATACCGTCAAGTCACTTGGGCTGCGTGTTCCTCTGCTTTGGAAGCTTGAGGAGGAGCGCCACAGCTTCCACTCCGACGGCCTCGTTCCTGCGGTGAAGTCCGCTTTTCACGCGCTTGCCCTGCATGAAAACCGCGATGTCTTCGCGCCGGAAATCTGGAAAACGCCCGAAAACTGGACCGGCGTGATTGAACAGGCTTGGTTCCGGGGATCGCACGGTGATGTTGGCGGTCACATCACGCCGTTCACGAGCGCCCGTCCGTTATCGAACATTCCGCTCGTCTGGATGCTGGAAAAACTGGGAAACCACGGCCTGCCTCTGCCTGCCGGTTGGCGTCAGCAGTTTCCTTGTGATCCCGATGCGCCGGAAGTTGGCCTCTGGGTCGGGTGGGGGAAGCTATTCCTGCTCCGCCACAAGCGCATCGCCTGCACCGACCCGTCCGAGTTCATACACGAAACGGCGGAGTTGCCCCCGCCGCCACGTCATTGGTTCTTCGGTTTTCGAACGCGCAAGAGTTAGGCGACGTTCTCCAGCTGGACCTTCGGCGTGATGCCGAGCGCATGGCATACATCGCGGGTCAGTTCCGGCTTATTCAGCGTGTAGAAGTGCAGGTCTTCCACGCCGCCCTGAAGCAGATCATCACAAAGCTCGGTCGCAAGCGCAGTTGCCAGCAGGTCGGTGCCGCCGTGCTTCGTCGCGGTCTCGAACGCATCGGCGACGATGGTCGGGATGCTGGTTCCGCACATTGCCGCGAACTTGCGGGCGCCGTTCCAGTTTTCAATCGGCAGAATGCCCGGAATGATAGGGGCGTCGATGCCGGCCTTTTCGCAGGCGTCACGGAAGCGGAAGAATGTTTCGGCCTCAAAGAAGAACTGGGTGATCGCACTCGTCGCACCGGCATCAATCTTGCGCTTCAGCCATTCGACGTCTGCGGTCGCGCTCGGCGACTCGGGATGCTGCTCGGGGTAGGCTCCGACGCGGATGTTGAACTTGCCGGTGTCGGCCAGCGCGCCGATCAGCTCGATCGACGACTGGAAACCGTCTTCGTTCGGCTGGAAACCGTTCGAGCCCTTGGGCGGATCGCCACGCAGCGCCACGATGTCGGTCACGCCAACGTCGGCATAACCCTGCGCGATCTGCATGGTCTCTTCGCGCGATGCGTCAACGCAGGTCAGGTGCGCCGCGACCCGCAGGCCAGAGGTTTTGTGGATTGTGCCCACCGCATCGTGGGTCAGTTGGCGCGTCGTGCCGCCGGCACCGTAGGTCACCGACACGAAGGTCGGGTCCAGCGGCGACAGGACATTGACGCAATCCCACAGACGGAAGGACGCTTCGAGCGTCTTCGGCGGGAAAAATTCAAACGAAACATTCGGACGTGTCATCGGGTCACCTGCAAATTCTGTTATCCTCTTGTCGTCGAAAAAAACGTGTGAGACAAATTCATAACTCTCACGACGATCATGAGGTTCCCTCAACATGCATATTGAAGTGCGGCACCTGCGAACCATCAAGGCGATCCACGACACCGGCGGTCTCGCTCGGGCGGCGGACGTGCTGAACATCACGCAGTCGGCTTTGAGCCATCAGATCAAGGGGATCGAGGATCAGGCGGGCGTGGAATTGTTCGTGCGGCGTTCGAAGCCGTTGAAACTGTCGGCGGCTGGGAAACGGATGCTCAAGGCGGCGGAGAGTATTCTGCCAATCCTATCCGATCTTGAGGCCGAGTTTGACGGGCTCAAAGACGGCAGCACGGGCCGTCTACACATTGCGCTCGAATGCCACGCGTGTTTTGAATGGCTACTGCCGGTGCTCGAACAGTTCCGCAAGGTCTGGCCCGATGTGGATGTCGATATCCGCTCTAGCCTTGCATTCGATGCGATGAGCGCTCTGCGCCGCGAGGAGGTGGACCTCGTCATCACGTCCGACCCGAATGCCGACGATGTGGCGGTTTTCAATCCGCTGTTCGACTATTCGCCGGTGTTCGTTTGTTCGTCGCAGAATCCGCTGGCAGAAAAGAGCTTTGTCACAGCGGATGATTTCGTCGACCAGACATTGTTCACCTATCCTGTCGACCGTCCGAAGCTCGACATCTTCAAAATGCTGCTGACCCCGAACCGGGTAGAGCCGGAAGCGGTGCGTCAGGTCGAACTGACTGCGGTCATTCTGATGCTGGTCGCGTCAAATCGCGGTGTCGCTGTGCTGCCCGATTGGGTCGTGCGGCAGGTCGGCAAAGCGGCCGAGCATGTGGTGCTTCCGATTACCAAGGGTGGACTGACCCGGCGGATGTATGCGGCAACGCGGGATACCGAAAATACGCTTCCCTATATGGCGCACTTCATTCGGCTGGCTCGGCAAGAGGCTGTGAAGCTGCAGCGAGCATAGCTTTCTGGCGGGCAGCTTCGCGGGTTTCACTGAAAAGCCGGATGCGAATGTCCTCCAGCGGACGCGCTTTGCCGAAAAGATAGCCCTGCACGTAACGGCAGCCGAGTTCTTCGAGGTGGTCGGCCTGTTTGCGCGTCTCGACACCCTCGGCGATCACATCGACGCCAAGCCCTTCGGCAATATCGAGGAACCCGCGCACCAACACCTCGGCGGTCGGGTCGGTCACGAGGTCGGACACGAAACTGGTGTCGATCTTCAGCTCGTCGAATTCAAGTTGGCGCAGGTGCTGGAAGGACGCGAAGCCGGTGCCGAAATCATCCAGCGACACGCGCAGGCCAGCGTTGCGGAAGTGGGCGATGCTCTCGCGGATCATGTCGGCGGAGCGCGCGATAAAGACGTCCTCTGTAATTTCCAAAGTAATGTGCTGCCGCGCCCTTGCATAGCGCCCGAGCAGCATATCGAGTTCCGAACGTCCTGACATGGTCGCCAGCGCGACCTCGGGAATGTTGATGGAGACTTGGCCTGGGTCAATGCCTTCAGAAAGTAGCCTTTCGACATCACTGAGGATTGCGGTCGTCATGTGGATCATGAAATCGCCGTGGAGGCCCATTTCATTGATCTCCGGAATAAAGAGGGCAGGGGCGAGCACGCCTTTCTCGGGATGAATCCAGCGGGCTAGCGCCTCGAAACCGATGCTGCGTCCTGTGCTGAGGTCGACCTTCGGCTGGTAGAACGGCACGATCTGGCCCTGCGCCATTGCGCGAACGATGGAGGCGCGGTCTTCCAAAGTAGTGCGACGCTCGAACACCGATTTGTCGTAGAGGACCGCCCGCGATCCGGCGGCGTTTTTGGCGCGATACATCGCCTGGTCGGCAGCAGCACAGATCGCCTCGACCGTTTCGCCGGCGTAGGATGTCAGACCGACGCCGACGCTGGCGGTGACGTGGAGGTCTTTCTCTTCATAGTGAACCGGCTCGCTAACGGCGCGGCAGACGTATTGAGCCAAGCGCATCGCCGCCTGCTCGGATGCCACCGAGCGGAATGCCATTGCGAACTCGTCCCCACCCAGACGGGCCGCGATGCCAGTCGCACCGACCAGACCGCGGAGGCGTTCGGCAATGGCTTGGAGCACCTGATCGCCAGCTTCGTGGCTGTAGGTGTCGTTGATCGGCTTGAACCCGTCGAGGTCAATCAGAAAGACGCATACATCGGTCCCGATGCGCCTCGCGGTCAGCATGCGCGAAAGCTCCTCGTCGAATGCTCGGCGGTTCAGAAGACCGGTCAGCGGGTCGTGACGCGAAAGATGCTCGAGCGCGCGGAGGCGGGAGTTTGCTTCCTCCCGCGCGGCATTCAGCGCGCGCTGGGTGTCTTTCTGCTTATGGAGGGTCTCGTAGGTGTTGAAGATATAGACCACCATCATGCCGGTGGTGATCATCCATTCGGTATCAGTCGACGGCAGAAACGCATTCCCAGCAGCCAGCCAGAAGACAAGGAAGGCAGCGCCGAAGGAGGGCGCCATCAGGCTCCAGTTATAGAACGGCAGGGCCGCGAAGGTGTTGGTGATATGGACGAACACGCCGAAGAGCCACAGGAAACCTGCTAGCAACATGGCGGACGACGGCTCCGACGCTAGCAGATAGGCGGGGGCGAGGTAGAACAGCACCGATGTGCAATTCATGGCCCAGACGGCGACCACAAAGCTGACGGACATTTCATCGTCGCGGTCGGGGAGTTGCCGCGCCACTGCCTGCGCACAGAATTCGTAGCCTACGATGGAAATCGACATGATGATGGGCGTCGACACATAGCCAAGCCACAGCAATATCAGCATCATCATCGCGGCCGAGGCGAGGCGCTTGGCTATGTCCCGCGTCGCGATGTGAACCGCAAAGCGGGTCTGGTATCTGATTTTGTCCAAACTCGTCGAAATCATCTGCACCCACCGACCCTTTCGGAAGTTCTAGGTGACAAAAGCGAATAAAAGGTTAATGCAGAGAAAATATGCTACAGCCCCTCCGCACGGCCTTGCCCGCGCGGAGATATTTTTCTATAGGCGCTGTCTTGACCGTGAACGGAGGCCCCGATGGCTCAAAGTGCGAACATGAACGTGATGATCAAGACTGCCCGCAAGGTCGGTCGTGGATTGCTCAAGGACTTCACCGAAGTCGAGCAGCTTCAGGTCAGTTCCAAAGGTCCGGCGGACTTCGTGACCCGCGCCGACCGCCGCGCCGAAGAGACCATCCGCGATGAGCTGATGGCGGCCCGTCCGTCCTACGGTTTCCTCGGTGAAGAGGGCGGCGAGATCGAGGGCGAAGACCCGACCCGCCGCTGGATCGTCGACCCGCTCGACGGCACCACCAACTTCCTCCACGGTCTGCCGCAATGGGCTGTTTCGATCGCGCTCGAACACAAGGGCCAGATCATCGCGGGCGTCGTCTACGATCCCGTAAAGGACGAACTGTTCCACGCTGAAAAGGGCGGCGGTGCATGGATGAACGAAAGCCGTCTGCGCGTTTCGGCCCGCCACCGCATGATCGATTGCATCTTCGCAACTGGCCTGCCGTTCGCCGGTAGCACCGACCTGCCGCAAACCCTCAAGGACCTGTCGCAGCTTCTGCCCGCGACCGCTGGTGTTCGCCGTTTTGGCGCCGCGTCGCTCGACCTGTGCTATGTCGCTGCCGGCCGCTTCGACGGCTTCTGGGAACGTCGTCTGAACGCATGGGACATCGCCGCCGGTCTGGTCATCGCGCGCGAAGCCGGCGCCTTCATCGAGCCGATCCGCACCGAGGCGAAGGACGTGTTCGAAGATCGCTCGCTCATCGTCGCAAACGAGGGCGTTTTCCCCGCTCTGGCAAAGGTCATCCGCAACGCGGCTGCCTGATCACCCTCGGCAACGATTTTCAAAAGCGCGTCCGTTCGGGCGCGCTTTTTGCTTTGTAGGGCATGATCATCCTAATCAAAGATGAGAGAATGCCTAATTTGTGTGCGCGATGCGCAAGGTTCGGCACTTTTTCCGGTGATCACGGTAAGAACATTTGACATAACGGCCATTCTGCAATTTCAGTCCCCGAAATCCAGAAAACCCCCAATCTCTCGGAGAATGTCGTGAACGATCGCGTGGCCGAACTTGATGCGTTTGACCGGAAAATTCTTGATATCGTTGCAGTCGAAGGGCGCATCAGTGTCACCGAACTTTCCCGCCGGATCGGCCTGTCGAAGTCACCGACGCAGGCGCGCCTGAAGCGCCTCGAAGATACGGGGATGATCCGCGGCTACCGCGCGCTGTTCGACCCGATCCGTTTGGGCCGCGATCACGTTGCCTTTGTCGAGGTCAAACTCACCGACACCCGCGAGGCCGCATTGGCGTCCTTCAACGAAGCGATTATGAAGATCCCCGAAATCGAACAATGCCACCTCATCGCGGGCCAGTTCGACTATCTTCTGAAGGTGCGCACGTCGAGCATGACCGCCTATCGCCTCGTTCTGGCAGAGAAAATCTCGACCCTGCCGTTCCTTGCCAACACTTCGACCTACGTGGCGATGCAGGCGGTCAAGGAAGAAGGTGTGTCCGCCGCCGTCACCGAAGCAACCATCTAAAAGCAGTAGAATTTTCGCGGTCTCCTCTTGGCGAATGCCGCCGAAGTTGATAGCCAATCCTCGGCGCCCGCGTGGTGGAATGGTAGACATCGGAGACTTAAAATCTCTTGGCTTAGGCCGTGCCGGTTCGAGTCCGGCCGCGGGTACCAGCGCCTCTGTTTCGAGTTGAGCCTGCCTCGGATATCGGGATATTCCTGTAGTCAAACGAGGTCCGCGATTGAATACTCCCCGCATATTTCCACAAGGCGTTGACGGGCTTCTGGTCCGTTTCGGCGATGTGTTGGACGACGAGACCAACGCGCGTGCGTTGCAGTTTGCCGAAGTCGCGGCGGGCCTTGGTGGAGTGCTTGAGGCGGCAGGCGGCCTGACATCTGTCTATGTGCGTTTCGACCCGGTTGTTGGGCGCGCGTCGGTGGAGCAGACGGTGTCGGCTGCTTTGGCAAACGAAGGGCAGGCTGAAGCGCAGCCCTCGCGTCTGTGGAAAGTACCGTGCTGTTTTGCGGGCGACTATGCGCCCCAGTTGGCGGAAGCGGCTGAGCTTGCGGGCGTGACGCCCGGTGTCGCGGTGACCGAACTCTGCGCCGAACCTGTGCGTGTGATGGCGATCGGATTTGCACCCGGGCAGCCTTATCTGGGGCTGTTGCCGGATCACTGGAACATTCCGCGCCAAACCAACCTCACCGCCGAAGTACCCCAAGGCGCGTTGACCGTCGCCGTGCGGCAGTTAGTGCTTTTCGCCAATCCATCACCGACCGGTTGGCGGCAGGTGGGGCGGACAGGGTTCCGATGTTTCGACATGGATCGGCCCGAAGCCTTCGCGTTGAAACCCGGCGATCTGATGCAGTTCGATGCGGTCTCGGCGGTCGAATTCCAAAGCCTGCTGAATGCACCGATGGGCGGGGCAGTTCTGTCATGATCGTCGAAGTGCTCAGAGCCGGTCGCGGCGTGACCATTCAGGACCAAGGCCGTGCGGGCCTGATCGCGCAAGGCTTGTCTCGTGGTGGCGCGGTGGACCGACTGGCGTTGCTGGAAGTTGAGGCATTACTGAAACGCCGCGTTTCGGTGATTGAGCTGGCGGGGGCGGGTGCCTCTTTCCGCATTGGTCAGGGGTGCCAGATCGCACTGACCGGAGCGCCGCGAAAAGCCAATGCCGACGGGAACCCGCTACGTTGGAACGCCAGCCATAATCTGGCCGCTGGATCGGTGCTTACCATTACTGCGGGGCAGGGATACGCCTATGTTGCGTTCGACGCGGCGCTGGGCAGGCCCGAAGTGATCGGCAGCCAATCCGCCCATTTGAAGGGCGGGATCGGCGGCCATCTCGAACAGTGCGAACTGCATTTTATCGACGCCCGCACCGGGACGTCCGATCTGCTTGACGTTGTCGACCGCACGGCTGGCGGCAACGTCCGCTTCATGGCGGGGCCGCAGACCGACGCCTTTGGCGAGGAGGCACTTGCGGCCTTCACCAGCCAAACGTTCACCAAATCCGCGCGGAGCAATCGGCAGGGGGCTGGCCTCGATGGAACGGTGGCTTTGGATGCCAGTCAACTCAGCCGCGTCTCCGATTTCATCACCGAGGGCGATATCCAGATCACGGGCAACGGCGCGCCTTTCGTCTTGCTGGCAGAGTGTCAGACGATCGGCGGCTACCCCCGTATCGGAACGGTGCTACCCTGCGATATTCCCATTGTTGCGCAAGCAAAACCGGGTGCCGAGTTGCGGTTCGAACTGGTTTCGACCGATGAGGCCGAGGCGCTTTGGCAATCCGACGTGCAACAGGTCGCCGCGCTTCGCAGTAAAATCAGCCCGCTTTTGCGCGATCCTGCGACGATGAATGACCTGTTGTCTTATCAGTTGGTGAGCGGGTTTATCCGAGGGGACGAAGAATGGCTCTGACAGTCGATCTAAACGCAGACATGGGCGAGGGCATCGGGCAGGACGCACTGCTGCTGGACGTGGTGACCTCGGCCAATATCTGTTGCGGCCTTCACGCAGGTTCACCGCAAGTCATGGCAGACACGATGGAAGCCGCGATGAAGCGCGGCGTCGGTATCGGCGCCCACCCCGGGTTTGACGATCGCGCCAATTTCGGCCGTACCCGCATGACGCTCGGGACCGTAGATCTGGCCTCGCTCATCCGTTATCAAGTCGGTGCGGCAAAAGCGGTTGCCGATGGGCTCGGCACGCGGCTCGATCATCTGAAACTACACGGGGCGATGGCGAATATGGCGACCGAAGACGTCGCATTTGCCGAAACCGCTTTCCGCGCCGCCTTGCAGGTCGCGCCGGAAATGAAGCTGATGGTCATCGCCGCAACGGCCCAGCAGACGGCGGCAGAGAAGCTCGGCGTGTCGTTCATCGGAGAGATTTTCGCGGACCGCGCCTATAACGACGACGCAACGCTCGTGGACCGTAGGCTCGAAGGCGCAGTGATCCACGATGCCGAATTTGCCTCCAGCCGCGTGCTTGCGATGTTGGAGGCGGGGGCGATCATCTCTGCGTCCGGCACCCATATCCCGACCCGTATTGACACCGTCTGCCTGCATGGCGACACCGCCGAAGCGCTGGAGATGGCGCGCACGCTGCTCACCCGCCTCACCGAGGCAGGCGTCGTCATCCAGCGCGCAAAGTAACGTCAGCCTGCCAGTTTGGCCGCATGCCTGAGGACCGCGCCCCAGAATAATGTCAGGAGAGCCACGGCGAGCGGCGGGCCGAGTGTCGCCAGATCGCCGTCCCACTGCGCGATCAGCACGATCAAGCCTAGCACGAAGCCGATGTATCCGCCGCGAAGGCAACCGTCACCGAACGCTGCAATCCGTGTCTGGTCCGGTTTCGGCGCTAGTGCAGCAGACACGCCGATCAGGACCACGACGGTCAGCGCTGGCACGTCCGAAAACGGTCCGAAGCCGCCGCTGAATTGCATGGCTGCGATGAGGCAGCCGGCGAATATGACCAGTCCGAGCAGGCGTTGCATTGCGGTCTCCTCTCCTCACGTCGAAGCGAAGACTACCAGTGATCAGCCGTTCCAAGCAGACGATTGACAGCGGCCCATCAGTATAGCGGCGGGGCCTGCGCGGTCTCTCAATCACCAGATGGTGTAACCGGCGTCGACCTTTAGCACGGTGCCGGTAATGCCGGAGGCGGCGCGGGAAGCGAGGAAGGTGATCGCCGCGGCGACTTCCTCCGGCTCGACCATGCGGCGCATCGGCGTGCCTTCCATCCAGACGTCGTAGAGCTCGGGGTTCTTGGCCGAGATGTTGGACATCGGCGTGTTCACATAGGTCGGCGCGACAGCGTTGACCCTGATCCCATGCTCGGCCCATTCGCCCGCGAGCGATTGCGTGAGGTGGTGGAGGCCCGCTTTGGCCGCGTTGTAATGCACCTGCCGCTGGGGCTTGTTGGAGATCAGGCCCGACATGGACCCCACCGTGACGATGGCTCAGCCGCGACCGATCATCCGCTTGCCGAAGCTCTGGCATGTCCAGAACGCACCGTCGAGATCGATGGCCATCAGACGGCGCCACGCTTCGGGCGAAAGGTCCTCGGCCGCCGTATCCGGCCAAGCGATGCCAGCGTTGGCAATCAGCACGTCGAAGGTGTCAAGCCTGTCGGCCAGCGCTTCGGTCGCGGGTTGGTCGGCCACGTCGAGCGCATAGCCATAGACCTCGAAACCCAGCCCGCGCAGGAACGACAGCCCCTCTTGCAGTAGGTCTTCGTTGTGGTCGCTGATCGTGACGTTCGCGCCTGCTTCGGCCAGCGCCCGCGCAGAGCAAAGCCCGATGCCGCGCCCGCCGCCCGTGATAAACGACCCTTTGCCGGTAAAATCCGGCAATTCTTTGAACATTAAATCCCCACTTATTCGCGCAGCAAAACCGCTGGCGAACCGTCAAATTTCCCGAAGTTTTCGCATGGTGCCTTGCAGCACAGGATCAGCGACCAGCGCGCGGTAGCTCTGGAAAAGCTGGTCGTAGGTCGCGTGAGCGGTCATGTCAGGCGTCACTTTGCGGCTACTGCGCGCCCCGAAACGGGCGGCCCCGTCCGCGTAGTCGCTGACGATCGCCGATGCGACCGCCCCGTGGATGGCCGCGCCGACGGCGGTCGCGTTGGCAATCTCGGGCACGATGATCTCGCGGCCTAGCACATCGGCCATCGTCTGGATGAGCAAAGCATTTCGGGACGCAAGACCGCTGGTCATGATGACTTGCCCTATTTCGAAGCCGCCGTCGGCAAAGAGGTCGTGCATGAGGCGCATCCCGTAGCAAAGCGCCTCGATTAGCGCGCGATAAACGTCGACGGAGGTCGTCTGCATATTCAGCCCGAGGATCATGCCGCTTAGGTCCGAGCGGGCGTGCGGGACGCGGTTGCCGTTCCACCAGTCGAGCGCCAAAAGGCGGTTCGCGCCCGCAGGGATTTGGCGCGCCTCTGCCTCGTAATTAGCGAAGCTCTCGGCTGGCGTGCTGCCGTTCGGAAACGCTTCGACGAACCATGCTAGCGTATCGCCGAAACTCGCCTGACCGGCCTCGTAGCACCACAGGTCGCGCAACGCGCCGTTGAATGCCACGCCCTCGATGCCTTTGGGCAGGCGCGGAGGCTGGTCGTCAATCATCATTGCGCCGGCAGAAGTGCCAAGCGCGGCGACAAAGGTGCCTGCGCTCGCCGCGCCGACTGCTGGCAGTACGACATGGGAGTCGATGACCGCGACCGCAACGGTGCATGGGCCGATGATGCCGGCGTCAGCCAGCCATTCGTCCGTGAGGTCTCCGGCGGGTGAGCCGACTGGTAGCGGATCGGTCAGGCGCGCGGCCATGCCTGGGATGCCAACATCGGGATAGCCGCGCCCGTCCTGGAATTGCGCTTTGTAGGCGGCAAAGCCGAGGCCCCGCGCTTGGACGCCGGTCAGTTGCCAGACCAGCCAGTCGCCTCCTTCGATGAACCTGTCGGTTTGAGCCCATATATCGGGCGCTTCCTCGGCGATCTGCGCGGCCTTTGCCATGAGCCACTCGCCCGAGACCTTGCCGTTGAAATTATCAAGCCACGGCCCGCCCATCGCGCTGATCCGTTCGGCCTGCGGCTGTGCGGCGCCATGTTTCCAGAGCTTGACGTAGGCGTGCGGCGCATGGGGCGCGATGCGATCAAGCGGCGTGCCGTCGGCGCGGCAGGGCAGGGGAGAGCTTGCCGTGAACCCCAAACCGATGCTGCGCACACGCTTGCCGTTGCCGATACGTCCGAGGATATCGCGGGCCGCCGCCAGATAATCGTCGGCGACTTGAAGCGCCCAGCTACGCGGCAGGGGTGTGCCATCGGGGAGGCTCTTGGTCAGCGTGCCGTGGCGATAGTCATGGACGTGGGACGCGACCTCTTGGCCCGTCGCGATGTCCAGCAGCACGCCGCGCGCGGAGGCGGAGCCGTAGTCGAGGCCGATAATATACTCGTTCATATTGGTGCCTGCGGAGCCCGTGAATACTCTTGGCCGACTTGATAACGCCGATTTCGCTAAATTAGTCGACCGTATTTGGAGCAGACAAAATAAGTCTGACTAAATTTGCAACTATTTATAGAAAGTTAGCCAGATATTTCGCCAAAATGGCTCGCGGCGAGAGATGACCGGCGAACCCGCCGGTCATCGTTCTTGGTTGCCGCTACGCGCTGAGTTCCGACAGGATGCGGGCCCAGCTGCGGATGCCCTTGTGGAAGCTGCGCACGTCGTACTTTTCGTTCGGTGAGTGGATGGAGTCGTCCTCCAGCGCGAAGCCGATCAGCATGGCGTCCATATCAAGGATGGTCTTGAAGTAGCCAGCCACAGGGATCGACCCGCCCGAGCCGGTGAAGGCCGCAGCGTTCGGCCATTCGTCGGTGAGCGCGAGGCGCGCCTTTTCGAACGCGGGGTTGCTGGTTGCCATGACGGACGCCGGACCTGCGCCATGATCCTTGAACGTGACCGAGCAATCCGGCGGCAGCTGCTCTTTGACCCAGTTCTGGAAATTCTCGCGGATTTTTAGCGGGTCCTGCGTTCCGACGAGGCGGAAGCTGATCTTGGCCGAAGCTTGCGAGGGCAGCACGGTTTTAAATCCGTCGCCTGTGTAGCCGCCAGTGATGCCGTTGAACTCTGCGGTCGGACGGGCCCAGATCTGCTCCAGTACCGACTTGTCCGTCTCGCCCGCGGGCGTGTCGAGGCCGACCTCTTTCAGAAAGCTCTTGGCGTCGAAGCCGAGCGCGTCCCACTGGCCAAGCAGCTCGTCAGACAGCTCCGGCACGCCGTCATAGAAATCGGGCACCGTGATGCGGCCGTTTTCGTCGTGCATGTTGGCGCAGATCTTCGTCAGCACACGGATCGGGTTGATCGCGGGGCCGCCGTACATGCCCGAATGAAGGTCCTTGGACGGCCCGGTGATCGTGACTTCCTGACCGAGCAGGCCGCGCAGCATCGTGGTGATCGCGGGCGTGTCATAGTCGAACAGGTCGGTATCGCAGATCAGCGCAACGTCGGCTTTCAGCTCGTCCGCGTGTTCCTTGAGGAACGGGATCAGCGACGGCGAGCCGGACTCTTCCTCACCTTCGAAGAAAATGGTGATCTTGCACGGAAGCTTGCCATGCTCTGCAACCCACGCGCGGCAAGCTTCGACGAAGGTCATCAGCTGGCCTTTGTCGTCGGACGAACCACGAGCGCGGATGACTTTGCCGTTCGCGGTGTCTTCGATGGCGGGGTCGAACGGGTCGCGGTTCCACAGTTCCAGCGGGTCGGCGGGCTGCACGTCGTAGTGGCCGTAAAACAGCACGTGCGTGCCGCCTTCGCCGCCTTGTGCGACCACCATCGGATGACCGGGGGTAGGGCGGGAGGATGCTTCAAAGCCGATGGATTTGAGATCCTCGACCAGCCAGTCGGCCGCTTTTGCACATTCCTGCTTGTAGGCAGGGTCGGTGCTGATCGATGGAATACGGAGCAATTCCATCAGGCGGTCCAACGCACCGTCGAGGTCCGTGTCGATACGGGTGAGAACTGGAGTAAGGGACATTTGCTCTCCTTTGAGTTTCCGATCGGACACTAATCCTGTAAAATCGGGTGTCTAGAGGCGGTTCTGTGCGAAAATGTGACTGGGGGAGCCAAAGGTAGCGTATTGTTCCGCATTACGAGAGTCTATAAAGACCCCCCAACCTGCCGTTAGCGCGTTAGCGCTGCCCTGACGTGAAGGATGCTCTCTTGAACTACGAAGCCCAACTCGATTCCGCCATTGGTAAACTCCATGAGGAAGGCCGGTATCGTACATTCATCGATATCGAGCGCCAGAAGGGCCAGTTCCCGCACGCCGTATGGCGCAAGGAAGACGGAAGCGAGCAGCCGATCACCGTATGGTGCGGGAACGACTATCTGGGCATGGGCCAACATCCCGTCGTTCTGGCGGCAATGCACGAAGCGCTGGACGCCACTGGCGCAGGATCGGGCGGTACGCGCAACATCTCGGGCACGACCGTTTACCACAAGCGCCTCGAAGCAGAGCTGGCCGACCTTCACCAGAAAGAAGCGGCACTTCTGTTCACCAGCGCCTACATCGCCAACGACGCGACCCTCTCGACGCTGCCGAAACTGTTCCCCGGTCTCATCATCTATTCGGACGAGCTGAACCACGCGTCGATGATCGAGGGCATTCGCCGCAACGGTGGTGCCAAGCGCGTCTTCAAGCACAATGACCTTGCCGATCTGCGCGCCAAGCTCGAAGCGGACGATCCCGCCGCGCCGAAGCTGATCGCGTTCGAGTCTGTCTACTCGATGGACGGCGACTTCGGTCCGATCAAGGAACTGTGCGACCTCGCCGAGGAATTCGGTGCGCTGACCTACCTCGATGAAGTCCACGCTGTCGGCATGTACGGCCCCCGCGGTGGCGGCGTTGCCGAGCGTGACGGCCTGCTGGACCGCATCGACATCATCAACGGCACTCTGGGCAAGGCTTTCGGTGTCCATGGTGGCTATATCGCCGCCTCGGCCAAGATGTGCGACGCCGTGCGCTCCTATGCCCCCGGTTTCATCTTCACCACCTCGATCCCGCCGGCTGTTGCTGCGGGTGCAGCGGCGTCGGTCGCGCATCTCAAGCAGGATCAGGCCCTACGTGACCTCCATCAGGAGCGTGCAAAAGTCCTGAAACTGCGCCTCAAGGGCCTTGGTCTGCCGATCATCGACCACGGCTCGCACATCGTTCCGGTCATTGTCGGCGACCCCGTCCACACCAAGAAGTTGTCGGACATGTTGCTGAAGGAGTTCGGAATCTACGTCCAGCCGATCAACTTTCCGACAGTTCCCCGTGGGACGGAGCGTCTTCGTTTCACTCCGTCGCCGGTGCATGGACCACAAGAAATTGACCACCTCGTAGGCGCTATGGACAATCTGTGGTCCCATTGTGCGCTAAATCGTGCCGAAATGGCGGGGTAAAATTTTTCTGCGGGTGCGTGAAGATGTCGTGTATGTTACTTGGCATCAAGGCGTCTAGTTGAACTCGAATCGGGATACTCGGGATGGGCGCCATGTGTTTTGAGGCGGTGGGACGGCCTAATGATCGGGAAGAGCTTCAGGCGGAAGCCGGCAGTCGAAGAGACTGAAGTCAAAGGGTTCGATGGTTTCGAACTGCGCTTGGGTGACCTCATGCGCGGTGAGCGTGCGACCATGGGCAAGAGCCTTTTGGACGTCCAGCGCGAACTCAAGATCAAAGCTGCCTACATTGCCGCAATCGAAAACGCCGATCCGTCGGCATTCGATACCCCCGGTTTCATCGCAGGTTATGTGCGTTCCTATGCGCGCTACCTCAACATGGACCCCGAGCAAGCCTTCGATAAATTCTGCGCCGAAAGCGGTTTCACCACCGCGCACGGCATGTCGCCCGCTGCATCGGCTAAAAAGCCGGAGCGCGAAGAGCGAAGCTTCAAGTCCAGCAACGATATGTTCGACTCGCCGTCGACCCCGTTCATTCCGGCGGGCGAGGGTATGCTGTCGCGTATCGAACCGGGTGCTATCGGTTCGGTTCTGGTGCTGGCTGCGCTGATCTGCGGTCTGGGCTATGGCGGTTGGACGGTCCTGCAAGAAGTGCAGAAGGTCCAGTTCGCACCGGTCGAGAATACCCCCATCGTCGTCGCAGACCTCGATCCGCTCGCCGGTGTCGCTGCCGAACGCGCGGGCACCTCGCTCGATGCCGGCACCTCGATGGCCGCGTTCGAGACCCCGAACAACGATACCCTTGACCGTATGTACCGTCCGCAGGCGCTTGATATGCCCGTGCTGATCGCGCGCGACGGTCCGATTTCCTCGCTCAATCCGGCCACCATGGGCACCCTTGCGCCCGAGGTCGAGGCCGCACCCGTCATTGCCGACGCGACCGAAGCGGCTACCGAAACCCTCGCGCCGAGCGGCGTTCAGGTCACAGAGCCGCCCGCACCGCAGCTCGCGATGGTTGCTGTGCGTCCGGCTTGGGTCCGCGTGACTGCCGCTAACGGCACCGTAATTTTCGAAGGCATTATGAATGCTGGCGACACCTATGAGGTGCCGCAGACCGAAGATCCCGCAACGCTGCGCGTCGGCGAATCCGGTGCGATGTATTTTGCGATCAACGGCACGCACTACGGTCCGGTCGGCGAAAGCGGTAAGGTGACATCGAATCTCCCGCTGGCAACCGATCAGCTTGCCCAATCGCTTCAGGTCGCTGATCTGAATGCCGATGCCGACCTCGCGGACTTTGTTCGTGTGGCCGAGGCAGAGACGACGTCACAATAACTTTGCCTCGCGGCCCGTTGCCTGTTGGCAGCTTGCGCTTTAGTTAGGACGCAAGCTGCAATCGAGGTTTCGCATGTCGCACAATCCCATCCGTCCCTGGCGTAATATCGACCGCCGCAAGTCCCGCCAGATCATGGTTGGCAACGTGCCGGTGGGTGGCGACGCGCCGATCTCCGTGCAGACGATGACCAACACGCTGACCCACGACGTCAAAGCGACGCTGGATCAGGTGATGCGCGCTGCCGAAGCTGGCGCGGACATCGTGCGTGTCTCGGCGCCCGATGTTGAATCGAGCATGGCGCTGAAAGAGATTTGCCGCGAAAGCCCCGTGCCGATCGTGGCGGACATCCACTTCCACTATAAGCGCGCTATCGAGGCTGCCGAGAATGGCGCGGCCTGTCTGCGCATCAATCCCGGCAACATCGGTGACGAAAAGCGCGTCAAAGAGGTCATCAAGGCCGCGAAGGACCACGGCTGTTCGATCCGTATCGGCGTGAATGCTGGCTCGCTCGAACGTCACCTGCTGGACAAATACGGCGAGCCGACCCCCGACGCGATGGTGGAAAGCGGCCTCGACCACATCAAGATCCTTCAGGACAATGACTTCCACGAATTTAAGATCAGCTGCAAAGCCTCGGACGTTTTCATGGCGGCTGCGGCCTACCAGATGCTAGCGGACGCGACTGACGCGCCGATCCACCTTGGGATCACCGAAGCGGGCGGTCTGATGTCGGGCACGATCAAGTCGGCTATCGGCATGGGCAACCTGCTGTGGATGGGGATCGGGGACACGCTGCGCGTCAGCCTTTCGGCCGATCCTGTCGAAGAGGTGAAGGTCGGTTACGAAATCCTCAAGTCGCTCGGCCTGCGCCACCGCGGCGTGAACATCATCTCCTGCCCGAGCTGCGCGCGTCAGGGCTTTGACGTGATCAAGACTGTCGAGATCCTCGAAGACCGTCTCCAACACATCAAGACGCCGATGAGTCTTTCGATCATCGGCTGCGTGGTGAACGGTCCGGGTGAGGCGCTGATGACCGATGTCGGCTTTACCGGCGGCGGTGCAGGGTCGGGCATGGTCTATCTGGCGGGCAAGCAGAGCCACAAGCTCGGCAACGATGGCATGATCGAACACATCGTCGAGCAGGTCGAAAAGAAGGCCGCCGAGATCGAAGCGGCGAACGCGACCGAATAAGACCTGAACACTGAAACGAAAACGGGGGCCAGTCGGCCCCCGTTTTTTGTTATTCAGCTGCTTCTGCCGCTGGCGGCGTCGATTTCGGCGCCAGTTTCTCCATCGCATCGAACTGCGACAGGAAGATCTCGCCCGTCAGTTCGTGCAGGAAGTGCGAGGTTTGCAGCTTGTCCATAACGGGGCCTTTGACCTCGGACATGTGCAGCTTGATGTTGTTCGCCTTGAGTCGCTCGTTGATCGCTTCGAGGCTTTCCAGCGCCGAGAAGTCGATGGCGTTCACTGCCGACATCATCAGAACGAGGTTCTTCACGCCGCAATCCGGCTGGATACGGTCATAGATGAAGTCTTCGAGGAAACGCGCATTGGCGAAGTAGAGGCTTTCGTCGACGCGGATCGTGACCAGCGAAGGATCGGTGATGACCGTGTGGCGGCGGATGTTGCGGAAGTGCTCGGTGCCTGCAACGAGTCCGACTTCTGCAATGTGCGGACGTGAGGTCTTGAGCAGGAACAGGATGACCGAGAGGCCGACACCTGCCGAAACACCGACCTCGACACCGAACAGCAGGGTCAGGGCAATCGTGGTCGCGACGGCAAAGAAGTCCTGACGCGAGTAGCCCCACGAGCGCTTGAGGATCGAGAAATCGACGAGGCTCAGAACCGCAACGATGATGGTCGCCGCCAGCGTTGCCTTCGGGAGGAAATACAGCAGCGGGGTGAGCGCGACAGCGGCAATGGCCAGACCGACAGCGGTAAAGGCACCGGCAGCGGGCGTTTCGGCACCTGCGTCGAAGTTCACGACCGAGCGGGCAAAGCCGCCGGTGACCGGATAGCCGCCGGTGAAGGCAGCGCCGATGTTGGCAGCGCCAAGGCCGATGAGTTCCTGATCCGGCACGATGCGCTGACGCTTCTTCGCGGCGAGCGTCTGGGCAACCGAGATCGATTCAACGAAGCCGATGATCGAGATCAGAAGGGCAGGAACGAACAGCTGGCCAATCACGGTGGGCGACAGGTCTGGCATGGTGAAGGGCGGCAGGCTCTGCGGAACGGAACCGACGATCTTGACGCCCCAGTCATTCAGACCAAGCGCCCAAGTGACAACGGTGGTCGCGACGACGGCAGCGACCGGACCGGCTTTGGTCAGGATGTCGGCCATGCGCGGCTTGAGGCCCTTCGACAGCAGCAGCGGCTTCAGACCCTTGCGAACCCAGAACAGGAACACGGTCGCAGCAACACCTAGGATCAGCGTGATGAAATTGAGGCCGGAAATGTTGTGGAACAGGCTCTCAATCATGTGGGGCAGGGTGTGGCCCGACAGGTTGATGCCGAGGATGTGGCCGATCTGGCTGCCTGCGATCAGGATGCCGGAAGCGGTGATGAAACCTGCGATCACAGGGTGCGACAGGAAGTTGGCGATAAAGCCGAGCTTCAGCAGGCCGAGGGCCAACAGCATGACGCCCGACAGGAACGCGAGCGACAGGGCCGCTGTGGCGTAACCCATCGTGCCGCTTTCGGCGATGTTGCCGATAGCAGCAGCGGTCATGAGCGAGACGACGGCCACGGGGCCGACAGCCAGCGAACGCGAGGTGCCGAAGACCGCATAGAGCATAATCGGCACGATGGAGGCGTAGATACCGGCTTCGGGCGGCAGACCGGCGAGCAGCGCGTAGGCCAGCGACTGCGGCACGAGCATGATCGTCACGATCACGGCGGCGATCAGGTCGTTCGACAGCGCATCGCGGTTATAGGTGCGACCCCATTGGAGGATCGGCAGATAGCGGGAGAGAGAGGAGAAGTTCATTGGTGCCTCGAACCGAGGAAAAAGAAAAAGGTGGCGGAGCTATGTGGGAACCCCGCCAAGGTGCTGCCCGGCATGGACACCGGGCAGATATGGGTCACGAATTGGCCGAAATCGCTTCGGGTTTGACCATCCATTCGCGACCGCGAAGCATGGCTTTCCAGTAGACCGGCGGCAGCGCGGTCTCTTTGAGCCACCATGCCGCGCGGGTCGGCTTGGTCCCGTCGAGCAGGAACTTGGGGAAGCTCGGGAGGAGCTTGCCGCCGTAGCCGAACTCGGCGAGGACGATCTTGCCGCGCTCGACGGTGAGCGGGCAGGAGCCGTAACCGTTGTACTGCACAGCGGCGGACTTGCCGTCGATATCGGCGCAGACGTTCTCGGCCACGACAGGCGCCTGAACACGGGCCGCAGCGGCGGTCTTTGCGTTCGGCGCGTTCATCACGTCACCCAGCGACCAGATGTTTTCATAGGTCTTGTGACGCAGGGTGGACTGGTCGACGTCGACCCAGCCGGCAGCATCGGCCAGCGGAGAGACGCGGATGAAGTCAGGGGCGACCTGCGGCGGCACGACGTGGATCATGTCGAAGTCGACGGTGACTTCGGTCTTTTCGGTGTCCGGCTTGGCCACGGTAAAGGTCGCCTTCTTCGCCTCGCCGTCGATCGACTTGAGGTTATGGAAGAAGTTGAGGGTCGCGTCGTACTTCTCGATGTATTTCTCGAGGGCGGGCACGTATTCCTTCACGCCGAACAGCACACCGCCAGCGTTCATGAACTGGATGTCGATGTCCTTGAGGGTGCCGTTGCGGTACCAATGGTCGCCGGACAGATACATCGCCTTCTGCGGCGCGCCAGCGCACTTGATCGGCATCGGCGGCTGGGTGAAGATCGCCTTGCCCTCTTTCATTTCGCTGACCAGCTTCCACGTGTAGGGCGCAAGGTCATAGCGGTAGTTCGAGGTCACACCGTTTCTTCCGAGCGTTTCGACAAGACCTTCGATGCCGTTCCAGTTCAGCTTAAGACCCGGCGCAACGATCAGGCGCTTGTAGCCCACGGTGCGGCAGCCATCGAGGATGACGACGTTGTCTTTCGGTTCGAACGCGGCGACGGCGGCTTTGATCCACGTAATATCACGGGGGATCAGGCTGCCCATCGTCTTGGAGGTTTCTTCGGGGTGGAACACACCGCCACCGACGAGCGTCCAGCCCGGCTGGTAGTAGTGGATATCCGCCGGATCGATGATCGCGATCTGGAGGTTCGGTTTGCGGGCCTTCAGCGAGGCCGCGACCGAGATACCGCCTGCACCGGCACCGACGATGACGACTTCATACGAGGCGTCGGTGGTGTTGGTCGGGGTCTTGCCGCCGTTGACGATGCGGCGGACAACGCCGCCCATGTTGTAGCCAGCCGCCTTGGTGGTGGCGAGGATATCCGAGGTCGACAGCTTGTTCGCTTGGCTCAGCGACCACAGCGTCGCGGAGCGGGTGCCGGTGCGGCAGTAGGCCAGCACCGGACCAGGGAGGGTATCAAGGGCATCGCCGAACTTCTCAGCGTCGTCATCGCCAACCTTGCCCGAGACGATGGGCAGGTAGAGGGTCTCGAGACCGGCCGCTTTAGCTGCGGTTTCGATCTCTTCAAACGTCGGCTGGTCCGCGCCTTCACCGTCGGGACGGTTGCAGATGATCGCGCGGAAGCCCGCTTCGGCGATTGCCGGAACGTCGGCGGCAGTGATCTGCGGCGTTACGCTCAGGCGTTTGCTGATGGTCTTGATGTCCATGATATCTCCTCTCCTTGTTTATTTTTTTGCGAGGTCGGTCCGGCCTTAGAGGCCGTTGACCGGAACCTTCAGCATCGGGTTGCCGTCCTTGTCGGTCGGCACTTCACCCGCGCGCATGTTCACTTGGAGCGAGGGGATAATTAGACGCGGCATGGCGAGCTGCGCATCACGCTCGGTGCGGAACTTGACGAACTCTTCTTTCGTCTTGCCTTCACCAACGTGGATGTTGTGGGTCTTCTCGTCGCCGACGGTGGTTTCCCACTGGATGTCACGACCGTTCGGGCCGTAGTCGTGACACATGAAGAGGCGCATATCGACCGGCAGTTCCAGCACTTTCTGGATCGAGTCGAACAGGATGCCTGCGTCGCCACCCGGGAAGTCGGCGCGGGCCGAGCCACCGTCCGGCATGAACAGGGTGTCGCCGACGAACGAGGCGTTGCCCATCGTGTGGACCATGCAAGCAGGCGTGTGACCCGGCGTGTGCATGGCGAAACACTTCATGTTGCCGACCATGTATTCGTCGCCGTCCTGGAACAGCTTGTCGAACTGCGAGCCGTCACGCTGGAATTCGGTGCCTTCGTTGAAGACTTTGCCGAAAACGTCCTGAACGGTCTTGATGTGCTCGCCGATACCGATCTTGCCGCCCAGTTTTTTCTGGATGTACGGCGCAGCCGAGAGGTGGTCGGCGTGGACGTGGGTTTCGATCAGCCACTCCAGCTCCAGACCTTCGTCTTCGATGTACTTGATGATCTCGTCAGCCGAATCGTACGTGATACGGCCTGCGGCGTAATCAATGTCCATGACCGAGTCGACGACGGCACACTTCTTGGTTTCCGGATCCTTGACCACATACGAGATGGTCCATGTCGCTTCGTCGAAGAAAGCTTTGACGTCCGGGGTGATATCCATGTTGACGGGGTAATTTGTCATTTTCGGTACTCCTCGTGCGAGCTTGCGCTCTAAGAAAGACTTCGCAGCCTATCAGGTCTATACCTGAAAACATTGCGATGTTGAAATGTATATGCTCCCATACTTTGATTGTGTCAACGGAAGCATTGCAAAAGCCAGATAAAATCTTCAAAAAAATGAATATGTATTGGTGTGTGAGATCACTCAAACGTCCCAAAGGGCAGTTTTTCCAAGGGGTTACGGTCTGCACTACCCGATCGAGTAGGGCGATCTGACACGGGGTAAGCGCAACCTCTGGGCGCGTCATTCGAGCGTTCGGCGCTTGGAATTCCTTTGACCGAGTCGCGCATTGCGCCTCACTCAAAGACGGCTATTCTGCACGTCTATCGATAGAGGAAGACGCCCCGTGATTAAGCTGATCGACGTTCACCACCCGTGGTTCAAGCCGCTCTGGCGCCGTATCCTCGTTGTCATCCTGCCGCTCGGCTGGGCCTTGTTTGAGCTGTCGCGGGATGACGAAATGTGGGCGCTGCTCTTCGGTGCGATCGGCATTTACGCGGCATACATGCTGTTCTGGGTCTTCCGCACGGAACACGCGAACTCCGAAAGTGAGGGTTGAGCGGGCCGCGCCAAGCGCTCATCCATACGTGGAAAACTGTTGTTCTGTTGGACACACATGGACAAAACGCATGTATACGAAGGGTTAGTGACTACCCAATAGTGCATTTCGATATATCCTTGGGCCTAAGAAATCCGAGGAGGGTGCCATGCGTAAAAAAGGCCTCAAAGTTTCGATGGGCAAAACCGGCTTCCATTTCTGGCAAGTCAAAATCGGTCGCACCCCTGCGCCGTCGATCCGCGTGATGAACTACGATTTCCGCCCGAATACGGGAAAGCGCCCGTTCTCACAGGCGCTCCTCAACGTGTCCGCTATCGGTGATGCGCAAAAACGCCCGACGATCTCTGCCGAAGAAGCCGCGCTGGTTGTCGAGGTGGAGGCCGAGATGATCCAGCCTCCGGTTCAGGAACAACGCCGCCCTTCGCTGAGCCTCGTTACGTAATCACATTCGGAGCCTCGCGGCCCGTATTCTTCACGATACCTGCAATCTCGTCTGCTGCCGCAATGATCGGCGCGAGCGCCTCTTGTGCATCGCGGTGCAGCTTCGACTGATCGGTCTCGTACTCTTCCAGATAAACGCGGATCGTCGCGCCGACGGTGCCAGTGCCCGACAGGCGGAACACAACGCGGCCGCCCGAGGTAAAGCCGATGCGAATGCCCTGCTTGGTCGCGCGGCTGCCGTCGACCGGATCGTCATAAGCAAATTCGTCCGCCGTCGCGATGGTGAGCGGGCCGTAGGTCTGGCCGGGTAGCTCTTCGAAGCGGGCACGCAGGCCGTCCATCAGCGCATTGGCCTTCTCGGCTTCCACGTCCTCGTAGTCGTGGCGACTGTAGTAATTGCGACCGTATTCAGCCCAGTGATCGGCCATGATCTCTTTGACCGACTTGCCCGTCGCCGCGAGGATGTTGAGCCACAGCAGTACAGCCCAGAGGCCATCCTTTTCGCGCACGTGGTTTGAGCCGGTGCCTGCGCTTTCCTCACCGCAGAGCGTCGCACGACCCGCGTCGAGCAGGTTGCCGAAGAACTTCCAGCCGGTCGGGGTCTCGAAACACTCGATGCCCTTCTTTTCGGCCACGCGGTCGACCGCGCCGGAGGTCGGCATAGAACGCGCCACACCTGCGAGGCCATCCGCATAAGCCGGAGCGACGGTCGCCTGAGCGGCCAGCACGGCGAGGCTGTCGGACGGGGTCACATACTGGCCTTTGCCGACGATCATGTTGCGGTCGCCGTCACCGTCGGAAGCTGCGCCAAAGTCGGGCGCATCATCGCCCATCATCAGGTCCATCAGTCCCTTGGCCCAGATCGGGTTCGGGTCGGGGTGACCGCCGCCGAAGTCGGGCAGGGGCGTCGCATTGACCACGGTGCCCTCAGCCGCGCCGAGGCGACCTTCGAGGATCGCTTTGGCATAGGGGCCGGTCACGGCGTGCATCGCGTCGAACCGCATGGTGAAGCCGCCCGCGAACAGTTTTGCGATGGCGTCGAAGTCAAAGAGCTTCTCCATCAGTTCGGCATAGTCGGCCACGGGGTCAATGATCTCGACGGTCATGTCGCCGACCTTCGTGGTGCCGATCGCACCAAGGTCGATGTCCGCAGTGTCGAGCGTCTTGTATTGGACGATCTCTTTGGTGCGGTCGAAGATCTTGTCCGTAACATGCTCGGCCGCCGGACCACCGTTCGGGCCGTTGTATTTCAAACCGAAGTCCTCATCCGGACCGCCGGGGTTATGCGAGGCCGACAGGATCAGGCCGCCGTCGGTGCCGTTCTTGCGGATCAGGTTCGACGCGGCAGGGGTCGAACAGATGCCGCCCTGACCGACGATGCACTTCGACGCGCCATTGGCCGCGGCCATGCGCAGGATCGTCTGGATCGCGCTGTCGTTGAAGTAACGACCATCGCCGCCGACCACGAGCGTTTTGCCCTGCACGCCGCCGATCCCGTCGAAAATCGACTGGACGTAATTCTCAAGGTAGTGCGGCTGCATGAAGACCTTCGTCTTTTTGCGCAGGCCGCTGGTGCCGGGTTTCTGACCGTCAATCGGTTGGGTGTCGACCAAAATGGGTTCCATAATACTTCCTTGGTTAATCAATACGTTCGAGAGCAAACGCAGAAACAGACTGCGCACAAATGGTTTCGACCGCCATCGCATAGCGGGACGGCATCTCGGGATGGCCGGTGTCGAGCGCGGCGCGCCAGCGCATATTTTGCGGCGCTTCGGGCAGGGCGACTTCGGTCTCCGCACCCATGTTGAAGACGGCGAAAACAGCGCCTTCGCGCACCACATATTCCGGCGTGCCGGAGGCCATGCGCATCTCTACAGCGATGAGCTTCAGCTCGGGGTCGGCCCAGTCGGCATCCTCCATCAGCGTGCCGTCGGATTTGCGCCAGAAGATATCCGGCACCCCGTCAACCAGTCGGGTGCGGGAATGGAGGAAACGGGACTGGCCCAAGATGGGCTCCGACCGGCGGAAGGCGATGGCCTTTTTGACGAAGGCATAGAACTCGCGATCGGGCTCGTTCCAATCGACCCAGCCGATGGGGTTATCCTGACAATAGGCGTTGTTGTTACCCTGCTGCGAGTTGCCGATTTCGTCACCCGCGAGGATCATCGGGGTGCCTTGGCTCAGCAGCAGCGTCGCCATCATCGCGCGGCGGCGGGCGGCGCGGGTTGCAATGATCGCCTTGTCGTCGGTGTGACCTTCGACGCCGCAATTGTCCGAACAGTTGTGCGAGTGACCGTCGTTGTTGTTCTCGCCGTTCTGCTCGTTGTGCTTTTCATTGTAGCTGACGGTGTCCATCAGCGTGAAACCGTCATGCGCCGTCAAGAAGTTGACCGAGGACGTGGCAGGGCGCCCGTCGTGGTCGAAACGGATGGCGCTGCCCGACACGCGGCTGGCCAGTTTGTTGATCATGCCGCCATCGCCGCGCCACACGCTGCGGATCTGGTCGCGATATTTGTCATTCCATTCATGGAACGGCGCCGGATAGCTGCCAAGCTGATAGCCGCCCGGACCGATGTCCCACGGTTCTGCGATGAGCTTGACCTGATTGAGTAAAGGGTCCTGACGGATCGCGCGGAAGATCGGTCCGTCGCGGTCAAACTCGCCGCGCGTGCGGCCCAGCGTGGTGCAAAGGTCAAAGCGGAAACCGTCGACGTGCATCACCTCGACCCAATACCGCAGCGAGTCCATCACCAGACGCAGCGCGAACGGGTGGTCCATGTTGATGCTGTTGCCGGTGCCCGTATCGTCGATGTAATAGCGCGGGCTTTCGGCGAGGCGGTAGTAGCTGGCGTTGTCCAGACCGCGGAACGACAGCGTCGGGCCCATCTGGTTGCCCTCGGCGGTGTGGTTGTAAACCACGTCGAGGATCACCTCGATCCCGGCGGAGTGGAAACGGGCCACCATCTGCTGGAACTCTGCTATATCGCCGTAAGACATGAAGCGCGGATCGGGGGCGAAGAACCCGTAGGTCATGTAGCCCCAGTAATTTGTCAGGCCCTTTTTGATCAGGAACCGTTCGTTGAGCGACGTATGGACCGGCAGCAATTCGACCGCAGTAATGCCAAGGTCGGTGAGGTGATCGAGCATCTCGTCCGACGCCATCGCGAGGAACTTGCCTGCGTGCGGAATGTCGCGGCGACCGGCGGTGAGGCCTTTGACGTGCGCCTCGTAGATCACCGTTTCGGACATGCGCGTTTTCGGCGGCGCATCGCGGCCCCAGCTGAACGCGGGATCGACCACAACGCACTTGGGCATATACGGCGCGCTGTCCCGTTCGTCCTTGGACAGGTCAAGCGCATTCGAATTCACGTCGTAGCCAAAAAGCGCATCGTTCCAGATCGGATGCCCGCTCAGCTTCTTGGCGTAGGGATCGAGCAGCAGCTTGTGGTGGTTGAAGCGGTGGCCTTCGTCGGGGCGGTAGGGGCCATGCGCGCGGAAGCCATACTTCTGTCCCGGACGCATGCCGGGGAAGTAGCCGTGCCAGACGTGGCCGTCGCGTTCGGGAAGATCGACCAGAAGGACTTCGTGCCCTTCATCATCGAACAGGCAAAGCGTCATGCGGGTCGCATACTGCGAAAAGACCGCAAAGTTGACGCCGTCCCCGTCGAATGTAGCGCCGAGCGGGAAGGGGTGACCCGCGCGGATAGCGATATTGCTGCTCATTTCAGTGCCAGCACGTCCTTATATAGTGCCGCGTATTTCGCGGCGGATGGGCCCCAGCCAACGGGTTGGGCCATCGCGTTCTTCTGCATTTTTTCCCATGTCGCCGCGTCCTGATAAAGATCGCAGAGACGGTTGATCGCGTTCCGGAGCGCTTCGGTCGTGATCGGGCTGAACTGCACGCCAGTCGCCACCTTGGCCGCCAGCGCCGCCGGAGATGCGTTGATCACCGTATCCGCAAGCCCGCCGGTGAGCGCCACGCAGGGGATTGTACCATATCGCAGACCATAAAGCTGCGTGAGACCGCACGGTTCGAAACGGGAGGGCACGAGGATCGCGTCACCGCCCGCGATCAAGCGGTGGGATAGCGTTTCGTCATAACCGATGCGCACGCCGACGTTCTCGTGGTTGGCAAGCTCGCGGTAGGCCTGTTCAAGGCCCGCATCGCCCGACCCCAGCAGCGCAAGCTGGCCGCCGCGCGCGGTCAGGGTCGGCATGGCTTCAAGCAGCAGGTCGAGGCCCTTCTGCTCGGTCAGGCGCGAGACAACGACGCAGAGCGGGCCATTGCTTTCCGGCAGCCCGAATTCTTTCTGAAGCGCGGCCTTCGCGCGCTTTTTCCCGCGCGGGGTTTTGTAGGGCGGGATGTTGATGTCGGTCTTCGGATCCCACGCCTTATCGTCGATCCCGTTGAGGATACCCACTAGGTCATCGCGGCGATACCGCATCACACCATCAAGGCCGAAGCCGAAGTGTTCGGTCATCAGTTCTTCGGCGTAGGTCGGAGACACGGTGGTGAGCTTGTCCGCGTTAATGAGGCCCGCCTTCAGCGCGGCGATCTGGCCCCAGAATTCATAGCCTTCGGACGTGAACCGCTCGGAATCGAGGCCCAGCGTGCCGATCTTCTCGGCAGGGGCGAGGCCGTGGAATGCCATGTTGTGAATGGTCATCACCGTGCCGACTTTATCGCTCAGGCCCATCTGGTACAGGTATTCGGTCATCAGACCCGCCTGCCAGTCGTGGCCGTGCAGAACGTCGGGCCGCCAGCCATTTACCCCCTCGGCCGCAATGACGGCGGCCGCACGGCCCAGAGCGGCGAAACGTTCGGCGTTATCCGGCCAGTCGCGTCCGTCAGGGCCGAGGTAGATGTTCCCCTCGCGGTCATAAAGGTGCGGCGCGTCGAGCAGCAAGAGGTCCAGCCCCTCGACCTTGGCCGCGAGCACACGGGCGGGACCGCCCATGAGATCATCGAACGAAAGAACCTTTCGGGCGCCCTCGGCACGCGATTTGACCTGCGGATAGAGCGGCATCAGCGTCCGCATCCGGACGCCCTCCTGCTCTAGCGCGATGGGCAAAGCCCCCGCTACGTCGGCCAAGCCGCCGGTTTTCACCAGCGGCGCGCACTCGGAAACGACCGAAAGGACTTGTGTCATAGACTTGCTTCTCGCTTATCCAGCATCGATTGCGTGATGAGCGTCGTGCCTTTCGGCGTGACGCGGAACCACTTCGCATCTTCTTCGGGATCCTCGCCAACGACGAGTCCTTCGGGGATGATTACACCGCGATCGATGACAACTTTGCGTAGTCTTGCTGAACGATTAATCACTGCGTAGGGCAGAACCACCGAGTGATCGAGCACAGCATAGGAATTGGTGTGCACTTCGGTAAAGAGCAGCGAGTTGCGCACCTCGGTTCCCGAAATGATACAGCCGCCCGACACCATCGACGAAATTGCGACGCCGCGGCGGTCCTTTTCATCGTGGATGAATTTCGCCGGCGGGACGCTTTCCGAATAGGTCCAGATCGGCCAGTCGCGGTCCCAGAGATCCAGTTCGGGGGTGAAGCTGGTGAGGTCGATGTTGGCTTCCCAGAACGCATCGACGGTGCCGACGTCTTTCCAGTAGGCGGGGGCGCCTTCGTGGCGAACGCAGCTTTCGTCAAAGCGGTGCGCCATCGCCTTACCGTTCTTTACGATCTCGGGGATGAGGTCGTTGCCGAAGTCGTGGCTGGAGTTCGGATCGACGGCGTCGGCCTTCAGCAGCTCGCGCAGGAATTTCCACGAGAAGACGTAGATGCCCATCGACGCCAGCGCGAGGTTCGGGTCCTCGGGCGTTGCGGGCGGGTCTTTGGGCTTTTCGAGGAACGACGTGATCTGGCCTTGGTCGTTGGTGGCCATCACGCCGAAGGCGGTGGCCTCCATGCGCGGGACGGTCAGACAGCCGATAGTCACGTCCGCGTTGGTCTCCACGTGCTGACGGATCATCAGCTCGTAGTCCATTTTGTAGATGTGGTCGCCCGCGAGGATCACGATGTAATCGACGTCGTAGCTGTCCACGATATCCACGTTCTGCGCGACGGCGTCGGCGGTGCCGCGATACCACATGCTTTCGTCCATACGCTGCGAGGCAGGCAGGATGTCGAGGAATTCGTTGCGCTCCGCACGGAAGAAGTTCCAGCCGCGCTGGACGTGACGGATCAGGCTGTGCGCCTTGTACTGGGTCGCTAGAGCCACCTTTCGAATACCGGAGTTCATCGCGTTCGACAGGGCAAAGTCGATGATGCGGGTCTTGCCGCCGAAATACACTGCAGGCTTCACGCGGCTATCGGTAAGTTCGTGGAGGCGGCTACCGCGGCCACCGGCCAGAATGAAGGCCATCGAGCGCTGCGATAGGCGGCGTTGATTCAGGTTATCCAATTATTCCTCCCAAATTTATTCGTTATTTCCGGCGACAAAAATCACCGCTGACAATGCGGGTAACGTGACCCGAATAGAGTGCTGGTGGCCGTGCGCGGAAATGTCCTCGGCCTCGACGCCGCCGAAGTTCCCGACGTTCGCGCCGCCATAACGCTCGCTGTCGGTGTTCATGGCTTCGCGCCAGAAACCGCCCGACGGCACACCGATGCGGTAGTCTCCGCGTTCGATGGGTGTCATGTTCAGCGCGACCAGTGCGACCGCGTCATCGGTATTGCCGCGACGCAGATAGGTGAACACCGATTGCTCGGTGTTGCCGCCATCGACCCAGTCGAAGCCCTCGGGCGAGCTGTCGTTCACATGCAGCGCCGGCGTGCCCTGATAGAGATTGTTCAAGTCACGTACGAGGTTCTGGATGCCCGCGTGCTTGTGATCACCCAGAAGATCCCAGTCGAGCTGGCGATCATGGTTCCACTCGCGCCACTGCGCAAATTCGTTGCCCATGAACATGAGCTTCTTGCCCGGATGGGTCCACATGAAGCCGTAATAGGCGCGCAGGTTCGCGAATTTCTGCCACTCGTCGCCCGGCATCTTTTCGATCATCGAGCCTTTGCCGTGGACGACTTCATCGTGGCTGATCGGCAGCACAAAGTTCTCCGAATAGGCGTAGTGCAGACCGAACGTCATCAGGCTGTGATGGTGTTTGCGGTGGACGGGGTCGAGCTCCATGTACCGCAGCGTGTCGTTCATCCAGCCCATGTTCCACTTGAAGCCGAAGCCCAGACCGCCGTGGTCGACGGGGGCGGAGACTTTGGGGAATGACGTGCTTTCCTCGGCCACGGTCATGATGCCCGCGAACTCGCCATAGGTGACGGAGTTCATGTGGCGCAGCATGTCGATGGCCTCGTAATTTTCGCGGCCACCGTCCTTGTTTGGTATCCATTCACCGTCACGGCGGGAATAGTCGCGGTATAGCATCGACGCGACCGCATCCACGCGCAGGCCGTCGATGTGGTATTCTTCGAGCCAGTAAAGCGCGTTCGAAATCAGGTAGTTGGACACCTCGCGCCGACCGTAGTTGTAGATCAGCGTGTTCCAGTCTTGATGGAAGCCTTCCTTCGGATCGGCGTGCTCGTAGAGCGACGTGCCGTCGAATTTCGCCAATCCATGGGGGTCGGTGGGGAAGTGCGCAGGCACCCAGTCGATGATGATGCCAATGCCCGCAGTGTGCGCGGCGTCGACCAGATCGCGGAATTCATGCGGCGGGCCGAAACGAATGGTCGGAGCGTACATGCCCACCGGCTGATAGCCCCACGAGCCTTCGAACGGATATTCGGAGAGCGGCAGGAACTCGATATGGGTAAAGCCCAGGTCCTTGACATAGCCGACCAGTTGCTCAGCGGCTTCCTTGTAGGACAGGGGGCGGTTGCCGTCGTCGACCACGCGGCGCCACGATCCGAGGTGGACCTCGTAGATCGAAATCGGCGCGTTGCGGTTCTGCGCCTCGGCGCGGGTTTCCATCCAGCCCGCGTCGCGCCAGCCGTAGCCGCCAAGGTCACGGATGATGCTCGCGGTTTCGGGCGCGTGCTGCGCGCCAAAGCCGACGGGGTCTGCCTTCAGATGGCGTTCGCCTTCCGCGCCGATGATATCGTATTTATACCGCTGGCCGTCGTGCGCGGCGGGGATGAAAATCTCCCACACGCCGGAATTGCCACGACGGCGGAGCACATGGCGGCGGTTGTCCCAGTTGTTGAAGTCGCCAATGATCGACACGCGCTTGGCGTTCGGGGCCCACACGGCGAAGTGGGTGCCTTCGACATATTCGTGGACGATGGTGTGCGCGCCGAGGATCTTCCACAGGCGGCGGTGTTTGCCCTCGCCAAAGTAGTAATCGTCCTCGCCCGACAACACCGGCCCGAAGCTATAGGCATCGTCATATTCCCAGCGGTTGCCGAAGCCATCGTCGGCGCGCAGTTTGTACCGCGCGTCGCCAGGGACCTTGCCGCCGTATACGCCGCCGCCCAGTCGCTCCAACGGATAGACTTGGCCGTCGACGAGTGCGTCGAGCGATGCCGTGTCAGGAGCGATAGCGGTAACATAACGGTCCGGGCCTCGGCCCCGAGGGCCGAGATATTGGAAGTTGTCGGCACAGTGGCCGGAGTTCAACGCGTCGAGAATCTCGCCCGACAGAAATGGTTCAGCCGTCATGCCCCAAGTCTATGGTGGATTTCCGTGACGGCAACATATTATCCTAAAGAATAGACTATTTAGTTGCCGTTCACACCATCCAGTGTGATGTCACACGGCAAAGCACGTTCAATCACACGGATTGCGTTAGGCACATCATTGCTCTCTGCACGGCGCAGGGCATTCGCCCGCGAGTGGTTAAGTGAAAGCCAACGCTGCAAGAGGCGGGCGCGCAGTTCAGGCAGGGGAACGTCCCAGCGGATGGTGAGGTCCCACAGGTCCGCCAGATCGCGCCACGGTGCCTCGTCGAACATGAGGTAATTACCCTCGACGATCACGACCTGACAATTCGCCGGCACATAGCCCGATCCTGCGATGGACAGGTCGCGTGTGCGGTCGAAGGTGGGATGGAACACCTGTCCGCCTGCACGCAGACGGCGGATCATCTCGATGAAGCCTTGGGCGTCGAACGTCTCTGGCGCGCCTTTGCGCGGACGCATCCCCATTTCGTCGAGGATCGCGTTGTCGAGGTGGAAGCCGTCCATCGGGACGACTGCCGCCGGAATTTTGCTGAGGGTCAGACGCCGCAGAAGTTCTTCCGAAAGGGTGGACTTGCCGCTGGCGGGGGCGCCCGTGAGGGCAACAAGGATACGCTCCTTGCCTTCACGGGCTTTTTCGATCGCTTCGAGGACCAAATTGGATCGATTGGTAAGGTCCTGCATTGCTCTTTCCTTATGCCGGTGTGAGCTCCGTTTCGGGCTCTTTGGCTCCAGTCATATACGCGACTGCGTCAGACATGGTATGGTTTTTCGGATCAATTACGCACAAACGTTTACCCAATCTGTGAACGTGAATGCGGTCCGCCAGTTCAAAGACGTGCGGCATGTTGTGGCTGATCAGGATGATCGGAATGCCGCGCGATTTGACGTCCTGGATCAGTTCCAGAACGCGGCGGCTTTCCTTCACACCCAGCGCAGCGGTCGGCTCGTCGAGGATAATGACGCGCGATCCGAATGCAGCCGCGCGGGCCACGGCTACGCCCTGACGCTGACCGCCCGAAAGGGTCTCCACCGCCTGATTGATGTTCTGGATCGTCATCAGGCCCAGATCGTTCAGCTTCTGACGGGCGAAGTCTTCCATCCGCTTGTGGTCGAGCTGGCGGAACACGCTGCCCATGATGCCCGGCTTACGCAGTTCGCGGCCCATGAACATGTTGTCCGCAATGGACAGGGCAGGGGACATTGCCAGCTGCTGGTACACCGTTTCGATGCCGGCTTCGCGGGCCTCGTTCGGGCTGCCGAACTGGACGCGCTTACCGTCGAGGTAGATCTCGCCCTCGTCGGGCGTCACCGCGCCCGACAGCGCTTTGATGAGCGTCGATTTACCTGCGCCGTTGTCGCCGATGACCGCGAGGATCTCACCCGGATAGAGTTCGAAGTCGCAGTGGTCCATCGCGACCACTTTGCCGTAGCGCTTGACGAGGTTCTTTGCGTGAAGGATCGGTTCCATTATGCAGTCGCCTTTCTGATCCACTGGTCCACAGCCACAGCGCCGATGATGAGCGCGCCGATGAGCAGGTAAGTCCACTGGGCGTCAGCACCCAGCAGGCGCAGGCCGAGGGTGAACACACCCACGATGATCGCGCCGAAGATCATGCCGAGGATCGAGCCGCGTCCACCGAAGAGGGAGATGCCGCCGATCACCACAGCGGTGATGGAGTCGATGTTTGCCAGCTGGCCCGAGGTCGGCGAAACCGAACCGATACGGCCGATGAGCGCCCAGCCTGCGAAGGCACAGATGAGGCCCGACAGCATGTAGACCGAGATGAGGGTGTTGCGGGTGTTCACGCCCGAAAGCTCTGCCGCTTCGATGTCGTCGCCCACCGCATAGATGTGGCGGCCGTAAGCGGTCTGGCGCAGCACGTAGGCGAGGATGATGACGAGCAGGATCATGAAGACCACACCGTACGTGAAGACCGCTCCTCCCACGCGGAAACTGTTGCCGAAGAACTGGAGCAGCGGTGCGCTGGCTTCGATTTCCTGGCTGCGGATGGTTTCGTTAGCCGAGTACAGGAAGTTGGTTGCCAGAACGATCTGCCACATGCCGAGCGTCACAATGAACGGTGGCAGTTTGACGACAGCGACGAGGAAGCCGTTGATGAAGCCGCAGATCGAACCGCAGAGCAGGCCGCAGACAACTGCGATTTCGGGCGGCAGGCCGTAGCGGAACGCAAACTGGCCCATGACGACCGAGGACAGCACCATGATTGCGCCGACCGAAAGGTCGATGCCCGCGGTCAGGATGACCAGCGATTGCGCTGCGCCGACGATGCCGACGATCTGGATCTGCTGGAGAATGAGTGTCATCGAGAACGGCGAGAAGAAGCGGAAGCGATCCCCTTCACCAATTCCCAGAGCGCCAAGAATTGCGGTCCCGTCGATGGCAACAGCAAAGATGATGAGCGAGGCGATAAGCACGATCAGCGGAACGAGCGACGGCGTCACGTGGAGCCGGTGCTGGAAACGCTGGAATGCAGATTTGTGATTGTCCTCGAACGCAGCGACGGCATCTGCCCTATTGGCCGCGCTTTCGTAATTTTCCGTTCCTGACACGGTGCCCTCCAGAGATATCCCAAGAAACGTTATGCGTTTCTTCTAGAGAAAAGGGGCAGGCCGAAGCCCGCCCCTCGAAGATTTGTTAAATTGGCTATTAGCCCCAGCAGAGGTCGGTGCCTTCGGCGACCGAGATCGAGTCGACGCCGTCAACTGCCTTGTCGGTGACCAGAGCCACGCCGGTGTCGAAGAAGTCCTTGCCTTCGGTCGGCTGCGGCAGGGTGCCGTCAGCTGCGTACTGGGCAATCGCTTCGATGCCGAGCGAAGCCATCAGCAGCGGGTACTGCTGCGAGGTCGCGCCGATCACGCCGTCAGCAACGTTCTGGATGCCCGGGCAGCCGCCGTCGACCGAAACGATCAGGACGTCGTTTTCACGGCCGATCGACTTCAGAGCTTCGTAAGCGCCGGCAGCAGCCGGTTCGTTGATGGTGTAGACAACGTTGATCATCGGCTCGACAGCGAGAAGGGCTTCCATAGCCTTGCGGCCGCCTTCTTCGTTACCTGCGGTGACTTCGTTGCCGACGATACGGTCATCTTCTTCGTCGCCCCACTTGTTCGGGTCGCCGAGGTCGATGCCGAAGCCCTGAAGGAAGCCTTGGTCGCGCAGAACGCCAACGGTCGGCTGCGAAACGGCGAGGTCGAGCATTGCGATCTTGGCGTTGGCTGCGTCGTCACCCAGTGCACCGGCAGCCCACTGACCGATCAGTTCGCCAGCAAGGAAGTTGTCGGTTGCGAAGGTTGCGTCAGCAGCGTCGATCGGGCTCAGCGGGGTGTCGAGAGCGATGACGAGCAGGCCGTTTTCACGAGCCATTTCGACCGAGTTCACGATTGCGCTGGTGTCCGAAGCGGTCAGCAGGATACCCGATGCGCCTTCGGCGATGCAGGTTTCGATAGCAGCAACCTGGGTTTCGTGGTCGCCGTCGACCTTACCAGCGAAGGTCAGCAGGTTGATGCCGAGCTCTTCAGCCTTGGCAGTCGCACCTTCGCGCATCTTCACGAAGAACGGGTTGGTATCGGTCTTGGTGATCAGGCACGCGGTGGTGTGGTCATCAGCCGAAGCAGCGCCAGCCATAGCAACGAGGGCCAGTGCGGACCCAGCAAGAAGTTTTTTCATGTTTTCCTCCCAATGCTGCGGGGCATTCCTCAAGCCTGATCCGCAGCAGTTTCACTTTGAACACCTTTATCAAGGACGATTCGTCGGGCGCCGTCAATATTTAAATCAGTCTGATTTATTTATTGACATCGGAGCGCCGTGAGAGTGAGGCTGGGGGCGGAGGAGACAAGGGAAAAGCTATGCTTATAGGTATTCCGGCCTTACTGGGGCCCGATCTGTTGTACACGCTGCGCGCGATGGGACACGGAGACGAGATTGCAATCGTGGATGGTAACTACCCGTCACTGGCCCATGCAAAAAGGCTGGTGCGCGTGGATGGTGCAAACCTTTGTGACACGCTAAGGGCGATCCTGACGGTCATGCCGCTGGACCATGTGGTTCAGCCCGCATTCCGGTCGTCGGAAAACAACGACCCGACTCGGCGCGCCAAGGTGCACGACGAGATCGAAGCCGTTTTTGCGGAAATGACACCCGATATTCAGGTGGAGGCCATCGACGGCGATCATTTGTATTCTCGCGTGAAAGAAGCACACACGGTTGTCGCGACGATGGAGCCTGCTCTATATGCCAACGTGATATTAAGAAAAGGTATCATCTGGCCCTGAACCGGATGAACGTGGCAGCGGGCAATGGAAGAGCAAATTACAGAATGGCGCGGCGGCAGAGCGGCCAACCCGCGCGGGACAAACCAGTCGGGTCTAAGGGCCTATAACGAACGGCTGGTTCTTTCCATGCTGCACAGACAAGGCGCGATGGCGGGCAGCGATGTTGCACGCCTTGCCGGTTTGTCTGCGCAGACAGTCTCTGTGATCATGCGGCGGCTCGAACAGGACGGCCTACTGCTGCGCGGCGATCCCGTGCGCGGCAAGGTCGGCAAACCGTCTGTGCCCATGAGTGTGAACCCCGACGGCGCGTTTGCCATCGGCCTCAAGATCGGCCGCCGTACCGCTGATCTGGTATTAGCGGATCTTATGGGTCAGCCGCGTATCCAGCTCCATGCGGCCTACCGCTACCCGATGCCCGAAGCGATTGTCGATTTCCTCAAGGACGGCATCGCGACCATCAAGCGCGAATTGACCAAGGAAGAATTCGGCCGCATCGCGGGTATCGGGATCGCCAAGCCGTATGAAATCTGGAGCTGGCACGAATCCATCGGCGCGCCCGAAGGCGAGATTGCCCGCTGGAAGTTGCTCAACTTCGAAGACGAAATCGCCCAGTTCACCCATCTGCCGGTTTACGTAGACAATGACGCCACCGCCGCCTGCCGTGCGGAGCATATCTATGGGCGGGGCAGGGAGCTTGGCAGCTTCGGCTACTTCTATATCGGCTCGTTCGTCGGCGGCGGCATCGTTCTGAATGACACTGTCTTCGACGGCGCGCTCGGCAACGCGGGCTCGTTCGGCTCGCTCCCCGCCCGGCGCGCGGATGGTACTGCTTGCCAGTTGGTCGATGCGGCGTCGCTCTATCTATTAGAAGCCGATCTTGCCCGTGCGGGTGTCGATCCTAGTCGGCTTTGGGTGCAGCCTCAGGAATGGAGCGACTTTTCCGACGTCCTTGATGATTGGATCGAACGCACGTCCGCCCAGTTGGCGCAGGCCTGTCTGACCGTCTGCGCCGTGGTCGATTTCGACACCATCCTTCTGGACGGTGCGTTTCCTGAGGCCGTCCGCAAACGGATGGTCGAACGGACGCGCAGCATCATGTCGAGCCTCGATCATCGCGGCCTCATCATTCCGAAGCTCGAAGGTGGAACAATCGGGCGTAACGCCCGCGCGCTGGGCGCAGCGTCCGCTCCGATGTTCTCGCAATTCCTGCTGAATACCCATGCGGGGTTTGCACAAGGCTGATCGCTTGATACCTGACGGAGTCGAGCCAGTTTGAAGGCTGGAAGCGACAGGTATGAGAATGCATCTCAAGAAACTGGCCAAGGAGTTGGTCGAAATCTACATCGAAAGTGGCCTTGATATGGTCGCCGCTGGCATCGCGTTTTACGGGATGTTTTCGATATTTCCCGCCGTGGCTGCGTCCATCGCGATCTTCGGCCTGATTGCTGACCCGTCGGTCATCAACGATCAGCTCCAGCTGTTGCACGGCGTAATCCCGTCGGATGTCTTCGACATCTTCCAGAAACAGATTAACTCGCTGCTCGCTGCGGAAGATACCGCGCTGGGCTGGACCACAGTGGTGTCTGTCGGGCTGGCCACATGGTCGGCGAGGGCAGGGGTCGCCTCACTCATCCGCGGGCTGAACGCGATACAAGGCGTGCCGCCGCGCACTGGTCTCTGGGCCATTCTGGCATCCATCATGCTGACGGTTTCCCTACTTGCGGTTGCGCTAATCGCCTTGGCGCTGGTCGTGGTGGTGCCGATTGTCCTGAATTTCATCCCCTACGCGAGACAATGGGGTTTTACTATCGCTCTGATAAGATGGGGGGTTGCTTTATTCGTACTTTTGGCGGCACTCAGCATTCTCTACCGATTCGGTCCGAACACAACACGCCGTTTTCGCGTGGGTTGGCTCACTCCAGGGGCTGTTCTGACTGTTGTATTTTGGCTTCTGGCCTCTTGGGGCTTCTCTTTCTACCTCGCGAACTTCGGGCGCTACAATGAGGTCTATGGATCACTAGGTGCTGTGGTCGCGATGCTTATGTGGCTCTATATATCGTCGTTTTTGATACTTCTTGGGGCTGCGCTCAATATTGCGTGGCTCAGATCCGGAATCGAAGAACTCGAAGTCTCGAAAATCGGGCGCCGCAAAAAAGCCACCTCGGGGACATAATCACTAGCCAAAAGGATACATTTCACTTATCCACAAAGAAAAAAATCAATCCGGCAACAGGCTTAACGCCGGAATTTTGTGAGGTGGAGTAGTACAATGTCAGGTGTTAATTACGTTGTCCGAAATGGTTCGGGCATCCGCAGTGGAGTCGTGTCCGGAGACGGCATGGCATCGGTCATTTCTGTCGCGGCTGGCGAGGACGTGTCGCTGAATCTGGCTTCGGCGCAGATCAGCAAGTACACGCGCGACGGCCAGACGCTGAATATCGAGCTGATCGACGGCCGCGTCATCGCGATTGAGGGATACTTTACCCCCGCAGGTGTCGAACGCGCCGATCTCTATATTTCTTCCGGCAGTATTCTGCAGGATGTCGTCTTTGCAGAGGGCTCCGACGGCTACATCTGGGCGACCTATGTCGAGAGCGATCCGTTCGGGAAAACCAACCCCGACAGCGATCTGTTCTTCGTCGGTTCGCCGCAAGTTATCGCCCCCTATGACGCTGACGTCGTCGACATGCTCGACGCGCCGCTCCTCGGCGGCCTCGGCGGTGCAGCCGGTCCGGCTCTGGGCCTCGGTCTCGCGCTTCTCGGCGCCGGTCTGCTGAACGGCGGCGGTGGCGGCGGAGGCGATGGTGACGGCGATGAGGGTGTCGATGTTCAGCTCGACGCCAGCATCAAATCCGAGCCCTACATCGTTATCAACGAAGAGTCCTACCCCGACGGCTTCGAAGTTTTCGGCACTGGTACTGTCGGCGGTACCGTCACCGTAAACATTGATGGCGTCGAAAAGACCGCCACTGTCGATGCGAACGGCGACTGGTCTGTCACCTATGACGGCGGCGACATTCCCGAAGGCACATACACCGAAACCATTTCGGCCATTATCGAAGTGACCAACGATAACGGCGACGTTCTTACCGATGCCGACTCCGGTAAAGTCATTGTCGATACCGAACTGACCGTCACCCTCGATGCAGTGACCGGCGACGACTTCGTCAACGAAGCCGAAGTCGGAGCGGGCATCACGCTTACTGGTAAAGTCGAAGCGAACTCGACCGTGACCGTGAACATCGACGGCACCGAGTATGATGCGACCGTCACCGGCACCACTTGGTCGCTGGACCTGCCGGATGGCGTTGTGAACTACGGCAACTACACCGAGTCCGTCACCGTGACCGCTGTCGACTCTTTCGACAACGTTGAAGTCATCACCGGCTCGTTCGTCGTAGACAGCAGCACCTTCATCACCATCGACGCCATCGAAGCAGGCGCAGACGACGTTTTGAACGCAGCCGAAGCATCGGGCGGCGCTGTCGTGACCGGTACTGCCGAAGCAGGCGCGACCGTGACCGTCATTCTGAACCCGACCTCGTCTAACGCAATGACCCTGTCGTCGACCGCGGATGGCCAGACCAACGTGACCAAGACCACCACCGCCGATGCGGATGGCAACTGGTCGGTATCTTACACCACCAGCGAACTGCCCGACGGTGAAGGCAACGTCAAAGTCAACGCGACCGCCGAAGACGCAGCGGGCAACACCGCTTCGACCTCGACCGACCTCGACTATGACACCGTCATCGAGCTGACCCACGACAACGGTCCGGTCGGCGGCGACGGCATCGTCAATGCGGACGAGCAGAGCGGCGCAATCGTTGTGACCGGCCTTGTGGACGTAGGCTCGACCGTCAACGTCACGCTTGGCGGCGAAACGCTGACCACCACGTCGACAGACGGAACGTGGTCTGTGACTTTCCCTGCTGGCACGCTGCCGACGGGGCAGGGCATCACCGCCGATCTGACCGTTGACGCGACCGACCCTGCGGGCAACACCGCGCAGCTGAAGGAAACCATCGAAATCGACACCATCGTCGATCCACTGGCGATTGATCCGGTCGAAGGCGACAACATCATCAACGCCGAAGAGCGTGCCGACGGCATCGTCATCTCCGGCGAAGTCGAAGAAGGCTCCACCGTTCAAGTGACCTTCGACGGCATCACCAAGGATGCGGTTGTTGACGGCACCACCTGGACTGTCGAATACGATGCGGACGAAGTGCGCACCGGCGAATACGACACCGAAGTCACGGTGGTCGCGACTGACAAGAACGGCAACGTCGGCACTGTCTCCGAAGACATCACCGTGGACACAATCGCGCCGGATACGCCGATTGTGAACTCGGCTGATCAGGACCGTAACTACCTGCGTTCGGTCGGTGTTCTGAACCAGCCCGATACGCTCCAGATCTACGAGCTGGACGACACCGGCACGGTCACCAAACTGGAGATCGAGGACGAGTACGACGCCCGCTATGACGAGATCGACCTGATCCCGACCACGCCGATTGCGGATGGCGCGCAGCTCGTGCTGCAAGCCGAAGACGCGGCGGGCAACGTCGGTGCGGGTCTGTTCGTCAAATCGGTCAACGGCAACAATACGATCGATCTGGACAATCCGGGACTGGAGCAATTCGATCTGACCTCGATCGACCTCCAGTTCGCTGACAACGCGACGCTCACCATGACGGGCACGGATGTCGTTCGCCTCACCGGCGAGGACAATACGCTTACCATCTTTGGTGATACCGATGATACCTTGAGTATCTCGGGCGCAGTGGCCACTGGTCAAACTGCGGTCGTAGACCAGAAGAGTTTCACTGAGTACGAGTTGGGCGACAGCAGTACGCTGCTTATCCAGGACGATATTAACGTCGTCATCTGATAGGGTCTCGGGCCGGCGTTCTGTCGGCCCGCAACCTCTGCGATTTCGTACTCGGAGGAGCATGTGACCGGATTCAAGACAGCAGCCACACTTCTGGTCTGCGTCACCTGTGCCATCAGCCTATCGGGCTGTAGCTGGTTCGGTGGGCAGTCGGGAGTGCCAGAGGGACAGCCGTCCCAGACGGCGGCCTTGTCTCCGGAGATGATCGACGGCTCCCAATCGCGCATTATTACGGATTTGCTGAACCGCAGGTCCGTATTGCCCGAAGGGCCGCTGGCCGACATTGCGTCGGCAGTGCTCGCCTCCAACTCCCGCGCGGCTGAAGCCGAGCTGCGCGCGGCGCAATTGCGGGCGGAAGCCAAGTCCAAAAACTGGCTCCCGTCGGTTGGTCCGCAAGTGTCTCTTTCGTCTCTGGGCGACCTCGTCGCCGGAATGGTTGTCGAGCAGGTTCTGTTCGACAATGGCCGCAAGCGTGCCGAACGCGACTACGCGCAAGCGGAAGTCGAAGTAGCCGCTGTGACGTTAGCCGAAGATACCAACGAACGTGTCGCCGACGCGCTCGACCTCTACCTCACCGCCGAGGCCAAACGTGCCAGAGCGGAGGTCAGCGCCCGCGCGATGGAGCGGATGGAATACTTCGTCTACGTCATGTCTGAAAGATTGAGGGGAGGCGCGTCCAACCCGGCCGATTTCCAGCTTGTTGACAACAAGTTACAGGAAATGCGGGCCGAGCTGACCGCCGACAGGGAGGCCGCCGCTGCCGCACTTGCGCAGCTCAACGCCATGACGGATACGCCGGTGGACGGGATCCACGGGCTGACCGCTCTTTCTCCTCCGGCGGCCAATGCCGTGCCGCTGCCGGTCATGCGTGCCGAAGCTGAAGGCAATCAGGCGGTGGCCTCCGCGCGTTACGAACGTGCCGGATACCTGCCGGGACTGAGCGCCAGCGGCGGAGTTTCCTCTGATGGTGACACCGAGGGCGGCTTGAACGTCCTCATTCCGAACGGATTGGGCCTCGGCTCTTCCGCTGCGATACAGGCAATCGAGGCCGAAGAAATGGCCGCGACCGCCCGTGCCCAGCGGATCAACGAGGAACTGGCGCGCCGCATCGCAGGACTTCGCGTCCAGCTTGTCACGCTCCAGAACCGCCAGACGCAAGCTGCGCAACTGGCAGTCCAGACCGCACGGAACTACGAGACTTTTGCCGAGCAGCGTCACGCAGGAATGCGGACGGTCATGGATGTCGTGAACGTCTTTGAAGCCAAGGTCCGTACCGAACGCCAGTCTGTTGAAGTGGTCTACGAAATCGCTCGTGTCGAAATCCAGATCGCGGCCCTTCTGGGCACGCTCGTTGATGGAGAGAGTATATGAGTGGACCGGTTATCGCCTTCAACGTGCACAGCAAAAAGAAGGGTGGCAAGAAACTCAAAGCCGCCGTTCCCGAGCCGGACGTTGCCCCCGAGATCGCGCCCGAACCAGAAGTTCAGGAAGAGCCGCACCACAAAGACTACGACGAGCGTTTCAGCGCCAAAGCCCGCGCCCGCGCCGACATCGCGTCCGTTTACGCCGGCGTGTTGGGCGTTATCCTGATCCGCGCCGATCTGCTGGAAAGCATCGGCGCCGCAGGGCAGGAAACGATTAGCGCCGAGGCCATCGCAGGCGCGCTGACCGACGCGGGGCTGGTCACATCGGTCCGCAAGGTCAGGAAACTCACCCCCGAAGCATGGCCCGCGCTGGCCGAGATGACATCGGGGCAGGTGGTTCTGGTGCTCGAACAGCAGGACAACACGCTGTTCGTTTATGACGTCACCTGCAAAGGCAACCGCGCCGAAGTCTCGGTCGATGAATTCATGTCGGTTTATGCGGGCGCGATCATCCGTTCTGACGTGGCCGTCACCGAACTGGCCCGCCGCCACGCGGAAAAGGGCGAGAAGCCGCATTGGTTCTGGGGGCAGTTGGCCCGCTTCCGCCGCAATATTTTCGAGGTCGCGCTCGGCTCGTTCGTCGCGAACCTTCTCGCCGTGACCGTGGCGCTCTTCAGCCTTCAGGTCTACGACCGCGTTATTCCGAACCAGTCCACCGCGACCCTGTGGGTGCTCGCGATGGGCGCCAGTTTTGCCATTCTGCTCGAAGCGTTCCTGCGCATCGCCCGCGCGCGCCTTGTGGATAGCGCCGGTCGCCAGATCGAACTGAAGGTGATGCGCCTGCTGGCCGACAAAGTGCTTGGCATGAAGGCGGGTATCGGGATGAGCCCCGCGCAGACCTTCTCTGCCGTGCGCGATTTCAGCGCGATCCGTGAGTTTTTCACCGCATCGACCATCGGCTCGCTGACGGATCTGCCGTTCATTTTTCTCTTCCTCGCGCTCGTCGCCTCAATTGGTGGCAATGTGGTCTGGGTGCTGGTTGCAGGCGGCGTTCTGATGATCCTGCCGAGCCTGCTGATGCAGCGCAAAATGGTCGAACTGACCCGCCAGACCCAAGGTGCGAGCATCCGCTCCAGCCGTCTGCTCCAAGAAATCGTCTACGACACCGACAGCATCAAGGCGACCCGCGGCGAGGATCGTTTTCGCCGCCAATGGGCCGAACTGTCGGCGCTCAGCTCGCTCGCCAGTAGCGAACAGCGCAAACTCGGTGCCGCCCTCACGTTCTGGAGCCAAGGGGTCCAGCAGGCGACCTATGTCTCCGCCGTCGTCTTTGGCGCGTTCCTTGTTTTTGCTGGCGAATATACCGTCGGCACCATCATCGCGGTTGGCATCCTGACGGGCCGGACGCTCGGTCCCCTCACGCAGCTTGCCGGCACGTTGTCCCGTTGGGCGAACGTCAAAAGCGCGCTCGACGCGCTGGATGCGGTTGCCGGTGCGCAGCAGGACACCGAAGAGACCCGCAGCTATCTGCGCCGCGAAACGCTCAAAGGCGAGTTCGAACTGCATGACCTCGTTTATCAGTACGACGACGAGGGGCTAAACGCGGTCCGAATGACCGGCTTCAAGATCCCCGCAGGCCAGAGGGTTGCGATCCTCGGCGCGAATGGCTCCGGGAAATCGACGCTGCTCAAACTGCTGTCCGGCCTTCTTGCGCCGACCGGCGGTCGCGTGATGATCGACGGCGTGGATATGTCCCAAGTGATGCCGCGCGACCTGCGCCGCAACATCGGCTATCTGGGGCAGGACGTGCGCCTGTTCGCAGGTACGCTCCGCGATAACCTGAACATGACCATGCTGGAACGCGACGAGGATCGCTTGCTTGAAGCACTCGATTTCTCGGGTCTGGGCGAGTTCGTCCGCAGCCACCCCAAGGGCCTCGACATGGTCATCGCCGATGGCGGGCAGGGGCTTTCGGTCGGTCAGCGCCAGTCCATCGGCTGGGCGCGCATCTGGCTGCAAGACCCGCAGATCGTTCTGCTTGATGAACCGACTGCCGCGATGGACCAGACGCTCGAACGCACGCTGGTGGCGCGCCTTGATACGTGGCTCGAAGACCGGACCGCCGTCATCGCGACGCACCGTATGCCGATCCTCCAACTCGCCCACCGCACCGTTGTCCTGCAAAAAGGTCAGCTCGCGGTGGACGGTAATCGTGACGAGGTTCTCGCGCATCTGAGCAAGGCCAAGGGAGGACAGGCCCAATGACCACGATCGACGCAGAATTCGACAGGGGCGTCCGCTCCTCAAGCGCCATCATCTGGCTCGTCGGCCTGACTGTTCTGGTTTTCATCGTCTGGGCGCGCTTCGCTTGGGTGGACGAGATCGTGCGTACCGACGGAGCCGTTGTTTCGGGTGCGCGTCCGCAGATCGTTCAGAACCTCGAAGGCGGCATCCTTGCTGAGCTTCTGGTGAGCGAAGGCGACACTGTCCAACCCGGCCAAGTGCTTGCCCGCCTGCGCGGCACCCAGTTCCAGACCCGCGTCGAAGACCTCACCGATCAGGTGGTCGCCGCCGAAATCCGCCGTCTGCGCCTTGAGGCAGAAATAGCGGGCCTTTCGACGTTCGACGTTCCCGCCGAACTGGCGCAGCAGAACCCCGACATGGTGTCGTCCGAACAGGCGCTGCTCGCTGCGCGTCAGGCCGACTACCAGAGCAAGGTGGACAGCGCCGCAAACGTCCTTCGCGAAACCAATCGCGAGTTGGAATCGATGGAGGAGATGTTCACCCGCGATATTGTCGCCCTGTTCGAGGTCACACGCTCGCGCAAGCAGCAGTCCGACGCCGAGATCAAATACAATGACATCGTAACGGGCGCGGAACTGGCGCGCGCCAACGAATACTCAGAGGTGCTACAGCAGATCGCGACCCTGTCGCAGGACCTCAAGCTCGTGCAGGACCAATTGGACCGCACCGTGATCACCGCGCCGATGCTTGGCGTTGTGAACAACCTTGGGGTTACGACCATCGGCGGCGTCATCAGACCGGGAGAGGAGATTTTCCAGATCATCCCGCTTGATGATGAACTGATGATTGAAGCCCGCGTTCCGCCCCGCGACATCGCAAACGTGCGGGCAGGGCAGCAGGCGACGATCAAGCTATCCGCTTACGATTACACGATCTTTGGCAGCCTGAAGGGCGAAGTGGTGTATGTGTCCGCCGATACGTTCAAAGATGACCGTGTCGTTGACGGCGATCCGCACTACCGCGTGACACTCAGCGTCGACCGCGATGCGATGACCGACCGCCAGCGCGGGATCGAGATCCGTCCGGGCTTGCAGGCTACGGTAGAGTTGCAGACGGGCCAGAAAACGATCCTGCAATATCTGACCAAGCCGCTCTATCGCGGATCAGAGGCACTACACGAACGCTGACGATCACGTCATCGACGAAAGTTGCAGCAGGGCCGAGAGGCCCTGTTTTGCTTTGGCGCGGCAACTTCGAACAGCGCAGGTGCATCGGTTTTTTCGTAAAGTTGTCACGAGTCTGCTGGGCGCGCCTTGAAGGTCCGCCAACCTGCAACTAACATTTGCTTAGACATTTGTGATTACGACGTACGCGTCCCAAGACGAGGCACTAGAATAACATGCAAGATCCGGTCGAGATTTATAACAACCTCGTTCCTATGGTGGTCGAACAGACCGCTCGTGGCGAACGCGCGTACGACATCTTCTCGCGCCTCCTGAAAGAGCGCATCATTTTCGTCAACGGCCCCGTCCATGACGGTATGGCCCAGCTGATCGTTGCCCAGCTGCTGTTCCTTGAATCGGAAAACCCGAAGAAGGAAATCAGCATGTACATCAACAGCCCGGGCGGCGTTGTGACTGCCGGTCTGTCGATCTACGACACTATGCAGTATATCCGTCCGAAGGTTTCGACTCTCGTTGTCGGTCAGGCTGCGTCGATGGGCTCGGTTCTGTCGATGGCTGGCGAAAAAGGTATGCGCTTTGCCCTGCCGAACGCCCGTATCATGGTTCACCAGCCGTCGGGTGGTTATCAGGGTCAGGCAACCGATATCATGATCCATGCGCGCGAAACCCAGAAGGTTCGCGAGCAGCTTTACAAGCTCTATGTCCACCACTGCGGTCAGACCTACGAAGAGGTCGAGCGCGCTCTGGAACGCGATAACTTCATGTCGCCGCAAGAGGCAAAGGACTGGGGTCACATCGACGAGATTCTCGAAAACCGCCCTGACGCGGCGGAGTAAACGCTCGCGTGAAACTGACGTTTTATGCGTTGTGAAGGACTGGTTGCTGCCCTACTGTTAGTGTGAGGGCAGCACCAAGCACACTACTAAGGACATCCGTCCAGGGGACCAGTATGGCGAATAACACCGGCGGCGACAGCAAAAACACCCTTTATTGCAGCTTCTGCGGCAAGAGCCAGCACGAGGTCCGCAAGCTGATCGCAGGACCGACCGTATTCATATGCGATGAATGCGTAGAACTGTGCATGGACATCATCCGCGAGGAAACGAAGTCGGCGGGCCTGAAGGCCAGCGAAGGCGTTCCGACCCCGCGTGATATCTGCAACGTGCTGGATGACTACGTGATCGGTCAGGAACATGCGAAGCGCGTTCTCTCGGTTGCGGTCCACAATCACTACAAACGCCTGCATCACACCGGCAAAGGCGAGATCGAACTGGCGAAGTCGAACATCCTGCTGATCGGCCCGACCGGTTGCGGTAAGACCCTGCTTGCCCAGACGCTCGCCCGTATCCTCGACGTGCCGTTCACGATGGCTGACGCAACCACGCTGACCGAAGCCGGTTACGTGGGCGAAGACGTCGAGAACATCATCCTCAAGCTGTTGCAGGCTTCGGAATACAACGTCGAGCGTGCTCAGCGCGGCATCGTCTACATCGATGAAGTCGACAAGATCACCCGTAAGTCGGACAACCCGTCGATCACCCGTGACGTTTCGGGCGAAGGCGTACAGCAGGCTCTGCTGAAGATCATGGAAGGCACCGTTGCTTCGGTTCCGCCGCAAGGTGGCCGCAAGCACCCGCAGCAGGAATTCCTGCAGGTCGACACCACGAACATCCTGTTCATTTGTGGTGGCGCGTTCGCGGGCCTCGACCGGATTATCGCGCAGCGCAACAAGGGCACCGCGATGGGCTTTGGCGCTGACGTCCGCGAGGACGACTCGCGCGGCATTGGTGAGATCTTCAAAGAACTCGAACCCGAAGATCTGCTGAAGTTCGGCCTCATCCCCGAATTCGTCGGTCGTCTGCCGGTCCTCGCGACCCTGACCGACCTCGACGCGGATGCGCTCGTGATCATTCTGACCCAGCCCAAGAACGCGCTGGTCAAGCAGTACCAGAAGCTTTTCGACATCGAAAACGTCCAGCTGACCTTCACCGAAGATGCGCTGCTCGCCATCGCCAAGAAGGCCATCGAGCGTAAGACCGGTGCACGTGGTCTGCGTTCGATCCTCGAAGACATCCTGCTGGAAACCATGTTCGAACTGCCGGGCATGGAGAATGTCGAAGAAGTCGTCGTCAACGAAGAGGCTGTTGGCCCCGGTGCCAAGCCGCTGATGATCTTCTCCGACGGCAAGAAAGAAAAAGAGCCCGCAACTGCTGGCTAAGAGACAGGCCTCCTTCGGGAGGCCTTTTTCATTTCCGCCTCCGAAGTCTCTTGCGCGGTCCTGCCTTTGGTCGTAACGGCAAATCGACTTTCGGAGGATTTTCCATGACCATGAAGCGCGTTTTCACCGGCAGCCCGTTCGAAGAAAAGATCGGCTACTGCCGTGCCGTCGTTGCGGGCGGTTTCGTCCATGTTGCGGGTACCGTAGGGCAGGGCGACGACGTTGTTGAGCAGTGCAAGGCTGCCCTCACCACGATCTCCAACGCTCTGACCGAGGCGGGCAGCGACCTGTCGAAGACCGTCCGCGTGACCTACTACCTGCCGGACGCCGCAGAATTCGAGCCCTGCTGGCCGGTTCTGCGTGAAGCTTTCGGTGCCAACCCGCCGGCTGCGACGATGATCGAGGCGAACCTTATCGATCCGAAGTTCCGCATCGAGATCGAAGTGACTGCACTGGCTGGCTAAAAGCGGCGTGGACCGGCGTGCGGCACTGGACGTTTGCCGGTCTTTCCGCCATAACGCCAAAGACGATTTAAGGGAGCCGATCATGGGCGTTCTGAGAACAGTTCTTCGCGCACTCACTTGGTGGGACAGCCAAACTATTGGCACCCAGCTGTTTACTTGGCGCCACGGCGTCAAAGTCGGTGAGGACGAGCAGGGCAATATCTTCTATCGCAACAAGGATGATTCCCGTCGTTGGGTCATCTACAATGGCGAAGTCGAAGGTAGCCGCATCGCGCCGGAATGGCATGGCTGGCTGCACCGCACTTGGGACAAGCCGCCGTCACTCGACCCGCTGGCCCACAAGGCATGGGAAAAACCGCACCAGGAAAACCTGACCGGTACGCCGAATGCTTACGCTCCGGTCGGTTCGATCCGCCGTGTCCAGCCCGCCGAGCGCTCGGACTACGAGGCATGGCAGCCCGAGTAAGGGCTGCATTCTGCTATGAGCAATCACACTGGTGAAGCTGTTGTCGGCGGCGTCGTTATTGCGGCGGCCGTCGGATTTTTGTTTTACGCCTCGCAATTTGCGGGCATGGGCGGGGCGTCCAGCTACCCGCTGACCGCGAGCTTTCGCTCGGTCGAAGGCGTTACCGTCGGCACTGACGTGCGTATGGTCGGCGTCAAGATCGGCTCCGTTTCCGACCTCGCTCTCGATACCGAGATGTTCCGCGCCACCGCCACCCTGATGGTTCAGGATGGCATTCCGGTCCCGAACGACAGCACTGCGGTCGTTGCGTCCGAAGGTTTACTTGGCGGCAACTACGTGGAAATCCTGCCGGGTGCGTCCTACGATAACTACGAACCGGGCCAGGAAATCTTGGATACCCAAGGTTCGGTCAGTTTGATGAACCTGCTGCTTCAATACGTGGCTGGTGATGGTGGGAGCTCGAGCAACTAATGCTGCGTCGTATCGCAATCGCACTGGCCTGCGTGGCCGGAACCATGGCCGCGGCCGAGCATGTCGCAGAAGCGGGCGGCGGCTCCGTCCGCGTGCTGGACAAGATCACCGGCGTTGTGACCGACCTCGAATTGCAGGTTGGACAGGAAGGCCGCGTGGGGCTGCTTGGCGTGACGATGGGCGATTGCCGCTATCCGATCGATAACCCGTCGGGCAACGCATTTGGCTACCTCACGGTACTGTATCGCGACGACCAGAAGCCCGCGTTCCAAGGCTGGATGATAGCGTCAGCCCCTGCGCTCAACGCGATGGACCACCCGCGTTACGATGTCTGGATGTTGCGCTGCAATAATTCCTGAGCGCTCGGGACCGTTTCCGCTCTGTCAAAATCCCCATCTATTTCGAGGGCTACCGCAAGGAGCCCGCGATAGTGCGCGCGTGACACCTCGATTGCGCCCAGCGTGGCGAGGTGGGGTGTCAGGAACTGCGTGTCGAACAGCGTGAAGCCGCCTTGGTTCAGGCGGTCCACCATCCACGCCAGTGCCATCTTTGACGTATCGGTGCGGCGCGAGAACATGCTCTCGCCAAAGAACGCGCCACCGAGCGCAACGCCGTAGCAGCCGCCGACAAGCGCGTCGCCTTCCCAAACCTCGACCGAGTGCGCCACTCCAGCCTCGTGGAGCTGGCCGTAGAGGCGAAAGATCGTCTCGCTGATCCAAGTCTCGTCACGGTCGGCGCAGCCCTGCACGACCTCGTAGAAAGCCGTGTCGAACGTCACGTGATAGCCGTAACGGCGCATGGAGCGGGCGAGTGAGCGCGATATGTGGAAGCTGTCCAGCGGTATGATTCCACGACGTTTCGGGTCGACCCAGAAAACTTCCGGATCGTCCTTGGATTCGGACATGGGAAAAACACCGCTCGCATAGGCATGGAGCAGCAGTTCCGGAGTCAGTGGTGGGGTCTGGTCACGCATCAGATGTAAATGACTAGCAATGTCTGATGATACAAGTTTGAGGCGATCTGAAAAAAACGCCAGTGCCCTTAAGTATCAACACATCCGCGTGTGTATGGCGTTACCTGCGGCCTGAAGCATCTTTTTGCGCCAAAAGCGTAGGTTCAAGCCAATTGTTCTGCCATTGGAAGAATGCCCCCGCCGATGGCAGGGGCATGTCTTTTAGCCGAGGTTCTTTTCCAGCCACTTTTCCAGCCAGTGGATGTTGTAGTTACCGGCTTGGATATCCGGTTCGGCGAGCAGTGCGTCGAACAGCGGTGTGGTGGTTTCGATGCCATCAACGATCAGTTCGCCGAGCGCACGGTAGAGACGCGACAGCGCTTCCTGACGGTCGGCACCGTGAACGATGAGCTTGCCGATGAGGCTGTCGTAGTACGGCGGGATCGAATAGCCCTGATAGAGCGCCGAATCCATTCGTACACCAAGTCCGCCGGGCGCGTGGTACTGCGTGATCTTGCCGGGGCAGGGGGCAAAGTTCGGCAGACGCTCGGCGTTGATGCGGACTTCGATCGCGTGGCCGCGAATGTGCAGATCGTCCTGCGTGAACGACAGGGTGTTACCGGCGGCAACGTTGATCTGTTCGCGCACGAGGTCCACACCGAAGATCGCTTCGGTCACGGGGTGTTCCACCTGAAGGCGGGTGTTCATCTCGATGAAATAGAACTCGCCATCCTCGTAGAGGAATTCGATGGTACCCGCGCCGGAGTACTTCATCTCTGCAATCGCGTCAGCGCAGATTTTGCCGATGCGTGCACGCTCTTCTTCGGTGATGCAGGGGCCGGGGGCCTCTTCCAGCACCTTCTGGTGGCGACGCTGGAGCGAACAGTCACGCTCACCGAGGTGAACGCCGTTGCCCTGACCGTCGCCGAAGACCTGAATTTCGATGTGACGCGGCTTCTGGAGGTACTTCTCCATGTAGACTTCGTCGTTACCGAATGCGGCTTTGGCTTCCGAACGGGCGGTACGGAACGCGGTTTCGAGTTCCTTCTCGTCCTTGGCAACCTTCATACCGCGGCCACCGCCACCGGCGGTCGCTTTGATGATGACCGGATAGCCCATATCGGCAGCGGCCTTTCGGGCGCTTTCGATGTCGGGAACGCCGCCGTCAGAACCCGGAACGCACGGAATGCCGAGGTTCTTCGCGGTTTCTTTCGCGGTGATCTTGTCGCCCATCATGCGGATGTGGGCAGCCGACGGACCGATGAAGGTCAGGCCGTGATCTTCGACCACCTGAACGAAGTTGGCGTTTTCGGAAAGGAAGCCGTAACACGGATGGATCGCCTGCGCGCCCGAGATTTCGCACGCCGAAATAATGGCGGGGAAGTTCAGGTAGGACTGACCCGAGGGGGCAGGGCCGATGCAGATGGCTTCGTCTGCCATACGGACATGCATCGCGTCGGCGTCAGCGGTGGAGTGGACCGCAACCGATTTGATGCCCATCTCGCGGCAGGCACGGACGACGCGAAGGGCGATTTCGCCGCGGTTCGCGATGAGGATTTTGTCGAACATGGGCAGGCCCTTATTCGATGATGACGAGCGGAGCGCCGAATTCGACGGGCGAGCCGTCTTCGACCAGGATACGCTTCACGGTGCCGGATTTCGGCGACGGGATCTGGTTCATGGTCTTCATCGCTTCAACGATGCAGAGCGTGTCGCCCTCTTTGACCTGAGCGCCAACGGTGACGAACGCAGCAGCGCCCGGCTCGGCGGCCAGATAAGCGGTGCCGACCATCGGTGAGGTAACGCAGCCCGGGTGGCTCGACGGATCGTCATTCGACGCAGCCGGAGCGGCGGGTGCAGCGGCAGCAGCCGGTGCGGGGGCAGCAGCCGGAGCCGGAGCGGCAGCGGTGACATTGGCAACAACCTGGGTCTGACGGCTCACACGGACGTTCAGACGGTCGTTCTCGCCGTATTCACGCTTGACCTCGAGTTCGGTCAGATCGTTGGAGCGCAGCAGTTCCGCCAGTGCCTGAATAAAGCTGACGTCGCTGTCGTGGTTGGTTTGGTTGCTCATTTTTTCCTCGGCTTTAGCCATAAATCCTAGATGCCCTAAGGGCAGCAATTGGATCAGGCTTATACGCCAATGAAAAGGGGCTGCAAAGGACCGTGTACCGCTTTTGTGATCGCGGACGGGAAAAGGGCCCGACTGTCAAGTCGGGCCCGCAAGATTATTTCTGGTTATGAACCGAGTTCGCAATAAGATCATCCACGACCGACGGGTCGGCCAGCGTGGAGGTATCCCCCAGTGCTCCGGTGTCGTTTTCGGCGATTTTGCGCAGGATGCGGCGCATGATCTTGCCGGAGCGGGTTTTCGGCAGGCCGGGGGC